>NZ_JBIBFQ010000001.1:0-1205409 GCF_042955955.1 Streptomyces sp. NPDC008317
GACTTTTGGCACGCTGTTGAGTTCTCAAGGAACGGAAGCTTCCTTCAGACCGTTTCACCGGCCCTCCGGGCTTTCCCTTCGTCGTGTCTCCGACTCTATCAGACGCTTTCCAGTGCCTGACCCCCAGTCAGCGGGGCTTGTCTTTCCGGCTGTTCGGCCGTTCCGACGAGTGAGACATTAGCTGATCCCGTACCGCCCGGCCAAATCGGCCCGGTCGAACGAAACACCGCCTGCATTCCGCGGAAACACACAAACGCACGACGACAACGCGACAACACAAGGCTGTCGGTCATGGTCGAAAGGTTCCTGCGGAATGGCTGTCCGGGGACCGACCGGAGTCGGCGCTCACGTCGGACAACTCGGAGAACACTACGGACGAGGACCACCCATGTCAACTCGGGGCAAGGTGGTCCCGATCACACGGGTCAGTCCAGGTCTTCGAGCCGGCCGCCGGCGTCCGGCTGGCTGTACTCGACGCGGCGCAGAAGGCGGGTGAGGATCTCGCCGAGGGCGGCGCGTTCCACCGTCGTGAGGTCCTGGAGGAGCTCGTCCTCGAAGACGGCGGCCAGGCGCATGGTCTGGAGCCACTTGTCACGGCCCTCGTCGGTCAGTTCGACGATGACGCGGACGCGGTTGGCCTCGTCGCGCTCGCGGGTGACCAAGCCCTCGGCGACCATGCGGTCGATCCGGTGGGTCATGGCGGCCGGGGTGAGGCCGAGGCGCTTGGCGAGGTCGCCGGGGCCGAGACGGTAGGGCTTGCCGACGACGACGAGTGCTTTGAGGACTTCCCACTCGGCGCTGCTGATGCCGAGGTCGACGAGCTGGCGGCCGTACGCCACGTTCATCCGGCGGTTGAGGCGGCCCAGGGCGGTGACGACCTTCTCCACCTGGGGGTCGACCTCAGGGAATTCGCGCTGGTAGGCGGCGATCTGGGCGTCGAGGTCCAGCTCCTGCGGCGCCCCCGGTGAACCTGCGGCTGCGGTCATCCTTCGAGTATGGCACGGAACCCTTTGCGCTAAAGCCCTTCGCGATGTACTCTTTAGCTTCGAACTTTAGTGCTGAAGTCTTCAAGGCGAAGACTCAATGGTCAAGTGGGGTGAGTGTGACAACGGCGATGGGCGCGGCGCTGCGCCGGATCCAGGTGGGGACAGCGCTGAGCGCGTTCGGGAACGGCTTCACGGTCCCGTTCACCTTTATTTACGTCTCGCAGGTGCGGGGGCTGGGCGCGGGTACCGCAGGTGTGGTGCTCGCGACGTTCGCCGTGGCGGCGCTCTTGGTGCTGCCCTTCACCGGTCGGGTCATCGATCAGCGCGGACCGGTGCCGGTCGCGGTGGTCGGTACGGTGCTGGCCGCCGCCGGGTCACTGGGGCTCGGGCTGTCCGGCAGTGAACCGGTGGTCATCGCGGCGGCCGGTGCGCTCGGCGCCGGTATAGCGGTGGTGCAGCCCGCGCTGGCGACGATGATCGTGTGGTGCTCGACGACCGCGACGCGGTCGCGCGCCTTCGCCACGCAGTTCTTCCTCAACAACCTGGGGCTCGGCCTCGGCGGTCTGCTCGGCGGTCTGCTGGTCGACACCGCGCATCCGGCGTCGTTCATCCGTCTCTTCGCCATCGAGGCGGCGATGTTCCTGGTGCTCGGCGCGGTCATAGCGACCGTGCGCATGCCGCACGCGCCGCAGGTCGACGGGGCCGTGCGGTCCGACGGCGCTGCCTCGGGCGGCTGGCGGCTGCTGCTCGGGGACCGGGCGATGGTCATGGTGTCCGTGCTGGGCTTCGTGATGTTCTTCGCCTGCTACGGGCAGTTCGAGTCGGGGCTCTCGGCGTTCGCCGTCGAGGTCACCCGGATTTCGCCGACCACGCTGGGCGTGGCGCTCGCGGCCAACACCGCCGTGATCGTGCTGGCGCAGTTCGTGGTGCTGCGGCTGGTCGAGCAGCGCAGGCGCAGCCGGGTCATCGCGGCGGTCGGTCTGGTCTGGACGGTCGCCTGGCTGGTAGCCGGGGCGTCCGGGCTGGTGCACGGCAGTCACGCGATGGCGGTCGCGGCGATCATCTCGACGTACGCGCTGTTCGGGCTCGGCGAGGCGATGCTGGCGCCGACCGTGGCTCCGCTGGTCGCCGATCTGGCGCCCGCGCGGATGGTCGGTCAGTACAACTCGGCGTTCGCGCTGGTCAAGCAGTTGGCCCTCGCCCTCGGTCCCGCCGTCGGCGGCCTGATGGCGGGTGCGGGCGCGTACGGGGCGTACATCGTGATGCTGGTGCTCTGCTCGCTGGCGATCTCGGTGACCGCGCTGCGGATGGGGCGGCACCTCACGCTCTTGCAGGACAGTCCGCATCTGGCGGCGGCCCGCGTGGTCGCCCGTTCCGCGCCGCGGGTCCCTGCCGGGACGGACACGGACACGACCGTGGACGTGGTCCTCGACTCGGCTCAAGCCAAGGACCTGGACCTGGACTCGCGGGTGACCGCGGAAGCCGACCCGGCCGCCCGAATACCGGCCGCGCCCGTCGGCGCCACGGCCGAAGCGCGACCGGAACCGGCCACGACCGTCTCCCGGTAGTCGCCGCCCCCGCCCCTCCGGCCCGAGGGCCTTCCCGGCCCTCGGCCAGGCGGTCGGCCCCGGACCCGAACGGACTCGGACCCGAACGGATCCGGACCCCCAACGGCCCCGGACCCGGCCCAGCGGCGGGGACACCGTCACCCCGCCCGCCTCACCCCGTGGGCACCCTCAGCCCGGCAGGGCGAATTCGCACCAGACGGCCTTGCCGCCGCCCGGGGTGCGGCGGGAGCCCCAGGACGAGGCGACGGTGGCGATGATCGAGATGCCGCGCCCGGCCTCGTCGCCGGGTTCCGCGCGGCGGCGGCGCGGCAGGTGGTCGTCGCCGTCGGTGACCTCGATGATCAGCCGCCGGTCGGTGCGGCGCAGCCGCAGCCGCATAGGCGGGGTGCCGTGCTTGAGGGAGTTGGCGACGAGTTCGCTGGCCGCGAGGACGCCGAGGTCGCGCAGTTCGACGGGGAAGCGCCAGGAGGCGAGCACCCCGGAGGCGAAGGCGCGGGCGCGGGGTGCGGCCTCGACGCCGCCGAGGAGTTCGAGCGAGGCGTTGCGGAAGAGCTCGGCCTCGCTGCCGGTGTGGTCCGGGTACTGGAGGACGAGGACGGCCACGTCGTCGTCGTGTTCCGAGGTGACGCCGAGGGCGCGCATCAGGCGGTCGCAGATCACCTGGGGCGCGCCGGTGGCGCCGGACAGGGCCGACATCAGGGCGTCCACACCGACATCGATGTCCTCGCCACGCCGCTCGATCAGGCCGTCGGTGTACAGGACGGCGGTGCAGCCGGGGCCGAGGGCGACCGAGCCCGAGGTGTGGATCCAACCGCCGGTGCCGAGCGGCGGTCCGGTGGGTTCGTCGGCGCGGCGGACGGTGCCGTCCGGGTCGCGGATCAGGATCGGCAGGTGTCCCGCGGTGGCGTACGACAGGCGGCCCTCGCTGGGGTCGTGCACGGCGTAGACGCAGGTGGCGATCTGGGTGGCGTCGATCTCCGAGGCGAGCCCGTCCAGGAGCTGGATGACCTCGTGCGGCGGCAGGTCGAGCCGGGCGTAGGCGCGTACGGCGGTACGGAGCTGGCCCATGACGGCCGCGGCACGGACGCCCCGGCCCATCACGTCGCCGATGACCAGGGCGGTGCGGCCCGCGCCGAGGGTGATCACGTCGTACCAGTCGCCGCCGACGGCCGCGTCGGTGCCGCCGGGCTGGTAGGTGGCGGCGACGCGGAGGTCGTCGGGCTGTTCGAGCTCCTGCGGGAGGAGGCTGCGCTGGAGGGTGACGGCGGTCTCGTGGAGGCGGCGTTCGCTCTCGCGCAGGCGCTCGGCGGAGTGCACCTGGTCGGTGACGTCGGCGGCGAAGACCAGGACGCCGCGGCGCTCGGGGTCGGGGTCGCCGGCCCTGACGGGGGTGCAGGTGAAGGTGAAGTAGCCGGGCTTGGCGGGTGAGCGGTCGTCGCCGCCGACCACCTTGCGGGCCTTGACGGTGCGCGGCTTGCCGCTGCGGTGGACCTGGTCCATGAGCGGGAGCAGGCCGAGCTCGTCGAGTTCGGGCAGCGCGTCGCGGGCCGGGGCGCCGGTGGTGCGGGCGCCGAAGACCTCCGTGTAGGCGTCGTTGACGAAGTCCACGCGATGGGCGGGGCCGTGTGTGACGGCGATGAGGGCCGGAAGGCGGCTGAGGACGCCGGTGACTGACGGTTCGTCGGTGACGGCGCCGGCGGCGGGGACGGGACCCGTGGCCCGACCGGCCGGTGGGCCGGGGGCCTGGCGGGTGCCTTCGGGGTCGGCGTCAGGGGCGATGCCGCTGCCCGCGTCCTGCGGTGCCGTCGCGGGGTCGGCCGCGTCGGCGCGCACGGGGTCGCCGACTTTGGCGCGCGCCGCGGGTACGGCACTGCGTCGCTGTGTTCCGGGGAGCCGGGCGCTCCAACGCGTAAGGTTCAAACGTCCGATTCCTCGTATTTGTCACTCTTTGCAGGTGCTGGCGCACGCGTGGTCACACCACCAGTGTGGCCGACCGGCGCCCCCGGGGGGAATCGCGCGGCGTCCGGGGCGGGTCAGGGGGCGTCGGGATCGCGGTGCGATCCGGCGGCCAGTTCGAATTCGGCGCGCGGGTGTTCCAGTGAGCCGAGCGAGACGATCTCGCGCTTGAAGAGCCCCGCGAGCAGCCATTCCGCCAGGACACGGGCCTTGCGGTTGAAGGTGGGGACGCGGCTGAGGTGGTAGGCGCGGTGCATGAACCAGGCCGGGTAACCCTTGAGTTTGCGCCCGTAGATGAAGGCGACACCCTCGTGCAGCCCGAGCGAGGCGACCGAGCCCGCGTACTTGTGGCGGTATTCGGTCAGCGGCCGGCCGCGCAGGGTCGCCAGGACGTTGTCGGCCAGGACGCGGGCCTGCCGCAGGGCGTGCTGGGCGTTGGGGGCGCAGTCGGTGCCGGGCTCCCGCGCCGTCAGGTCGGGCACGGCCGCCGCGTCGCCCGCCGCCCACGCCGTCTCCGAACCGGCGATCCGCAAGGTGGCCTCGGCGCGCAGCCGTCCGCGGTCGGTGAGCGGCAGGTCCGTCGCGGCCAGCACCGGGTGCGGTTTGACGCCCGCCGTCCAGACCACCGTCCTGGTGGGCAGCCGTTCGCCGTCGGACAGTACGGCGATCCGGTTCTCGCACGACTCCAGCCGCGTCTCCAGCCGGATGTCGACGTTGCGCCCGCGCAGCTCGCGGATCGCGTACTTGCCCATCTCCTCGCCGACCTCGGGCAGGATCCGGCCGGATGCCTCGACCAGGACCCATCTCATGTCCTCGGGGCGGATGTTGTGGTAGTACCGCACGGCGTAACGCGCCATGTTCTCCAGCTCGCCGAGCGCTTCGACGCCCGCGTATCCGCCGCCGACGAAGACGAAGGTCAGCGCGGCCTCGCGGACGTCGACGTCACGGGTGGAGGAGGCGATGTCGAGCTGTTCCAGCACGTGGTTGCGCAGCCCGATCGCCTCCTCGACGGTCTTGAAACCGATGCCGTGCTCGGCGAGTCCGGGAACCGGGAGGGTGCGGGAGACCGAGCCCGGCGCGATCACGAGCTGGTCGTACGCCAGCTCCAGCAGGTCGCCGCCCTCCTCGTCGGTGACCGGGGTGGCGATGCTCGCGACGCGCTTGGCGTGATCGATGCCGCGCGCCTCGCCCACCACGATCCGGCACTTGCCGAGCACCCGCCGCAGCGGTACGACGACATGGCGAGGGGAGATGGATCCGGCGGCGGCCTCGGGCAGGAAGGGCTGGTACGTCATGTACGGCTGCGGTTCGACGACGACGACTTCGGCCTCGTCGCGCTTGAGCTTCCGCTGCAACCGCAGCGCGGTGTACATCCCGACATAGCCACCGCCCACCACGAGAATGCGCGGGATGCCTGCTCTGTTCCTCGCTGCCGACTCCGTCATTGCTCCATGACGCAATGGACCATAGCCGTTTGTCCACAGCGCGGACGTGATGATTCCCCGGTTTCTTCGACGGGTTCGGCGACGCAGCAGGTCAGCGGTGCACCCATCACCGGGCAAAGGCCGCGCGGAAGTGCACGGTGCCCGTTGCTCCGATCGGGGGCGCGCGCCGGTCGGATCACAACCCCCTTCTTTCTTGACGTGGGCTCAACTATGTTCGTATCTCGTAGTACTGCGGGGGACGCGTACTGATGATCGCCCATGAGCGGGGAGTCTCCGGGGGGAGACGCGAATTTTCCGGGGGATACGTATATGCACATTCAGGACTCTCAGTGGACGACGGCCGCGGCCGGTTCGGACGGCGCCGTCGGCGGAAACCGTCCGGCACCGCTGCGCGTCGACGCGCAGCGCAATCTGGAACACGTACTGCGGGCCGCGCGTGAAGTCTTCGGCGAGTCGGGGTACGGGGCTCCGATGGAGGACGTCGCCCGCCGCGCGCGGGTCGGCGTGGGTACGGTCTACCGCCGTTTCCCGAGCAAGGACGTGCTGGTCAGGCGGATCGCCGAGGAGGAGACGGCGCGGCTGACCGAGCAGGCGCGTACGGCGCTCGGCCAGGAGAACGAGGCGTGGTCGGCGCTGGCGCGCTTCCTGCGTACCTCGGTCGCCTCGGGCGCCGGGCGGCTGCTGCCGCCGCAGGTGCTGCGGGTGCAGAGCCCGTCGACGGGCGCCGGTACGGAGCACGGCGGTACGTCGCCGCTGGGCGTCGAGCCGAACCGGGTGCCGCAGCAGCGCAATCCGTTCGCGACGGCGGCCGGGAGCGTCGCGGCGACGACGTCAGCGGGCGCGGGTCCGGTTGCAGGCACGGTCACGGGAACGGCCGGTGAGGTCGCGGACCACGCGGGCCGTGACGACATCGGCGGAAGCGACGGCGGCGCCGACCGGAGCAGCGACCAGGACGGCATACGGGCACTGCTCGACGTCGTCGGACGGCTCGTGGACCGGGCGCGCGAGGCGGGCGAGTTGCGCCTCGACGTGTCGGTGGCCGACGTCCTGCTGGTCATCGCCACCTCGGCGCCTTCGCTGCCCGATCCCGAGCAGCAGGCGGCGGCCTCGGCACGGCTGTTGGACATCCTGCTGGACGGGCTGCGCTCGCGGCCCGGCGAGCGGGCGGCCGACACCCCGTCAGGGGGCGCGGCGGCGCGGGGCGAGGGCGTGACGGACGGTCAGGAGCCGGCGTAACGCGGCGCGGCTCACCCCGCGGGGGCTGGGCTCTACGACAGCGCCGGGCTCAGCGACTCGGATCAGCCGAGCAACACGGCTCGGCTCAAGGACCCGGCTCGATATAAACGGCTCGGCACCGGGCGCTCGGAGTCACGCGGCGGGACGTCGCGCGACCCGGCGCCGCTCGGGTCGTCGTCACGCGCTCCACCGATCGGGTGAACGTAGAGGAATCGTGAACGATCTCTCCACGGATGAGTGGTTCCCCGGTATCCCGTGACCCCGGTCCGCCCTCCTGTGCCACGCTTGCCCCGTGGAAGAGGCAAACGGCGAGTCCGGCGCTCCCGCCGCGGGCCCGGAGACCGGCGACGGGCTGCCCTCGCGCAGGGTGCCGGGGCAGCGCGAAGTGCCGGGGCAGCGCGACCCGGCCGCACGCGACGACGTCCGCGAGGGGACCGGCGACGGCGCGCGTGAGACCGACTGGGGCACGGACCGCGAGCCGGGCCGTACCGCCGACCCGGAGTCCGGCCGCGTACCCGCCCCCGCCGCGCCACCGTCCGCCGGGACACCGGCCACCGAGGCGCCGGCCGACGACGACCTGCTCTCCGTCCAGGGCCATCCCGCGCACACCGCCTCCGCCGAGGCCGACGCCCTCGAATCCGCGCTGTCCGACGCCGAGTTGGTGGCACGGGTACGCGGCGGGCAGGACAGCGCGTACGAGGAGCTGTACCGGCGGCATGCCGAATCGGTTCGCCGCTACGCACGCACCTGCTGCCGGGACGCGCACACCGCGGAGGATCTGACCGGCGAGGTCTTCGCCCGTACGCTCCAGGCGATCCGCGGCGGCAGCGGCCCCGAGTCGGCGGTCCGCGCGTATCTGCTCACCACGGTGCGCCGGGTCGCCGGGTCCTGGGGCAACACCGCCAAGCGCGAGCACCTGGTCGAGGACTTCGCCGTCTTCGCCGTCTCCGCGGCGGGCTCGACGGCCACCGAGGACACCAACGAACTCGGCGCGGACGTACGGGCCATGCAGGAGGCCGAGCAGACGCTGGCCATCCAGGCGTTCCGTACCCTCCCCGAGCGCTGGCAGACCGTGCTGTGGCACACCGCAGTCGAGGACGAGTCGCCGTCCGCCATCGCGCCGCTGCTCGGCCTCACGCCCAACGCCACGGCCGTCCTGGCCCACCGGGCCCGCGAGGGCCTGCGCCAGGCGTATCTCCAGGCGCACGTCAGCTCCACGCTGACCGCCGAGGGCGAGTGCGCGCGGTACGCCGACCGGCTCGGGGCGCACGCGCGCGGGGGCCTGCGGATGCGCGCGGACCGCGAGTTGAGCAGGCACCTGAAGGAGTGCGAGCGGTGCACGGCCGCCTCGCTGGAGCTGGCCGACCTCAACTCGGCGCTCAAGGGGCTGCTGCCGGTCGCGTACATCGGCTGGTTCGCCGCCGTCTACGCCGCCAAGGCCGCCGGGATCGTCGCGGTCGGCGGAGCGGTCGGCGCGGCGGGGGCCGGAGGCGTGGCCGCCGCCGCTGCCGGGTCGGGTACGACGTCGAGCGCGGGCGGCGCGGCCGCGGGAGGCGCCGCGTCCGAAGGGCTCGGCGCGCCCGCCAAGGTCGGCATCGCCGCGGCCGTGGTGGTCGCCGCCGCGGCGGCGGCGTTCGCGCTGGCCCTCACCGGGGGCCACGAGAAGGCGCCGCCGAAGGCCCAGCCCAAGCCGCCGCCGGTCGCGGTGGTGACCACTCCCCCGCCGCCCGTGCCGAAACCCGCGCCGAAGCCGAAGCCGGTCGTCCCTCCGCCGCCCGTCCAGCCGGTCGAGAAGACGACTCCGCCGCCGAAGCCGAAGCCGACCCCGGCGAAGCCGAGTCCCAAGCCCGCGCCGGAGCCGAAGCCGAAGCCGGTCGTCCCTCCGCCGCCCGAGCCGGCCCCGACGACCCCCACGCCGACCCCGACACCGACGCCGACACCGACCCCTCCGCCGCCCGCGCCGACCGCGTACAAGGTCAATTCGCTGGGCATCAGCGGTTTCGGCGACACTTCCGGGCCGACGATCCGGCCGTCGGTCACGAGCTGGTGGTGGAACCGCTGGGGCCTGACGATCGGCGGTACGCGGTACGAGCACGGCATCACCGTCCACGCGCCGTCGTCGCTGACCATCGACCTGAACCAGGCATGCGTCACCTATGACGCGCGGGCCGGGATCGACGGCCTGACCGGGCGCTTCGGCGCGGCCAGCTTCTCGGTGTACGGCGACGACACCCGGCTGTGGCAGTCGGGTGTCGTACGCGGCGGCGACGCGGCCGTGCCCGTGCACGTCGGGATCACCGGGTACAAGACGATCCGGCTGGTGGTCGATCCCGAGGGGCGGCACGGCGGCGGGCCCGGTCTGGGGCTGGCGAATCTGGCCGACTGGGCGGATTCGGTGATCAGCTGCTCGTAGGCGGCCGGTCCGCGAGCGGCCGGTCCGCGGGCTCCGGGCGTTTTCGTACAGAGAGCGCCCGGGCCATGGGGTCTGCGACCAGGAGCGCTCTCGGCGATGAGCGCTCTCGGCCATGAACCGATTAGCTGTTCGCGGCCGGTGCGTCCGCGGTGGTGGCCGGCGGGACCGCGCACACGCCGTCGGCGCAGGCGGCGTCGGCGGCCGCGTCCTGCGTACCGGCGAGGGCAGCGGCCTCGGCGGCCGAGTCCTTGGCGACCTGTTCGAGCGCCTGGAGGAAGACGGACGTCTCCTGGCCGCCCTGCACCGCCCACTTGCCCTCGAAGACGAAGGTCGGCACGGCCGTGATGCCGATCTGCCGGGCCTGGTCGATCTCCGCCACGACCTCGTCGCGCAGGTCGTCACCGGCGAGGAAGGCGGCGACCGCGTCCCGGTCGAGGCCGGCCGCGACGGCCGCGTCCGTCAGGGCCGTACGGTCGCCGATGTCCAGACCCTCGCCGAAGTGCCCGGTCATCAGGCGGCCCTTGAGCCGGTTCTGGGTCTCGGGGCCGTACGTGTCCAGGGCGAAGCGCAGCAGGCGGTGGGCGAGCAGCGAGTTGTTCTCCACGACCGTGTCGAAGTCGAAGGTCAGCCCTTCGGCCGCGCCCATCGCGGCGAGCCGGTCGTCCATGGCCACAGCCTGCGGCCCGAATTTCCTCGCCAGCACCTCGCGGTGCGGCTGCGGGCTCTCGGGCGCGGTCGGGTCGAGCTGGAACGGCCGGTAGACCACCTCGACCGAATCGCCCTGCGGGAAAGCGGCGAGGGCGCGCTCGAAGCGGGATTTTCCGAGGTAGCACCAGGGGCAGGCGATATCGGAGTAGATCTCAACTTTCAAGGCTTTTCACTTCCGGGCGTAGGCGGGCGCTGGCTATTCCTTGAATGCTCAATCAAGGTCTGTGTCGTCAACGAGGACGCGCGCGGGACCTATTCCCGTACGGCCGTACGCCCCCGCTCCGCCTACGAGCCCGCCGCCATCGCGTGCGCCGTCTCCAGCAGCGCCGCCACCGCCTCTGAAGCGTCCAGCACCGCGCCCTCCGCGCAGGCCGCCGCCCATTCGCCGTCGCCGAGGCCCGCCCTGGCCCGCTCCTCCACGGCGTCGGCGGTGACCAGCTCGGGCACCGTACGCGGCAGCGGCCCGCGTACGGCCGAGGACGCCGCCGACATCCGGGCCGCCGACCGCAGGTCGCCCAGCTCGACCAGCACCTCGGCCGCCGAGTCGAGCTGCGCGCCCACCACCGGCTCCGTGCAGCCCTCCGCCAGCGCCAGGCTCGCCGACTCGGCGAGACCGAGCAGCGCCGCCACCGGGTCGCCCTCGGCCGCCGTGATCCGCGCGCCCAGGCTCGCGAGCAGCACCTTGAACGTCGGCGGCGGCGTACCGTCCGCCAGGTGCCCGACCGCCGTCTCGCACAGCTCCCTGGCCTGCCGCGGCTCGCCCCGGCGCAGGAGCAGCAGGGCCTTGAGGTAGCGGATGTACGTGCGGGCGTCCCACACGCTGTACAGCTCGGCTTCCTCCCCGGCCTGCTCGACCAGCTTGCGCGCCTCCTCGTCGTCCCCGCGGCGGTGCGCCAACTCCCCCATCCGGGCGAGCAGGAAGGCCCCTTCGCCGTCCGCGCCCAGCTCCCGGCCGAGCCGGTGCGCGGCCTCGAAGTCGGCGTGCGCCGCCGCGTACTGCCCGCGGACGACCTCGATCTCGGCGCTCGCGCCGTGCACTTGGGCGCGGATCCAGCGGTCGCCGAGCCGTTCCCTGCGCTCCTGGAGCTCCGCCCAGTCGGCGTCGATCCGCGCGAGCCCGCCCGGCGTGTCCACGGCGATGTGCGTACGGAGCATCAGCGCCACAGCGATCTCCCACTCGCCGCCGTACTCACGGCAGTTGGCGACGACGGTGTCGGCGTGCCGGCCGATCTCCTCGTCCCTGCCGAGCAGATACGTGGTGAACGGCCACAGCATGCCGGGGAAGCGCGCCGCGGGCGGGCCGCCCTGGCTGTACGCCGCCGCCAGCAGCGCGGCCATCGCCCGCGAGTCGGCCGAGGACCACTGCGCCTCCGAGGCGTGGTCGCTCTTCACGAAGAAGTGCAGCATCCGCAGGTCCAGGCGTGGCCAGAACATCCGGTCCGCCGGGTCGGGCGGGGGGTCGCCGCCCAGCTCCGTCACCCTTTCCAGCCAGGCGTCCGCTTCGTCGCGGTAATTGCGCAGCCACCAGAACCAGCCCATGGACAGCGCGATCGTGATCGCGTCCAGCTCCGCGTCCTGGCTCCCGGTGTCCTCTTTCCCGCCTGAGGGCGGCTCGACCAGCCGGTTCAGCGCGGCGCGGACGTTGTCCAGCTCCGTCTCCAGCACTTCCAGCCAGTGGAGTTGGTCGGCGCCGCGCAGTTCGGAGTCGGCCGTGCGGGCCAGTTCGCGGAAGCACGCGGTGTGCCGCCGCTCGGCCGCGGCCAGCTCCTCGGGCCGCTCGGCGGCGCGCTCGCCGGCGTACTCGTGGATCGTCTCCAGCAGGCGGTAGCGGACGTCCTGGCCGGGAGTGGGCGCGTGGACCGCCACCACCAGGGACTTGTCCACCAGTTGGGCCACCGTCTCCAGCGCGTCGGGACCGCACACCGCCTCGGCGGCCGACAGCGTGCAGCCGCCGGAGAAGACGCTCAGCCCGCGCAGCGTCGTACGCTCCCGCTCGGTCAGCAACTCCCAGCTCCAGTCGACCACCGCCCGCAGCGTCTGCTGGCGCGGCAGCACCGTACGGCTGCCGCTGGTCAGCAGCCGGAACCGGTCGTCCAGCCGGTCCGCGATCTGCCGCGGCGACAGGGCCCGCAGCCGGGCCGCGGCCAGCTCGATGGCCAGCGGCAGGCCGTCGAGACGGCGGCAGATCTCGCGTACGGCCGCGTCGTTCTCCGCCGTGGTGAGGCGGGCGTCCGCGCGTACGGTCGCCGCGCGGTCGGCGAACAGCCGGTACGCGGTCGCGGGCGGCAGCGGCTCCACCGGGCGTACGACCTCGCCCGGTACGCCCAACGGCTCGCGGCTCGTGGCCAGTACGGCCACTCCGGGGCAGGCCGCCAGCAGCTCGGCGGCGAGGGAGGCGGCGGCGCCGATCAGGTGCTCGCAGTTGTCGAGCACCAGCAACAGGCGGCGCTGCGCGCAGTGTTCGAGCAGCCGGGCCAGCGGGTCCTCGCCGTGCGACGCCTCGGACAGGAACTGGTCGCGGCCCGCGCCGCCGAGCAGCAGCGTGTCGCGGCGACCGAGGGCGCTCAGCACGGCGTGCGGGACCGCCGAGGGGTCGTCCAGCGGGGCGAGTTCGACCAGCCACACGCCGTCAGGGTGGCGGCGCGCCGCCGCATCGCCCGCCTCCTGCGCCAGGCGCGTCTTGCCAGACCCGCCGGGGCCGGTCAGCGTCACCAGCCGGGCCGCGGCCAAGTCGCTTCTGATGTCGTCGAGTTCGGCCTCGCGGCCGACGAAGCTGGTGAGGCGGGCGCGGATGTTGCCCTGCGCGGGGGGCGGCGGCCTGCGCCGCAGCAACTCGCCGTGCAGCGCCCGCAGTTCCGGGCCTGGATCGGTGCCGAGCGCTTCCGCGAGTACGGTCCTGGTCTCCTCGTACGCCGCCAGGGCGTCGGCCGTCCTGCCCTCGGCGTGCAACGCCCGCATCAACTGGGCCCTGAACGACTCGTCCAGCGGGTGCTCTGCCACGGCCGCGCGCAGGCCGGGGAGGGTGCCCGCCGCCCTGCCGAGGCGGAGGTCGGCTTCCACCCTGTTCCGCAGGGCGGCCAGTTTCAGGGCTTCGGGGCGGGCCGCGGCGGACGTGCGGTCCGGGAGGTCGGCCAGGGCCGGGCCGCGCCACAGGGTGAGGGCGCGGGTCAGGGTGTCGGCCGCCGTGGCGGCGTCTCCGGCCGCCAGGGCCGTATCGCCCTCGCGGGCGAGGCGTTCGAACTCGTACAGGTCCACCGAGTCGCGGGGGGTGGCCAGGCGGTAGCCGCCGGGTTCCGAGACGACGGCGTCCCGGCCCAGGGCTCGTCGCAGCCGCGACATCAGGGCTTGCAGGGCGCCGGCGGCGTCGGCCGGGGGGTCGGCCGCCCAGACCTGTTCGATGAGGGCTTCGGGGGGTACGGGGCGGCCCACGTTGAGGGCCAGCACCGCGAGGACGGCTCGCAGGCGGCTGCCGCCCAGGCCGATTTCGGGCCCGTCGTCGGAGGGGCGGGCCTCCGTGACCCCAAGAATCCGATACCGCACGGGGTCATCTTCGCGGACGGCGCCCCAAAAGAGCGAACCTTCGCCCTTGGGTGGGGGTGGGGGTTCTGCCCGCCCGCCCACCCGTGCGGGTGCTTTTTCGTCTGCGGGTGCCGCTTGTGCCTGGTCGGTGCCGGTCCGGGGCACCTCCTCGAAATGCGGCTACCTGGTCTCCTGTATCCGGCACCCTCCCTGTCACCGCATTTCTGCGGGGGCACCCCGCCCCGTCCCCTCCCGGTCCGTCGGCGTCCGACGGTCCGGTGGGGGTTGCCGGGAGGGGGGTGGGCGGGGGCCAGGCCCCTGCGCCCCCCGACCTCCCAGCGGGGTGGGCGAAAGGGGGTGGGTGGGGTGCGGGACCTGTACGGCCGACGGTCCGCCCCGGCGGGCGAAGGGGGTTGGTAGGGATCCGGGACCTGCACCAGTCGGCGTCCACCCCGGGCGGACGAGAAGGGGTGGGTGCGGCCTCGCCTCACCTGACGTCCAGCCGGGTGGGCGGAAAGGGGTGGGTGGGGATCCGGGACATGCGCCCCCAACGTCCAGCCGGGGCAGGCGGAAGGGGTGGGTGGGGTGCGGGCCTCGCCTCACATGACGGCCAGGCGGGGTGGGCGAGGGGGGCTGGGGGGCCAGGTCCCTGCGCCAATAGACGTCCAGGCGGGGCGGGCGGGGCAGGCGGAACGGGTGCGTGAGATGCGGGACCTGCGCCACCCGGACGCCCGCCCGGGTCGGCGGAACGGCGTGGGTGGGGTGCGGGACCTGCGTCACCCGGGTGGGTGGGGTGCCGGGGCTGGGGCCTGCCGCGCCTGACGTTCGGCTGGGGTGGGTGGGGGGCCGGGATCTGCGCGGGCCGACGGGCTGGCGGGTGCTGGGGGGGTGGCGGGGAGTCGGAGGGGGCGTGACCGGAGGGGTTTGTTGGGCGGTTGGGGAAGGGCCCGAGCTCTCCGATCCGCTCGGAAGGGGCACCGGCGCAGGGCGGCACGTCGAAAAGACCCCCTACCCTCCCCGGCAACCCCCACCGGACCGCCGGACGCCGACGTACCGGAAGGGGACGGGGCGGGGTGCCCCCGCAGAAATACGTTGACGGCCGGGTACCGAATGCGGAAAGGCCAGGTGATACGGATTTCGAGGAGGCACCCCGGACCGGCACCGACCAGGCACAAGCGGCACCCGCAGACGAACAAACACCCGCACGGGTGGGCGGGCGGGCAAAGACAAAGGTCAAGAACGCCCCGGCGGCCGACGGTCGTCGTCGTGAGGGCCGAGGAGTTCGTCGGCGAGAGTGGGCAGGTCGTCGAGGGGGGTCTCCTCGGCCCAGTTGGGGCGAGGACGGCGCGGAGCGGCCGAGGGCGTCTCTGCGGTGGGGAATTCGCGGGTGCGCTCGTTGCCCGGCTGGTCCTCGGGGCGGAAGAGCCACGGCGGGACCCGGTCGGTCGGGTCGTCCGAGGCCGGGGACCCGACCGGGGGTACGACCGGCGGGAGCACCGTCGTGGTCTCGGAACTGTCCTCACGAGGGCTGTCTTCGCGAGAGCTGTCTCCGCGAGAGCGAGAACCGGCCTCGCGAGAACCGGCCACATCCGAAGCCGACTCGTCAGAAGTGGTGCCGTCAGCCGACGAGGCGTCCTCGGCGGGAGCATCCTCCGGCTCGGCCGGAACGACCGGGAGAACCGCCGTCTCATCGGCGCCCGGACCAGCGGGCACGTCCGGCTCGGCCGGCTCGGCCGGAACGGCCGGGAGAACCGCCGTCTCGTCCTCGGCGGGAGCCGAGGAAGGCGGCGGAGGCACGACATTGACCGTCGTGGTTTCGGCCGAGTCCGAAGTCTGCGGCAGCTCGGTGGTCTTCTCGGAGTCGGAGGAGCCGGAGGAGCCGACCGAACCGGCCGAACCGGCACTCGCGGCGGCGGCAGCCGCAGCCGCAGCGGTGCGGGCCTCCTCGGCGCGGAGAAGGGCCTCCTCCGCCTTGCGCTGCTTTTCGAGGCGGCGCGCGTCGGCCTCGGAGCGCAGGCGTGCCTGCTCCTCGGCGAGGCGGCGGAGCCGTTCCTGCTCGGCCGCGCGGGCGGCCTCCTCGGCCTCGCGGCGAGCCGTCTCCTCGGCGGCGATGCGCGCGGCCTCCTCGGCGCGGAGGCGTTCGGCCTCGGCCTCACGGGCGGCGGCGCGCTCGGCGATCTCGCGGCGGGTGGCCTCCTCGGCGGCGAGGCGGCGCTCCTCTTCCTCGCGGCGGAGCCGTTCGAGCTGGGCCTGGCGCTCGCGCTCCTGGCGCTCTTCCTCGGCCTTGCGGGCGGCCTCTTCGGCGGCGAGGCGCGCGGCCTCGGCGGCGGCCTGGCGCTCGGCCTCGGCGCGGGCCTCGATCTCCTGGGCGGAGAGCGGGAGGAGCTGGTCGAGGCGGTGGCGTACGACCGTGGTGACGGCGGCGGGGTCCTGGGCGCCGTCGACGACGAGGTAGCGGCCGGGGTCGGCGGCGGCGAGGGTGAGGAAGCCCGCGCGGACGCGCTGGTGGAAGGCGGCGGGTTCGGATTCGAGGCGGTCGGGCGCTTCGGTGAAGCGTTCGCGGGCGGCATCGGGGCTGACGTCGAGGAGCACGGTGAGGTGCGGGACGAGTCCGTCGGTGGCCCAGCGGGAGATGCGGGCGATCTCGGTGGGGGCGAGGTCGCGTCCGGCGCCCTGGTAGGCGACGGAGGAGTCGATGTAGCGGTCGGAGATGACGACGGCGCCGCGTTCGAGGGCGGGGCGGACGACGGAGTCGATGTGCTCGGCGCGGTCGGCGGCGTAGAGCAGCGCCTCGGCGCGGTGCGAGATCCCGCCGGAGGAGACGTCGAGGAGGATGGAGCGCAGGCGCTTGCCGATGGCGGTGGCGCCGGGCTCGCGGGTGACGACGACCTCGTGGCCCTTGGCGCGGATCCAGTCGGCGAGGGCTTCGACCTGGGTGGACTTGCCCGCGCCGTCGCCGCCCTCTATGGCGATGAAGAATCCGGTGGCGGCGGGGGCGACGGCCGGTTCCGCACCGGTCAGGGCCTCGCGCAGGTCACGCCGGAGCGGTACGCCGCTGCGGTCGTCGGTCTTGCCGAGGACGAGCGCGGCGACCGGCAGCAGCAGGGCGCCGATCAGCATCAGCGTGTACGCGGCACCGCCGTGGTCGAAGGTGAAGTGACCCTTCTGGATGCGGTGCGGGCCGATCGCGGCGGCGACCAGCGGCGCGACGATCACGGCGAGGGCGAGAACGGCGCGCGAGACCGCGTGCAGGTGCTCGGTGGTACGGCCGCGCCGTCCCGCCTCGGCTTCCTGCTCGATCAGGATGTGCCCGGTGTTGGCGGTGACGCCCGCCGCGGCGCCGGCCAGCAGCGCGAGCAGCAGGACAGTGGTCTGGTCGGCGACGATGCCGGTGAGGAGCAGGCCGAGCCCGGTGACGCCGATGGACAGCGCGAGCAGCCGGCGCCTGGACAGCGCCGGGAGCGTACGGGGGGCGAGGCGGATGCCGATGACCGTACCGGCGGTGAGGGCCAGGACGAGCAGGCCGAAGCCGGTCGGGCCGAAGCCGAGGGCGAGCGCGTGCAGGACGGCCACGGCCACGGCCGCGCCGATCGCGCCGACGACCGCGGCGGTCGCCAGCACCAGCAGCGGCAGTACGCCGGTCCTGCCGCGCTCGGCGCCCGCGGGGCCCTTGGGCAGCCGCAGCCCTTCGAGCGGGGAGCGCGGACGCGCCACCGTGCCGGAGGGCAGTTCGAGGAGGTAGAGCACCGACATGGAGGACGAGAAGAGCCCGGCCGCCACGTACGAGGCGAGCGCCACCTGGTGCTGGTCGAACCAGGTGACGCCGACCGCGATCAGCGTGTTCACCAGCGTGACGACGACGAGACCGGCCGCTGCCAGCGGCAGTGCGACAAAGCTCGTCCGCAGGTCCAGCCGGTGCAGCGTCGCCAGGTGGTCGGGCGCGGGCCGCACGGAGGTGTCGCCGGGCGGCGGCAGGAGCAGCGGGGCGGCGCCGTCCTTGGCGACGGCCCACAGCCGCTCGGCCACCCCGGTGACGAAGGCGGTCACCAGCAGCCAGGTCAGCGCGGTGTGCTGCGACCAGGTGATCCACAGCGGCGCGACGATGAACAGCCCGAGTCGTACGGCGTCCGCGCCGATCATCGTCCACCGGCGGTCCAGCCGGCCGCTCTCGGACGTCAGCGCCGACAGCGGGCCGAGCAGGACGGCGCCGAACAGCAGCGTCGAGACCAGGCGCGCCCCGAAGACGGCCGCGGTGGCGAAGGCGATACCCCGGTAGCCGCCGCCGTACGCGTGGTCGGCCACCGCCGCCTGCACGGCGAGCCACAGCAGCACGAGCAGACCCAGTCGGTCCGCCACCGCCCCGGTGAGCTGCGCGCTCCACAATTTGCGCAGCGCCGGGATTTTCAGCAGCGCACCGACCGCTCGCTCACGGCTGTCAGCGGCGAGGTCGGTGGCGAACGCGTCGGTCACGTCCCCCTCGACGTCCTCGGCCCTGACATCTGCGGCCGTGACGTCTGCGGCGGGCGGCTTGGGCTGCTCGGATGGCGTCATCCCAACAGCCTATCCGCCTTACGACGCCCTACACGGAGCCGGTCCCACTCCCGGGAGGACCACCCCTCAAGGAGGGCGGGGAAGCGCACTCACCTGGGCGAAGACGGCCCTTCGAGGGGCCTTTCCGCGGGCCCTTCAAGGGGGAGGAAGGGGAGGCAGGAGAGGCGGAAGGTACGGCGCGCTGACGCATGGCCAGCTCCTCAGGGGCGCGGGAAACCGCGCGACCGGCCCATGACCGGCGCGCGGTTCACCACCGGCCCGGTGGGGCAGGCGCTGTCGTCGCCCGCCCACCGGCCCAGTGTGCCGGACACGCCCTAGTCGGCTGAGGCCGTCGACTTCTTCGCCGCCGCGGAGGCAGCCGCCTTCTTGGCCGGCGCCTTCTTCGCGGCAGTCTTCTTCGCGGTGCCGGAAGCCGCCGTCTTCTTGGCGGGAGCCTTCTTGGCCGGTGCCTTCTTGGCGGCGGTCTTCTTCTTCACAGGCCCCTTCGCCCGCTTCTCCGCGAGGAGTTCGTACCCGCGCTCGGGCGTGATCGACTCCACCTCGTCGTCGCGGCGCAGCGTCGCGTTGGTCTCGCCGTCGGTGACGTAGGGACCGAAGCGGCCGTCCTTGACGACGACGGGGCGCTCGCTGACCGGGTCGGTGCCCAGTTCCTTGAGCGGCGGCTTGGCGGCGGCGCGACCGCGCTGCTTGGGCTGCGCGTAGATGGCGAGCGCTTCGTCGAGGGTGATCGAGAAGAGCTGGTCCTCGGTCTCCAGCGAGCGCGAGTCGGTGCCCTTCTTCAGGTAGGGCCCGTAGCGCCCGTTCTGCGCGGTGATCTCGACGCCCTCGGCGTCCTTGCCGACGACGCGCGGCAGGGACATCAGCTTGAGGGCGTCCTCAAGGGTGACGGTGTCGATGGACATCGACTTGAAGAGCGAGGCGGTACGCGGCTTGACCGCGTTCTTCCCGGTCTTCGGGGTGTCCTCAGGCAGGACTTCGGTGACGTAGGGACCGTAGCGCCCGTCCTTGGCGATGATCGGGCGGCCGGTCGCCGGGTCGTCGCCGAGCGCGAAGTCGCCGCTGGGCTTGGCGAACAGCTCCTCGGCGTACTCGACGGACAGCTCGTCCGGCGGCAGGTCCTCGGGTACGTCGGCGCGGCGGTGGTCGTCCTCGCCGCGCTCGCCCTTCTCGATGTAGGGGCCGTAGCGGCCGACGCGCAGCATGATGCCGTCGCCGATCGGGAAGGAGGAGATCTCCCGGGCGTCGATCGCGCCCAGGTCCTCGACGAGTTCCTTGAGGCCGCCGAGGTGGTCGCCGTCCCCGTTGCCCGCGTCGGCGGCGGAGCCGACGGTGGCGCTGCCGTCGTCGGAGCCGAAGTAGAAGCGGCGCAGCCACGGCACGGCCTGGGCCTCGCCGCGGGCGATGCGGTCGAGGTCGTCCTCCATGGAGGCGGTGAAGTCGTAGTCGACCAGACGGCCGAAGTGCTTCTCCAGCAGGTTGACGACCGCGAAGGAGAGGAAGGTCGGGACGAGCGCGGTGCCCTTCTTGAAGACGTAGCCGCGGTCGAGGATCGTGCCCAGGATCGTGGCGTACGTCGACGGGCGGCCGATCTCCCGCTCCTCCAGCTCCTTGACCAGCGACGCCTCGGTGTAACGGGCGGGCGGCTTGGTCGAGTGGCCGTCGGCGGTGATCTCCTCGGCGCTCAGCGCGTCGCCCTCGGCGACCTGCGGCAGCCTGCGCTCGCGGTCGTCCAGCTCGGCGTTGGGGTCGTCGGCGCCTTCGACGTACGCCTTCAGGAAGCCGTGGAAGGTGATGATCTTGCCGGAGGCGCTGAACTCGGCGTCGCGGCCGTCGGCGGAGGCGCCGCCGACCTTGACGGTGACGGACTGGCCGACCGCGTCCTTCATCTGGGACGCGACCGTACGCATCCAGATCAGCTCGTAGAGCCGGAACTGGTCGCCGGTCAGACGGGTCTCGGCCGGGGTGCGGAAGCGGTCGCCCGAGGGGCGGATCGCCTCGTGCGCCTCCTGCGCGTTCTTGACCTTGCCCGCGTAGACGCGCGGCTTGTCCGGCAGGTAGTCCGCCCCGTAGAGCTGCGTGACCTGGGCGCGGGCGGCGCGGACGGCGGTCTCCGAGAGCGTGGTGGAGTCCGTACGCATGTAGGTGATGAAGCCGTTCTCGTACAGCTTCTGCGCGACCTGCATGGTGGCCTTCGCGCCGAAGCCCAGCTTGCGCGACGCCTCCTGCTGGAGGGTGGTGGTGCGGAAGGGGGCGTACGGCGAGCGGCGGTACGGCTTGGACTCGACGCTGCGTACGGCGAACTGGGTGTCGGCGAGCGCGGCGGCCAGGGCGCGGGCGGCGCTCTCGTCGAGCTGGAGCACCTGCGAGCCGGACTTGAGCTGGCCGGTGGCCGCGTCGAAGTCCCGGCCCTGCGCGACCCGGCGGCCGTCGACGGTGGTGAGCCGGGCGACGAGCGTGGAGGGGTCGGAGGCGTCACCGGTGCGGCCGGTGGCGAAGGTGCCGGTCAGGTCCCAGTAGTCGGCGGTACGGAACGCCATCCGCTCGCGTTCGCGCTCGACGACGAGCCGGGTGGCGACGGACTGCACGCGGCCGGCCGACAGCCGCGGCATGACCTTCTTCCACAGCACCGGCGAGACCTCGTAGCCGTACAGCCGGTCGAGGATGCGGCGGGTCTCCTGGGCGTCGACCAGGCGCTGGTTCAGCTCGCGCGGATTGCGGACGGCCTCCTGGATGGCGTCCTTGGTGATCTCGTGGAACACCATCCGGTGAACGGGCACCTTGGGCTTGAGGATTTCCTGCAAATGCCAGGCGATGGCCTCGCCCTCGCGGTCCTCATCGGTGGCGAGGAAGAGTTCAGTGGAGTCCTTGAGGAGGTCCTTGAGCTTCTTGACCTGTGCCTTTTTATCGGCATTGACCACATAGATGGGTTGGAAATCACTGTCCACATTGACGCCGAGCCGCGCCCAGGGCTGGCCCTTGAACTCCGCCGGCACTTCGGCGGCCCCGTTGGGGAGGTCGCGGATGTGCCCGACGCTGGCCTCGACGACGTATCCAGGGCCCAGATATCCCTTGATCGTTTTCGCCTTGGCAGGCGACTCGACAATGACGAGTCGCTGGCCGCTGTGTGCGGTCTCGCGGGTCGGGGACAACGTCGCTCTTCTCTCCCGGTCGAAGGTGTGTCGCTGCGGAGTGTGACCGTACCTCCCTGTCCCGTGTCAAACGGGAAAAGTCCACAACGCCACTGGAACGGTAACCCGACAACCGGTCTGTCTGCCGCATGGACGGCCGCTCCGGTCGGTTTCCCGGAGGGGCGCGGGGGCGCGTTCCCGGGGGCGCGTGCGTGATTTCACGCACGTCAGGAGGGTCGGGGAAGGGCGGTGGCGGTCAGACCTGTGTGAGACACCAGACGCCGGTGAGGAGCGCGACCGCGCCGAAGAAAATGGACATGACAGTTGCGGCGGTGGATCCCGCGGCCGTCACGGGCTGCCGGGCGCGCAGCCGGGCGGCCGTCCAGAGCAGGAGCGCGGCCCCGAAGACGGCGAAGACCGTTCCGGCGAAGAGTGCGGGCACCCGCTCCATGCGTCCCCTCGTCCCGTCTCGTCCTGTCCAGGTGTGTGCTCCCGGACGCTGCCACGCCAGGGCGTCCGGCACGCGAACCACGGGTGAACACAGGTCTCCGCTCCCAGGGGGTGGGACGCGGCGGGGGCCGTCCTGCAAAGATGTCCGGCAACGACCGGTACACAACAAGACGTTCAACGACGTTCAGCACAGGGGGACGGGGCATGTCCGACCAGAATCCGTACGGCCAGAATCCGTACGGTGACAAGCCGCAGGGCGACAATCCGTACGGGGAGCAGCAGCCCGGGGGCCAGCCCGGATACGGATACCCGCAGCAGCCCGGGGGCCAGGCTCCCGGTTACGGCTACCCGCCCCAGGGCGGCGGCCAGGCACCCGGTTACGGCTACCCGCCGCAAGGCGGCGGGTACGCGCCGCCCGGTGCCGCGTACGCCGCGGACCCGTCCGCGCCGTACGGCTACGACCCCTACGGGCGGCCGTACTCGGACAAGTCCAAGGTGGTCGCGGGAGTGCTTCAGCTCTTCCTCGGCAGCTTCGGCGTGGGCCGTTTCTACACCGGGCACACCGGCATGGCGCTGGGGCAGCTCTTCACGTGCGGCGGCTGCGGCATCTGGGCGCTGATCGACGGCATCATGCTGCTGGCCGGGGACAACCCGACCGACGCGCAGGGCCGGGTGCTGCGTGGCTGACGGAGTCCGTCGGCCACAGGTCGGCGCTCCCCCGGTCTCCCCGGGGGCGCGCCGCCCGTCGGCGGTTCTCGGCCACCCGGCCACCGCTCCCCTGGCGACGCTCGCCGCCGGGGTGGCGGGCGCCGTCTATCTCTACGGCACCGACCCGCACCAGCCGGGCCACTGGCTGCCGCGCTGCCCGTTCAACTGGGCGACCGGGCTGCTCTGCCCGGCCTGCGGCGGTACGCGCATGGTGTACGACCTGATGCACGGCGACGTGGGGCGCGCCTTCCACGACAACGGCGTCCTGCTGCTGGCCGCGCCCCTGGCGCTGTGGCTGTGCGGGCGCTGGATGGTCGAGGGGCTGCGCGGCCGTCGCCGGCGGCTGGTGGTGAGCCCGCGGGTGTCACTGGCCGTGCTGTGCGTGGCCGTGACGTGGACGGTTGTCCGCAACGTGTTCTGACGCGTCGTCCACTCCACCGCGGCGCGTCAGTCCGCCGGGCCCCTTCTCCGAGGCGTCCCCGGGCCGCTCGCCAGGCCGCTCGTCAAGCCGCTCGCCAGGCCACTCGTCAGGCCGCTCCCCGCGTCACTCCGCCGCGTCACTCCACCGGGTCGAGGAACCCCTGTTCCACCAGCAGCCGGATCGACTCCGGCGTGCGGTCGCGCAGCACCACCGGGTCCTCGCCGAGCAGCTGCGCGATGGCGTCCACGATCCGCCCCGCGGTCAGCGTCCCGTCGCAGACGCCCGCGAAGCCCGCGCCCACCGTGTCGACCTTCGTCGCGCGGCGCATACCGCGGGCCGCGCGCAGCACCACGTGCTCCGGGTCCTCGGCGCCCGGCAGCCCCACCTGCTCCTGCACCACCCCGTCGCCGAGCGCGAAACGGGAGCTGAGCAGCGCCGCGTCGTCATGGGTGCGCAGGAAGTCCTGGCGGTCGAACCACCCGGCGATGTGCGGGCCGAGCGGCTGCTCCACGGGGTGCGGCCACTCCTCCGCGGTGATCACGGGCTGGTCCGCGCCGGACTTGCGCAGCGTGATCCAGCCGAAGCCGACGCCGTTCACCTTGCGCTGCTCGAACTCGTCGAGCCACGCGTCGTAGCGGGCGGCGTACGTGGCCGGATCCGTACGGTGGTCGCCGCCGTCGCGCAGCCACAGCTCGGCGTACTGCGTGACGTCCTGGACCTCGCGCTGCACGATCCAGGCGTCGCAGCCGCGCGGGATCCACGAGACCAGGCGCTCGCGCCAGTCCTGGCCCTCGGTGTGCTGCCAGTTGGCGAGGAGCTGGCAGTAACCGCCGTCGTTGAGATGGTCTGCCGACTGCTGCACCAGGGTGCGGCACAGGTCGTCGCCCGCCATACCGCCGTCCCGGTAGGTGAAGCGCCCGCTCGGGGAGATGACGAAGGGCGGGTTGGACACGATCAGGTCGAAGCGCTCGTCGCGGACCGGCTCGAAGAGGCTGCCCTCGCGCAGGTCGGGTTGGCGGGCGCCGGACAGCGCGAGGGTGAGCCGGGCGAAGTGCAGGGCGCGCGGATTGACGTCGGTCGCCGTGACGCGGGTGGCGTGCCGGGAGGCGTGCAGCGCCTGGATGCCGGAGCCGGTGCCGAGGTCCAGGGCGCTGCCGACCGGCTCGCGCACGGTCAGCCCGGCCAGCGTCGTGGAGGCGCCGCCGACGCCGAGCACCAGGTCGGCCCGGTCGACGCCGGGCGTGCTCTCCCCGTCGGACCCGGTCCCGGTGCCGATACCGCCCGCGCCGCCGACCGCGCAGCCGAGGTCGGAGACGATCCACCAGTCCGCGCCCTCCTCACCGGCGTACGGGCGTACGTCCACGGTGGCGCGTACGTCGTCGCCGTCGCGCGCCAGCCAGCCGTCGGTCGCGTAGTCGTCGATCCGGGGCAGGGCGGCGCGGGCCCGCGCGTAGGACACGGGGCGTTGCAGGAGGAAGAGCCTGACCAGGGTCTCCAGGGGGCTGCCGCCACGGGTGGCGCGCAGGGCGGGGACGGTCTCGGCCCGGGAGAGGGCCGCGTAGGCGGCGGCTCCGAGGAGGTCGAGACAGCCGTCCGCGGTGAAGGCTGCGGCGCGCAGGTCGTCGCGCAGGGACGGGGCGTTCCGGGCGGCGGGGAGGAGGGGCGTACTCACACCGGCCATTGTCGCGGAATCGCCGCGGCCCGGCGCCCCTTGTGCGGGGCGGCGGGCCGTGGCGTATCGGACAGCGGGGGTGCTACGGGGGTGCGGTCGTGGGCGCGGGGCCTTCGTGGGCGCGGTCCGGTGGCCACGGGCCGGGGGCCCGGGGCCGGGGCCTGAGGGGGCCGGGGGCCTACGACGCCGACGGTGAGGCCGAGGAGGAGCCGGACGCCTGCTTGCAGCCGGGCTGCTTGGCCATGGCCTTGCCGACGTCGCCCTGGCGGAGCGAGTCGAGGGCCTGCTCGCCGTTCTGGCTGACCTTGCCCAGCGAGTTGGAGACGCCCTTGAGGCCGTCCGCGAACTTCGCCTGGTCGCTGGTGTCGAGCCCGTCGACCTGCTTCTTGAGCGTCCCGTACTGGGTGGACAGGCCGTTGAGGTCGTTCACCGCGTCCTGCTGGATCTTCGCACCGTCCTTGACCGGCGGGGCGCCGGCCTTGCTGACGATGTCGGCGAGCGACTTGTACGCCTCGGAGATCGACTGGAAGGCGGCGGAGTCGGCGGACTTGACGTCCTGGGGCTTGCCGTTGCTGTTCACCTGGGTGATCGCCGTGTTGGCGTCGTTGATCTTCTTGGTCTGGGCCGCGGCCTGGTCGCAGACGCCCTTAGCCCAGTTGTCCAGCTTCTTGTTGGAGTCGTCGCTGCACCCCGACAGCGCGAGCAGCATGACCGCACCGGAGAGCGCGGCCAGGAGCTTCTTGTTCACCTTCACCGGATGGGTCCCTTCCGTGGCCTTACGGCCCCGGAACATACACGGCTGACGGGTGGTCACCGTGAATCCGTGAGGTGATTCGTCCGACATTCAAGCCATTCGCACTAAGGTGCGGTGGGCGACCGCACACGTACCGGATCACGTACGGTCGCCCACCGGGCCCTCGACGGACCGGAACCCTTGACGGGCCCGCCCCTTGACGGTGCGTCGGATCAGGCCACGGCGGCCGTGTCCGGGGTGCGGGTCCCGGTGTCCCCGCCGTCGCCGTCGTCGTCGCCCTCCATCGCGATGCCGCGCCGCTTGGAGATGTAGACCGCGATGACGATGACGGCGATCGAGACCACCGCGACGGTGACGCGTACGCCGAGATTCGCGTCCACGCCGTAGCTGAACTTGACCACCGCGGGGGCGATCAGCAGCGCCACCAGGTTCATCACCTTCAGCAGCGGGTTGATGGCCGGGCCCGCGGTGTCCTTGAACGGGTCGCCGACCGTGTCGCCGATGACGGTCGCGGCGTGGGCCTCGCTGCCCTTGCCGCCGTAGTGGCCGTCCTCGACGAGTTTCTTGGCGTTGTCCCAGGCGCCGCCGGAGTTGGCCAGGAACACCGCCATCAGCGTGCCCGCGCCGATCGCGCCCGCCAGGTACGAGGCGAGCGAGCCGACGCCGAAGGTGAAGCCGACCGCCACGGGCGCGAGGACGGCGAGCAGGCCGGGGGTGGCCAGTTCGCGCAGCGCGTCCTTGGTGCAGATGTCGACCACCCGTCCGTACTCGGGCAGTTCGGTGCCGTCCATGATCCCCGGGTGTTCGCGGAACTGCCTGCGCACCTCGTAGACCACCGAACCCGCGGACCGGGAGACGGCGTTGATGGCGAGGCCGGAGAAGAGGAAGACGACGGCCGCGCCGAGCAGCAGCCCGACCAGGTTGTTGGGCTGGGAGATGTCCAGGGACAGCCAGCGGGCGTCGGAGGCCGCTGGATGGGCCTTGGCGACGGCGGTGTCGATGGCCTCCTTGAACGAACCGAACAGGGCGGTGGCGGCCAGTACCGCGGTGGCGATGGCGATGCCCTTGGTGATGGCCTTGGTGGTGTTGCCGACGGCGTCGAGGTCGGTGAGCACCTGGGCGCCCTCGCCGTGCACGTCGCCGGACATCTCGGCGATGCCCTGCGCGTTGTCGGAGACGGGTCCGAAGGTGTCCATGGCGACGATGACGCCGACGGTGGTCAGCAGGCCGGTGCCCGCCAGCGCGACCGCGAACAGCGCGAGCCAGACGGAGGTCCCGCCGAGCAGGAAGGCGCCGTAGACGGACAGGCCGATCAGCACCGCCGAGTAGACCGCGGACTCCAGTCCGAGTGAGATCCCGGACAGGATGACGGTGGCGGGGCCGGTCAGCGAGGTCTTGCCGATGTCGCGGACCGGGCGCCTGGTGGTCTCGGTGAAGTAGCCGGTGAGCTGCTGGATCACCGCGGCCAGCACGATGCCGATGGCGACGGCGACCATCGCCAGGGTGCGCGGGTCGCCTGCGTGGCCGGAGATGTCGCTGTCGACGCCCTTGAGGTCGGCGTAGGAGGACGGCAGGTAGGTGTAGACGGCGATGGCGACGCCGATCAGGGAGATGACCGCGGAGATGAAGAAGCCGCGGTTGATGGCCGTCATCCCGCTGCGGTCGCTGCGGCGGGGGGAGACCGCGAAGATGCCGACCATGGCGGTGAGGACGCCGATCGCCGGGATGAGCAGCGGGAAGGCGAGGCCGGAGTCGCCGAAGGTCACCTTGCCGAGGATCAGCGCGGCGACCAGGGTGACGGCGTACGACTCGAAGAGGTCGGCCGCCATGCCCGCGCAGTCGCCGACGTTGTCACCGACGTTGTCGGCGATGGTCGCGGCGTTGCGCGGGTCGTCCTCGGGGATGCCCTTCTCGACCTTGCCGACCAGGTCGGCGCCGACATCGGCCGCCTTGGTGAAGATGCCGCCGCCGACGCGCATGAACATCGCCAGGAGCGCCGCGCCGAATCCGAATCCTTCGAGCACCTTGGGCGCGTCGGCCTTGTAGATCAGGACGACGGCGGACGCGCCGAGCAGGCCGAGGCCCACGGTGAACATGCCGACGACGCCGCCGGTCCTGAACGCGATCCGCATCGCCCGGTGCGACACGTCGGTCAGGTCGGCCGGGGGTTCGCCGGGTGCCGGTGTCGCCGATCTGGCCGCGGCGGCGACCCGCACATTGCTGCGGACCGCCAGCCACATTCCGACATATCCGGTGACCGCGGAGAACACGGCGCCCACGAGAAAGAAGATCGACCGGCCGATCCGCTGCGAAGTGGTGTCCGAGGGCAGCAGCATGAGCAGGAAGAACGCCACCACGGCGAAAATTCCCAGGGTACGGAACTGCCGTGCGAGGTAGGCGTTGGCGCCTTCCTGCACGGCAGCCGCGATTTTCTTCATGCTGTCGGTGCCCTCGTCCGCTGCGAGCACTTGACGTACCAACACCGCGGCGAGCGCGAGTGCGCCCAGTGCGACGACGGCGATGATCCATACGAGGAGACGATTTCCGTCGGTCAGTACCGGTGTCGCGGCAAGCGTGTGAGGGGTAAGTGGCCCCGCCATTCGTCCTCCTTGACGTTTGGCGCATGGGCGTGCGGCTTCACGGCTCGACAAGCCGCAACGCTCAGGCGAGCTGAGCAAGATGGACGGATTGTAGGGAGCCGCAGCACTTCAAAACAGGGTGCCGCGTCGAAAAAGGATATTCGTGAACGCGGCGTTCGCCTGTGAACAGGAGTGAGTGTCGCCTGTGATCAGGCGAGAAAGATGATCTGAGGGGCGGCCGGGGGCCGCGTCGCGCTCAGAACGGTGTGCCGGTCAGGCCGGGCCGCCGGTCGAGCCGGTGCGCCGGTCGAGCGGGTCCGCCGGTCGAGCCGGTGCGCCGCTCAAGGGGCCGCCGGTCCACGGTCGGACGGGCGGGACAGGCTACGGTCAGACGGGCGGGACGATCGGCCAGCTCATGCGGATCACACCGCCGGTGGCGGTCTCGGTGACCTCGACGTCGTCGACCAGGCCGCTGATCACGGCGAGGCCCATCTCGCCCTCGTCGCTCAGCTCGTCACCCGCGGCGTCGGACGCGGAGCCCGACGCGTTGCCCGGAACCTCGTCGGCGACCTCGATGGAGAACTTCTTCTCCTCCTCGGTCAGCATCACCCGGACCGGTTCTTCCACACCGTTGCCACGGTGCAGACCCACCGCGCGGCTGCACGCCTCGCCCACCGCGAGCCGTACTTCGTCCAGAACCGCCTCGTCCACCCCCGCCCGGCGCGCCACCGCCGCCGCTACGAGCCGTGCTGTTCGCACATGCTCCGGCTGGGCGCTGAAGAGCAGTTCTACGGTGGGCATGGCCTCCCCTTCGGTCCTTTGGGTGGGCATCACGGGGGCCCGGACGGTGATCCCGTCCGGTACCCCTCGACGGCGATCGTCAGTCGGTCGCCGCGACAGCCTCGTCGACCGAGGTGTGAATCGGGAACACCTTGGTCAGACCGGTGATACGGAAAATCTTCAGGATGCGCTCCTGGTTGCACACCAGTCGCAGCGATCCTTCATGAGCACGCACCCGCTTCAGCCCGCCGACGAGCACACCCAGGCCGGTGGAGTCGAGGAAGTCCACTCCCTCCATGTCCACGACCAGGTGGTAACTCCCGTCGTTCACAAGCTCCACAAGCTGTTCCCGCAGCTTGGGCGCGGTGTACACATCAATCTCGCCGCCGACTTCGACGATCGTACGATCGCCGACGGTTCGGGTCGACAGGGACAGGTCCACGGATCCTCCAGCACCTTGCATCGACGCGGCGCCCCCCTGGGGCCCCCACCAGAAGGTAGGGGACGGATCGACGGCCGCGATGGCATTCAATCACTTCGCAGCGGGCGAGCACGACGCCTTACTGCGATTGTCCGTCACGCCGGTGACACACTGAGTGCCGATGGCCCAGGATCATCTTCCGCAGTCGGCGCACGGCCGCCCGTCCCCCCGAACCGCTTTGGAGCGGCTCGCCAGGGGGGCAGACCGAGCCGCGCGCATCACCCATACGGAGCACCTGCCCCCGCGGGTCGGCCGCCATGCCTCCTGGCCCGACACGATCAGAAGCGAGGTCGTGGACGCGATCCGCGCGGCCGGGATCGACCGTCCCTGGGAGCACCAGGCGCTGGCCGCGGGCCACGCGGCGCGCGGCGAGTCGGTGGTGGTGGCCACCGGAACCGCCTCCGGGAAGTCGCTGGCGTATCTGGCACCGGTGCTCAGCGCCCTGCTGGACGGCTCCGAGGCGCCGAACGGCCGGGGCGCCACCGCGCTCTACCTGTCCCCCACCAAGGCCCTGGCCGCCGACCAGCGCCGCGCCGTCACCCGCCTCGCCGCGCCCCTGGGCACCGCGATCCGCCCCGCGGTCTACGACGGCGACACCCCCGTCGAGGAACGCGAGTGGGTCCGGCAGTACGCCACCTACGTGCTCACCAACCCCGACATGCTGCACCGCGGCATCCTGCCCGGCCACGCCCGCTGGGCCTCCTTCCTGCGTCAACTGCGCTACGTGGTGATCGACGAGTGCCACACCTACCGCGGTGTCTTCGGCTCGCACGTCGCCCAGGTGCTGCGCCGCCTGCGCCGGGTCTGCGCGCGGTACGGGGCCGAGCCGGTGTTCGTGCTCGCCTCCGCGACGGCCGCGGACCCGGCGCGGGCCGCCTCCCGGCTCACCGGGGTGCCGGTGGCCGAAGTGACCGAGGACACGTCGCCGCGCGGCGGCCTGGCCTTCGCGCTGTGGGAGCCGCCGCTGACCGAGCTGTCCGGCGAGCACGGCGCTCCCGTGCGCCGCACCGCGACCGCCGAGACCGCGGAACTCCTCACCGACCTGGTCGTCCAGGGCGTGCGCAGCGTGGCCTTCGTCCGCTCCCGGCGCGGCGCGGAACTGGTCGCCCTGATCGCCCAGGAACGCCTGGCCGAGATCGACCCCTCGCTTCCCGGGCGGGTCGCCGCCTACCGCGGCGGCTACCTCGCCGACGAGCGCCGGGCCCTGGAACGCGACCTGCACTCCGGCCGCCTGCTCGGCCTCGCCTCCACCTCCGCCCTCGAACTGGGCGTGGACATCTCCGGCCTCGACGCGGTCCTGCTGGCCGGCTACCCGGGCACGCGGGCCTCGCTGTGGCAGCAGGCGGGCCGCGCCGGACGGACCGGGCAGGGCGCGCTGGCGATCATGGTCGGCCGGGACGACCCGCTGGACACGTATCTCGTCCACCACCCCGAGGCGATCTTCGAGCAGCCCGTCGAGAGCACCGTCCTGGACCCGGACAATCCCTACGTGCTGGCCCCGCACCTGTGCGCCGCCGCGGCCGAGCTGCCGCTCACCGACGACGACCTCGTCCTGTTCGGCCCCGAGGCGGCGTCGCTGATGCCGCAGCTGGAGAAGCGCGGGCTGCTGCGCCGGCGCGCCTCCGGCTGGTACTGGACCCGCCGGGAGCGGGCCGCGGACCTCACCGACATCCGCGGCGAGGGCGGCAGTCCCGTGCAGGTCGTGGAGACGGCGACCGGACGGCTGCTGGGCACGGTGGACGCCTCCTCGGCGCACACCGCCGTCCACGACGGCGCCGTCCACCTCCACCAGGGCCGCACCTACCTGGTCAAGCGGCTCGACCTGGAGGACGGCGTGGCGCTGGTCGAACCCGCCGACCCGTCCTACTCCACGATGGCCCGCGACACCACCGACATCCGGGTGCTCAGCGGCGACCTGGAGGAGCCGTGGGGCGAGGCGCGGATCCACTTCGGCTCCGTCGAGGTGACCCACCAGGTGGTGTCCTTCCTGCGCCGCAAGCTGATCACCGGTGAGATCCTCGGCGAGACCAAGCTCGACCTGCCCCCGCGCACCCTGCGCACCCGGGCCGTGTGGTGGACCGTCACGGACGCGCAGCTGGACGCCGCCCGGATCCACCCCGAGGAGCTGCCCGGCGCCCTGCACGCCGCCGAGCACGCCGCGATCGGTCTCCTCCCGCTCTTCGCGACCTGCGACCGATGGGACATCGGCGGGGTCTCCATACCCCTGCACGCCGACACCGGCCTGCCCACCGTCTTCGTCTACGACGGCCACCCCGGCGGCGCGGGCTTCGCCGAACGCGCCTTCCACACCGCCCGCACCTGGCTCACCGCCACCCGCGAGGCCATCGCCTCCTGCGAATGCGAATTCGGCTGCCCCTCCTGCGTCCAGTCCCCCAAGTGCGGCAACGGCAACGACCCCCTGGACAAGGCCGCCGCCGTCCGCCTCCTGGACTGCCTGCTGACGGCGGGTGCCGCCGAGGCCGCCGAGGCCGCTGACGGCGCCGGGGCCGGTCCTGAGGCGGGGGACGGCGCCGGGGCCGAGACCGGTCCTGAGGCCGCGCCCGGTGCCGCCGACGGCGGCCGGGCCGGGGTCGGGACCGGGGTCGAGTGACGGTCCCGCGCGGGACCGCACACGGGCGCCGTCGACCTCCGCCGTGACGTCGGAGATCTCGCCCGCCACCGCGCAGCTCACCAGCCGGGCGCCCTGCGCCGCCGCCACCTCGGCCGCCAGCCCGCAGGCCCGCGTACGGCCCTCCAGCGCGTGGTCGGCCGCGGCGAGCGCCGCCAGATCCGCGGCGCCGCCCGCCCGGTGCCTGGCGATGACCGCCTCGTCCATGAAGAGCACGGCGGCGAAGACCGCGCCCAGCACGGCGATCAGCCCCAGTGACCACACGGTGGCGGAGCCCCGGTCCCCGCGGGGCGCGGGGGCCTTCACGGTTGCCCACCCCCGCCCACGGCGTCCTCGGCGAGCGCGACGGCCTCGGCCCGCAAGGTGACGGGGAAGCGCGGCGCCGGGACGGTGACCCGGACCCGGATCAGGTCGCCCGACCGCTCCACGCCGACCCGCGCTCCGGACGGCGCGGCCTCCCGCGCCACCCGCAGAACCTCGCCCGGCGCCTCGGAGCGCGCCGCGGCACGCGCCCCCGCCCGCGCCGCGTCCACGCACCGCACCTGCGCCGCGGCCGCCATCAGGCCCCAGATCAGGGCGGCGGTGAGCGCCACCAGCATCGGGATCACCATGGCGGCCTCCGCCGTCACATACCCCTGGTCGCGCGGCGGGCGGCCCCGCTCAGAACGGCACATGGAGTGCCTTCACGATCACGCCGGTCAACGCCGAGCGCACCGGCCCGCTCGTCACGATCTTGTAGAGCACCGCCGCGAACCCGCACGCCGCGATCGTCCCCACCGCGTACTCGGCCGTGCTCATCCCCGCCTCCGCCGCCGTACGGCTCACGTCCCTGTACCGCGCCGCCCTCCGCCGCATCCGGGCGACCCACCGCCGCCGCTCGGCCCGCGCCAGACGAACCGCGCGCGGCACCGGCGGCACCCGGAGCGCGGGCGGAGCCGAGGCCATCGCGCCGGGCGGGTTCTTCGAGTTGATCGAGTTGATCGATTTCGCCAGGGCCGGCTGGGCCGTCCGGGCGAGGTGCTGGTCCATCGTCTGATGCGTCATCGGGATCTCCTGGTGTCGTGGATGTGCGTGTGGGTGTGCGTGTGGACATGGCTGTTCGAGTCGTTCGTTTCGGGTGGTGCGTCGGGCACAGGCGATCCGGGGCGGGGCGTCAGCCCGTGCGGTCCGGGGCGGGGTGTCAGCCCGTGCGGCCGAGGACGGTGCCCGCCAGGCCCATCACCACGGGGGCGACGCCGACCAACAGGAAGGCCGGGAGGAAGCAGACCCCCAGGGGCGCGGTGGCGTGCACCGCGGCCCGCCGGGCCCTGGCGAGCGCCGAACGGGCGTACGCGGCCCGGTAGTCCGCGGCCAGCCGGGACATCTCCGCGACCGGTGCGCTGCCCGTCGTGGAGGCGCGGGCCAGGCAGCGCCCCATCTCGCGGGCGGCGGGCAGCCGTCCGAACCGCTGCCAGCACTCCGCCGGGTCGCCGCCCAGCCGCAGCTCGGCCCTGACCCGTATCAGCGCGGTCCCGATCGGCCCGGCCAACGACCGGCCCACGGCGCCCGCCGCTTCTCCGGGTGACGCCCCGGCGGCGAGGCAGGCGGCCATCAGGTCCGCGCAGAGCGGGAGTTCCGACGGATCGGGCTCCTCGTCCACCCCGGAGCTCTCTGTGGCGTTCTGCCGCCCCCGGAGTGATCTCCTGACCCCGAGGGCCGTGAGGACCCCCACCAGGCCGCCCAGCACCCCGCTGATCAACGTCGCGGCCCCCAGCCCGGCCGCGACCGGCGGACCCCAGTCGCGCAGCGGTCCCCTGAGCCGCCGGAGCGCCCGCCGGGGGGACCTCCGCGACCGCCCGGTCCCCAGCGCCGCGCGCAGCCGTCGCGTCGCCGCTTTCTCCCTCCGCGCCTCGGCCAGCGCCCCGCCGACGGCGGCCACCGCAGCCGCCACCAACGCGAGCGCCACGAGGGCTGCCCCCAGGCTGTGGACACTCCCGCCGGTCACGGCCGCCCCCGGTCCCGCGACCCCGTCGGGGTCGCCGCCTTTCCCCGGCCGACCGTCGCGGTCTCGAGCACCGCGCCACCGGCCGCTGGAGAGCCGCCCCCCGAGGAACCGTCCCTCACGGAAACGGCGGCCGTCGAAGCGCCCTTCGCAGGACCGGGGGGCCGAGTTCTGGCCGCCGTCGGTCCGCCCTCCGCCGCGCGGATGATCCGCGCCGTCCACGCGAGCCCCGCCCATTCCAGGCAGCCGCCCGCGACCAGGCAGAGCAGTCCCGCCGGGGTGTGCAGCAGCACACTTGAGGGGTCGGCGCCCAGGCCCGCGCCGAGCACGACGCCGAACAGCGGCAGCAGCGCGAGCAGCACCGACGTGGACCTCGGACCCGCCAACTGGGCGCGCAGGTCGTCGCGTTGATCGGCGTCCGCCCGTAGCGCCGCGGCGACCCGGTCGAGCGCGGCGGCCAGTCCGGCACCGCCGTCCACCGCGACCTGCCAGCAGGCGGCGACCGCGGCGAGCCCGTGCGTCCCCGCGCCGAGCCGGGACGCCTCCCGCAGCGCGTGCGGCACGTCGCCGCCGAATCTGGCCGCCGACAGCACCATTCGTGCCGCGTCGGCGAGGTCGGGCGAGGCGGGCCAGCCCGCCGACTCGACCGCGTCGGTCAGCGCCGAGTGCGGTGGCCATCCGGCCCTGAGGTCTCCGGCCACGGTGCCGCACAGCGCGCTCACCGCGACCGCCCCGCGCTCGGCCGCCGCCCGCTCGCCCCGCCGTCGCAACGCCCGCCCCACCAGCGGCACCGCCACGGCGCCCGCGACCACCGGCAGTACCGATCCCGTCAGCAGCCCCAGCCCACCGCCCACCGGCAGGCACACCGCCTCGGGCCCGACCCGGCCGCGCCGACCGGCGAACCGTGCGACGAACCGCAGCGGCTCCCACGCCCGGCGACGGCCCGCCGTCCGTCCGTCGCGCCACCGCGCAAGCCGGATCGCCCACTCACCGCGAGCCGTCTCCCCCGCCCTCCTCAGCCGTGCCAGCGGATTCGCCCGCTGCTCGCCGGTGACCGGTCCCCGCTCGCCCTCCCCCACCTCTTCAGGTCCTGGTCCGATGAGCAGATCGCGCGCCCGGCGGCGAGGATCGGAGGTGCGCCAGCGCATCACGAGGAGGGCCAAGGCAGCGCAGAGGGCAGCGGCCCACACGACCGAGGGCTGAAAGGTCGCCGCGCTCATGACGCGCCTGCCCGGCGATGTCCGATCCCCGGCTCACGGCCCGGACCGCGGCACCAGCGAACCCCCGCCCCCGCCAGAACAGCGCGCCGGGCGGCAGCCCACACGACCGAGGGTGGACAGACCGGGGCGCTCATGACGCACCCGCCCAGCGATGCGCGACCCGCAGCTCGCAGCCCAGGCCAGGGGGATTCGAGGCGCGCCAGCGAAGCCCCGCGAGCAACAGAAACACCACGCCGGGCGGCAGCCCGCACGACATCACGTTGAGAAAGCAGGGCGCTCATGACGCACCTGCCGAGCACAGTGCCGCCAACCGGTCCCAGCCGGGGCCGCGTTCGTGGTGGCCGCGGGCGTCGCGGAGCAGGGCGGGCACCGTGGCGACCAGGCCGTCGGAGCCGCGCTTGAGTACGTGGATCGCGGCAAGGCGGCGCAGGCCGGAGCTGTCGCGGGCGAGGTGGATGACGACGGCGAGTGCGGCGGCCAACTGGCTGTGCAGGGCGGCCCGGTCGAGGCCCGCGGTGGAGCCGAGGGCTTCGAGGCGGGCCGGGACGTCGGCGGCGGCGTTGGCGTGGACGGTGCCGCAGCCGCCTTCGTGGCCGGTGTTCAGCGCGCTCAGGAGGTCGGTGACCTCGGCGCCGCGGACCTCGCCGACCACGAGCCGGTCGGGGCGCATGCGCAGCGCCTGGCGGACGAGGTCCCGCAGGGTGACGTGTCCCGCGCCCTCCTGGTTGGCGGGGCGGGTCTCCAGGCGGACGACGTGCGGGTGGTCGGGGCGCAACTCGGCGGAGTCCTCGGCCAGGACGATGCGGGCCGCGGGGTCGACGAGGCCGAGCAGGCAGCTCAGGAGTGTGGTCTTGCCCGACCCGGTGCCGCCGCTGATCATGAACGACAGCCGGGCGTCGAGGACCGCGCGCAGCAGCCGGGCGGTCTCGGTGTCGAGCGTTCCGGCCGCGACGAGTTCGGCGAGGGTGAAGGCGCGGGCCCGCACCACGCGCAGCGACAGGCACGGCGAGCCGACCACGACCGGCGGCAGGACGGCGTGCAGCCGGGTGCCGTCGGGCAGTCGGGCGTCGACCCACGGGTGGGCGTCGTCCAGGCGGCGGCCGGCGGTGGTCGCGAGGCGCTGGGCGAGCCTGCGCACGGCGGTGGTGTCGGTGAAGCGGACGGCGGCGCGTTCGAGACCGCTGCCGCGGTCGATCCACACCTGGTCGGGTGCGTTGACGAGGATGTCGGTGACGGCGGGGTCGGCGAGCAGCGGCTCCAGCGGGCCCGCGCCGACGAGTTCGGAACGCAGTGCCGCGACCACGTCGAGGACTTCGCTGTCGCCGAGCAGGCGTCCGCGGGCGCGCAGCGCCGCGGCCACGCGTGCCGGGGTGGGTTCGCCGCCGTGTTCCGCGAGGTGCAGCCGTACGGCGTCGAGGAGTTCGGCGTTCATACCGTCACGCTCCCGCCGCTTGGCTGGGCCTGGGCGAGGAAGGCGGTGCAGAAGCGGGCGAGCGGGCCGCGGCTCGCGGAGCCCGGTGGTCCGCTGCCGGACAGGGCGTCCGACAAGCCTGGTTCCGGAGGGAGTTGGCCCGCCAGCGGCAGGCCGACGAGACGGGCGATCTCGTCGTCGGCGAGGCCGGAGACGAAGGGGCCGCGGGCGACGACGCGCAGGTCCTTGAGGACCATGCCGACCGCCGCGGCGACGCGGGTGGCCGCGGCGACCGCTCGCAACTCTGCGGGTACGACGAGGAGTCCGACGTCGATCTGCGCGAGGGTCTCGGCGACCGCGTCGTCCACGCGCCGTGGCAGGTCGACCACGACGACTCCGCCGCGGCGGCGGGCCGCGCCGAGCACGGACCGCATGGCCTGGGGTGGGATGAGCACGGAGTCGCCGCGGTCCCAGCTCAGGACGCTCAACGCGTCGAGCCTGGGCAGGGATTCCTCCAGTGCCCCGCTGTTGACGCGGCCCCGTGAGTCGGCGAGGTCGGGCCAGCGCAGGCCGCCGACGCGCTCGGCGCCGAGCAGGATGTCGAGGCCGCCGCCGAGCGGATCGCCGTCGATGAGCATGGTGCGCCTGCCCGTACCGGCCGCGGTGACGGCGAGCGCGCAGGCCAACGTGCTGGCGCCCGCGCCGCCCCGGCCGCCCACCACCCCTACGGTCAGGGCGGGTTCGCTCACGCCTTCGGCGATGTCGGCGATGCGGTCGACCAGCCAGGTCTCGGCGTCGGGCAGGAAGAGGACATGGTCGGCGCCGATCGCGACGGCTCTGCGCCACACGTCGTGGTCGTGCAGATCACGCCCGACGACCAGAACTCCCTTGCGGCGGACGGTGTCCTGGACCCGCGAGGTGGCCTCGGCGCCGACCAGGACGAGGGGCGCTGTGTCCCAACTCGTCGCGCGCGGGGGCGCGGTGAAGACCACCTCCGGTTCCGTACCGGCCGCGGCGCACAGCCGCAGCAGGTCGTCGAGGAGCGTTTCGTCCTCGGTGACAATCAGCGGCCCGGCCGGCCCTTCGATGGCGGTCGGCCGCTGGTCGGGTGTCGTCGATCCCGTCATTTCCTGTCCCCCCTCGCTTCTGACGCGAGCACCGGTGTGCATCGCCTGCGATCAGGTTGGGGCAGACAGGAGAATTGAGATGATCTTGGTCGGAATCTGTGGACAACTCAGCGATTGTGGATAACTCCGCCACTCTCACGGGTGAGTTCGCCGACGCCTGGCAACGATTACGGACCGTCACACGTCGTACGCATCACAGCCGTGCCGCACGCGAGGGGGAACGACATGAGGATGCGAGTGGAAGGACGTCGCGAGAACCGGGAAAAGGCATCCGGACATGCGACGACCCCCGCCGGGGGGGAGAGCGGGGGTCGTCCCCACGGTCCGACTCGGGGGGGGGGAGGAGCCAGACCGGGTTAGCACGGTCGCGAACGATCCGTGACTTCCATGGTGTACCCGAAGCCCTTCTCAGGCAAACCCACACGCCCGAGCTTACGCCGAATGGTGGTTGCCTATGCTCGTCACGTGGAAAACCACCTGCCACCGCGCACCGCGGCGTTCTTCGATCTCGACAAGACCGTGATCGCCAAGTCCAGCACGCTCGCCTTCGGGCGCTCCTTCTACCAGGGCGGTCTCATCAACAGACGTGCGGTATTGCGTACCGCATATGCCCAGTTCGTGTACTTGGTCGGTGGCGCGGATCACGACCAGATGGAAGGTATGCGCAAATACCTCTCCGAGCTGTGCCGGGGCTGGAATGTCCAGCAGGTGCGGGAGATCGTGGCGGAGACGCTGCATGACCTGATCGACCCGATCATCTACGACGAGGCGGCCTCGCTGATCGAGGAGCACCACGCCGCGGGCCGCGACGTGGTGATCGTCAGCGCCTCCGGCTCCGAGGTGGTCCAGCCGATCGGCGCGATGCTGGGTGCCGACCATGTCGTAGCCACACGGATGGTCGTGGAGGACGGCGCGTACAACGGGGAGATCGAGCACTACGTCTACGGTCCCGCAAAAGCGGACGCCATCGCCGAGCTGGCGAAGTCGGAGGGCTACGACCTGGAGCGGTCCTTCGCGTACAGCGATTCGGTGACCGACATCCCGATGCTGGAGTCGGTCGGTCATCCGTACGCGGTCAATCCCGACCGGGCGCTGCGCAAGGAGGCCGTCTCACGTGACTGGCCAGTGCTGACTTTCAGCCGTCCCGTGCGGCTGAGACAGCGGATTCCGTCGCTGTCGATGCCGCCCCGGCCGGTGCTCGCGGCGGCTGCCGTGGGGGCGGCGGCTGCGACGGCCGGGCTGGTGTGGCTGGCGTCCCGACGCCGTCGGCCCGCCCTTATGTCCTGATTGATCCCAAAAGTAAAGAAGTCGGGCGAGGGGTTCCCCTGCGCCTCCCACGGCGGTACAAAGGACGTAGCGGCCCGCGAGACCACGGAGTTCCGAGAGGAAGACCGCAGTTCACAGCACCAGGCCCCACGGACCGAGCATGGAAGTCAGGCACCCACGCGGAGCCGACCCGCTTATCGGGCCAGCCGCACCAGGTGACGGGCGAAGATCCCGGCCTGATCGGCAATTACCGTGCACGCACTGGTAACTTGACGGACATGGCAGCGGCGGCACCTCAAGGTGCCGCCGCATCTCTTTTCAGCCACCACACATCCGGCGGTCGACCGCTCAGGCGGCGCCCCGCTGAAGCGCTTCGCACACCGCGACACTTTCGCGGACCCCGAGTTCCAGTGCCCGCCCGCAATGGCTGATCCACTGGACCATGCCTTCCGGAGTACCGGACGCGTATCCCTCCAGCGCCTTGAGATAACCGGCCCGGCCCAACTCCGCGTGACCGACCTCGGCCGGACAGATCGACTTCGGGTCGAGACCGCTGCCGACCAGCACGATCCGCTCGGCGGCCCGCGCGACCGGCCCGTTGAAGGAGCCGAAGGGCCGCAGGCACAGCAATTCGCCGTGCACGACCGCCCCGACGACCAGCGCGGGCGCGTCGGTGCCCGCCCGCAGCAGGCCGGTCAGACCGTCCAGCCGGGCGGCGACCTCGGCGGGGTCGGGCAGCGGGATCTCGGCGATCTCGACCAGCGGCTCGTCCACCGGCTCCCCCGCCCGCCGCGGGCGGCCCACCGTCGGCTCGTCCGCCACTCCGCCCGCCGCCACCAGGTGCAGCCGGGCGAGCGCCTGCACGGGCGACTGCCGCCAGACACTGAGCAGTTGACCGGCCTCGGCGGTCAGCCGCAGCGCCGCGCCGACCGTACGCGCCTGCTCGTCGACCGAGAAGTCGCTGCGCCTGCGCACCTCCTCCAGCGGCCAGTCGGCGCCGGCCAGCGCCGCGGACCCGCGGGCACCGCGCAGCGCCGCCTCCGATGTGACCTCGGTGGAGCGGCGCCGCATGACCCGGTGCCCGTAGACCTTGTCCATCGCCTGCCGTACGGCGTCCACCGATTCGGGTACACCCGGCAGCGCGCCGAGGACAGCCATCGGGTCCGTCCGACCGGCGGCGGGAGCGGGATCAGCGTTCGTAGCCATGGTTCCGACCCTAGCCACCCCCCAACCCGCGGAACGACCCCGAAAGAGTGGCCTTCCCCACTCCAAACGCTCACGATCCGTATCCGTACCACTACTCTTGGCGAACATGAAGATCGCTTTCGTCGGGAAGGGCGGCAGCGGCAAGACCACGCTGTCCTCCCTCTTCATCCGCCATCTCGCCGCCTCCCGCGTACCGGTCGTCGCGATCGACGCGGACATCAACCAGCACCTCGGCCCGGCGCTCGGGCTGGCGGAGGACGACGCCGCCGCGCTGCCCGCGCTCGGCGCGCACCTGCCGGAGATCAAGGAATACCTGCGCGGTGCCAACCCCCGGATCGCCTCCGCCGAGACCATGATCAAGACCACCCCGCCCGGCCACGGATCCCGGTTGCTGCGGCTGGTCGAGGACAACCCCGTCTACGCGGCCTGCGCGCGCACCGTGCACCTGGACCGAGGCCACGGAGACGACGGGGACACAGAGAGCGCCGGGAACACCGGGGGCGACACCGTGCGGCTGATGGTCACCGGCCCCTTCAACGAGTCCGATCTCGGCGTCGCCTGCTACCACTCCAAGGTCGGCGCGGTCGAACTCTGCCTGAACCACCTGGTGGACGGCCGCGACGAATACCTGGTCGTGGACATGACGGCGGGCAGCGACTCCTTCGCCTCCGGGATGTTCACCCGCTTCGACATGACGTTCCTGGTCGCCGAACCGACCCGCAAGGGTGTGGCCGTCTACCGCCAGTACAAGGAGTACGCCCGCGACTTCGGCGTCGATCTCGCGGTCGTCGGCAACAAGGTGCGGGACGCGGACGACCTGGCCTTCCTGCGCGCAGAGGTCGGCGACGACCTGCTGGTCACCGTCGGGCACTCGGACTGGGTGCGCGCGATGGAGAAGGGCAGGCCGCCGCGGTTCGCGCGGCTGGAGGAGGACAACCGCCGCGCGCTGCGCACGCTGCACGAACGGGCGGACGCCACGTACGAGCGCAGGGACTGGGCGCGCTACACCCAGCAGATGGTGCACTTCCACCTCAAGAACGCGGAGAGCTGGGGAAACGCGAAGACGGGCGCCGACCTGGCGGCGCAGGTCGACCCCGACTTCGTACTCGTCGAACGGGAACAGCACGAGCAGTTGCCCCGCCCCGCTGCGGCCGCTAGCGCACAGCCGGCCTGATCCGCTCGGGACCGCCCGCCGTCGCGGCGGCGGGCGCTCCGCCCATGAAGGTGTTCCAGCCGTCCTTGGGCGCCTGGCCGACGTCCAGCGTCCGCAGCCGCGCGAGCACCGCAGGGTCCTGCGCGTCCATCCAGTCCGCCACCTGCTTGAAGCTGACGCAGCGCACGCCTTCCTTGCCGCAGACCTCCTTGACGGTGTCCTCGACGGCCTTCATGTAGACGCCGCCGTTCCAGGACTCGAAGTGGTCGCCGATGAAGAGCGGGGCGCGGTTGCCGTTGTAGGCGCGCTCGAAGGCGGCGGCCAGTCCGTCGTGCATCTGCTTGCCCCAGGCGGCCTGCTTGGCGGGGTCGCCGTGCACGGTGCCCGACTGGTTGGCGAGGAAGTTGTAGTCCATGGAGAGCGTCTCGAAGGCGCGACCCGGCACCGGGATGTCCTGGAGCGGGAAGTCCCAGACGCCGTCGATCTTGGAGGGCCAGGTCTGCCGGCCGCCGATCGAGCTGGCGTCGTAGCGGAAGCCCGCGGCCTTGGCGGCCGGGATGAGATTGTGCTGGCCCTCCAGGCACGGGGCGCGCCCGCCGACCAGTTCCTTGCTGTAGTCGAAGGGCAGCGGGTCGAGCTTGGTGAGGCCGGAGTTGGTCTTCCAGTTCTTCACGAAGCCCTCGGCCTGCTGGATCTCGCTGGACCACTCGTCGCTCGACCAGGTGCCGACGCCGCCGTTGGGACCGCAGAAGTGGCCGTTGAAGTGGGTGCCGATCTCGCTGCCGTTCTGCCAGGCGAGGCGCAGTTCGCGCAGGGTGTCGGTGATGCCCTGGCGGTCGTTGAAGCCGATGTCGGAGGCGCCGCGCGGGTGCTTGGGCGGGGCGTAGACGTCCTTGTGGTCGCCGGGCAGCAGGTAGACGCCGCTGAGGAAGTACGTCATCGCCGCGTTGTAGCGCTCGCCGACCTCGCGGAAGTGCGAGAAGAGCTTCTGGCTGTCCTCACCCGCGCCGTCCCAGGAGAACACGACGAGCTGCGGCGGTCGCTCCCCCGGCTTCAGGCGCGCGAAGACCGGCTGATGGGGCTGCGGGCCGGTTTCGGCGGTCGAGCCGTCGCCGATGAGCCGGACGGCGTGGGGCGCCGCGGCTTCGGGGCGGGTGCCCGCGTTGCCGGGCTCGGCGCGGCCGACGGCCGGGCCGGCGCCGGTGCCGGACCCGGCGGCTGATCCGGAGCCCGAGCCGCCGGCGGCGGAGCACGCGACCGCGCCCGCGGCCAGCGCGGCTACGGCGAGTAGCGCCGGTGCCTTGCGCAGGGAGTGCATTCGTACCTCACATCACAGAAAAAGGGATTTGCCAAAAAAGTGACATGCGACCTTGTCGTGACCGCAACGACCTGGCCGTTTATCTGCCAATTCACTCGATAGCAGTAAATAAAGCCCCGATCAGACCTCTGGACTTCACTCTCCGCAGTCAGTCGATTACTCTCCATTTACTGACGCTTGAGAGTAGCGAGCGATAACGCTCCGCAATCACGTCCCGCCGCCCACCGAAGGAGACGGGAATTATGCAGAGAATCCACCGGTCCGATCTGTCCGCTTCGATCACGGTCTTCCTGATCGCCGTCCCGCTGTCGCTCGGCCTCGCGCTGGCGACCGGGGCGCCTCTCCAGTCCGGCCTCGTCGCCGCGGTCGTCGGCGGCATCGTCGCCGGGCTGCTCGGCGGGGCGCCCCTCCAGGTCAGCGGTGCCGCGACCAGCCTGGTCGTGGTCACCGCCGATCTCGTCCACCACTACGGCTGGCGCAGCACCTGCGCCATCACGGTGCTCGCCGGGCTCGCGCAGCTCGTGCTCGGCATGGCGCGGGTGGCCAGATCCGCGCTCGCGGTCAGTCCCGCCATCGTCCACGGCATGCTCGCGGGCATCGGTACGGTCATCGCCCTCGGCCAGCTCCATGTGGTCCTCGGCGGCAGCCCGCAGAGCTCCGCCCTCGACAACATCACCGCACTGCCCGGCCAGTTGGCGGTCACCAACCCGGCCACACCCGCCATCGGCGCGATCACCGTGGCCGTACTGCTCGGCTGGCGGCGGCTGAGAGGCAGGGCGGGACGGCTGCTCGGCGCGATCCCCGCGCCGCTGGCCGCGGTCGTCCTGGCCACCGCCGTGAGCGCGGGACTGTCACTGCCGCGGGTGAATCTGCCCGCGTGGAGCGCGCCCGTGCTACCCACCCTTCCCACGGGGCCGGTCCTCGGAGTGGTCGCCGCCGTGCTCACCGTCACCCTGGTCGCGAGCATGGAGTCGCTGCTGTCCGCGGTCGCCATCGACACCCTCCAGGGCCGGCGGCCGGGACCGCACGCCCCGCCGGCCAAGCTCGACCGCGAACTGCTCGGCCAGGGCGCGGCCAACATGGTGTCGGGCCTGCTCGGCGGCCTGCCGGTGGCCGGCGGCGCGATCCGCGGCTCGGCCAATGTCGAAGCGGGCGCCGTGACGCGCCGCGCCACCGTGATGCACGGTGTGTGGGTGCTGCTCTGCGCCGGGCTCGCCTCCTGGGCGCTGGAGCTGATCCCGCTGGCCGCGCTCGCCGCCCTGGTGATGCTGGTCGGCGTCCGCATGGTGAGCTTCGCGCACATCAGACACGTCCAGCGGCACCGCGAATTCCCGGTGTACGCGGCCACGCTCGGCTCCGTGGTGCTATTCGGTGTGCTCCAGGGCGTGATCGTGGGGATCGTGGTCGCGCTGTGCCTGTCGCTGCGCCGCCTGACGCACACGCGGATCACCGTCACCGAGGAGCCGGAGTGCCACCGGGTGCGGGTCACCGGCCAGTTGACGTTCCTGGCGGTGCCCCGGCTGACCCGGGCCTTCGCCCAGGTCCCCGACGGGGCCAACGCGGTGGTGGAGCTGGACGGCTCCTTCATGGACCACGCGGCCTACGAGGCGCTGAACGCCTGGTGCGCCAGGCACCGTTCGCGCGGCGGACACGCGACGCTCGGCGACGCGGTCGGACGGACCGTCAGCGAACCGGTGAGCGCGCACGCCTGCAGACCCTGGACGCCGTGGCGCAACCACCACTGCACCCGCTCCGGCACCGTGCCCGCCACCAGCGGCGGTCAACTGCTCGGCGGCGTCAGCGCCTTCCAGCGCAACACCGCGCCGCTGGTCCGCGAGGAGCTGGCGCGGCTGGCCCGCGAAGGACAGCGGCCCGGCCAGCTCTTCCTCACCTGCGCGGACTCCCGGCTGGTCACCAGCATGATCACCTCAAGCGGTCCCGGTGACCTCTTCACGGTGCGCAATGTGGGCAATCTGATGCCGCCGCCCGGCTCCGACGCCTCCTGCGACTCGGTGGCCGCCGCCGTCGAGTACGCGGTGGACGTGCTCCAGGTCTCCAGCATCACGGTGTGCGGACACTCCGGGTGCGGCGCGATGCAGGCACTGCTGGGCTCCGACCACGAGCCGGGCGCGCAGACCCCGCTGGCCCGGTGGCTGCGGCACGGCCGCCCCAGCCTGGCGCGGCTCAACCGGATCGGCAGACTCGGCCGCGGCGAGGTGGCGCTGGCGGACCGGCCGGTCGCCGACGACCTCGAAAGGCTGAGCCTGGTCAATGTGATGCAGCAGCTCGAACACCTGATGGCGCACCCCTGCGTGGCGCGTCGGGTCAGCGAGGGCACGCTCCAACTGCACGGCATGTACTTCCATGTCGCGGAGGCGCAGGCGTACATCCTGGACGGTTCGACGAGTGTGTTCGCTGCGGTGGGGCCCGACGCCGCACCGGACACCGCCCGGGAGGCCGCAAAGGTCTAAACCATTTTTCGGGTAGCTATTGTCAGGGTGGCCCAGGACTGGTGAGGTAGTGCTGGGACATGTGGGACACCCTGACAAGGAGCTGGCGTGAGCAGCAACGAGAGCCTGGCCAACCTGCTGAAGGAGGAGCGGCGGTTCGCTCCCCCGGCCGAACTGGCGGCGTCCGCCAACGTCACGGCGGACGCGTACGAGCAGGCGGCGGCCGACCGGCTGGGGTTCTGGGCCGAGCAGGCCCGCCGTCTGACCTGGGCCACCGAGCCCACGCAGACCCTGGACTGGTCGAACCCGCCGTTCGCGAAGTGGTTCGCCGACGGTGAGCTGAATGTCGCGTACAACTGCGTCGACCGCCATGTGGAAGCCGGGAACGGCGACCGGGTCGCCATCCACTTCGAGGGCGAGCCCGGCGACAGCCGCAGCATCACCTACGCGGAGCTGAAGGACGAGGTCTCCCGCGCCGCCAACGCGCTGACCGAGCTGGGCGTCGAGAAGGGCGACCGGGTCGCGGTCTACCTGCCGATGATCCCCGAGGCCGTCATCGCGATGCTGGCCTGCGCCCGGATCGGCGCCGCGCACTCGGTGGTCTTCGGCGGCTTCTCCGCCGACGCCGTCGCGTCCCGGATCGCCGACGCCGACGCCAAGCTCGTCATCACCTCCGACGGCGGCTACCGGCGCGGCAAGCCGTCCGCGCTCAAGCCCGCCATCGACGACGCCGTCTCCCGCTCCCCGCAGGTCACCAACGTCCTGGTGGTGCGCCGCACCGGCCAGGACGTGGAGTGGACCGAGGGCCGGGACGTGTGGTGGCACGAGATCACCGCGCGCCAGTCCGCGGAGCACACCGCGCAGCCCTTCGACGCCGAGCACCCGCTGTTCATCCTCTACACCTCGGGCACCACCGGTAAGCCCAAGGGCATCCTGCACACCTCGGGCGGCTACCTCACCCAGGCCAGCTACACCCACCACGCGGTCTTCGACCTCAAGCCGGAGACCGACGTCTACTGGTGCACCGCCGACATCGGCTGGGTCACCGGCCACTCGTACATCGTCTACGGCCCGCTCTCCAACGGCGCCACCCAGGTGATCTACGAGGGCACGCCGGACACCCCGCACCAGGGCCGGTTCTGGGAGATCGTGCAGAAGTACGGCGTCACGCTGCTCTACACCGCGCCCACCGCGATCCGTACCTTCATGAAGTGGGGCGACGACATCCCCGCGAAGTTCGACCTGACGAGCCTGCGCGTGCTGGGCAGCGTCGGCGAGCCGATCAACCCCGAGGCGTGGGTCTGGTACCGCGAGCACATCGGCGGCGGCAGGACCCCGATCGTGGACACCTGGTGGCAGACCGAGACCGGCGCCATGATGATCTCCCCGCTGCCCGGCGTCACCGAGACCAAGCCCGGCTCCGCGCAGCGCGCGCTACCCGGCATCGCCGCGACCGTGGTGGACGACGAGGCCAACGAGGTGCCGGACGGCTCCGGCGGCTACCTGGTCCTCACCGAGCCGTGGCCGTCGATGCTCCGCACCATCTGGGGCGACGACCAGCGCTACATCGACACCTACTGGTCCCGTTTCCCCGGCCGCTACTTCGCGGGCGACGGCGCCAAGAAGGACGAGGACGGCGACATCTGGCTGCTCGGCCGGGTCGACGACGTCATGCTCGTCTCGGGCCACAACATCTCCACCACCGAGGTCGAGTCGGCGCTGGTCTCGCACCCGAAGGTCGCCGAGTCCGCCGTCGTCGGCGCCGCCGACGCCACCACCGGGCAGGCCATCGTGGCGTTCGTCATCCTGCGCGGCACCGCGGAGGACAGCGCGGACCTCGCGGGCGCGCTGCGCGACCACGTCGGCAAGGCGCTCGGCCCGATCGCCAAGCCCAAGCGGATCCTCATCGTCAACGAGCTGCCCAAGACCCGCTCCGGCAAGATCATGCGCCGCCTGCTGCGCGACGTCGCGGAGAACCGCGAGCTGGGCGACGTCACCACCCTCACCGACTCCACGGTGATGGACCTCATCCAGAGCAAGCTGCCGAGCGCGCCCAGCGAGGACTGACCCCCCGGCCCCCGGCACACACCCGGCGCGGCCACACCCGCGCGACCACACCCGCGCGACCACACCCGTGAGGGGCGCCCCGGCAACCACCGGGACGCCCCTCACACGTTCGGGTTAGGCTGACACCACATCGCGGCAGGATCGCGACAAAACTTAAGGGCGCGCCGGGAAGTCTGGTCGGCACACGGGACACCTGTGTCCGCAGCCAGCCGCACCCGCCCAGGAGGCCGCCCCCATGACCGAGTACCCGCGTGACTGAGCAACCGCGCCGTCGCGCCGACACCGTCCTCGGACGGCTGCCGCTCCCGGAACGCACCTTCGTCCTGGACGCGCTGCGCGCGGAGACCGTCGGCGGAGTCCTGCTCCTGGTGGCCGCCGTGGTGGCGCTGGTCTGGGCGAACACCCTGCACCACAGCTACGAGAGCGTCAGCCACTTCCACTTCGGCGTCTCCACGCTCGGCCTCGACCTGTCCGTCGCGCACTGGGCGGCGGACGGCCTGCTCGCCGTCTTCTTCTTCGTGGCGGGCATCGAGCTGAAGCGCGAACTGGTCGCGGGCGAGCTGCGCACCCCCTCGGCCGCCGCGCTCCCGGTGATCGCGGCCGTGTGCGGCATGGCGGTCCCCGCGATCTTCTACACCGTCGTCAGCGCCACCGGCGGCGGCTCCCTCAAGGGCTGGGCCGTCCCCACCGCCACCGACATCGCCTTCGCGCTCGCGGTCCTCGCCGTTATCGGCACCGCCCTGCCCGCCGCGCTGCGCGCCTTCCTGCTCACCCTCGCCGTCGTCGACGACCTCTTCGCCATTCTGATCATCGCCGTCTTCTTCACCTCCTCGATCAACTACGCCGCGCTCGGCGGAGCCGCGGCCGGGCTGGTCGTCTTCTGGCTGCTGCTGCGCTCGGGAGTACGCGGCTGGTACGTGTACGTGCCGCTGGCGCTGGTCATCTGGGGCCTGATGTACAACAGCGGCGTGCACGCCACCATCGCGGGCGTCGCCATGGGCCTGATGCTGCGCTGCACCAGGCGCGAGGGTGAGCGCGAATCTCCCGGCGAGCACATCGAGCACCTGGTGCGGCCGATCTCGGCGGGCCTTGCCGTACCGCTGTTCGCCCTGTTCTCGGCCGGGGTCGCGGTCTCGGGCGGCTCGCTGCGCGATGTGTTCACCAAGCCCGAGACGCTCGGTGTGCTGATCGGACTGGTGGTCGGAAAGATCGTCGGCGTGTTCGGCGGCACCTGGCTGGCGGCCCGCTTCACCCGGGCGCGGCTCAACGCCGACCTCAAATGGCCCGACGTCCTGGCGGTCGCCTCGCTCGCCGGGATCGGCTTCACCGTCTCCCTGCTGATCGGCGAACTCGCCTTCAAGGACGACGCGCTGCTCGCCGACGAGGCGAAGGCCGCCGTCCTGGTCGGCTCGCTGCTCTCCGCGGTGCTGGCGACGATTCTGCTGAAGCTGCGGAACAACAAATACCGCGCCTTGTGCGACGAGGAGGAGCGCGACGAGGACGGCGACGGGGTCCCCGACGTGTACGAGCAGGACCAGCCCGCCTACCACCTGCGGATGGCCGAGATCCTGGAACGGAAGGCCGCGGAACACCGCAGGCTCGCCCGTCTGGCCGGGGGCGACGGCGGAGATGACTCCGGCTGAGGCATGATCTGACGGAACGACAACGATTTGACGACGGAGGACGCAATGAGCGCAGCCCACGACGACGACGGGCGCAGCCTCGGCCAGTTGTTCGCCTCCGCCACGGCGGATGTCTCCGCCCTGGTGCACGACGAGATCGCCCTCGTCAAGGTGGAACTGCGGCAGGACGTGAAGCGGGCGCTGTTCGGCAGCGGCGCGATCGGTGTCGCCCTGACCCTGGCCTTCTTCGCCATGCCGATGTTCAGCATGGCCGCCGCGTACGGCATCCACGCGCTCGGGATCACCCTGGGGTGGTCGTTCCTGATCGTCGCCGGGGCGTACGTGCTGATCGCCGCGCTCCTCGGCCTGATCGCGTACGGCCGGTTCAAGAAGGTGAAGAAGCCCGAGCGCTCCATCGAGTCGGCCAAGCAGACCGCAGCGGTGATGAAGAACGCGAAGCCGCACCCGCGTCCGCAGGACACGGCCACGAGTCTGGACAAGGCCGCCGCCAAGCCCGCGCTTCCCCGCGCGGACAGGGACGCGGGACGCGGCGGCGTCCGGGATTCGGTGTCCGGCGCCGGGCCGGATTCGATGGCCGGTTCGACCAGAGCACCCGACCTGAAGATGTGACACTCTCTCCACCATGAGGGTCGTCGGCAGGTCGGGCAGTGCCACGGGAAACGACAGCGGAAGCGGTTCGGGAGAAGAGTCGCGGAACGGCTCGGGGAACGGGCCGGGAACCGGGCCGTCAGGTGCGGGCGGCGGCGGTTCCGTCCCCCGCCTCGAAGGGCCGTGGACCCACCGTGACGTGGCCGCGAACGGCGCCCGCTTCCACATCGCCGAGATGGGCGACGGCCCGCTCGTCCTCCTGCTGCACGGCTTCCCGCAGTTCTGGTGGACCTGGCGGCACCAACTGCCCGCACTCGCCGAGGCCGGTTTCCGCGCGGTGGCGATGGACCTGCGCGGGGTGGGCGGCAGCGACCGTACGCCGCGCGGTTACGACGCGGGCAACCTCGCGCTCGACGTCACCGGGGTGATCCGGTCGCTGGGCGAGCCGGACGCCGCGCTGGTCGGCCACGACCTCGGCGGCTACCTGGCGTGGACGGCCGCGACGATGCGGCCCAAGCTCGTACGCCGCCTCGCGGTCGAGTCGATGCCGCACCCGCGCCGCTGGCGCAACGCGATGCTGACCGATCTGCGGCACAGCAAGTCGGGCGCCTACATCTGGGGCTTTCAGTCGCCCTGGCTGCCGGAGCGTCACCTGGTGGCGGACCACGCGGAGTTGGTCGGCCGGCTGATCCACCAGTGGTCGGGGCCGCGGCTGCCGGACGACGAGGCCGTGGACGTCTACCGGCGCGCGATGCAGATCCCCTCGACGGCGCATTGCGCGGTCGAGCCGTACCGCTGGATGGTGCGGTCGATGGCGCGGCCCGACGGCATCCAGTTCAACCGGCGGATGAAGCGGCCGGTCCGGGTGCCGACGCTGCACCTGCACGGCTCGCTCGATCCGGCGATCCGCAGCCGCAGCGCGGCGGGCAGCGGGGAGTACGTCGAGGCGCCGTACCGCTGGCGGCTCTTCGACGGCCTGGGGCACTTCCCGCACGAGGAGGACCCGGCCGCGTTCTCGACCGAGCTGATCAACTGGCTGAAGGACCCGGAGCCGGACCGCTGAGCCGTACGCTCCCGACGGGCCCAAGCCGCCGCCTCCGCACGGCCTCGCGTCGTAACTGACTCACCCTCAGCGAGGCTCTGACCCGCCATCAGGTGTCCCTCTGCCAGCGCGCCCGCCCCGTACGCATCAGGCGTCAGCGTGTCGGTCATATGATCCGCAAAATGCCGGACGCATACGCCAACCGGGCGACCGAAGGGCGATTACCGACCAAGGGCTGCGGGCACTTAGCTTCGTATGGGTTGGACGCACGACTACCGTGACGTATCACGCAATCGCCGTAACACTTCCGTCTCCGTCAACAGCGGGGCGCCCTTGGCCGTGCTCCCGCCGGGGGAGCCCCAGATCGGAATCCCGCGCATCCTGCGGCGCCGGGCCCGCTGGGTCGGTGCCCGGCTGCGGCACGCCAGGGCGCAGTGACCGCCCGGCCGACGGACGGCCCGGCCGACAGGTACGCCGGGCCGGCCGTCGGTCACCTCACAGCGCGCAGTTCTCCGTGTCGACCTGCCGGCTCGCCGCCCTGCCCGCCGCGATGTCCGGGCGGATCTCGTCGGCGGTGAGCGCGTAACCGGTGTTCGAGTCGTCGAGTGACTTGGCGAAGACGACGCCCGCCACCTGCCCGTTCGTGGTGAGCAGCGGGCCGCCGGAGTTGCCCTGGCGGACGGTCGCGTACAGCGAGTAGACGTCGCGGTGGACGGTGCCGCGGTGGTAGATGTCCGGGCCGTTGGCCTCGATACGGCCGCGGACGCGGGCGGCGCGTACGTCGAAGGCGCCGTTCTCCGGGAAACCGGCCACGATGGCGTCGTCGCGGGACTGTACGTCGCCGCTGGTGAACGTGAGCGCCGGCGCGTTCAGACGCGGCACGTCCAGGACGGCGATGTCGCGCTGCCAGTCGTAGAGGACCACGCGGGCGTCGTACAGGCGGCCCTTGCCGCCGATCTGCACGGTGGGCTCGGAGACGCCGCCGACGACGTGCGCGTTGGTCATCACGCGGTCCTTGGCGAAGACGAAGCCGGACCCTTCGAGGACCTTCCCGCAGCCCGACGCGGTGCCGACGATCTTGACGATGCTGCGGCGGGCGTCGGTGACGACGGCGCTGTGCACGAGGTTCGGGTCGGGAGGGGGCACCGAGGTGATCGGCTCGGACCCGAAGGGCCCGAAGACCTGCGGCAGGCCGTTCTGCGCGAGGGTGGAGCTGAAGTCGGTGAACCAGGTGTCGGCTTCCTGCGGCACCACCCTGGAGACGCCGAGCAGCACCTTGGACGAGCGCACCTCGCGGCCTATCGTCGGCAGCGCCGTGGTGGCCAGCGCGCTGCCGATCAGCCAGGCCACCAGCAGCATGGCGAGCACATTGACCAGCGCGCCGCCGCCCGCGTCGATGGCGCGGGCGGGCGACCACGTGATGCGAGTCCTGAGCTTGTTGCCCAGGTGCGTGGTGAACGCCTGCCCCACCGACGCGCACACGATGACGACCACCACGGCGGTGATCACCGCGACCGAGCCCGGCGAGGAGTGGTCCGTCGCCTTGTCCCAGAACAGCGGCAGCAGATAGATCGCGGCGAGACCGCCGCCGAGGAAGCCGACCACCGACATGACTCCGACGACGAAGCCCTGCCGGTAACCGACCACGGCGAACCAGACGGCGGCGAGGATGAGCAGAAAGTCCAGCACGTTCACCTGGACACGGTCTCATGGCCGCCCCGCCCGACGGCACCGTACGGCCCAGGTGACCTGCGCGGTACGGCCGATGACCGGCGCCAGGGGGCCGAACTCGCCCTGGACACGCCCTGGACACCCCTCGGAGGAGCCCCGGCACGCGCCCCCGAGGACCGCCGTACGCGCCTCGGCACGCGCGCCCGGGCACCGCCCGTACGCGCCTCGGCACGCGCGCCCGGGCACCGCCGTACGCGCCCCGCAGAGGCGGGGTACGGCGCGGACACGCCCTAGGCGAGCGGCACCTTGCGGTCGCGGTCCCAGGGCCGCTCCCAGCCCGCGAACTGCACGATCCTGTCGATCAGCCCCGCGGTGAAACCCCAGACCAACGCGCCTTCGACCAGGAAGGCCGGGCCGAGGAAGCCGCTGGGGTGGGTCAGGGTCGCGCGGTTGGCGGGGTCGGTGAGATCGGCCACAGGCACCCGGAAGACGCGCGCGGTCTCGGCCGGGTCGACCACGCCGACCGGGGTGGGCCTGCGCCACCAGCCGAGCACGGGGGTCACGACGAAGCCGCTGACCGGGATGTAGAGCCGCGGCAGCACGCCGAAGACCTGGACGCCCGTCGGGTCGAGGCCGGTCTCCTCCTCGGCCTCGCGCAGCGCGGCGCGCACCGGCCCGTCGCCGTCCGGGTCGCCGTCCTCGGGGTCGAGGGCGCCGCCGGGGAAGGAGGGCTGGCCCGCGTGCGAACGCAGCGCCCTCGACCGCTCGATGAGCAGCATCTCGGGACCCCGGTCGCCGTCCCCGAACAGGATCAGGACGGCGGACTGCCGCCCGCCGCCTTCGGGCGGCAGAAAGCTGCTGAGCTGTTCCGGCCGGACCCCGGCGACGGCGTCGGCCACCGGTTCGAGCCACCGCGGCAGCCCGGCCGTGCTGATCTCGACCCCGGTGCCTTCTCCGGCATCGGCGCCGAAGCCGGCTCGCGCGTCGGCGCCGAGGCCCGCTCGCGGGTCCGTGCCGAAGCCCGCGCCCGTCTCCGGCCCGGCACCCGTGTCCGCTCCGGTGCCCGCCCCCCGCGCGTGGGTCATGAGGCCGCCAGCGGGGGCGCGGGCTGGCCCGGGTAGTCCGGCGGGGGCTTCAGGCGCTGTCCGGGGGCGCCGCCCTTCTCGTACTTGAGCAGCTTCTCCGCCTTCTCCGGGTCCGTCTCGCCCTCGCCGTAGGCCGGGCAGAGCGGGGCGATCGGGCAGGCGCCGCAGGCGGGTTTGCGGGCGTGGCAGATACGGCGGCCGTGGAAGACGACGCGGTGCGACAGCATCGTCCAGTCCGACTTCGGGAAGAGCCCGGCGACGTCCTCCTCGACCTTCTCCGGGTCCTGCGACGCGGTCCAGCCGAAGCGGCGGGCGAGGCGGCCGAAGTGGGTGTCCACGGTGATGCCGGGGACGCCGAAGGCGTTGCCGAGTACGACATTGGCCGTCTTGCGGCCGACGCCCGGCAGGGTCACCAGGTCCTCGAGACGGCCGGGCACCTCACCGCCGAACCGGTCCCGCAGCGCCGCCGAGAGCCCCTGCACGGACTTCGCCTTGGCGCGGAAGAAGCCCGTCGGGCGCAGGATCTGCTCCAGCGTCTCGGGGTCGGCCACCGCCATGTCCTCGGGCGTCGGGTACTTCGCGAACAGCGCGGGCGTCGTCTGGTTCACCCGCAGGTCCGTGGTCTGCGCGGACAGCACCGTGGCGACCAGGAGCTGGAAGGGATTCTCGAAGTCCAGCTCTGGATGCGCGTACGGATAAACCTCCGCCAGCTCGCGGTTGATCCGCCGCGCCTGCCGTACCAGTCCCGCATGCGTCTGCGCGACCTTCGCCTTCTTGATCTTCTTGACCACCGCACCACTCGTCGCCATGCCGCCAGCCTACGGGCCGCCGCCGACACAGGGCGCCACAACGATCGGGGCGCGGCGTCGCGTGGCCGGGACCGGCGGCTCAGGGGCGGCGGGGCGCGCCGTCACCGGCCGCGCCGGACGCGTGCGGGAGGTCGTCCCCCGGTCCGGGGCGCTCCCCCGCGGCACCCGCCGTCACGCCGTGCGGCCTGTCCGGTACGGGCCCGGCGGCATGCGAGCCGGTGACGATCCGCGAAGTGTCGGCGAGGCCCGCGCCGCGCCCGGTGAAGCCGCGGCCGACGCCGTGTCCCGGCGGGAGTACGGCCAGCTCGTGCAGGAGCTGCCGCAGCCGCAGCAGCGGCCTGGTGACCGGCGGCAGCACCGTACCGGCGGCGGGGAGCCTGGTCAGGAGCGCCGCGTCGGCGGTACGCAGGGCGCGGGCGACCTCGGTCGCGGGCCGGCCCTGCGGGGCGGGTGCGAGCGCCAGGGCGGTGGCCGCGTGGCCGAGCGCGCGGCTGGCCTCCGCCAGGTGCGGCGCGGGCGCGAGGCCGGGTGAGCGGCGCGGGCCGAGCGCCAGGGCCCTGGTCTGCCGGGTGACGGCCGCGTAGAGGGTGAGCCGGTGCCGTACGAGGCGCGGGTCGTTGCCCCACACCAGGGGGCGGGTCAGCGGGCGCGCCACCAGGGCGAGCTGCTGGAGGCGGTGGTCCACCACGCGCACCAGGGCGTCGAGGTCGGCGCCGTCGGGGCTTGCGGACCCGTCCTCGCGGTCGGCGCGGCCGTCGTGCTCCAGGCGCGCGGCGGCGGCGTGCAGCAGCTCGCCCACGGCCGCGAAGTAGCTGCCGCGCGCGCTGCTGACGGTGTCGCGCGTGCTGGTCGGCAGGACGACCAGGGCGACCGCTATGCCGATGGCGGCGCCTATGGCGGTCTCTTCGAGACGCAGCATCAGCAGACCGGCGGAGAACTCGTGGAGCTGGGTGTAGAGCTGCGACACCATGATCGTGACGAAGAAGATCATGGCCGCGTAGGAGAGGCTGACCAGGTAGAAGCCGCAGGACATGCTGAGCACGATGACCGCGATCACCCACAGGGTGTGGCCCGCGGTCAGGTGCGCGAGGCCGATGCCCGCGCCGAGGCCGAGCAGGGTGCCGACGACGCGGTTGGTCGCCTTGATGAAGGTCTCCGAGCGGGTGGCGGTGCCGGTGAAGGCGATGAAGGCGGCGATCACCGCCCAGTAGTAGCGGGCCTCCGACAGCTCGCGGCCGATGACGATGGCCAGGGTGCCCGCGACGGCCACCTGGATCGCCTGCCGGGTGGTCAGCGAGAGGCCGCTGAGCCGCCGCCAGCCGCCGCGCGCCGAGACACCGCCCGCGACCGCGGCGGAGCCGGGCAGCCCGCCCATGGCCAGGGTCACGGCGGGGGCGAAGTCGGCCGGGGCGTCGAGAGCGTCGTCGTGGGTGCCGTGAGCGGGACGGGGGTCGCGGCCGGGGCCGTCTGCCGCGCCTTGTGCGGCCTTCGGGCGCCGCACCTTGTGCCCGCTTCCGTTGTGGGATCGTCCGACGTCCGCCTCCGCGGCGCGCCTGACCTCCCTGACCAGCACCGTGAACTCCCAGGCGGCGGTGGCCAGGTGATAGGCGAAGCAATCTGTGGCGGGTTCGGCGCGCGCGGCCGTCACCGGGTCGTCGGAGTCGACGAGTGACAGTACGTCCCTGGCCCGCCGTTCGGCCGCCGCGTATTCGCTGCGCGCCAGGTGCGCGGCGATGGCCGCGGCCTCGGGCGCGAGGCGCCCTCCGGTGCCCGCGAGCGCGTCGGCCGCGGTCGCCACGGCGTCCACCGCCAGATGCGCGTCCAGCGTCCTGCGGCGTACTCCGGCCGCGGACCGGCCCGGCGGCAGGGTGCCGGGGTGGGCCGACCAGCCCTCGATGACCAGCGCGGTCTCGGCGAGCCTGAGCTGGCGCGAGTGCAGCTCGCGGCGGAGCCGGGCCAGCCGCCGCACGTCCTCGGGGTCGGTCTCCAGCAGGTCGGCGCAGACCCGGGCGACGGCCCCGGCACGGGCGCCGAAGGCGCGGCGGACGCGGGTCAGCGTCCGCTGGGGGTGGGCGCGCAGCACGGTGGTGGACAGCAGCAGGACCCAGCCGGTGGCGATGCCGACCGCGGCGAGCAGGTCGGGGAGCTGCGCGAGGCGGGCGTCGAGGAAGGCGGCGAAGAAGTAGCCCATCCAGATCATGAAGCCGTAGAAGAAGTACGGCAGTCCGAAGCGGCGGATGAAGACGGCCACGAACATGACGGCGACGAAGACCGCGAGCATCGCGTCGGTGTGCCCGGCCACCGAGACGCCGATGACCATGCCGGTGCCGATGGCGACCGGGAAGAACACGGCCGTGCGGATCTTCGGCAGCACCTGGGTGCCGTCCAGCGCCATCGAGCCCATCATCGCCATGACGGTGCCCAGCAGCATGCCGACGAGGGTGCCCTGGGGGCCCGCGTGCGTGGCGCGCCCGTAGCCGTACTCGATCGCCAGGGTGGTGCTCATGGCGACCGCCGCGCCGAACGCCGTGCGGAGTCTTTGCAGGCCCGGGTCCGATCCGACTATCCGGTCCCAGACCTCGCGCGTCCAGCCGCTCGACCCCACCGCGTCCCCTCCCGCTCGGCCTCGCCGAATTCATCGGTATGATGCCGATATTAACACGTGCATCGTACCGATATCTGGATCTGGAGTGGCCGTGGCAGGGACCGCGAAGGCAGAGGGGACCGAGGGGACCTCCGCCGCGCTCGACGTGATCGAGCATCAGACCGCCGTGCTCGTCAGGAATTTCGAGCTGTTCTACCGGCGCACCGACATCCACGACACCCTGGACCGGGCCGAGTACCTGCTGCTGCGCACCCTGGCCGGGGGCGGCCCGCAGGACATCAACTCGCTCGCCGCCGCGCTCGGCCTCGACCCCTCGACGGCCGGCCGCCAGGCGGCAGCGCTCCAGGCCCAGGGCCTGGTCGCCCGCTCCCCCGCCCCCACCGACCGGCGGCGCAGCATCGTCACGCCGACCGCCGAGGGGCTGCGGCGGATGGAGGAGGTACGCGCCCGGCGCGCGGAGAGCCTGGCCGGACTGCTCGACGGCTGGACCGAGGAGGAACGGCGCACGCTGGGTGCGATGTTCACCAAATACAACCGGTCGGTGGCCGCGCGCTTCCTGACGACGGCGCCGGGGACGGCCGCACCGGGGACCGCCCACGAGGGAGCGTCCACCGCGGCGCAGGCACCGGTGCCTGAACCGGTGCCGGTGCCGTAAATCCGCGAAGGTCCGGTAAACCCGCGCCGACGCGGGCGTTCGAGCCGTCCGGCGCGCAGGAATTCGTACGAAATTCGTACGGCCGTGCGCGAAGGGCCCACTCCGACGCCCCAGCCGTTATGTTGTTCGCTCATAGCGGAATCCGGCTCAGGGGCCACCCGTTCGGCCCTTCCTGAGCCGTTTACGGACCCCGATCGGACCCCCAATCGGACCCCCGGAGCACGGCTACGGGCCTGGATAAGACATCCTTGTGATTGATCGCACTGTTTGAGACGTCATGCATCATGGGGAAATCCCAGCGATGTCGACAAGGAGAGAGCTCGTGGACGACGTTCTGCGCCGTGCCCCGCTTTTCGCGGCGCTCGACGACGAGCAGGCCGCTGAACTGCGCGCCTCCATGACGGAGGTCACGCTCGCGCGTGGCGACTCGCTGTTCCACGAGGGTGACCCCGGGGACCGGCTGTACGTCGTCACCGAAGGCAAGGTCAAGCTGCACCGCACCTCGCCCGACGGCCGCGAGAACATGCTCGCCGTGGTCGGCCCCGGTGAGCTGATCGGCGAGCTGTCGCTCTTCGACCCCGGCCCGCGCACCGCCACCGCCACCGCGCTGACCGAGCTGAAGCTGCTCGGCCTGGGCCACGGCGACCTCCAGCCCTGGCTGAACGTACGGCCCGAGGTCTCCACCGCCCTGCTGCGCGCCGTCGCCCGCCGCCTGCGCCGCACCAACGACGTCATGTCCGACCTGGTCTTCTCCGATGTCCCCGGCCGCGTCGCCAAGGCGCTGCTCGACCTCTCCCGCCGCTTCGGCGTGCAGTCGGAAGAGGGCATCCACGTCGTCCACGACCTCACGCAGGAAGAGCTGGCCCAGCTCGTCGGCGCCTCGCGCGAGACCGTCAACAAGGCCCTCGCGGACTTCGCGGGCCGCGGCTGGCTCCGCCTGGAGGCCCGCGCCGTGATCCTCCTGGACGTCGAGCGGCTGGCCAAGCGCTCCCGCTGACCCCCTCCGCACCACACGCACACGAAGGCCCCCGCCCGGTCGAACCGGGCGGGGGCCTTCGCGCTGCCGGGCGGCCCCGGCTACCAGGCGAGTTGGGCGATCTCGTCCGCGACGGCCGCGCAGGCCGCCGTGGACGGGTCGATCAGCGGGAAGTGGCCGGTGCCGGGCAGCCACGCGGCGACGACCTCCTCGCCCGCGACCGCCGCGGCACGGGCGAAAGCCTGGCTGACCTGCGACGGAACCTCATTGTCAGTGGTGCCGTGCACGATGGTTGTGGCGATACCGGTGGGCAGCAGCGCGGCGGGGTCGGCGTCGGGCAGACGTGCCGTCAGGTGCTCGGGTCCGCCCAGCAGGTCGACGACCGCGCCGGAGCAGACACCCAGCCGGATCGCCGAGGTGAGGTCGGCGATCGGGGCGAGGGCCACGACGCCGCGTACGGGGGGAGGTGAGGGGCGGTGCCAGGGGGATTCAGGGGGCAGGACGTGACGGGCGGCGGCCCACAGCGCGAGGTGGCCGCCCGCGCTGTGGCCGGTCAGGACGGTGCGGCGGGGGTCGACCACGTCGGCGCCGAGCGCCCGCACGGCGAGCGCGGGCAGCGCGTCGAGGGCGGCGGCCACGTCGTCGAAGGTGTCGGGCCAGCGCCCGGCCGGTGGCAGCGCGTCGGGCGCGGGGTCCGAGCCGTCGCGGCCTTCCTGCGGCGCCTCAAGGGCCGGGCCGCGGCGGTATTCGACCGACGCGACAGCGTAGCCGTGGGTGGTGAGGTGGGCCGCGAGCGGCGAGACGTGGGCGCGGTCGTGGGCGGCGCGCCAGGCACCGCCGTGGAAGAGGGCCACCAGCGGGGCCGGACGGCCGGTGGGGGCGCCTTCGGCGGGGGCGGGCCGGTAGAAGTCGACCACCTGGTCGGGGTGGTCGCCGTAGGACGCGGTGGCGTCCGGCGGCACCGGAGCGTGGCCGAACGCCGACGCCTCCTCGGCCGCCGCCCGTCGCCCGGAGGCGGCATCGGCGGCGGGCGGGGACGTGGAGGGGTCGGCAGCGGACATCGGTTACGTGGTCCCTTCGGGTACGTCGAGCGGGTCGGTTTCCTGCGGTACGGCGGTGGGTCGGGCCGCGACGGGCGTGCCCGGCCCGCCGGCCAGGACGTCGGCCAGTACGCGGGCGGCGCGCAAGGCGTCGGCGTACCGGGTGTAGAGCGGTGTGAAGCCGAAGCGCAGCACGTCGGGGCGCCGGTAGTCGCCGACGATGCCGCGCGCGGTCAGCTCGCGCATCACCTCGGCCGCCCCCGCGCAGCGCAGCGAGACCTGGCTGCCGCGCTCCGCGTGGTCGGCGGGTGTGATCGGCTCGGCGCGCCCGTACGGCACCAGCGCGGCCACGCAGTCCAGGAAGAAGTCGGTCAGCGCCAGGCTCTTGGCCCGCACGTCCGCGACGCCGACACCGTCCCAGACGTCGAGCGCCGCGTCCAACGCGAGCAGCGACAGGATCTCCGGCGTGCCGACCCGCCCGCGGGGCGCGCCGTCCGCCGGGGCGTACTCCGGGGCCATGCCGAACGGGTCGGCGTGCGAGTTCCAGCCCGGCAGCGGCGAGTCGAAGCGCGGCTGAAGCTGACGCCGCACATAGAGGTACGCGGGCGCGCCGGGCCCGCCGTTGAGGTACTTGTACGTGCAGCCGACCGCGAGGTCCACGCCGTCCGCGTCGAGCGCGACGGGCAGCGCGCCCGCGCTGTGGCACAGGTCCCAGACCGCGAGGGCGCCCGCCGCGTGCAGGGCCGCCGTGACGGCGGACAGGTCGTGCAGCCGCCCGGTGCGGTAGTCCACGTGGTTGACCAGCGCCACGGCGGTACGGTCACCGGCCGCGTCCGCGATCTCGGCCGCGTCCACCGCGCGCACGGTGTGACCGGTCAGCCGGGCCGCCGACGCGGCGATGTAGCCGTCCGTGGGGAAGGTCGCCGCGTCCACCAGGATCTCGGTGCGGTCGGCGGGCGCCATCCGCACGGCGGCGACCAGCGCCTTGAAGACATTCACGCTGGTCGAGTCCCCGACCACGACCTGCCCCGGCGCGGCGCCCACCAGCGGCGCGATCCGGTCGCCGATCCGCTCGGGTGCGGTCCACCAGCCGCTCTCCTCCCAGGACCGGATGCGCAGCTCGCCCCACTCCCGGGTGACGACGTCGCTCAGCCGGGGCAGCACGGCGGTGGACAGCGCGCCCAGCGAGTTGCCGTCCAGATAGACGGTGTCGTCCAGCACGAAGCGGTCCCGCACGGCGGCCAGCGGATCGGCGGCGTCCAGCGCGTCCGCGCGGTCCTGAAGGGCGGCATCTCCTGCCGCGAGGGCCTCAGACATGGCTGCGCGCCGTCCACAGCTCGGGAAAGACGTTCTTCGTGGCGCGCTTCTCCAGCCAGGCCACCCCCGCCGAGCCGCCCGTGCCCGACTTGGCGCCCATCGCCCTGCGCGTGGCCACCAGGTGGTCGTTGCGCCAGCGCCAGACCAGCTCGGCGACATCCGTCAGGGCCTCGCCGAGCCTGATCAGCTCGGTGTCCTGGTCGGCGTCCGCGTACACGCTCTGCCACGCCCGCTCGACCTCCGCGTGCGGCTCGTACCGCAGCGCCGGGTCGCGCTCCAGCACCTCGGCGGGCACCGCATAGCCGCGGCGGCTGAGCAGTCGCAGCACCTCGTCGTACAGGCTCGGCTCGGTCAGCGCCTTCTCCAGCTCCGCGTGCGCGCTGGGGGTGCCCCGGTGCGGCACCAGCATCGACGCGGACTTGTCCCCGAGCAGGAACTCCAGCCGCCGGTACATCGCCGACTGGAACCCGGAGCCCTCACCGAGAGCCGACCGGTACGCGTTGAACTGCGCGGGGGTGAGATTGGCGATCGGTTTCCACGAGGCGTTCAGCGACTCCAGCTCCGGCAGGCTGCGCTTGAGCGCCGCCATCGCCGTCGGCAGGTCGTCCTCCCTGAGCGCCGCCGCCGCGGTGGTCCATTCGTGGACCAGCAACGTGAACCACAGCTCCATCACCTGCGTGGTGACCAGAAAGGCCATCTCGCCGGGCTCGTCGGACAACGGGTGCTGCAAGTGGGTCAGTACGGACGCCTGCACGTAGTCCTCGTACGGCGTGCTGCCCTCGAACGAGAGGTTCGGGGTCGCCGCCTCATCGGTCGGTGCGTCGGACATGGTCTTACCTCCAGAAGCGGACCCGGGATCACCGGGCTACGCCGAGATCATCTGCGGTGCGGCCCAATCCGGCAAGGCCCGGCTCCCCCCAGGGTGCCCCTGCGCAAGGGCCACCGCCCCCGGGGTGCGCTCGCGCGAGGGGCTGCGCCCCTCCGGCACCGCTGCGCAGGCGGGTTCGCCGGTAGCCATGGAGCCGAAGGGCGCGCCGGTGTCGAAAGCGACGATGAGCAGGGAGCGAGGAACGAGCGACCGTCGAAGAGGACCGTCGACACCGGATCTAAGCGCCCGGAGGCGGAAGGGCGGCAAAAAAAGGGGGAAGGACGGTGAGCCTGCGCAAGGCGGCTCCCCCGCACGTCCCACCGCCACCCCGACCTCACCCACGACGGCTCCCCCACACGTCCCACCGCCACCCTGAGCCAACGCGAGAGGGCTCACCCCTCACTCCACCGCCGGACCTCCCACGTACGTCCCCTTCGGGTCGTACGGCCACTCATTCGCTCGGCACCCGTTCAGGCCCTTGATCTGCTGCATCATCACCGGGGCCGGCTTTCCCGGGCCCGGGCAGCCCTCGTGGCCGTGGCCGATGCGGTGGCCGACCTCGTGGTTGATGATCAGGGCGCGGTAACCCTCGATGGGGCCCTTGAACTCGGGGGAGCCGAGCAGCCAGCGCTTGAGGTTGACGACGACGGTGGAGCCGACGTCGCAGTTGACCTCGCCGCGGGTGAGGAGACCGGCGGCTCCGCAGATGTCGTCGACGGTGTCGGGGGTGGCGATCTTGACGACGAAGTCGGCGCGGCCGGAGGAGACGAGCTGGAAGCCGTCGTGGCCGTCGGCGGTCCAGCCGCGGGGGTTGGCGAGGATGGCGGCGATCTCGTGGGCGGCGTCGGCGGCGGACAGGTCGATACCGCCTTCGACCTCGACCTTGTAGCGGCGGACGGTGCCGTGTCCCGTGGCCTTGCCGCTGGCGTCGGCGGTGCTGAAGCGGCCGGTGCCGGAGACGGGCACCTTCGGCGGCTCCGCCTTGTCCCTCGCGGACGGCGGAGTGCCGCCCCCGGTGTCACCGTCACTGCCGCTGGCGTCGCGGGCCGGTGCCGTGGTGGCGCCGAGGCCGTGGTCGATGGCGGCGGCGGAGTCGACGTTCCTGCCGTGGTTCCAGGTGGCGTACCCGACGCCCGCGGTCACCATGATCAGTCCCACGGCCAGGGCGGAGCCGACTATCGCGGCGCGGCCCCTCGTCCGACGTCGGCCCGGTTGACGGCGTGGCTGTGGCAAGACTCCCCCTGCGCTGGCGCAGCGGTCGTCGAGGCCCCGGCCCCCCGGCCGGTCTCACCCCGTGCTGCGTGTGGACAACCGGATCAGAATCGCACATTGATACGGGGGCTGAGGCGTCGGTCCGCCCTTGTGGCACGACTGCGACAAAGCACGTTCCCCCTGGTGAGACCCAGGGGGAACGCGAGGGAAACAGGAAAAGAAGGGCGGGCCGGCCGTCAGGTCAGGGTGTCGGCGGCGGTCGGCGAGCTGTCCCGCAGGAAGACCGTGCAGCGCTCGTACTCGTCCTGCTCGCCGATCGCCTGGGCGGCGCGGGCCAGCGCGTGCAGGGCGCGGAGGAAGCCGCGGTTCGGCTCGTGCTCGAAGGGCACGGGACCGTGGCCCTTCCACCCGGCGCGGCGCAGCGAGTCGAGGCCGCGGTGGTAGCCGGTACGGGCGTAGGCGTACGACTCCACGACGCTTCCGGCCTCGAAGGCGTCGTCGGCGAGCTGCGCCCAGACCAGCGAGGAGGCCGGGTATTTCGCCGCGACCTCGGCGGGCGCGGTACCGGAGGCGAGCAGTTCGCGCGGCTCCGGGTCTTCGGGCAGATGGGTCGGGGCGGGTCCCCCGAGCAGGTTCTCGTTGATGGCCATGCGTTCCAGTCTGCCCGAGCCCCCACCGTAAAGGCCCCCGGCAGATGCCAGGGGCCTTCGGCGGCGAGCCCGCAACCGCGCGGGGAGGCCCGGAGGCCGCCCGCACACGCAGCCGTACGAGGGCCGACAACGTCATGCGGTCCGTCCCGGAACCCGTCCGGAAGCCGGTCCCGTCCGGAAGCCGGCCCTGTGCGGAACGCCGTCCCGGAACCCGTCCGGAGGACTACTTGCGCTTGTTGCCCGCCGACCGCAGGTTCTCGGCGGCGACGACCACGCGGGCGGCCATGCCGGCCTCGGCGGCCTTGCCCCAGACGCGGGGGTCGTACGTCTTCTTGTTGCCGACCTCGCCGTCGACCTTCAGGACGCCGTCGTAGTTGCGGAACATGTGGTCCGCGACGGGCCGGGTGAAGGCGTACTGGAGGTCGGTGTCGATGTTCATCTTGACGACGCCGTTCTCCAGCGCCTCGTTGATCTCCTCGAGCGTGGAGCCCGAGCCGCCGTGGAAGACGAAGTCGAAGGCGTTGGCCTTGCCGTACTTCTGGGCGACCGCGTCCTGGAGCTCCTTGAGGATGCCCGGACGCAGGACGACGTTGCCCGGCTTGTAGACGCCGTGGACGTTGCCGAAGGAGGCGGCCAGCAGGTAGCGGCCCTGCTCGCCCAGGCCGACGGCCTCGACGGTGCGGTAGGCGTCGTCGACGGTGGTGTAGAGGTTGTCGTTGATCTCGTGCGAGACGCCGTCCTCCTCACCGCCGGTCGGGGTGATCTCCATCTCCAGGATGATCTTGGCCTTGACGGCCTCGGCCAGCAGTTCCTTGGCGATGGCGAGGTTGTCGTCCAGGTTCTCCGCCGAGCCGTCCCACATGTGGGACTGGAACAGCGGGTCGCGGCCCGCGGCCACGCGCTCCTGCGAGACCTTCAGCAGCGGACGCACGTACGCGTCCAGCTTGTCCTTGGGACAGTGGTCGGTGTGCAGCGCGACCGTGATCGGGTACTTCTCGGCCACGATGTGCGCGAACTCGGCGAGCGCGACCGAGCCGGTCACCATGTCCTTGTTGTACTGACCGCCCAGGAACTCCGCGCCGCCCGTGGAGATCTGGATGATGCCGTCGCTCTCCGCCTCGGCGAGGCCGCGCAGCGCGGCGTGCAGGGTCTGCGACGAGGTGACATTGATGGCCGGGTAGGCGAACTTGCCTGCCTTCGCCCGGTCGAGCATCTCGCTGTAGACCTCGGGGGTTGCGATGGGCATCGTGTCCGCTCCTCATGATCTGCGGGTGGTCCTGCTGTGGCCTTACTGGCGTGGCGACGTCTTTGTCGCCCCCATCTTCCCAGACTCGAACGGATACACCACCTCCGTGCACACCCAGTGGACGACGGCCTCCGGAGTGTTTCACGTGAAACACTCCGGAGGCCGGAAAAACGCAGGTCAGCGCCGGTCGAAAGCGCTCAGGACCCGGTCGGGGCAAGCTCGGAGCCCGCTCAGCGCCGACTCAGGACCGACTCAGGACCGCGACACGGCTGCGCGGCTCACGCGGCTCACGCGGCTCAGGCGGCTCACGCGACTCAGGCGAGGCCCAGGTCGTCCAGCGAGTACGCGGCCAGGTACGGCAGTCCCGCGTCCGCGATCGCCCCGGCCGCGCCGCGGTCCACGATGACGGCGACGGCCACCACCTCGCCGCCCGCCTCCCGTACCGCCTCGACCGCGGTCAGCGGCGAACCGCCCGTGGTCGAGGTGTCCTCGACCACCAGCACGCGGCGGCCCTTGACCTCGGTGCCCTCGATACGGCGCTGCAAGCCGTGCGCCTTGTTGGCCTTGCGGACCACGAACGCGTCGAGCCGCTGCCCGCGCGCCGCGGCGGCGTGCAGCATCGAGGTGGCCACCGGGTCGGCGCCGAGCGTCAGCCCGCCCACCGCGTCGAAGTCCAGTTCGGCGGTGAGGTCGAGCATCACCTGTCCGGCGAGCGGCGCGGCCTCGCCGTCCAGGGTGATCCGGCGCAGGTCGACGTAGAAGTCGGCCTCGAGCCCCGAGGAGAGGGTCACCTTGCCGTGCACCACGGCCTTGTCCTTGATCTGCCGCAGCAGCGCGTCTCGCGTCTGGTCACTCATGCCAACCAGTATCCCGGCAGGCCGGGGGCTCAGCCGATCCGGTGCCAGGTCCACTCCGTGCTGATCTCCAGCGGGTCGATCGGGGTGACCAGGCGGGGCAGGGTGTTGAGGCCGTTCGGCGGGCCGGACTGGGGCTCGACGCAGACCGCCTCGGTCGGCTCGGTGTAGACGACCGCCCATTCGGAGGGGCTGGTCACCCGGACCGTCATCTCGCCGGGCCAGGTGAGGGTGATGTCCACGCCGTCGGGCATGCCGAAGCAGTCGTCCCAGGGGCCGGGCCTGGGGTCGACGCGGTTGCCGTTCGGCAGGTGGTTGTCGCCGCGCTCCTCCTGCCAGGCGGCGGTGAAGGCCAGTTCGACGTCCTGGCCGCCCTGGCCGAGGTTGCGCAGCCACCACGGGTGCCAGCCCGCCTGCGCGGGGAAGGAGTCGCCGGACGCGTCGGCCTCGACGCTGAGCGTCAGCTTCACCGAGTGCGGGGCCAACTCGACGGTGTGCGTCACCCGTCCGGGGTACGGCCACGGCTCGGCGAGGTCGAAGTAGTACGCGGCGGTGGTCTCGGTCGCGGGCGCGGCCTCCTGCCAGGCGGTGTGGCGCCCGGTGCCGTGGATGGCGTGCGGGGGCGCGTCGACGGGGAGTTGATGGGTGACACCGCCGTTGCGGAACACCCCGTTCTCCGTACGGCCGCACCACGGCACCATCAGGAAGGCGCCGAATTTGTCTCCCTGGCGCAGGAGTTCGGTCCCGCCGACCTTCAATGAGGCGATCCGGCAGCCGTCGTGGGGCCGCAGGATCAGTTCGGCGTCGCCCGCCGTCAGCTTCGTCTCGTTCGACACGGAACGAGAGTAACCGGGCTGTGTTACCTGCGGCGTCGCAGCACCCGGCCGACGACCACGGCGGACGCGACGAGAGCCGCGGCGGCGGGGGCCGCCCAGCGCAGGGTCGCCGCCGCGGAGGTGGCGTCCGGCGCGGGTACGGGCGCGTAACGTCCGCGCGGCGGCGCGTGGTCGACCTCCTCGGCGCTGCGGCCGATCATCGTGCGGCGGGCGTGCGCGGCCTCGGCGGGCGGCACCAGGTCGTCCAGCGCGGCGGCGCTCTCCGGGACCTCCACCTCGACCTCGACCAGCTCGAAGTCGTCCAGGTCGGACGGCGGGGCGGGCTCGCCGAGGTCGTCCACGACGTCCGCCTCGGGCTCGGCGGGCTCGGCATCCTCATCGGAGTCGGCCTCGGCGGAGTCGGCCTCGTCGAAGTCGGCGGCGGTGTCGGCGGCGGTGTAGGAGGGGTCAGAGGGGTCGGACTCCGTGGTGATCCTGGAGTCCCCGGCGGGCGTGTCGGCGGCGTCCTCCGCGGTGTCATCAGCGGTGTCAGCCGTATCGCCAGCGGTGTCAGCGGCTTCCTTGGCCGCGGCGTCCGCCGCTCCCGCCTCGGCGCCCGGCTCGTCCTGCCGCTCCGACGATTCCGCCCGCTCCGAGGCCGCCCCAGCCTCCACGACCGGCACGATCGTTTCTTCGACGGTCACGTCCGAGGGCGCCGGGTCCGGGGCCGTCTCCTCCTCCGGCGCGTGCGCCGCCAGGTCCGCGGAGAAACGGTCCAGCAGCCGCCGTACCGCCGCTTCCACGACGTCCGGCTCGTACGACGCCAGGCGGCCCTCGGCCTGGGCCGCGCCGCGGAAGATCAGCAGGGCGCCCGGCTCCGGGTGCGTGGCCTCGGCCACGACGATCTCCAGCGTGGCCTTGACCGTGCCCGTACCGCGCACCTCCGTACCGCTCGCCTCCACCGCGAAGGGCGACGAGGCGCCGGTGACGCGGACCGTGCCGCGGTAGGTGATCGTGGAGCCGCCCACGCGCAGGCGGAGGCGGCCCGCGGCGCCCCCTTCCGGCGCGGACCCGTCGGCGCCGTCCGCGGCGCCGGACGCGTCCGGCTGCCAGCCGGGCAGGCTCGCGGTCACGCGCGCGGGGCTGCGCAGGGCGTGGCCGATGCGGGTGGGGCTGACCGGGACGAAGACCTCGTGCTCCATGCGGCGGAGCCTACCCACCGGGACGGTGCCACGCGGCTTCGCGGGCGGAACTTTTTACGGGCATACGTGGCACGCGGCCCGGGCCCGTACGGACGCGCCCGCCGCCGTACACCCGCCGCCGTACACCCGCGGGCCCAGGCCCGTACGGACGCGCCCGCCGCCGTACGCCGCCGCCGTACACCCGCCCCCTTGTGCACACGCCCGGCGCCGTACGCCCGTCCCCCTGTCGACGCGCCCGCCGCCGTACGCCCGCCCCCGCACCCGTACGCGGGCGTCCCGTCCCCTTACGCCACCTGGCGTCCCCGCCGGCCGGCCGTCTCACCGCACCCTCGGGCGCAGCAACGTCGAGGCCGGGAGGGACTCGGTGGGGCGGCCGGTCAGCGGGGCGGCGGCGGCCTTGCGCAGCAGCGCGGGGGTCAGCCACAGGTCAGGCGGGTGGCGGGGCGGGAGGGCGACGGCGGGGGTGGTGAGGCCGGACAGCACGAAGCCCCAGTTCGTGGCGGACGGCGGCACCGAGCCCGACCAGCGGTCCGGCCCCGCCTGCGCCCCGCACGTGCGGCCGGTGATCCAGTACGGCGCCGTCCGCAGCCCCACCGCCCGCAAGGTGGCCTCGATGGTCCAGAAGGTGTGCGTGGAGGCGCTGGGCGTGCCCGCGTGGACGGCGAGCCGCCCGCCGGGGGCCAGCGTGCGCGCGGCGAGCCCGTAGAACTCCTCCGAGTACAGCTTCGCGCTGCGCGAGATCCCCGGGTCCGGCAGGTCGGCGATGATCACGTCGAACGGTCCGCGCCGCTCCTCGCGCAGCCAGTCGAAGGCGTCGGCCGTGACGGCGGTGACGCGCGGGTCGTCGTACGCGTGCCGGTTGAGCGCGGACAGGCCGGGGTCGGTACGGGCGAGGCGGACGAGTTCGTCGTCGAGGTCCACGACGGTGACGGCGCGGACCCCGCTGTAGCGCAGCGTCTCGCGCAGGGCGAGGCCGTCGCCGCCGCCGAGGATGAGGACGCGGCCGTGCGGGCCGTTCATCGCGGGGTGCACCAGGGCCTGGTGGTAACGGAATTCGTCCGTGCCGCAGACCCGTAGCCGTCCGTCCAGGAAGAGTTGGAGCGGGGCTCCGGTCCTGCCGCCGCCGGTGAGGACGATCTCCTGCACGGCGGTCTGTTCCGCGACGCGCACCTGTCCCCCGTACACCGCGTGCCGCGCCGCCGCTTCGAAGGGCCCGGCGGCAGCGGCGGCGGCGCCGAGCACCGCGAGCACGGAGACGTTCGCGGCCAGCAGCCACCAGCGGGTGCGGGCGGACAGGTCGCCGCGGAAGAGCCACAGCACGGTCGCGCCGCCCGCCACCGCGTTGACCACGCCGGTGGCCAGCGCGCCGGTCAACTGCCCGAAGTGCGGCAGGAGAAGGAAAGGGAAGGCGAGGCCGCCGACGAGCGCGCCCACGTAGTCCGCGGCGAAGAGGTCGGCGACGGCGCCGCCCGCGTCCTGCCGCCGGATCCGCTGGACGAGCGTCATCAGCAGCGGCACCTCGGCGCCGATCAGCACGCCGATCGCGAACGCGCAGCCGATCATGGCCAGTCGGGCCTGTCCCGCCCACGCGAAGCAGGCGTAGAGCGCCATCACCGACAGCCCGCCGACCAGCGCGAGCGCCGTTTCGACGGCGGCGAAACCGGCCGCGGCCCGTATCCGCAGCCGCTTGGCGAGCAGCGAGCCGCAGCCCATCGCGAAGACCATCACGGAGAGGATGACCGACGCCTGGGTGACGGAGTCGCCGACCAAGTAGGAGGCGAGCGCGACGAGTTCGAGCTCGTAGACCAGGCCGCAGGCGGCGCAGACGAAGACGGCGGCCAGGACCAGCGCGCGTGCGGCGCCCGCGGCCACGGGAAGCCGCAGGTCGAGTGGTGCCGCGGTGCGGCCTGGCTGGTCGATCATGAGTGCACGCTATGTCAGTCCGGTGGCGGCACAAGTCACCCACAGGGGTGTAATCAGGGGCGGTTGACGGCGCTTTCGCGGACCGCACCGGCGCACGGGGGTACGGGTGCGGCGCACGGTGTGGACGTATGTACCGTCGGCCGTACGGGCGTTCGTCCGCCGGTGCGTACGGAGGCTCGGTTCGCGTGCCGGACCGCCCGCGCGCGGGTGCCGCCGACGTACGTCCGTACCGCACGGGTCGGGAGGCGCGGCTCCGCACGGACCGGCGCCGTACGCCCCAACACCCCTTCAAGGAAGGGCGTTCACCCGGGTCCTGGTGGTCACCAGCCGTCCCTCCTGCGGGTACGCGTGCCAGGTGCGCCACCGCACGCTGCCCTCCGCGCACTGCACGAGCATCGCGGTGAAGGCGTGCGGGTCGCCGGGGAAGGTGCCCGCGAGGCCGTTGGGGTGGTCGGCGACCAGGGCGAGCAACTCCTGCGCGCGGCCCGCGAAGGAGCCCTGCGACAGCGTCTCGATCCGGGCCGCGAACTCGTAGTCCCAGCCGCCGACCCTGCGTGCCACGCCGAACGGCAGCGGCGCCTGGCTGCCCGGCATGCACGCGACGGTCTCCGAACACCCGCCGTCACGACCGGTGTCGACCAGTACCTGGTGCGACGCGCCGAGCAGCCGCATCTGGACCTTGGCCCGCAGCCCGCGCGTGTCGCCGACTTCGAGGTCGAGCACGGCGAGCGCGGGCAGCGGGTCCTTCCCGAGACACCACGCGAGGTCTCCGGCACGGGTGTCGGTGTAGGCGGTCTGGAGGGTGGTGAGCATGGGTCGGCTCCGCAAGCACGCAGTGGATGATGGGCCGACCCGCGTCTGACGGAGAGACGCGGCGGCTCGGTGCCCACGTGGGGTCCGGTAGATCCGAGAGCTACGGAATCATGAAACTCGCGCCGTCCTCAGCGTTTTTACCCATCTGTGCGTACTTTCCATCCCTTGGAGCGCTTAAGGGCTCACGTGTTCACTACGTCGTTCCCACACCGCTTCCGGGCGCGCCCGGCGCACACCCCCGGCGGCGGACGCCGTACGGTACGGAACCCGGGACGCGTCCCGGTACGGTCCCCGTACGGTTCCGACGGAGAGTGGGTGCGGGAAATGGGCGGGCGGGAAGCGGGCGGGCGGGGAGCAGACGGGCGGGGAGCAGGCGGGCGGGAAACGGGCGGGCGGGAAATGGCCGGGCTGGAAGCGGGCGGGCTGGAAGCAGGCGGGCGCATGCGGGACAGGCCGCTGCTGAACCGCCGCCTCGACGGCCTCGGTACGACGATCTTCGCCGAGATGTCGGCGCTGGCCCTCTCGACCGGCGCGATCAACCTCGGCCAGGGCTTTCCCGACACCGACGGTCCCGAGTCCGTACGGGAGGCGGCCGTCCGCGCCCTGCGCGACGGCCGCGGCAACCAGTACCCGCCGGGCCCCGGCGTCCCCGAGCTGCGGCGCGCCGTCGCTGACCACCAACGCCGTTTCTACGGGCTCGACTTCGACCCCGACACCGAGGTCCTGGTCACCGCGGGCGCCACCGAGGCCATCGCCGCCGCGATGCTCGCCCTGCTCGAACCGGGCGACGAGGTCATCGCGTTCGAGCCGTTCTACGACTCCTACGCCGCCTGCATCGCCATGGCGGGCGCCGTCCGCGTCCCCCTGACCCTGCGCGCCCCCGACTTCCGCCCCGACCTCGACGCGCTACGGGCGGCCGTCACGCCTCGTACGCGGCTGCTCCTCCTCAACTCCCCGCACAACCCGACGGGCATGGTCCTCACCCCCGCCGAACTCACCGAGATCGCCGCCTTCGCCGTCGACCACGACCTCCTCGTGGTCACCGACGAGGTCTACGAACACCTCGTCTTCGACGGCGTCCACACCCCCCTGATCTCCCTCCCCGGCATGCGCGACCGCACGGTCTCCCTCTCCTCAGCAGGAAAGACCTTCTCCTTCACCGGCTGGAAGGTCGGCTGGGTGACGGGGTCGCGGGAGCTGGTGGCCGCCGTCCGCACCACCAAGCAATTCCTCACCTACGTCGCCTCCGGGCCCTTCCAGTACGCCGTCGCCGAGGCCCTCGCCCTGCCCGACGCCTACTACGCCGACTTCGCCGCCGACCTCCGCGCCAAGCGCGACCTGCTGGCGGCGGGCCTGCGCGACGCCGGCTTCCGGACCTACGACCCCCAGGGCACGTACTTCATCACCACCGACATCACCGAACTCGCCCCCGGCACCGACGCCCTGACCTTCTGCCGCGCCCTCCCCGAACGCTGCGGCGTCGTCGCCGTCCCCAACTCCGTCTTCTACGACCACCCCACCGCCGGCCGCACACAGGTCCGCTTCGCTTTCTGCAAACGCCCCGAAGTCCTCCGCGACGCCGCCGACCGCCTCCGCACGGCATTCAACGGCTGAGAGCCGCCCCATTGGCCGTACCTGCCAGGAGCCGCAGCCCATCGAAGAACAGGCACGTGATTGCGCCGTGCAGTGCCATGTGACTGACCCGTTCCCGGGCGGCGTGCCCACGAGGTCCGCCGCTCCGCGGCCACCAGCGGCCCGTCCCGCAGCCCGGGTATGTGTTCCCGCCCGGGTGGAACCTCCTCCAGCACGTGCCAGGGCACCCCGGCCCCCAGTCATCCATGGCCCGGAGGCCAGGGGACGCGTTTCGCAGCCAGGCGCTGCTTAGCTGTGCCGCCATACGACGTGCACCATTCGTGGTACATGGACTACTCTTGGTACATGACTATGAAGCGCACCAACGTCTACGCCGACCCGGAAGATCTGGCGATCATCAAGGAAGCCGCCGCCCGGCGCGGGGTCAGTGAAGCCGAGATCATCCGGCAGGGCATCCACCTCGCCGCCATGGCGAACCGCGTCTGGGACGAACCGCTTTTCTCCCGCACCTTTGAAGGTTCGGGGCGTACTCCTTCCAAGGACGACGTCCGCAACGCGGTCGCCGACGGCGTCCGGCGCGAGGGCAACTCCGAGGTCACGGCGTGATCATCGTCGTCGCCGACATATCGGGCCTGCTGGCCGCGCTCGACTCCACGCACCCGGAACACCAGGGGGCCAACGAGGCGATCATGGCTGCCGGACTCCTCGTGATGTCCCCACTGCTGCTCGCCGAGATCGATCATGTCGCGACCCGCGAGCTGGGACGGGAAGCGGCTGTCAGCGCGATCGACGACATCCGGCGGTGGATGCGGACAAGCCGGATCGTCGTGCCGGAAATCACCGAGGCTCACCTCTCAGCCGCACAAGCGCTGCGCGCCCGGTATGCCGCGCTCAGCCTCGATCTCGCCGACGCCGTGAACATCGCACTTGCTGCTGAGTACGACACAGACGCCGTTCTCACGCTCGGCCGTCGGGACTTCCGTGCCGTCCGCCCATTGAGCCGGCACAAATCCTTCCGCGTCCTGCCCGACGACCTACCGCTGTAATGAGTGCGTGAAAACGGCGTGGCCTGGGTGACGGGGTCGCGGGAGCTGGTGGCCGCCGTCCGCACGACGAAGCAATTCCTCACCTACGTCGCCTCCGGGCCCTTCCAGTACGCCGTCCCCGAGGCCCTCGCCCTGCCCGACGCCTACTACGCCGACTTCGCCGCCGACCTCCGCGCCAAGCGCGACCTGCTGGCGGCGGGCCTGCGCGACGCCGCCGACCGCCTCCGCACGGCATTCAACGGCTGAGGGTCCCGGAGGGGCAGAGGTGACCCCGGCGGGAAGGGGGGATTAGGTTAGGCTAACCTAAGCGATGTGAGAGCTGGGGAGAGTGCTGGCGGCGGGATGCCCTCGCGAGGGCATGAGTTGGCGGCCACAGGGATGACGGTCGCGTACGACCGGGTGGATGTCGTGCATGACGCCGCCGTGGCGCTGCGGCCGGGCGAGGTGACGGCGCTGGTGGGGCCGAACGGCAGTGGGAAGTCGACGCTGCTGCGGACGCTGGCGCGGTTGCAGCGGGCCCGGGAGGGCGCGTTGACGCTGGACGCGGGGACGGACGGATTCCAGCTCACGTCACGGGAGTTCGCGCGGCAGGTGGCGCTGCTGACCCAGGGGCGGCCGACGCCGAGCGGGCTGAGCGTGCGGGATGTCGTGGAGTTCGGCCGGTATCCGCACCGGGGGCGCTGGGGGCGGCCGGACCCCGGCGGGACCGGCGCGGTGGAGCGGGCGCTGACGCTGACCGGGGTCGAGCACCTGGCCGCGCGGGGCGTCGAGCACCTGTCGGGGGGACAGCTCCAGCGGGTCTGGCTCGCGAGCTGCCTCGCGCAGGAGACCGGCGTGCTGCTGCTCGACGAGCCGACGACGTATCTCGACCTGCGGTACCAGATCGAACTGCTCGACCTGATCCGCGACCTCGCCGACGACCACGGGATCGCGGTCGGCGTCGTCCTGCACGACCTCGACCAGGCCGCGGCCGTCGCCGACCGCGTCGCGCTGCTCCACGACGGCCGGATCGTCGCCGACGGCCTCCCCGAGGACGTCCTGACCCCCGAACGCCTCACCGAGGTCTACGGCATCCGGGTCGACGTCGACACCGACCCCTCGACCGGCCGGCTGCGGACCCGTGCCGTCGGCCGCCACCACAGCAGAAGCCAGACCGAGAACCGGACCACAAACGACCGGACTACAAGCGACCGGAACACAAACGACCCGACCACAAGCGACCGGACCAGAAGCGAAAGGCTCCACCCCACCTCATGAGACGCCTCCCCGTACCCGCCGCCGCAGCCACCGTCGCCGCCGTCGCGGCCCTCGCCCTGACCGGATGCGGAACGACGCACTCCGCCGCCGACGAGTCGGTCAAGTCCACGGACTCCGCCTCCGCTTCGGCCCCGGGGCCGATCACCCTCACCGACGCCAGCGGTACGGAGGTACGCCTCGACGCGCCCGCCACCAAGGTGATCGGCACCGAGTGGAACGTCGTCGAGGACCTGGTCGCGCTCGGCGTCGACCCGGTCGGCGTCGCCGATGTGAAGGGGTACACGGACTGGGACAAGGCCGCCCCGCTGAAGAACTCCCCCAAGGACATCGGCACCCGCGGCGAGCCGAGCATGGACACGATCGCGGCCCTGTCGCCCGACCTCATCGTCGCGACCACCGACCTCACCTCGTCCGCCGTGACCCAACTGCGGAAGATCGCCCCCGTCCTCCAGATCAGGTCCGCCGACTCCACCGACCAGATCGGCCTGATGACGAAGTCCCTCGACCTCATCGCGCAGGCGACCGGTACCACGCAGAAGGCGGCCGAGGTCAAGCAGGCGTTCGACGCGAAGCTCGCGGAGGGCAAGAAGGCTCTCGCGGACGCCGGTCTCGCCGGGACCCCGTACGCCTTCGGGGACGGGTACGTGCAGGCCAACCAGGTCTCGATACGCCCGTTCACCAGCGGCTCCCTGATCGGGAACGTCAACGAGCGGATCGGCCTCACGAACGCCTGGAAGGTCAAGGGCGACAAGGACTACGGCCTGGCCACCACCGACGTCGAGGGCCTCACCGGGCTCGGCGACATCCGCTTCACCTACATCGCGAACGCCTCCGACGGCGACCCCTTCGCCGACACCCTCGCCAAGAACGCCGTGTGGAAGTCGCTGCCCTTCGTCAAGGCGGGCCACGTGAGCCGACTGCCCGACGGCGTCTGGATGTTCGGCGGTCCCGCGTCGATGGAGGCGTACGTGGACGCCGTCGTCGCCGCCCTCACGAAGTAGCGAAAGGGCGAAGCAGCGCCGTGAGCGTCACGACTCCCCCGCGCACCACCGAGCCCGCGGCCGACGCACGGACGGCCGCGCCCGCCCAGGGCGCGGCCGCGGTGACGGCCGGACTGGTCCTCGTCCTCGTCCTCGCGGTCGCCGTCCTCGCCGTCGTCGACATCACGCAGGGCACCGCCGACGTCGGCGCGGGCGAGGTGTGGAAGGCGCTGACCGGACGCGCGGAGCACGGCGACGCCTCCGTGGTCATCGCCTCGCGGCTGCCGCGCATGGTCGCGGGCCTCGTCGTCGGCGTCGCGCTCGGCGCGGCCGGCGCCGCGCTCCAGGCGGTCAGCCGGAACGTACTCGCCGCGCCCGACACGCTCGCGGTCAACGCGGGCTCGTACCTGGCGCTCGGCATCCTCACCGTCACCGGCGCCTCGCTGCCGCTGCTCGCCTCCTCGGGCGTCGCGTTCGTCGGCGGTCTCGCGGCGGCGGCGCTGGTGCTCGCGCTGTCCGGGCTCGGGGCCGGGACCGTACGGCTGGTGCTGGCGGGCAGCGCCCTCGCGCTCGGCCTCGGCTCGGTCACCGACGCGCTGCTCCTGCTCTTCCCCGAGCAGACCAACGGCCTCTACCAGTGGAGCCAGGGCAGCATCAGCCAGAACGGCTTCGACGGCGTGAACCAGATGGCGCCGATCGCCCTGCTCGCCCTGCTCGGGCTGCTGCTGGCCGGCCGCCGCATCGACGCGCTCGCGCTCGGCGACGACGCGGCCCGCGGGCTCGGCGTGCCGGTCCTGGGCACCCGCGTCACGGTCGTCCTGCTCACGACGCTGCTGTCCGCGGCGGCGGTGACGCTGGCCGGGCCGATCGGCTTCGTCGGCCTGTGCGCGCCCGCGCTCGTCCGCCCGCTGGCCCGGCGGTTCCGCGGTCTGGTCAGGGCGCGGGCGGCCGTTCCGGTCGCCGGGCTCGCCGGCGCGGCGCTGGTCCTCGGCTCCGACGTGCTGCTGCGGGCCACGGTCGGCGCCGAGTCGGCGGTCGCCGTGCCCACCGGGGTCATCACGAGCGTCGCGGGCTCCGTCTTCCTCGTCGTGATCGCGCTGCGCACCCGCGGCTCCGGCGCGTCCGCCGCGCCGGACCGGCTGCGTATCCCCAGCCGGGCGGCGTTCGTCGCCGTCCTGGCCGTACTCGTGGCCGTGTTCGTCGCCGCGGCCGTCGCGGCGGTGCTTCTCGGCGACACCAAGCTGCTGCTCGGCGACGTCGTGAACTGGGCGCAGGGCAGGGCCGACCACGTCGTCACCTTCGTCCTCGACACCCGCGTGCCCCGCGTGCTGGCCGCGCTCCTGGCGGGCGCCGCGCTCGCCCTGTCCGGGACGCTCGTCCAGGCCGTCACCCGCAATCCGCTCGCCGAGCCCGGCATCCTCGGCGTCTCGGGCGGCGCCGGTCTCGGCGCCGTGCTGCTGGTCACCACCGTGCCGACCGCCGGATCGTGGAGCGTGGCGGGCGCGGCCTTCGCGGGCGCGGCGGCCACCGCCGCGGTCGTCTTCGGGCTCTGTGCCCGGGGCGGTTTCCAGCAGAACCGGCTCGTCCTGGTCGGCGTCGGCGCCGCCGCCGGGACCTCGGCCCTGATCAGCCTGCTCATCGTCCTCACCGACCCGTTCAACGCGACGAAGGCGCTGATCTGGCTGTCCGGTTCGACGTACGGCAGGACCATGCCCGATGTGCTGCCGGTCGCGGCCGTCCTCGTCGTCGGCGCCGCCGTGGCCTTCTCCCGCCGCGCCGAACTCGACCTCGTCTCGCTCGACGACGACACCCCGCGCCTGCTCGGCCTCGCCCTCGGGCCGACCCGCCTCGGCCTGCTCGGCGTCAGCGTCCTGCTCAGCGCCACCGCGGTCGCCGCCGCGGGCACGATCGGCTTCGTCGGCCTCGTCGCCCCGCACGCCGCCCGCGCCCTCGTCGGCCGCCGCCACATCCGCGTCATCCCCGTCGCCGTCCTCCTCGGCGCCACCCTCGTCTCCGTCGCCGACCTCCTCGGCCGCACGGTCATCGCGCCCGCCCAGCTCGGCGCGGGCCTGATGACAGCGGTCATCGGGGCGCCGTACTTCGTGTATCTGCTGGTCAGGACGCGGCGGTGACACGGTCACGACGGTGACAGTCGCGCCGGGCGCTCCGGCGCTTGTCACACCCCAGGAGATCGACGTACAATTTCCTGTACGTAAAGGAGGCCGACTATGAAGACCATGACGTACTCGGAGTCGCGCGCGCGGTACGCCGAAGTGCTCAACTCCGTCAACGACGACCGCGAAGAGGTCGTCATCACCCGGGCCGGACACGACCCGGTCGTCATCGTCTCCCTCGAGGACTACGAGTCCCTGAAGGAGACGGCCTACCTGCTGCGCAGCCCGGCGAATGCCCGGCGCCTCCTCGCGTCCATCGACGAGTTGGAGAACGGCGGCGGCACGGTACGCGAACTCGTGACGGACACGACGGACGAATAAGGGCCGCACGTGAAGATCACCTTCTCCTCCCGCGCCTGGGAGGACTACCTGTGGTGGCAGCTTCAGGACCGGAAGATCCTCAAGCGCATCAACACCCTCATCGCGGATATCGCCCGGAACGGGAACGAGGGGATCGGCAAACCGGAACCCCTCAAGCACGGATTCCAGGGCTACTGGTCACGCCGCGTCAATGACGAGCACCGCCTGATCTACCGCGTCACCGAGGACAGCGTCCTGATCGCACAGTGCCGGTACCACTACGAGAGCTGACCTCGAGGACCGACAGGACGGACCGATTCCTGGGAGCGATGAGTTTTCCGTGCCCCGGCGGTCGTAGGGGGAGGTGTACCTACGAGGAACAGGGAGCGGTCATGTTCGGACAGACGCAGGCGTTCAGCGGATTCTCGGTGGACGACGTGGAAGCGGCGAGGAAGTTCTACGGGGAGACGCTCGGAATCCGGGTGTCCGAGGCGAACGGGCTGCTGACGCTGCACCTCGCGGGGGACCGCAATGTGCTGGTGTACCCGAAGGGGGCGGACCACCGGCCCGCCACGTTCACGATTCTCAACTTCCCCGTGCCGGACATCGACGCGGCCGTGGACGAGCTGGGCCGCCGGGGCGTGCGGTTCGAGCGGTACGAGGGGATGCCGACGGACGAGAAGGGGATCTTCCGCGGCGGCGGCCCGCTGATCGCGTGGTTCACCGACCCGGCCGGGAACGTGTTGTCCGTGCTGGAGCAGGACGCGTAGGGCCCGACGGCCTCACGCGGGCGGCACGACCGCCTCACGCGGGCGGCACGACCGCGTCCGTCGCGAGGCGCGCGTGCAGATGGGAGTCGTGGCGCGCGCCCGCCGGGTCGAGGAAGAAGGCCCGCATCAGGCCCTCCTCACGGAAGCCCGCGCGGGCCGCGACCCGGCAGGAGCCGGGGTTGGCCAGCGAGTGGTCGAGGCTGATGCGGTACACGCCGAGGCCGCCCGCGGCGGGGACGGCGAAGGCCCAGCCGGCGGCGGCGTGCAGGGCGCGGGCGGCGACGCCGCGGCCACGGGCGGCCGGGGTGACCCAGTACGCGGCCTCGGCCTGCCCGGGGACGCGGTGGACGTCGCGGATGGTGACGTAGCCGAGCAGGTCGTCCGAGGCGGCGTCGGTGACGGCGAGCGCGGCCGAACCGTTCTGCCAGGAGACCAGCCGCGGCGCCAGCCATATGGCGGCGCGGTCCGCGACCGGCGCGGCGTTGACGGCCAGGCCACCGGCCCAGCGCAGGATCTCCGGGTCCTCCATGGCGCGGGCGACGGCGGGCTCGTCGGACTCGGCGAAGGGGCGCAGACGCAGGTCACCTGCGGTGAGCTCGTGCGGGGTGAGGCTGCGGGCGAATGCGGAAGTCATGTCCGCACCCTAAGCCGGGGGCCGGGGCGGCCCGACGATCACCCGGCGACGGCCCAAGGCGGTCGCCCCGGGACCGCTCGGCGACGGTCAGGTCGGCACCCACCGGCTCCCCAGCAACCGCCCATGCCGGTCACCCGCCACCACCCGGCGACCGCCCACGCCGGTCACCCCGCCACCACCCGGTGACCGCAAAAGCGACCCCCCGGCACCCCCGACCCTGGGTGAACGTGCGTCCTCCTCGGGCGTGTCAGACCCGGACCACGGGGCGCGGAGCGCGATAGTCGGTTTGTCCGACTAAGAGAAGTTCGTGAGCCCCCCGAGGAGCCAGGTCCATTGGTCGTCGTCGAACCGGTGACGTCGTCGCCGAAAGCACTGGCCGTGCGGGCGGCGACGGGGGCCGGCCCCGCGGTGGCGGGCTTCGTCGTGGCCCGGATGGCGGGCCTGGTGGTGCTGACGTTGTGGGCGCACCGCACCCACCGCCACCCGCGCGATCTGCTCGGCCTGAGCTGGGACGGCCTCTGGTACCACCGGATCGCGGAGTGGGGCTACGGCACCTTCATCCCGGCCTGGGAGGCGCCGGGCCTGCGGTACGACGATCTGGCCTTCTTCCCGCTCTACCCGATGACGGTGCGCGCCGCCGACGCGGTGCTCCCGGTCGGCTCGGTGGCGTGCGCGCTGCTTGTGGCGTGGGCGGGCGCGGTGGCCGCCGCGTGGGGGATCTACGCGGTGACCGAGCACCGCTACGGCCGCAGGACGGCGACCGCGCTGGTCCTCGTATGGGGGCTGCTGCCGCACTCGGTGGTGCTGTCGATGGCGTACACCGAGTCGCTGATGACGGCCTTCGCCGCCTGGGCGCTGTACGCGGCCGTCACGCGCCGCTGGCTGACCGCCGGGCTGCTGGCCGTACTCGCCGGGCTGACCCGGCCGAACGCCGTCGCCGTGGCCGCCGCCGTCTCGATCGCGGCCCTCGCCCACTGCCGCAGGGACCCGCGCGACTGGCGGGCCTGGGCCGCGGCCGTCGCCGCGCCGCTCGGCTGGTGCGGCTACCTCGGGTGGGTGGGCCTGCGGACCGGGGCCGTCCGCGGCTACTTCGACGTGCAGACCCGCTGGGGCTCGCGGTTCGACTTCGGCCACTACGCGCTGCACTACGTCAAGCACATGGTGCTCGAACCCGAGACGCTCTCCGCCTACATGGCGACGGCGGTGTGCGCGGCGGCGGCCGTCCTGCTCGTACTGGCGCTGCTGGACCGGATGCCGCTGCCGCTGCTGGTGTACGCGGCGGTGCTGGTGGTGATCGCGCTGGGCGGCGCGGGCTTCTTCTCCTGCAAGCCGCGCTTCCTGCTGCCCGCCTTCCCGCTGCTGGTGCCGTGCGCGGCGGCGCTCGCGAAAGCCCGGCCGCGCACCGCCGCCGTGACGGTGGCGGCGCTGGCCGGGATCTCACTCGGCTACGGGACGTACCTGCTGACGGTCGTGCCCGTGCCCCTCTAACGGACCCGTGCCCCTCCGAAGCGAGGGGACCGCGTCAGTCGTCGCTGCCGCCGTCACCCTCGGCGCCGCCGTCCGTACCGCCCTCGACGTCCTTCTCCAGGCCGAGCGTCTCGCCGACCCACTTGTCGAATTCGATGGACGCGCGCACCCAGCTCACCGTGCTGGACACGAAGTGCTCGAGGCCGACGCCGAGGCCGATCAGGAGCTGGGCCTCGCCGATCAGACGGACGGAGCCGTCGTCGTGCGTGTGCGTGTAGACCTTGGGCCACAGGGTGCGGCGGTTCCAGTCGTCGATGACCTCGTGGAGCTGAGGCTTGTCGTCGACCGAGTACGCGTGGTCGTAGAAGGTCCGGACGGCGAAGACCGCCTGCTCACCCTCGCCGCGGAACATGAAGTACGTGCGGAATTCCTCCCACGGCGCGGCGAGGTCGCCCTCCTCGTCGACGAGGTACTTCAGCTCCATCTGTTCGAGCAACTGCTTGACCAGTTCCTGGTCAGGGATGACCACGCTGCCGGCGGGTCCGTTCGGCTCGGGGTCCTGGCCCCCGAAATTGGGGATCGAGGACGGGTCGATGCTCACGGTGAAGGTTCCCTTCGAGACGTTTCTCCTCCATCCTCCCCCATTCCCGCCGGGCGGTGGCAACCCCCGGCGATACGCGTTGGGCGTACCGCCGGGGGCCCGCCGGTGAAAGGCGTCACCGCCCGCCCGCGAAGGGGGTCACCACCCGCCCCCGAAGGGCGTCACCACCTGCCCCCGAAGGCCGTCACCACCTGCCCGTCGGGCACCTCATTTGCTGAGGTCGGGCCCCGTCGTCGGCCCCACGATCAGGCCGTCGGCCGCCCGGTCCACCCGTACGTTCTGCCCGTCGATCACCTCGCCCGACAGGATCGCGCGGGCCAGCGGGTCGCCGATCGCGGTCTGCACGAGGCGGCGCAGCGGCCGGGCGCCGTACGCCGGGTCGTTGCCCTCCTCGGCGAGCCAGTCGAGGGCGCCGTCGGTGACTTCGAGGGTGAGGCGGCGGTCGCGCAGCCGGTCCGCGAGCCGGTCGGTCTGGAGCCGGGCGATCTGCCGCAGCTCGGTCGGGTCGAGCGCGGAGAAGACCACGGTGTCGTCCAGCCGGTTCAGGAACTCCGGCTTGAAGGACGCGCGGACCGTCTCCAGCACCCGCTCCTTCTTCTGCGCCGGGTCCAGCGCCGGGTCGACCAGGTAGTGGCTGCCCAGGTTGGAGGTGAGGATCAAGATGACGTTGCGGAAGTCGACCGTACGGCCCTGCCCGTCGGTCAGCCGTCCGTCGTCCAGCACCTGGAGCAGGATGTCGAAGACCTCGGGGTGCGCCTTCTCCACCTCGTCCAGCAGCACGACGCTGTACGGGCGGCGCCGTACCGCCTCGGTGAGCTGGCCGCCCTCCTCGTACCCGACGTAGCCGGGAGGCGCGCCGACCAGCCGGGCGACCGAGTGCTTCTCGCCGTACTCGCTCATGTCGATCCGGACCATGGCCCGCTCGTCGTCGAAGAGGAAGTCGGCGAGCGCCTTGGCCAGCTCGGTCTTGCCGACGCCGGTGGGGCCGAGGAAGAGGAAGGAGCCGGTGGGGCGGTCGGGGTCGGCGATGCCGGAGCGCGAGCGGCGTACGGCGTCGGAGACGGCGCGTACGGCCTCGGTCTGGCCGATCAGCCGCTTGCCCAGCTCCTCCTCCATGCGCAGCAGCTTCTGCGTCTCGCCCTCCAGCAGGCGGCCCGCGGGGATGCCGGTCCAGGCGGCGACGACGTCGGCGATGTCGTCGGGGCCGACCTCCTCCTTGACCATGTTCGTCGAGGGACCCTGGGCCGCGGCCTCTTCCTCCTCCCTGGTGGCCTCCTCCAGCTCGGCCTCCAGCTTGGGCTTCTCGGCGTAGAGCAGCTTGGACGCGGTCTCGAAGTCGCCGTCGCGCTGGGCGCGTTCGATCCGCGTACCGATGTCGTCCAGCCGCTCCTTCAGCTCACCGACCCGGTTGAGGCCCTGCTTCTCCTTCTCCCAGCGCGCGTTGAGCCCGCGCAGCTCCTCCTCGCGGTCGGCGAGGTCCTTGCGGAGCTTTTCCAGCCGCTGTACGGAGCCGGGGTCGGTCTCGTTCTTGAGCGCCATCTCCTCCATGCGCAGCCGGTCCACGGCCCGCTGGAGCTCGTCGATCTCGACCGGCGAGGAGTCGATCTCCATGCGCAGCCGGGACGCGGCCTCGTCCACCAGGTCGATGGCCTTGTCGGGCAGGAAGCGGGAGGTGATGTAGCGGTCGGAGAGGGTGGCGGCGGCGACCAGCGCGGAGTCGGCGATCTGCACCTTGTGGTGCGCCTCGTAGCGGCCCTTGAGGCCGCGCAGGATCGCCACGGTGTCCTCGACGGACGGCTCGGCGACCAGCACCTGCTGGAAGCGGCGCTCCAGCGCCGGGTCCTTCTCGATCCGCTCGCGGTACTCGTCCAGCGTCGTCGCGCCGACCATCCGCAGCTCGCCGCGGGCCAGCATCGGCTTGAGCATGTTGCCCGCGTCCATGGCGGAGTCGCCGCCCGCGCCCGCGCCGACGACGGTGTGCAGCTCGTCGATGAAGGTGATGACCTGGCCGTCGCTGTCCTTGATCTCGGCCAGGACGGACTTCAGCCGCTCCTCGAACTCGCCGCGGTACTTCGCGCCCGCGACCATCGCGCCGAGGTCGAGCGAGACCAGCCGCTTGTCGCGCAACGACTCGGGCACGTCGCCCTTGACGATCCGCTGGGCCAGGCCCTCGACGACGGCGGTCTTGCCGACGCCGGGCTCGCCGATCAGCACCGGATTGTTCTTCGTACGGCGGGACAGCACCTGGACGACGCGGCGGATCTCCTGATCACGGCCGATCACCGGGTCGAGCTTGCCCTCGCGGGCGGCGGCGGTGAAGTCGGTGCCGTACTTCTCCAGGGCCTTGTACGTGCCCTCGGGGTCCTGGGTGGTCACGCGCTGCCCTCCGCGGGCGGTCTCGAAGGCGTCGAGCAGGCTCTTGGCCTTGGCGCCCTGGGCGGCGAGCAGCTCGCCGGCAGGTCCGCCCTTGACGGCGGTCCCGATCAGCAGGTGCTCGGTGGACAAGTAGGCGTCGCCCAGCTCCTTGGCGCGTTGCGAGGCGTCCGCGATGACGGCCAGCAGGTCGCGGTTGGCCTGCGGGGGCGCGACGGTGGAGCCCTGCACCTTCGGCAGAGCCGCGACCAGCCGCTCCGCGCCCGCCCGCAGCGTATCGGGGTCGGCGCCGGTGGCGGCCAGCAGGTCGAGGATGTTCTCGTTGTCCGTGCCGCTCAACAGGGCGAGCAGCAGATGCGCGGGCGTCAGGTCCGGGTTGCCCTCGGAGACGGCCCGGGTGTTGGCGGCGTTCAGCGCTTCCCGGCTCTTGTTGGTCAGCTCGGCGTCCACTGGCGTCGGCTCCTCCTCTTGATCGACGTGTCCGATGCTCCGATGCGATCGGCGTAAACCTGCCTTGAGCAACATGAGGCAAGTTGAGTCTATTCCACTCAAGGTGACTTTGGGGCGACTTCGGGAACGGCCACACGGAGACGTCGGGAACGGGGCGGAGAGTCCGTGCGCCGGACCCCGCGGCGAGCAGATGTGTTTTTGTATGAACGTTGAGTAAATCCCGGCGGCGGTGCGACAATGCCTGCTTCAACTCCGCTGGAAGGCAGCGGAGTTGGGGTCCGCTCCAGCCGTTTTGGCCGCATCTGCGCTTGTCCGTACGGCCGCATGTCCGCTTGACTCCTCCATACCCGCCGTCCGTGAGGACTCCCATGAGCGACGCGCACTCCATGGACCCGACCGGCGCCGCGCTGCACGCGGACGCCGCCGCACTGCGCGAGGCGGGGGCCGTCTGCCCCGTGACACTGCCGGACGGCGTCCCCGGGATGATCGTCTCCCGTTACCAGGAGCTGCGCGATTTCTTGGCCGACCCCAAGGTGGCCAAGAACGCCGCGCACTTCGCCGCCCTCCAGCGGGGCGAGGTCCCCGAGCAGTGGCAGCTCAACGCCTTCGCGCTGGTCAACGGCATGACGACGGCGGACGGTGACGACCACAGGCGGCTGCGCGGCCTGGCCACCAAGGCGTTCACCCCGCGCCGGGTGGCCGCGATGCGCCCGCGGATCGAGGCCCAGGCCGCCGAGCTGCTGGCCGCGCTCCCCGGCCGCGCGGACGCCGACGGCGTGGTCGACCTGCGCGAGTGCTACGCCTATCCGCTGCCGATGGGCGTGATCTGCGAGCTGCTGGGCATCGTCCCCGCCCACCGGGACCGGCTGCACGCCCTCAGCCGCCTGATCGTCAGCACCAGCAGCTCCGCGGCCGACGCGATGGCCGCGCAGCGCGAGACGTACGCGATCCTCGGCCAGGTCGTCGCGGAGCGGCGCGCGGCACCCGGTGACGACCTGACGAGCGCGCTGATCGCGGCGCGCGGCGAGGAGAGCGGTGACGGCTCCGGCGACGGCTCGGGCGGCTCCCGCGCTGCCTCCGGCGGGCGCCTCAGTGACGCCGAGCTGACCGGCACCCTGCTGCTGATGATCGTCGCCGGGCACGAGACGACCCTCAATCTGATCGTCAACGCGGTACGCGCCCTGTGCGGCCACCCCGACCAGCTCGCGCTCGTGCTGACGGGCGAGGTGTCCTGGGACGCGGTGGTCGAGGAGACGCTGCGCTGGGACGGCCCGGTGGCGAATTTCCCGTTCCGCTACCCGATCACCGATCTGGTGGTTGACGGCACCTCTGTGCCGCGTGGTACAGCCGTCCTCGCCGGATACGCCGCCGCCGGACGCGACCCGCGCGAGTACGGCCCCGACGCCGACCGCTTCGACATCACCCGCCCCGCCAACCGGCACCTCGCCTTCGGCCACGGCAGCCACTACTGCCTGGGCGCGCCGCTGGCCCGCCTCGAAGCGGTGATCGCCCTGCGCGGCCTGTACGCCGCGTACCCCGGCCTCGCCCTCGCCGTCCCCGACGCCGAACTCCCGCCGCTGCCGGGCTTCGTGGGCAACAGCACCGCCGCGCTCCCGGTGCGCCTGACCTGACCCGTACGAGCCCGCTCCTGACCCGTGCGAGCCCGTGCCCGGCCCGTGCGAGCCCGTGCCCGGCCCGTACGAGCCCGCGCCTGACCCGTACGAGCCCGAGGCCGACCCCTGCGCACCCGCCCGCGCGCCTCCGCGTACCGTCCCGTCCATGGCATCCGATCCCCGCTCCCCCGCACCCGGCTACCTCGCCTTCTGGCGCGAGCGGCACCTGTGCACCCTCACCACCCCGCGCCCCGACGGCTCCCCGCACGTCGTCCCGGTCGGCGTCACGTACGACCCCGAGGCGGGGCTCGCCCGCGTCATCGCCAACGGCAGGAGCACCAAGGCCCTGAACGTCCTGGCGGCGGGCCCCGGCGGCGCGCGGGTCGCGGTCTGCCAGGTCGAGCGGCGGATCTGGGCCACCCTCGAAGGCGTGGCCACCGTCTCCGCCGACCCGGACCGCGTCGCCGAGGCCGTGCGCCGCTACACCGAGCGCTACGGCCGCACGCCCTCCCCCAACCCGGACCGCGTCGTGATCGAGATCGCCCTGACCCGGGCGATGGGCAACGCGTGAGGGGGTATCACGGCACGCCGTCGGCGTAACGCCCACAACACGCGTAACAGCCGCAACGCCCGTACGGCGTACGGCGGATGACGGCATTCGTCGGCTGTTCGCCCGGAACTCACCCCCACAAGGCGGGGTCTTCGCGTAGGACGGCTCTCATCGGGCGCGGAAGCCGCCCGCCCGCAGTCGTCAGCCGTCAGCCGTCGTACGTGAGGGGTCTTCATGGAGCACACCAAGGGTGCCGCGCGGGTACGCGTCCGCACCGTCGTGGCCGCCGTCGCCGTACTCGCCGCCGTCGTACCGCTCGCCCTCGACTCGACGGCCCAGGCCGCCGTGCCCGGTCACGGGCCGGACCCCTCGGCTGCCACCGGCCACCGCAACCCCGTCTCGTCGCGGTGGACGACGCGGGACCTCGCGCCCGGCCTCCAGGTCCGCACCGGGACGATCCGGCGCGCGGACGCGGCGCCGTCCTGGACCGTCACCGTCCAGCGGCCGGCCACCAGCAGGCTGACCGGCGCGCCGACCGGGCTCGAAGTGAGCGACAGGGCGTGGGCGGACGACACGGCGGCACGGCTGCGCGCGGCGGGCTTCGCGCCGCGCGTCGAGACCGTCCAGTGGCCCGCCTACAGCGACACCCCGCACGGCACGATGGGCCTGCGGGTACGGATCGGCGGGTACGCCACGCAGGCCGCCGCCACGGCCGCCGCACAGCCCGTCACCGCGGCGGGCTTCCTCACCGCCGTCGAGTGGACCGGCTACGACGCCGACCAGCCCGCCGACGTGCAGAACATCCACATCGCGACCGTGGACCCGCGCGTGTTCCGCGGCACGGTCGCGGGCACCCACGACGGCGACGTCGCGCGCCGCGAGACCCCGTCGTCGGTCGCCAGGAAGCTGGGCTCCCTGGTCGCCGTCAACGGCGGCTTCTTCGTCATCACCAACGCCGGCGGCATCCAGGGCACCCAGTCGGGACTCGGCGCCTACGACGGGCGGCTGGAGTCGATGTCGGCCGGCGCGCGCGCCGCCCTGGTGCTCGCCGACGGCGGGCGGCACTTCCGTATCGCCGACCTGAACAGCACGGCCACCGCCCGCGCGGGCGGCGCGTCCTACGCCGTGCAGGGCGTCAACCGGCTGCCCGGCACGGTCCGCGACTGCGGGCGCCCCGGCGGCACCCCGAGCGAGCTGCCCTGGCAGGACATCACCTGCTACGAGAAGGACGACCTGGTGGTGTTCACCCCCGCCTTCGGCGCCGCCCTGCCCACCGGCGCCGGTGTCCAGGCCGTGCTCGACGCCCGGGGCGACGTGGTGTCCGTCGGCGCGCGCGGCGGCCGGGTCCCCGCCGACGGCTCGGTGCTCCAGGGCATCGGCTCGGCGGCCGACTGGCTGACCGCGTACGCCCGTACGGGTGAGCGCGTATCGGTCGGGACGACCATCCGGGACACCGCGGGCGAGGTCCTCGCCCTCGGCCCCGACGACAGCGTCGTCAGCGCCGCCCCCACCCTCGTCCAGGACGGCCGGATCGCCGTGGACGCCGCGGCCGAGGGCGTCGTCGACCCGCTCGACCTGTCCTTCGGCTACGTCTGGGCCAACGGCCGCCAGCCCCGCACCCTGGCCGGGATCGACGACCGGGGCCGCCTGCTGCTGGTCACCGTCGACGGCCGCCAGACCGGCGGCGGCAGCGAGGGCTTCACGCTCATGGAGGCCGCCGCCTTCATGCGCTCCCTGGGCGCCGTCCAGGCCCTCAACCTCGACGGCGGCGGCTCCACCACCTTCGCCGTCGACGGCACCCTCGCCAACAACCCCTCGGACGCGACGGGCGAGCGCGCCGTGGGCGACTCCGTCCAGGTCGTCCCGGCCGCGCTCCACTGACCGGCGCCGCCGACCGGACGCACGACGACGGACGGTCCGCCCCCTCGGGTGAGGGAGACGGACCGTCCGTCGCAAGGAGCCTTGGGCCGTACGGGTGAGCGGGCGTCAGCCGTCGCGCTTGGGCCGCCAGACCACCAGCGCGCTGGTGTGCTGGACGTCCTGGTAGGGAACCAGGTCGCGGCGGTACGAGGCGTGCACGGCGGCCTCGCGCTGCTGGATGACGGCGGCGGCGCCCTCGACGGCGGCGGAGAGTTCGGCCACGCGCGCCTGGAGGGCGGCGACCTGGTTCTCCAGCTCGATGATCCGCTTGATGCCCGCGAGGTTGATGCCCTCGTCCTGCGAGAGCCGCTGCACCTCGCGGAGCTGCTCGATGTCACGGGTGGAGTAGCGACGGCCGCGCCCGGCGGTACGGTCGGGCGAGACCAGCCCGAGGCGGTCGTACTGACGCAGGGTCTGCGGGTGCAGCCCGGACAGCTCGGCCGCCACCGAGATGACGTAGACCGGGGACTCCTCGGTCAGTTGGTAGGGATTACGGCCGCGCGGGCCTCTCATACCGCTTCCGTCGACGCTCATTCAGGTCACGCTCCCTTTGCGGCCTTGAACAGCTCCGCCCGCGGGTCGTGCCCCGCGGTCGCTTCCCGGTAGGACTCCAGCGCGTCCAGCGCCTTGCCCTCGGTCTTCTCCGGCACCGCCACCTCGATGGTGACGAGCAGATCGCCCCGTGAACCGTCCTTGCGCATGGCGCCCTTGCCGCGGGCGCGCAGCGTACGGCCGTTCGGCGTACCGGCCGGAAGCTTGAGGGTGACCGGCGGGCCGCCCAGGGTGGGCACCTTGATCTCGCCGCCGAGCGCCGCCTCGGCGAAGGTCACCGGCACGGTGACCGTGAGATTGGACTCGCGGCGCCCGAAGACCGGGTGCGCTCCGACGTGCACGACCACGTACAGGTCGCCGCCGGGGCCGCCGCGCTCGCCGGGCGCGCCCTTGCCGCGCAGCCGGATCCGCTGCCCGTCGGTGACACCGGCCGGGATACGGACCTGCATGGTGCGCGAGGAACGGGCCCGCCCGCTGCCCTTGCAGACGTCGCAAGGGGTCTCGGCGATCAGGCCGCGGCCCTTGCAGTCCACGCACGGGTCAGTGAGCGAGAAGCCGCCACCGCCGCCGCGCGAGACCTGCCCGGTGCCGACGCAGGTCGGGCACACCCGGGGCGTGCCGTTCTTGTCGCCGGTGCCGGAGCACGCCTTGCAGGGCGCCTGCGAGGACATCCGCAGCGGGACCGTGGCCCCGTCGACCGCCTCGGTGAAGCTCAGCGTCACCTCGGACTCGATGTCCTGGCCGCGGCGCGGCTGCACCCGCGTGCCCGCGCCGCCCCGGTTGAACAGACCGCCGAAGACGTCGCCCAGGCCGCCGCCGAAGCCGCCGCCCTGCCCGCCGGTGGTCTGCCCGCCGGGCTGGCCGCCCGTGCCGCCGAACAGGTCGCCGAGGTCGAAGTTGAAGCCGCCGGCGCCGCCCGCGCCGGGACCGGGGCGGAAGCCGCCGTTCCCGAACAGCGCGCGGCCCTCGTCGTACTCCTTGCGACGCTTGGCGTCGGACAGCACGTCGTTGGCCTCGGAGATCTCCTTGAAGCGCTCCTCGGCCTTCGCGTCGCCCTTGTTGGCGTCCGGGTGGAACTCGCGGGCGAGCTTCCGGTACGCCTTCTTGATCTCGGCGTCCGTGGCGTCCTTGGGCACGCCGAGGACCTTGTACAGGTCCTTCTCCAACAGGTCCCTACTGACACTCATCCCCGACGTCCCTCCTCTCCACCACTTCCAGGCGCGCCGCCGGTGACCGGCACACTCCCACGCCCACTTACTTCTACGCCGTCAGCCCTCGTCCGGGCCACCGGTCTCCTCTTCGTCGGCCTTCTTCTCCGCCGCCGACTCGTCCTTGCCCTGGCTGCCCGGCTGCGGTTCGGCGACCGCGACCCTGGCGGGCCGCAGATTGCGCTCCCCGATGCGGTACCCGGGCTGGAGGATCTGCACGCATGTGGTCTGCGTGACATCCGGCGAATAGCTGTGCATCAGGGCCTCGTGCACCAGCGGGTCGAAGGGCTCGCCCTCCTTGCCGAACTGTTGCAGCCCCAGCTTCGCCGCCACCGTCTCCAGCGACTCGGCGACCGACTTGAAGCCGCCGACCAGCTCGCCGTGTTCCCGCGCCCGGCCGATGTCGTCGAGCACCGGGAGCAGTTCGGTGAGCAGATTGGCGACCGCGACCTCCTTGACGGCGACCCGGTCCCGCTCCACCCTGCGGCGGTAGTTCTGATACTCGGCCTGGAGCCGCTGGAGGTCCGCGGTGCGCTCGTTGAGCGCGGTGCGCACCTGGTCCAGCTGTGCCCGCAGGGCCGTCAGCTCCTTCGCGTCCCCGTCCGGGGCCGGGGCCGCCGGGCCCGCCTCATCGGCGGACCCGGCGGCCTTCGCGGCGGCGTCCGGCTGCTCCTCGCCGGCCTCTGAAGGGACGTCGGGCTCCGACTCGAAGCCCTTCGGCTCCTCCGTCACGCGGCACCGTCCCTCTTGTTGGCGTTCTCGTCGTCGACGATCTCGGCGTCGACCACGTCGTCGTCCGCGGCGGCGTCGGCCTGACCGTCGGAGGGGGCGTCGGCGGTCGCGCTGCCGGAGGCGCCGTCGGTCTGCGCGTACAGCGCCTGGCCCAGCTTCTGGCTGGTGGCCGCGACCTTCTCGGTGGCCTCGCGGATCGCGGCGGTGTTGCCGTCGTCCGTCGACTCGTTCTTCAGCTTCTCCTTGAGGTCCGCGACCGCGGTCTCGACCTCGGACCTGACGTCCTCGGGGAGCTTGTCCTTGTTGTCCGCGATGAACTTCTCGGTCTGGTAGACGAGCTGCTCACCCTGGTTGCGGGTCTCGGCGGACTCGCGGCGCTTGTGGTCCTCGTCCGCGTACTGCTCGGCCTCCTGGCGCATGCGGTCGACCTCGTCCTTGGGCAGCGAGGAGCCGCCGGTGACGGTCATCCGCTGCTCCTTGCCGGTGCCGAGGTCCTTCGCGCCGACGTGCATGATGCCGTTGGCGTCGATGTCGAAGGTGACCTCGATCTGCGGCATCCCGCGGGGGGCGGGCGGCAGGCCGGTCAGCTCGAACATGCCGAGCTTCTTGTTGTACGCCGCGATCTCGCGCTCGCCCTGGTAGACCTGGATCTGGACCGACGGCTGGTTGTCCTCGGCCGTGGTGAAGATCTCGGAGCGCTTGGTCGGGATGGTCGTGTTGCGCTCGATCAGCTTGGTCATGATGCCGCCCTTGGTCTCGATACCGAGGGACAGCGGGGTGACGTCGAGCAGCAGGACGTCCTTGACCTCGCCCTTGAGCACACCGGCCTGGAGGGACGCGCCGATGGCGACGACCTCGTCCGGGTTGACGCCCTTGTTGGCGTCCTTGCCGCCGGTCAGCTCGCGCACCAGCTCCGCGACGGCGGGCATACGCGTCGAGCCGCCGACCAGGACGACGTGGTCGATCTCCGAGAGCTGGATCCCGGCGTCCTTGATGACGTTGTGGAACGGCGTCTTGCAGCGCTCCAGCAGGTCGGTGGTGAGCTGCTGGAACTGGGCGCGGGTGAGCTTCTCGTCCAGGTGCAGCGGGCCCTCGGCGGACGCCGTGATGTACGGCAGGTTGATCGAGGTCTCGGTGGACGAGGACAGCTCGATCTTCGCCTTCTCCGCCGCCTCGCGCAGGCGCTGGAGGGCCATCTTGTCCTTGCCCAGGTCCACGCCGTGGCCGGACTGGAACTGCTTCACCAGGTAGTCGACGACGCGCTGGTCCCAGTCGTCACCACCGAGGTGGTTGTCGCCGTTGGTGGCCTTCACCTCGACGACGCCGTCGCCGATCTCCAGCAGCGAGACATCGAAGGTGCCGCCACCGAGGTCGAAGACCAGGATGGTCTGGTCGTCCTTGTCGAGGCCGTAGGCCAGCGCGGCGGCGGTCGGCTCGTTGACGATGCGCAGCACGTTGAGGCCCGCGATCTCACCGGCCTCCTTGGTGGCCTGGCGCTCGGAGTCGTTGAAGTACGCGGGGACGGTGATCACCGCGTCGGTGACCTTCTCGCCCAGGTACGACTCCGCGTCCCGCTTGAGCTTCTGCAGGATGAAGGCGCTCATCTGCTGCGGGTTGAAGTCCTTGCCGTCCAGGTTGATCTTCCAGTCGGTGCCCATGTGGCGCTTGACCGACCGTACGGTCCTGTCGACGTTGGTGACAGCCTGGCGCTTGGCGACCTCGCCGACGAGCACCTCGCCGTTCTTGGCGAAGGCGACGACGGACGGCGTGGTCCTGGCGCCCTCTGCGTTGGTGATGACGGTGGGCTCGCCGCCTTCGAGAACGCTGACGACGGAATTAGTCGTGCCCAGGTCGATGCCGACCGCACGTGCCATGGTGAAATCCTCCTGCTGACTTGAGTGGAACTGACTCAAGACTGCACGACCCGGGATCTTCTGTCAACAGACGTGAGTCGACCCCACTCAACTTATCTCTGCTTTATGTGCGCAGGGCGGATGTTCTCGCAGGTCGGACGGGGTGCGGCGAGGTGCGGCGAGGTGCGGCGAGGTGCCGCGTCAGCGGCTTGGAGAGGCCGGCACCGGGCGGTCCGCGCGCAGCGCCGCCAGCAGCGGACCGGACTCGGCCGGCCGGGCCGTCAGCGTACGGAAGGCGAGGGCGCCGTCCGGCACCTTGCGCAGGCTTCCCGCCAGTTCGTACAGCGCGGGGAGCGTACTGAGTCCGGGATCGGCCGTGAGGGACGAGGTTGCCGTGTCGACCAGGCCGAAGAACCGGGCCGGATGGCGCAGCGTGTCCGCCCCGCGCGCCTCACGGGTCAGCGTACGCAACAGCTCGCGGCGGCGCTCACCGGTGTGGGCGCCGACCGCGGCCTCGATCCGGTCGAACCCGGCGAGGTCCACCACCATGTGGTGGTCGACGCGGATGCCGCTGAGCCGTTCGAAGGCGCGGATCGAGCAGGCCGCCCCGCCGCCGCTGAAGGCGCGGCCGAAGGGTTCGTACGCGGCCGGGCTCGTACCGCCGTCCGGGCGGGGACAGCTCGGCACGCCGACCTTCAGGGAGCGCGGTACGCCGACGGCGGCGGCGTGGCGGCGGTCGGCGGACAGGTGCAGCAGGACGGCGGCGTCGGAGGTGTCCTCATCCGGGGGCGCGCCGGAGCCCGGGCGGCGCTCGGCGTTCTGGCCGCCATGGGCTCCGCCGCCGCCCTGGCCGCTCGGGCCGCCCTGGCCGCTTTCGGAGCCCAGCATCAGGATGTTGCGCGCCTGCGGCACCAGCGCGCGGGGCCGCTCCTTCGCGTACCGGGCGAGCACCTTCTCCGCGGCCCGGTCGGTGTGGATGTTGCCGCTGAACTTCCGGTAGGACGCCCAGCCCAGACCCGCCGTCACCACAAGGAGGAGCCCGGCGCCGATCGCGACCCAGCGCAGCACGGCCCGCATGCCCGCCTCCTCCCGCGTGATCGTGGCGCCTCGTCCGTCATGGCCCGCTCGCGCGGTGGCCCGACATCCGATGAACTTAATGTCGCCTTTGCCATACTTGTCACGATTAGGGCTAATTTAAGCGTCATGGAACCCACCGAAGACAGCCGGCACGTCGTCGTCGTAGGCCAGGGCCATGTCGGGCTGCCGCTGGCACTGCGGGCGGCGGAGGCCGGTTTCACGGTCATCGGGATCGACATCGACGAACAGCTGGTCAAACGGCTGACGGCCGGGGACTCCCGCGTCGGCGACGTCCCCGCGGAGCGGCTGGCCGAGGCCCTCGCCTCCGGCCGCTACCGGGCCAGTACGGACTACGCCGACGCCCGCGACTTCGACGTCTGCGTGATCACCGTCCCCGTACCGGTCCACGACGGCGTCCCCGACCGCGGCGCGATCGTGGACGCGGGCCGGGCCGTGGCCCCGCACCTGCGCCCGCGCGCCACCGTCGTCCTGGAGTCCACGACCGCGCCCGGCACCACCGAGGAGCTGCTGCGGCCGGTCCTGGAGGAGATCAGCGGCCTGACCGCGGGCAGCGCCTTCCACCTGGGTTACAGCCCCGGGCGCACCGACCCCGGCAACCCCCGGTGGCGGCTGGAGAACACCCCCAAGGTCGTCTCCGGTGTGAACGTACGATCGCTCCTCGCCGTCGACGGCTTCTACTCCCGAATCGTGCGCAATACGGTGCCGGTTTCGTCGCCGCGCACCGCCGAGCTGACCAAGCTCATCGAGGACGCCTTCCGCCAGGTGAACATCGCCCTGGTCAACGAACTGGCCACCGTCACCGGGCCGATGGGCACCGACATCCGCGAGGCGATCGACGCGGCGGCCACCAAGCCGTACGGCTTCCTGCCCTTCCACCCCGGCCCCGGCGTCGGCGGTCACCGGCTGCCGGTCCCCCGCGGTCTGCTGCGTTTCGCGGCGCTCGCCGAGGAGATCAACGCGCTGATGCCCACCCAGGTGGTGGACAGGATCGCGGCGGGTCTCGACGCCAGGCAGCGGCCTGTCGAGGGAAGCCGCGTCCTTCTGCTGGGTCTCGCTTATAAACGCGACAGCGGCGACCTTCGCGAATCGCCCGCGCTCGCCATCGCGGCCGGGCTGACGGCGCTCGGCGCCCGGGTGCGCGCGGTCGAGCCGTACGCGGACCCGGCCCGGCTCCCCGCCGACCTGCTGTGCGTGGAGCTGACCGAGGAGGAGGCCGCGGCGGCGGACGTGGTGGTCGTCGCGACCGACCACGACGTCTTCGACTACACGATGGTCGCGCGGGCGGCGACGTACGTCTTCGACACGCGGAACCGGTGCCGGGGTGAGAGCGTGGAGCGGCTCTGAGCCGGTCACGGCAGGGCGCGACAGGCCGCACCGCGACGCAGATCACGAGTTGCACGGCTGTATGCGCCCGCGGATCGCGGGTAATCTCAGCGGAGACCGGATTAAGTTACCGCTTAGTACGACCTTGCTCGTACGACCCGTACGGGACCTTGCTCGTACGACCCGCATGACCCGTACGACCCTGTACAAGCGTTGCCCGTACGACCTTGCCCAGCACGAAGCCTTCCCGCCCGATCCTGAACCCACGGCCCCCTCCCACTGAACCGCCGCGCAGGCCCGAGGAGCCCACATGCAACTCGCCGCGATCATCGTGTCGCTGGTCCTCACCGCGGTCGGCGTCGCCCTGATCAGCCTCGCCGTCGCGCAGATCTTCCGGTTCGTCACGCTCGGCCAGCCCGTGCCCGCGGGCTCCCGCACGAACGACTGGGTGGCCAGGTCCACGACCCTGGCCAGGGAATTCGTCGGCCACACCCGGATGAACAAGTGGGGCGTCGTCGGCGTCGCGCACTGGTTCGTGGCGGTCGGCTTCCTCACCCTCGGCCTGACGATCGTCAACGCGTACGGCCAGCTCTTCAAGGCCGACTGGATCCTGCCGTGGATCGGCACCTGGCTGCCGTACGAGGTGTACACCGAGTTCATCGCGGCGCTCACCACCCTCGGCATCCTCACCCTGATTGTGATCCGGCTGCTGAATCTGCCCTCGCGCGCCGGCCGCAAGTCCCGCTTCACCGGTTCGACGGCCTGGCAGGCGTACTTCGTGGAGTACGTCGTTCTGATCATCGGCCTGGCGATCCTGACGCTGCGCGGCCTGGAGGGCGCCCTGCACGGCGTCGACCACTACGAGGCCGCGTACTTCGTCTCGTACCCGCTGGTCGCCGCCTTCCGGAAGATGAGCACCGGCAGCCTCCAGAACACCGTCTACGCCGTCGCCATGGTCAAGCTGGGCGTCACGATGATCTGGGCGATCGTGCTCGGCCTGCACACCAACATGAGCGTGGCCTGGCACCGCTTCCTGGCCTTCCCCAACATCTGGTTCAAGCGGAACGCGGACGGTCCGGTCGCGCTCGGCGCACTCCAGCCGATGGTCTCCGCGGGCAAGCCCATCGACTTCGAGGACCCGGGCGAGGACGACCAGTTCGGCGTCTCCCAGATCGAGCACTTCTCCTGGAAGGGCATCCTCGACTTCTCCACCTGCACCGAGTGCGGGCGCTGCCAGTCGCAGTGCCCCGCCTGGAACACCGGCAAGCCGCTCTCCCCCAAGCTGCTGATCATGTCGCTGCGCGACCACGCGCACGCCAAGGCGCCGTATCTGCTGGCCGGCGGCGGCAAGAACGCCGAGGGCGAGGAGACCGGTACGCCCGAGCAGCTCGCGGGCGTCCCCGCCGCCGCGCTCGCCGAGGCCGAGCGCCCGCTGATCGGCACGGCGGAGGAGAACGGGGTCATCGACCCCGACGTGCTGTGGTCCTGCACCACCTGCGGCGCCTGCGTCGAGCAGTGCCCGGTCGACATCGAGCACATCGACCACATCGTCGACATGCGCCGCTACCAGGTGATGATCGAGTCGTCGTTCCCGAGCGAGGCGGGCACGATGCTCAAGAACCTGGAGAAGAAGGGCAACCCGTGGGGCCTGCCGAAGAAGCAGCGCCTGGCCTGGGTCAAGGAAGTCGACTTCGAGGTGCCGGTCGTCGGCGAGGACGTCGAGGACCTGACCGAGGTCGAGTACCTGTACTGGGTCGGCTGCGCGGGCTCCCTGGAGGACCGCGCGAAGAAGACCACCAAGGCTTTCGCCGAGCTCCTGCACATCGCGGGCGTCAAGTTCGCGATCATGGGCGGCGACGAGAACTGCACCGGTGACTCCGCCCGCCGCCTGGGCAACGAATTCCTCTTCCAGCAGCTCGGCCAGGAGAACGTGGCCATGCTCAACATGGCCTTCGGCGAGTCCCTCGACGAGGACGGCGCGGTGGACCCCTCCACGCGCAAGCCGCGCGCCTCGAAGAAGATCGTCGCCACCTGCCCGCACTGCTTCAACACCATCGCCAACGAGTACCCGCAGCTCGGCGGCGAGTACGAGGTCGTCCACCACACCCAGCTCCTCCAGCACCTCGTGGACGAGGGCAAGTTGGTGCCGGTCACGCCGGTCGAGGGCCTGATCACGTATCACGACCCCTGCTACCTCGGGCGGCACAACAAGGTCTACACACCGCCGCGCGAGATCATCGCGTCCGTGCCCGGTCTGCGGAACGAGGAGATGCACCGCCACAAGGAGCGCGGCTTCTGCTGCGGCGCGGGCGGCGCCCGGATGTGGATGGAGGAGCGGATCGGCAAGCGCGTCAACAACGAGCGCGTCGACGAGGCGCTTTCCCTCAACCCGGACATCATCTCCACCGCGTGCCCGTTCTGCCTGGTCATGCTCTCCGACTCCGTCAACGGCAAGAAGAACGACGGCCAGGCGAAGGAGGCCCTCCAGGTCGTGGACGTCTCGCAGCTTCTCCTCCAGTCGGTGAAGGCGCCGGCGGACGCGGCCGAGCTGAGCGAGGAAGCGCCGGCCGGGACGGCCTGATCCGGGGCCTCACCAGCCCTTACGGGTTCCCCTAGGGGTTTGCCCGGGGGTCCGTCGACGGGTTCGCCGCCGCGTGTCACAGGTTGGCAGCAATGGGCGGCGGCGGACCGGCCGACAGGAGCGGTGCGGCGGCTTACCGGGTACGTTCGATGACGTGGCTGGATTCAGGAATCGACACGGTGAGGGCGGTGGCCGGGGCGGCCGTCCCGGCCAGGGGCCGGGATACGGCGCGGGTCACGGGCAGGGCGCGGGTCACGGGCAGGGCTCGTACGGAACGCCTCCTGGCGAGCCGGAGTACTACGCGCCCGCGGCGGGGCAGCCCGGCGGGTACGACGAGTCGCCCGGCCAGACGAAGGCGTTCACGCTGGGCGCCGGGTTCGCGGGCCAGGGCCAGGAGCCGTACGTCGATCCGTACGCCGGGCAGCAGCCGTACGCGCAGCCTTCGCACGCACAGGCCCCGTACACCCAGCCCCCGTACGCCCAGCCCCCGTACTCGGGCGACAACGTGGCGACGTACCGCGCGGGTCAGTCCGCCGCGCCGCCGGTCGGTCCGCGGCTGCACTGGAAGGAGTTGCTGAGCGGCGTCGTGCTGCGCCCCGGCCGCACCTTCTGGCAGATGCGCGACCACACGGTCTGGGGCCCGGCCCTGACCGTGACCTTCCTCTACGGGCTGCTCGCCGTCTTCGGCTTCGACGCCGCCCGCAGCGACGTCCTGGACGCGACGCTCACCACCAGCATCCCGTGGGTGCTCACCACGGCCGTCGCCGTCGTCATCTCCGCGGTCACGCTCGGCGCGGTCACCAACACCCTCGCGCGGCAGTTCGGCGGCGACGGCGCCTGGGCGCCGACGATCGGGCTCTCGCTCCTGATCACGACGCTCACCGACGCCCCGCGTCTCTTCTTCGCGCTCTTCCTCGGCGGCGCCAACAGCTTCGTCCAACTCCTGGGCTGGCTCACCTGGCTGGGCTGCGCGGCGCTGCTCACCTCGATGGTCAGCAAGTCGCACGACCTGCCGTGGCCGAAGGCGCTCGGGGCGGCGTCGATCCAACTGATCGCGCTGCTCTGCCTGTTCAAGCTGCCGCTGATCTGACCCGCCCCGGGGTCTCAGACCTTGGTGCGGTGGAAGTTCATGAAGGACCGTGAAGGCGTCGGCCCGCGCTGCCCCTGGTAACGGGAGCCGTACTGCTGCGATCCGTAAGGGAATTCGGCGGGCGAGGTCAGCCGGAAGAGGCAGAGCTGCCCGATCTTCATTCCGGGCCAGAGCTTGATCGGGAGCGTCGCGACATTCGACAGCTCCAGGGTCACATGCCCGGAGAAACCGGGGTCGATGAACCCCGCGGTCGAGTGCGTCAGCAGCCCCAGCCGCCCCAGACTCGACTTCCCCTCCAGCCGCGACGCCATGTCGTCGGGCAACGAGATGACCTCGTACGTCGACCCGAGCACGAATTCCCCCGGATGCAGGATGAACGGCTCGTCACCCTCCGGCTCCACCAGCCGCGTCAGATCCGGCTGTTCCACCGCCGGGTCGATGTGCGGATACCGGTGGTTCTCGAACACCCGGAAGAACCGGTCCAGCCGCACATCAATACTCGACGGCTGCACCATCGACGGCTCGAACGGGTCCACGCGCACGCGTCGGTTGTCGATTTCGGCTCGAATGTCCTTGTCAGAGAGAAGCACGCCCCGAAGGTTACGCGCCCGGAGCGGCCCCGACCCAATCCTCCGGCCCGGAGCCGCCACCTCACCGGCCTCCGACTACCGCTTCTCCCCGCCCCCGGCCACCGGCACCGCGTGCCTCAGCCGCGCGCACTTGGGACACCTCAACAACCGCCCGGGCCCCAACCGCTCGGCCCCCAAATGCTGCATCGGGAACGAAGCCGTACTGAACACATGCCCCTCGGCACAACGAACAACGGTGCGCTCCATCAAGTCCCTTCCCCAACCAACCGGCGTGGACGACAAACCCACACATTAGGGGATCAACCCACCGCGCACCCACTCACCACTCCGCCCCCAACCTACGCCCCACCCCACCCCCCACATGCGGTAGACTCCCCCACGAAGCCACCCCCACCAGGGCCTTCACGCGGATGTAGTTTAATGGTAGAACATGAGCTTCCCAAGCTCAGAGCGCGGGTTCGATTCCCGTCATCCGCTCCATTGATAAGCCCCAGGTCGAAGACCTGGGGCTTTGTTATGGTCTCGACCAATTGAATAATTCGCACCACACCAGCGGTCGATTGGCGTGCTCACCTGGGTCGTTTTGCAGCTCATAGCCTGAAGGCACTGTGTTCAACAGGGGCCAATGGTGACGGGAGCCGGAGGTCTGAAAGGCTGGTCTCTATGACCCGGACCCCGCCGCTGAGGCCGGAGACACCTCCATCGGTGGAGTCGCTCCATGGCGATGAGCCGATTCGCGGGGTGCTTGGCGCTGCTGTCGTCGACTTCTGGCGGGTTCGCCACCTCAGGGTCAACAACGCCCGCGGTGTGTTGGCCAAGTTCCTCGTTCACCGGGCCGTCGGCTCGCAGCGCCCCCGGGTGGAGTGGGCCAGTCACGATGTCGAGACCGACGACGGGATCCGCATCGAGGTCAAGGCCAGCGGTTACCTCCAGGCTTGGGACCAGAACGGCCCGTCCGACATCCGCTTCAGCGGTCTGCGCGCCCGCGCCTGGACACCGGAGCGCGGATACGCTCCCACCGCCTCGTACAACGCCGACGTCTACGTCTTCGCCATCGAGACCACCCGTGAACCCGCTCTCTATGACCCGCTCGACACCTCCCAGTGGGAGTTCTACGTCCTCCCACGTGCCGCACTGGAAAAGCTGACCGTCGACAGCCTCGGGCTCAACACCGTCCGCAAGGCCGCAGGACCGCCCGTGGCGTTCGCCGACCTCGGGAACCGCATCCGAGCCGCCGCCTCGACCGACGGATCTGCCACCCACGCCCCTCCGGCGGCCCCGAAACTGCCTTAGGGGTTTGGGGATCTCGCGGGGCAGACGATCACGGGCACCCAATCGAAGGTCGGGTCCGGGCGGAGCGCGTACAACACGATGGCCGGTACGGGTGGCTCAATCGGCGATGGCCGACCGACATCCTCGGCCGTATCGCGTTCACGGCGGCTCCACCACGAGCTTTCTTCGTGAAGCGGACGGCTTCCGGGGGGGGGGAGAGGACCGTCGGCCGCGAGATGTTGACCGGTCCGAAGTGGCAGTGACTCAATAACCGCACCTCACGATGCTCGAGTTGGTACGGTTTCGATCGCTCCTGCGAATGCTGCATCACGCGTCCGTGGGGCAGGGGGAGGGTGGTCGTGGGGACGACAGGAAAACCGCAGTTAGTAATGGTGCACGGCATCGGCGGACCGCGGAAGGCCGATGAGGAACGTCGCGAGTGGAAGCGGGCCCTCGCCGAAGGCGCCAGGGAAGCCGGGTATGCGGATGCGATCTCGGCCCTGACCATGGACTGGTCCGTGGACACCTCCTTCGCCTACTACGGCGATCTCTTCACATCCGGCGGGGAGCAGCAGGGCACCGCCGTCCCGGATCAGGACGAGGAACTGGCACACCTCGTTCTCGCGGTCGTCCGCGAGTTCATCGACGCGTTGGCGGCCTCGTCCGAGCACGGGCAGGACACGGCGGCGCTACAACGGTTGCGGGTGCAGGCGGAGCCGGAACTCACGGGCCTCGACGGACGTCCCCTGCAGCCCGAGGGTGTCGGCGGCTCGGCGCGGAGGGCCGCCGCGGTGTGCGCCAAGCTCGCCCGGCTGCCCGGGGTGCAGGTCGGTCTGCAGCGGGCCAGCGCGGTCCGCCTCTTCGGGATCCTGTCCCAGCCCGGCCGCTATCTCCGCCGCAAGGAGCCCCTGCCCGGTCGGGACGGCCAGGGTTCGACCCTGGACGCGCGTATACGGGCCCGCGTACTGGACGTATTGGATCCTCAGCGGCCGGCGATCGTCATCGGGCACTCGCTGGGTTCTGTGGTGGCGATGGAGGCCCTCGCGGAGTACGAGGGGCCCGTCCCGCTCTTCGTCACCCTCGGTTCGCCTCTGGCGACGAACGCGCTGGTCTGGCAGCGGCTGCGCCCCAGGCCACCCTCTGTGCCTCCGACGGTCGGGCGATGGCTGGACGTCTGGGACGGCGACGACCCCGTGGTTCCGCGCCGCCGTCTCGCCGAACTGGTGGCACCCAGCCCGTCAGGAGTGAGGCCGGAGCCGCTGCCGCTGTCGTCACGCGTTCTGTGGACACACCCGGCGACCGCATACCTTCGGCGAAGCGAGGTCGCACGCCCCGTCATGGCAGCGATAGCACGCCTGTCCCCCGTGGCTTCATGAGCAGTCCAGTCACGGAGCCGCTCCGCCAGGCCAGGCACTGTCTTGTCGTGGCAACCCAGTGCCCGCAGGCGGAGCAACACCTCACCGGCCTCGTCGCGGTCGCGGATGAGTTGCACAGCGCCCTCACCGATCCGGCGCTGGGGGCGTGCAGGGGCAGCAGGACGCCCGCAGCGGAAGTCGTCAGATCGGGCGACGCCGATCAACCGATGGTGGAGGCCACGGTCAGGGATGCCATCGCGCGCGCCGGAGAGGCGCACGCCGTCCTCGTCCTCGCCTTCATCGGCCACGGTCAGTCCCCACAGGGCTCCTCCCAGCTCTACTACATGGCGAGCAACAGCCGGCCGGAGGACGCCAACAGCTCCGTCGATGTGAACGGCCTGATCACGGCAGCCGCCAACCAGCAGGGCATCGCCGGGATCGTCGTCCTGCTCGACACGTGCCAGTCAGGCGCCGCGCTGACCTCCGCCGCCGCCCTGGTTGGCGGGTTCAGAGACGGCCAGACCCGGGCCTCGGTGCTGGCGGCCGCCTCGGCTCACGAGGCCGCCTATCAACTGGACTTCACCCGGCAGATCACCCGGTGGATACGCGAGGGGTTCGAGGACGCGGGCGAATTCGTGCCGGTGGGGTACTACCGTGCCGCGCTGATCAAGAGCCTGCAGAACCAGGACGCCGTCGCGCTGGATTACGACGGCATGCCCGTGGCCTCGGAGGCAGGACTCTGGCTGGCGGTCAACGCCCAGCGCAGACCGGTGAAGGGTGCCGAGGGTCTCGGCGAGATCGGCGCCGCGGACCTGGCGGCGGCGCTGCGGGCCTGGCCCGATGGGGGCGTGGGCACGGATTTCCGCGGTTACGACGATCTGGCCAGAATCCGCGATCTCGCGGCCCGCAGCCCGGACTTCGGCGCGCTGCGGGTGCGAGAGGTGGCCGACGCGCTGCTGCTGGTGCACGACACCGAGATGTTCCTCGTGAAATGGGCCAGTCGCCAGCTGACGAGTTACACCGTGCACCGGGCGATGGCCGAGCTGAACACTCTCCGGCGTGACATCCACGAGCCCTTGCGCGCGGATCCCGATCTGTCCGGCGGCGATCTCCTCACCTATTTCCTCGAGCACGCCGCGCTGCGGCAGACCACCATGGACGGCCGCCGCACGTCGGTCCAGGCCTTGGCCCGCGGTCTGGTGGCCGTCGCCGAAGTCTGCGAGCTGGACCCGTCCGACAACGACATCCAGCGGTGGGCTGACTCCCACGGCGTCACCGTGGAACTCAACGACGCCCGGGAGTGGTCCGGTTACCAGAAGCGGCAGCGCGAGACGAGCCTGGTGGTGAGCCTGCACGCCGCGCGCATCGACTGGCCCGACTCACTGTCCGTCTGGCTGCGCAGAGGCGAAGAGTGCCTGCCGCTTGAGTCCTTCGCGTGCGTGCCCACCCAGGCAGGCGTCGAAGAGGCGCTGACGGAAGTGGTGCACTGGGCGGAAGCCCAGCTCGCCCCCGACGCCCGCCTGAATCACATCGACGTGGTGGTACCGGCCGCGCTGCTGCCGAGCTGGCGGCCGGAGGAGGTGGAGGTCGGCCTCTACCTCCTCGGTGTCGACCGCACGGTGGTGCTGCGCTGGGCCGACCGGCTCTTCGTGCCGCGCCACTTCCACGGGATCAACGAGATCGCGCGAGCGCGTCTCACCGAGTGGCAGCACTACGTCCTGACGACAGGTCAGGCGCCGGTCGACTGGTTGGGACCCAACGAAACCGGTGAGGTGCAGCAACTTCGGGACCGCCTCAGAAAGGGGCATTTCCAGCGAGCGATAGGCATCGGTCACCGGTCGCGGGACTTCGCCGAACTCGTCCAGACCCTACTCCCGTACACCCCGGTGCTTCTGTGGCCGGGCGAGGAGCACCACGTCGTGGACGCACCGCCCGCCGCGCTCGCCCGGTACTGGGAAAAGCTGCCTGCCGCGTTCATCCGCGCCCACCAGTTGCGTTGGGACGAGGAGAGCGACGGGGCGGACTGTGTGTCTGGTCCAGAGGACAGCGGGATCGGCCATCTCGCAGAACTGGCCGCACTGCGCACCGCGTGGCACGACCTAGCCTGGCTGGATTTCTGCCGATGGTTCCAGGGGAACACCATGTTGCCAGCAGGGAGTATGAAATGAGCTGGGATGCGTACTACAACGGCACGGGAGAGCCCCGCGAGGTGACGCTGCCCGATCCGCCCCCGTGGCGGACGTTTCCGCGCCGTTCGGCGCCGCAGACGTTCCAGCCGCCTAAGGGCTTGGTGGACGCGGTGAACGCCGCCGTCTTCCTGCACCGCCCGCTGCTCATCACCGGCCCGGCCGGCAGCGGGAAGTCCACGGTCATCGAGCAGGTGGCCGACGAGCTGCGGCTCGGCCCGGTTCTGCGCTGGCACATCACCTCTCGCAGCACGCTGTCCGACGGGCTCTACCGCTACGACGCGCTGGGGCACATCCACACGCTCCGCCTGGCCCAGTCCATGCAGGCATCACAACCGGACTGGAACCCTGGACCGCCAGCGGCGCCGCAGCCCCACGACCCGGCCGACATCGCCGCGTTCCTCCAACTGGGCCCACTGGGCACGGCGCTGCTCCCCGACGCCACCCGGCCGCGCGCGCTGCTGATCGACGAGATCGACAAGAGCGATTTGGACCTGCCGAGCGATCTACTGGACGTTTTGGAGCGCGGCGTCTACGAGATCCCCGAATTGGTCCGCCACCGCCGAACGGTGGTGCCCGTCCGGCGGTGGCGCGGCGACGGCGAGGACACCCCTGGCGAACTGCCGCCCTACGAGGTCAGGAACGGCCGCGTGCAGTGCGACCGGTTCCCCTTCATCGTGATGACCAGCAACGGGGAGCGGGAATTTCCCGCGCCCTTCCTGCGCCGCTCCATCCGCTACGACATGCCTCCGCTGTCCGCGGATCTGCTGCGCTCCGCGGTTGAGGCGCATGTCGGGCACGAGGTGTCGGCGGAGGCCGCCGCCCTGGTGGACGAGTTCGTCAGCCGGGTCGCGCGAGGCGAGGCACTGGCTGTCGACCAATTGCTGAACGCCGTCAAACTCATCACCGACAGCCAGGGGCCCACTGGCGAGCAGCGCGAGCGCCTGATCGGCTATCTCCTGCGCAATCTGTCCGGAGCGTGACGTGCTCGGGCGGGTGCTGGACGCCCTCATCGGCGTGCTGCCGCCGGACTACCACGACGCGGCCTTCGTAGCGGACGTGTTGTGGCTCGCGGCGGCCTCTGGGCAGCTCGGCGCCAGCGCCGGCGTGCCCCCTGCCGCCCCGGACGCGCCACCGCCGGAGGCGGCGGGGTCGGCGATGCCACCGGCCACGCCCGGGAATCCCGCCGCGTCCGAACCGCCCCGCGGCTTCGCAAACCGGGAAGGAGGCGGACGACGCGGCTCCTACGGCTTGTACGAGAACCTCACCGAGCAGGAGGACGCCGGCTATGGCGGCGCCGTGTCCGTTGCATCGGGGCGTGCTCTCCCGCAAGCGGTGGAACTGGCCCGCTCACTGCGCCCATTCATGCGACGTTTCCCACAGGGTCGGCGCTCCGGCCTGGACCTGACCGCCACCATCGACTCCTACAGCCGGGGCGGCGAACTCCTGCCGGTGATCGGCCCGCTGCCGGAGCGGTGGTTCGATGTCCTGCTGGTGGTCGACACCCACCTCTCCATGGAGGTGTGGCTCGATGCAGTCGAGGAGTTCGCGGCGCTGCTGGAGAACTCCGGCGCCTTCCGGCAGATACAGAGGTGGCGGCTCTCGACCGAGCCTCATCCCTACGTGACGGACTCCCACGGCCGGCTCGTCCGGTCGCACAACGTGACCTCGGCGGACGGCCGTCGGCTGGTACTGGTGGTCTCCGATTGCGTCGCGCCCGCCTGGTACGGGGCCGAGGTGTGGCAGATGCTGCGCGACTGGGCGGGCCGGGGTTCGCTCTCCATCGCCAACCCACTGCCCTCGCGCCTGTGGCACCGCACCGCTCTCGACCTCCCGGCCGTAAGGGTGCGCAACCGACTGCCCGGCGAGCGCAATACCGCCCTCACCTTCACCGTGCCCCCGCATCTCCAGTCGATGATGACCGACGCGAAGCGGTACGTGGCCGTTCCCACCCTCACTCTGACCGCGCACTCGCTGCAACGGTGGGCACGAGGGCTCGTCCGGTGTGCACCCGAAGGATACGAGGCGGTGCTGGTGACGCCCTTCGGCGCGCCGGAGTCACCCTTCGCCGAAGAGCCGGGCATCGGGCAGAAACCGCGCAGCCCGTTTCCCGCGGGCGGGCCGGCCTGGGGAGACGACGCCAGCGGTCCCGGGGGCGCCGACCACGTCCGCGCCTTTCTCCGCACAGCGTCGCGTCCGGCGATACGGCTCGCCGCGATCTGCAGCCCGTTTCGTCGGCTGAGTCTGCCGTTGATCCAGCTCATCCGTCAGGAAGTCGTCCCGGAGGCGACCAATTCCGATATCGCCGAGCTACTGATGAGCGGAGTGTTGGAGGTCCACACGTCGCAGGACGACTCGCAACTCATCACCTTCAGAGAACAAGCCCGCACGCCACTGAGTAAAATCGCCGGTCGACACGACGCCTGGCACGTCCTTGACGCGCTGAGCCGGTATATCGCGGAGCGGACCCGCCTGCCGGGCAGAGGGCTGCACGCGTTCGCCGCCCTGGACACCGACGAACTACCAGAGTCTCTGCGGCCCTTCGCCTATGCCTCCGCGGAGGTCATGGCGGCGCTGCGCGCTGGAGCAGAACGCAACCGGCCGCCGACGTCCGGCGGCGGACCTGTTGACGCGTATGAGGATCCCGGGCACGACATGCCGGACCCCCGGGCCAGCGCAGCGCTCCTGATCGGCAGCACGTCCCATGACAACGGACCGTCGCGCGAGCATCCCGGAGCAGTCTCCGCGGCGCTAAACGGACTCTCCGCGTTGATCGTCTCGCAGGAGGGGTGGAACCTGCCTCCGGAGAGATGCGTGCGGCTCCTCGACCCGACGGAGACTCAGGTGCGCGAGGCAGTCACTCGGGTCGCGTCGATGGCCGACGAAGGGCTCATCGTCTATGTCATCGGCCACGGACGAGTCGAACCGTCACCCTCCGAGGTACGGCCGGAGCAGCCTCACGGCGATAACCTCAGGATCTCCACCATGCTGGAGGGGCTGAAGACGGACCACCTCGTAGTGATCGAGGATCTCTGCTTCCGTACGGAAGGCGAGCCAGCACCGGAGCCGGTACAACAGGCCGTACGGGCGACCACGACCCGGATTACGGCGAGCTACTCCTCAATAGGAAGCCCCTCCTTCACCGACGACCTCCTGCGCACCGTCGCGGAAGGCGTGCCATCTGCGCCGGCGCTGCTAACCGCCGATGAGTTGGCCAAGAGCGTCAGCAGTCCTGTGCCTGGCGGTCCGGCCTACAGCGTCTCGAACACCGTCGTGACGAACCACGACGCGGCGCCCGCGATGGTACGCAACCGGGCCTCGGTCCCTCTACCGGCGATCCAGGCATCCGACGCGTCCGTGGAACGGGTGCTCTCCTGGGTCCGCGACCAACTGCGGTTGGAGGAGTCGGCCAGCCGGGCCGCGGCAGCAGCGGAGCGGGTCGTGGGGGCCTTCCTCCGGTTTCTCGTCGCAGGAGTGAGAGGTGCGGCCCCGCCCCACGCCGGTTCCTCGGCATGGGACACGTTCAGAACCCGGTTGGGCGGCTTTTTGGCTGGCTACGAGGTTAGCGTCGAGCTGGGGTCGGACTTCGCTCTGCGATGCCGTGCACACGACGAGGACCCCACGACGGTGATTCCCGTCGAAGTACTCGACCTTTCCGGCGGGTTGAGACGGCAGGGGGAACGCCAGCCCTCCAGCACGCCTCTATACCCGGACGATCGGATTGCCTCGTTCGCCCTGCTCGTCGTTCTGGGCGGAACCCGGGACCGGAAACGGCAGACGCTGACCCAGCGGGTGACGGTCGCCAGGGATCCCATTTCCGGCACCTGCGTGGTGACGCTGTGCCTGCCCGCAGAACCGACGCCACCTGACGCCCCAGCGGCCCCAGGGCCAACGGTGGAGGAAGACACACCGGCCAACTTGTTGGCACAAGCCGTCAATGCCTACTGCGCATCCCTCAGCGACCGGGCGAGGGACGGCGGGTTGCGCCTGGACGAGATCGTACGGACCGACGATGTCGCCCTTCCCGCGGGAATGATCGACCCTCTGGTCGTCTCTGTACGACCCGCTCTCACAAACGTGCCCGAGCCGGTATCCGGTGGCGACGACGGTGGCGGCGAGTTGCGCGTCGCGTCGGAAATCCTGCTCTGCGGCCTGATCCCGAACCGGAACCTCTCCTCGACGCACAACATCACAGTGCTCGCAGTGGAAAACGAATATGCTTTCGTCTCTACGCCACTGACCGTCGTCCTCGTCTTCGCCTGGCGCACCCTTCCTTCTCTGGACATCGAGTTCCTTCGCGTGGAGATCCCGGAGTCCGACGAAAATCCCTGAACACTCGCCTTTGTCCTCGAAATGGCTCATTGTCACCGCAGTTGCGGTCCCGCCACCCGCCGGGCGAGAGTGAAGGTTTTTCGACGAGGGTCCAACGGCGTGGCACGAATGTGTGCAAGCGAATCTTCGGCGGGCGACATCAGTGTTTCTCACACGCAAAAGCAGAGGCGTAGGCATTCGCGTGGCACTGAGCATTGCTATAGCCGCACTCAGACTGCCGCTATAGCCGCCGTCGGATCGCGAATCCCATGATCGCCGCCAGTGCTCGGTCACTGCACCACTTCCGCACCACGCACAGCGGTACGGCGCGGTCAGCCATGGGCGCCAACGGCACCGGCCAAGCGGGCACTTCAGAACCGAGCACGCCGCTGACCAGTACCTACACCGACGGGGCCTCCGTGATTCCCAAGCTCAGAGCGCGGGTTCGATTCCCGTCATCCGCTCCATTACTAAAGCCCCGGGTTTATCGCCTGGGGCCTATGTATTTCCTATACCGGATTAGTCGTTCCGTACCCGGCGCCTCCCCAAGGGGAGATTCGACTGCCGCGCCTTAGCTGTCGTGGCACATTGATGTTCAGCCCAGTCGGCGCGGGCCGCGACGAGTCGGGGCCGAATCTCGTGATCGAGACGATCGGCTTGGGCTCGCAGCTTGGCCGCGATCTGTGCGAGACCCGCAGGGCCAAGGCCGTCTATCCAGAAGTCCTCGACGATCGCGAGGTTGACGACGGGTGCGCGGGCCTCGGGCTCTTCCGCGAAGGGCCGGCACTCCATGACACCCCAGAGGATCTGGCTCTCGCCGGATCGCTCACTCGACCGAGAAACCCGCGCAGGTGACAATCTTCCACTTCGGCTTCTCACCTTCGGAACTGGCGGCGTTGCCTGCGGTCGAGTCGGTATGAGCCTGTTCGACAGCGGAGCTGCCACGAGCACGGCGTGTCACCGTCACGCCAGGTGCTTGAGCGCCCGTCATTCCCGCGTCCCGAAGTTTTTATCGACGCCGTCATCGACGACCGCCCACACCAGCTTGCCGACGCCGACACGCTCGCTCACGCCCCAGCAGCCGCCCGTGATGGAGTCGACCAGCGCGAGGCCACGTCCGGACTCCTCCTCGGGCGACGGCTCGGGCACCTCCTTCCAGGAGGAGGCATCCGCGTCATGCACTTCGATCCGTACGCCGCCGACCAACCGCTCGTACCGGGTCTCGACGAGCCGGTCGCGAGGCGCCTTCACATGACGCACAGCATTCGTGAAGAGCTCCGACACGACGATCTCCGCGGAATCGGCAAGCGCCGCCAGTTCCCATTCGCCGAGCAGCCGTCGTAATTCATGCCGGGCAGGTCCGACGCATCGGGCTGCCCGCGTCCATCTCCGCACCGACACGGACGCCTCGCCGTCGTTCTCCGTACGCACGATCGTGGTCTCCCGACTGAGTTGCACCTGACGTGTCCTGGGGAAGACCAAACCGTGCCGCACTTGGCACGGACCACACGTCATGCACATGGAGCAGCAGTCCATGCACATCGTGCATGCGCGCCGAATTCCCGCGCGGCCTCAGCCGCCCAGGCGGATCTGCGGTGCGAGCAACTCCAGCGCCTCTTCCCACCGGAAGGCGTCGGCACCACCGCCCGACTTCGGTGGATGCGGCTTCAGGCCGCTGACCAAAACCCCCATATCGCGCAGCCGCGCCAAGCTCGCCGCATACGCCGGATGCGCGGCCATCGCGCTGTTCACGTACGGCAGCACCGCCGTCGGAATGCCGAACCCGTACGCCTCGCACAGGATGCCCAGCGCCAGCGTGTCCGCGATCCCGGCCGCCCACTTGTTGACCGTGTTGAACGTCGCCGGCGCCACGGCGATGGCATCCGCCGGAGGCAACGGCCGGACATCACCGGGCTTCCGCCATGCCGAACGCACCGGGTAACCCGTCTGCGCCTCGACAGCCGCCTGGTCGATGAAACCCAAGCCCAGAGGCGTGGCCACCACCCCCACACCCCAACCCCGCCCCTGCGCCGCCGAGATGAGCACCCCCACGTCCTTCGCAACTCCGGCCGCGCACACCACGACGTACAGGAACGGCTTCCCCGGCTCACCGCTCACGCGGACACTCCCAACTGACGGGCGAAGTGATGCAACTGCGGCAGCGTACGACGCCGGTCGCGCGCCGCCATGTCGGCCACCAGCGCGCGAACCGCCGGGCGTCCTACGTCCTGCGGCGCGCAGCTCTCGGCGATCCGCAGCGCCTGGTACCCATCGGCGAGACGTCCCTGTTGGCTGTAGGCGTGCGCGGCATCGGTCCACAAGGCGGCGCGGCGCTCGGGCACGGGAATGTGCCGGCGCATGAGCGGACGCGCGGCGTCGAGGGCCAGGCCGGCGTCGCCCAGGACAACGGAGGCGTTCACGGCGTGCAACTCGACGTTGACGCGACCGAAGTTGGACCAGGTGTCCTGTGTGCTGTCCGGCATTCTCGCCGCTACGTCGCGAGCCTCGGTGAGGAAGTCGCGGACCGAATTCCGGCTTCCGGCCAGGGCGGAGGCCGTCACTCCCCGAAGGAGAAGCATTCCCAGGACCGCGAGATGGCGCGGGGACTTGAGGTCGTACCCGCCCGACATCTGGTCCACGACGTGCCGGATCAGCGTCACCGCTTGGGCGGCGTGGTTCTCTCGCGCCAGCAGGTGTGCGTGCACGCGGACGCTGGAGGCGACGACGACCGGGTCGCCGGACCGTTCGGCTTCGCCCATGGCGCGGCCTACAGCGAGCCACGCGTGTCCATGATCACCGTGCTTGAGCAACAGACTCGCCGAGGTCTGGTAGGCGGCGGCAAGCAGCCCTGCCCCGTCGCAGGACGTGCCCGCGACTTGGCGGAGGTCGGCGATCAGAGCGGGGAGTTCGAGCTCCAGCCGGGCGTAATCACAGGAGGTGAACAGCGCGCGGAGCCTGTTCATCCTGATCTCCAGCCGACGGAGATCTTCCTCGCCGGTGCCCGTTGAGGGGTCGGCGCCCGGAAGCAGCGACCGTACGAGACCACCGGTCGGCCGGGTCGGCTGAGCGGAGGGACCTACGAGCGGGACGACGCCTGCGGCTAGGAAGGTGCGACGGTGCATGTCCTCTGGTGTTTCCCGTTCCGGACGGTCGACGGTGGGCGGGGGCGCAAGCCCCAGAGTGTGGAGAGGGACGCGGAGTTCGTCAGCCACCGCACGCAGCACGCGTAAGTCCTGTGTGCCCCTGCCCTGTTCAAGTCGGCTGACCTTGGACTGGTGATAGCCCAATGCGGACGCCACCTCGGTCTGGGAGCGACGGGCGAGGACCCGCGCCCGCCGAAAGATCTCCCCGACCCTCTTTGCCTCGTCCTGCTCCGCAGCCATACGCGCCGGCTCCTTCCGCCGTCGCCGATCCTGCCCCGGCCTTCCAGGCTAGAAGCCCTTCCGCCGTACGTCATGCGGAGTCTGCATAACCCATGCGGCACCCGCAGACGGAGCAGGGCAGCCCATGAATCCGGCGCTTTCGTTGTGAAGAGCAGCCGCGAGGAGGCCCAGCATGAGACACGCCAACCCCAGGGACATCGTCCCGGACGACACCGCACCACCGGCCGAGGTGATCGCCATCCGGCCCGGACGGCCGCTCGAAGGAACCGTGATCGTCGACGGCTCGAAGAACGCCGCTCTTCCGCTTCTCTCCGCCGCGGCGGTCGTCGGCGCCCCCGTACGCGTGACCAACATCCCGGACAGTACGGATGTCCACACCTTGCTCGGACTGCTGCTCGGAGCCGGTTTCGACGTCGTGCACGTCCCGGGTGAGGCAGGGTCCATGGTGATCACGCCCAGTCGTAGGCATCGCGTCGAAGCCGAACTCCTCACCGCCGCGAGCACGATCCGTGCCTCGTACTACCTGGTGCCGACACTTCTCGGACGGTTCGGAAGGGCCCGTCTGCCGTGGCCGGGCGGTTGCCGGATCGGCGACCGCGGCATGGAGCAGCACTTCCGCGTGTACGAGGCATTCGGTGACCGCTGCTCGACGCACCGCTACGGCTACGAGATCCAGAGGTCGCGGGCGAAGCAGGGAACGGTGAGCGTCGCCCTGCCGTTCCGGTCCCGAGGAGCCACGATCGTGGCGATCCTCCGCGCCGTCGTCTCCCGACAGGAGTTACGGCTGAGTACGCCCAATCTGTCACCGGAGACCCTCGGCGTGGTCGAAGCTCTCGGATCGATCGGTTGGATGAGAGCTGTTGAACGTGACCTTCTCGTGCTCACACCGCCGACCGAGACTCCGGCCGTCCACGACCTGACCTGGACCGTGCCAGGCGACAAGATCGAGGCCGGCACCCTCGCCTGCGCGGTCGCGGCCACACGGGGAACAGCGCGCATCGAGGGTGTATGCGCCGGTGACTTCACCCCGGCCCTGGAACATCTGCGCCGGACAGGCGTCGTCATCACGGAGCACGTGAACGGCATCGAAATCGACGCGCGGCACATCGCGCGTGGTGAACTCCCGATCCACGCTTCGGCTTCGCTCTCCCCGAGCGGACTCGACGCCGACTTCGAGCCTTCGCTCCTGGCATTCGCTCTAGGAATCCCGGGCCGCCACGCGTTCGCGGACACGATCAACCCCGGCCGCCACGCGAATCTCATCCCTCAACTGCGCTGTATGGGAGCGGAGATCGAGGAGGTGTCACCCACGCAGTGCCGGTTCGCCGGGCCGCAGCGGCTGACCGGTGCCGGAGTGGAGACCACCGACATCCGTACGGGCGCCGCCCTCCTCATCGCAGGGTTGACCGCCCGGGGCATCACGACGCTGGGCGGTCTGGAACAGCTCCGCCGGGGCCACGCCGATCTGCCGGGCAAACTCCGAGCCCTCGGGGCGGACATCTGCGAGGTCACACCGTGAAATCGGACCTCCAACAGATCCTCGCCACAACCGACTTCCACTCCTCCTTCGACAACGCCGTGCCATTGATGACCCACTTATCGGCTGCCCGACCCAACACCCTCATCGCGGACTGCGGCGACTTCTTCGAGGGCACGGGCTACTACCGTCTCGGCCGCGGCGTCCTCGAACGAGACACGCTGCTCGCCCTGTACGACGTCGTCGCTCCTGGCAACCACGGATGGCCGCACTACCTCGAATCCGACTGCACCGCATCACCGTCTGCGCCAACGCGTACGGCCGCGACGGTCGTCGGCTCTTCCGGCCGGTCGACGTACGGAGCATCGCCGGGCGGACGGTCGCGGTCACGGGCGTCATCGGCGTCCAGGCGTTCAACGCCGTCCCGTATGGGCAGCGCGTCGGGCAGCAGGTGACCGACCCGGCTCTGGCGCTGCGTGAATTGAAGCGTGCCTATGGCCAGGTGGACGCATGGGTGGTCCTCAGCCACTCCGGTTTCGAGGAGGATCTGCGGCTCGCCGAAGCCTGCCCTTTCCTCGACATCGTCTTCGCCGGCCACTGCCACAGTGACGCGGACGGACCCGTTCGGATCGGCGGCGTGCAGGTACTCAAGGGCTACGAGCAAGGTGCCGGGTTCGCGCAGGCGCGTCCGTCCGAGAGCGGCTGGGAATCCGGAGCAGCCCGCTTCGCCGATGCTTCATCGCTGTCCCTCCCAAGCACCTTGGAAGCGGTGCGCGCACGGATCACCGCGATCGCCCGCGATCTTCGGGAGCCGATCGACAAGCTGAGGGCGCCGTACCGCCACACCGTCCTGGACAGACGGCTGCTGCTTGAGGACATCGCCACGACCGTGTACTCGGAGACCTCCAGCGCCGTTCTTCTCAATGAGACCGCACTACGCGCCGTGCAGCTTCACGGGACGCTGACGCGAGGCGATGTCCTCGCCGTCGAGCCCTTCGACAACCAGCTCGTACGCGTCAATTGCCCGGAAAGGGCAGCAACATCTCTGCTGTCCGATCTCTCGGAACTCGCGGGTCCGATGGTGGCCGTGCCGTCCCCGTTGCCGTCACCACTCGAAGCGTTCATCACCACCGACTACCTCGCCGGGACTTCGCGCCATCCAGCCGTACCCACCGGCCGTTCCCTCGCGCAGTCCGTCCATCAGGCTCTCACCGGAGGCACCCGTTGATCCTCACCGGCCCCGAAATCACGGCGGCGGCCGACGACGGCCGCTTACGCATCACCCCCTTCGACCAGTCCCAGGTAAATCCAAACAGCTACAACGTCCGTCTCGGCTCGACGCTTCTCGTCTACACCGACGGCGTTCTGGACGCACGCTTCCGCAACCCCACTGAGCAGGTCGACATCGGCCCGGAGGGGTATGTGCTGCAGCCGGGCCAGCTCTACCTCGGCCACACCGTCGAGCATGTCGGCTCAGACACCTTCGTTCCGCTGCTCTTCGGACGGTCGTCCGTCGGCCGCCTCGGCCTCTTCGTGGAGATCACCGCCCCCATCGGTGACATCGGTTTCCACGGGCAGTGGACGCTGATGCTGTCCCCGATCCGCCCGCTACGGGTCTACGCCGAGATGAAGATCGGGCAGATCATGTTCTTCGTCTCGGTCGGCCCGATCGCGCACTACGCCGGCAAGTACCAAGCAGCCAACGGTCCGAGAGCTTCCGCCTCCTGGCGCGACGACCACCGTCCCGTACAGGTGGTGGCGTCGTGATCCTCACCGGCCCCGCCATCGCAGCCGCCCGTGCCGCTGGGGAGATCAGCATCGAGCCGTACGACCCCGGCCGCGTCTCCCCGAACGCCTACGACTGGCGGCTCGGCGAGACGCTGTACGTCTGTGACGGCCAGCTCGACGCCGCACGACCCACGACGGCCACCGAACTCGCCATTCCCTCCGACGGATTCGTACTGCGGCCCGGGGTGCTCTACCTCGGCAGCACCTACGAGAAGACCAGCTCCGAGCGGTACGTCCAACTCCTCAACGGCTCACGCACTATCGGAGCACTTGGGATCTGGGTCCATGTCTCCGCGCCCCTCGGGCATCAAGGTCACGCGATTCACTGGACGTTGGAAATCCGAGCCGCCGTCGAGGTGCGGATCTATCCGCGGATGACCTTCGGCAAGTTGACCTTCCTCCACCCCTTCGGGGCTGCCGCGAGCTACCAGAGCCACGGCCTGAAGTACGCCACCAGCAAAGGCGTTGAAGCCTCCCGGCTGTATGAGGAGCTGACGTGAAGGCTTCCGTCGCCACCGCGCTCGACCTGCCGTATCCCAGCCCTGGCGGGAGTGTCGAGCTCTTCCTCGACCTCTACACCGGGCACCGTCCTCTGATCCCGGCGCGGGCATTCATGCTGGCGGCCGGGTCCGGGGAGACACCGTTCCCGCAAGGACTGCGGAATCTGAACGTATCCGGCAAGTGCGTCGAAGGACCTGGCTTTCCCCCGTACGTCCGGGCACTGAGTCGCGCGCTCGAAGACGCCGTCAACCCTGCGGACATCAGTACGCTCCACCTGCACCATCTCGCCTTCGGCGCCTCGCCGGCCCTGCTTGCCGCGCTGCCGAAGGCCCGGCGCATAGCCCTGGTGCACGGCACTGACCTCCTGTACGCGGAGATGTACGCCGACCAACGCGCGGTTCTCCGGCACTGTGCCGATGCGGCGGACGTGATCGTTGTCCCGACGAGCGCGATGGCCGATCGGCTGCTCGCTCTCGCCCCGCCCGCCCGGCCGAAGATCGAACACATCCCGTGGGGTGTCCCGGACGCTCTCCTCGCCACGCCGCCGGAGCCATCGCGAACACCTCGTGCGAGCCATTTACGCCTGCTCTACGCGGGGCGCCTCACGCCGGAGAAGGGCGTGGAGAACCTGCTCCATGCTCTCGTCGTGATCCCCGACGTCGAACTGAGCGTTGCGGCACCACCCTCGCAGTTCAGCGCCTTGGCGCCGCTCCTCCACGAACTCGGCGTACACGTCACGTACCTCGGCTGGCTCCGCCGTCCCCAGCTGTGGACGACCTTCCGCGGCTACGACGCCCTGGTCATGCCTTCCTCCACGCTCGAAGCGATGGGCCTCGTCGCACTGGAGGCTCAAGCCTGCGGCCTTCCCGTCATCTACCAACCCGTGCTTGGCCTCAACGAGTCGCTGGCGGCGTCAGGACTGACCACCGACTTCACGAATCCGACCGCGCTCGCCCGTGACATCAACCGGCTCCGTACGACCCCGGGAATGGTCGACGCCTTGCGTGAGGCCGGTTACGCGAACGCCGCCCGCTACCCACTGAGCACGACCGCCTCCGCCTTGACCGCACTCGGCGACCCGCTCGGCTAACCCACCGCCGTGGCACACCGTTCGCCCACGACGGCCTCACTACGCTGGCTGGAGGGAAACCACCGGCACTCGACGGGGAGACCATGACACTCGACACCGACCGCATCCACCAGCTCCTGGACGACGGCGTACGTGACAAGGTCTACCCGGGCGCGGTCTGGGCCGTCGGCGACCCACACGGCACCACAGCCGGCGGAGCAGTTGGCCTTCTGGACCCCGGCGAGCCGGACCAGCCGATGCGGGTCGACACGGTCTTCGACATCGCCAGCCTCACCAAGATCCTCGCTGTCTGGTCCACCATCGGCATCCTCGTCGAGAGCGGCAAACTCCAGCTCGACGCCCCGCTCGGCACTTTCTGGCCCGAGGTCGCCGGCCACCCGCTCGGCGACGCCACAGCCCACCACCTGCTCACCCACACCGCGGGGCTTCCCCTGCGCGCCAACCTGCGCAACCTCTACGGCACCGACCCGCAGGACATTCGCGACGGCGTCCTCCACGAGGCCCTCCACCGTCGGCCCGGCGAAGCCGTGGAATACACCGACCGCGCCGCGCTCGTCCTCGGCTACCTCGCCGAATATCTCAGCGGCCAACCCCTGGACCAGCTCGCAGCCAATCGCGTCTGGCAACCGCTGGGCATGACCGAGACCACCTTCGGACCGCTCACCCCCGAGAACGTCGCCCGCAGCGCCCCAACCGAGCTGGACGACGAGACCGGCCGCCACCTCAAGGGCACCGCCCACGACTTCTCCGCCCGCCTCCTCGGCGGCACCTGCGGCATCGCCGGCGTCTTCTCCACCGCCGACGACATCTCGACCTTCGCCCGCCACATGCTCAACCCCGCCCAGGCCGCCTTCGGCCCCACCTGGACCGCCGACTCCCTCCGCCTCCACACGGGCGCCCTCACCCCCGCCCGCGGCCTCTTCTGGCACCCCGCCCCCGGCACCCTCCCCACCGACGACACCTGGGTCCACTACGGCTTCACGGGCACCGCCCTGTGGATCTCCCCCACCCACGAACGCTGGGCCACCCTTCTCACCAACAAGCTCTACTACACGCGTGACCGCGCCACCCTGACGGAGATCCGCGATAGCTTTCGGTCGATGGCCTTCGAGTAGATACAGCCTGAGTGCCACACTTCTGAGGCCACGGTGATGCTCGTCGCCACGGCCCGAGGCGTACGCGGCCTGTGCGAAGTCTGGATTCGGGGCTCCCCAATCGCTCACCGAACGCTCCCCGCAGGGATTCGAGCACACGCCCTTCCCTGTCACCGGATAGCCGTCAACTCCACGGCCGCCCGAGCACGGGTCTCCCCCGCGGAGCAGATGACGGGCCGAGGCGCGCTGGCCCGGTTCTCGTACCCACTTCACAGAACACCCGTTCGACATGAAAGATGGGGCCATCGCGTGCCAGTTCGGCACGTCGCTCGTTAAGCAGCGCAGCGGAAGTAGCGAGTGGGCCAAGAACTGTCGGTCCTTGTCCGTTCGCGCCGGGAGGGGCACCGATGGGCGATCGCAGCACAATCGAGTGGACTGAGGCGACCTGGAATCCCACCACGGGATGTGACCGCACGTCCCCGGGTTGCGACAACTGCTACGCCTTGGTGTTATCACGGCGCCTGAAGGCCATGGGGGTGGCGAAGTACCAGGCCGACGGGGATCCCAGAACGTCAGGACCCGGATTCGGCCTCACCTTGCATCCGGACGCGCTGGCCATTCCGCGGCAGTGGAAGGCACCTCGCGTGGTGTTCGTGAACTCCATGAGCGATCTGTTTCACGCGAGAGTCCCCGTGGACTTCGTACGGCAGGTGTTCCAGGTGATCGCCGAGACACCGCAGCACACCTACCAGCTCCTGACCAAACGGGCGCGGAGGCTCCGGCGGATGGCGGACCAGCTCGACTGGCCGCCCAACCTCTGGATGGGAGTCTCGGTCGAGAACGCCGATCACTTGGACCGGGTCGACGACCTGCGGCTGGTTCCCGCCGCGGTGCGCTTCTTGTCGTGCGAGCCGCTGCTTGGACCTTTGACCGGGTTGCGGCTCGACGGCATCGGCTGGGTCATTGCCGGCGGTGAATCCGGCCCTGGACACCGGCCCGTGCGTGAGGAGTGGCTCACTGAGATCCGCGACGTCTGCAACGACTCCGACGTGCCGTTCTTCTTCAAGCAATGGGGGGGCCGCACACCCAAGTCCGGTGGTCGCGAGCTCGACGGAACGATCTGGGATGGGATGCCACCGCGCCGTTCAGCAACAGCGCGTTAAAGGCCAATCCGCACTGGATGCCGTACGCACTCTGGTGGTACGCGGCAGCAGCATGTGACCCTCTCCCCCAGGGGCTCTACGGAGTAGGGGGAGGAAATGGCCGTTCCGAGGGAGGCTGTGTGGGAGCGCGATCCGCACACCGCCGCCAAGCACGACTTACTCAAGCGGTATCTCGAGGCGTGGGCGCCGATCCTGCTGTCCCGACACGAGGTGATCACCTACGCCGAGGGCTTCGCGGGCGCAGGAATCTACAAGGGGGGCGAGCCGGGGTCTCCGGTGATCGCCTACGACGTATTCGCCGGGGCTCTGGACCGGTTCCCGAAGCACATGCGCATGATCCTCATGGAAAAGGATCAGCGGCGGGTCCAGGAGCTGGAGCGTCAAATAGCAGGCGCCCAGGCAAGGCACGCAGGCGGCATAACCGGCCGGTTGACCTGCGACATCCATCAGGGCGACTTCCACCCGGCCCTTCTGCGGGAGTTACAGAGCACAGGGGCGCTCGGGAACCCTCTCTTCGTCCTCCTGGACAGTTTCGGGGGCCCGGACATCCCCTACTCGCTGCTGCAAGAGCTGGGGCGTCTTCCGGGGACCGAGGTGATGGTGACCTTCGAGCCCAGCTTCCTGACCCGGTTCGCCGAGAAACACGACGGTCATCGTAAGAGCGGCGATGACGCCTTCGGCAGCTCGGACTGGCAAGCCGTCTTTCAGCAGCTCCCTCAGCAGAAGTTCCCGTTCCTGCGCGAGCAGTACCGCGACACCCTTCACCGAGCCGGCTTCTCGCACACCCTGTACTTCGAGATGGTCGACGAGGGCAGTCGAAAGCTCTACCTGATCTTCGGCACGCGACATGAACGCGGTCTGGAGAAGATGAAGGACGCGATGTGGAAGGTCGACACCTCATACGGTGTCCGCTACCGCGATCCGAAGGACACACAACAGCAGACGCTGGAGTTGGAGTTCGAGCCGGACACCGCTCCGCTGCGGAGAATCCTGCATGACTTCATCGCCACATCACCATCAGGACGCACCGTGCCGGAACTCCAGCGGTACGCCCTCTTGGAGACCGTCTACAGACCCGCCCAAGTAATCGCGCTGGTCCGCCAGATGCGCGACGACGGCACATTGACGGCGGAGCCCCGCACCATAAACGGTAAGGCCCGGGTGACCATCGCAGCAGCCCACGCCCCCGCCAAGCCAACCGCGAGCCAGGACGCTCTCTGGTGAACGCGCGGCTGCCACAAAGGTCGCCAATGCCGATTGATGTCGCTGTCGGCATCCGTCATATCCGCACGCTGACTGCGGCTAGACCCCGCAGGCTGCCGACGGCGATCAACGGCAGATCCATATCGCGGATGGTGCCAGACGGCATGACAGCCAGCGAGGTCACGGGCGCGGCAGTTACCAGACGCAGGACTTCCTCGCCTGTCTCGTGGTGCCATAGCCGGATAGTGGTGTCATCCGAGGAAGCGGTCACTAGCAGTGGCCGCTCGACATTCGGGTGGTTCAGGGTGGCAATGGCGGTGAGAGGGCCGCGGTGTCCCGTCAGCGGCGGGTATGCCTCGTGTCGAGGAGCCATCGGATCCCACAGCCGCACCGTGCCGTCCACGCCGCCTGTGGCCAGTAGTGGTTCCTCATCAGCAGAAGGAGTGAAACAGGCTAGTGTCGTGATGCCCCCGATGCGCTGCGGCAGTCGTGCACGCGACTGCTGCCCAGGGTGGAGGAGCCGGACGGCTCGCGCTGCCACGGCAAGCAGCGCCCCGCGGGAGTGCGGCAGTGCCACAAGCGAACGGACTGCCCCCTCGGTCCTCCACCCGGCCGGGACGGGCGGCCGGGAATTGCCCCCGTCACAGAGCGAGATGTAGGTCAGCAGCCCGTCGCTGAAACCGGCTGCCAAGACGGCTTGTTCGGGATCCGTGTGAGGCAAAACCGACATGGCGCGCAGGCGGCCGCCAGACCAGCCGCGCCCGGGTATCTCACGTGCCAAACCGCCCTCAGCCGCCATAAGCACCCGCCCGTCGGCGTACCCGACGAGGATGGGCACGTCCGACGTCGGCCATGCCTCAGGAACGGTTAGCGCCGTCACCTGCACGCGAGGCGTGTCTGCTGCTTCGATGAAGGCGTGCAGGATTTCGCCTGTTTCGGCGGAGCGCAGATCAACCTGCCCAGAGCTGCCAACCGCGATGAGCGCGGCAGACCGGGAGGGCCGGGAAAGGGTTGCCAGAAGGGTAGCCGCAGGGACAGTCGGCTGTGTCATGTTTTCGTCGGCAACACTAGTGCGACCGTTTCTTGGGCGCCTGGCAGGAGCAAGGACCCTGAAGTCAGCGGGGTTCCACAATCGGACTGTGCGATCGAACGATCCGGAGGCGACAATGGGGACCATCGCCGGCCCCTTAAAGACGGCCAGGCCCCGCACCCTCTTGGTGTGCTCGGTGGGCAGCTGAAATATCAGATCGCCGTCACGGGTGTCCCAGACCTTGATGGATCCGTCGACGCTGCTTCCCGTGACGAGCAACCGGTCATGGGTGTCCCCATAGCTCGTCATGGAAGCGACCGATTCATGAATGGGCCGTAGGTGTCTTTCCTCGGCACAGGTGATGGGGTTCCAGACGCGTACACGGGACAGTGATCGGGAAGCGGTCACCAACCGGGCCTCGCCGTCTGGGTGGACGAACGCGTGTAGCGCGGAAACGCCCCTGCCCTGGCCCGACAATGCTCCGGTCATCTGGAGTGTCCCGGCGTCCAGGATGTGCACATAGTTACTCTCCTGGCCAACCGCCAGCAGTGTGTTGCCGTTTGGCAGAGTGACAGCTGCCAGCGCATTGACCACGGTGTCTCGGCTCCGCCTGCCGTAACCGGAACGTTCTGTCCTATCGCCACCGTCGGGAGTCCGTTCCGCAAGGACTTCACCGGTGTCTGGAGCAAGTACCAGCACAGTCGAGGACGTGCCGACGGCGAGTCGCGGTGAGCCGTCAGGAGCGGTGAAACTGGCCAAGGCCCGAACGCCAGCGCCCAGCACGTGATGAGTACGCCCCGTCTGCGGGTCACAGAGAAAGAGGCCAGCGTCACTCCCCGCGGCGATGATGGGGTCGGTCCTCCTCCAGCCGCCGGTAACAGCCATCGCCCGCAGATGTCGACCCAGCCCTGTGATGGGAAGTCCGAACGGGGTTCCGGCAACCGGGTCCCACATGGTGACCGTTCCTCCCGCGTCTCCCGCCGCCAGGACCACATCAGCATCCGAAGTACGGAAAGCAACCAGTTGGTAGATGTCGCTGGCCGTGCTGCCCAGAATGTTCGCGGGCAGATGAAGCATGTTCCACAACGGCTGAAAGCCCGGTCGCCGGACCGCCACCGGGACAGGGGGAATCGGAGCCCTGCCGCGAGTTTGCGACAGCGCCAGGCTGTCCGCGCGTGTTGAGGGCGGGGCATCGGCGAGGAACGGTTCAATACGGGCCCAAGCGGCGAGCCGCTGCCGGCCGGCGGTGAGGTCGGCCGGCAGCCCGAGGCGGGCGCGGACGTCGCCTCGGACTTCAAAGGGGAGGAACGATGCAGGGACGTGCTCATCGTCCAGAACTCCTCCCGCAGCGGCATGGGCGATCAAGTGGCGGCGCAGGTAGGGGTGAGGCGTACGGTCAAGCCCGTCCTCGATCTGTGCGGCGAAGGCTCTCGCCAGCGCACGATGGGCATGTTGAATGACCCTCGCGTCCGGGCCTGCTACAGCAGGGCGAGCGAACAAGGTGTCGAAGTCATCAGGGTCGTATGCCTCGTACTCCTGGTAGGAGTCGTGTTCGGAATCGTCGGTGTGTGGTGACAGCAGTGCATCCGGCGTCGTTCGCAGAGTCTCGCTAATGCGCTCATGGACCGGCCGATAGACGGTCCTGCCGTCTTCGATGGCGGTGGTGAGGTAGCCGATCAGTCTGCTGTCGCGGACGTGGCTGATCAGTGCGTCGCCGTCAATGTCGTCGCCGCTAGTCAGGGCTCGCACGGCAGCCGGCCACACCTCGCCCCAGGCAAGCCCCGCGCCTTGGGCGAAGGCGGCTGCCTGCAATACGGCCAGCAGGTGATCGGCCTGTTGCTGGGTATGTTCGGCAACATCGAGCAGGTCCTGCCGCAGAAGTTCTTGCGTGCCCTCCCGCAGTCGCTGCCGCCACGCCGCCTCAGCGGGGTACGGGAGAAGGAACTGGCCGTGCAGTTGCTGAACGGCCAAACGGGCGTCGAGGAAGGACGGCGACACCTCCTCGGCGACGGCCGCCGCGATCCTCCTAACGTCGGCGTCATTCCGCTTCAGCAGCCGTGTGCCGCCGACCGGTTCAGCGCGCAGCAGTGCAGCAGCGTAGGCAGCAACATCTTCGCCAGCTGTGCTGTCGTCGGTGCGCAGCGGCGGACCGGCGTTGACAGCGCGCTGCAGCAGGGCCACGAGGCTGTTGTCCGCCGCCTCGGGCGAGCTGCTGGCGTCGCCAATGTCGAGAGAGCTGCGGATGCCGAGGATGAGCCGCACCGCTGGTCTGCTGTGCTCCCGCAGATCCGCCAGCGGGCGCAGAACGTCTGTGATGATCCGCCGCGGGATTCTGGCCTCATCAATTCCGTCTACGACCAACATGAGGGGTCTCGATAGACGGCGGACCATGTCGAGAGCTTCGGTTCGCAGCATTTGCACGATGTCCCCCCGCCCCGGCGAGGCGGAAGTGCCGGTGAGGGCCTCATACAAGGCGATGGCCAGGTCTTGGGGGTCGGCATTGCGGGCCAGAACCGCCGCGTCGACAGCAGCCAGCGGGATGTGGAGATCCGGTGGAATGAGGTCCAGGAAGGGGCGATGGGTCTCGTCGGCGCGGAACCGCGGATCGCTGAGGGTGACCAGGCGGGCGAGGAGGGCGGATTTGCCGGAGCCTGCCTGCCCGGTGACGATCAATGCCTGGTCGTCACCGTTCAGGAAGGCGATTATCTGCCGGATAAGGTCTGTGCGGCCGGTGAAGTACCAACCGACGTCCTGTCCTGACATTCGGCCAGAGGCACGTGCAATCCAGTGTCCATCGAGGTCGGCCCGGGTCCATCCAATCTGGGCACGGGCGTCCTCGACGAGGGGGATGTCCTGATAGCCCGGGTTGGGCAGGCACGGGCTCGGTTCCTGATCGGACTGGTACTGCGTGATGGAGTCGTCGGGCCAGATCCGCCGGGCATTGGCCATGGTGTTGTCGTCCCAGACCTTTCCCGCGATGGCATGCCACTCCTCCCAGGTCAGGTGAGGTCGGGCGTAACCGTTGGCTTCGTCCTCGCAATGGGCGCGGATGGCGGCAAGCAGGGCCGCGAACGCCCCGACACGCGGCCTGCTTTCATCGTGGCCCGCAGTGACGACGGTCAAGGATGGCAGGGCTCGGCGGTCAGGTTCCAGGGCTTTCAGGGCTACGCCCAGTTCCTGCTTGAGTAGTCCAGAGAAGCACGAGTCGACCATGATCAGGACGTGTCCCGCCCGGGAGTCCAGTGCGGCGACGATCGCCTCGGCGGTGGGGAATGCCGTGCCCAGGGGCCGGTTTTCGTCGGTGTCGGTCAGCCGCAGGAAGTGCCGGCCTGCCCCGGGGTCAAGGCCGTGGCCGGTGATGTAGAGGACCAGGGCCTCATCGTCGTCTGCCTCAGCAAGATCCTCGTCAATGAGGAAAGTCCGCAGGTCGTGGACGCTGCGCAGCGGCTTAGGCGCGGTGCTTACGGCGAAGCGCCGCTCGTCTTCCAAGTGAGGGCCGGCCCACCAGTCCTCGACCACCGCGACCTGGGCGATGATGCCGTCACGAAATCCTGCCTGATCCCTGGCCGTTCCGTCCTCGTAGTCGCCGAGGGCGATCAGTACCAGGCGGCGGGCGAACGTCATCGGTGCACGGCCGTCGTTCATGCCCAGTGGTTAGTGGCCGCGCGTGCCACCGGCACAGTGCGCAGATAATTCAGAGCACTGTGCGGGTCGATGTTGCCGGTATCCACCTGAATGTCGGTCATGTTGCGTGCCGTCAGGGAAAGTCCTGCGGCCCCGGCGACAATGTCGTCCGGATCAAACACGTTGATCCACCGGATCTCCGGTGGCATCGCCATCAGTTCGCGGTCGGGAATGCCCATGGCACGCCGTACGGCGGGGATGCCGAGCGGGGATCCGCAGGTGACGAAGGTGTGGACCGACCTGCTGGCTTCAGCGTCATCGGACCGCTCACCCTGCAGCAGGTCGTAAGCAATCACGCTGCCCAGCGAGTGACCAATGACGACGGAGGTCGTATTGGTGAGGGCCTCAGAGACCAGCTTGCGCACCTGAGCGGCAAGGTCCGGCTCCCTCAGGTAGTAGCGAACCTCGCGCAGAAGCATGACGAGCTTGCTGCCTGCTCCCTGCGGCGACCGCCGGTCGTAGGCGACAGCTCGCAAGGTGACGCTGGCAGGCCACAACTTCGGCGGGCCGAGCGTGGTGAGGTCCAGTTCCCGCGCATAGGCGAGGTCCTCAGGGCGCAGGAGCTCGTCCATCGCCTCCACGACGAAGGCTTCCTCATCTACGTCGAAAGGCACGGAATCATCGACCAGCCCATCGGCTGGTCCCAGCCTGTTCGCCTCACGCGAGAGCAGCCGGGACCACTGCGGCACGTCAAGGACGGGAGTCATTATGGCGGCAGCGTCGAGACCAGCTGCACTCCTCAGGGCGTCTACCCCGCGAGCGAGTGCTCTGTTCCAGTCCTTGAGCAGCCGCTGCTGCGAGACCTTGCCCTGCCTGATGCCATGCACACCCACGACATACTGTTGATCCACGTTGTCCCGCCCTATCGCGCCTGCGTCTCCGCCGCAATCTCCCCACTGCAACGGCAGAACCACGATAGAGGCAGCGACCCAACCGTTTCGCCCAATCCTTGAATCGATCCTCTACCGATCCCTGACCACCTGGTGTCCGACCGCTACCTGGCAATGTCCGCAAGGCAGAGGGCCGCCACCCCCATGACCGGAACCTGACGAGGACTCAGGGCTCGCCGCGCCGCCGCGATCGCGGCCTGGCCGAACTCCCACAGCTTTCTCACCCGCGTCCGCAAGCGGGGCGCGGCGTGTGCCTCGGCCACCGCGCGCCCACCTGTTCCACCACAGCGGCTCGGAACGCTTGCAAAAGGACGCCTCCGGGGTACGTCCCAAACGCTCGGTACTTCCATCTGTAGTAGCACGACCAGTAGCTCACCACGCGCCGCTCCGTACGCGCGAAGAAGACCGGACTCCCGAGCGATGAACTCCCCGTAGACACGGCACTGGGCCGAGCCCGGGACCACGAGTCCGGGAAGACCCCGACCGATCGTCTCGATGATCTCCAGCTCGTATTCGCCGGCCAACTGCACCATGAACGGGACCACCCACGGTTCGCCCGACGCCACGATCTGCTCAAGGTGCCGCTGCCGGACGCGGCCATCACTGTGCCGGGAGTACAGGCAATGCAAAATCACCTGCTAGTTTGCAGTCAGGGGCCGCTCCGAGTCGGCGCCCGGCTCCTCGTTGTAGCTGCGAGACGGGATGGCGACGGTCTCGCCATGCACCGTGACTTCGAAGGGCATCATCGGCGCGAGCCTGACCTCCGGCATGACCGCCAAGACGCTACGCACGTCGCTGGCAAGTTGCGCCGGAAACGCTGCAGTCAGCACATGGACAACGTTAGAAGGATCCCGAGACAGCTGCACCACAGAAGGCTAGGCGGCGAACCTCTCGGACACTCAATCGCCCGCCTCAATATTGCGCGACAGCCCTTAGGCACCTCATCTGACGGGGTTCACCAGATGAAATGTCAAATTTGCGTTATCCAATTTCTCCAGGCGTATGGCCGCGCAGTTCATCGAACGTAGGACGTACGGCGTCCACTGCGGCTCGCAAGTCGGCCAGCAATGTCGACAGTGCTGCGTTTGTCTCCTCGATGGAGACCGTACGCGCAGCGCGCCAGCGCTCAGCACGGATGTTGCCTTCGTCAGGCTTCCACTGCTCAGTCGTGACCACCGCGTGCAGGCGCAACTGATGGCCGTCGAGGATCTGCACGGCTGCAGCCACCACAAGGGTAAGCGAAGGCTTCGGGAGGTTCTCCACCATGCACATGAAGCCAGCTTCGTAGTGTACTCGTTCGCCTTGGACGCCCGGCTGACGGGCCCTCTGTTCCTCAGGAACGGCAAGAGAGTGAGGTGACACCCCGGACTCCACCTCGGGCCATGACTTGAGCTCGGAGTACAGCGCTGTGATGGTCGCCTCAATGGCTGTCAGGTACTCCGCCGCCAGCAGCTTGGCCGCCTCCCGCAGCTCCTTCAACTCGGTCGTCGCTTCCCGCAGAGCGCCAAGGCGCTCCTCCAGAGAGCCGCGGCGACGAGGCTCGGTCCAGGGCGTCACCTCTGTTTCCTCCTCCAGCGTCAGAGGAAAGCGGTGGAGGTAGCGATTTTGGAACTTCAGCTGCTGGACCTCAACATCGGGATACGCCTTGAGTGCCTCCCGGAGCGCCGGGTGTCGTCCTGCTGGGAAGGCGTCTCCGAGCAGCACCCCGCTCAGTGCTCTGCGGATGTCGATATATGCAGGGAGGAGTGACTGGTCGAGCTGGACGAGGCGGTATTCCGCTTCGTTTTTCCAGTCCAGGTATTTTCTGAAAAACAGCGATGCGTGGTTCTCTTGGGCGTATGCCAAGGCGGCGGCATCGGCACCGAACTCTCTGATCTGCCCGAGGTCCAGCCCGTACGGCCCGACTCCTTGAGTGCTCACGTACTGGACGGGACCCTGAAATCGTAGTGCGGCCGCCCCGGTCTGCTCCTGGAACGACTTGATCAGTTGCTGACGGTCGAAGCGCAGGCAGATGCCGGCATGCCCGGCGCCATAGTGGGCCCAAAGCGACAGGTGCCCCCAGCCCCGCGCCGCGTCGCGATTCAAGACGTAATCCGGCAGCGCGAAATCTCGGGTCAAGCATGCGACTTTGGTGTGCAGGCGAATGCTGCGGTCGATGTCGACCCACAAGTCCATGTGTAGGTTGCCCTGCGGATCCAGCCAGTTCTCGTCTTCGTGGTGGGAGCTAAGATTGGGCCACAAGGGCCGCGACTCCCACAGATCATTAGTCGACTCGAACGGCGACAGACGCAGAGTCCCGCTGGCCAAGATGTTGTACATGGCCACATTGGCGTTCGTGTAGTGGTAAAGATCGTCTGTTTCGGATCTAGGCGCCATGAACATCTCCAGTTCCGAGGAGTCCATGGCGCCGTCGGGAACAGCGATAAATCGGTATGAAGCTGGAGGGTTCGAAGACGGCATGACTCGCTCCCTTTCCGCTGGCAGAGCATCCAGACTCGAGGCTGTAGGGGCATCCTATACGCTGATAGCGTCAACGTGACGATAATGGCTCGTCTGTCTCCACCACCACCGCATGGCAGCTCGTTGTCCTGGCTGTCGCCAGCATGGCCACCGACACCGCCCCGGCCATCACCCGCCGCCGGTCACGGTGACCACAGATCCCGCAGACCGTGTCCCCGGCCACCCGATCGGGGGCACGATGTCGTCGCAGGCAGCCACCTCTCCGGTGGTCTCACGCTGATGGTCAGGAACGCCGGGGCAGCAGGCGGCCGGCGTCGGTGATCTCGCTCCGAGCTCTGGTGCTACCGATAGCTCGAGAACGGTGCTCGTCGCGCCGAACGCCGGTTTACACAGGCGACGTTCGCCCGGCCCAGCTGCGGGCCGTCGTACGACCGACGGGCCGGTTGGCCATGGCGACGAGATGGGCCGTGCTCATTCGCAATTTGGTGGCGTAGGCGACGAGTCGGGCAGCAGGGCCAGGCGGGCGGACGCGGCCCCGTCGATGACTCGTTCAGCGGTGGTCCATGGGTCGCGCCTCATACTTCCTGCGGCACGAGTAGTGCTCGGGCAGCCCCTCGGGTCTTGTGAGACTGGCGGGCTGACCGCAGCCGTAGCGGCAGAGCGGGATGGTGTGGCCCGACGCATCGACCGAACTGGGTGACTGAGTGTCCCGGGGGCGGGATTCAAGGACGATCGTGCGCCCGCCGCGGCGCTGCCTGAGTTCGGCCCGCACTTCTGAATCAGCACGATCCTCGGTGCATATGTCCAGCCGGTCTCCCCGTCGTACGGATGGCAGGTGCTTCTTGTCCTCCGGGGCGGGTCCGTTCGCCTCGAGGTATTGCTGCCAATGCTGTGCGGTGAGCCAGCCGTGGTGTCCGCCCCTCTGGAACGGGACCCGCTCACCGGCCGCAGCTTCCACTATGAATCGGGTGAGGGTCAGGCCGCCTTCTCCCGTGAAGGTGCTCGACTGATGGGCGGGCATGAGGACGCGATGCCAACCTCCGCAGTAGCCGGTGTCGGTGGGGTTTTCCGGGTCATAGGGCTTGTCGTCGCCCGGCGGCGGCATCAGCGCCTGTGCGGCAGCGTGCTGGGATCGGACGTCCGCCCGCAGTGGCTTGGCTCCGACGGACAGTTCAAGTTCCCGGAACTGGCACAGCGGGATGCGCGGGCTCTTCGGTCCAGAGGTCAGGCTCATACGGCCCACCAGCGGAAGGGCGGCACGGTGGACAGCGAGCGCAGCCCGGCGCGGGTTGCAGATACGGGGGCGATTCTGTGATGAGTCGTCATGCCCGAGACAGTAAGAGCGGCCACCGACAGCCCGTTCACTCGATGGGGTGAGCTCTGGGGTATTGGGCCTCTGGTGCTGTGCCGAGTGCGTGGACCTGACCAGTGGGTTCGTCTCGTTCGTATGTCTGATTTCTTGAATCTCGAAGTAGCCTTTTGAAGGTCGAGAGCTGCTGTGCTGCTGTGCAGGCGGCACGGCTGCGGGTGGCACCCGTTGCGCGGGGCTGCCCCCGATTCGGCTGCAGCACCTGTCGGATCAAGAAGACCGCCACGGTGGTGGCCCTGGTGCCCATCACGGTCGTGCCGCCGTAGGAGGCCCAGCACCAGTCTCGAATCCACCTCACCGTCGTAACCGTCATGCGCCCCACCGACCTCCACGACGAGTAGGGCCTGCCGCCGCACCACTCCCAGCGGTACGGTGCGGTCAGCCACGGTCATCAAGGGCACTGTTCACGTGGGCACTTCGGGGCCGCTCGCATCCCTGACCAGCACGGACGCTGACAAGACCCCTGTGATTCCCAAGCTCAGAGCGCGGGTTCGATTCCCGTCATCCGCTCCATTACTAAAGCCCCGGGTCGAAGACCCGGGGCTTTTTTTGTCAAGACCGATTCTGGGAACGCGCGGTCAAGGACGACCGATGGTAGATATTCAAGGCCGGCTTCGATAGTGCGCTAGACGCGAGGCGTCCCATTCCATAATCTCAAGAATGTCATCGAGATATCCACCGGTTTCGTAACTGTGCTCCCTCAAAAACTCCTGATACAGCAACAAAAGACCATCGCGAATAGTCTCAAAGCAGCGCCAATAGTAGCCCGACTCGATCGAATCGCCATCTTCCTCTCCGGCAGCAAACCCGAGAACAGCCCATGTGGCTTCTTCCACCTGGGCCGGCGGCAGCCCGTCGGCGAACATCGCCATGACAACCGTGCACACCGCAGGCGCAGGGGGCATCAGGATCGACTGGATGAACACATGCCCGTCCAAAGCGCGCAGCACACCCGGGTTCCCGTCGATCGCGGATTCCAGCAGCGCGATCAGATGTACCGCCGATTCTCCGCAACCACACTCCACCGCATCCCAGTCCTGCCGACCTAGTTCTCTTCGCGCAAGACTCAATTAATTCAGCTCCTCGAACTAGGATGGGAGCAAGCCGTACTGGAGCACCCGACTTACTTTCCTGTTTACTTTACTATTTACTCAAGGCCACATCACCATACTCCACCCGGCTCGCCCTCGACACCCGGACCGAAGGCACTGGGTGGATAATCAAGTTGACACTTTATGCAGACGCTCTTCGCAGCCGGCTCATATTCTCTTGGATCCGACCCTGTCACAGCCTTCGTTGTGTAGGCGATGCCAAGACGCACCTTCGTCCAGTCCCCGCCCAGTGCGCGGACCACATTCCCTTCTGCGCAATAGGTGGCTTCGCAGCCCAAGACATCCGGACCGGACGAGGCAACTGCCATCTCGCCAGTCTCGGTGTGATAACCCGAGACATACGATCGAGTGGCGAGTTTCGAGACGCGGTTGTCGACGGCCGCGGAACGGGCGAGATTATCACCTCGGTCGGTTCGCTCGGCCGGTGACCAGTCTGCGGGGGCTGCTTCCTTGTGCAGGTACGCGGGACGAGACTTCGCGCCGCGCGGTCCGCGTGAGGTGGTTCCCCGTGGGCTGGGCTTTTCAGTGCCCGTAGCCGGATCGCTCGGCTCGGCTACGGCCCTGTTCTGGGCGGGGTCCGCTTCCCAGTTGTCGGCGGGGGCCGGGTGGCCATCACCAGCTGCGTCCTCGAAGGCCTTCGTGCCGGCCGTGGGCGTTTTGGCCTTGCCGCCGTCGGTCTCCGCGGACTTGGCCGCGCCTGAATCCTCGCCGGAGTCCTCGCTGGTGGGGTCGCCTCCCACACCGGGGCCGCAGTCGCCCATGAGGGCGGCACATGAGGAAACGACCGCTGCGGTTCCGGCCTCAGCACAAGCTGGTCCAGCAACACCGAGAGACTCCCCGGTACAAACCCCGACAGCCGTCACTGCGACAACTGCGACCGTGGCCACGGCCACGTATGGTGCGGCCTTCTCAACGACGTGGCCCGCACAGCTCCAGAAGCTGTGGCAACCGCCACCACCGCTCTTCTTGCCAGTACTCGAAGTGCTCCCGCTGGAGGTGGTGGAGGAGGTGGAGGTGCTACCCGCGTCAGGATTGCCGGGGGGCGGGCCGCAATCGATGGCGCACGTGTTCATCGACGGGTCGTTGTACCAGTCGTCGTATCCGGTGGGGTCGGAACCACTGGCCGGGTTGTCGGCGGCGTAGGCGTAGCCGCCCATCTGGTTGGGGTCGCCCGCCTGGAAGAGCGGGTCCGCTGTCAGGAAACGGCCCTGAGCGGAGTCGTAGTTGCGGGCGCCGAGCAGGTCGAGTCCGGTGGCCGCGTCCGTGGGTTGTCCCAGGAAGCCGCGATTCTCGTCCGGAGCCACCCAGGTCGTCGGCTTGGCGCCGCGCGGATTGCCGTAGGGGTCGTAGAAACGGCGGGTGACCGCCAGTGTGGTGGCGTCGACGGCGGTGGTGGCGGTGCCCTGAATGGTGGCGACCTGGTAGGTGACCGTGCCGGTGCTGGAACGGGTGACGGTGGTGCCGTCAGGTCCGGTGATGTTGCGCAGGCCGGTCAGTGTGCTGTTGGCGACGTTCAGGGTGATCTGCTCGGTGCCACCGAAGAGGTAGAGGACCCGGGTGGTGTCGGTGCTGTCGACTGCCGCGGTCTGCTCCAGCAGGCTGCCGTCAGCGTCGTAGAGGTACTTGCTCGTGTTGGTGTGTGCTCCGCTACCGGTGGCTACGCTCGCGGTACGACCCTCGGCGTCATAGGTGAAGGTCTGCGTCTGGCCGGCGGACACGGCTCCGACCGCGGCGTTGGTCCAGGTCTGTCCACTGCTTCCGCAGGCCGCCAGCGTCAGCTGGGTGGCGTTGGTGGCACTGGCCGCCGGGTCGGTGAGGCACATCGTGGTGGCAGCTGCGCTGACAACCGTGTTGGCACTGGTGATCTTCCACTTCTGGGTGACATCTGTAGAGCAGGTGTCGATGACGATCTTTGTGCCCGACGTGGTGGCGTTACCGGTGGTGTCCAGGCACAGACCCATCACCCGGATGGTGCCGTCGGTGCCGACCGACAACTTCTGGGCGTTGGCGGTACCGCAGGTGTTGATCTGTACCTTGGCGCCGGGCGTGGTGGAGGACGCGGCGTCCTCGACGCATTTCCTGCCGCCGCCGCTCAGGGCGAATCCGCTGATCAGCGGTCCGGTCGAGGCCACCTTGCGATTGGTCGTGTCGCCCGCGTTGACACCACCGTGCGTCGGGTCGGTGTACGCGGGCGTCGAGGTCGCGGTGCCGGTGGTCGGGTTTGTCGTAGTGGTGGCGCCCGCCTGGTCGGGCAATGCCGCGCTGGTCGTGCCGTTGGCGCCGGTGTAGGAGGTGGCTTGAGTGGAGTCGCCGGCTGCGTTGCCGGTGGAGTCGTGGTCGACCATGCCCGTACGGTCGCCGAGCAGGTCGTAACTGTAGCTCTGCCAGTACGGTGCCGGGCCGCCGACGGTCGTCGTCTTGACGGGTGTGGTGGTACTCGTCTGCACGGAAGCGGTGTTGCAGCGGCCGACGCTGCCGACCGGGGCGCTGCTCGGGTTCGTGATTCCCGCGGTGTCGGTCCAAGCAGCGGTCAGCCGCTGGAACGAGTCGTAGCTGAAGCACTGGGTGTCGTGCGTGGTGTTGTTCTGCAGGTCGTCGGCAGCGGTGAGCTGACCCGACTGGTCGTAGCGGTAGTTGACGACATCAAGGGCGGTGACTGAGGTCTGCACCATCGTTGATGTCTGTGTGGTGCGGCCGGTGGTGACGTCGTACTGGGCAAAGGTCGCCAATTCCTTGCCGGTGGGGCCGTAGTTGGTCTGCAGCACTCGCCCGAACGGGTCGTGGACCGCGGTGTCGAGGTAGGACGGCGTGTTGGAACTGCTGATGAACCCGCCGATGCCGTCGAGGTTTCCCTGCTGCGTATATCCGAAGTCGATGTCCTCGGCCGGGAGCTTGCCGTCTGCCTGGTATGTAACGGTCGACAGCAGACCGACGGTCGGCGTGTACGCGTTGGTGGTGCTGTACGTGACAGTGCCGCTCGCGGGAGGCTGGCTCTGCCCGGCGGCGGCAAACCCGTCCGCGGCGGGCACGGTCACCGTGGAACCTGACGGCTGATAGGCGGCGTTGTAGCCGGTCACAGCCTGGGTGTACGCCTTGCTCGTCGTCCCCGTGGCACCGTTGAGGTAGCGGGTAGCGGAGGTCGGGTACCCCTTGGCCAGCGTGTCGTAGACCCAGGACGCCTGTTCCTTCGTGGCGTCGGGCGTGGCCGACCAGGCGCCGCTGTACTCGGCTGTGACGCGGTTGTCCCAGTCGTAGCTGTACGACATGACCTGGCCGCGGGAATCCGTGCTTTGCAACAGATTTCCGGCGATGTCGTATTTGTCGAGACTGCTCTGCCCGACGTTGGGGTCGGTCTGGGTCGTCGGGCGGCCAAGGAAGTCGTATCCGTAGGACCAGGTGTTGCCGACGGTGTCCTTGACGGACTCGACTTGGCCGTCGGGGGTGTAGGTGTAGCGGGTGGTGGCGTCGGCAGCCCGGACGGCGTCCGCGGTTCCCTGGTGCCAGAGCGTGCCGCCTGCGCTGGAGACGACGGCCGCAGTGGAGTCGTTGCGCACCTGGAAGGTTGCGCCAGTGGTGGCGGTGAGACCGGTGGTCCACTTGGACGTGCCCGCCGTGGTGCGGACGACGAGGTTTCCGTCAGTGCCGAACTGAGCGAAGGCGCCGGGGTTGCCGCTCGTGCCGCTGGACCAGATGGTCGTCCCGGTGGCCAATGCGCTGAGGACCAGGTTTCCGTCCGCCTGCATCGTCAGCCGTACGCTGTCGGAGGTGAGCGAGGTGCCGGACGGGATGGTCTGGCCGGCGGCGAGAGCGACGGTCGCACCGGTGTTCTTCACCACGTTGCTGGTGATCTGCCCCAGCGCGTTGGTGAAGCTGGCTGTGGTGCGGCCGCCCACGGGTGCGGTGGTGTCGGTCTCGTCGGCACCGCGATAGGTGGTGGCGGTGTGCCACTGCTGGACGGCCTGGTGCCACAGCGTGCTGGTGACCGCGCGGCCTTCGCCGTCGTATTCGGTGGTGGTCTCCGAAGGGACTTCGTTCTCGTTGGCGGCCCACAGTGTGGTGCCGGGGACCGCGGTGGGTTCGGAGTACGGGGCGTACGACACCGTCGGCCAGCCGTGGGAGTCGTAGAAGGTGTCGGAGATGATCCGGCCGGAGTTGCTGTCTCCGGCAGCGGTGCTCTGCGTCTGGCGGGACTGGAGCATCCCGTCGTAGATCGCGATGGACGTTGCGTAGGTGCCGTCCTCGCGCAGCGTTTTCGTGGTCACCGTGGACGGGGCACCCGGAGAGGTGATCGTGCCCCCCGGGGCGGCCACCGCGCCCGGGTTGATCGAGTAGGCGAACGTCATGTCCGCGCTCTGTCCGCCGTCCTTGTCATGGCCTGGTAGCCAGACCGCAGTGCGTCGGCCAAGTGCGTCGTAACTGATGTCCGTGACGCGGTTGTTGGCGTCGATGTCCTCGGTCGGCACACCGCGCAGCGGATCGAGTGTGGAGACCTCCTTCCACCGTTGCGCGTTGTAGGTGGTGATGCCGACGGCGTTGGTGTTTCCGCCTGCGGAGGTCCAGGCCGGTGTGAAGTCGGTACGAGTGTCCTGGCCGGTGATGTCGAGCGCATCGACGGCGCGGCCGGCGCCGTCGTACACCGTCGCCATGTCCGTCTGCCAGTTCTCGGTACTGCCGTTGTATCCGGTGGAACTACGCACGGCCGAGATCCGGCCGACAGCCGAGGTGCCGCTCTGGTCGAGCCGCGCACCACATCGCGCCAGACGCACAGGTACGGCTCGGCCAACCACGGTCAGGCTCCGCACACCCGACAAGCAACCGCCCGCCCGCCGATAGGTCGCGACCTGCAGCTTCACCGACCGCGCGCCCCTGTGATTCCCAAGCTCAGAGCGCGGGTTCGATTCCCGTCATCCGCTCCATTACTAAAGCCCCGGGTTTACCGCCCGGGGCTTTTTCTCGTTGTCCTTCATTCCACGTCCGACCCCGGACCGCGTAGCGCGCCCTGATGAACAAGCCGCTGTTCCAGGCCGCCCATTGCATGTGCGATTCCCTCGATGAGGTCGGTGACCTCCCACATGGGCCGACCATCGCTCACTCCGAATGCCAGCAACGCCTCGTGAGCGCGCTCGACCGCGACGCGCTCCGTCGTCGGCCACTGCGTCAATTGCGCCCCAGAAGCGTGTCCGGAGGCGACGTCATGGCGGGGGCGCCGAAGTGATCCGCAGGGTGTTTTCAGTGGGATGGCGGCCAGGTGAGGGTGTAGCCGGTGGCGCGGTCGAAGGTCACTTCGACGGCCGGGGGCGGAAAGCCGAATTCGCGGGCGCTCCATTCGGCGACGGCCGCGGCGGCGGCCTCCGGCTGATAGTCGGTCGGCATGTAGTCGAGCGTGTTGACCTCGATGACGGCGAGGTCGCTCTGGTGCGAGCCCTCGATTTGCGCGGCCACCTGCCGGAGGCCGAACTCAAGCTGGGTCACGTCCTCTTCGGTGGCCGCGTCGTCGAGGACGTGCAGCCACACGTGATCGGTGACCCGGCGTGCGCCGTCGGGCGGCGTCGGCGGCGTCGAGACGGCGGCGGAGAGTTCGGCGTACAGCGCCCAGGGACCGAGGATCTTGCGGTAGACGAAGGGGCTGGGACTCAACGGAACTCCAGGCTTGTCGGATGTGCTGGTCATGACTGGTCACACGGCTGGTCGCAGCTCGTCAAGGCGGTCGGCCCCTAGTCGAATGTGAGGTGGCCGAAGACGGATTTGTCGAAGAAGTGCTCGGGGCCCATGCCGGTCGGCCGGGTGATGTACTCCAGCCCGTGGTCCGTTTTCCCGGTGTCGGACATCAGGCTGTAGCGGTCGAGGAACGCCTGCGCCTCGTCGTCGGTCATCTGTGAGATGTCGACCTTCTTGAGCTTGGCGAAGTCCTTCTCGTGGATGGTAAACCTCATGAGTTCGAGATCGGCGTTCTCCGACCTCCGGAGTTTGAGCGCCAGGTACTTCTCCGCTTCGGCACGCGACCCCCAGGAGTAGACGCCCGGACCGAAGTGAGCGCGATGCATTTCCAGCGGCCAGGGCTCACCCGTGCCGCGCAGCCGCGCCGCGTCGTCGAGTCCCTGGACGGAGAAGAACTCCAGGCATTTCAGCCCCAGGGGATCGCACCATGACAGGGGATTCGGCACGTACGCGTAATGGTTGGGTCCGGGATCGAGCCCGAGCGGATCCGGGCTGAAGTAACCGCCGACTTCCGGGTCGTAGTAGCGGAAGACGTTGTAATGGAGGCCCGTCTCCGCGTCGAAGTACTGGCCGGGGAAGCGCAACGGGCACTGGACACCGTCGGCGGCGTCGGGCGGGCGGACGCCGTAGAGCGTGCCGCGGGCCCGCCAGACCACATCGCCGTCCGGGTCGACCAATTCGGTCGGTGAACCGACCAGATCGGTGACGATCGCGTAGAAACGTGCGTCGATGTCGCTCTGCGGCGAGTCGGCGGTCAGAACCCGCTCGGTCTGGCAGACCGGTTGATGACTGCCGGGCAGGGCGTCCCAGGTCGTGACGGCGACCGTGCCGTCGCCAGAGCCGGAGCCGGTGGAGACGATCTGCTCGGCCAGCTGCATACCGTCCCAGACGAAGTCAGTCCTGCTGACGACCGTGCCGTCCTCGCCGATCCCGAGCTTCGCCGTACGGCGCCCCAGGGGGTCGTACAGATACCTCCAGCGGATCCCGTCGGGCGTGCGCACCTCGACGAGCCGGTCCTCGGCGTTCCAGAGGAACCGCCAGGCGGTCGTGGTCCCCGAGAGCGTCCTGCGCACGCGGCGGATCACCCGGCCCTGCGCGTCGTGCGCGTACGAGGTCCGGCCCGCGCGCCTGATCAGCGTGCCGTCGTACACACGGTCGCCGGTCACGGCGGAGGCTTCCGCGGCACCGTTCGGGCTGCTGTCCCCGAGCCGCCCGGTGTCCCACTGACCGACCACGACGTTGCCCAGCGCGTCGTACGCGTATCGCTCGGTCCAGCTCTCGGCGGACACCGCGGTGACCCGGCCCATCGCGTCGAGGGTGAATCCGCGTCCGCCCGCCGCGTCCGTGACGCGGATGACGTGGTCGTCCGCCCCGTATGCGTACGTACGCCGGGCGGCCGGCGTCCCTGGCCCGTCCGACGAGCCCCCGCGGCTCACAGTCAGGGAGGCGAGGCGACGGTTGCTGTCCCACTCCTGCCGGATCCTCACCAGGCCGCCGTCGAGGACCCGTTCGGTCTCCACGCCGCCCACGTCGTATCCGAACGTTATGTGCCGGCCGGAGGCGCGCAGGGACGTGGGACGCATCCCCGTGTCCCACTCCCACGTGCTCACCGCGCCGCTCGGGGTGCGGCGCTCGGTCCGACGGCCGAGCCGGTCGTACGTGTTGGTCAGCGTGCGGCCGTTGACGGTCTGCCGAACCGCCCGTCCAAGGGCGTCGTGTTCGAGCAGCAGTTCCGTGTCCGCGTTGACGGCGCGAGTGAGCCGGTCGGTCGGGTCGTACTCCATGTACGTGACGCTGTCGCCGTCGTGCCACTCGACGGCGCGTCCGGCGGCATCCCTGACGTAACGCGTAGCCTCACCGGCGCCGTTGATCCGCTCGACGAGCTGGCCCGCGGCGTCGTGGACGTACCGGACCGTCCGGCCGTTGAAGTCCGTTTCGCCGCGGAGTACACCGCGCGGATCGTAGTCGTAGGTCCACTGCCGGCCGGTGGCGTTTGTGACCGAGGTCAGCCGCAGTTCGGTGTCGTAGGCGAACCGCAGGGTCGTGCCGTCGGCGAGGGTCTTCGTCATCAGACGGTCGAAGGACCCGACATCGAAGCGCGTCACAGTCCCCTGCGGATCGGTGTGCCGGACGAGATTGCCGTCGGCGTCGTGAATCCACTCTTCCGTCGTCCCGTCGGGACGCGTCCGGCCGCGAAGCTTGCCTTCCGGCGTCCAGTTGAGCGTCGATTCCGCGCCGAGGGCGTCGACGATCCCGATGATCCGGCCGAACGCGTCGTAGCTGTAGCCCGTCACCGCGCCGTCGACGTCGGTGGTGGCCGTCGGCAGGCCCGCGCCGTTCGGCGTCATCTCGCGAACGCCCCCCAGGGCGTCGGTGATCCGGACGAGCCGACCGCGCGTGTCGTAGTCGCGTCCGGTGACAGCGCCCAGCGGGTCGACCGTACGGATCAGATTGCCGCGCTCGTCGTATTCGTGGCGCCACTCGGCGCCGTCCGGCAGCGTGACCGTCTCCGGCAGCCCCAGCGGGCTGTACCTGACCGTGGTGACGGCGCCGTCGGGCCGGGTGAAGCGGGTCAGGCGGCCGGCCTCGTCGTGGGCGTAGCCGGTGCTGCGGCCCAGGGCGTCGGTGCGGGACAGCAGATTGTCCCGGCGGTCCCATGTCCGGACGGTGGCGTTGCCGAGGGGATCGGTCGTACGGACGAGCTGGCCCAGCTCGTTGAACTCGTACGTCGTGGTGTGCCCGAGCGAATCGGTGACGCGTGTGGTGCGGTTCGCGGTGTCGTAGGCGTAGTCGTAGGCGAGGACGTTTTCCGAGCCGGCCGTACGGACACAGCGGCCTTCCGTGTCGTACTCGTACCGGTACCGCGTGCCGCCGCGGTCCTCCCAGCCGGTGACACGATGATGGTCGTCGTAGCTCAGGCGGAACGGCAGAGTGGAGGAGTCGATGATCTCGGTGAGGTCGCCACGCTCGTCGTATCCATAGCGGAGCACAACCGGCCGGTCGGCGTCGCTCAGCAGCCTGAGCTCGGTTATTCGCCGGTCCTGCGTCGTCAGACCGACGCGATAGCCAGCGCTGTGCCGGATCTCGTGGGGGACGCCTTCCGCCGTGTGGAGGACATCGATGACGTTCCCATTGCGGTCCGCGACGGACGTGAGCGCGAGTTCCGCCGGGGGGCCGCCCGGCAGCGCCCGGAAGCCAAGGATCTGGCCCTGACCCGGGCGCGTGATGCGCATCTCCCCGCCCGGAACACCGTCCCAACGCAGAGGCCAGCGAGGCCCCTCGGCCGGGAAGACGTCCCAATCCGGGTTCGGAATCGGGTAATAGAGGACCATTCCGTCCTCGGATGTGTACTGCGCTCCCTGATCGTCCAGGACGAGACGCTGATCCAGGCCGGAAGCCCACGACGTGCCGAACCAACGGCCCGCACGATAGGACGACACATGGTGCCGTTCCAGCACCAGCGGAAGAACTCCGGGCAACTGCATGTCCACCGCGGACATGACCATTTCGCCGGTCGCGATGTCGATCGGATCGCCGCACCTGAAGCGCCTGAACATGCGGACTGCGGTCTCGCGCATGTCCCGCAGGGCGGCGCCGCCTTTGCGGATGCTGTTGGCGATGTTCTCCAGGGCCTTGCCTGATTTGAGGAGGGCGGGGAGTTCGCGGGCCATCTTCAACAGGCCGCCGGCGGTGGTGAGGCCCTTGAACATCGGGATGCAGTCCAGCGCGGCGAACAGGACGTCCCAGAGGCTGGCTTTGCCTTGTAGGTACTTCATGACGGTGTCGGCCAGGACCAGGACAGCGGCGGCCAGGACCAGCCACGCCAGCGGGCCGCCGATGATCAGGACGACGATGCCCAGCACCGCGACGATCACCTTGCAGACCGCGATGATGTCGTCCCAGTGGTCCGCGACCCAGTCGACCGCCTTCTCCCACCAGTGCTTGTTCCTGATCCCCGCATCCGACGCCTCATGCAGCGCGTGCTCCGCCGTCGACGCCGCGTCGTCCCGCAACTGGGCCGCGTCGGCGGCCAGTTGCTTGGCCGCGTCCAGCTTGGCCTGCGCGCTGTGGACGGCGGTGGAGGCGCTGGTGTGGGCGCTGTTAGCGTCCGTGGCATTACGGGCCGCCGCCCGCACCTCCTCCGCCGACGGCGGCGGCACGTCCGGCTTCGGGTCCTCCTGGTAGGACGTCGACTTGTCCTGCGCCCGCTTCACCCACGCATCAGCGTTCGTCAACTGGCTTTGCGCGGTGTCCAGCTCCTGCCGGGCGGTGCGCCCCTGCGCCAGCGCCCGGTCCGCGTCACCCTGCGCCGTCTCCAGCTTCGGCCAGTAGTCATCCAGAGCACCCGACGCGAGGCGGTAGGACCGCTCCAGCTTGTCCAGCTCACCCGGCAGATCCCCGAACTGCCGCCGGTACGCGTCCCCCGACAGCCCCGCCCACTCCTGCACCACGGAGTCACCGCTCAGACCCCGCACCGACCGCAGCGCCGAGGCGACATCATCGGCGAAATCCCCCAGCTTCCGCGCGAGTTCCTTCACCTCGAACGGATCACCCGGCACCGGATCCCGGTCCAGATCCAGCACATCCCAATCCGTCGGACGCCCCGTCACCCCGCCAGCACCCCCATCAGCCTCGGCGAACAGCCATTGTTCCACCCGCTGTCTGTGACAGCAGAGGTACGTGAGAAACCCGCCTACGATCTGGTCCCATGCGGACCGGACCCGCAACATCTCAACCGTTCTCGCGACCAGCGATCGCCACACATCCCCTTCGCACCGAACTGGGCCATGTTCGAGATCGCTCCCTCAGAGCGCGGGTCGATTCCCGTCATCCGCTCCATTGATAGGGCCCCAGGTCCGAATTCTGGCACGATGGGTCGGAAGCGGTCTTGTTGGAGAAGCCGGATGATCTCGGTCGCGGTGCCAGCGGCATCGAAATCTTCAAGGCCTCTTCGGCCAGCCTGTACGATCCGTTCTTCTGTCGAAGTCCTGACATTAAGAAGGGTGCTGGGCGAAGCCCATGGAGCTTGCCCATGCAGCCATTGGACGAGTCGGGTAAGGCGTGCGGACCTCAGCGCTCCCGCTCGAGGTGACGCACCGCTCAAACTGCTCACCGACTCTCTGAGCATGAGATCGAGAGCGTTGGCCAGTCGGTGAAGGGGGAGGTCGTGCTCGCTCAACATCAGATGAAGCGCAGCATCGGGATCGACGGTACCCGTGACACCGCCGGTCCGAGGAATCGGCAACTCCGCCACGGTGCAGATCTCGATTTCGTCGCCGCCTCCGTCGAGCACCAGGTCAACGCGGGAGGCTCGCTTGGGGTCATCGATTGGAACGGCGGCATAGTCTTCGACAAATCCAGTCGACCCGATGATCAGGATCGGGTGATTGAGCAGCAGGCCCACGAATCCGACCTCCACCCGACCGCACCTTACGTAAATCTCGCCCGGCCACGCATGACCTCGACCGAGAAACCTGCAAACCGATCAGTTGTGTCGCATTCGTGAACCAGGCACGGCTTGTCCCCGTCGGCACATCATCCCTGATTCCTCCCAGTCCCGCTCTTCGAGAGCGCCAAACGGGACGTTCTCCATTCGACCACACAGTGGCCGACCTCAAATCGGCGAGTTGCCCCTACCGGTGAGCCAAAACCAACTCATCAATGGTAATACCGATGGCGGTCGAAATACTCATCATGACAGCTCGCGCGCCCGCCTCCACGCTTTTCGTCCCGGTGACGGTGTCTTCAATGATCTCCGGAACCCCACCGAAGGAGTTCGCGGAAATGGCCGGGTGCAGCCACTTCATCCATTCTTTGACGGATTCAACTCCATATCGAATACGCGCCGCCGAGACGTCTTCCGACGATGCCGTGGACAGAATTCTCAACGCCGCCACGAGGCGCTCCTCCGGGTAATTATGCTCGTCAAGTACCCGGTCGATCTGCGCAATGGAGGAAACCTCGGCTGATGAAGCCACGAATCCCTCTCGACTTCTCAGGTCCGGCCAGCTCTCCCGGCTCGGATCGATGACGACCGTCACGTCCGTTGCCGCGTCCCACGCGTCGGTACCGACCGACACCAGGGTCGAGGACCCCGAGCTCACGGCCGGCCATGCGAAAAACGGCTGTTCCGAGCTCTCTCTGAATGTCAGATATCCGGTAGCGAGGAGCAGCCGACCGGTGAAGACCGGTCGGGGTGCGACTGGTGAAGTCCCACGCCACACTCCTACCCTCACCGGTGCGATCTGAGCACGAGTAGCGACCATGACATGCCTTTGATCACTCACCGGAGGAGAGTCCACCAATAGGTCGAACTCCGGATCCTCGCCTGACCCAATCACCAGAAGGCCGTGATTCAGGACCACCTCGATTTCGCCGATTTTCATATTATTCTCCCGGTCAATTCCTCCGCCTATCCACCCGAAACGTGTGAACGCGCAAGCTCCATCAACTCTTCGTAGTTCCCCTTGGGTTCGTAGATCTGGTGGTTTCTTCCGATGCGAGCCAGAACTTGCACCGCCCTGCTCTGGATTCCGCTGCACACAGAGCAATGACTGAAAACGCGGTAGCTGAAGCCGACGGGACTGACACTGACAGGCGGCTGGTGATCGCCGATCTTCACCGGACCGGCACCGGGCTGCGTATCGCCGCAGGTGTGGCAGACATCATCTTGAACTGCGTCTCGAATTTCTTGGGGCAAGGGGTCCGGTTCCGTCGTAGAAATTCCTTCGCCGCTCGCATGGGGTCCGACGGAAAGGGTATCCAATTGCTCCTGAGTGATCTCTACGTCGCAGTTGTGGACCAGGACTGATGTGGCCCCCGCCAGCACATAGTACGAGTGCAGGTTCGCGACCGTGAGGTCGTACGTCACTGCCGTCGTGTGGTAGTTGCGGACCGCGGTGACGACGGCGGTGGTGCCGTCGGCTTCGCGGAGACGAGTCCCCGGGGTGAGGTGGGAGGCGTCGGTCCACTGGGAGGTGGTGACGTTCCAGATGGGGTGGTGCCAGGTGGTGGTGAGGACGGCCACCGCCGCGGTCTTCCGGGCCGCCCCCGACGCCGACTTCACCGCGGCCGCCGGCTTCGACGGCGCGATCGTCAGGGCCGTGAAGTCGTGGTCCGTGGTCGTTCGGATCACGCGCTGGACGACGTGCGCGGAGGTCTCGCCGGTCTGGGGGTCGGTGGACATCACCACGTCGCCGACCCGGACCTTGGCGATCGAGACGGTGGCACCGCCCGCCTCGAGGACGGGGGTGTTGCCGGTGAAGCTGTGCGGGACGAGGCAGGACGCGGCGTCCTCGGCCAGGTCGCCGGCCTCCTTGTCGGCGAGGTCCTCTCCCGCCTCCAGTGCGGCGATCTCCAACTCGTCCTCACCGCCCGTGGCGAGGAAGCCCGCGACCAGGGCGCCGGCCTTGATACAGCCGCCGACGGACGGATCGGATACACAGCCGACGACGTCGGCCGCGCCCGAGGCGTGGTAGACGAACTTTCCGGCGTTCTCCGCGATCCCCGTGGCCTTCTTCCACCACGGCTTCTTCGGTTTGGCCTTCGGCTTCGGCTTCGGATGGGTCAGCTCGTACTGGCCGATGAGGTAGGAGATGGCCTGGCGGTAGACGAGGTTGGCGTACTTCTGGGTCGCGTGGCCGTGGCTGTCGGTGTAGCCCTGGTCGTGGTACCAGTCGTGCATGACATGGGTGTTTCCGAAGCCGAGCCCGGTCACGTCGTCGTAGAGCATCGTGCCGGTCGGGTCGGAACCGGTGACCGGGTCGTTGCCCGCGTAGTCGTAACCGCCGAGTTGCGTCGGATCGTTGGCCTCGAAGACCGGGTCCGGTGACATGAACCGGCTGCTGGACGGGTCGTATTCGCGCGCTCCCAGGTTCTCCAGTCCCGTCGCCGGGTCCGGTGTGCCGCCCACGTATCCGTCGTCGCCGCCCGGCCACACCGACGGCGCGGTGCGTTCCTGGCCGAAGGGCAGGTACGAGCGGCGGGTCGGGGCGAGCGTCTGGTAGTCGACGGCCAGGGTGTCGGTGCCCTGCCGGTCCGGGATCAGGTACTGCACGTCACCCGTGCTGGACCGCTCGGCGACCGTGTCCCCGCCGAGTTCGTAGTAACGGGTGCCGGACAGCGTGTGCGTGGAGGTGTCCTCCACGATCTGCTGACCGGCCGCGAAGAGCGTCGCCTGTCCCGGATCGGTGCGCAGGACAAGATTGCCGTCGGTGTCGTACAGGTAGCTCGTGGTCCCGCCGGTCGCGGTGTCGGAGAGCGAACCGAGCTTGCCCTGGTCGTTCCAGTCGAGGGTCTGTGTGCCGGCCTGCGTGGTGATACCGGTGTCGTCGCCGGCCGCGTCATAGGTGTAGGAGGCTGTGTGCGCGGTCGCGGCGGGGCCGCTCGACGTGGTGTTGGTCAGGGTGTGCGGCCGGATCGAACCGGTGCCCTGCGCGGGGTAGTTGTATGTGGTCGTGGTGTCCGCGGAGACCGTCCCGGCCGTGTCGTGGTCGGTCTGCGTCTTGCGGTTGCCCGCCGCGTCATAGGTCCAGGACTGCCAGTACGGCTGCGGGCCGCCCACCGTGGCGCTGTTACCCGCCGCGGGAGTGGCCGCGCAGGCGTCGGTCGCGGTCCAGGCGGCGGACAGCCGGGTGGCGTAGTCGTACTGGAAGCACTGGGTGTCGGTGACCGCGCCGCTGTTCTGTTTGTCGGTGGTCGTGGTCACCAGCCCCGCGCCGCCGGAGACATCGGGGCTGCTGTAGCCGTACTTGGTGTCGTCCACGACGGTCGCTGACGTGGCGGTCGTGGTCTGGGCGTCGGTGAGGCGCTGGGTCTGCTCGTCGTACGTCAGGCGCAGCGCGGCCCAGTTGCCGGAGGTGCCCATGGTGTACTGGAGCGGCTTGCCCAACTCGTCGTATCCGACCGCCCCGACGTACCCCCAGCTCGCGGAGGTGCCGTTGCTCCCGACGCTCGTCGGCTGCCCGTACAGGTCGTAGCCGAAGAAGACCTGCTCGCTCGGCAGCCCGCCGGACGCGGGGTAGGTGTGGCTCGCCAGGATGCCCTGCGGCGTATAGGTGTCGCTCGTCAGGTATCCGCCCGATGGGGCGAGTGCCGCTTCCGTGGCGGGCAGGTTGGCCAGCGTCTCCTTTTGTGCCGCGGGCAATTCGAAGCTGTTGTAGCCCATGACCGCGGTGGTCACCGCGGGACTCGTCGTGCCCAACTGGTAGGACGTGGACGAGGTGAGCAGACCCTTCTTGAGGGTGTCGTAGACCCAGGCGCCGGTCTCGTTCGCGGCCGACGGGGCGGCGTTGCCGGTGGTGTCGTAGGTGAACGTCTTGCGGCCGTCGGCGTCGTAGCTGTACGTCGTCTGCTTGCCGCGCGCGTCGGTCGAGGTGAGCAGTTGCCCCGCGTTGTCGAACGTCGACGAGCCTGTACCGGTGTCCGGGTCCGTGGCCGAGGTCTGGTTGCCGAGGAGGTCGAAGCCCCAGGACCACACGTTGCCCGCCGCGTCCGTCTCGCCGGTGCGGTTGCCGCTCGCGTCGTAGGTGTAGCGCACGGCGGAGTAGTCGGTGGCCGGGTCGTTCACCGGATCGGCCGGGACGCCCTTGTGGTACTGGTATTCGGCGGTGGTGTTGCCCCGGGCGTCGGTGAAGGTGCTCTGCGCGACGCCGCCCCGCGGCGGGATCGTGGTGGTGACGTTGCCGCCGTAGACGGTGGTGGTCCGCCAGGTCTCGGTGGCGAGCTTGTAGGAGATGGCGGCTGTCTGCCGGCCGGCTCCGTCGTACAGGTAGCCCGTCTCGGACGGCACGTCGCCGGACTGCGCCGGGTCGATGACGGCCGAGAGCGGAGATCCGTTGTAGTACGGGTCGGTGGTGCTGGCCTGTAGCCCGTCGGTGTTGTACACGGTGTCCGTGATCACCCGGCCGCCGTCCTGGGTGGCGGTCTGGGTCTCCCGTTGCCGCAGCAGTGTGTCGTAGAGGACTTCGCTGGTGCGGTAGGTGTTGTTCGCGTCGTTGTTGAGCATCTGCGTAGTGACGATGGACGGGCCGGAAGCGGAGATGGTGTACGTGTGCTTGTCGGCCGCCGCCGTGATGCCGGGCTTGAAGTCGGCGGTCACCCGGCCCAGCGCGTCGTACTGGTGCTTGGTCACATAGCCCGCGGCGTCGGTGGACTGAAGTGCCAGGTCGCGCAGCGGGTCGTACGTCGTCGCCGTTTGATACGTCTTCGGGTCGATGACCGTGACGGATGTCGGCGATGCCCCGGTCGATGGGGTGTACGCGGTACGGGTGGTGCGGTTGTCGGCGTCGGTCGAGGTCAGCGTCCGGCCGTATTCGTCGACGGTGCTGCTGGACATGGTGACGAAGGACGGCGTGGAGCCGCTGAACGAGGCGGCGTTCTGCTTCATCGTCACGGAGCCCGCCGTCGGCGCCGTGCCGAAGGCGGTTGAACCGTCGTAGTAGGTACGGGTGTCGGAGACGGCGTCGCGTGGGAGGACGGGCGTCGTGGCGCACTTGACGGCGACGGTGGTGTTCTCGTCCGGGGCGTCGAGGATCCAGGCACTGGTGCTGTCGGCGTATGTCGTGGTGGCGCACTGGTCGTCGGCCGCCGTGGTCACGTCACCGAGGTCGTCGGTCCTGGTGACCCGGCCGTACGAGTCGTGGGTGTAGTCGGTCTCGGTCTCGCCGGTTCGGCCGTCGGAGTAGGGGGTGTAGACGCGTTCCCTGCTCTGACCGGTGAGATAGGAGTTCTGGGCGGGCAGCGTGTCGCCCAGGCTGTGGGTCGCCCGGGAGGCCGAGGTCCACGGGTCGGTGACGGTGTCGGTGATCACCTTGCCGCTGCCGGCGCCGTCGTACTGGACGGTTTCGTACGCCATGCCGGCGTACTGGTCGAGATCGGTGACCGCGGGGTCGCCGCGCGAGTCGGTGATCGTGGCCGAGCGGGTGCCCTTGTTCGGCAGGGTGTCGCCGTCCATGCCGCGGAAGTACGTGTAGTCGCTCTCGGTCACCGGGTCGGGCGCGTTGCCGGTGGTGACCTTCATGCCCTGGAAGCCGCGGAACTGGTTCCAGGTCCGCTTGTTGGCGAGCGTCAGCGGTCCGTCGTCGTAGTGCCAGGCCGGTGTGCCGATCGGCGTGTAGTGCGTGGTGATGTCGTCGTTGTCGGCGGGCAGGCCGCTCGGACCGATCTTCGTCTGGTCCTGTTCGGTGACGGCGGTGACGATGTACTTGTTGAACCAGTCCAGCATCGGCGTGCTGTGGCCGTCGGGCGTCCAGTACGAGGGATAGCAGAGCTTGGTGTTCTGGCTCGGGTCGCTGGGAGTGCCGGAGGCGCAGGCCGCCGAGGAGTAGTCGACGCTGATGATCTCGCCGGTCTCGGTGGTGACGGTGTCCAGCCGGTGCCGGGTGATCGGGGGGTATCCGTCGGTGACGTCGACCCGGTTGGCCAGCGGCCGGCCGGCGAGGGTGACGGGCGGCAGCGGCACCGCCGTGGTGGGGCCGGTGCCCTTGGTGTCCTGCCCAGTACGGACAATGGTGGACAGCCACAGCGACGGCGTCGTCGCGTCTCCAGTGGGCGGGAAGGTGTGGGTGAAGGCGTAGGCGTCCACGTTGATGAGCGTGGTGCCGACGAGGGCCTGGGTCTGGATGCCGGTCAGTTCGTACTTCGACCAGAAGGTGGGGCTGGTGACGGAGCACGCCGCGTTCTGGGCACATTGCAGGTCGAACGGGACGTCCGGCCAGTCCTTCGCCGTGGACGAGGTGAGGGTGGAGGTCGCGCAGCCGGTGGGGGAGGTGTCGCAGCGGCCGTTGACCGCGAAGGTGATACGGCCCGCGGGCGTGGTGCTGTAGACCTGGCCGGCCCGCTGGCCGTAGTCGATCCGGCTCAGGTAACCGCCGCGCGTGTAAGCGGTGTTGGCCGTGGTGCCCTTGTCCCTGGCGTAGTAGCCGGTGTCGTCGGTGTACCAGTAGGAAACGGCGTCCTGGTGGGGGTCGACGACGTAATCGAGATTCCAGCGGTAGGCCTGCTGGCACCAGGAGCTGGCGAACGTCGCGTTGTAGCAGGGCTGTCCGGAGGCGGTCGCGTAGACCGGCTCCGTCCAGACGGAGTTCGTGGCGGGGTCACCGGAGGCGTAACCGGGCAGTTGGTCGAGGCCGAAGTAGTACTGGGTGCCGTCGTCCGTGGTGACGATCCAGTATTCGCCGATGTGGGCGCCATTGGGCGCTCCGGTCTTGTACTCGATGCGCTCGTTGGCGTCGTCCTGCGGATGGTAGGCACCGGTCGTGTCGTCCTTGATCAGGACGGAGGAGCGCCCGGCCAGCGACATGGTGAGCGTGTTGCTGTCCGACCAGCAGCTGTCCTCGGTCTTGGTGACGCCCGCGGGGTTCTGGTCGCAGGACTGGTAGGAGCGCTCGATGAAACCGGGGTCGTAGTCGAAACCGTCACCGATCGGGGACGCCTGGTTGTTCGTCGAGGAGGTCAGGCCGTCCTGCGACTGCGAGCTGTAGTCCAGCGAGACCTTGGGAGCGAGGCCGCCGGGGACGGTTGGTGTGACGATCGGGTACGACCAGTCGAAGCCGTCGGAGCTGCCGCCGGCCTGCCAGGTCGACGACGGCTGGAGCGAGGTGGCGGTGAAGCTGCCGCCGCCGCCCCCGGCGCCGCTTTCGGCGGCGAAAACGGTGGCCGTGGACGCGGAGGCCAGGGTGACGTCCGCAGTGAGGGTCTTCCCGGCGACGTCGTTCGTCACGGGAGTCGCTGTGCCGGTGCGGCAGCCGGTCCTGCCCGGCGTGGTGAGGACGCACGCCGGAAGCGCGACCAGGCGCAGGCGGGAAGCCCAGTCGCCGCCGAATGCCTGGGTGAACGCGCCGTAGTCGAGCGTCAGTCCGACGTTCTTGGGCCCGGACGCGGCGGACGCGCCGCCCTGGGTCAGGGAGAGCAGAACGCCATTGACGCCCGCGGCCTCGGCGTCGCCGCGGGGCAGCACCCGTACACCGACAGAGACCGGTGCCGCGGAGTCCGCTCGGTCGGCCGCGGACCCGGCACCGGTCGCCCGTCGCCCGCCTTTCCCGCTGTCGTGTCCGCCGGGGCCGATCCACAGCGGAAGGGACCCGGCGCGCCTGGCGACGGGAGCGGCGCCGGAGTCCACCGTGACGTTCGCCCGCCCGCTCGGCCAGGAGACGGCGCCTGCCCGGTAGGCCGGCATGGCCGCCGGCTTGCGGTAGTGCGGGGTGACCGTCCTGACCGGTACGGAAGCGGTCCTGGGTGGACTCGGCGGTCCCTTGGGGGTCGTGGCCTGCGCCGGAACGGCCTGCAACAGTGCGGCGCACACCGCCATCGCACCGACCATCGCGGCGGCCGAGCGCGTCCTGGTGCGCTGCCACCGCCGAGGCGATGCCGCCGTACCGGCGGACCTCGCCCTGTCACGCCGATACCAACTCCCGTGGAGAACCACGTGTCCCGCCCCTCACGATCAGCGCGGTCCGCACCGGACCGGAACGGAAGTTAGCAACGGCACATGGCCTCCCACCGCCCATTGCCAAGTACGTACCAACTCTTTGCTGTCACTACTTCCCCACACTTCCATCACATTCGGGCGGAACTGGCCGCTCCGCACGAGAATGGCTCTGGCCTGCGAACTCTCGCTCTCCTAGCGTCGGATCGGCCGGATCCACCGGCCTTCTCGACAGGGAGAGCCCGTGATGCGCACGCACCACACACCCGCCCCCAGGGGTGGGACCAGTCGGTCAGTGCGACCGAGGACTGCCGTCGTGGCGGCGCTCGTGCTGCTCGCCTCGGCGGCCGCGGCGGCGCCGGCCTTCGCCGTACCGCCCCGGCAGCCGGACGGATCACACCCCTCGGGTCCCGGGCACTCCGCTCCTGTCACCGCGGACCACGCGGCCGGCCCCGAGGTGCCGCGGCTCGCGGACGGCTACGGTCCCAACGCCGCGCAGCAGAAGGCGATGCAGGCCGCCGCGGCCACCGCGAAGGCGACCGGCAGACCTACCGTCGTCAGCGCGCTCACCGCTCCCGACCAGCAGCTCACCGCGCTTCCGGGCGGCGGCTTCCAACTGGACGCCAATCCCCTGCCGGTGCGCACCGAGAAGAACGGCGCCTGGGTCCCGGTCGACACCACGCTCCAGGCACACGACGGGAGTTGGGTCCCGACGGCGACCGCGTACGGCTCGGTCTCCTTCTCCGGCGGCGGCACGAGGGCGCTGGTCAGGAGCAGCTACGACGGGGTCACCATGACCGTACGGTGGCCGAAGGCACTCCCGAAGCCGGTCGTGCGCGGCAGCACGGCGACCTATCCCGAGGTGTTCCCCTCGGTCGACCTCCAGGTGGGTGCCACCGAAAGCGGCGGATTCAGCGACACTCTGGTCGTCAAGTCGGCGTCGGCCGCAGCGAATCCGGCCCTGGCACGGATCCGGCTGAGCACCACGGTGGCCGGCGGCGGCATCCGGCGGACGAAGGACGGGCTCGGCATACGCAGCAGCAAGGGCGACGAGATCCTCACCGCCGCCACCGCGCTGATGTGGGACTCCAACAAGAAGCTCCCGGCGCGGCAGCACACGACGACCCGTACCGCGGCGGACCCCTCGGACGCCGCCCACGCCGGTCTCGCGGCCCGAGTGGCCCTCGTCGGCACCGCGGCCACCTCGTCGGCGATCACTCTCTCGCCCGACCGGCGGCTACTGAGAGCGCCCTCGACGGTCTTCCCCGTCTACATCGACCCGACGTTCAACTGGCACCCGGCCACGGGCGGCACGCCCGCGTTCGACGAGGTCAAGCAAGGCTGCCCGGGCGTCTCCTTCTACAACAAGACGACGCAGCTCGCCGACAGCGGAAACCTCGGCGTCGGATACAACGGGTGGCAGGAGGGCGACTGCCACACGGGTGACGAGCACGCCGTCTACCAGTGGAAACTGCCCTCCACGCTGTTCGGCGCGGACATCGGCAGCGCGACGGTGGAGGCCACCGAGGTCTACAGCGCGGCCTGCTCGGGCACGTACGCGGTCGATCTGCACTGGTCGGGCGGCATCGGCTCGGGCACCGACTGGAGCAACCGGCCCAAGTACAACAGCTATTCGACCGCGGTGGACTTCAGCCGGTCGTACAACCCGGATCTGTGCCCCGGCAACGACACGGTGAGTCACGGTTTCAACGTCCTCACCCCGATCAAGGCCGACGCCTCGGCGCACGCGACATCGTTCACCGCCACCCTCAGCGAGGACGGGCCGGAGAAGTCGCACAACGACCTCGGCTTCTCCCGCTTCGGGCACAATCCCAGCCTCCAGATCGACTACAACAACCGTCCGTCGGTACCGACCACCGCGACCATGGCGGCCGTCTCCGGCAGTCACGACGCGGCGTGCGACACCACCGCCCCGTACCCCGTCATGGGCAAGACCCTGGCCAGCACGCCACCGGTCCTGGAGGCCAAGGTGTCGGACAAGGACGGCGACAAGCTCCGGGCGACTTTCCAGTACTGGGTCGACGGCAGCACCGCGACCAAACCCACCGGCCTGAGCAACGACAATCTGGCGAGCGGTACGTACGCGAAATTCTCCCTGCCCGCGAGCTTCATCTCCGCCCTCACCGACGGCAAGACCGTCGACTGGCAGGTCGAGGTCACCGACGGCAAGGACTCCACCACCTTCGCCCAGTCTCCCACCTGCCACTTCACCGCCGAACCCACCGCCCCCGACGCTCCGGACGTCACCTCGGAGAACGATCTGTTCCCCAATACCGATCAGGACGGCGGCGCCGGTGCGCCGGCCGGCACCGCGGGGAAGTTCGACGTGGCCACCTCCGGCGGCAGCAGCGCGACCAAGTTCGTGTGGTCGGTGGACGTCCCGCCGGCAACGAGCAACCCCCCGGCCGCGCGGACCGTGACCGCCACCGCCAATGCCGCGACCCTCACGGTCACTCCCTACTCCCCCGGGCCGCACACCCTGTGGGTATACGCCGTTGACGCGGCCGGTGACGAATCCGGCACCACGGGATACCCGTTCCTCGCCGTCGGTGACCCCGGCAGCACCTGCGCCAGCCTGACCGCGTGCTTCAACAACACCGGCATCAGCTCCGACAGCAACACCGCGCAGGCCGACATCGACGGGAGCGGCGACAGTTTCTCGGCCACGGACCTGGCGAACGCCGGCTGGGCCAGCGGCGGAAAAGTCACGGTCGACGGCGCCACCTTCACACTTCCGGCCTTCGGCGCCGGGCAGAAGGACAACGTCCTCGCAGCCAATCAGACCGTCTCGTTCAGCGGATCCGGCAGCGCGCTGGAATTCCTCACCACCGCGACCGACTCCCAGCTCGCCACTCCCGGAGCGATCGACGGCGATCAGACGGCGCCCTACGTGCCCGCGGGCCGGACGGTCTCCGGCTCGTACTGCTTCGACGGCGCCGATCCGCAAGGCGCATGCGCGGCCGCCGGTTCGGTCAACTACACCGACGGCACGACGTCCAGGTACTACCTGACCGTCCCCAACTGGTGGGACATGAGCGGGTCGTTGCCGGTGGTCTCGCTGCCGCACCGTAACGACGCCACCGGCACGCACGCCGGGGCCCACGGGCTGTTCGCGTTCTCGGTACCCAGCGACCCGGCCAAAACCATCGCCTCCGTGACCCTGCCGGACGTCGGCAATCACATCGGCTTCCAGAATCAAGCCCTGCACATCTTCGGCATGACCACCCGTAACACCACCGCCGGCACCCCCGAGGCCAACGGCACCTACAAGGCCCCGGCCACGGGACAGTCGTGGACCGGCGCCTGGGCCAACCCCAACGAGAACAACTCCAACCTGCTCAGCGGTTCGGTGAATTACAGCAACCAGACGTTCCGAACGGCCCTTCAGCCCTCGATCTCGGGCGGCACCGTACGCGTCAAGCTCGACAACGGCGAGGGCACGAGCAAGCTGAGCATCGGCCATGCCACCGTCGCACTCAGCTCGAACGCCACCGCGTTCACCCCGGTGCCCTCGGGCACCCCGACCTCCCTCACCTTCGGCGGCGCCCAGTCCGTGACCGTGCCGGTCGGCGGCATGGTGTACAGCGACCCGATCAACTTCGCCGTCACCGCCGGGCATTACCTGCTGCTCTCGTACCACCTCACCAACTCGGTGCCCTACGTGGTGACGCATTCGTACGCCAACGGTTCGTACTCCTATGTGAGCGCCGTGGGCTCGGGGGACCTCACCACGAGCACCAGCGCAACTCCCTTCACAACGACCGCCGCGGCCTACGGAAACTTCACCCAACTCGTCACCGGACTCGATGTCCAGACAGCGGGCGTGCCGACCGAGGCGGTGCTGGGTGACCATCTGGTGGACCCGTTCCAGCCCAACACCACACCACCGAATTCCAACGGCTCCCGGGTGTCGGACGCCCTCGCCGCGACCGAGCCTACGACCGCCGCTCCCTTCGGCGTACTGGCCGAAGGCATCGAGTCGAACCAGCTCATGACCGACAACCCCGAGACGTACCAGGGCAGTCCGATTGGCGGACCGTCCGCGCTGTCGCGGATCGACCGCGACGTCCTGGACCAGCCGGGCATCAACACCGTCGTCGTCGACGAAGGACTCGAAGACCTCCTCGGCGGCAGCACCACCAGCACCGATCTGGAGACCAACGGATACACCGCCCTCGTGCAGCAGTTGCAGGCATGGGGGATCGATGTCGTCCTCACGTCCCTGACGCCCTGCCAGGGATACAACGGGGACGGGGCGACCACCAACGACCCCTGCACCTCGACCGTCGACGACAACCGCACGGACGTCAACGCGTTCCTCGGCGGATTGAACCTGGGCAACCCGTGGGCCACCCCGGCGACGTACTTCGCGGACCTGGATTCCGCGGTCGCGGTGCCCGGCGCGTACCACGGCGAGGAGCGGCTGGCGCCCTTCGCGGACAGCGGCGATCACGTCAACCTGAGCCTGCGGGCCTACGGCTCCGTCGCTAATGCCCTGCTGACACCGCAGGACACCTGGGCGATGGACGACGGCAACGGCATGCCGGTGGTGACGGACACCGCGGCCACCGACACGGCGCAGACGCCTGGCACGGTCCTGAACCCCAATACCGGCAACGCCACGCTCACCCTCTCCGCGACCGGCGCCACCTGGGGCGACGACGCGCTGCGCGGCACTGTACTGAACCTCGACGGAACCGACGGCACCGCTTCGAGCGCCTCACCCGTGCTGGACACCAGCCGCAGCTTCAGCGTCTCGGCCTGGGTCAGACCCAGCTCGCTGCCCACGCACAACATGACCATCGCCGCCCAGGAGGGAAGCCGGAACAGCGCCTTCTACCTTCAGTACAACTACTCCCACACCAGCGCGCCCACCTGGGCCTTCGCCACCACCAGCGCGGACGTGAGCGGTCCCACCTTCAGCTACGCGTACGCCACCGGCCCGTCGGCGAATCTGTGGACCCACCTCGTCGGCGTGTACAACGCGGCCACGAAGACGACCCAGCTCTACGTCAATGGCGCCCTCGCCGGGTCGGCCGGCGGCGTGACGGCGTGGAACGCACCCGACGCCTTCACCGTCGGCCGGGGCCTGTACAACGGCAGCCCGACCGACCTCCTGTCCGGCTCCGTCAGCGGCGTCCAGGCCTACGACTACGCCCTCACCGGCAACCAGGCCGGAGCCCTGTACCAGCAGGGCGCCGCTGGCGGCGGTCCCTACACCTTCGCCGACACCGTGGACTTCAACGGCGACGGCACCTCGGACCTGGTGGCCGAGACGCCGTCGGGCGATCTGTGGATGTACCCCGGCGACGGCACGCACAGCCCCGACACCGCCAACGGCACCCTTGTCGGCTGGGGCTTCTCCGGCTACACCGTGGCCGGCATCGCGGACTTCAACGGCGACGGCTACGCCGACATCGTGGCGAAGGACGCCTCGGGGACTCTCTGGCTGTACCCCGGTGACGCCAACCACGACACCGCCACCGCACGTGTCCAACTCGGCACCGGCTGGACCAATTACGTCTTCGCCGGAGTCCGGGACTGGAACGGTGACGGGCACCCGGACGTCATCGCCGAGGACGGCAGCGGAAACCTCTGGAACTACCCCGGCAGCGGCGCCGTCAACGGCACCAGCACGCTGGGCACCCGCGTCCAGATCGGCACCAGCATGAGCACCTACACCCTGGAGGGACTTGCCGACTGGGACAAGGACGGGCACATGGACATGCTCGCCATGGACTCGACCGGAATCCTCTGGCTCTACCCCGGCGACACCGCCCACGACACCGCGACCGCCCGTGTCCAACTCGGCACCGGCTGGACCAGCTTCCTCGTCGCGGGCCTCGCCGACGTCACCGGCGACGGCAATCCCGACATCGTCACCCGCGGTCCCGGGAACATCCTGTGGGCCTACCCAGGGAAGGGCACCCGGGCGGCATACGGAGCCCGCGTCGAACTCGGGCTGAGCTGGTGACGGCTTCGCCTCGTCCTGCCCCTCATTACTCCGTCATTCGACCGGCAAAGGAAAGCCACTTCGATGAACGCCTCTTCCGGGCGCCACGCAAAGCCACGGACCCCCGTAGCACGCCGCGCCTCCGTGACCGCCGCGCTAAGTGCCGCCGCCGCGGTCTCGGCGGTCGCCGCATCCAACAGCGCGCAGGCTGCGACCACCGCGCCGGGTAGGACCCCGGTCACCTCGTACACCGTCGTGTCCGGCGACACCCTGTCAGGCATCGCCGTCAAGGAGCACGTGCCCGGAGGCTGGACCAAACTCGCCGCCGCCAGCCACATCGCGTCTCCCTACACCATCCGCCCGGGCCAACACCTCACCCTGCCCGCCGGGTCCTACGTCACCACGCCCAGCCCCTTCCCCGTTCCCGTCACCGTCGGCAACGCCACTCAGGTGATCACCGTCAAGGCATCCGGCTCCCACGCCACGGTCACGCTCTGGCAGAAGACCAGCAAGGGCTGGCAGAAGCAGACATCCACCACAGGCGCCCGGATCGGCTCGCACGGCATCACTAACGGAGCGACCCGTAAGCAGGGCACCGACACCACTCCCACCGGCACCTACACCATCACGCGCGGCTTCGGCATCGGTGCCAACCCCGGTACGGAGATGCCCTACCACCACGTCACCGCGCACGACTGGTGGGTCGAGGACCCCACCTCCGCGTACTACAACCAGATGCGCACCGACACCCAGGGCGGCTTCCACCTCACCGAGGCCAGCGACGACGGCAGCGAGCACCTCGTCAACTACCCGACCCAGTACCACAACGCCCTGGTCATCAACTTCAACACCAGCCCGGCCGTCAAGGGCCGCGGTGCCGGCATCTTCCTCCACGACCTCGGCCCCCAAGCCGGACCCACCGGCGGCTGCGTCGCCGTACCCGCCGCCTTCCTCACCCAGGTCATGAAGTGGATCGACCCCGCCGACCACCCGGTGATCGCCATCGGCTGACCCCGCACCGGGCACCACGCCCACCCACGGTGGCCCGCCCCCGAGCGAGCGGGCCACCGCACCACGTCCGCACCGCATCGAGCGGTACGCCAAGGACAGCCACGGTCACCCGCGGCGCGGTCCCGGTTGACGCTCACCCACCCCACGCAGCACTGACCAGCACGGACGTCGGCACAGCCCCCGTGTGATTCCCAAGCTCAGAGCGCGGGTTCGATTCCCGTCATCCGCTCCATAAAGAGGACACAGGTCGTGGACCGGGGTCTTTGTTGTGTCCAGATCTTTTTCAGACACGGTGCGGACGCAGATGGCGAGAGGCAGCAAGGCAGGAGGAAAGCCATGTCGCCTCCTCGCGAGTTATGATCAGGTCATCGACTGTGATCAGCTCTTCCATCAAGCCACCGACGATCGTTCCTTCCGCTACGCCGCCAATTCGTATCGAATAGTCACTAACACGAAACATCTCCCAGTCAGAGTCACTGTGCCAGAGCCGAGCGTTCTTCGCACCTCGCTGCTGAGCAAAGACGAGCTGCTCTCCGTGCTCGTTCATAAAATACCCGACGTAGTCCTTATCGCTGATCTCTCCGCCGCACAGGAGGGCAAGATAAGACGCGATCGATGTAGAAGAAGTTGTAGAAGAAATTTCACTCATCCTGTGACTTCCTTAGTCTCGTCACGGACATGCGACACCGACGAGAGCGCCAGCATCCGGGCTGCCGAATCGAGCAGCGTCTCGTATGTGACCACTTCTATGCGTGCCGCATGGGTGTTGTATGTGCGCAGGGTCTCCGCGACCTCTTGAGGTGTGACGCTTCCTGTCACGTACCGCGGATGCCCGATCACGACGGTCGCAGACGCTCGGCGTGTGTCGACGCCGTAATCTCTGAGCACCATTGCGCGGTTCTCGTCCATGGCACGGAGATAGTTCTGCGCCTGGGAAACCGCGTGATGGGCTGAGGCACCCAACATGAGGTGGCCGCTGCGCCGGATGACCAAGTCTCTGACGTGCGCGCGTTTTAGCTCCACAACATGTAGCGATCCGTCATGACGCAGAAGTGGAATGTCGAGAATGGTATCCGGCGTGTACTGACGACGCGCCAACTCGGCCACGAAGGCACCCCCGAAGATCCACTCCTGGTTCTTCAACCGGGTATGAAGTGCGCTCTCGGAGCTGTTCGGGTCATCCACTGCTGCCCGCAGCGCCTCGAGCCCGGCCCGCCTAGCCTTCAGCTCGAGCAGCTGTGCCAACAGCCCCGCGTCAGCATCCTCCAAGACGTCACTCAAAATCCGCGCGGTCTCGGCGGACGCCGGTGTTGGCAAGTTCCGCAGAAGTATCTCCATGTGCCCCACCTGCTGGAGCCGCCTCACTTCCCGTATGGACAGCTTGACGTCGCCGTCCCCGTTCCCGAGACCCAGGTGGTCGGTGGACTTGGCGATACCTCGGAAGAGGTCACGGGCGTCTGCTGCGGTTGCGTCAGGCTTTTCACCGCATAGGACGTCCAGTGCGGCGACCGCTTGGCCTGCACCCATGGCGACCAGCCTCCGCATGTATTCCTCGCTGCGCTGCCGGGCACTCTCGTCGTAGTAGTTTTCCAGAATCTCGAGGAACAGTTCGCCTCCGGCGTAGGCGGCGAATCGCTGAAAGCGCTGAGCAAGCTCAAAATCTTCATGCAGGATGGCCTCTTGAGCGACATCCTCCAACGCGCTCACCAGGCGCTTTCCCTTGCCGTGTGTCCCGCGGGGATCTCCATTCATGAGGATCAATACCGCATCGACGCGCCGCTGAATGCCCGCGTGCTCAGTGAGGTCGCGTGCCGTCTCAACCATGCGTTGAAGCGTGAAGCCGGATCGGAAGGTTGCCATGCGAGCGACCTTAGGGCCCTGCACTGACAGCCGATCCTGGCGCACGAGGATCCGTAGACGACGGGTCACAGGATGCGGCCGAGGGCGGGACCCTGTGCTCGATCCTTCGCGCAGCCTTGTCTGCATAGTCCGGGGCGATGTCCGTTGCCTGCTGCGTCCGCGCACACCTGCTCCCGGACCCAAGCTCAGAGCGCGTGTTCGATTCCCGTCATCCGCTCCATTACTAAAGCCCCGGGCTTACCGCCTGGGGCCGGGGGGCACGTACCAGAGCTCCGCAATGCGGGCAGCGAGAAAGCTCACTCGGGCTCGCTACCCGGCGCTCTTGTCCCCCGGCCCTCGTTGGCCGGAGGGTCGATGTCAGCCATTACCAGAGGGCGTGAACCAGTTCTCGATGCCCATGAGCACGATCCTCATATGTGCGAGTGCAAGGTCCTCGTCGATTCCATTCGTGGCCGGCTCACAAAGCCATTCGTGGTCCCTGTCCGCGTAGCCCCTGTGGGCGAACACTTCCAGCGACCGAACCTGACCGTCTGCGAAATGCGCAGGGAGGTCTTCGGGCACCGTGAACGCGTCGTCGCGGCCCGTCTGGGCGACTCAGCGATCGGCCTGCACATGGCGGCCACGGCCCTGGCGGTCAAGCATTCGTTCCGAGACGGTCTGCGGTCGCCCTTCACGTGAGACGTTCCCCCGGGGAGACCTTTCCGCCTCCTGCACGAACTCCTGCACGAATGCGCGCCGGAAGAAATACAGGTGCTACTGAGTAGCACCTAATAGCACCGCTCGCTACACTCGGAGCATGGCAGCTCAGCCCGAGATCACCCAGCGCGATCTGCGCAGCCGGTCCAAAGAGATCATGGACGCCGTCCAGGGCGGCCAGTCCTTCACCGTCACCCGCGACGGGCACCAGATCGGGGAACTGGTCCCGCTGCGCCGACGCAGGCGGTTCGTCCCGCGCTCGGAGTTCGCTGCGATGTCCCGCACTGCGTCAGGCGTCTCCCTGGAAGCGTTCCGGGCGGACCAGGACGCCACGGCCGAGCAGGAGACGGACGACCCCTATGCCCGCTGAGTACGCGCAGGGCCTGCTCGACACCAACATCGTCGTTCTGCGCAAATGGCTCGACCCCGCCGAACTCCCCGCCGAAGTCGCCATCAGCGCCATTACCCTGGCCGAGTTGTCCGCGGGACCGCACGAGGTGCGCAGGAACGAGGAGCAGAGCGACTACGACGAGCACGCCGAAAGAGGTCGGCGCCTGGACATCCTGCAACGTGCCGAGAACGAGTTCGACCCCATCCCCTTCGACGCCGACGCGGCGCGGATCTACGGCCGGGTCTGCGCAGCCGTCATCAGCGCCGGCCGCAAACCCCGCCGCCGGGTCGCCGACCTCATGATCGCCGCCATCGCGATCGCCGAAGAACTCCCGCTCTTCACCACCAACCCCGACGACTACAAGGGCCTCGACGGCCTCCTCACCGTCGTCCCCGTCACCCGGCCCACCGTCCTCCACGACCGGTAAGGCTCGGCCTCCGCACCACGCCCAGCGGTACGGCGCGGTTAGCCACGGCCACCTGCGGCACTTGTCGCGTGGGAACTTAAGGCCTGCTCGAGTCGCTGACCAGTATGGACGCTGACAAGACCCCTGTCATTCCCAAGCTCAGAGCGCGGGTTCGATTCCCGTCATCCGCTCTTTAGTAAAGCCCCAGGTCATGGACTTGGGGCTTTTGCTTTTCCGGACCAGCTCGCAGGCGAGGACACAACGGTCCGCTGGCGGTGGGCACCACGGGCCGGCTGGACACGGAAGGTCGAGCCAGCAAACGACGCCGAATGACTGCCGTGATACCAGACGCATATCATCCGGGTCGACGACGGAAAGGATTTCCACCGACACGTCTCCTACTACCGGCTGGCCGTGACCGTTGGGGCCTGGACTCTATGTATGGGATCAGTTCTCGGTTCCAGCCGCGGGCTTCCTAAAACGGGTGGCGCGGAAACGCCCGAGCACATCGATGGGAAAATGCTCACGCTGCACCGGGGGTGGATCCGGCACCACGCCGAGCTCGCGCAACATTTCGATGTCATGCTGATCTTTCGGGCGATTGAGAAGCTGCTTGTAGGCAAGGACATTTTCGATCCGGGCAAAGGGAAGGCCTCGGACGATCTCGGCTCTGTCAATCAACTCTGCGGCCTTCCAGTCGTCCGATACCCATCCTGCGGAGAACTGGATGCGGCCGTCGCAGAACTGCGCGATGCGGGCACGGTTGATCTGGCCTGTGGATCGGACACCGTGCCGCTGGACCCGACACCAGGTCTTGCTTCGGGCAACGATATCGAGGTCATGGATGTTCGCTCGCAGACCTTTCGCCAAGAGGGGCCCGCTGCCAAAGATCACCATGTCGCTCAAGTCCAGGTCGTATTTGTCGACCAAAACAAGAAAATCATGGATGAGGGGATGTTCAAGCAGGTGGACGTTCTGTGAAAGATGAGGCATTTTCAGTCCTGCGTACGATCTTCAGTGCGAATGATGTTGGATCCAGGCCTACGATTGCTTTCGGGACGCTTCTCTGCCTCACCCCAGGCGCGGATGAGCTCCGCTCGCTGATCCGGAGTGGAGTCCTTGACCGCACTGCCGAGTCGGATGGTGTAGGCGCGTTCCCTCACCCAAATGGTCAGCACCCGTGTGATCGCCAATGCGAGGGGAACGCAGGCGGTTGCGACAGTGTAAATCATCACGGTCCCCGGGCTTCAGGCGGCGGCGACGGCGTCGTCATGTGCGTGACCTGGACGCCTAATTGACCTGCTCAAGGCCGTCGGCGATTATGCGCAGCGCCGACAGTTTACGGATTGTAATTTCCCGCCGTCGGTCAGTGCCAATGACGCCCTTGTCCCTGAGCTTTCCGATGGCCTTCTTGACCGATTGGAGCTTTCGCTCCCCGAGCAAGGACGAGATTTCCGCCTGACTCATAGGAACTCGTGAGCTGTCCTCATCATCTTCAGCGAATCTCTCTCCGATGCCGTAGTCAACCAGTTCGGTCAGCTCAATGGCGAGCTGCTGCTCGATCGGGAGTTCTGCTTCGGCGCGCTTGGCATTTGCCCGCTCGGTTCGCTTGTACGCCGCCGCTGACACGGCGATGAGGAGGTTCGGATGGGCGTGAAGGAACTCCAACCACGGCCCCCTCGGCAGGTAGACGGCCCTGACATCGTTGAGCGCGATGATGCTTGCCGACCGTGAGTTTCCGCTGAACACGCCGGCTTCGCCGACGATCGCGCCCTTCCCTCGAATGTCGATGATCCGCCCCGGGTCCCCCTGCACGACCATGACATGGCCTTGCTTGATCAGGAGTGCGTGATCGCTCATCTCATGTTCCTTGAAGAACGGCTCCCGACGGGCGCGGCCAAGCAGGTGCCCTATGGCCTCCATGTCAGCCAAGTCTTTCTCGGAGCAATGATCGTTAAGGTCGTACTCGCTCCAGCGGGTTCCCTTGGACATGTACGAAAGTTTAGTTCGACACCTTCGATGGTGCAAGGGGAACCTCGGTGACGTTCACATGTACCCGCTGCTCCGTAAGCACTCCGGGTATCCGAGCGGCAGCCCGTCGCACGACGACCCTCGGACGTACGAACCTCCACCGCTACGACCGCGACAGGTCGACACGCTCGACTTGATCGTTCTCGCGGCCTCGCCATAAAGGCTGAAGTTGACCTCGGGCCGAAACGTGCTTGCATGCGAGCGCACCGACGCGACACGCAGCAACCACGCCTCGCACGAGTCCGACTGTGTGTGAACGTGCCGCACGATCCAGGCGTGAGCCGACCCCATCAGCTACCCGCACCTTGGTGAATCCGAAGTGGTTCCGCGCTGACTGTTCCGAATGCTCCCGGGCAGTCGGTCAGCAACGCCGCGGTGCGAGCCGGGCATTCCGAGCCGTCGGGGAAACCCGTACACGCTCTCCATCTGGAGGCCACAGCCATGACGGTCCATGCCGCAGTTTCCTCGCCGATGCGCCACCCGCTCGTCCGCCGCCTCTCCGCTCTGAACCTCGATTCTGGTCACTTTGCGATCTTCGGCAGCGGCCCCATGTTGGCACACGGCCTGAAGACGGAGATCGGAGACCTGGACGTGATAGCCCGCGGTCCAGCATGGAACAGAGCCGTAAATCTGGGGCAGCACGGATTATCAAAGATCCGCCGCGATCCCTTTGTATCTTTCTGGGGTGGCCGGATCGAGATATTTCAGAGTTGGGTGACAGATAGCTTCCCAGTTGAGGAACTGATCGACACTGCAGAAATTTTCGATGGCATACGATTTGTTCGTTTACCTCACGTTCTTTCCTACAAACGCCTCCTTGGTCGAAAAAAAGACGCATTCGACGTTGCTGCAATAGAAAGGTATATGAACTATTCTTTCGAGGCCTTGGTGTAATCGATAGAAAGCTTCGGCCCGATTCAGGAACGGCGCTCAGCCACGATCAGTCCGCGTCGACTTCCACCTTGAAAGCGACAAGGCGCCCCGCACAGAAGCAGCCCGCAGGCCAATTACCGATTAGTCCTGCATATCCCGCAGACTCACATACCCATCAACGCCGTCATCGACGACCGCCCACACCAGCTTGCCGACGCCGGCACGCTCGCTCATGCCCCAGCAGCCGCCCGTGATGGAGTCGACCAGCGCGAGGCCGCGTCCGGACTCCTCCTCGGGCGACGGCTCGGGCACCGCCTTCCAGGAGGAGGCGTCCGCGTCATGCACTTCGATCCGTACGCCGCCGGCCAGCCGCTCGTACCGGGCCTCGACAAGTCGGTCGCGAGGCGCCTTCACATGACGCACAGCATTCGTGAAGAGCTCCGAGACCACGATCTCCGCAGAATCGGCAAGCGACGCCAGTTCCCATTCGTCGAGCAGCCGTCGTAATTCATGCCGGGCAGGTCCGACGCATCGGGCTGCGCGCGTCCATCTCCGCAGCGACACGGACGCCTGGCCGTCGTTCTCCGTACGCACGATCGTGGTCTCCCCACCGAGTTGCACCTGACGTGTCCCGGGGAAAACCAAACCGCGCGGCGCTCGGCGTGAACCACCGCGGCGTTCCGCCATCGGGAGTGAGTCCCCGCTTCCGAGCCTCGACGGGCCAGGATTCCTGGAGCTCAGCCCTGAACGAGGTCAGGCCGTGCTCGGCGTCCTTCTCGGTGAAGCTTCCGGTTCGCGCTCGCCACCGTGCGCAGCAGAAGCATGACCGCGCCCAGAAGCGCGAGAGTCGCCCACGACGCCATGTCTCCGCCCCCCAGGAACGTTCCTCTGCCCGCACCGCGCCGACGCGCCACCGCAGACGACTGTCCGTTGCGGGGGTGCTGGGGGGATTTAGCACTTGGCCGGCGTCTTCCACAGCGTGTCGGTCACCTCGTGAGGAGGGATACGCCGCACCGGTGCCGGGGATCTCGAATTTCCCGACGGATTGGATGGATCAGAAGCGAGTCTCCTCGACTCTCCGGATTCCGGCAAAGGGCATGGCCCGTACCCCGCTTGTTGAAGCACTCGGTGCTACGGCTCGGTCGACCACGGGCGCCAACCGCGCCGGCCCGGCGGACTTTTCACTCAGCACACGCCGCTGACCAGCGCGCGCGAAGACAGCACCGTTGCCGGGTCATTTCTTTAATGGTGCCTCGGATTTGAGGCGTGCGATTTCCATGAGAGCCTCGCCTTCTTCGACCGGTAGGTGTGCCCGGCGGGCGAGTTCGAGGGCTTTCTCTGCATGAATGACCGCAGAGGAATAATGACCGAGCAGCCGCTCGGTCATTCCGAGGAAAAGTAGTGACTGTGCCTCTTCGATGACGGCACCGATAGCCCGGGAGAGGTCGAGTGCGTTAGTGTGCGGGCCCAGCGCGGCGTCCGCGTACCCCGCCTCCCGGTACGCTCGTCCCATTTCGTTGAGGCAGATGACCTGATTGCGCAGATCGCCCAGCTCTCGGGACGATTCGAGCGATCGGCGCAACAGCAGCAGACAGTCGTCCAGTTGCTCCGGCATGTCGAGAGCGCTCGCCAGCGTTATATCGATGACCACCAGATCAGATTTGTTAACATTCGGGAGCCTGATCCTCTGCGCTTCCTCCAGCATCTTCCGGGCGGTACTTTTTTCGCCCATCCGTATGTACAGATCTGCCATATTATTGAGCACTCGCCGCTGAAACAGATGATCGCCCATGGCTCGGAATTCGCGTAGTGCCTCCCGCAGGACAATCTGCGCGATCGCGTACCTCCCGAGATACAAGGAAGTGATCCCGAGATTGTTGAGGCACCGTGCGGTCTGTCGGCGGTCGCCCCTGGCTTCACTCAGTGCGAGTACTTTGCGCTGGATTTCCAACGCGGCGTCGGGACGGCCCTGATGCCAGTGGACTGTACCCACTTGTAACAGCGCCTCCAGTTCGGCGTCGATGTCACCCGTCGCCACGGCGATAGTGATTGCGCTGCCGAGCGCGCTCAGAGCCTGCTCGTACTGACCGGAACCGGAGTAGACCGTGCCCAAGTCGATGCAGGCACGAACTTCCGCCGCACGTTCACCGACCTGCTGCCAGTAGCGGACGGCTTGTCGGTGAATACGCTCAGCGTCCAGCCAAAGTCCACCGGCCTGTAAGAACCCCGCCATGACGCAAGCCAGGGCAGCGCCTCGATCCGGCAGCCCGTTTGCATGGGCATACCGCACGGCGCTGATCAGCGCACGTTGTTCGGCCAGCAGCCAGTTTTCGGCCTCGTTCGCGTCACGCCAGGACGGAAGCCGGCCGCGAAAGTCCGCCCGAAGAGCGAGGTCACGCCGTGACCTCTCGGGGTGAATCATCCGGTCGGCTGTGTCAACAGCGGCTGTGTAGAAATCAACCAAGTCACGGAGAGCGGTCTCTCGGACCTCACGCGAGTCTTCTGCTGACTCCAGGCTCAATGAGAACTCAGCGAGAAGGTCATGGTAGCGGTATCGCTCCGGCGCCGGGGCCTGCAGCAAGTGGGCGTCCACCAGGGAATCCATCGCGCGCTCGACACGATTGACCGGAAGACCCATGAGGGCGGCCGCACTGTGTGGTCCGAATTCTGGTATGAGGTGCAGACTGATCCTTCTGAAGACAGAACGCTCCTCGAAAGTCAATGTGGCGTAGGAAACATAAAATGCCATTGCTATTTCACGGTCCGTGTCGTGCAGTTCTTCAATACGTGCGTGTTCCCGCGATAATCGTTCGACCAAGTAGGCGAGACTCCAATTGGGACGCGAATTGAGTCGGCTTGCCGCGATCTCGATCGCAAGAGGAAGGTACCCGCACAAGGAAACTATTTCTGCGACTTCTTGCGAGGCATCAGCACGGTCGTCCTCGATCATCTGCTGGAACAGCGCTATGGCGTCTTGCTCCGGCAGAACCTCCAATACGAGCGGACGCACACCAGGAAGTCCGGACAGACGGCGACGACTAGTGATGAGAAAAACGGAGGGAGAATTGCCGGGCAGCAGTGGCCGTATCTGGTCCGGACCCGAGGCGTCATCAAAGACGACGACCATGCGCCGCCGACTCATCGTCGCACGCCAGAGGGCGGCCAGTTCCTCCACGCTGTCCGGCAGGCTCGTGGGTTGCGTTCCCAGCGCTCGCATCAGCCAGCCCAGAGCTGTCTGCGGCGTCAAGGGCTCCTGGGTCAAGGCGTGGGTGCACAGATCCAGGTGCAGCACGCCGTCGGGATAGCGATCCGCCAGACGCTCGGCAGCGCTCCAGGCCATCAGCGACTTGCCGACACCCGCCATGCCGGATATGGACTGAATCGAAGACACAGCCCCCGAACCGGCCGTGGCCAGCCGGTTCATCAAGCTGTTCATTTCGAGTTCTCGCCCCACGAGCTGTGCGTGTTGGGGGATGAGTTGGGGCACCGCGACCGGGTGTGAGCGCTTTCTGGCAGCAGGGATCAGAGCGCTGACCGGCGCGTGGGACAGGATGAGTTGGTGCGTAGCTGCCAGTTCGGGACCGGGATCGGCTCCAAGTTCGTCGCGTAGTCTGCGGCGCAGGTCCGCGTACAGTCTGAGCGCGTCGGCCTGGAGGCCTCTACCGTGGCTTGCGATCATGAGCTGCCCTATGAGCACCTCGTCTGTCGGTCTCGCGACCACCAGCTCCGTCAGCTCCGCGACAGCATCCGCGAAGTGACCGAGGCGAAGTTCGATGGCGATCCTGGCACTCATGACTTCGATGCGTCTTTCGGACACCGCGCTGCGGACGCTCTCAGCCCATGGACCACTCAATCCGGCCAGCGGCTCGCCGTACCAGAGCGACTCCGCGTGCCGGAAGAGGTCATGTGCCTGGTGATCGTCGTCCTCGGACAGCAAGCGGGCTTGCGAGGCCAGTCGCTGGAAGCGGTGCCAATCAACGCTGTCCGGCGCCGTCTCCAGTGTGTACGTGTGGGAGCGACGCTTAATGTTGGGCGCGGGCCCACCGCCCTCTTGAACAATCTCCGCCATGTGCCGCCGCAGCCGGGCCGTATTGGCGTAAAGGCTGCTGAGAGGGCTGCCAGGCGGGTCGTCGCCCCACATGCGGTGAATCAGGGTGTCGAGCCCGATCGGTCGGCCGACGTTGTGAGCCAGGGCCGCGAGAAGGTGGGCCTCCTTACTGGAGCCGAGGGCCCGGGTGCGATGGCCGCTCGCAATCTCCACGGGTCCCAGAATTCGGCACTCCATCGGCGTCCTCCGCTCCTCGGCCGCGCGCCGACCCCACACCATCAGGAGCATGACATACGGTGATGCGGCATTGACAGAGAGCAAGTGCTCATTGACTGGATTGTTCCCCCGTGGCATACCGACGACCGGCTGCCAAGGGCCTGCGCACTCCTCATCAGTCGTCTGGCGCTCCTCTGTGAGCCCTGGTGCAACAACGCTTACCGTGGCTGTGACCGATCGTCCGCGAGGGCTATAGGGAGATCGTATGGAAACCGAGTTGGCGCAGTTGACATCGTCCGGAGCCACCGTCGTGGTCAAACTGATGGCTCTGGACAGGTGGGCCGTCGACAAGGCCCGGGTGGTTGATCTGCTATGTCACGGACGCCTTCCGGGGGAAGTGGATGACTTAGAGGGCGAACTGGAGCAAGAACGTGGCGAGGTGACTGCGGCACTGCGCAGGGCCGATCCCGCGGTGATCACCGACCTCGAAATGGTCTGGCGCAGCCGACTGGGCCGGCTGCTGCGGGAAACTCCCTCGGCCGCCATCCTGCTGCGCGAACTTGTCCGGGACAGCCCTTAGCAGACGACGGGAGAGCCAGCCGTGTTCCAGCCGGAAATAATGGACCTCTCCGTATCTCCGATGGAATGATGGAAACAGTCTTAAATCTATGTATCGTGGTGCGCCCTGCCGACCTCGGGCTTCTCGTTATCGCAAATCCGCAGGAGGCGTCGGACCGAAGCCATGGACACCGGGCCGAACATGGGCCGGCGCCGCAGGCTGCGCCCGACCCAGTCGTTACAAGATCTTTACCGGGTCCCTTCCGTCATTGAAGCCGAAAGAAAATCGGGGCAAACCTCAACCTTGGCATATGACGATCGACTAGTCAGAGCTCGCATATCCACCAATGCCCACTTTTCTCCTACATCGGCGAACCATTTGCTAGGCCCACGGCACTGGACTAGGAATGACGTAGATCAACTAGTCCGACCGAACAGAGTGGGTACGCACGATGAAGCGATTCAAGCGCATAGCGAGAGTAGTAACTGCCCTCATCGCCATGGCTTGCATCCCATGCGCTATACATTTTTCTGAGCACTCGACCGGCGGGCACGCAGTCGCGAGCGCCGCTGTGTCACGATCTGTCTGAGCTGCCCCGTTCGACATGCCGCCTTCGTGTGAGGGCGTGGTCAGCGTTCGTCACGGGCGGCGACGGCAACCACGAGCCTCAAGGCGCAGGCCGAGGCCCATGTCGTGCGGCCTGTCAACCGGTAACCATCCCTGGCCTGCACCCCGACGGCCGTTGTCGCCCCGTCGGCGCCCGAAAGGTTGTGGCGGACGTCCGCCTAGCTGACCAGGACGCCCATGGCACGCAGCCGCGCCAGACTCTCCCCGTAAGCCGGGTGTGCGGCCATCGCGCTGTTCACATACGGCAATGCCCAGCGCCAGTGTGTCGGCGATCCCGGCCGCGCACTTATTGACCGTGTTGAACGTGGCCGGCGCGACCGCGATAGCGTCGGCCGGAGGCAACGGCCGCACATCACCGGGCTTTCGCCAGCCGACTGGTCGATGAAGCCCAGGCCCAGAGGCGTCTCATCGGCATCACCGCGGCCCTGGCTGTCCGGGGCGGACCTGCCGCACGTGAGGTGTCGGGTCCGTCGAGCCGCCGGAGGGGGCGGAGGAGTCGGAGGGGTCCGGGGGGGTCACGGTGCCTGGGGGCCGCGGGCGGCGGCTTGGTCCAGGAGTTCGGGAAGGTCTTTGAGGCGGTCGAGGCCCTGGACGGCGCGGGCCGTGCGGTGATTGGCGGACAGCCGGGCCCGGTGGCGGTGGAGGAAGGCCCAGTAGCCGGTGCTGTAGGGGCAGGCGTGGTCGCCCACGCGGTCGGTGGGGCGGTAGGCGCACGGCCCGCACAGGTCGCTCATCCTGTGGAGGTACGCGCCGCCGGAGGTGTACGGCTTGGTGGTCATCAGCCCGCCGTCGGCGTACTGCGACATGCCGACGACGTTGGGCAGCATGACCCAGTCGTAGCCGTCGACGAAGCAGCGGTGGAACCAGTCGGTGACGGCCGCCGGATCCCAGCCGTCCTGGAGGGCGCGGCTGCCGAGCACCATGAGCCGGGGGATGTGGTGGGTCCACCCGGTGTCCCGGACCTGGGCGAGGACGGTGGACAGGCAGTTGGCGGTGACGGCGTCGGCGTCCAGTTCGAGGAACCAGTCGGGGAGCGGGGCGTGGTGGCGCAGCGCGTTGCGGTGCCGGTAGTCCTCGCCGAAGTGCCAGTACAGCTGCCATACGTACTCCCGCCAGCCGGCGATCTGCCGGACGAAGCCCTCGACGCTGTTGAGCGGCGCGTCACCCGCGCGGTACGCGGCCTCGGCCCGCTCGACGCACTCGGCCGGGTCGAGGAGCCCGAGGTTGAGCGGTGCGGACAGCAGGCTGTGGCTCATCACCGGATCGGCGGCCAGCATGGCGTCCTCGTACCGTCCGAAGTCCGGCAGCCGGTGCGAGAGAAAGCGGCGCAGCGCCGACAGGGCTTCGCGGCGGGTGGCGGGGAAGAGCCGGGGGCTGTCGCGTCCGACGAAGGACACCTGGCCGTCGCGCTCCCACCGGTCGAGGTCGTGGCGGACCTCGTCGTCGATCTCGTCCTCCTCCGGCCGCGAGGGACCGGCCACCATCAGGGTGTCCCGGCCGCGCGGCGGCGGCTCACGGTTGTCGTGGTCGAGATTCCACCGGCCGCCCGCCGGCCCGTCCCCGTCCATGAGGAGGTCGTGCCGCTCGCGCACCCAGCGGTAGAAGCCCTCCATCCGCAGGCTGCGACCGTCTCGGCGTCCGGCCCACTCCGCGAATTCGGCCCGAGGCACCAGGAAGCCCTTCGCGGGCAGCACGTCCACCCGCTCCAGCGACGTGACCAGGCCCAGCGCGGCGCGCGAGGTGGGGTGGCAGACCGTGAGCCGATCCCTGCCGCCGCCCGGCACCTGGGCCAGCGCCTCCGTATACGTCTCGGCGCGTACGTACGTCACCCGGTCGCCCAGTTCGGCCGCGCGGTGCCGCATCGCGGACAGCACCAGATGCGCCTTGGCGCGGTGGAACCGGCGGCGGCGCAGCACCGAACGGGCCTCGATCATGATCACCGGCGCCTGGGCGTCGGGGCCGCCGTGCCGGGGATCGAGGAAGTGGGGGCCGAGCTGGTCGCCGAACAGCCAGTGCGGTCGCGGTTCCATGGGGGTCTCCTCTCGCGGCGCCCGGGTGCTCCGCGCGGCGGGTCGGTGCTCCACAGGTCGGTGCTCCACGGGTCTGCGCTTCCCGCGGCGGGCCGGTGCTCCACGCCGGACCGACGCCGAGCCGACGGGCGCGGAACCTTCGTACGCCCGGGCCGGTTCCTACGACAGCGAGCTCGGGTCAATGGGGCCGCGCCTACGCACGGGCCGTCCCTTCGGCCGATGCTGCCAGCCTCCGCGCGGGTCCTGCGCGCCGACACTCCGGCGCGACCGGACTCCGGAGGGCCAAGACGTACGCCACCGGGTCGCTCCTCACCGCCCCGCCGGGCTCGGCCCTGACGACCGCCCCTGGACTCGGGCCCGTAGGCTCGGACGTGTCCGTCCGCCGCGATGTCCGCCGCGATGTCCGCCGCGATGTCCGCCGGACGCGCCGCCGACCACATGCGGCGCGGGCACCCGCGCGTACCGTTCGAACGGCCGACGCAGATACGGACACGGATACGGATACGGATACGGATACGGATCAGGCCGAGGGCAGGAGGAGCGCCGTGCCACAGCCCCCGGCCGACTCGTCCCACCACCGGCCGGACCTGCCGGACCGGCCCGATACGGCCGGCCCTCCCGGCGCTCCCGGCGCTCCCGGCGCTCCCGGCCCTCCCGAGCAGCAGACCCTCTTCGGGTGGGAGGACACACCGTCCGCCGCCCCGCCCGACGACGGCGGATTCCGGGACAGCCCGCAGGCCCGACGAGTGCTGGACGTACGGCAGGTGTACGCCGAGCCGGCCGCCCTCGCCTCCCCGCGTGGCCGGCAGATCATGGCGCGGCTCCCCGGCGTCCCCGTCACCGAGGTGGCGGGCCACTGGCGCATCCCCTCCCTGCACGGCAACGAGGGAAACGTCTCCCGCTGGGTGCGCGTCAAGACAGAGACACTCGTCCTGGGCGTGAAGCGCACCCTGGAGACGCGCCCCAACGGCAGATCGGCCGACTGGATCGCCCCCGGCGCCTCCAACGGGTGCGCGATGGCCTGCGCCTACTGCTACGTACCGCGCCGCAAGGGATACTCCAACCCGATCACGCTGTTCACCAACGTCGAGGCGATCATCGCCCACGTCAGGCGGCATGTGCTGACGCAGGGCCCTAAGCGGGAGCCGAACCAGTGCGACGCCCACTCGTGGGTCTACGACATCGGCGAGAACGGCGACTGCTCGGTCGATGCCCTGGTCTGCGACAACACCGCCGACTTCATCGCCGCTTTCCGCGCCCTGCCCACCGCCAAGGCGTCATTCGCCACGAAGTTCGTCAACCCCGACCTCCTGGCGCTGGACCCGCGGGGCCGTACCCGGGTGCGTTTCTCGCTGATGCCCGAACGCGACTCGCGCCTGTTGGACATCCGCACCAGCCCGGTCGCGGAACGCGTCGCCGCGGCCGCGGACTTCCTCGACGCGGGCTACGAGGTCCACTTCAACCTCTCACCGGTCGTACTGCGGCCCGGCTGGCAGCGGGACTGGGCCGATCTGCTCGCCCACCTCGACGATGTCCTGCCCGTCCGGGTGAAGCGGCAGGCTGCCGCCGAGGTCATCCTGCTGACCCACAACCAGCAGTTGCACGAGGTCAACCTCGGCTGGCACCCGCGCGCGGAGGACCTCCTGTGGCAGCCGGCCGCCCAGGAGGTCAAACGCTCGGAGAACGGCGCGCTCAATGTCCGCTACGCGCGCGACGTCAAGCATGGCGCCGTCGTCCGGCTCCGGGAGCTGATCGCGACGCACGCCCCTTGGCTACGGGTCAGATACGCGTTCTGAAGGCCGCCCCCTCCCGGTCGAAGGTCGCTTCGACGGCTGGGGGCGGAAAGCCGCATTCGCGGGCGCTCCATTCGGCGACGGCCGTGGCGGCGGCCTCCCGCTGGTGGTCGGTCGGCATGTAGTCGAGCGTGCCTCTTCGGTGGCCGCGTCGTCGAGGACGTGCAGCCATACGTGATCGGTGACCCGGCGTGCGTGAGCGCGACGCATTTCCAGCGGCCAGGGCTCACCCGTGCCGCGCAGCCGCGCCGCGCCGTCGAGTCCCTGAACACGCTCGGTCTGGCCGACCGGTCGATGACTGCCGGGCAGGGCGTCCCAGGTCGTGACGGCGACCGTGCCGTCGCCGTAGCCGTCCCCATCGCCGTAGCCGGAGCCGTGGCCGTAGCCGTAGCCGTAGCCGGTGGAGACGATCTGCTCGGCCAGTCGCGTACCGTCCCAGACGAAGTCCGTCCTGCTGACGACCGTGCCGTCCTCGCCGATCCCGAGCTTCGCCGTACGGCGCATGACCGGCGCGGCGGTCGGCCAGGACGAGGAGCAGTCCGCTCCGAGGAGCAGTCCGCTCCTTTGATAAGCGCCAGGTCGAGGAGCTGGGGCCATCCGCGCTGAATCCGTCGCGGCGGGCGGCGATGGGAGCGATGAGTTCGGCCGCGGGCAGCAGTCTCAGTGGTGCAGGCAAGCGATGGGAGCAGAGATGGGCAAGCTGAAGCAGGTGGCCGACGGTGTCTGGGTGCGGCAGAGCGACTGGGTCTGGTCCAATTCGATCGTGGTGCGCGGCGAGGACGGGCTGGTCCTGATCGATCCCGGCATCGACGGTTCCGAGTTGGACCAGCTCGCCGATGATGTGGACGGGCTCGGCATTCCGGTGGTGGCCGGGTTCTGCACCCATCCGCACTGGGACCATCTGCTGTGGCACTCCCGGTTCGGCGATGTGCCGCGCTACGCGACCACCGCCGCCGCCGACGTTGCCGGTCAGGCCCGGGAGCGGGCGCAGGCGATGGCGGCGGAGAGCGCGTCCGGCGTACCCCTCGACCTCGTCGCACTCGTCACCCCGCTGCCCGCCGACGGCGGAGCGGTGCCGGGCCAGGTCATCGAGCACCAGGCGCACGCTGTCGGCCACGCCTCGGTCCTGCTGGCGGACCGCGGCGTCCTGCTCGTCGGCGACATGCTCTCCGACGTCCTGATCCCGCTCTTCGACGCTCGCCAGGACGATCAGGTGGGAGCCTACGAAAGCGCTCTCGACCGGCTGGCCGAGGCTGCCGGGCAGGCCGACGTCGTGGTCCCGGGCCACGGCTCCGTTGCCGAAGGCCGCGAGGTGGCGGCCCGCTTCGCCGCCGAGCGTGCCTACATCGACGCGCTCCGGCGAGGAGACGACCCGGCCGACGCGCGCCTGGGCCCGCACGCGGACTGGCTCTCCCGTCCTCACCGGGCCAACATGGAACAGGCCCGAGGCCGGTAGGACCCGTATACCCGGGCGGGCCGACCGGATCGGCACCCTGGCCAAGCGGTCGGCGCGGAACTCCCCGCCGACGTCGCCATCGCCATCGCCCCGTCCGTACCCCGCGCAGCGGTTAAAGGGCGGGGCAGAGGAGGGTGTTGTACGCCTGCCACCCGTCGCTGATCTTGAGGCGGGGCTTGAAGGGGGCGGCGGGGTTGCCGGTGCCTTCGTAGTACCAAGAGGCCGGTGGGGCCGGTGGCGATGAGGTCGTCGTGGCCGTCGAGGCGGAGGTCGCGGTGCCCAGGAGGTGGGTGTAGGCGTTCCAGCCGGGGCCGACCAGACTGCGGGCGTCGTAGTACGCGGACGAACGGGCCCCCCTGGCACCGGGGATGAGCCACAGATCGCCTTTGGCGTCCCGCCCGAAGATGCTGGGGACGAGTTCCGCGGGCCGCACGTCGGCAGTGGGGCGCAGGGTCTGCGTGGCGCCGACGTACTGCCACCCTTGCGGGTCGCGGACCTCGATCGTGCCGACGAGCCTGCCCGCGGGCAGGCCCCAGGCCACCTTGAAGCTCAGGTACTGCGACTGGGTGACGTCGGCGCGCCAGTCGACCGGCGGAAGGTCGATGCTCAACGACCCGTCGGCACCCGGCGTCCAGGGCTTGACCGCGTAGTTCTGTCCGTCGGCGCTGAACCGGACCGCAACGGCGTTCTCGAGCTGCTCGGGCGTGTATCCGGCTGCGGCGATCTGGGCTGCCGTAAAGACCACTTGGGTGCTCGTCGTGTGCGCGGACGCCGGGCTCAACCAGACGATCCGGATGTTCAGCCGCTCGGTCACGGCGTGCGGCGCCCCGGTGGCGATCTGCGGGCTCGCGCTGTACGAGGTGACGCCCCCATCAGTCCAACTGGGCGTGAAATACGGCTGATTCACGATCAGGTCGCTCGTCGAGCGGTTGGTGGAGGAGTCCGCGATGTCCTTGCCGGTCGCACCGTCCACCAACTGCGCCTGCACCATGATCTGTCCGTACACCGGGTACGCGGCGCTGATGTGCAGATGCGTCGTGCCCGCCGTCATCGGCGTGCCCCGGCCCCAGTGCGCGGCGGTGCCGGGGGCCGGCTCTAGGATTGGCTGACCCGTACATGTCCGCTATCGGCGCCGGGATGGCGCGGGCGGCAGGGGTACTCGTTTTCCTTGGGGGGATACACCGAGTGAGACTTCGCGCTCTTCTGCCTGCCGTGACGGCCAGCGCACTGCTGACGGCCGCGCTCGCGCTTCCGGCGACCGCCGCCGACTCCGGGACGGCGGCGCCGTACGACGCGGTGCCGGGTGCCACCGCGAGCCCGTCCGGCGCGGCGAGCCCCGGTCCGACGGACACGCCGACCGCCACCGCGACCGGCACGCCCACCGTCACCGGCACCGGCACGCCCACCGGCACCGTCGGCGACACGCCCACGGACCCGCCTGCGCCTACGGACCCGCCCACGGATGCGCCCACACCCACGCCCACGGACACCGCGAGTCCGGAGCCGTCAGGGAGCGGGACGCCCGACCCGGCCGAGACCACCCCGCCCCCGCACCGCTTCCAGGTGTACAGAGTCGGCAACTCCTGGTCCGACCACTGGAAACTCTCGGTGTCCGTGTACAGCGACACCTCGGCGGTCGCGGGCATCACCGCGCACTACCGTCCGCACGGTGCGCCCGCGGGCGCGCCGGACGCCGGTACGACATCGGCCTTCGTGACCAGTCCGTACCTCGACAACGACCGGACGGCGGCGCAGCGCATCGCCCTTCCCGCGATGGGCGTCTACGACATCTCCGTGGACATCACGGACAGCCGGGGAGAGGTCGAACACTTCCCGGACGCGGGCCAGTTCACGTACGCGGCGCAGGTGTCCGTCGGGAAGCTCTCGGCCGACCGCGGCTCGGTGGACTACGAGCACCGCTCGTACGCCGTCTCGGCCCCGGTCACCGTCACCGACCCCAGCACGGGCGCGGCGCTCGACCCGGCCGGTGTGTCGGTCGACCTGACCAACCCGGACCTCGGGGGCGGTGTGGATACGGTCGCCGTCGCCACCGCGCGGGCGGACGGGCGGGTCAGCGCGCCGGTCACGGTGAAGGGCGACGTCACCTACCGGACGGCGGGCGCCGACGGCACCGCCACCGCGGGCTACCCGTACTTCCTCGACGGCAGCGACCAGACCCCGCTCACCGTGCCGGCGAAGGCGGAGACCACCCGGATCCGCGTCCTGAGCAAGACCGACGTCAACGTCCCCCGGGGCGGCCGGACCACGATCACGGGCGTGTACGAGCGGAAGGCCGGGTCCGCGTGGGTGGGCACGCCGGGCCAGAAGATCTACACCCAGGGACCGGCGTACTTCGACGCCACGGCCAGGACCAGGGCCGACGGCACCTTCACCGTCACGACCGGCACCGCGGGCTCGTACTACTTCTGCAACTACTGGAACTACGACCCCTTCCTCCTGCCCACCGACAACAGCACGACGCCGGTCCACGTGCACATCCCGACGCCCAGCCGCGTCACCCCGTTCCGCGTCAGCGAGGACGAGTACGGCGAGGCGGTGATCGACGGCCATCTCGACCTGTACGGATCGGAGTTCGCGAACAACACGCACTCCATGACGATCCAGTACTCGTCCAACGGCAAGTCCTGGCACACCGTCGGCACCACCCGGATCGGCCGCCAGGGCCTCCCCGGCGACGAGTTCATGACCTACGCGACCTACGGCGGCCAGGCGAACGGCTACTGGCGGGCGTACTTCCCCGGCACCCCGGACTTCTCGCCCTCCTACAGCGCGGCCGTCAAGATCTACCGCACCCCGACCCGCGTCACCGGCGGCAAGCCCAGCCGCACCACGGTGCGCAAGAACACCTACGTCACCTTCGGCGGCCACATCCAGCAGCGGAGCACCTCCGGCAAGTGGTCCGGGATTTCCCGCAGTTACGCGTACCTGGAATTCCGGCCCGCGGGCAGCAAGACCTGGCACTACGTCACCCGCGTGAAGACCGACTCCAAAGGCGCCTACCACCTGCGCGACAAGTCGACTCGCAGCGGCACCTGGGTCGTCGTGTGGTTCACCTCCGACAGCCGCCACATCGACTCCAACGGCCCGGAGACCTACGTCCGCGTGAAGTAGGCGGCTCCGGTCCGAGCAGTTACCGCGACGGCGGCAACTGGGGGCGGCCCGCCGCGGTCCCGTACCGGTCCGCTCGATGCACCCGCATCGATCGCGGGACGGACCGGGCCCGCTCGGACCGGTCGCGTCGGCCCAGCGGTTGGAGAACACCTGTGGTGGCGACTCCTCACTCATCCGCTCAGATCAAATGTCGGGGCGGGTTCGGATGGGGTGCGCAGAGAGTGCCAGGGGACGGTGTGGGTGGCGCGGCCTTGGGTGAGGACGGGGGCGATGGGGGCGGCGGAGGGGGGCCAGGCGGTGACGGCGGGGGCGGTGAGGGGGAGGGCGGCGCCGAGGCGGGGGGCGAGGGGTTGGGCGGATTCGGCGACGGTCGGGGCGGTGCGGAGGCGGGCGGGGGTGGTCCAGCCGAGGAGGTCGGTGGGGTGGGGGGCGAGCAGGCGGCGGTCGCGGCGGTACGCGACCAGCACCACGTCGTCGTCGCCGAGGCCGTCCGCGGTGAGCCGCCGTACGGCGTCGGCCGGGTCCTCGTCCCGCTCCACCACCGGCGCCGGGGTGGCGTGGTCGCCGACGGTCGGGCCGTCGGCCGGGGCCGGGCCTCGGAAGCCGTTGGCGGTGAGCCAGTCGTCGTTGAAGTACGTCGACAGATAGGCCCGGCCCGAGTCCGGCAGCAGGGCCACCACGGTGTCGTCCTCGGTGAGGTGTTCGGCCACCCGCAGGGCCGCCGCGAGCGCGACGCCCGACGAGCCGCCCGCGAGGATGCCCTCGGTACGGGCCAGCCGCCGCACGGCGTCGATCGCGTCCTGGTCCCCGACGGCGAGGTAGCGGTCGATCACGGCGGAGTCGAGGGCGAGCGGCCAGACGTCGGCCGTGGCCTCGGGGTGCAGGAAGTGGCCCGCGCCCTCGATGTACTTCTGGCTGCCGTCGCCGCCCGCGTACATCGAGGTGACGGGGTCCGCGCCGACCACCCGGACCCGGCCTCCGCTCACCTCCCTGAGGTAACGGCCGGTCCCGGAGATCGTGCCGCCGGTGCCGACGGTGGCGACGAAGTGGGTGACCGCGCCCTCGGTGTCCGTCCAGATCTCGGGGCCGGTGGTGGCGTAATGGGCGGCCGGATTGGCCGGGTTGTCGTACTGGTCGACGAACCAGGCGCCCGGCGTCTCGGCGGCGAACCGCGTGCCCTGCGAGCGCATGCTGTCCGGGTGGTCGCGCGGGACGAAGGCGTCGACCAGCCGCACCTCGGCTCCGTAGGCGGCGAGTTGGTCCCGCTTCTCGCGCGAGGTCGCGGAGCCGGTGAAGACCACCGTCCGGTAGCCGAGGTGGGCGGCGGCCAGCGCCAGGCCGATGCCGGTGTTGCCGCTGGTCACCTCCACCACGGTGCCTCCCGGACGCAACGAGCCGTCCGCCTCCGCCCTGCGGAGCATCGACAGCGCCGCCCGGTCCTTCACGCTGCCGCCGGGGTTGTGCCACTCCGGTTTGACGTACACGCGCGGGCGCAGTCCTTCGGCGGCGCGGGTGAGGCGGATCAACGGTGTCCCGCCGATGGCGTCGAGCACCGACTCGTATCTGGCCATGCGATCTCCTTGAGTGGTGGGCGCCGGGAGGGGGCGGGAGCGGGGTCGGCGGCACGGCCCGCGCACCCCGGGAGCGGGGTCAGCGGTACGGCCCGCGCACCCGTACGCCGATCCGCTCGTACGTCGTCCCGCTCGTACGCCGATCCGCCGATCCGCCCGGTGCCTGCCGTCACCGCCCTGCCGTCACAGCCGTGCCGTCACCGCCCCGCCGTCACCGGCCCCGCCGCCCGCTCGGCGTCGCGCCGGGCGACCTCCGCCCGTACCAGCGGAATGACGTGGCGGCCGAAGTCGATGGCGTCGCCCAGCAGGTCGTAGCCGCGCGCGGAGATGATATCGACGCCGAGGTCGATGTAGTCGAGCAGCGCCCGCGCGACGGTCTCCGGCGTGCCGACCAGGGCGTTGGAGTTGCCCGCTCCCCCGGTGACAGCCGCGGTGCGGGTCCACAGCGCGCGGTCGTAGCGCTCGCCCTGCTCCGCGATGCCGATCAGCCGCTGCGAACCGGTGTTCTGCGGGGCGTCGCCGCCGCGCCGCCGCCACGCGCCCGCCGCCCGGCGCTGCTCGATGGCGGCGACCGTGCGGTGCGCCTTCTCCCAGGCCAGTTCCTCGGTGGGCGCGATGATCGGCCGGAAGGCGACCTGGATACGCGGCGGGGTGCCGCGGCCCGCGGCCAGCGCGGCGGCCTTCACCGCCTCGATCTGCTGGGCGGTCTCGGCCAGCGGCTCGCCCCACAGCGCGTAGATGTCGGCGACGGCGCCACCGGCGGCGTACGCGGCGGGCGACGACCCGCCGAAGGAGACGTCCGGGTGCGGCTGCCGCACCGGGAACACGTCGGAGACGTAGTCGCGGAAGCGGTAGTGCGCGCCCTCGTGGTCGAACGCCTCGTGCTCGGTCCACACGCGTTTGACGATCTCGATGTACTCACGGGTGCGCGCGTACCGCTCGTCCTTGCTCAGGACGTCGCCCTCGCGCTGCTGCTCGTGGTCGCTGCCCCCGGTGATGAAGTGCACGGCGAGCCGGCCGTCGCTGATCGCGTCGAGGGTCGCGAACTCCCGTGCGGCGAAGGTCGGATACGACACGTTGGGGCGGTGCGCGAGCAGGATCTCCAGGCGTTCGGTGCGCGCGGCGATGTACGCCGCGGCCGTACCGGGCTCCGGCGAGGCGGAGCTGTACGCGAACAGCACCCGGTCCCAGCCGTGGTCCTCGTGGGCGCGGGCGAGTCGCAGCGTGTAGTCCTTGTCGAAGGACGCGCCGCTGCGCGGTGTGGTCTCGGAGCCGTCGTTCGTGGCGGCGATACCGAGGAATTCGACGGGCACGGCAGGGCCTTTCGTCGGGGTGGACGGGCGGTGGCAGATGGTCAAATTCGGTGACAAGCGGTGACAGTCGGTGGGAGCGGAAGGCGAACCGGGCGTCTCACGAGGGCAGTTCGAGCCCCAAGTTCTCGCGCAGCGTCCTCCCGGCGTAGTCCTCGGCGACGACCTTCCGCTTGCGCAGCTCGTGCAGCAGGCCGTTGACGACGAAGTCGTGCTCGCGCGGGTCGGCGAGGCCGCCGAGCGTGATGACGTCCAGCACTCCGGCCCGGAAGCGCTCCTCGACCGCGTCGGCCAGTTGCTCCGGCGTGCCCGCGGCGGCCCAGTGGCCGGTGTCCTGCGCGGCGACGATCAACTCCCGCAGCGTGTAGCCCTGTCGGGCGTATCCGACGAAGATGTCGACCCGGCCGCGCCGCCGGTTCACCGACGTGACGTCCGGCAGCAGGCTGTCCGGCAGCTTGGCGTCCAGGGGCAGTTCCGAGAGGTCGACGCCGCCGCCGAGCATGTCTGCCACCTGCGCCCGGCCGCGCTCGAAGTCGATCGACTCGCGCCGCTCGCGCACCAGTCGGCGCGCTTCCTCCTCCGTCGCGCCGTAGGTGGCGTGGAAGGAGCTGAAGATCAGCGGCAGTCCGCCGGGGCGGCCGAACTCCGCCGCCTGGGCGCGGATGCGGCGGGTGAAGTCCAGCGCGATGTCCAGCGTGGGCAGCGAGGTGAACACCACCTCGGCGTACCGCGCGCCCAGTGCCCGGCCCGCTTCGGACTGCCCGGCCTGGAACTGCACCGGGCGGCGCTGCGGCAGCGGCGGGATGTTCAGCGGACCGGCCACCGAGAAGTACGAGCCGCGGTGGTCGACGGGCCGGACCTTGGCGGGGTCCAGCACCGCCGCGCCGTCCGGCCCGCGGGTCAGCGCGCCCGGTTTCCAGCTGTCCCACAGCGCGTTGACGACCTCGAGCGTCTCCGCGGCGCGCGCGTAACGCTCCTCGGGGCTGGGCAGCGCGCCGGGGCCGAAGTTCTCCTCGCCGAGCGAGGAGGTCACCAGATTCCACGCGGCCCGCCCGTTGCTGACGTGGTCGAGCGTGCCGAACAGGCGCGCCAGGTTGTACGGGTGGTGGAAGGTGCTCGACACGGTCGCGATCAGGCCGATCCGCGACGTGACCTGGCTCAGAGCCGACACGAACACCAGCGGCTCCTGCGAGCCGATCGCGCCCTGCGCGCCGAAGCTCAGCAGGTCGGCGGTGAACAGCGCGTCGATCCGCGCCGCCTCGGCGAGCGCCGCGACCCGCACGGCGGTGTCCAGGGTGGACCGCTCCGGATCGACGGCCAGGTCGTACGTCTCCGACACACCGCCGGCCCCGGTCACGGTCTTCAGCGTCCTCGGAGGCTGCGCGCTCACAGGTCGTCCCTTCTCACCGGCGGCGACGGCACCGGTGCGTCATGTGGCTGAGGATCGGGGTCTTCTCCGGCGCGGGCCGACGGGCAGCGCGGGTGCCCGCCCCTGTGCGCGGACGTGCTGCCGCGGGGTGCGGACGTGCTACCGCGAGGTGCGGAGGCGCTACCGCGAGGTGCGGAGGCGCGCGAAAACGCGCGGCGGTACCCGGAGAAGAGGGGGGAGAAAGCCGTCGTGGACGGCGGATCGTCAGCGACAGAGCGTGGTGTGGATCCGGCACAGATCGACGTGCCGACGCTTCGTCCGGCCGGGCCGCAGAAGGGCGGCCCCGACCGATACGGCGCGCGATCCCTTCACGACGACTCCGATCGGCCCGGCCGCGAAAGCCGGGCACAGCGACGCGGCCGGGAGAACGCTCCGGCCGCGTGATGCGGGTTGACGGTGCGGAATGAACGTACGTGCCAGGTGGCGGGCCTTGTCAAGACCCCCCCGGGCGGCGGCGGGCGGTCGTCACCGCCGAGAACGCCGTGGGGCCCGCCGAAAAGCCGCTTCGGCGGGCCCGTGCCGCGCGGCGCGCGGCGGTGACTCTCCGGGCGGTCCCGGGCTTTACACAGCCGGTGCCAGTTTTTACAGCCGGTCCCGGGCTCTACGAGCGGTCCTGGCCTCTACAGGGCGACGATTCCCTCGCCGCCGACGGCGTCCGGGACGATGACGGTGCCGACCTTGTAGAGCGAGCCGTCCCGCTCGACGCGGAAGGCGTCGACACCGCCCGTACCGCCGGTCTGGACGTACAGGAAGTGCTCGTCGGGGGTGACGGCGGAGTCCGTGGAACCCGCGCCGGTCGCGGTGGTGCCGAGCGGTTCGAGCGTCGCCCGACGGGTCTGCCGGAAGCCGGAGACCGCGTTGCTGCCGGCGTTGGAGGCGTAGAAGCGGTCCCCGGCGCGGGAGATCCAGCAGGTGGCCTGCTCGCCGGTGAGCGCCTTGTCGAGCCGGACGACGTGGCCGTCCTCGCGGACCGCGAAGGTCAGCACGGCGTTGGTCCCCGCGTCGGTGACGACCAGGCGGCCACGGCTGTCGAAGGTGAAGCCGAAGGGGACCGCCCCGTTCTCCACGTTCACGACGGGACGGGCGGACGGGGCACCGGACGGGCTCACGCGGAAGACGTCGACGCTGCTGCCGCCGGCCTTCGTGGTGACGATCAGTCGGGACCCGTCGGGGGTGAAGGACACCTGGCCGGGGGTGTGGGTGAACTCCGGCGCCGTCGTGGTGTCGAGGTGGAGCTCCCGCCTCCACCCGCCGACGCGCTCCAGCCTCTTGCCCCCGGCGATCCGGTAGCCCTGGACGGAGCCGCCGTCGCGGGCGTTGAGGACGTAGACCCGGTCGTTGTGGACGGTGAGGCTGACGGGGAAACGTCCGCCGGAGGTGATGACCTGCTCGCGGTGGAGCCTCTCGCCGTCGACCGAGAAGACGGTGACGGTGTCGCTGCCCGCGTTGACGGCGAAGAGCAGGTGGTGCGCGCAGTCGTGGACGAGCGAGCCCTGCGAGGCGAGGTGGTCGACGACCGAGCCGTCGAGGACACCGCCCTTGCCGCCGGTGGCGAAGGTGCCGCGTCGGCTGAGGGAGCCGTCGGGGGCGCGGTGGTAGGCGACGATCTCGTTGTGGGCGGTGTTGTCCGTCTGGACGAACACCGGACCCTCGGAACCGCTGGGATACGGGGCGGGCGACGCCGCCGCCGACGCGGACGGGAGGGCGAACACCGCCATGGAGCCCGCCACTGCTGCGGCGGTCCAGGCGGCGTGAGTGAGCGAGAGAATGCGCTTCATCGTTCCCCTTCGGGAGCTGGGTCGGCGAGATGGCCCCCTGCCCACGGCCTGGGCAGATGCGGTCCGCCGCCAGGATCGGGCCGGCGGCGGACACGAACCGTGACCGACGGGGCCAGGTTCGGCCGTTGTGGTGAGCGGCCCAGTCGAACGGCCCCAGGCCCGTAAAAGTCCAGGTGGACGGGGTGGGGCGGGGCCGCCCCTGAGCCCCGGGCGGGGCCTGTCACCCGGGGGCGGCGGCGGTGGCGGAGGTGTTAGCTTCCTTCGCGTGGCGGAACACCAGGACGGGACCAGGGCGGCCTACGACGGGGTCGTCGAGCTGTACGCGTCGTTGTTCGCCGACCGGCTGGAGACGCAGCCGTTCGCGCGGGGCATGCTCGGCACCTTCGCCGAGTTGGTGCGCGGGACGGGGAACGTGCGGACGGCCGACCTCGGGTGCGGGCCGGGGCACATGACGGCCATGCTGCACGACCTGGGGCTGGACGCCTTCGGGCTCGACCTCTCGCCCGGCATGGTCGGCCACGCCCGGCGCGCTCATCCGGCGCTGCGGTTCGACGAGGCGCGGATAGAGGCGCTGCCGGTCGAGGACGGGGCACTGGGCGGCGTGCTGGCGCACTACTCGATGATCCACACCCCGCCGGAGGAAGTGCCCGCGCTCCTCGCGGAACAGGTACGCGTCCTGGCCCCGGGCGGCCTGCTCATGGCCTCCTTCTTCGCCACCGAAGGGCCGGAGCCGGTCCGCTTCGACCACAAGGTCACGCCCGCCTACAGCTGGCCGGTGGACCGCTTCGCCGAACTCCTCGCCGGGGCGGGGTTGTTCAACCTCGCCCGGCTGGTCCACGACCCGGCCTCCGAACGGGGCTTCCTCGACGCCCACTTGCTGGGCCGCCGCCTCTAACGGCTGTTTCCGGCAAGGACGGTTGCCCCGGCGGAGGCGGCGCGGTGGGAGGCCCGCGCCGGCTTCGCCCGCCTTCTCGACCTCGGCCGCCGACGCGGGCCGGACACTCGGCGGGTCTCGGCTTCCGGGGTCAGCGGGGAGGTGCCGAGTCCAGTATCCGCAGGGCGAACGGCGCGATGGGGGCCATACGGCGGCGGCGGAGGTCGAGAGTGGGGGCCGGGGCGGACAGGCCGTGGGCGGCGAGGAGGGTCATCAGGGGCCAGATGAGGTCGGGGCGGCCGGTGAGGGGGAGTTCGGCCGAGTCGGGGGTGATGACTTTGGCGGGGGTGACGCCCGCGAGGAGGTTGGTGCGGGGCCAGTCGACGACGTAGGACGTGCCGCGCGGGGCGACGCACAGGACGACGTCCCGGGTGCGGTGGAGGACGGCGAGGTAGTTCATCGGGAGGGTCAGGCGGCGGGCGGCGTCGAACGGCGGCGTGCCGTCCTCCGGTTGGACGCGGACGACGGTGTCGAGGACCGGGCCGTGGTCCTGGAAGGTGGTCGTGCCGCGCAGTTCGACGAAGCGGGCGCGGATCAGGTGGCCGCCACGGCGGGACCAGCGGCGGCCCGAGGAGCCGAACTCGCCCGTGGCGCCGGGCAGTTCGTCCACGATCCAGCGGGCCTCCTCCCCCGGTTCCGTGACCGGTGCGCGGTCCTCGGGGTGGGCGCGGATTCGCTCGGCCAGGGCGGTGTAGCGCCCGGCCGTGTGCGGGTCCAGTCGTCGCAGGTCGATGGTGTCGCCGGTCATCACGACTCCTCCGGCCGCCCGTGAGATCCGCATCTGCTCCAGGAGGCGGCCGGGGCGCCGGGTGACGTCGGTGCGGTGGCCGTCGAGGTCGAGCAGCCGACTGGTCCTCGTCCCCGCGAGCAGCAGGCTGCGCGGCCACTGGGGGGTGATCTCGCCGGGGGTGGCCGGGGCGGCGTCCGAGGCTGTGCCGGGGACGGCGTCCGAGGAGCCGGGAGGCCCGGCGGCAGGTCCGGCGGCAGGCCCGGCGGAAGGCCAGGTGGAAGGGGCCGGGTGGACGAGGACGACCAGGCGCCCGGCCGTCACGGCGGACAGGCACATGGACGGCACCCGCCACTCCCGCGTGACCTCGAACGGGTCGGCGCCCTCGACGCCGTGCACCCGCAGCCTCAGCCGGATCAGCGGCGTGAACTCGTCGGGCGTGTAGTTGCCGAAGTGCTTCGTGAAGGTGGCCTCGCCGTCGGGGCTGTAGCGCACCAATGACGCCTCCAGGACGTCGGCCCGCGCCAGCCACGCCCGCGCCGGGCCCTTGGGGGACTCCGGAGTCAGCATCACGAGAGTGTCGTCGTCGTAGCGGACACTCGCGTCCTTCGCCCGGTCCCGGCGTGTGATCCGGGGGAACCCCTGCCGCGTGGACGTGTAGGCCGCGACGGGAATCGTGACCGTGCCGGCCAGGCCGACGCCGAGGCAGACCAGCGCGGCGCCCCGGTCGGTCCCGCCGTGCCATATCTGGAGTCCCATCAGCAGGAAGAACGGGCCCGCGATGCAGCAGATCGCGGTGAAGAGGAGATTGCCGATGAACGCACCGGCGTAGCTCCGCATGTGACCCTCCCCGGAAAGGTTCCTACGCGGACGCGGGCGAGGACGTCGGCGGGCGCGACGGCGTCGGCATCGGCGTCGGGACCGGGACGGGGCACGGCGCCGGAGTACGGGCGGCCCTCACGGCGTGACCCCGTCCCCGGCGTACAGGTAGCCGCCGGGCCGGGCGGGGTCCGCCACCAGCAGCACCTGGTCCCCGGCGCGCGGAATCCGCAGCTTGGAGACGATGGTCTGGAGCGCGATCCGGTCGGCGGTCCCGTTCGGCTGGAGGACCAGGTCGACCACCGGGTCGAAGTTGACGAGCCTGCCGGTGTCGGTGATCGACACGACCACGGCGGGGGTGGTCGGCGCCCCGGCCGCGAGCAACTGCTGTACGTCGAGGCCGGAGTTGTACGCCCCGATGGACTGCTGGACCCGGCTGAAATCCTCCTCGCCGAGGAACGCGCGGGTGGTACGGCCGTAGAAGCCCTTGCCGCTGGCCACCTTGCCGGCGATCTCGGCCGCCCGCTCCTCGCGGCTCTGGCGGCGCTTCCTGAAGATTCCCATGACGGCTGCTCCTTCTGGTGATGCCCGGTCCCGTGCCGCCCGGCGCACGCCCTGTGCACGGTCTGTGCACGGTCTGTGCACGTCCTGTGCACGCCCAACGCGCACCCGGTGCGGTACGGAGACGGGGGTCGACGGGCTGACGACAGGGACGCTAGGGGGCCGGGAACACCTACCGATCCCAGGTTCGCCAGCCCGATTCCGTACGACGTACGCTCCTCACATGCCGCCTGCCAGCCAGCCGACCGGCGCCCCGGCCCGAGCGCGCGCCATGGTCATCGACCGGGCGTGGCGTGCCCTCGGGCCCGGGCTGGAATCGCTGAGCGGCCCCGGCGGGGCGCCGTTGACCAGGACGGTCAAGCTGATCGTGCTGCCGCTGATCGTCCGGCCGGCGCTGCACCCCGAATTCGCGGCGGACTTCCTCCTGCCAGAGCAGGCCGCGCGGCTGGAGGCGCTGATCCGGGAGTCCGGCGGGCGGCTGGAGGCGACGGCGCGGTGGTTCACGCTGCTCAAGAGGACCCGCAGAGCGCTGGGCGTCGTGGCCGGCAACCCCCAGGACCTGTACTTCCAGCGCTGCTTCGAACTGGCCACGGAACACGGGCCGCCCGCGGCCGGTGCGGACGCGGTGGCCAGGGACGTCGTGGAGGACGTGGCCGACACGGCCGGCGGACGCACGGTGGAGGCGCTGAAGGAGCACCTGGCGGACGGCGTCCGACGCGCGCGGCTCGAAAGGGAGTTGGCCGCCCGCTGGAAGAGCCGTCAACCGGCCCCCGCCGCCGAAGCGTTCGCGGCGGCCGTCGCGGCGGCCGAGGTGCTGGAGTCCTGCGGAGGCGGCAACGGCAGCAGCAACGCCCCTGACCGGTCGCGGAATTCGGCGCCGTACGCGGCCATGGTCGAGGCGGGCCACGGCGCGTCCTTCGGCCGGGCGCTGTGGGCGGAAGACGCGGGCGGCGGGGTGTGGGGCCGGGCCGATCTGCCGCCTCATCTCGGGCTCACCGCACGGCAGTCGCCGCCGTGTCCCGAGGTGGGACGGGGCGCTTCGACGGCCACGCTTCCCGCGCCCCTGGACCGTACGCTCTTCGAACGGCTCTTCGTCGTCCTCCAGTCGTCGGCCCGGCGCGACGAACTACCCGCTGTGCCGGACCTCGTGGACCGGGAGGTCGGCCGCGGTTGCGCCCCGCTCGGTCTGTACGACGAGAGCCTGCGGGTCGCCGCGGTCCTCGGCGGGCGGCTCGCCGTCGGCCTCGACCCGCTGGGCAGCGGCGAATCCGCGCTGGGGCGGACGGCCGCGCACCGGGCCGTCAACAGCCGCTGGCGGCGCGAGGCTTCGGTCCTGCGCGCCCGCAGGATGACGGTCTCCCCCCGGCCCGACCCGGACGGCGGGGTCCTGGACGCCCTCGCGCACGACCTCCGCGCGCCGTGGGCCGCGTACATGCGGCGGCTGTGGGTACGGCTGCACGGCCGGGACGTCCACGGGGCGCCGCTGGCGGACGCCGGGGCGGCCTGGGCGGTGCTCGACGGGGTCGCGCGCTCGGTGATGATGGACCATCGCGCGAGGGTGAGGTCGGCGCTGCGGAGCCTGTCGGCGGGCGCCGCCGCGGAAGCGGCCGAGCCGAGGAGCGCGTGATGGCGGGCGCGGACCTCTACGTCAGGCGGGGCGAGGACGGGGCGGTACGGATCACCGCCGGTCCCGGCCCTTCCCCCAGCCCTCCCGACGGCTCCCCTGCCGGTAACGGCGGCGACCCGCTCGGCCCGGACCCCAGCCCCAGCCCCGGCCCCGGCTTCACCGAAGCCGTCCTCGACGTCGCGGGCGCGGTCCTGCTCTGGCCCGTCCTCGGGGACCCGGTCCTGCCGGTGGCCGAGGTGCACGACGTGGAGCGCGCGCAGCAGTGGCTGTGGGCGGTGTACGGCGAGCGCGCCGCCGCTGCCGTGCGGTCCTGCGCGGGCGGAGAGGGGGCCGGGGAGACGACAGGCGAGGCGGCCGGGGACACGGTCGCGGGCCCGGCACCAGCGCGGGTGACCGGCGACGGAACCGCTCTGGCGGACGCCGCCGCCCGCCTCGCCTTCGGGCACTGGGCCTCCCGGTGGTGGCCCGCGTCGTACGCGGACGGGATTCCGGCACTCGAACCGGACGTCCTCGGGCTGGAGTTGGCCGCGCTCACCCACCAGTGCCAGGAGCTGTTCGACGACCGCGGGGACCAGCCGGACGACTGCGTGGCGGAACTGATCGAGGACCATCAGGCCGCTCTCGACCCGCTCGTCCGGTGGTGGCGCGCGGAGCCGCGGTCCGGGCACACCGCGCGTCACCTGGAGAGCGTGCTGCGGCTGATCGACGGCGCGGCCGACGCCGCCGGTCTCGACGGACCGGAGCTGCGCCGCCTCCGCGCGGAGCTGGACGCGGACCAAGACCAGGTTGCGGACCGTACGGCACTCGCGCCCCTCACCCCTGGCGCGCTCTTCGCCTCCCGCCTCGGCTACACCCTCGCGGCGGGCGAACCCCTCGCCGTCGGCGGCCGGGTGATCGCCCGGGGCACCGGGACCAACGACTGGCGCCGCTACCCGCCCGGGTTCGTGGACGCCGCCGAGTCGGCGGTGTCCTGGACGGCGCGCGCGCTCGGCGGGCGGCGCCGGATCGAGGTCGAGGTCGTCGCGCACATCGCGGCGCCCGTCGGCGGCGCGCCCCTCGTCGCGGAGGTACGGGTCAACGGCGGGCTCCCGGTCCGCGCGCCCCTCACCCGGCGGGACGACGTGTGGACCGGCCGCGCGGATCTGGAACCGGGCCTGTCCGCAGGGGAGTTGACGCCGCGCTTCGAGGTCGCCGTACTGCTGCCGGGCTTCGACCCCGGTCCGGGCCCGGAAGGCCACGCCGACCGTGAGGCGGTCCGCGCGCTGGTCCGGGACCGCCTCGTAAGCGCGGCGGCCCGACCGGCCGAGGGCACGGCGCCGTACGACGCGTCGGCCCGCGTCACGCCCTCGGCCCCCTTCCTCGCCGAGATCGTCGCCGCCACCACCACGGGTGAGGACTACTGACGCATGACGACAGGTGACGAGGGGAGCGCCGGGCCGGACGCGGAGGTGATACAGCTCTACGGGGAGCCGTTCGACTCCGGCTTCGCGCTGGCGCAGGAGCACCAACTGGCCGCGGATCACGGGGCCGCGTCCGGCGTGTACGAGCAACTGCTCGCGCTGGCCGAGTCCTTCGAGGACTCGCCCGACGTGCGGTTCCTCCGGGCGCATCTGCTCTCCGACCTCGCGAGCGTCCGGCTCACCGCCACCGACCTGACCGGTGCGCAGGACGCCGTCGAACGGTCCCGCCGCCTCCTGGACGGCATCGCGTCCGAGCCGATGGGACCGCGCGGCCGTCAACTGTGGCTGGAGGTGCTGCTGAAGACGCTGCTCTGCGGGGCCGACCTGCTGCGCAGGTCCGGGCGCCTGGACGAGGCGCTGGCGTCTCTGGACGAAGCGGCGCTCCGGCTGCCCGAATTCGAGGACGTCGAGGGGCTGCGCGCGTCCGAACTCGGCCTGAACCGGGTCCACTTGCTGATGGAACGCGGCGAGTGGGGAAGAGCCGAGGAGCACGCCTCGGCCCTGCTGTCCACGATGCCGGAGACCGTGGCGGAGACCGCTAAGGAAGCCGGGGCGGAACCCGGAGCGGAGGCCGCGACGGAACCCGGAGCGCAGGCCGCCGCACGTCCCGTACTGGAAACCGTGCCCCGCCTCCTGACCGCCCTCGGTCTGGTCTGCTCCTCGACCGGGCGGTACGACCTGGCCGAGGACTACTTCACCCGCGCGGAGGACGGTTTCCGCGCGCTGGGGGACGTCGGCGAGCAGCGGACGCTGGTCGTCCACCGCGCGTACACCGCGATGCACCGGGGCGAACCGGACCTCGCGGAACGGCTGTTCGCCGAGGCGGCGGCGGTCTTCGCCCAACAGGAGCGCTTCGGTGACCTGGCGGTCTGCGAACAGGCCCGCGGGTACCTCGCCGGTCTGCGGGGCGACGCCACCCGCGCCGCCGGCCTGCTGGAGTCGAGCCTGGCCCGCTTCGAACGCCTCGGTGCCGTCATCGCCGCCGCCGACACCATGCTGCTGGGCGCCCAACAGGCGTACGACCGGGGCGACATCACCGAGATGAAGCGGCTGGCCCAGCAGGCCCGCGACGCGTACCAGGCGCGGGAGGTGTACGAGCGGTGCGCGCAGGTCGACCTCCTGCTCGCGAAGACCCTGGAGCACAATCTGAACGTCACGGACCACGGCGCCCGCGAGCCGGAGTCCGTCGGCACCGCGCTCTCCCTCGCGCTTCCCGCCGCACTCGCCCTGGAGGCCGCGCGCTACGACTTCGCCACCGCCCACGCCCGCAGCCAGTGGCTCCAACTCGCCGACGACGCCATGGCGTTGGCCTTCCGGCTCGCCGTACGACGCCAGGACCAGGGGCTCCTGTTCGAGCTGGTGGAGCACCGCTGCGCGGGCGCCTCCCTGGCCCTGGACCGTACGACGGCGTCGGCCACGCGCACCGGGGCCGCCGGGCCCGCCGTCTTCCCCGGCGCGGCCGTGAAGGTCTACGGGCCCGGCGGGCGCGACGGCTCCGCGCCCACGCTCGGCGGTGTGGCGGCGGACGCCGCCGCCTCCGCGGGACTGCGCGTCGCGCCGCCGCCGAAGGTGCGGATGTCGGCGGAGTCCGGCCGCGTCGCGCTCCAGGAGTACGTCGCCGCGGCCGAGTTCCGCTATCAGCGGCGGATCGTGGACGAGGAGGAGGTGCCGTTCTGGGTCACCGACGACCTCACGGCCCGCCCGGTGGTCCAGATCCGGCTGGCCGACGCCGACGACCTGTTCATGGCCTGGACGTGGGCCGGCGGAGTGCGCGGTTTCGGCACGGGCCACGGGCCCGCCGACGAAGTCGACCGCGCGGTGGGCGCGTTGGCCGCCGCGCTGCCGGGGGCGGGCGACGGGGCGGAGGGAATGCGGCGCGCCTTCGCCACGGGCGCGCTGACCGATCGCGAGGCCGAGCACCGGCTCGCGCGGGAGCTGGCCCGGGCGCTGTGGCCCGAGGGGCTGACGGAGCAGATCCGGCAGGTCGCGGCGCGGGCGGGCCGTCCGCTGATCCGTATCCAGCCGTCGCCGAGGGTGGCGCAGGTCCCCTGGGAACTGCTGGCCGTCGACGACACCGGCGACGTACGGCTCATCGAGCTGGCGGACGTCGTGACGACCGCACCGGCGTCGTTGCGGCGGACGCGGGTCACCGGCGCGGGCGCCGACGCTCGGGACGCCGACGCTCGGGAAGCCGACGCCCCCGTCGCCGTGCCCCACGGCGAAACCGACGCCGTCGTCCTCGTCCTCGACCCCCGCGTGCCCGGCTTCCGGGCCGACTCCCCGCTCGGCTCGGTCCTCGGACCGCCCGGCTCCGACCCGGAGTTGCTGTCCCTCGTGCGGCGCCGCCTCGACGCGGGCGCGGTCGTACCGTCCGTGGCCGCGCCCGCCGAGGCGTTCCGCCGTACCGACCTCGACCGGGACTGGCTGAGCGGGGCGCTGCGGAAGCGGCCACGGCGGCTGATGTACGTCGGGCACGTGAGCGGCGCGCCGGTCGAGGGCGGGCAGAGCGAGGACGGCACCCTGCATCTGTGCTGCGGGCCCGGCACCGACGGCCTCGCCGAGCCGGTCCGCACCCACCGGCCGCTGTCCGCCAAGGACCTGCTGCTCGGCACGCTCCCCCTGCGCGCGGACGGCGAGCCGGGCGCCCGCATCTGGCCCGCGCCGCCGCGCGTCGCCCTCATCGGCTGCGAGAGCGGCGGCGACCTGCGCTTCGCCGAGTCGTTCGGGCTGGCGACCGCGATGCTCCACAACGGCGCGGAGCTGGTCACCGCCGCGCGCTGGCCGCTCCCGACCAGCTTCGCCTTCCACCGCCTCGGCGGCCTGCCCGAGTCCGTACGCCCCCTGACCGACGCGGTCCTCGCCGTGGACGCCGCCCACGAAGACCCGGACCCTGTACGCCACTTCACCGGCTGGCAGCGCGAACGGCTCAGCCGCTGGCGTGCCACCGGCCGTGTCGAGCACTCGCCCCTGCTGTGGGCCGCCCTGACCTCCATCGTCGTCTGACCGCCGCTGCGGCCCGGCGCGGGCCTCGGCCGTAGCCCTTACCGGCGCGCGGCACCGGGCGGGCCGAGGAGACTGCCCATGCCCGCCACGACGGACGGCGCGACCTTGTAGTAGACCCAGGTCCCGCGCCGCTCGGAGGTGAGCAGTCCGGCCTCGCGGAGCTTCTTGAGGTGGTGGGAGACCGTGGGCTGGGAGACGCCGACGTCGGAGATGTCGCACACGCACGCCTCGCCGCCGTCGTGCGAGGCGATGAGCGAGAAGAGCCGCAGCCGTACGGGGTCGCCGAGCGCCTTGAACATCGCCGCGGTCCGCTCGGCCTCCTCGGCCGTCAGGGCGCGCTCGCTCAGCGGCGGGCAGCAGGGCGCGGTGTCCGCCGCAGGCGCGGGGAGCGGCTCGGTTTTCGACATGCATCTATGTTGACACATGTCGAATCAGGGCGGCGGCCCGGACGTCGGGAGCGACGGATTCGACGGACATCTAATTTGACGGTCATCGATTCAGATGCCACGCTGGCGGCACAGGACATCGACAGATGTCGAATCAGAGAATCCGGGCGTCGGAGACTCCCGAGCGTCCGGGACTCCGGAACTCCGGAACTCCGGAGCGTCCGGGACTCCGAGAGCCAGAGACCTCAGAGGGGAAGCACCGTGAGCGCGTCCACCACCGCCCCGCCCGCCGTCGTGATCGGAGCCGGTCCGACCGGCCTCGCCGCCGCCGCCCACCTGACCGCGCGCGGTCAGGCCGTCCTGGTACTGGAGACCGGGCCACGCGCCGCCCACGCCGTACGCGGCTGGGCGCACGTACGGCTCTTCTCCACCTGGGCCGAGCTGACCGACCCCGCCGCCGAGGAGCTGCTCGCCCCCACCGGCTGGACCAGGCCCGACCCGGCGGCGTACCCGACCGGCGGCGACTGGGCCGAGCGCTACCTCCAGCCGCTCGCCGACGTCCTCGGCGACGCCGTCCGCTACGGCACCACGGTGACCGGCGTGTCCCGCGTCGGCCGGGACCGGATCGTGGACGCCGACCGCGAGCGGCAGCCCTTCACCGTCGACTACGTCCTCGCCGACGGACGTGAGGAGCGCGTCCTCGCCTCCGCCGTCATCGACGCCTCCGGCACCTGGACCCTGCCCTCCCCCGCGGGCGCCAACGGGCTCCCGGCCCTCGGCGAGCGCGCGGCGGCCGACCGTATCGCCTACCGTGTCCCGGACCTCAACGACCCTTCCGTACGGGCCCGTTACTCGGGGAAACGCACCGCCGTCATCGGCTCCGGCGCCTCCGCCTTCACCGCGCTCGCCACCCTGGCCGACCTGGCCGAGGCCGACGACGGTACGGGGACGCACGCGGTGTGGGTGCTGCGCCGCGGCCTGTCCGGCTCGACCTTCGGCGGCGGGACCGCCGACCAACTCCCCGCGCGCGGCGCCCTCGGCCTCGCCGCGAAGGCCGCCGTGGACGACGGGCACGCGGACGCCGTCACCGGTTTCCGCACCGACGCCGTCGAGCGCGCCGCCGACGGCCGCGTCGTCCTGGTCGGCGACGACGGCCGCCGCCTGGACCCGGTGGACGAGGTCGTCGTGCTCACCGGCCTGCGCCCCGACCTGTCGTTCCTGTCCGAACTCCGCCTCGGCCTGGACGAACGCCTCCAGGCCCCGGTCGCGCTCGCCCCGCTCATCGACCCCAACCAGCACTCCTGCGGCACGATCTACCCCCACGGACACCGCGAACTGGCCCACCCCGAGAGCGGCGTCTACCTCGTCGGCATGAAGTCCTACGGCCGCGCGCCCACCTTCCTCGCCATGACCGGTTACGAGCAGGTCCGCTCGGTGGCCGCCGCCGTCGCCGGAGACCTCGAAGCCGCCGACCGCGTCGAACTCACCCTCCCCGACACCGGAGTCTGCGGCGGCGCGGGCCTCTACGACGAGGCCGGTGCCGACGCCAACGCCGACGCCAACGCCAACGCCAACGCCAACGCCGGTCAGGGTGGCGGCTGTTGCGCCCCGACGCCGCGACTCGTCCAGCTCGGCGTCGGGGCACCGGCGGCAGTGGCGCAGGAGGGCCCGGCGGGCTGCTGCTGAGCGGGCCGCGCCACGGGTCGGGCCACGGGGGGGTCCGGTCGCGGGTCCGGCCACAGGTCCGGTCGCGGGGGTCCGGCCACGGGGGTCCGGCCGCGCCATCAAGGAGTGCGGCCGAACGGTCAAGCCGCGGCGGGCCGCGCCCGTGAGACTGGGCGCATGACCTCAGAGAGCTACGCGACCAGTACCGAGCCTGCGGCGGTCCGCGGCACGGACGACCCGTCCGTGGAGGCCGCCGCGGGCGGCGGACCCGGCGCGGCCTCCTGGGCCCCGGTCACGGCGCTCACGCTGGGGATCGGGGCCCTGGTCGGCAGCGAATTCCTGCCCGCGAGCGTGCTGCCCGCCATGGCGTCGGACGTCGGCGTCAGCGAGGGCACGGCGGGGCTGGCCGTCGCGGCCACGGCGATCGCGGGCGCGCTCACCGCGCCCACCATCGCCGTGCTGCTGCCGCGCACCGACCGCAGGACCGTACTGATCGGCCTGCTCGCCGCCGCCGTGCTGTCCAACGCGGTGGTGGCGGTGACGCCGAACTTCCCGCTGCTGCTCGCGGGCCGCCTGCTGCTGGGCGTGGCCATCGCGGGCTTCTGGTCGTTCGCGCTCGGGGCGGGGACGAGCGCGGCGCCGGGGCGCGACCACGTCGTGTCCACCAGCCTGGCGCTGGGCGTGAGCGCGGCCACCATCGTCGGCGTACCGCTCTCCTCGGTCCTCGGCGACGCGGTGGGCTGGCGGCCGGTGTTCTGGGCCGCCGCGGGCCTGAGCCTGCTGGCGCTGGCCGCCGTGGTGGCGACGCTGCCGCCGGTGCCCGCCCAGCCGGGGGCGGGCCTCGGCATGCTCCGGCAGGCGCTGGCCAACCGGCGGCTGATGGCCGGGGTGGGCTGCATCGTGCTGCTGGCCTTCGGCAACTTCGCCGCCTACCCGTACATCCGGCTCGCGATCGAACGGGTCACCTCGGGTACGACGGTCTGGCTGCTGCTCGGCTGGGGTGTGGGCGGCCTCGCGGGCAACCTCGCCGCCGGAGCGCTCTCCCGGCGCCTCGGGCTCGCCGTCGTCGTCGCGCCCCTCCTGCTCGGCGCGAGCCTGCTCGTGCTGGGCACGACCTCCGGGCTCCCCGTCGCGGTCGTGGCGATCGTCGTCTGGGGCTTCGGCTTCAACATGGTCCCGGTCGCCACCCAGTTGTGGGTCACCCGCGCCGAGCCGAAGCGCGTCGAATCCGCCCTCTCCTTGCAGGTGACCGCCTTCCAGGTGGCCATCACGGCCGGCTCCGCGATCGGCGGCGCCGTGGTCGACAACGGCGGCGTACGCGGCGCCCTCCTGGTCGGAGCCGCCGCCGCACTCGCGGGCAGCATCGGCTTCGGCCTCCTCGCCAGACCCCGGGCCTGAACAGCCGGTACGCGACCCGCCGCTACTCCACGGAGCCGCCGCCGCAGGCGGCATCGGCTTCGGGGGGCCGCCCGGACCCCGGGTGGGAGCGCCAGGACTGGGGCGATCGGCCGTGGTCGGCGGAGAAGGCGCGGCTGAAGGCGGCGGCGGAGCCGTAGCCCACGGTGAGGGCGATCCGTTCGACCGGCTTGTCCGTACCGGCGAGGAGTTCGCGGGCGTGCCGCATGCGTACCTCGCGGAGCACCTGCGCGGGGCTGCGGCCCAGCTCGCGGCGGAAGCGCTCGCTCAGGGACGAGCGGGACAGGTGCGCGAAGCGCGCCATGCTGTCCACCGTCCAGGCCCGCCCGGGATGCGCGTCGAGCGCCGACACCAGCGCGGTCAGGCGCGGGTCCGAGCGCTCCCGCGCGCTCTCCTCGACGGCCTGCACCATGGCGGCCTGGATCAGCCCGCCGTAGCTCGCGGCGAAGAGCGGATGCCCGTGCCTCGGGTCCAGCGGGCACATCCGCACCAGCTCCACGATGCCGCGGTTGCGCCCCGCGAAGTCCCGCGCCACCAGCGGACTCGGCATCGGCGGCACCGCCCGCAGAGTGCCGACGGCCACCTCCGCGCGGGTCGGCGCGACGAGCCGGTACGTGGTCCTGGCGTCCACGTGGAAGGCGTCCCCGGCACACAGCGCCTCGGCGCCCGCCGCCGTCTCCAGCCGCGCGTCGCCGTCCAGGACCAGCGCCCAGATCGCGCCGTCGCCGCCGTCCAGCCGCTCTCCCGGGCCCAGTCGGCGGACCGTCACGGCCACCATGTCCCACGTCGGCACACCGCGCACACCGCCGAGGGGCGCGGCCGACCCATCCACCAGCGTCATGCACCGGCAAGCGCTCGGGCCGCCCGCCCTATTCCTCGGCGGCCCGGTACGGCTACGGGGTTCGGCGGACCGGTACGGCTACGGGGTCCGGCGGACCGGCGGCGGTCCGAGGCGGGCGAAGGAGCGGGTGAGGCCGCGCTTGAGGAGCGTGGACAGCGGGCGTTCCACCAGCCGGTGCACGAGGTAGCTCAGCAGCAGCATCGCGCCGATGAGCGCGGCGACCAGCAGGCGCGGGTCGGCGCGGTCGCGCAGGTAGTGGATGGCGGTGGTGCCCGCGGCGTAGTGGACCAGGTAGAAGGGGTAGGTCAGGGAGCCCGCGGTGGCGAGCCACCTCCACTGGAGGCGGTCGGTGAGACCGACGGCGACGCCGACCATGAGGAGCAGGAAGACGGTGTAGAGCAGGAGCGCGCCGCGCCAACTGGAGACGTGCTCGACGGTGTCGACGCGCTGGGCGATCTCGCTCTGGGCCATCAGCCAGGACATCCCGAGGATGCCCCACAGCAGCAGGTCCTGGCCGAAGCGGTGCATCAGGTACAGGGCGAGGCCCGCGATGAAGTACCAGGCGGCGTCCGGGTTGGCGAGCAGCGTCAGCGCGGGCGTCCCGGCGACGGGGGCGAGGGCGGCGGCGACGCCCCACACGCAGCAGAAGACGACGACCTTGCGGTAGGTCAGACCGGTGGCCACGACGAGCAGGAAGATCAAGTAGAAGCGCAGCTCCGACCAGAGGGTCCAGTAGACGCCGTCGACGTCGGCGATGCGCGAACCCTGTTGCAGCATCGAGAGGTTGAAGAGCGTGTCGCGCGCGGAGGCGGGCGCCTTGAAGACCGCGGGCCACAGCGTGAGCACGGCGGCGGTGAACAGCACGCCGAACCAGTACGCGGGGTAGAGCCGGATCACCCGGGAGACGAAGAAGTCCCGCGGTCCGCGCCCCCAGCACGACATGCAGATCACGAATCCGCTGATGACGAAGAAGATCTCGACGCCGATCCAGCCGTAGGACGACACGCGGAAGACGGCCGGGAAGACGTGGGAGGCCGGGCGGTCCCAGACCGGATTGTGCGGCTGGTTCACGCGGTTGGTGCCCACGTAGTGGTGGAGCGCGACCATCAGCGCGGCGCACAGCCGCAGCGCGTCGATCACGTACAGCCGGGGGCGGCGCGCGGGCGGGGCCGGTACGGCCAGGGGTCCCGGCGCGGGCAGCGCCTCGGCGGCGGGGCGTTCCTCGGTCCGCAGCACCCCGCCGGCCGCCGGGCCGCCGCCGCCCGCCGGGCCGCCGCGGCCCCCCGGCCAGTCGTCGCCGGAGCCGCCGCCCGCATGCCTCATGTGCTGATTCCGCCAGTTCAGGTCCGTGGTCCAGGGCTGCCGTCCGCGCTCTCCCGCGCGCTCCGGAGCACTTCAACGTAGGGCGGTCGCTCGGCGCGAAACCAGGCCCGCGGGCCGGGATCGGGAACGGTTCAGCAGGTTGTCATCCAGCGCTGGGCAGCCCGCAAGGAGATGACCGTATGAAATTCACCCCGGCTGCATCAGGGCCCCTCGGCCGCCCCCCGCGCCGCCGTACTTCTGCGTGCTGTTCTGCGTGGTCCCGGCCGGTGCCGAGGACTTGACTCGGCGGTGGGGCGGCGGCCGTCGGGGCCGCGGACCACCAGGTCAGGAGAGGTCATGACGGCGATCGGGAATGTCGTGCTGGTGCACGGCGGATTCGTGGACGGGGCGGGCTGGCAGGGGGTGTACGACCATCTGACGGCCGACGGCTACCGGGTGGCGGTCGTGCAGAATCCGACGCTGTCGCTCGCCGACGACGTGGCGGTCACGCGGCGGGTGCTGGACGGTCTGGACGGTCCCGCGGTGCTCGTGGGGCACTCGTACGGCGGCGCCGTCATCACCGAGGCGGGCAACCACCCCAACGTGGCCGCGCTCGCGTACATCACGGCCTTCGCGCCGGACGCGGGTGAGTCCGTCAACACGCTGATCGCCGACCCGCCGCCCGGTGCGCCGGTGCCGCCCATCCTGCCGCCGCAGGACGGATTCCTCTTCCTCGACCGGGAGAAGTTCGCGGCGTCCTTCGCGGCCGACGTGCCCGCGAACGTGGCCGCCTTCATGGCCGACGCGCAGGTCCCGTGGGGTGTGGAGGCCCTGGCCGGTACGGTCTCCGAGCCCGCGTGGCGGACGAAGCCGTCGTGGTACCTGGTCGCGACCGACGACCGGATGATCCCGCCGCCCGCGCAGCGCGCCATGTCCGAGCGGGCCAAGGCCACCGTCTCCGAGACGCCCGGCAGCCACGCCGTGTACGTGTCCCGGCCCGCCGTCGTGGCCGCCGTCATCGCGCAGGCCGCCCAGGGCGCCAACGGCGGCTTCTGACCCCGGCCCGGCCCGCCGTGAGGCGGGTCAGGGCTGCGCGGACAGCGGGCGGCACCGGTCGGCCGCCTCCGTGTCCCCGACCTCCGCGAACACCTCGGCGGCCCGTGCGTAGGCGCGCCGGCTCCCGTCGGTCCTGCCCTCGTCGGCCAGCAGGGCGCCCAGCGTCTCCAGTCCCTCGGCGAGCCGGAAGCCGGTCAGGCGCTGCGCGTCCAGGGAGGCGATCGCCGCGGTGAGCGCGGCGATCGCCTCAGGACGGCGGCCGAGGTGCCCCAGGCACTGGCCGATACGGATCAGGCCCAGCGGGCGGCAGTGCGCCACGACGGTCGGCGCCATCCGCGGCTCCTCGTCGTCGATGACGGCGAGAGCGGTACGGAACTGCCGCAGCGCCTCGGTGTAACGGCCCTCCTCCCGCAGCGAGTTGCCGATCGAGGCGAGGGACTGCACATAGGAGTCCATGTCGCCGAGGGCCCGGAACGTCTCCGCCGCCCGGGACGCGGACGCGATCGCCTCGCCGGGGCGGCCGAGCAGGCGCGCCGCCCCGGCGGCGTACTGGTGGGACCAGGCGATCTGCGCGGTGGCGCCGCCGCGTTCGGCCAGCTCCAGCGCCTCACGCGCGTACCGCAGCACCGCCCGCGGGTCGCGGGACGGCACCCAGTGGACCCAGGCCAGATAGTTGAGCTGGGCCGCCTGCTGGGCTAGGTCGCCGAGGGCCGCGGCAGCCTCGGCGCCGAGCGTGAACACCTCGCGCCAGTGCGGGCCGTGCGCCCACCGGTCGGAGAACCAGTGCATGGACTCGGCGCAGTCCAGCACGGGCGCGTACCGGCCGCGGGCCGCGGCGGCCCGCATCGCGCCGAGCCAGTTGTCCACGTTCGCCCGCAGCCAGCGTTCGGCCTCTTCTTCCGAGGCCAGGCTCGGCAGTTCGGGGTCGGGCCGGTCGGGACGGCCGTAGCCGGGTTCGAACCACCGCCCGGCCAGGGTGGCCGTCCGCAGCAGCCAGGCCGTCACCCGGTCCGCCAACTCCGCGCGCCGCGCCGGGCTCTCCTCCTCCCGCAGCCGCTCGCGCGCGAAGAGGCGGACCAGGTCGTGGAAGCGGTAGCGCCCGGCGGTGCTGTCCTGGAGCAGGCCGAGGTCGACGAGGTCGTCGAGCGCGTCCCAGGTCTCCTTGACCGGCATCCGGCCCGCGACGGCCGCCAGGTCCGCGTCGACGTCCGGCCCCGGCACGGCGGCCAGCCGCCGGAACAACGCCCGCGCGGGCGCGGCGAGTTGTTCGTACGACATCCCGAAGGCGTTGGCGATCTTGAGGTCACCGGCCGTGAGCTGGTCCAGCCGCCGCTCCTCGTCCGCGAGCCGGGCGGCGAGTTCACCGGCCGCCCAACCGGGCCTGCTGGCCAGCCGGTTCCCGATGATCCGCAGCGCGAGCGGGAGACCGCCGCACAGCTCGGCGAGCCTGGTCAGGTCGGACTCCTCGTCGGTGGCCGCGCGTTCGCCGATGATCCCGGTCAGCAGGTGCGTGGCCTCCGGGAGCGGCAGCGGGCCGAGCACCAGCCTGCGGACGCCTTCGAGTCCTGCCAGCAGCCGCCGGGTGGTGATCATGGCCCGGCCCGCTCCCCCGGCCGGGAGCAGCGGGCGCACCTGCTCCTCCGACGCGGCGTTGTCGAGGACGACCAGGACGCGCCGGTCGCGCAGGACCGACCGGTACAGGGAGGCGCGGCCCTCGGTGGCGGCCGGGATGTCCTGGTCGCCGACGCCCAGCGCGCGCAGGACGTGCCGCAGCGCCTCGTCCGCGGTCACGGGCCGCTGCGACATGCCGAGCAGGTCCAGGAAGTACACCCCTTCGGGGAAGCTCGGCCGTACGGCGTGGGCGGCCCGGACGGCGAAGGTGGTCTTGCCCAGACCCGCGGCGCCGGTGACGAGACCGACCACCCCGACGCCCGGCGCGCTCTCGGCGTACACCAGCTCGCTCATCCAGACCAGTTCGGCGGCGCGGCCGGTGAAGTCCGGTACGGCGCCCGGCAGTTCGCACAGGCCGCTCGGACGCGTCCAGTGGCCGCGCAGGCGGCCGTCCCGCGCCAGGTCGAGCAACTCCGCGCGCGCGGCGCCTTCCAAGGCGAGGGCGTCGGCCAGCGCGGTCACGGTCCGCTGCTGGGGTCCGCGGCTCCGGCCGCGCTCCATGTCCGACAGGGTCCGGGCACTGACACCGGACGCCTCGGCCAGTCGCTCGAGGGTCAGCCGCGCCGCGCGGCGATGGCCGCGCAGCACCTCGCCGAAGCCCGTACGTCCGGTGATGGCGCACCACTCCCCTCAGCTGCGGAGCCGAGGTGTCCCTCCCCGGCCGCCGGCCGGCGTCGTCCGAGGGTGCGGCGTTCCGCGTGCTCCCCGTCACCCGGCGGGTTTCCCCCGCCACCTGCCGGTTCCCTCGGACGGACGAGGTCGTGGGATGCACACTAGGAGCCTGGCGGGCCTGCCCGATTCCGTCATATGACGTAGTCGGGTGACGGCGGTCGGCCGGGGCGCGGCAGGGGGCAGTGATGAGCGACGGAGCCGGCGACGCGAGGGACGGGCTGCTGGTCGGCAGGGACGCCGACCTCGGCAGGCTCGGCGCGTTCCTGGCCGAAGTCCCGCGCCGCGGAGGGTCGTTGGCGCTGGTGGGCGAGCCGGGCGTCGGCAAGTCGGCGCTGCTCGCCGCCGTCGCCGGGAGCGCCGAGGCCGCCGGGATGCGGGTGCTGCGCGCGGACGGTGTGCAGTACCGGGCGCAGTTGAGTTACGGCGCGCTGCGGCAGTTGCTGACGTCGGTGCCCGAGGTCCGCGCCCGCGCGGCCGAACTGCCGCCCCTGGCCGGTGTCCTGGGCCTGGAGCACGACGCGGCGCCCGGCCACCGGGCGGTCGTGGAGGCCGCGGCGGCGCTGGCCGCCGCGCTGTCCCGCGACCGCCCCGCCCTGCTGGTGCTGGACGACGCGCAGTGGCTTGACCGGTCGAGTGCCGTCGTCCTCGGGCACGTCGCCCGTCGCCTGCCGGGCACGGCCACGGGTCTGGTGTGCGCGGTCAGGCTCGGCGAGGAGAGCTTCTTCGACCACAACGGCCTTCCCCTGCACGAGTTGGGGCCGCTCCCGGAGGCCGCCGCCGACGAGCTGCTGCGCCGCCGCTTCCCGACGCTCGCCTCGCGGGTGCGGCGGCGCGTGATCGCCGAGGCCGAGGGCAACCCCCTGGCGCTGCTGGAGCTGCCCGCCGCCCTCACCGAGCCCCAGCGGCGCGCGTCCCAGGCCCTGCCCAAGCGGCTGCCGCTGCCGCAGCGGCTCCAGTCGACCTTCGCCTCGCGCATCAGGACGCTGCCACCGGCCACCCGGCACCTGCTGCTCGTCGCCGCGCTGGAGGGCAGCGGCACCATGATGATCGTGCGCCGCGCGGTGGCCGGCCGGTGCGATCCGAAGCACCTGGCCCCGGCGGAGCGCCTGCGACTCGTGCGCGTGGACGACGACATGGGGCGCGTGCACTTCCGGCACTCCCTCATCCGCTCCGCCGTCGTGGAGCTGTCGACCAGCGACCAGCGCCGGGGCGTCCACCGCGCGCTCGCGGCGGCGTGGGCCGCGGTCCCCGAGCGGCGCGCCTGGCACCTGGCCCAGGCCGCCGACGAGCCGGACGAGTCGATCGCCGCGCTCCTGGAGGAGGCCGCCGACGTCGGCACACGCCGCGGCGACGGGCCCAACGCCGTTGCCGCGCTGGTCCGTTCGGCCGAGCTGAGCCCCGCGGGCGACGCGTACGCCCGGCGGCTGGCCAAGGCGGCGTACGTCGGCGCGAATCTCACCGGCGACGTACGCGACGTACCGCGCCTCCTGCACGACGCGCGGCAGGCGTCGCCGGACGCGGACTCCCCGGCCGTCGCGGTGGCCGCCGCGCTGTACCTGCTCAACAGATACGGGGACATCGACACCGCGCACCGCCTGCTGTCCGGCGCCGTCGCGCTCCAGCCCGAGCCGTACGACCTCACGGACGCCACGCTCGTGGAGGCCCTGACCACGCTGCTGATGGTGTGCGTGCACGGCGGCCGGCGCGAGCTGTGGTCGGAGCTCGACGCGGCGCTGGCGAAGTGCGCCGCCGTCCCCGACACCCTGTATCTGCTGCGGACCACCTTCGGCGACCCGGCCCGCGCCCGCCCGGCCGACTGGGCGCGGCTCGACACCGCGATCCGGACGCTGCCCGGCACGGCGGACCCGGTGCGGATCGTCCGGATCGCCACCGCCGCCGCGTACGGCGACCGCCTGCACGCGATGGAGGCGCCGCTGCGGCTCACCGCCCGCGGCGGCCTGGACGGGCAGAACGTCTTCCCCGCCATCCAGGCGTCGTTCCTGTGGAGCAGCCACGCCTGGTTCACCGGCCAGTGGGCCGAGGCGCGGCAGGTCGCGGAGCAGGGTCTGCGGTGGTGCGAGGAGATGGCCTATCCGCTGCGCTCCTGGACCGGCACATTCGTCCTCGCCTGCCTGCACGCGGCCTGCGGCGAGTACGCGCGGGCCCGGCGGCTCGCGGACCGGATGGACCAGTGGGCGGGTTCCCGCAGGGGCTACGCCGTCGGCTGCTACGCCGCCCACGCGCGGACGCTGACCGCCCTGTCGCTCGGCGACTTCGACGAGGCGTACCGCCACGCCTCCCGGATCACGCCGCCCGGGACCTTCGCGCCGTTCGCCGGGCACGCGGTGTGGGCGGTCCTCGACCAGGTCGAGGCGACGGTACGGACCGGGCGGCGGGACGAGGCCGCCGCGCACGTACGGGCCGCGCGCGAGGCCGGACTGGACGCGGTGTCACCGCGGTTGGCGATGGTGCTGCTCGCGTCGGCCGCGCTGACGGCGGACCGCGACGACGAGGCCGTACGGGGTTTCGGCCGGGCGCTGGCCGTCGAGGGCGCCGAGCGCTGGCCCTTCGACCACGCCCGCGTCCAGCTCTACCTGGGTGAACGCCTGCGCCGGAGCAAGGCACCCGGCCGGGCCGGGCACCTGCTCGGCGCCGCCGCGGCCGGCTTCGAACGGCTCGGCGCCCGCCCCTGGGCGGACCGGGCCAACAAGGAGCTGCGCGCCTGCGGCATCCCGGTCGCCGCGCGCTTCCCGCCCGAGGGCCCCGCCCTGACACCGCAGCAGTGGGAGGTCGCCCGGCTGGCCGCCACCGGCCTGACCAACAAGCAGATCGGGGAGCGGCTGCTGCTGTCGCCGCGGACCGTCTCGACCCATCTCCACCAGCTCTTCCCGAAGTTGGGCATCACCTCGCGGGCGGCGCTGCGGGACGCGCTGGACCGGACGGAAGAGCGGCGCGCCTGAACTTTTATCGTACGAACACCAATCCGCGGGCACCTCGGCTCCGAACTACCTCACGTATGAGGCCAGTCCGCGAGAGGAGTGCCATGGGACTCCTGACCGTCGACGTCCGCGCCACCCCCGCGGGCGCGGTCGTCGCACTCGCCGGAGCGCTCGACTACTCCACCGCGCCGCAGGTCCGCGAGGCCGTCGAACGCCTCGCCCTCGCGCCCGGCCGACAGCTCGTCGTGGACATGGGCGGGCTGGACTTCATCGACTCCAGCGGTCTCAGCACGCTGCTCGCCGCCCACCACCGGGCGGAAGAGGCCCACGCCCACACCGTCCTGGCCGCGGTCCCCGAGCGGTTCGACCGGGTCTTCCGCGTCACGGGACTCGACCAGGTTTTCACCGCGGCGCCGAGCGCGGACGCGGCGGTCGAGGCGTGGACGGCGGACCGCGGGACCGCGGGTGACGGGTGGACGGCGGACCGGGGGCACGGTGGGTGACGGGTGGGGGCCGGAAAAGAAATTCCTGAGTCTTCGTGCGTGCGACGCGTGAGAGGGGGTACGTGCCTGGGGTCACAGCCGACGACGTTGGGCGAACACATGACGGCGATCACGCACGACGCGGGAACCACCGCACTGCCGACCGGAGTCGGCCGGAGCGTTCCGGCCGTGGGTGAGGTGCCGCAGGTCGCGGACCCGGCGAAGGTCTCGCCGAAGGACGCCCGCGAGCTGTCGAAGCTGTACTTCGACCGCCTCCAGTCGCTGGAGGAGGGCACCGAGGAGTACAGCCGCGCGCGCGGCACGCTGATCGAGATGAACATGTCCCTCGTCCGCTTCTCCGCCCGCAGGTTCCGCAGCCGCGGCCCGCAGGAGTGGGAGGACATCGTCCAGGTCGGCACGATCGGCCTGATCAAGGCGATAGACCGGTTCGACCTGTCGCGGGAGACGGAGTTCACCACCTTCGCCATCCCGTACATCGTCGGCGAGATGAAGCGGTTCTTCCGCGACACGTCCTGGGCCGTCCACGTACCGCGCCGGCTCCAGGAACTGCGGGTCGAACTGGCCAAGGCCCGCGACCACCTGACCGCCGTCCTGGACGCGCCGCCGACCCTCGCCGAGCTGGCCGCCTACCTGGAGATCACCGAGGACGAGGTCGTCGAGGGCCTGGTGGCCGCCAACGGCTACACCGCGGGCTCCATCGACCTGCCCGCCGGTGACGACGGCGAGGACGCCGGACGCTCGTACGCCGACACCATCGGCGCGGCCGACCCGGCGATGGAACTCGTCGAGGACTTCCAGGCGCTGGCGCCGCTGCTGGCGAAGCTGGACGACCGCGAGCGCAGCATCCTGCGGATGCGCTTCGGCCAGGAGCTGACCCAGGCCGACATCGGCGCGGAGCTCGGCTACTCCCAGATGCACGTGTCCCGGCTGCTCAGCCGGACCCTGGCCAAGCTGCGGGCCGGGATGCTCACCGACAAGTAGCCGCCGACCGGCCAGCAGGACAGCCCCGCGGCACGGAGCACCACGGCCGCCGACCGGACAGCGATCCGCTCGGCGGCCGAGCTGTGCGCGGCTCGGCTCAGCTCGGCTTAGCCCGGCTCAGCGCCCGGGCAGCCAGTCCCGCAGCCGGATCAGGCCGTCGCGCAGATCGACCGGCCGTCTCGTGGCCGCCGGACCGGCCTGGTCGACGGCCGCCGCGGGACAGGCGTGTCCGCCGAGGCCCGCCAGGACCACCGCCTCGCGCTGCCGGGGCGTCAGCCGCTTGAGGTCCGTCCGTACCCGCGGGTCGGCGCGGATCTCCCGCAGCCGCCCGAGGATCGCGTCCAGGGTCGGGCCGACGTCGGTCCGTACGGCCTCCGTGTCCCGCCCGGACCTGAGCAGGCCGACCAGGCTTCGGTGGACGCGGGTGACCGCCCAGGTCAGGGCGTCGGCGTGGGCGGGGTCGAAGCGGGGCGCCGTGCGCCAGACGTCGACCAGCGCCTCGCGGGACAGCTCCTCGGCCCGCGCCGCGTCGCCCGTCATGCAGTGCGCCAGGCCGTAGGCGGCGGGGGCCAGCAGCGGATAGAGCCGGTCGAAGGCGTCGCGGTCGCCCTTGCCCGCGCGGATGAGGAGTTCCCGCACGTCCGCGCCTTGCCCCGGGTCACCGCTCGTATCGCCGCCACCCGTACCGCCGACCGCGCTGCCGCTCGTACCGCCGACCGCGCTGCCACCCGTACCGCCGCTCGTACCGCCACTCGTACCGTTCATAAATGGTGAGCTTCCCTCGCAGACCGTTCCCATACGCGGCCAAGGCTCCCACGCCACCGCAGACCGCACCCACGAAAGCCGCCGGGACCCGGTCGTCGGCGCCGAACGGGCCGTTCGCCCGCGCGACCCGGGGGGGCAGGCCCTCATACTGGATCAGGGACAGGTGTTCGGATCGTTGCGGCGGGAAGCTGGCAGGGGTCCGGAACGCGTGGTTGGCTGGCGCGCGAAAAACGCCGTCTGACGGAACGGGCAAGGGTTGTGGCGGGAGCGATGGAGTACCCGGGCGGCGTGCGGGCGGACGGGTTGCCGGCCGTGCTGTCCGACCCCGGTCGGCTGGCGGCGCTCGACGCCAGCGGCATGGTCGGCTCCGCTCCGGAGCGGGTCTTCGACGATCTGACCAGGCTGGCGGTGTCGGTGACCGGCGCCGCGATCTCCGCGATCACCTTCGTCGGCGAGACGCGTACGTACTGGAAGTCGGTACCGCACCTGCCCTACGGGGACGTGGAGAGCTGGCAGAACGCGGTGGGCGACAGCTTCTGCTACTTCGCCGTCGGTGAGAACGGGCCGTTCGTGGTGGAGGACGCGGAGAAGGACCCGCGGACGGCGGGGCATCCGGCGATCGGGCCGTGGGGCGTGGGCGCGTGGGCCGGATTCCCGATCGTGACCACGGACGGGCAGCCGATCGGCACCATGTGCGTGATCGACGCCAACCCTCGGGTGTGGACACCGCAGGAACTGGAGACGATGTCGGTCCTGGCGCGGGCGGTGTCCAACGAGATCAACGTGCGGATGTCGCTCGACCGTGTGCACACCGCCCTCCAGACCGCCGAGAACGCGCTGTCGACCGCGCAGGGCGCGCTGGCCGCCTCCCGCGAACTGGCCCGCAGCCTCCAGGACAGCCTGCTGCCCCCGGCCCTGCGCCCCGTGCCGGGTGTGGACGCCGCCGCCCTGTACATCCCGGCGAGCGGCGACATCAGCGTGGTGGGCGACTTCTACGACCTGTTCCAGGCCCGCGGGGCCTGGTGGACCGCGGTCATGGGCGATGTGTGCGGCAAGGGGACCGAGGCGGCCAAGGTGACCGCGCTGGCCCGCTACACCCTGCGCGCGGACGCCGGTGAGCACCTGTCGCCCGCGGCGGTGCTCGACCGGCTGAACACCGCCATGCTCGCGCAGGGCGCCCCCCGCTTCCTGACCGCCGTCCAGACCACCTTCCGCGCCAGCGGGTCCGGGGTGTCGGGGCGGCTGTGCCTGGCGGGACACCCGCCCGCCCTGATCCGCCGCGCCGACGGCCGCGTCCGGCAGGCCGGCACCCCCGGCACCCTCCTCGGCGTGGTCGACCCGGTACACCTCTCCGACGTCCGCTTCCGGCTGACCCCCGGCGACCTGCTGCTGCTCTACACCGACGGCGCCTGCGAGGCGCGGCCCGACCCGCGCGGCGCGGAGCCGCGCCGGCCGATGTTCGACGAGGCCGCCCTCGCCCGTACCCTCGGCGACACCCACACCATGGGCGCCGCCGACACCATCGAGTACATCGCCGACACGCTCAGCGACTACCACGGCGGCTGGGCCAGCGACGACACCGCGCTGCTCGCGCTGCGGGTCCCGCCGCGCGCCTGACCCGGCCGGGTTCTCGTTCCGCGTACGCGTACGCGTTCCGGTGCGGTGACGTGCCCGTGCCGTGACGTGCCGGAGCGGTGACGTGCCGGGCGTTCCCCAGCGGTGTCCACAGCCTGTGGACCGGCCGCGGCGGGGTTCGAGGAAGCGCGGGGCGCGGGGCGCGGGGCGGGGTGTGCGGCGTGCGTACGGGGAAGCGCGGGGCAGGCGTGGGGGGTGTGCGTACGATGATGCTGTTCCGGTGCGACATCCGGGCGGCCGTCTGCTGGGAGGGCGAGATCGACCTCTACGCGGTTCCCCCTGCCCGTGCGGCGCCGGTCGTACAACGGCCGTCGAGCGGTGCCGCGTGATCAGCGACCGCATGGCGGAGATCCTGCGGGCGCTCCAGACCTCGGACTGGTCGGACGTCGCCGGTGGAGTCGCCGAGACGCTCGGCGTGGACGGCATCGCGATCAGCGCGGGCAGCCGGCCCGGCGCGTCGGAGGTCCTGTGGTCCTCCGGTGCCGGAGCGCGCGCCTTCGAGGATCTCCAGCTCACGGTCGGTCAGGGCCCGGGACCCGACTGCCTGGCCGGCGGCACCGCGGTACGCGTCCCCGACCTGGGGCTCACGCCGGCCGGCCGCTGGCCCGCCCTGCTGCGGGAGACGCCCGCGCTCAGCGTACGGGCGGTGTTCTGTTTCGCGTTGCGCGTCGGCGCGATCACGCTGGGCGTACTGACGCTGGTCAGGGACGCGCCCGGCCGCCTGACCCCCGAACAGGACGGTGACGCGGGTGTCCTCGCGGGCCTGCTGACCCGGCGTTTCCTCGACCTCGGGGACGCGTGGACGCCGTCGGCCGGTCGTCCCGGCCTGTCCGCTCCCGGCCTGTCCGCTCCCGGTATGCCCGGCCCCGCTCTGCCCGCCCCCGCCCTGCACCAGGCCGTGCTGCACCAGGCGACCGGCATGGTCAGCGTCCAGCTCGCCGTGCCGCTGGCGGAAGCGCTGCTGCGGCTGCGCGCCTACGCGTACGGCAACGACCGTCCCCTGACCGACGTCGCCCGGGACGTCGTGGCCAGACGGCTGAGGATGGTCCCCGACCCGAGCCCCGGTCAGAGCCCAGGTACGAGGACCGAACCGAGCCCCGATCCGAACCCGCCTTCACCCGCAGCAGACGAGGACTGATCTCCATGACGACCCGCGAACAGCAAGTCACCGAGGTCTTCGTCGAGGTGACCGACTTCCTGATCGACGACTTCGACGTGATCGACTTCCTCCAGAAGCTGTCGGTGCGCTGCATGGAGCTGCTGGACGTCGCCGCCGTCGGCGTCCTGCTCGCCGACGAGAACGGTGTCCTGCACGTACTCGCGGCCTCCGACGAACACACCAGGCTGCTGGAGCTGTTCGCGCTCCAGCACGACCAGGGTCCCTGCGTCGACTGCTACCACGACGGTGAGCCGCGGACCAACGTCGACCTCGGCGCTCCCGAAGTGGCCGCCGCCTGGCCCCAGTTCACCGCCGGGGCCGAGGCCACCGGATTCGTCGCCACCAACGCGCTGCCGCTGCGGCTGCGCGGCCGGGTGATCGGCGCGCTCAGCCTCTTCCAGACCGACCCGGAGCCGCTGACGGACCAGGACGTGACCCTCGCCCAGGCCCTCGCCGACGTCGCCACCATCGCGATCCTCCAACAGCGCACGCTCGCCCACGCCGAGGCCGAACGCGACCAGCTCCAGTACGCCCTCAACGCCCGCATCACCATCGAACAGGTCAAGGGCATCCTCGCCGAGCGCTGGCACCTGGGCGTCGACGAGGCGTTCAGCGTCTTCCGCTCCTACGCCCACGCCCACGGCCGCAAACTCTCCGACCTGGCCCGCGAGATCGCCGACGGCACGCAGGCCACGGAGACCATCCGCACCTTTCCGACGCGCGCGCCGCGGACGGGCGCGTAGGAGCGGGACACTCAGGCACCGGGACGCCCAGGCCCTGGGGCGCTCAGGCACCGGGGCGCTCAGGCCCCGGGACGTCAGGCACCGGGACGCCCAGGCCCTGGGGTGCTCAGGCCGGTGTGAACACGACCTCGAAGTCCCGGACGTGGTGGGCGATTTCGCCGGGCGGCAGGACCGCCGCGTCATCCGGCGAGCTGCCGAGGGACCTGGCCTGGCTGACGAACCGCTGGACAGCGGCCCGCTTACGGGCGGCCACCTCTTCCGGCAGCCGGACGAGGGACGCCGACGCCCACGGCACGCGGGGGTCGGCGGGGCGGGCCCAGTGCCACATCCACACGGGATAGAGCAGGCAGGGCACCGACGCCTTACGGGCGGCGGTCAGCGCGGCGCGGCCCGCGGCCTCGTGGTCGCTGTGGACGTCACCGGTCCACGGCGCCAGGCACAGGTCGGCGTCGGACAGCAGCGGCACCAGGGCCGCGGCGACCTCGTCCTCATGGCCCGCCACCTCGGTGTCCGCCACTCTCAGCCGGACGATGTCCTGTGCGTCGGCGCCGAGTTCGGCCAGGGCCTCGCGCAATTCCGCGGCCCGGATGCCGACGAGCTGATGGGACGTGATGGCCGTGCTGTCGGCGTGGGACAGTTCGCCGTCGGTCACCGACACGACGGTGACCGCCACACCGGCCGCGGCGAGCAGCGCGATGCTGCCGCCCACCCCCAGCACCTCGTCGTCGGGGTGCGCGGCCACGACCACCACCCGTCCGGCGGTGGGCAGTTCGGTGTCGGCCAGGTGCGCCCAGCCGTCCCAGGCGCGCCACTGCTCCTCGTCGGTGCCGGGCGCCTGGAGCGGATCGGCGTGCTCGGGAAGTTCGGTGTGCGGGGTGTCGGTGTGCTGCTCGTCGGTGTGCGGGTCATCGGTGTGCTGCTCGGGGTTGTGCGGGGTGTCGTGCTGGTCCATCAGGATGTCTCCCTACCGGCCACGGGGCCGCCCGGTTCCGCGCGATTGGTTTCCTTGACGCCGTGCGCGATGACGTCGGTGTCGAAGCCGCCCTCGGTGATCAGGCGGGCCAGGTGCGAGATCTTGTGCTGACGCGCTCGGGCGAAGGAGCGCAAGGTGGCGAAGGCCTGGTCGAGGGACATGTTCCAGCGCTCGGCGAGGATGCCCTTGGCCTGTTCGACGATGATCCGGCTGTTGAGCGCGTACTGGAGCTGGTCGCGTTCCGCCTCGGCGTGCGCGAGGGTCCGCTGCTGGAGGATCGCGATGGTGGCCACGACGTCGTGGGACACGTCCGTCACGGTGCGCCCGCTGCCGTACGCGTGGGCCCGCAGCCGCAGCAGGGCGTCGGCGAGGGAGACGGCGAGCTGGACGCTGACCATGCCGGTCGCCTGGTGGACCACGGCGTGATGGAGGAAGGGGAGGGGGTCCGGCGGGTCCGCGGGGTCCTGCGGGTTCATCGGGCCCGGCGGGTTCATTTGGCCCCGCGGGGTCACAGGGCCCTGAGGCCGCATACGATCCGCCTCTTGGCGTGCCCGACCGGCACCCTCCAGGAAGTACCTGGTCAGGGCGGCGGCCAGGATCGCCGCGTCGGCGCTCTGCCCGCTGGTCAACGGCCCCGGCGCGCGCCGCACCGCGGTCAGCACCCCGAGTCCGATCCCGCCCATGCGCAGCGGGAAGCAGAAGACCGCGCGCGCCGCCAGGCCAGGCGCCTCCATGACCAGCTCGGGCCAGCGGTCGTGGCGGACGCGGGCCAGATCCGGCACCCGTACCGTCGTACCGCCCACCATGCAGTCGGGTCCCGGGCCCTGCCCCAGTGTGAGCTGGAGGTCTTCGAAGCCGCGCGACACGTCGTCGGAACACCACAGCACCTCGGTCCTGCCCGGCTCGTTCCCCAGCGAGACGGCGACGCCGTCCACCTCAAGGGCCGCGGCGCCCGCCACGGCCACCGCGGGCGACCCCTGGCCGTCCTGGAGCAGACGCAGTGCCTCCGCCAGGCGCTCAGCCGCCATCGGGCACCACCGCATACGGCCTCACATGGCCTCGATTCCCCGAGCGCGGAAGGAACGACGGACGGAGACCGGTCACGCGGTCATCGCGTTCGCGTAAGGGTGAACGGTCATCCGTTCAGCGGTTGTGGGTTCCGCCCGTCACGGCGAGGTGATCCGCGGGAGATCCGCGGCCCCGGTGGCGGCATCGCACTCAACCGACTGCGCCAGGGGCAGGGACGCTCCTTCCACCCTACCTCCCGGGTGTCCGCGGGCACCCTGACGTCACACCGTGCGCCCGGCCGGGAGGTCGGCGGCACGGCGCAGTACCGACCCCAGCTCCCTGTCCGCCACGGGCGCCGGCCCCCCGATACGACAGCGCCACCGCCGCCGCCACCGCGTCGACCGCCCGCTCCGGATCGCGGCACAGCGACAGCGCCAGCGAGAACAGCGCGTCCGCGTGCCGTTCGTACACGCCCAGCTCGTACGCGCCCAGCGCGCCGCTCGCCGGATTCCGCCCATGGGGGTGCTGCGTCAAAGCCCTCACCTGCTCAAACCGTGCGTTCGGACAACCGCCGGGGGCAGGGGCGCACCCCGTACGCCATCCCCCTCCCCCCGCCCCCGCCAGCACCCCGAACCGGGACCGGTGGGGGTTATTCGAAGAACTTCAGGCTGAAGCCAGTGTTGGAGGTGGGGCCGGGGACGTTGGCGCGGGAGTAGGTGGTGTTGCCCCACCAGCAGAAGGTGCCGGTGAACCAGTAGCGGTTGGACCAGGAGTAGGGGGTGCCCTTGGGGACGGCGGTGAACATGAGGGGGAAGCGGGGGCCGGCGGGCGGGCTGGTGCCGATGTCGCCGTTGAGGAGGACGAAGCTGTGGGAGCCGGGGCCGTTGACGTAGAGGGTGGGGTCCCAGCCGGACATCATGGTGGCGGCGTGCGCGCCGAACAGGCAGCCGTTGGACTTGTACCAGTCCCAGACGTACGTCGGGTCACCGCCGGAGCGCAGCCGCAGATCGGCCATGCAGTACTGGTCGCTCCAGCTCCCGTTGGCCGAATAGACGATGTGGAGCTGCCCGTTGGGGTCCTTGACGGCGGCGGGCGCCTCGTTGATGTACGGGTTGCCGACGACGCGCTCCCAGCTCTCGCGCGGCTGGGAGATGATGTAGCGCGCGCCGGTCGGCGTGGTGGGGCTGCTCATCCGGACGATGTACAAGTTCTGTTCGACGTTCGTGTCGCCCGCCCAGCCCGACCAGACGAACCAGCGCTGCCCGTTGAAGGTGAAGAGATTCCCGTCGATGGCCCATTTGTCGTTGGGCAGGGCCAGTTGGGTCTCGGCGCCGTAGCCGCTGTCGGCCGTCGCCGAGCTGATGACGTACATCCGGTGCGCGGCTCCGGCGCCCGAGGTGAAGTAGATGTAGTACCGGCCGCCGTCCACCACGATCTCCGGGGCCCACACCTCACCGCGGCCCTTGGTGTCCGACCAGACCTTGCGGGAGGCCGCCGCGCCGAGGGCGTCGGGCGACGACGCCTTCCGTACGGCGATGCCGCCGCCCGACGTCTCGGCCGAGATGTACGTGCTGCCGACCCGGATCACGCTCGGGTCGGCGTTGTGGATGGTGGTCTGGGACGCCTGGGCGGGCGCGGAACACAGCACGGCCAGCAGGGCGAGTACGGCCGCGAGGGCTGCGCACACTGGGCCGGCCAGGGCACCCCTGCCGGTGCCGGACGAACCGGCCGGCCCGGTGCCGGACGAACCGCCCGGGTCCCCGCCGGACGAACCCCCGGACGAGCCGCCCAGACCGGTGCCGGACGAACCGGCCGGGCCGCTGCCGGACGAGCCGCCCAGACCGGTGCCGGACGAACCGCCCCGGCCGCCGCCTGCCAAGGCACTGTGGAGACTTCGCAGAAGCTTCATAGTCCCGTTCCATGGTCGGGCCTCCGCTTCGACGCCGGGCGGGCGGTGGAGCGCCCGCCGAGGGACGACGTCCGGTCAGAACCGCATCGGAGGGGGGAACTTGGCGCTCTGACCGCTTGAATCCCACCGTTTCCACCGCTCCCGCACAAGGGTCAACACCGGTGGTAGCACGTTCCAACAGCATCGCGAGTGACCGTGGGCATGTCAATCACCCAAGGCGGTACGACTCGGCCGGTCAACCCGTACTCCCCCGCGCCCCATTGACACCATCCGCCCCGGATCACCATCATGTGCACGCCACACGTGTTCGCGTATGCCGCAAATGCCCCCTCCGCACGCACCACCGCGCAGCCGGACCCGCCCTGCCGGGGCACCGCCAGAGCACGCCCAGAGCGCCACCGGCAGCACGGCCCGCCCCCACCGGACCGTCAGGAGAAGCCCCGTGCCCAACGTCGACCGCCGAAGGTTCCTGCAACTCGCCGGAGCCACCGCCGCCGCGTCCGTCCTCACCGGCGGCATCGCCAAGGCCGCCTCGATCCCGGCCGCCGCGGGAACCGGCACCCTCCAGGACGTCGAGCACATCGTCGTCCTGATGCAGGAGAACCGCTCCTTCGACCACTACTTCGGCACCCTGCGCGGCGTGCGCGGCTTCGGCGACCCCCGCCCGGCCACCCTGCCCAGCGGCAAGTCCGTCTTCCACCAGGCGGACGCCGCCGGGCACGAGACGCTCCCCTTCCGGCCGAACATCGACAACCTCGGCCTCCAGTTCCTCCGCGACCTCGACCACAGTTGGTACGGCACGCACCAGGCGTGGAACGGCGGCAACTACGACCGCTGGATCCCGGCCAAGACCACCACGACGATGGCGCACCTCACCCGCCAGGACATCCCGTACCACTACGCGCTCGCCGACGCGTTCACCATCTGCGACGCCTACCACTGCTCGATGCTCAGCTCCACCGACCCCAACCGGTACTACATGTACACGGGTTACTCGGGCAACGACGGCAAGGGCGGCGGCCCGGTGCTGGGCAACGAGGAGGCCGGGTACGGCTGGACCACCTTCCCCGAGATCCTGGAGCGGGCGGGCGTCTCCTGGAAGGTCTACCAGGACACCGGCACCGGCCTGAACTCCGGCGGCGGCTGGGGCTGGACGAGCGACCCCTTCATCGGCAACTACGGCGACAACTCCCTGCTGTACTTCAACCAGTACCGCAACGCCCAGTCCGGCAGCGCCCTTTACGACAAGGCCCGCACCGGCACCTCGGCCCGCAACGGCGACGGCTACTTCGACCGGCTCAGGGCCGACGTCGTGGGCGGCAAACTCCCCCAGGTCTCCTGGATCGCCGCCCCCGAGGCGTTCTGCGAACACCCCAACTGGCCCGCCAATTACGGCGCTTGGTACATCTCCCAGGTGCTGGACGCGCTCACCGCCGACCCCGACGTGTGGAGCCGTACCGCCGTCTTCCTCACGTACGACGAGAACGACGGCTTCTTCGACCACGTCGTGCCGCCCTTCCCGCCCGCCTCCGCCGCGCGCGGGCTGTCCACCGCAGACGTCACCCAGGACCTCTACACCGGCGGGGTCTCCGGTTACGCGGCCGGGCCGTACGGGCTCGGGCCGCGCGTGCCGATGCTGGTGCTCTCGCCCTGGAGCACGGGCGGCTGGGTCTGCTCGCAGACCTTCGACCACACCTCGATCGTGCAGTTCATCGAGAAGCGCTTCGGTGTGCGCAACCCGAACGTCTCGCCCTGGCGCCGCGCGGTCTGCGGCGACCTCACCGCCGCCTTCGACTTCACCCGCAGCAACGCCGCCGCGCCCGCGCTCCCCGGCACCGGCGGCTACGTACCGCCGAACCACAACAATCCCGGCGACTACGTCCCCACCCCGCCCGCCACCGGCGCCGTCCCGCGCCAGGAACCGGGCCTGCGCAATGCCCGCCCGCTGCCGTACGACCTGGCCGCCGACACCCAACCCGCGGGCGGACGCTTCCAGTTCACCTTCCGCAACTTCGGCACGGCGGGCGCCGCCTTCCTCGTCACCTCAGCGGTCCGCTCCGACGGCCCGTGGCCGTACACCGTCGAGGCGGGCAAATCCCTGGTCGACACCTGGCTGATGCCCGCCGCCTCCGACCGCTACGACTTCTCCGTCCACGGCCCCAACGGCTTCCTGCGCCGCATGGCCGGCACCGCGGGCTCGGTCGGCCCCGAGGTGACCGCCCGTCACACCCCCGCCACCGGCCAGGTCACCCTCGTCTTCAGCAACCCCACCGGCGCCCCCGTCACCTTCAACGCCACCGACGCCTACGCCCCCACCGCCCACTACACCTACACCGTGGCCGCCGGCGCCTCCCGCACCGTCCCCGCCTGGGGCGTCCCGGCCGGCAACCACTGGTACGACATCACCGTCACCACCACCACCGACCCCGCCTACCTCCGCCGCTTCGCCGCCCACGTAGAAACCGGCACCCCCAGCACCAGCGACCCGGCAACATCAACAACCTGAGGGCCCCGCGGCGGCGCGAGTCCGTCCGGATCCCGCGCATCCCGGTCCGCCGGACGAGCCATGGTCTGGTCCGCCCGGCTGAACCGCCCGCCGCGGACGGTCAGTTGTTGATGGTCTGGATCTCCCGGACCGTCACCTCTCGCGGGTCGCCGACCCTGCCGTCGGGCAGGGCGTAGGGGCCGCCGTCCGAACCCGTCCAGCTCACATGCCAGTTGACGGAGACGTCGAGCTGGTACGGCGGGGTGTTCTGCGTCGAGCGCAGGTACGTCACGCCGCAGGGAGGGGCTGCCTTCGGGTCGCCGTTGTAGGCGGCGCCGACCTTGCCGTCGGGTCCGATCGGGCAGTCGCCGGAGGAAGGGAAGACGGTGGCGTCGGAGGTGCCGGGGGTGATGTGCACGGCGGACGGCTCCGCGGTGGTCTCGGCCCAGATCTCCCGGCCGCCGCCCAGGTCCACCGACGCCCGCACCTTCACCGGCGTGTACGCCTGTCGCAGGGTCACCCAGGTGGGGATGTTGACCGTCTGCGGGCCCGCGGGATTGGTCACGATCCTCACGCCGGGTACGTGGGTGTGGGCGAAGGCGAGCTTGGAGAGCATTTCCGGGGTGATCACATGCCCGGTCCCGGCAGGCGGCATCTGGCCGTTGGGCACCCACCTCGGCGTCTGGTCGTTGCAGCCCATCTGCGCCGACGGGTCGGCGTCCGGATTGACGGTCACCAGCCACCACATTCCCTTGCCGGCCTCGGCGCTGTTGAAGTCCTTGTAGCCCTTGTCCCCGCCGGGGTAGTCCAGCCCGTTCTGGTAGTGGTCCCGGTCCATCCCCATGGCGGTACGGAAAGTGCCGTGCACCTGGGGCAGTTCGTCGTTGAAGTTCTTCGTGTACTCCGCCTTGAACTGCTCGGGGGTGTACTTCGGCCCGAACCAGCAAGGCGGCGGCGTCCAGTTGACGTTGACCGACGCCAACGGTCGGCTCGCGCCGCTCGGCCTGCCCGTGGGATACGTCAGCCGGTACCCCTGGGCGATGGCCTCCAGGTTTCCGCCGCTGTCCCCCGATCCCTTTCCGCCCGAACCCTTTCCACCCGACGGCGGCAAACCGGTGTCGTCGAAGGCGTAACCCGGTGCCGCCGCGAGTAACACGATGAGCGCCGCGAGGGGCAGCGCGCGGCGGAGTGACCCCGTACCCGTCATTGCTTGCACTCCAACGCCCTTTCCTTGGTGGTGATCGACTGTGCTCGCCAGAGCTGCGTGCCGGGCCGGAACAGGCTGAGCACCAGTTGGTACGACACGTAGTTGCGGTCGTCAGCGCCGGTGACGTGCACCTTCCCGGTCCCGATCTCCTTGCTGAACAGCTTCGACTGGTCCTCGCAGAAGGTGACTTCGGCCGCCGAGTTCTTGGCGAGGAGCTTGACGGCGGGCCGGAAGAAGCGGTCGGTACCGGTCACCGTCTTCTTCGCGTCGATGTGCATCTGGACGTACTGCTTCGCGTAGCTGTACGCGTCGCCCTCCGCGTACGTGTTCAGGGCCCCGCCCTTCACGCTCTGCTCGACCACGCCGTGCGTCATCGACTGCATGAAGTCGGCCGACGCGGTCAGGACCCCGGCCTCGGCGTCGTCCGCCGGAAGCCGCCAGTCGAAGTCGAGCTTCAGGTCCGCGGGGAGCGCGAGCGCCGGGTCGACGGTCAACACCCCACCCGTCGCCGTCGGTTGCGCCGATGTCGCGGTCGCCGTCGCTGTGGCCGGGGGCGCCGTGGTCGGGGAAATCTTGCTGTCGCCGCCACCTGAGCCGCCGCCGCAGGCGGAGAGCGTCAACGCGGCGGTCGCCGCGAGAGCCGCGACGGGAAATGCTGAGCGGGCTCGCATGGTCGAAGTCTCCCGATCGGTTGTCCGTGGGCACCGTTCGGGGCGTCGGCGAAAAGGCCCCCTCGGACCCCGCACGCCTGACCCCCCGTATCCGCCACCCACGGTAGCGAAGAGAACGCGTGAGGTTCGAGAGTGCTCCCGCGCTCAGCGCGTCACGATCGCGTCACTGCGTGGGGAACACGACGGCTGCGGTGCCGGCATCCGGAGTCACAGGGCGATCAGGCCCGCTGGGGTGGGGCGGAAGCCGCAGGTGTCGAGGTAGAAGGGGCGGAGGTGGGGCTCGAAGTCGACGTGGAGCCATTCGCAGTGGGCGGCGCGGGCGTGGTGGGCGGCGGTGGCGACGAGGTGGGCGCCGACGCCCTTCGAGCGGTGGGGCCGGGAGACGACGGTGTCCAGGAGGAAGGCGTGGGCGCCGCCGTCCCAGATGACGTTGACGAAGCCGATGAGGCGGGTGTCGTCGTGGGCGCAGACCCAGCCGAGGCTGTGGCGTTCGAGGCGGGCGCGCCAGTCGGTGCGGGCGGGCGGGCCGCCGAAGCCGTCGGCGTGAAGGGAGTTGAGGGCTTCGTTGTCGACGTGGCCGCGCCACTCGTAGGTGATCGTCACGCCGCGATCGTACGGTCGGCGGCGCGGGCGAAGGTGACGGTGACGGCCAGGCCGCCGGGGTGAGTGGGGCGGGCGGTGAGCGTGGCGTGGTGGGCGGTGGCGATGGAGCGGACGATCGCGAGGCCGAGTCCGTGGCCGGACGCGGGTGAGGCGCTGGTGCGGTCGGGGGCGAGACGGCGGAAGGGCTCGAAGAGGTCGGGCACGCGGTCGGCGGGCACCGGATCGCCGGTGTTGGTGACCGTGAGGGTGTCGTCGGCGAGGACGAGGGAGACGGCGCCGCCGGGGTGGTTGTACTGGACGGCGTTGCGGATCAGGTTGAGCAGGAGGTGCCGCAGCAGGACCGGGTCGCCCTCGACGCGCAGCGGCCGGTCGGCGGTCACGGTGAGCCGGACGTCCTTCTCCTGCGCCAAGTGGCGCAGCTCGCCGGTCAGTCGACGCGCCAGCGGTACGAGGTCGACCTGCTCGGTACGTTCGAGGCCGCGGTCGCTGCGGGCGAGCAGCAGCAGCGCGTCGATCAGCCGCTCGGCGTCGCGGTTGACGGTGAGGAGGTCGTCGCGCACGTCCGCGAGGCCGTCGGGAAGCGGGTCGGCGAGGCCGACTTCGAGGCAGGCGCGCTGGACGGCCAGCGGGGTGCGCAGTTCGTGGGAGGCGTTGGCCACGAAGCGGCGCTGGCCCTCGAAGGACTTCTCCAGCCGGTCGAGCATCGTGTCGAACGTGTCGGCCAGGCGCTGGAGTTCGTCGGCCGGGCCGCTCAGTGCGAGGCGTTCGTGCAGGTTCTGCTCGCTGATCCGGCGGGCGGCGTCCGTCACGGCCGCGACCGGGCGCAGCGCCCGCCCCGCGAGCCACCAGCCGGTGGCGGCGGCCAGCACCGTCACGAGCACCAGGCCGATCGCCGACCACAGGATCATCTGGTGCAGCGCCGCGTCCTGCACGGCGCCCACGGTCCAGTGCAGCGCGCGGATCGAGATGCCGTCGCCGGTGCCGCCCGTGCCGCCCGCGCCATCGATGGCGCCCGTGCCGCCGGAGCCGCCGTGGGGTACGACGGGTCCGGTGCGGCCGGTGGGGGCGTACGTCGCCGCGTCCGTCGGTCCCCCGGTGGCGCGGCTGACCCCGATGCCCTGCACCTGCCGTGTCGTCCCGTAGCGCGCCAGCACCACGACGAACGCCAGCAGCGCCGTCCCCGAGAGGAGGAAGAGCCCGGCGAAGGCGGCGGCCAGCCGGGCGCGGAACGTCAGGTGCGGGCGCGGGGGCCTGATCAGCGGCACAGCCGGTACCCCTCTCCGGCGTCCGCCACGATCACGTCGGGCGGGCCGAGCTTGCCGCGCAGGCGGCTGACGGTGGCGCGCACGGCACTGGTCCGCGGGTCCAGGTGCTCGTCCCACACGGACCGCACCAACTCCGCCTGCGTGACGGCCTCGCCGCCCGCGCCGACCAGCGCGTGCAGCACCGCGAACTCCTTCGGCGTCAGCTCGACCGCCCGCCCGTCGATCCGCGCCTCGCGCCTGGCGGCGTCCACCGTGATGCCCTCGTACGCCACCACGACGGGCGGCGCCTTCAGCGCCCGGCGGCTCAACGCCCTGATCCGCGCCACCAGTTCGGCGAAGTCGAACGGCTTGGCCAGGTAGTCGTCCGCCCCCAGCCGCTCCAGCCCGTACACCCTGTCCTCGACCCCGGCCGCCGCCGTCAGCATCAAGATCCGCGGCGGCGCCGCCATCCCCCGCACCCTCCGGCACACCTCGTCCCCGCTCAGCACCGGCAGATCCCGGTCGAGCACGAGCACGTCGTACTCCGTGACCCCGCACATCCGCTCGGCGGCGTCCCCCGACACCGCCAGGTCCACCGCCATCGACTGCCGCCGCAGCCCGATCACGATCGTCCGCCCCAACACGTGATGATCCTCGGCCACCAGAACTCTCATGCGGGCCAGGGAAACACGGGGGGCCGTACGCGGAGATAAGCGTGCGTCCTCCGGACGGGTCGCCGAAGGACCGGCAGGCGCCGGAGCCGGGGCTCGACCGGCGACGCCGGTACGTGGCCGGCGGTGCCGGTACGTGTCAGCCGGTGCCGGTACGTGTCAGCCGGTGCCGGTACGTGGCCGGCGGCGGCCCGCCGGGCGCGGGAGCTGTAGGCGCTACGCGGTACACGCGGGCGGTGGCCGCCTGCCGGACGAGGGCCCGCGGAACCCCTGCGGTACGCCGTGCGCGCGGCGGTCGGCGACGCAGGGCCGAAGGCGATACGGGGCCAGGTCCGCCGCCTGCCGGACGTCGGCAGACGGCCGCCGACGTGGGGCGTGGGCGGGGGCTTTGCTGGCCGGGGGCTTATGGGAACGTAACCGGGTTTATGCCGCTGCGCGGGGGCGGCTGGTGTGCTCGGCGCATGAACTTCGTCAAGCGGGCAGCGTTCAGTCTGGTGGCACGGGCGGGGAAGGCCGCGCTGTTGCTGGGCGTGTTCGGGGTGATCTGCACGCTGCTGCTCGGGGGGTTCCTGCTCAGGGGGGCGACGGAGCGGCGGGAGGCGGAGACGCAGCGGCGGGTGGGGGTGGACGTCACCGTGCGCGGGGACGGGCTGACCTCGGCGGTGGTCGGGCGGCTGGGGACGTATCCGCTGGTCGAGCGGTACAACGAGCTGCTGCGCGCGGTGACGGTCCCGCCGCCGGGCCTGGCGGCCGTGGTGCCGGAGGGGACCCCGGGCGGCGGCGGCAAGGACGGGCTCACGCTGAACGGCGTCCGCGCGTCGGACACGCTCCTCGACTTCGCCACCGGCCGGGTCCGTGTCGTGGCGGGCCGGGGCATCACCGTGGCGGACGCCCGCCGCAAGGTGATCCTCCTCGAACGGCGGCTGGCCGCGAAGCACGGGCTCGCGGTGGGCGACACCGTCGAGCTGGGCGGCGCGGGCGGGCGGCGGGAGCCGTTCGAGGTCGTGGGGCTCTACCGGGACACGCGCCAGGACCCGCCGCAGTGGACGTCCGCCGCCGACCTGGGCGCGAACCAGGTGTACGTGCCGGTCGCCGCCGTCACCGCGCTGGGGCTCGGGGTGAAGCCCACGGAAGCGGTCTTCACGATCGGTTCGCCCGACCTGGCGGAACGGCTGCACGCGGAGGCGGTACGGCTGCTGGGCCCGAAGGGCTTCCGCTTCGACGTCAACGACAAGGCGTACCGCGACCAGGTGCTGCCGCTGCGGCGGGTCGGGGCGTTCGCGGGGGCGCTGGTCTGGCTGATCGCGCTGTGCGGCGCGGCGATCCTCGGGCTGGTCGTCCTGCTGACGGTCAAGGAGCGGCGGGCCGAACTGGGCATGCTGCTGGCGCTGGGCGAGCGGAAGTGGAAGCTCATCGGCCAGCACACTGTCGAGGTGACCGTGCTGCTGGTGCCCGCGCTCGGGGTGGCCGCGCTGACCGGGCAGTCCCTCGCGCACCGGGCGGGCGAGACGCTGCTGGCCCGCGAGCAGTACGGCGGCGCCGCGCCCCGCCCCGGCACCCCGTCCCGCCCCGGCACCGCGCCCCACGAAGCCGCCGCCCCCGACGACACCCCCGCCGTACCCGACATCCGCGTGAGCGCGGGCGACCTCGCCAAGGTCGCCGGAATCGGCCTCGGCATCGCGCTCGTCTCCACGGTCGTGCCCGGCGTCGGAATCCTGCGCCTGCACCCCCGCTCGATCCTCACCGACACCGAATAGCCGCACCGCGAAATCCCGACGCCCACGCCCACACCCACGCCCCCGCCCATGCGCACGCCCTCACCCATGCGCACCACCACCGACCCCCCAAGAGGCCGACTGCCATGAACTTCGTCAAACGCGCGGGCCTGAGCCTGTGGTCCCGCAAAGGCAAGACCCTGATCACCCTGGGCACCTTCCTCGTCGTCTCCGCCATGGTGCTCGGCGGCGTCCTCATCAAGTCCGGCACCGCGCGGGCGACAGAAGCCGCCAGGCAGCGGCTCGGCGCCGAGGTCACGCTCGGGGCGGACATGGACGCGCCGTTCACCGGACAGGCACCGACCATCGGCGCGGACGTCGTGGACCGGATCGGCGCGTCCCCGCTGGTGGAGAAGTACACGTACAACTCCTTCGACGGCACACGGCTGTTGAACGGCGCGAGAACCGCCACCGGCAAGCCCCTCGCCCCGGACTACCCCGCGAACTCGACACTCGCCTTCGGCGTCCTGGACTCGACGCTGATGCCGCACTTCAGCGACGGCACCTGGACGTTGCTGTCGGGGCAGCCGATCACGGCGGCCGACCGCGAGGACGACAGCGTCCTCGTCGAGGAGCGGCTGGCGAAGAAGAACGGCCTCGCGCCCGGCGGCACGCTCACGCTCGGCGAGAACGACCCGAAGGGCAAGCGCAAGGCCGTCTTCACCGTGAAGGGCGTCTACCGCGACCCGTCCGACACCGACGACAGCGAGTACGGCATCGCGCCCGGCGACCGGCTGATCGTCCCGGCCGCCGCGCTGAGCAGGCTCAACTCCGACGGCAGCGGCGGAGCGCCGCAACTCCAGGGCGCCACCTTCCGGTTGAAGGACCCGGCGACGTACGACGCCTTCCGCGCGCAGGCGGAGCGGACGGCGGGCGACGCGCTGCACGGCCTCGCCTTCGACCTCAACGACAAGGCGCTGCGGCAGATGACCGGCCCGCTGCGGAGCATCACGTCCTCCGCGACGGCGGCGATGTGGCTGATCGGGGTGGCCGGGGCGCTGGTCCTCGGCCTGCTCGCCACCCTCGCGGTCCGGCAGCGACAACGGGAGTTCGGCGTGCTGCTCGCGATCGGCGAGAGGAAGTGGAAGCTCGTCGCCCAGCAGGCCGTGGAGATCACCGTGGCCGCCGCGCTCGCCGTCGGGCTCAGCGCGCTGTTCGCCCAGAGCCTGACGCAGAAGGCGGGCGACTCGCTGCTCAGCGGCGAAGCGGCCTCCGCCCAGCGGAAGATCGACGCCTGGCAGCCGCCGCCCCCCGGCTCCACCGGCCTCAAGGAAGGCATCGACATGAACGACAAGCCGGTCGAGGGCGCCGTCCCCATCGACTCGATCACGGTACGGCTGTCGCCGTCCGACCTCGCCACCGTCGCGGGCGTCGGCCTCGGCATCGGCCTGCTCGCCACCGCCGTCCCCGGCGCCGCCGTACTCCGGCTCACCCCGCGCACGATCCTCACGAAGGGCAAGTGACCTCATATGAAACGGAATTCGGGCACCTCGCGGACTCCGGGCGAGTCCCGGGACGCCGCTGCGGCGGCAGGCGCGACCCCCGACGCCGCCCCCGAGGCCGCCTCCGACGCCACCTCCGACGCCGTCCCCGCCGCTCCCCCCGTCCTCCAACTCTCCGCCGTCAGCCACACCTACCAGGGCCAGCGGCGCAAGACCACCGTGCTCCGGCAGATCGACGTGTCCTTCGAGCGGGGCACGTTCTCCACCATCCTCGGCCCCTCGGGCAGCGGCAAGACCACCCTGCTCAGCCTGGCCAGCGGCCTGGACAGCCCCACCACGGGCACCGTCCGCTTCGACGGGCGGGACATCGCGTCCATCGGCCTCGGCCGCTACCGCAACAAGCACGCCGCCACGGTCTTCCAGCAGTACAACCTGCTGCCGTACATGACGGCCCTTCAGAACGTCGTCACCGCGATGGAGATCACCGGCGCCCGGTCCGCCACCGGGCGGCGCAAAGCCCGCGCGCTCGACATCCTGGCCGGCGTCGGCCTCGACCCCGACGCCGCGCACCGCAATGTGCTCAAGCTCTCCGGCGGACAGCAGCAGCGCGTCGCCATCGCCCGGGCCCTGGCCTGCGACGTCGACATCCTCTTCGCCGACGAACCCACGGGCAACCTCGACGAGGACACCGCCGACAGCATCATCGACATCTTCCGTGACCTGGCGCACATCCAGCACAAGTGCGTCATCGTCGTGACCCACAGCCAGACCCTCGCCGCCCGCTCCGACCGCACCCTCACCCTCCGCAAGGGCAAAGTCACCACGACGCGGGCCGCCTGAGCCTGTCAGTGGCTCCTTATAGCGTCAGCCCATGACCGAAACCTCGACGCTGGACCCGCTCACGTTCTTCGAGTACGACCACAACCCCGGCAACTACTGCCTGCTGCTCAGCGACACCCACATGGTCCCCTTCATGGACGTCTTCGAGGAGTGCGAGCAGTACGGCAGCGGCTACGGCTGGACGGGCGTCGCCCGCTCGGCCATCCGCTCCCGCGCGCCCGAACTCCTCGACCGCGTCTCCTTCGACCCCGAAGCGGGCATGTTCGTCGCCTACGGCACGGACCCCGAAGCGCTCCAGGCCCTGGGCGCCCTGCTCAAGGAGGCCCTGACCGACAAGGCGGTCCTCAAGCACCTGATAGAGACCGGCGATCCGGCCTGGTTCGACTGAACTCGGCCGCCGCGGGGCCCCGTTCCTCCGCCGACCGCCCACGCCCACCGCCCACCGCCCTCCGCCCTCCGCCCGTGACGGACCCCCGAACCCCCGGACCCCCGGAATCACCGCATCCGCGTCAAGAAGTCGTATGAGACGTGTAAATTGGTCGCTGGTGTGCCGGGAAGTCTGGTCGGCGAATACGAGAGAACTCTCTTCGCTGATCGGGGGCACCGTCCGTGGTAGTCGTGACGTGGATACGGGCGGAACACGCGGTGCCGGATGAGTGACTGGCACGCGTGGGCGGCCGTCGCCGTCTTCTTCGGGACCTACGGCCTGATCATCAGCGAACGCGTCCACCGGGTCGCTGCGGCGCTCGGCGGCGCCGGACTGATGCTCGCGATCGGCGCGACCGACGACGTGTCCGCCTTCTACTCCGAAGACTCCGGCATCGACTGGAACGTCATCTTCCTGCTGCTGGGCATGATGATGATCGTCGGCGTGCTCAAGCGCACCGGCCTCTTCGAGTACCTCGCGATCTGGTCGGTGAAGCGGGCGCGGGCCAAACCGTTCCGCGTGATGGTGATGCTCATCGTCGTCACCGCCACCGCCTCCGCGCTGCTGGACAACGTGACGACGGTGCTGCTCGTCGCGCCCGTCACCCTGCTGGTCTGCGAACGCCTCGCCCTGCCGTCCGCGCCGTTCCTGATCGCGGAGGTCTTCGCCGCGAACATCGGCGGGGTCGCGACGCTCGTCGGCGACCCGCCCAACATCATCATCGCCAGCCGCGCGGGCCTGACCTTCAACGACTTCCTCGTCCATCTGGCGCCGCTGGCCGTGGTGTTGGTGCTCGTGCTGATCGGCCTGTCACGCGTGATGTTCCGCTCGGCGTTCGACGGGGACGCCGACCGCGCGCTGGCGGTCATGGCGCTGGACGAGCGCGAGGCGATACGCGACCCGCGGATGCTCCGGCAGGGCCTGGCCGTACTCGCCCTCGTCATCGCCGGTTTCGTCCTGCATCCGGTGCTGCACCTCGAACCGAGCGTCGTGGCCCTGCTCGGCGCGGGACTGCTCGTCGCGGTGTCCCGGGCGAACACCGGCGAGGTGCTGACCGAGGTCGAGTGGCCCACCCTCGCCTTCTTCGCCGGGCTGTTCGTCATGATCGGCGGCCTGATCGACACCGGCGTCATCGGCCAGGTCTCCGACGCCCTCGCCAACGCCGTCGGCGACCGGGAACTCGGCGGCTCCATGCTGATGCTCGGCGCCTCCGCCGTCCTGTCCGGCGTCGTCGACAACATCCCGTACGTCGCCACGATGGCGCCCGTCGCCGCCGACCTCGTCCGTCACCTGGGCGGCGACCCCGACCACGTCATGTGGTGGGCGCTGACCCTCGGCGCCGACCTCGGCGGCAATGCCACCGCGATCGGCGCCTCGGCCAACGTCGTCGTGCTCGGCATCGCCGAACGCGCCCGACAGCCCATCTCCTTCTGGCAGTTCACCCGCTACGGCCTGGTCGTCACCGCCGCCACCGTCGCCGTATCGGCCCTCTATCTGTGGCTGCGCTACTTCGCGCTGGCGTGACCGCAAGCCGTACCGGAAGCCGTAGCGGAAGCCGTACGGGACCGGGAGCTCACGTCGTCGTGCAGACCGTGCCGTTGAGGGTGAAGACGGTCGGCGGGGGCGCCGCGCCGTCGTTGGCCCCCGTGAAGCCGAAGGAGGCGGAGTTGCCGCCGTTGGCGGCGAGCGTCGCGTTCCAGTCGACCGGGGTGGCCACGACCTGCCTGCCGGTCTGCGTGACCTTGGAGTTCCAGAAGCCGGACACGGACTCGCCCGCGCTGGGGAAGGCGAAGGCGAGCGTCCAGCCGGTGATCGGGCTCGGGCCGGTGTTGGTGACGGTCACCTCGGCGTTGAAGCCGTTGCCCCAGCCCGCGGTGGTGCGGTAGCCGACCTGGCAGGTCGAGTGCGCGGGGGTGCCGGTGCGTACGGTCACCGGGTCGGACGGCGGCGACAGGCGGCCGTTGGCGTCCCGCGCCAGGACGTTCCAGGTGAAGGTCGTACCGGGCGTGAGGTTGTGGACGGTCGCGGAGGTGCCCGTGCTGTCGGCCAGCAGCTCGCTGACCGTGCCGACCTGCCGGTAGACCTCGTAACGGGTCACCGCGCCGCCGGTCGACGGCGTCCAGCTCACGGTGGCGGTGGTGTCCCCGGCCGCGGTCACCCTCGGCGCGCCGGGCGCGGTCAGGGCCGAGCCCGTACCGGCCTTGGGGTGCAGGGTGACGGTGGTCAACGAGTAGGGCGGCAGCGTCTGTTGGGCGCTGTAGGCCGACGTGACGGTGTCGATCGCGGCGGCCTGGTCGCGGTAGGTGTCCACGGTCACGCCTGCCGACGTGTCGGGGGTGAAGCCGGTGTAGTGCAGGGCCACGGTCCGCGCCGCCGACGGGTCCTTGTTGATCAGCAGCACGCTCAGGTCGCCGTTTGCGCGGCGCACGGCGTGTGCCGCGACCGTCGCGGCACCGCTGCCCGCGCCGACCATCCGGTCCCCCGGCCGCCCGAGCCGGCTCAGCATCTGGATCGCGTAGTACGGCGGGAACGGCGTGTTGAGCGCGGGCTCGCACACCGTGCCGACGCAGTTGGCGCTGGACAGCACTCCCCAATCGCCGTAATCGGTCGCGCCGTTGGGCGACGTCGAGATCTGCTGGGCGCCGTTGTGCGTGTCCCACCAGTCGACGGTGAACACCCCGTTCTGAAGGGCGGTCAGATACGCGTCGGCGCCGAACAGCGCGTTCGGCTGCGTGTCCACGTCCCGGCCGCCGTTGACCTCGGTGAGCGCGATGGGGGTGTCGCCCGCGCCCGCCGCGGTCAACTGGTCCTTCAACTGGCCGAGTTCACCGGCGAGCTGCGAGGGCGTGTTGAGCATCTGCGCGGTGTCCGACGTGCTCGGGTACCAGTGCACGATCACGAAGTCGGCCTTGCCCGCGATCAGCGGGATGACCGTGTGGTTCCAGTCGGCGCTCTCGCCGTCGGCCATCACCCCGTCCGGCCAGTTGCCCGGCATGGTCAGCACCGCGCCGACCTTCACCGTCGGGTCCACGGCCTTCATCGCCGACACGTACTGGAGCACGTTGTTCGCGTACGCGGCGGGCGACTTGTCGGCGTGGTCGTCCTGCTCCCAGCCGGAGCCGTAATGCCCGTTCCCGTACAGCTCGTTGCCCACCTCCCAGAACTTCGCGCCGTACCCCTTGGTGACGTTGGCGTACCGCACCCAGTCCGCGGCCTCCTGCGGTGTGCCGGAGCCGTAGTTGGCGATGAGCATCGGCTGGGCGCCGATTTTCTTGACCGTGCCCATGAACGCGTCGAAGTCCGTGCCGGGTGCCACGTATCCGCCGGGCGCGGTGTTCGTCCGCCAGTGGTAGATGTCGCCGTACGAGCCGCCGGGGTAGCGCAGCATTCCGACGTCGGCGGCCTGGAGCAGATCCTGGACCTGCGGCTCGTTCATCTGCGCGTCCCACACGGCGCTGTTGAGGCCGTACGCCGTGCCGGGGATCGTCCCCAGGCCCTCGTTGGCGTTGACGGTGACGTCCGCGGGCGCCGCGGGCGGGTCGTCGGCCCGCGCGGTGGCGCCGCCGAGCAGCAGCGTGCCGAGGAGCGCGGCGGCGGAGGCCGCGGCCACGAGCGGGCTGCGGCGCCCGCGTAAGGGCTGGGGGCCGGGGGGCATGACAAGACGCACGGCGTACTCACCTTCGGGAGGCGGAATGTGGGGGGGTCGTGCCGCGTACGCGTGGGAGCGCTCCCACAATGCGGGCGACCGCCCCCACTGTCAATGGTTCACACGCCCCCATCCGGGGCGGTGGCCGGGCGCGACGCGGGTCGCGCGGCGGTTCATGCACGCGGGGAAGTTCGTCTCGCACGGCGACCGGCGCGTCGAGCACCTCAGCGACGACGGCACCGTCCGCGCCACGGACGCCTTCGCGCCGGGCGAGGCGCCCGTCACCCTCCACGGCTACGCCCCCCGCAAGCCCGCCGTGGCCGCCACCACCGGCTCCGTCGGCGCCGTCGGCTCCGTCGGCGCCGTCGGCTCCGTCGGCTACGACACCGGCACCGAGCTCTTCCGCTTCACCGCCACCGCCGACCCCGGCGCGTCGGGCGGCAACCGCGCGGTGCTCTCCGTCACGGCTCTCCATCACGGCTCTCCATCACGCCCTGATTCCCGGGGACCGGCCCGCGCGGACAACGCGTATTCAGCGGGGCCGACCGGCCGGTCGGCCCCGCTCTCGCGTCCGCGCGCGAGATCTCCCGTGGGTACGCATGTTTGAAAGGCGCGGGCCGGTAAAGGCGGTTGTCGACAGGGACTTTCCGGGGGACAGAAGGGGAAGAGGGCGTCGTGGGAATTCTCGCATGGATCATCATCGGATTGCTGGCCGGGGCTATCGCCAAGGCACTGATGCCGGGGCGCGACCCGGGCGGTGTCATCGTGACGATGGTCATCGGCATTCTCGGAGGACTGCTCGGCGGCTGGCTGGGCAAGGTCATCTTCCACGTCCACTCGATCAAGGGCTTCTTCCATCTGTCCACGTGGATCGCGGCCATCGTCGGCTCGCTGATCCTGCTGGTGATCTACCGCGTCGTGACGGATCGACGCCGCGCCTGAGCCCCAGGCGCTCGCGGCCCGCTGATTGGCCGCTGAATCCGGGGGCAGAAGACACTTCAGGAGGTTGATCGTCATGGCAGCGTTGCTCATCGTTCTTCTACTGGCGCTGGTTCTCATCGGCGCAGGCTTCGCCGTGAAACTGCTTTTGTGGATCGGTATCGTGGTACTGGTCCTGTGGGCGCTGGGATTCCTGCTGCGCTCGACCGGCCCGAGCGGCACTCGTGGCCGCTGGTACCGCTGGTAAACGGTCAGGAAGCCAAGCGAAACAGGAAAAGCACTCAGAAATAACGGCACGGCACAGAGCCAGGAAAGAGGAATTCATCATGAGCGACAGCGACAAGGCGAAGGCCAAGGTCGACCAGGTGAAGGGCAAGGCCAAGGAGACCGTCGGTCACGCCGTCGGCAACGAGAGCCTTGAGGCCGAGGGCCGTGCCGACCAGGCCAAGGGCGATGTCCGTCAGGCCGGCGAGAAGGTCAAGGACGCCGCCAAGGACGTCTTCCACAGCAACAAGAGCGACGACTGAGGGCTGAAGCCCCCGCCTCGCCCCCCGCGCCCCCCAGGAGGATCGCCTCCCGGGGGGCGCGCGTGTGTCCGCGTACGCCCGTCCACGTACACCCGTCCGTGTACGCCCACCCGGGTGGTCTCCGTACGCGCGCGGGCGGGTCGGCGCACACCCCCCCCTCGCGGCTCCCCCGCGCACCCTTCCGCGCGCACTCCCTCGATTGGCCCCGCACACGCTCCCTCGCACGGCGCACGGCGCACGGTCACGGCCCGTCGCCCCACGCGCACCACCAGCCACTCACATTCGGCTGAAGATGCCATGGACACGACACTCCAGCGGAGTTAGCGTGGCACCCGCTCACGTTTCGGCGACGTTACACAGGCGCAGTTAGACAACGTTGTCGAGGCGGGATTCGGGTCGATTCCGGCACCACCGGCCCCACCACGCACTCCCCCCTTCCCCCAAAAGGACTTGGAGTTGTCGCTATGAAGCGATCGGCTGCTCTCCTCGGCGCGTTAGCACTCGCCGCGACCGCCTGGACGGCGGGCACGGCGCACGCCGCGCCGGCCTCGCCCGCGGGCGTCCGTCAGACGTCCGTCTCCGCCGCGCAGCAGAGCGCGGCGGAGCGTTTCTGGACACCCGAGCGCCTGCGCGGCGCGAAGGACGTGACCGATCTGCCCGCCGCCACGGGCACGGCCGCCACCCGTACGACGGCGGCGCCCGCCGCCTCGGGTTCCCGCGTGGCGGTCCCGCCGGTCGCGGGGCCGCGCACGACGGCGGGCGGCCGGGTCACCCCGATGTCCTCGCCCACCGCGTGGAACGGCGGCGGCCTGATCAGCACGACCGCGGGCAAGGTGTTCTTCCAGAACTCCTCGGGCGGCACCTTCGCCTGTTCCGCGACCGTCGCCAACGCCGACAACAAGTCGGTGGTCCTCACCGCGGGCCACTGCATCGTCAACGCGGGCACGGGCGAGTCCTACCAGAACTGGGTCTTCATCCCCGGTTACAACCACGGCAACCGCCCGTTCGGCACCTTCTCCGCCCGCGTCCTGTACTGGTGGTCCGGCTATGTCTCGACGGCGGGCAACGCCAACTGGGACTTCGCCTACGCGGTGGTGAACACCGTCAACGGCCGTTCGCTGGTGGACACCGTGGGCGCCGAGGGCATCGCCTTCAACTCGCCGACCGGCCAGCACGTGCACTCCTTCGGCTACGGCGGCTCGGACGCCGAGGGCAACGGCGAGCAGCTCAACCACTGCGAGGGCACGGAGTATCCGGACGCCGGGCGCGGCGACTCCACGATGTGGGGCATCGACTGCGTGCAGACCGGGGGCTCCAGCGGCGGCGGCTTCCTGTCCAACTTCGACACGGGCGCGGGCACGGGGTACCTGGTCGGCAACATCAGCGTCAGCTCGGGCAACAACGAGTACCACCCGTACCTGGGCGACGAGGCCCTGACGACGTATCAGGCGGCGGGCGCGGCGTGACGCTGCCGCGGCACGGTCCCCGTGCGGCCTGACCCCGAGGCGGCCTGACGCTGGGGCGGCCTGACGCGGGGCGGTCTGTCTCTGGTACCGCCTGACGCGGGCGCGGGCCGGCACGGAAGTGGCTCCTGATGTGCGGGCGTTCGCGCCGGGCGGGGACCTCCCGTCCGGCGCGAGCGCGCACCGAGGCGTGAACCCGGCATTCACCTGACGTCGGCGCGCAGTTCACCGGTGACCGACAGGTTCAAGACCATGACATCACGCACTTCAGGACGCTTCTCCCGCAAGCGCACCCGGATCGTCGTCGCGATCGGCGCCACGCTCGTCGTGGTGGGTACGGGCACGGCCGCCGCCCACACCGCGGGCTGGCTCTCGGCTCCCTCGCACGACTTCGGCGCGACCGCCGACACCTTCTCCGGCCACGGCCAGGTCACCGGCAATGTGCTGCGGAACGACGTCGGCGCGACCGCGGTCGTACGGCACACGGACCCGAAGGACGGTACGGCGACGGTCGACGCGGACGGCTCGTTCACGTACACCCCGCGCCCCGGCTTCACGGGCACGGACACCTTCACGTACACGACGACCGACGCGGTACGGCTCTTCAAGGACACGCGGCGCGACGGGTCGGCGCTGCCGCCGCTCGCCACGGTCGCGGGGCCCGGCGGCACGACCACGCGCATCTCCGGTGAGGGCTACGGCTCCTCGCTCGCGCCGGTGCCGGGCAGGCCCGGGCACTTCTACGGCCTGACCGACCGCGGTCCGAACGCCGACGCCCCCGACGGCAACAAGTCCGAGATGCTGCTCGACTTCACGCCGCAGATCGGCGAGTTCCAGCTCGTGGACGGCAAGGCGAAGCTCCTCAAGCAGGTCACGCTGAAGGGCCCGAAGAGCCGGGGCGGCGTCCCCTACAGCGGGCGTCCGCCGCACGACACGAGCGAGACGATCGACGACGTCAACGCGACGAACGCCAACGGCGGCAAGCCCGTTCCCGTCGCCAGGGACCCGTACGGCTACGACTCCGAGGGCCTGGTCGCGCTGCGCGACGGCACCTTCTGGGTCTCCGACGAGTACGGCCCGTACATCACCCACTTCGACGCCGACGGCTACGAGTTGGGGCGGCTGACCCCGTACCGCGACAGCGCCGACAACGCCTTCCACAAGATCGTCGGCTACCTGCCGGCCGAACTCGCGTACCGCGTCAAGAACAAGGGCATGGAGGGGCTGACGGTCACGCCGGACGGCTCGACGCTGGTGGGCGTCATGCAGTCCGCGCTCCAGCAGCCCGACCTCGGCGGTACCAAGGCCGGGAATGTGGCGGCGACCCGGATCATCACCGTCGACCTCCGTAACTACAAGACCAAGCAGTACCTCTACCTGCTCGACAACCCGGCGACGACCGGCGCCGCGAACAGCGAGATCACCGCGCTGTCGAACACCACGTTCCTCGTCGACGAACGGGACGGAAACTACGAGCCGTTCGCCTCCAAGACGCTCTTCCAGGTCGACATCAACGGGGCCACCGACGTCAGCGGCCTGACCCTCGGCGGCAAGTCCCCCGAGGCGCTGGTCGGTACGGGCGGCACCAACGCGGCCCTCACCGCGCTCACGGCCGCGGGCGTCAACGTCGCCCAGAAGCAGCCCTATCTCAACGTCGGCACCCTGGTCAGCCAACTCGACCCCACCGGTGCCTTCTTCGCCCACGACAAGGTCGAGGGCGTCGCCACCGCCGACGCCGGGCGGACCCTCTACCTCTCCAACGACGACGACTTCGGCATCGACACCATCGCCGTGGACCCGGACGGCACCTGGACCGTCCACCAGAAGGTCCTCCCGCCCACGTCCAAGCCCGACAACGGCGAGATCCTGAAGGTCGACACCACCAAGCTCCCCGCGGTCCTCAAGACCGTGACGGTGACCGTCCGCGTGCGCTGACCCGCACCGGCATACGCCCATACGCCCGTACGCCCTCGGGCCGCCCGCTCGGGCAGAGCGGACGGCCCGGCGGCCCGGCGGCCGGACGAACGGTCGGCGGTCGGCGGTCGGCGGTCGGCGGTCGGCGGTCGGCGGTCGGCGGTCGGACGAACGCCCCAAGCGGAGCCCGGCGTTCTCCCTTGGCCGAACGGGATGTGCCGATACGATGACGGTCCGTGAGGCGGCCGGGGTCGGTGGGGGGCGGGCGGGGTGGATCCGTTGGTGTTGGCGGCGGGAACGACGCTGGTGAGTGCGATGGCCAGTGACGCCTGGGAGGACGCGCGGGCGACCGCGCTGGCGCTGTGGCGGCGCGTGCATCCCGAGCGAGTGGCCACCGTGGAGGCCGAGTTGGCCGAGGTCCGGACGGATGTGCTGGCCGCGCGGGACAGCGGGGACGCCGAGACGGAGACGCAGCTCGCCGCGGACTGGCAACGCAGATTGCAGCGCATGCTGGACGCGGACCCGGCGCTGGCCGCCGAACTGCGCCGCGTGCTGGACGAGTTGAGCCCGGCCGCGGCCCCGACGACGCCCGGGACGACGGTCACCCAGCGCGCCACCGTCTCCGGCCGCGGCAACCGCGTCTTCCAGGCGGGCGGCAGCATCCACCTCACCGATGCCCCCGACGCCTGACCCGGCCGGACCGGCCGGCACTCCCGCCACCGGCGGCCGAGCGGACGCCCGTTCGGTGGAACAGACCGCGACGGCGTCCGGCGACAGCCGGATCAACCAGGCGGGCGGCGATATCTACTACGCCGCCCGCGACTTGTTCATGTACGGCGCCCGCGGCCGGACCGACCGGCGCGCCGACGGTCCCGCGGGCGACGACGACCGGTGCCCGTACCCCGGCCTGGCCCCCTTCGGCGTCGACCAGGCGCAGTGGTACTTCGGGCGCGATCCCCTGATCACCGAGGTCGTCGCGCAACTGGAGGCGGGCGGACCGCTGGCGGTGGTCGGCCCTTCGGGGTCGGGCAAGTCGTCACTGCTCATGGCGGGTCTACGGCCCGCGCTGAGCGGCAACCGCTTTCCGGTGGAGGGTTCGCGGGACTGGCCGCAGCTCGTCCTGACGCCCACGGCGCACCCGCTCGCGGCACTGGCCGGGCAGCTGGCCGCCGCGACCGGCGAAGAGGCCGCCGCCGTACAGCAGGCGTTACGGACCGACCCCGGCGGCTACACCGACCGGCTCAGCGTCGCCCTGGCCGCGCGGGCCGGGGCGACCGGCGCACCGGTGCCCCGCCTCGTCGTGATCGTGGACCAGCTCGAAGAGCTGTTCACCCTCTGCACCGACGACACCGAGCGCCGCGCCTTCATCGACGCCGTCAGCCGTATGGCGCAGGAGCCCGCGCCGAGCCACGTGCCGAGCCCCTCGCCGAGCCACGTGTCGGGCCCCGCGCCTGGCCCCGCGCCCCACGGGACCCCGCCCCCGGTCCTGCTCGTCCTCGGCCTCCGCGCCGATTTCTACGGCCACGCCATCGCCCACCCGCGACTGCGCGCGGTACTCAGGGGCCGCCAGGTCCTGGTCGGGCCGATGACCGAGGACGAATTGCGCGCCGCGATCGTCGCGCCCGCCGAGGCGACCGGGCTGACGATGGAACCGGGCCTGGAAGAGCTGCTGTTGCGGGACCTCGGCGTCTTCCCCGACGACCCGACGGTCGGCGACCCCGACCCCGACGCGTGGTTCACCGCGGGCCGACTGCCGCTGCTGGCCCACGCGTTGCACATGACGTGGATACGGCGCAGCCGCAGTGCGCTGACCGTGGCGGACTACCAGGCCACCGGCGGAATCCGGCAGGCGATCTCCACGTCGGCCGAACGCGCCTACGCCGGACTGGACATGGCCGCCCGACAGGCGGCGGAGGCGCTGTTCCTGCGGCTCGTGCGCATCGGGCACGGCGCCGAGGACACCCGGCGGCGCGCGTCACTGGGCGAGTTGGCCACCGACGGCTCCGCGGCCTCGGCCACGGCCGCCGCGCTGACCGCGTTCAGCCGGGCACGGCTGCTCACCCTGGACGGCGCCCCGGAAGGCGGCGAACCGCACGGCGGCGAGCCGCACGGCGACGGGCCCGAGGACGAGAGCCGCGCCGCGGCCCGCGTCACCGTCCAGATCACCCACGAGGCGCTGATCCGCGCGTGGCCCCGCCTGCGCCGCTGGATCGACCGCGGCCGGGCGGACATCCTGGTGCGCCAGGAGCTGGAAGAGGCGGCACGGGCGTGGAGCGAGCACGGCGGCTCCGACAACGCCCTGCTGTTCCGGGGCAGTCGGCTGGAGCGCGCGACCACCGCCGCGACCTCCGCCCCCGACCATCTGAGCCCGGCGGCACGGAACTTCCTCGCCGCCTCGACCCAACAGGCCGCGCGGGCCGCGCGATTACGGCGCAATGTCATCGCCGTGCTCACCGCCCTGGTGCTGATCGCCTCCGGCACCGCCGTCTTCGCCTTCCAGCAGCGCGCGACCGCGCAGACGCAGCGGGACACCGCGCGCAAGGAGCGGGACACCGCCATCGCGGGCCAGGTCGCGATCGAGGCCGACCGCGTCCGCACCAGCGACCCGTCGCTCGCCGCCCTGCTCGACCTGGCCTCGTACCGGATGCGGCCGGACGACGACAAGTACACCAACCTCCTGTCCTGGGCGAACGGCCCGTTGGCGGCCCTGGTGCCGGGGGCGACGGGCGCGCCGGCCTTCAGCGGGGACGGCAGGCGGATGGCGACCAGGGCCGCGGACGGCTCGGTGACGGTGTGGGACAGCCGCGACCCCTCGCACCCGCGCCGCGTCGGGCGGGCCGTACCGGGCCTGAAGAGCGCCGCCGACGTGCGGTTGAGCCGGGACGGGCGACGGCTGGCGGTGTACGCGCCGCTCGCCCGCGACGCGTCCGAGGGCTCGGACGGGACGACGGCCGACAGCTCCGCCCCGCACCCCGTACTCGACCTGTGGGACGTGTCCGACCCGGCGCACTTCCGCCGCACCGGCAGCATGACGGGCACCGAGGACACCCGCATGGTCGCGTTCACCCCGGACGGACGGGAGTTCATCACCGCCGACGTGGGCGTCAACGGCGGGACCACGACGCTGTGGAACCTCACCGACCCCGCCCACCCGAAGCCCGGCGCCGAACGGCCGGGCGCGGCCGTCGCGTTGAGCCACGACGGACGCACCCTCGCGGTGTGGGAGGACGGCAACACCCTGCAACTCGTCGACGTCTCCGCGCCCGGCCGCTTCGAGGAACTGCTGCCGCAGGGCCTGCAAGTGGGCGCCACACTGACGCCCGACGTCGCCTTCTCCGCGGACGGCCGATGGCTGGCCACCGCGGGCGACCCCGGCGGCAACGGGGAGCCGAGCACCCTGTCCCCGGAGACGCTGCGCGTCTGGGACCTGACCGTCCGGACCCGGCCCGCCCTGCACAACGAGCACCAACTCCCGCGTGGGGCGGCTCTGTCCATGGCCATGCGGCCGGACGGCCAGGTGCTCGCGACCGCAGGGGACGACCGTACGGTCACGCTCTGGCGCGTCGCCGACACCGGCCTGGCGTCGTCCTCGCTGGAGGAGGAGTTCCCGCATCCGCTCGTCGCGATGTACGCGCCGCTGGGCGGACACACCGAGACCGTGGACGCCTTGGCGTTCTCCCCGGACGGGTCCGCCCTGGCCAGCGGCGACGGCTCCACCGTCCGGGTCTGGGACCTTCCGCCCGCGGTCGCGACCCCGGGCGGCGCCGTCGACTCGATCACCGTCCTGCCCGGCGACAGGACGCTGGTCGCCGGAGTCGACGACAACTCCTCCGTCCCGCACTCCGCCGTCGGGCTGTGGAATCTGACGAACGCCCGCGGTCCGACGCCGACCGGCCGGCCGACGCCCGGACCCGACGGCCGGACCTCGGTCTTCGCCGTCAGCCCCGACGGGCGCACCCTGGCGACGGCCGTGGCCGACATGGACGTCGCCGCGGACGGAACCACGATCGCGCTGTGGAGCCTCGCCGACCCGGCCCGCCCCGCGCCGCTGGGCGAGCCCTTCGGCGAACCCTCCGGCGCGTCGATCCGCAAGCTGTCGTTCACGGCGGACGGCAAGCGCCTGTGGTCCACCACCGCGCTCCACAGCAGCCTCTGGGACATCTCGGGCCCGGCCGGCCCCCGCCCCCTGGTCGCCGACTCACCGCTCCGGGGGAACCTGCTGGCCCTCGGCGCCGACGGGCGCCTCACCCTGACCGAGAACACCCCCGAGCCGTACCAGCTCTGGGACACCCGCGACGCCACCCGCCCGGCCGCGCTCGCCGCCATCCCCACCAGCGCCTACGGGGACTCCCGCTACGGCGCGTCGGCCGCCGCCTTCTCCGCCGACGGCCGCACGCTCGCCCTCTCCCACGACCGCACCCTGCGCCTGTGGGACGTCTCCGACCCGCACAGGCCCGCCGCCCTCGGCGGCCCGATGACCGGACACGGCGACCGGATCGAGTCCCTGGCCTTCGTCCCCCACACCTCGCTGCTGGCCAGCGCGAGCGCCGACAACACCGTCCGCCTCTGGGACGTCTCCGACCTCCACCACCCCGCGCCCAAGGGCCGCCCCCTGCCCGCCCCCGGCGCGGGCCCCCTCGCCCCCACCCACGACGGCCGCACCCTCATCACCTCCTCCGTCGCGGGCACCCTCCGCCGCTGGCCCCTCGCCCCCGACACCGCCGCGGCCCGCGTCTGCGCCGCCACCGCCAACGTCCTCACCGACGCGGTGTGGACCGCCCACTTCCCCGGCATTCCCTACCAACGGCCGTGCTCGTAAGGTCCGTTGGCCTGAACTTCGGTGCGCTCACCGCGTCAGCAGCAGCCCGCAGCCGTACGCGCGCGCGTGGCCGATGCCTTGGGTCATCGCGTCGACCAGGGCGGCCGGGTCGGTGACGGTCAGGGTGCCGCGGATCTCCGCGCGGGCGATGCGAAGGCCCTTGTGAGGGGCGGGACTTGTGACCGTGGGAAGCATGCGGACGGCCAGGGACTCCTCCTCGGCGGTGGCGCCGATCCGGGCGACGCCGTCGGGGGCCCTGCGGGGTTCGCCCGGCTGCTGGAACCGCCGGGCGAACCAGTGCCGTACGTGGTCGGGCCGGGTGTGGGCGGTGCGTTGACCTCGGCGGCGCTCGGGGGTGGGCGGCCCGGTCGGACGACTCTGAGTGGGGTTGACGACGGTGCGGAAGGTCAGGGAGTCCCCGGCGCGGATGGTGCGGTCGACGGTGATCACCCGCGGTGTCCCGGTGAGCGCGTCGCGGGGCACGCCCGCCCAGTCCCCCGGGACCCTGGACTGCACCACCAGCACGAGCGCCGCTGCCTTGAGATCGACGGACCAGGTCGACAACACCCCTGTCTGGGCGCGGGCGTCGGGGTCGCCGTCCGCGACCCAGCCGCGGAAGCCGCTCATCACGGTGCGGTGCATGTCCTGGGCGTCCACCAGCGACTTGGCGGTGTACGGGTGCCGGGCGTCCATGGTCAGGACGCTGTGCGTGGCGACGAATCGGGCGGCGGCGGGCGGATTGGTCACGGGATGACGTCCCATTCGGTGGCGTTCTCGTCGATGGTGACGCGGGTACGGGTCTCCCACCGCGTGGTGTGCGCGCGACGGTCCGCGTCGAAGGTGACCGGCTGATCCTGTACGGGAGTCGCCGTACCGTCCGGGTCCACCGCCTCGATCCATGCCCAGGGCCGCGGCGACGGCGGCGCCCCGACGCCCTGCGAAGGCAGCAGCGCGACGGACGCGAAGGCCTCCTCGACGGTCCCGGCGAGCAGCGGCCCGGCCAGTGTGCCGGACGGCGGGCACGACTTGCGGCCCAGCCACAGCAGGCGTTCCGGGCTCTCCAGCGCCGTCGCGACCGTCGCGAGGAAGGCCCGGTCCTGATGCTGGAGCGCGGCCACGAAAGCGGCGTCCGACACGTACCAGCGCTCGGTGACGAGCGCGCCCCGGGAGAGCTGCCGGGAGACCAGGGCACCCGATGACGGATCGGTGGTGACGTATTTCGGCGCCCCGTACCAGTCGGCGAGTTCGTGGTGGCCGAAGGCGGTGCCCCCGGCCTCCGCCATGGAGGTCGACAGCGCGGCGGCCCTGCGGTGGTCGGTGATGACGTCCCGCGGGCGGACGGGGTACCGGCCGGATCCGACGACGTGGTAGTCGCGTACCGGGGTGCCGGGGTGATCGGCGCGGACGCCGAACCGGACGGCGTGGAACTCGCCCAGGTCGTCGGCGCGTTCGTGGCCGAGGGCCGCGGCGCACAGACCGATCACGCCGGACTTCGTGGGGCGGCTGTGGGTGTCACGCCGGGAGAACCAGGAGACCACTCCCCAGGACTGGAGCGGAGCCGCGAGGCGGATGAGCAGGACGTGGCCGCTCACCCCGGCAGCTCCGCCGACTGCGACTGCGCCGACGACTTCGCCGACGACTCCGTCAGCTCCGTCAGCTCCGTCAGCTTCTCGACGGAGTCGACATCCGTGACGCCCAGCTCCTGGAGCACGGCGTGGACGGCCGGGTCGTACGTCAGGACGCGGCCCGCCGTGATGTCGTCGCGCCGCCGGAGGACGAACGCGTGGTGGGCGAGGAGGCGGCGTACGGCCAGTTCCCCGGCGGGCCCGCCCTCGGCGAGTTCGTCGACGGGCCGCTGGAAGGCCGACGCGTAGTTGAACGGCCGGTCGCCGTCGAAGGCGAGCACCAGGGCGGGCAACGACCCGGTGGACGCGGTCGAGTTCTTCTTGGCCTGCGGGAAGGCGTTGACGAAGGCGCTGACGAACTCCGCTTCCGCGGCGACGGACGCGGTCTCCGCGTCCTGCTCCGACATGCCCGCCGCGCGCAGGTTCTGCCGCAGTCTGCGCCGGTCGAGGACGGCGTGCCGGTAGAACGTGCCCGAGATCAGCGACTGGTAGCCGGTCATGCCCGCCCCCGAGTCGTCCGCCGAGTCGAGGAAGTCGAGCGCGTTGCTCTTGCGGGCGAGCTTGGCGTCATCGGCGGCGGCGTAGAAGTCGTCGGTCAACTCGGCTTCGTGGACGGTGAAGGCGTGGCCGCTCTGGATCGCGCCGTCGACGTTCGGCGAGTCCGGGATCTCGGCCAGGAAGCGGCCGTAGAGCGCGATGTCGATCGCGTCGCGGGGGGCCAGCGCGGTCAGGACCGCGGTCCTGGTGGCCTTGGGAAGCGCGGGCAGCTTGCCTCCGGCGGCGCCCGCCTCGTCAGGAGCCGTCCCGTCCGTGCCCGCTTCGTCCGCGCCCGCCTCCTCCGGCTGACCGCTCCCGCGCCGTCCCTTGGGCTTCTTGGCCGCTGCCGCCTGAGACTGGGCGAGGTACCGCTCCGCCCACGCGCCGACCGCCGCCCGGTCGGTGTGGATGTGGTCGGCGATCCGGTCACCCGCGTCAGCGGGCGCGAAGAGCAGCACCTTGGTCAGGTCGGCGACCGTGGGCTTGGCGGGATCGCCGAAGTTGAGGCCGACGGCCTGGAGGACGGCCCGCGCCGTGGGCAGCGCCTCCTCCCTCGTCCAGCCGTGCCGGGACTCCAGGGCTCGGGCGGTCACCAGGGCCCATTCGCGGGTACGGACGCCCATGGCGTGCCCGGCGAGCGGCCCTTCCTGGGCGTTCGCCCGGTCGCGGGAGTACACCCGCTCGGCGCGGCGGCGCGCCTGACTGGTGATCATGTGCCGTTCCACACCGCCGTAGACGATCGACTTGGGCGCGCCGTTCTCGTCCCTGACGGGGAGGACCGCGACCAGCGTCTCCAGCAGGTGCAGGGAGAGGAATTGGCGCCCGGTGAGGGCGACGGGGTTACTCACGAGGGCAGTTCCTTCGTCGTGACGGTCCTGGTGGTTCTGCTGCTCCTGGCGCCGGTGCCGGGCGACGGCGCGTGGAAGTCGACGGCCCAGTGGTACCGGATACGGGCCTGCCGGTCGGACCAGCGGGCGAGGTCGTCCGCGAGCTGTGCCCAGGACGGCGGCGGCTTGCCGCACGAGCGCAGCCGGGCGACGGTGTGCTGAAGGTGCCGCAGAGGGGGCCGGCGGCTGGAGACGACGCGGTCCATCAGCCTTCCGGCGCCCGCGTCGTCCGGCCCGTACCCGAGGCTGGTGCCGATCCTGCGGGCCGCGGTGCCCAGGCTCCCGTATCCCCACGACGGTTCGACGGCGCCCCGGTGGTAGACGGCGAAGAGGAAGGCCACCTGCTCGAACACCGCGCGGCGCGACGGGTCGAACCAGCCCGCCTCGATGTGGGCGTTCTGGCTGACCGTGGGGCGGCGCAGTTCGGCGAGCGTGCCGTTGTCGCGGCTCCGCACCAGGCCGACCAGCCAGCGGGTGAGCTGTTCGCTCCGCGCGCGGTCGCGCGCCTCCGTACCGGCGGCGCGCTCGGCGCCGTCGCGGTACGCGGTGCCCGGTATGTCGGCGGTCACTCGCGGTCCTCCTTCAGTTCGTCGGGGGCGGTGCGTCCGGTCAGGCCGCTCTCCAGGCACCGGACCGCCTGCGCCCGTGCCCGCATCCCGCGCGAGTTGGCGGGCAGCGAGTCGAGCCGGTTGCCCAGGAACCGCCGTGCGCAGTCCGCGAGTTCGGCCGCGTAGGCGACGAGCGCCGCGTCGACCCGCTCCTCGGTCCCGGCCGCCGTCGTCTCGTCCAGCAGCGTGTGGAAGGGCTCGGCCGTGTGGGCCCAGTGCTCCGGCCGCGCGTCGAACCGGGCGATCTGACGGTCCTTGTCGCCCGGTTTCGGGTTGGGGTACGTCACCGTCCAGGCGACGTAGGCCGCTTTGAAGAGCCAGGCCGCCACATGGTCGGCGATGAGCGAACCCCGCTCGGCCGCGTACCTCATGTCCCGCTCGCGGCCCGGCACGAAGGGGAACGTGTCCGACACCCAGGTGATGACCGTGGTCTGCTTCGCTATCAACCCGACGGCCCAGAGGCTGAGTCGACGGCCCCGCAGCAGGGCGAGGCGGTCGTAGAGGTCGGGTCCGTGCGTCCGGTCGGCGACGGCCGCGTACAGGGCGTGCGCCTCGCGCCACAACGCCTTGGTCGCGGAGGGCCGCAGCGGCTTGGCGTCGGCGCTCCCCGCGCCCTCCCCGTCGTAGACCGCGTCCTGCGTGCGGTGGTGGGCCAGTGGTTCGAGGAGTTCACCGGCCGCCATCAGGACGCGGTCGACAGCGGGAGTCCCGTCCTCGGTGACGGTCGGCCGCAGGAGGATCGAGCGTCCCAGAACGGTGTTCAGGTCGGCCGGTCCGTCGACCCGCCGCCCCGACGGCTTGGTCAGGAAGCCCCGCCGGGGCTCCGGCGCCACCGTCCAGGTCCGGTTGAAGCGGCCGGGGTCCTCGGCGGTCGGCACGAGATTGAGCCGCAGGGTGTCGCCGAGCGTCGTCCCCAGCGCGACGACCCGGATACGGGTGCTGAGGCGTCCTGCGGCCAGGTTGGTGAGCGTGGGACCGAGGGTTTCCTTGCCGGGCATACGGGCCCGGCCGCCGGGTCCGTACGCGTGCTGGGTGAGCATCGCGCGGAAGGCGGCGTCGGCGGGGAGCGGAGTGGGGTGTTCGAGGTGGTGGTGGTCGAAGAACTGGTTGTAGTCCCCCGCGTGCTCGATCACCAACTGGGCCGGTCCCGCGCCGTGTTCGTCGAGGTACGGGGCGAGGAGGGCGTTCTGCCCCAGCGGTTCTGTCGGGTGGAAGAGGTCCCAGTGCTCGTCGGGGCGGCCGTCCAGCCAGTCGGCGGCCCCGGTCAGCGGCGTGCCGTCGCGGACCCAGCCGAGCCACTCGTCACGGGTCGTCGGGCAGCGGGTGGAGGCGTAGCAGACGGCGAGGAGGTACTCCAGCAGGGCGACGGTCTCCCCTGCGGTCTTCGCCGAGACGGCGCGCAGACCGTCCGCGTGCCGCAGTGCGTGGACGAGGGTGACGCGAGTGCCGTGCCCCCGGGCGGTCAGCACCGGTACGCACGCCTGCCTTCTGGGGTCCCAGCGAGGACGTGACGGCCCCGGGGACGGTCGTAATTCGGCCAACGACACCTGATCCGTGCTCCGCTCTCCGCTGTGTCTGATGAGATGCGGCAGGACGCTAGCACGCTGAATGAGGGCAACGTGGGCCAACCAGGAGAACTCAACAACATTGCACATCAATGGTGTTGGGGCACGATCGATCTCTCGGAGCCGCACGGGTGGAATCCGCTCGTCGCCGAACTGGCCACCGCGGCCTGCGTGATGCTCGAACTCTGGGACCGGGTACTGAGCGAGCGCCAACGGGCCGAGCTCACGGACGCGTTCGCGGCCGACGACGCGCGGAGCGCCCGTACGGCCGCCGCCTTCCTGGCGGGGGTGAGCCGCCTCGGTCACGCCAACCCTTCACGGATGACCTCGTTCGGCGCGGGGCAGCGGCCCTCGGCGGCCCTCGACGCGGCGCGCGCGGCCTGGCGGACCCGGGCCCTGGAGGCGGGACTTCCCCTGCCGCCGCCCGGGGCCCCGAGCCGCCGGGCCGATCCGGAGCACGTCACGGCGGCGGTGCTGCCCCGGCTGACCGGCTGCGACTGCGCCGATCACGTCGACGGCGAGCAGTGCCGCGACCGCGACCACCAGGGCCTGTACGTGGCCGCGTACGCGCTGAACCGGCACGGCGCCGACGTCCTGCACTCCGACACCGTCGCCAAGGCGTACCGGGCGACCGGCGGACCCGCCTGGGACACGGTCAGGTGCGCGCTGGCGGACGACGTCGCCCGCGATGCGGGCCTCGGCGCGCGGACGGAGCTGGCGCGGCTGATCCGGCCGGCCGATCCCGTGCGCCTGACGGCTTTCGGCCGCCTGGTCTCGCAGAGCAACGCCCTTGCCCTCAGCGACACTTGCGGCGGCTTCGGGTCGCCCCACGACAGTCGGGAGGTGCTGTCGGAGCGGGCCCGGCGCCGCGCGCGCGAGGCGGTCGCCCGTATGCGGGTGGCCTGAACGGCACGTGCTGCGACTACCCCTCGGGCCGCGCCGCGCTCGGCGTCACCGCGCCGATTCCGGCCGGGCCGCCGAAGACGATCACGGGCTCGCGAGGGGCCGGGCTGTCGGTGGACGGCACGACGCCGAGGGACGTCAGGGCCGCCGCGGTGACCAGGCGCGTGACCTCTTCCCCGGCGGCCGGGTCCCAGAACCGCACGGTCGTGTCCGTGCGGCCGGTGCTCACCAGCAGGCGGCGGGAGCCGGGCGACCGTACGGCGTGGAGGGCGGATACGGGACCGTCGTGCCGGGTCGGCAGCGTGATCGGTTCCCGCTCCGGATCACCCGTCCACAGCCGTACGCAGCCGTCGGAACCACCGGCCGCCAGCAGCAACTCCCCTTCCCCGTCTGCCGGAAGGACCGCCAGGGACTCCACGGTGCCGATGTCTCCCGGCCATTCGGCGTGCGGTTCGCTGAACGGGCGGCACAGGCGCACGCCGCCGTCCTCGGAGGCCAGGGCGAGGACGCCGCCCGACAGCAGCGGCACGTACGTCAACGCGTGGACGGACCCGGTGTCTTCGCCGATGTGGAGCCACCCCAGCACCTGTCCGTTCGCCGGGTCGCAGTACACGACCGACCCATGGCGCGTCCCCACGGCCAGCACGGTCCGCCCGCTGTCGGCGAAGGAGGCGAAGGCGGTGGCGTGGTCGTCCCCGAAGATCCACGCGTTCATCATGCGCCAACGGCCCTCGCTCCAGACGCCGATGGCACCGTCCGGCAGTCCGGCGAAGACCATCGGGGAACCGCCGGGCGGCGCGTGGACGGCCAGGGCCGTCACCGGACCGTCAAGTCCGGTCCTGGGAAGGTCGATCGACCGGATGACCGCCCCCGTGGCCGCCGATCTCACGGTCAGGTTCCGGTCCGGGCCGACCTCGACGGTCCCGGAAGCGTCGCCGGGGCCGGGCAGTACCGCGAGCAGTGTCCCGTCGGCGCGCCGGACGGACCGCGCGAACCGCTCCGGGTGCCGCGCCCACGCCTCGGGGTTCCACACGCGCACGGTCCGGTCACCGGAGGCGGAGACCAGAAGCGGCACGCCGTCCCGACCGGGCACGACGGCCAGGCCCGTCACCCCGTCCGTGTGGTCGGCGGGGAACCGGCGTGCCTCCTCCCCCGTCTCGGGATTCCACAGGTGGACGGCGCCGTCGTCGGTGCCGAGCGCGAGCAGCGGCTCCGAGCCGGCGCGGAGGTACGGCGCGAGCACGGTCGCGGAGCGCCTGACCGTGCGGTCCCCGAATCCGGCGCCGGTCAGCGCGTCCCACAAGCCGACCGTCCCGCGCGTCCGGGAGGCCAGTGCCAGGAAGGGGCTCTCGCCCGTCCGGTCCCCGATCAGGGCCAGCGCGGCGATCTCGTCGTCATCCACCCGCACGGTGCACACCGGGCGGGTGGGGAAGCCCTGCGCGGCGGCCTGGACGATCTCGACGCGGCCCGCCCGTTGAACGGCCAGGAGTGTGGTGCCATCGGTGAGCGCCAAGGCCGCGAGCCCGAGCACCGAGGTCAACGAGTCGTCCCCGTACGCCCATTCGCCGCCGCGCGGCCCTCCGGTGAGCGGATCGCACAGCACGAGCCCCCTGGCCGTACCGATCGCCAGTCGGGGCGACCCGTACACGTCGCTGAAGGACACCATGGCCTGGACGGCCGAGGTGACCGGAAGTTGTCGCGTGGTGCCGCTCAACGGGTCGCAGATCCAGACGCCTTCATCGCAGCCGACCGCCAATTGCACCTCGGCTGATGGCTCTTCGGCATCGCTCACGACGGTCAGCGCCCGCGCGAAGCGGCCGTGTCCCGGGATCGGCGGTCCGACCGGGGTCACCGTGGCCGGGTCCCAGACCCGTACGGCCCCGTCGGCGTCGCCCACGGCGATCAGCGGTGTCCCGTCCCGGAGGGTGAAGGACACCAGGGAGCAGAGGTCCGCGTCCTGCCTCGCCAGGACGTTGCCCGGCACCGCGAGGTGGTTCCACACTGGCACGAGACGGCCGGCGGCCGGGCCGCCGCTGTCCCGTACCGCCGCCGGTTCCCTGCCCTCCAGCAGGGAGAAGCGCAGGCTGTCCGCGCGCGCGAGCGGAGGCGCGTCGGCCAGGAACGGCTCGATCCGTGCCCACGCGAACAGGCGCTCGGTGTCCGGGGCGTGCTCCGCGAGCAGCCCGAGAGCGCCCCGTACGTTCCCGCTCGTCTCGTGCGGCAGAAAGCCGTCGGTGACGACCCGGTCGTTCAGTACGCCTCCGGCCGCCGCGTGTTGCACCAGGTGGCGGCACACGTACGGGTACGGCAGCCCGGTCTTCCGCGCGTGAAGCGCGCTGAAGGCGGTGGCCAGTTGGCGGTGGGCCGCCCTGACGCCCGCCTCCGCCTCCTCGGACGTGCCGGGTTCCGCTTCCCCGGAGAGCAGCAGGCGCGGGTCCCCGCGCAGCACCTCGCTGATGCGCTCGTGGACCGGCCGGTAGACGTACTTGCCGTCCTCCACCCCCTTGGCCAGATATCCCTGGAGCGGACCTTCCTGCACCCGCCTGACCAGCGCCTCGGGCGCCGCGACCTCGCCTCGCGCCAACGCCTGTACGGCACACGGCCACACCTCGCCCCACGGAAGGCCGTCCCCTTGGGCGAACGCGGTCGCGCGCAGGACGTGCACGGCGGACCGGGCCGGTACGCCCGTGGCGCGCTCGACCGCCCTGAGATCCTGTCGCAGCAGCTCCTGGGTGCCCCTGCGCAGACCGCGCCGCCAGTCGGCGTCGTCGGGGCGGGGCAGCCGGTCCGGCGCCGCGAGCAGGGCTTCGGCGGCGAGGCGCGCGTCCAGGAAGGAGGGCGTCACTTCCTCCGCGACCGCGAGGGCGAGCCGTTCCAGGGCGCGGGGGTCCGGAGCCCGGCGGTCCGGAGCCCGGCGGTCCGGAGCGCGGGGGTCCGGAGCGCGGGGGGCCGGAGCGCGGGGGGCCGGGGGCGCCGAGGGGCCGGGACCTGTGGTGAACCGGGCCTTCAACAGCGCGCCCACGTACGCCGCGATGTCCTCGACGGTGTCGGCGTCGGTGTCCGTCCGCAGCGGTTCCCCGGCGTCCGTGGACCGAACGAGCAGACTCAGCAGATCAGCCGACCGGTCCACCGGCGGCCGGGGGCCGTCGCCGCCCGTGTCGGGGCGCGCGCTGCGCACGCCCAAGAGCAGTCGTACAGCGGGCAGTTCGTCGTCGGTCCACTGATGCGCCAGGCGGCGGACGAGGTCGGTGACGATCCTCGCGGGATGCTTGGCCTCGTCGATGCCGTCGATGACGATCGTCAGCGGACGGCCCTCCCGACGGGCGGTGACCAGTACGTGATCCAGCAGGTCGTCCAGGACGCCGACCCCCGAACCCCCGGTCGGCACCGTGCCGGTGAGCGCCGCGTAGAGCGCCGCCGCCAACTCGTCGGCGTCCGCGTTCCGCGCGAGCACCGCAGCGTCGACCGCCCCCACGGGCACCAGGAGACCGGGCGGAATGTCCTCGATGAGGGGCGCGTACGCCGGGTCCGCCCGGAACCCCGGGTCGCTGAGCGTCACGGCCCGGGCGAGCAGCGCGGACTTCCCCGATCCGGCCTCTCCGGTGACGACGAGCGTGCTCGCGTCTCCCGTCAGGAACCGGTTCAAGCGCCGTACGAGCCCGCTTCTGCCCGTGAAGTGCCAGCCGGGGCCGCCGTCCGACGGCCGGCCGGAGGCGCGGGAGAGCCAGTACGCGTCGAGGTCGGCGGCGCTCCAGGCGACGGCGCCGCGCGCGGGGCCGACGATGACGCGTTCGGGCGCGTAACCGGGGTTCGGGAGGCAGGGGCTGAGGTCCTGATGGTCGTCGCTGCTGATCAGCGCGTAGTTGGGCCAGAGGAACTGCACATCGAGCGAGACATCCCGCTTGCGCAGAACGCGCATCGCTTCGAAGAACTCCGCGAAGCTCAGGTGCGCGTTCGCGAACCCCGCCTCTTTTTCCTTGAAGTACGAGGAGACGGCTTGCAGGAGGCGCGTGAACTGCTGCGGACGCGGGGTCCCCGTCTCGTTGGCGGACGAGATGACCACGAGGGAGTTCAGGTTCCGCCGTGCGCTGTTCAAGGCTTCGAGCCGGCGTTGCAGGTCTTTGCGGAGGACACCGGAGTAGCAGGAGTCGACCATCACCAGGATGTGGTCGGAGTCGGAGTCCAGGACGCGCGCGATCAGGTCGCCGGTCTGGAACGCGGTCGCCGGGAGACGTCTCTCGTCGGAGTCGCGCAGCAGGAGGAAGTGGTCGTGCGACGGTCGGGTGACCCCGTGGCCGGTGACGTAGACCACGAGCGCGTGATCGTGGGCGGCCTCCTCCGGCCGCGCGTCGTCCAGGAATTCGCGCAGGTCGTAAACCGTGTCGAGCCGTTTCGGGCCGCGCCGTTCGAAGCGGCTCTCGCTCGGCGGTCTCTCGGCCCACCACTCCCGTACGACGGCGACTTGGGCGGCGATCCCTTCACGGAATTCGGGGTCGTCGTCCCGCTCCGATTCGGCGATCTCGATCAGCGATCGCCGGGCCGTTCGCGGAGCCGCGCCCCGGTTCACCGGCAGCCGTCCGCGATCACGCGTGCCACGGGGCCGGATTGGAGGTAGCGGGCGGCGCTGTGCGGGTCTCCGATGCCGTTGTTCACCCTTTCGTCGGTGATCCAGGGCCCCAGACCACCGAGTCCGCCGCCGCCGGTGACCACGTCCCCCGGGTCGAAGACATTGACCCACCCCGTACCGGCGGGCAGCCCCATGGGCTCACCGTCGGCGATGCCCAGTCCGCGCCGTACCGAGGGAACGGCCAAGGGGGAGCCGCACGTCAGGAGCGTACGCACCCCGGACGCGCGGTCGGGTGCGATCTCCTCCCGGCGCAGCAGGTCGTAGGCGATCACGCTGCCCAGCGAGTGCCCCACGACCACGGCGGTGTCCGCGTCGAACGCTTCCGCGACCAGGGCCCGGACCCGGGCAGCGAGACCGGGCTCGTACAGGTAGAAGCGCACCTCGCGCATCGCGCTCACGAAGAGCCTGCCGCCGCCTCGGGGGAAGCGCAGGTCGTACGCCATCACCAGGCGGGTGAGGCGCGCGGGCCAGAGCTGCGGCGGCCCGAGCGTCTGCGACTCCGACTCCCCGATCCGGTCGAGGTCTTCGCGGGGAACGACGTCCTCCAGCGCCCGGGTGACGAAGTCGGCCTCGCCGTCGCCCAGGGGGACTTCGCTGTCGAAGGGATCGTCGTCCGGGCCGAGGTGCTTGCCCGGACGGGCCAGGAGCCGTGTCCAGTGCGGCAGTTCGAGGGTGCCGGGCGGCAGTGTGGGCGCGCCCGCCGCGCCGAGGCCACGGTCGAGCGCCCCCGACCAGTCGCGCGTCAACTGCTCCTTGGACGTCCTGGACTGCCCGATCCCGTGCACCCCGACGATGCGCTTCACGCCCGTGACCCCCACCCCCAGTGCCTCTCGGTCAGGCGACGAGCGTAGTGCGGGGAGCGCCCTCGGGGAGGGCCGTCGCTGTCGCACCACGCGGTGCTGCGCCAGCGGCAACTGGCTTGACGCGTCGGGGATTCGGCCCGTCGCGCGGTGCGGGGCGCGGTGTCGGGTCATGACCCGCGGATGTCCTCAACGGCCGTGTGCCGCGCTCCTGTTACCGTCCCTGGGTGTACTCCCTTCATGAGCCAGCCCTGTTCACGCGGCTGCGCGACGCGCGGCGCGTGCTCGTCGCCGGCGCGGGCGGCGGCTTCGACGTCTACGCCGGACTGCCGCTGGCGCTCGCGCTGCGCGCCGAGGGCAAGGAAGTGCACCTGGCGAATCTGTCGTTCGCCGATCTGCACGGCCTGGACCTGGGCGTGTGGCTGGACCACGACGTGGCCGTCATCGGGCCCGACACCGTGGCCAGGGGTGACTACTTCCCCGAGCGGACGCTGGCGCGCTGGCTGGAGGGTCAGGGCCTCCCGTCCACCGTCCACGCCTTCGACCGGACGGGAGTCCAGCCGCTGCGAGCCGCGTACCGCGCGCTGATCGCCCACCTCGGCGGCGTCGACGCGATCGTCCTCGTCGACGGCGGCACCGACATCCTCATGCGCGGCGACGAGAGCGGACTCGGCACCCCCGAGGAGGACATGGCCAGCCTCGCCGCCGTCCGCGCGCTGGACGAGGTCCCCCAACGGCTCGTCGCCTGCCTCGGCTTCGGCGTGGACGCGTACCACGGGGTCAACCACGCCCTCGTACTGGAGAATCTGGCCGCTCTGGAGCGCGACGGCGCCTACCTCGGGGCCTTCTCCCTCTCCCCCGCCAGCCGCGAGGGCGCCCTCTACCTCGACGCCGTCGCCCACGCCCAGGCGTCCACGCCCGAGTACCCGAGCATCGTCCACGGCTCCATCGCCGCCGCCACCCGCGGCGACTTCGGCGACGTCCAGTTCACCGCCCGCACCAAGCGCAGCGAACTCTTCATCAACCCCCTCATGTCCCTCTACTTCTGCGTCGACGCCGTCGGCCTCGCCCGCCGCAACCTCTACCTCGACCGCATCGAGGACACCCACCTCACCCGCCAGATCAGCTCCGCCATCGAGCAGTTCCGCGACACCCTCCCCCGTCAACGCCCGCCCCGCACGTACCCCCACTGACCGGCATCCCGCCGGATCAAGACCCAGACCGTCCGCCCGCACCCGGGTCCTGCCACCCTCCGAGGGTGCCTCTCGTCCTCGATCATCGAGCCGGACGAGTACCGCGTCCCTGCGCTCCGGGTCGTCGATCTCCGGGCCGACGCCTCCGGCGCGGGTCCCCGCGAGCGCGTCAGTCGAGGCAGAACTCGTTGCCCTCGATGTCCTGCATCACGATGCACGAGTCGCTGCCGCCGTCGTACAGCAGCCGTACGCGCACCGCGCCGAGCGGGATCAGCCGCGCGCACTCGGCCTCCAGGGCGGCCAGCCGCTCCTCCCCCGCCAGGCCGGTGCCCACCCGTACGTCGAGGTGCACCCGGTTCTTGACGGCCTTCCCTTCGGGGACGCGCTGGAAGTACAGCCGGGGCCCCGCCCCCGAGGGGTCCACGCACGCGAACCACGACCCCCGCTCCTCCGGAGGCTGCGCGGCGTCGTACTCCCCCCACGTCCCGAATCCCTCCGGCGGCGCCGGCACCACGTACCCCAACACCTCGCACCAGAACCGCGCGACCCGCTCGGGCTCCGCGCAGTCGAAGGTCACCTGGATCTGCCGAATCGCCGCCATCACCCCACCCTAGCCGGGCCCCGCCCGACCCCTGGCCGGCCCGCCGACCCGGCGCGGCAAGCCAGGGCCCTTCGGGCCAGAGCCACCCGGGGACGGGAGGTCAGCCGGTGGCTTTCCAGTGGGTGTAAGGGGTGAGCATCTGGAAGGTGCGGGTGGGGCAGTAGAAGGAGCCGGCGGGGGAGTCGTAGTGGGTGTCGGCGTTGGCGGTGGAGGCGGGGGACCACGTGCCGTTGGTGCGGACGGCGATGTTGGCGGACTCGAAGGTGAGGTTGGCCATGTCGGCGCAGGAGGACGCCTGTCCGGAGGTGCCGACCGTGGAGTAGAGCTCTTCGATGTCCCAGCCGTCGGTGCGGCCGGACTGGTTGGCGCCGGACTGGGCGAAGAGGGTGTCCCACTGGCCGGTCGAGTAGTTGTAGAGGTCCGCGGACCAGGTGTTGGAGGCGGCGGAGGTCTTGACGACGCGGCCGGTGTAGGAGCCGGTGCCGCCGGTGTAGGTGGTGAGGAAGGAGCTGTTGATGGTGACGGAGGCGGCGAAGTTGACGCTGCGGCACCAGTCCCAGGCGGAGACCGAGCGGACGGTCCGCGTGTAGACGGTGACGAGTTCGACGCAGGAGCCGCCCGCCGGGTACATCGTCGGGGTGTAGATGGTGGTGCCGCTGTCGTGCACCGTGAGCTGGGTCGAGACGGACTGGGTGGCGCACGAACCGTCCGAGCCGGACAGCGACTTGAACGCCGTGCCCTGCGCCGGGTGGATGTCGAGCAGCGGCCGTACGACGGTGCCCGTGGCCGGGGAGGCCGTACCGAGCGGGCCCTTGGCCGCGATCCCGGACGGCGTCCCGTACTGCGAACGGTGCTGCCGCGTCAGTGAGTCGAGCTGGCGGTGGACCTCGGCCGCGGGCAGCGCCCCGCTGACGGTACGGCCGGAGACCGTCGCCGAGCCGCACGCGGGGGCGGCGGCGGCCACGGGGGACGGCGCGAGGGACGGCGCGGGCGACGAAGGGGCCGCCGCGGCCGTGCCCAGGCCGCAGCCCAGGGCCAGTGCCGCCGCGGTCACGAAAACGGTCGCCGTCGATTTCGGCTTCAGACTGCTCACGAGGCTTCTCGGACTTCTCACGCTGATGCGATCCTCTCGGAGGGCCGGGTGGTGCATGGGGCTCGCGTTACGCATGAGGTCATGCCCATGACAACCTGACCCGACCCGAAAGTGCCGTCTTCGGCCGGTAGTTGACCGTACGGTGGCGGGAAAGAGCCCGCCCCCGTACAGCCGAGCCACCGCGTGGCCGTACCCGTACGACCGGACCCCGTACGACCGCCGCCGTCCGGCCGTACCGTCCCCTCAGTCCCCCCTCAGTCCCCCGTCGGCACCAAGTCCCGCTCCACGGACGGGGATTCACGCCCCGGCGCCCCGGTCCGCCGCAGCACCGTCAGGGCGACGGCCACGGCCGCGACCAGCAGCGCCGCGCCCAGCGTCAGGCCGAACCCGTACCCGTCGGAGAGCGCACCGAGCGTCGCGCGTCCGCCCGTGCGGTGCTGCGCGGCGGTGCCCAGGGCGGCGAGGCCGAGGGAGGCGCCGATCTGGCGGGAGCTGTTGAGCAGGCCGGAGGCGGTGCCGGTCTCGTGGGGCGCGACGCCCGCCGTGGCGGTGGAGACGACCGGGCCGAGGCAGAGGCCGAAGCCGACGCTGGCGACGATCGAGGGGCCGAGGATGTCGGCGGCGAAGGACCCGTCGGCGCTGATCATGCCGAACCAGCCGAGCCCGACGGCCGTCAGGATGCCGCCGGTGACGAGCAGGGTGCGCGGCGGGAAGCGGTAGCCCAACTTGATGGCGAGCACGGAGCCGCCGATCAGGCCGAAGGTGAAGGGCAGGAACATCGCTCCGGTCAGCGCGGGCCCCTTGCCGAGGATGTCCTGGAGGTAGAGGGAGACGAAGTAGAAGGACGGCGTCATGGCGGCGCCGACCAGGAGGTTGAACGCGTTCGCGCCGGAGACCGAGCGGTTGGCGAACAGGCCGAGCCGGATGAGGGGTTCGCGGGCCGTGGTCCGCTCGACGGAGAGGAAGGCGGCCAGCAGGACGACGGCGACGGCGAGCGTCGAGAGGGTGGCGCCCGAGGTCCAGCCGTGCCGGTCGGTGCGGACGACGCCGAAGACCAGGAGCGTCATGCCCGCGGTGGCGAGTACGGCGCCGAGGACGTCGGGGCGGCCGGCGCGCGCGTTCGGCGCGGTCGCGGTGACCCCGCGCCAGGCAAGTGCCAGCGCGCACGCGGCCATTGGCACGTTGACCAGCATGACCCAGCGCCAGCTCGCGTACTGCGTGAGGAAACCGCCGATCACGACGCCGAAGGCGCCGCCCGCCGCGTTGACCGCGCTCCAGACGCCGAACGCCCTGACGCGCGCCCGGCCTTCGGGGAACGTCCCGGTCAGCAGCGCCAGCGCGGCGGGGGCGAGGGCGGCGGCGCCGATGCCCTGGACCGTGCGGGCGGCGACGAGTTGGGCGGGGTTCTGGGCGAGGCCGCCGCCGAGGGAGGCCAGGCCGAACAGGGCGAGCCCGAGCAGCAGCACCCGCTTGCGGCCGTAGCGGTCGGCCGCCTTGCCGCCGAGCAGGAGCAGGCCGCCGTACGTGAGGGCGTACGCGTGGATCACCCAGGTCAGGCCGACCGGGCCGAAGCCGAGGCCGGACGCGATCTGGGGCAGTCCGACGTTCACGACGGACACGTCGAGCGACACCATGAACTGGACGACGGCGACGACCGCGAGGGTCAGCCCCGGGCGGACGGCCGCCGGGGCCCCGCTCGGCGGGGCTGTCGGGGGCGCCGGGATGCCGGTGCCCCGGCCCGGACCCCCGCCCGGACCCCCTGCCGGACCTCCGCCCGGACCCCCCGGTTCGATCGGGCTGCTGCTCGGACTCTTCCTCATCCTCTTCCGCATCGCGGACTCCCCGTTTCTCGGCGTCGGCGCGCGCCGTCGCTCTCTGCCGCCTCGACTTTAGGAACGTGTTCCGAAAGTAGCACCGGATGTACCGGATGGGAATCGGGAGGGGGGCGGGGTACGCGGGGCGGGCACGGCGGCCGTACGCGGCCGGGGCGCGCTTCAGGGGTACGGACGGACCCTCGCGCAGGTCACGGCGTACGTCGTACGGCCCGTGCGCGGCGGCGCGGCATGATGGGCCCATGCCCCGACCGCCCACACAGCCCGCGTCGCCCCAGCCGTCCGAGCAGCCCGCGCCGTCCAAGCCGTCCAAGCGCGCAAGCGCCGCCCCCGCGCCGAACGGCCGCACCGGCCGCCCGCCCGTGACCTCCCGCGCGGAGATCCTCACGGCGACCCGTCGGCTCATCGACCGCGACGGCTGGGAGAAGCTGACGATCCGGCGGCTGGCCGCCGAGCTGGGCATCGGGCCGACGACGCTCTACCACCACATCCGGGACAAGGAAGACCTGCTCGTCCAGTTGCTCGAACACCACATCAGCCAGCTCGAACGCCCCGAACTCCCCGCCGATCCGCGCGACCGCGTCATCGCGTCCGCCACCGCGCTGCACGACGCGCTCGCCGCGTGGCCGTGGGCGGCGGAGGTGCTGACCACGGACGGTTTCGTCGGGCTGCTCGACGAATCGGCGCTGTGGATGGTCGAGGGCATCGTGTCCGGGGCGGACGAACACGGCTGTACGCAGGAGCAGTCCGTGCACGTCTTCCGCAGCATCTGGTACTACACGGTCGGCGAGATCCTGGTGCGCGCGCACTCCGTACAGTGGCCGAGCGGCGGCGAACCGCCCGTATTCCGCGAGACGTTCGACGCGGAGAAGGTGCCGCACCTGGCGGCCGTCAGCGGCCGGTGGCACGAACTGGCCCTACGGGACACGTATCGCGACGGGCTGCGGACGTTCGTGGACGGGTTGCTCGCGGCGGGCGCGCCGGGGGCTCGGGGGCCGGGCGGGGGCGCGTGACCCGTGCCCGGTGGGAGGGCATGACAACGACGTCCTGAACCGTTCGGTGTGCCGCCGCCTCACCACCGCACGGCGGCTTGTTCGCGTACTGTCAGCCCCGTACGCCAAGTACGCCCCGTACGCCCCGTGCTCAACGCCTTGCTCAGGCTCCCCCCACTCTGAACAGACGTAGAGGAGAGGTACATTGCGCGCTCCGCGAGGTGTCAGGCGAGGTATCAGGCGAAGCGTCAGGCGACGGATCGGCCGACGGGTCACGCGCCGCGTCACGCCCTGGCTCGGCGCCCTGGCGGGTGCCTCGGCGCTCGTGCTGCTCGCCGGCGGACCGGCCGTGGCCGCCGTGCCGGTCGGGCAGCCGATGAGCGGGTCGATGACGTACTACAACGACGTCGGGTACGGCGCGTGCGGGACGCGGATCGACGCGTCCACGCAGTATCTGGTCGCGGTGTCGTACCAGTGGTGGACCTCGGCCAACCCCAACAACGACCCTCTGTGCGGCGGGATTTCGGTCCAGGTCACGTACAACGGCAAGACGCTCACGGTGCCGGTGGCCGACAAGTGCCCGACGTGCGACGCGACGCACATCGACCTGAGCCAGCCCGCGTTCGCGGAGTTCGCGCCGCTCGGGACGGGTGTCGTCACCGGCATCACCTGGCAGTTCGTCTCCTCGAACGGCACTCCCCCGCCGCTCGCCGCGCCCACCGGCCTGCACGCGACCACCACCACCGACACCTCGGTCGCCCTGTCCTGGACCGGCGTCTCCGGCGCGGCCTCGTACACCGTCTACCGCGGCGGCGCCCAGGTCGGCACCACCGGCGGCACGTCCTTCACCGACACCGGCCTCACCGCGGGCACCGCCTACACCTACACGGTCGCCGCCGCCACCGCCTCCGGCACCGTCAGCCCCGCCTCGGCCCCCCTGTCCGCCACCACCACCGGCGGCGGCAGCGGCACCCCCGCCTGCCCCGCCCCCTGGAGCCCGTCCACCTCCTACGTCCCCGGCAACGCCGTCTCCTACAACGGCCACAAATTCACGGCGACTTACTACTCCACCAACGCCGTCCCCACCGACCCCTCCTCCTGGGCCGTCTGGACCGACAACGGCCCCTGCTGACACCCCAGTTGCCCGGCCCCTACGCCAGACATCCGGCCACCCCCCCCCGGATCCGCCGCCCGAAGCACCCTCCCGGGAACGTCCGCTTTGGGGTCAGTCCTGGATCAGGCCCCCGGTCAGGACCGGGGGCACGTGGCCTGTTGGGGGCGGAGGCGGCCGCCGGTGACGCGGACGCGGTAGAAGACGCCGACGCGTCCCCGTACCTCCCGGCCGAAGGCTGGTCGGGAAATGGTTCGGCGTCCGGCGGCTGGCTTCCTATGCTCGACGGATGAATTGGGGCGGGGAGTTGCTGAATGTCGTGGATGTCGAGGCGACGTGCTGGGACGGGCAGCCGCCGCCGGGGGCGGTGAGCGAGATCATCGAGATCGGGCTGACCGTGGTGGACCTGGCGGCCGGGGAGCGGGTGGGGCGGCACCGGTGGGTGGTGCGGCCGGTGCGGTCGCGGGTGAGCGCGTTCTGCACGGAGTTGACGGGGCTGACGCAGGCGGAGGTGGACCGCGGGGTGTCGTTCGCCGACGCCTGCGGGGAGTTGGCGCGGGAGCACCTGGCGGGGGCGCGGGTGTGGGCGAGTTGGGGGGACTACGACCGGCACCAGTTCACGCGGCAGTGCCGGGCGACGCAGGTCACGTACCCCTTCGGCAGGTCGCATGTGAACGCGAAGGCGGTGTTCACGCAAGGGTACGGGCTGCGCAAGCGGCCGGGGATGGCGGAGGCGCTGCGCGTGGCCGGGCTGCCGCTCGAAGGGCGGCACCACCGGGGCGAGGACGACGCCTGGAACATCGCCGCCCTCGTCCTCGACCTCGCGCGCGCCGACGCGTGGCCGACGCGCGAGGAGTCGTACGGACCGCAACAGCCTTAGACAAAGGGCGCGTTCAAGCCGCGCCTACGCGGTGCGGACCAGGTCGCTCTCCCCGTCCGTGAGGAAGGCCGCCAGGGCCCGGCCCTCGTCCATGGCCGCGTCGCGCTCCGCCCGCCGCAGCGGCCGGAGCGGGGTGACGGCGACGCCCCGCGCCTCCGCCGTCCACGTGGCGGCGACGCGGCCGTCGACCAGGACGACGCGCTGACCGGCGACGGACAGGCCGCGGTGGGCGTCGTCCACGATCCTGGTCCGGTCGGCGTAGCCGAGAAGGGCGTTGTCGAAGGCGGGCAGGAAGCGTACGGGCGCGGGGGTGCTCGGGTCGGGGCGCGGGGCGTCGGGGAGGTCGAGCAGTTCACGGCCCTGGGTGTCGCGGAAGGCGACGAGTTCGGGGCGTACGGCGGCGACCGCGGCGGGGAGCCCCGCGAGGCCGGACCAGGCGCGCAGGTCGGCGGTGGCGGCGGGGCCGTACGCGGCGAGGTAGCGGCGTACGAGCGCCTGTCCGACGAGGTCCTCCGCCGCGTCGTCGGCAGGCGGCGGGTCGATGTCGCGGCCGAGCCACGACGAGAGCAGGACGTTGCGGACACCCGCCTTCGTACGCCACAGGCCGCGCGGGGGCCGCTGCGCCATGGGGAGCAGGGCGGCGACGACGAGTTCGCCGAGGACGCGCCGGGGCGGGCCCGGCCAGCGGTCCGCGAGCGCCGCGACGATCTCGGCCATCGTGCGGGCCCCGCCGTCGGCCACGACGGCGCGGGCCGCCGCCGCCAGCGCGGCCAGGTCGATCCCGGCCAACTCGTCGCGGTACGTGCCCAGGACGCGCTGCCGCAGCATCGGATCGTGGCGGGCCCGCCAGGCGAGCGCGTCCTCGGCGGTGACGAGATGGACGGTACGGCGCATCAGATGGGTGCGCACCACCTCGCGCCCGGTCAACAGGCCGTCCAGCGCGGCGGGTTGGAAGCCGCGCAGCCGTGACCAGAGCCCGGTGAACGGCTCCTGCGGTTCCTGCGCCTGGACGCCGCCGAGGTGCGCGACGGCGTCCAGGACCGGCAGGTCCGAGCGCTCCAGCAGGAGTTGGCGGGCCAGGGTCGCCCGGTTCAGGGCGCGGCTGTCGAGCGGCGGCGTCACGTACGACGTCACGTGCGACATGACGAGGCGTCAGCCGCCGTACGGGGCAGTGACGTCCAGGACCCACACGACCCCGAAGCGGTCGGTGAGCATGCCGTACAGCGGCGCCCACTGCGCGGGCGCGAGCGGCTGCGCGACTGTCGAGCCGTCCGCCAGCTTCTCCCAGAGCGCGGTGATCTCCTCGGCGCTGTCGCCGCGCACCGAGACGAAGAAGGCGTTACGGCCCTGGTCCCAGGGCAGGTGCGACGGGACGTCGTACGCCATGACGTGGAAGCCGTCGTCGGACACGACCTCGCCCCACATGATCCAGTCGGCCTCGCTCTCGGCCTGTACGGCGCCGGCGTCCTTGTACGTGACGGCGGTGAGGCGCCCGCCGAGGACGGACGCGTAGAAGTCGAGCGCCGCGCGGGCCTCGCCCCGGAAATTCAGGTGGGTGGCGGTCGTGACGGACATGGGTGGCTCCTTGCGCTGTCGGGTTCGAACCTTCGTGACCTGCGTGTTTCCCGGTCTGCGACCCACCCTCGCACCCGTACAGGACAGTTTCTGTCCTGTACTCGGGAGAGAATCGGACGTATGCAGAAAACGTCGGCCCGGCTGCTCTCCCTCCTGTCCCTGCTCCAGACCCGCAGGGACTGGCCGGGCGGCGAGCTGGCGGAACGCCTGGACGTCAGCGCCCGTACGGTCCGCCGGGACGTGGACCGGCTGCGCGAGCTGGGCTATCCCATCGCGGCCTCCAAGGGCCCCGACGGCGGGTACCGGCTCGACTCCGGGGCGCGGCTACCGCCGCTGCTCTTCGACGACGACCAGGCCGTCGCCCTGGCCATCGCCCTGCGGATGGCCACGGGGGCGGGCGCGGGCATCGAGGAGGCAGCCGCCCGCGCGCTGGCGACCGTACGGCAGGTGATGCCGGCGCGGCTGCGGCACCGGATCGACGCCCTGGAGGTGACGGCCGTCCCGCCGCCCGGCGCCGCGACCGCCGACAGCGACGTCCTGACCGCGCTGGGCGCCGCCGTCCACGCCCGCGAGGTGCTGCGCTTCGACTACGCGGGCCCGCCGGAGCCCGAGGCCGGGGCCCCTGCGACTCCCGCCGCGCAGGAGCCCGGTGCCGCCGCCCGCACACACGAGCCCGGCTCCGCCGCCCCCCGCACACACGAGCCCGATTCCCCCGCCGCACCCCGCCGCGTCGAGCCCCACCACCTCGTCGCGCGCGGCGGGCGCTGGTACCTCCTGGCCTGGGACCTCGACCGCGCCGACTGGCGCACCTTCCGCGCCGACCGGATTCGCCCCCGCACCCCCACGGGACCCCGCTTCACCCCCCGCGACCTGCCCGGCGGCGACGTGGCCGCCTTCGTCACCGCCCGTTTCCGCGGCGCCGAGGCCCCCGCGCGGGGCGCGGCCGACTGGCCCTGCCGCGGCGTCGTCGTGCTCGACCTGCCCGCCTCCGCCGTCGCCCCCTACGCCCGCGACGGCCTCGTCGAACCCCTCACCGCCGACCGCTGCCGCCTCACCCTCGGCTCCTGGTCCTGGCCCGCGCTCGCCGCCGCCCTCGCCCAGTTCGACACCGCCGTCGAGGTCATCGGGCCGCCCGCGCTCAAGGACGCCTTCGCGACCCTCGCCCGGCGCTTCGCCGCCACCGCCGGTCAGTAGGCCCCCGGCGGCCGGAAAACCGGAGGCGGACACGGGCGCGAGCCGCGACACTGGACGGCTGTCCGCATCCCCGCCCGCACCCGCACCCCCGGAGCCCGCCACGTCAGCCGAGCAACCCGCCACACCCGCCGAGCAACCCGCCACACCCGCCGAGCAACCCGCCACACCCGCCGAGCAACCCGCCACACCGGCCGAGCAACCCGCCACGCCCGCCGAGCAACCCGCCACACCGGCCGAGCAACCCGCCACACCGCCCCCGTACCGCGTCCCCACCTGGCCAGAACTCGACCCGGAGCGCCACCCGTTCGCCTGGGACGACGCCGAGAAGGCGCGAGTCGAGGCGCTGGTCAGGGAGTTGGTGCCGCAGGTGCGGTCCGGCATGGCGGGCAAGTGGGCGCGGGAGCGCCGCTGCGTGCCGCGGATCACCGCGCTCTTCGTCGAGCGGTACGGCTCCTGGGCGCGGGAGTGGAACTGGAGCGTCGGCGAGGGCGACAACGACGGCGGTGTGGTCGGCAGTTGGTGCTGCGGGGCGCACTCGGTGACGACACCGGACGCGACCGCGGCCAAGGCCGTCGCCGCGCTGACCGAGTGGCGGGACTGGCTGGAGGAACTGGCTGAGCGCTTAAGGGAGTTGGCCCCGGCGCCGGACGCCTCCCCCGAGCAGCGCAGTTGGCACCTGGAACGCGCGGCGGTCCGGCTGGTCACCCGCGTCGTGGACCGTACGCAGGCGGAGAGCGGCTGGTACGGAACGTGCCGACTGGTGCTGGGGTGGTACCTCACCTCCTGCGGAATGGGTGACGCCGAGGCCACGGCCGTGGTCGACAGCGCCATCGGCGGACGCTTCACGAGCTGGGTCGCCCCGCCGTCCACGCTCGTCGACTCGGTCGGCGAGGATCTGGCCGTCGCCCTGACCGGCCGCCTCCCCTACCGCGACCACCGCGAGTACAGCCACCTCGAAGAGCGGCACGACGGCGGATGACGTCCACCGCGCCGCAGCCGCCCGGGGACTCGGCCGTTCCCGCGAGCGCGTACGGGACCGGCCCCGACGCGCTGGCGGCCTGGTGCCGCGTACGGCGGCGGGTCGACTGGACGGCCACCGGCGCCGACGACGTGACGGCAGGCCGGACCACCCCGGCCGTCGACGGCTTCGCCGCCTGGTGCGCGGGCCCCGTCCGGCGCCGCGACCCCGTCCGCGCCCGCCGCCTGCTGGCCGCGTACGAGGCGGCCCGCGCCGACGCCGTACGCGAAGTGCCCCTGACGTTCGGCCTGTTGGCCGGGTGGCAGCGGACCGTGCTCGGTGCGGACGAGGCGGCGTTCAGGACCGGGGACGCGTACGCGAAGGGCGGCCGGGAACGGTACGGGCTGAACTCGCGCACCCCGGCGGACTTCGCGGAGTGCCTGGCCGAAAGCGCGGACACCGCCGTGCCGTTGGCCGCGCGCGCCGCCCGGACGTATCTGGACGTGGCCTTCTTCCACCCCTTCGCCGACGGCAACGCCCGTTCCGCGCTGCTGGCGTTGACGTATGTGCTCGCCCGCGAAGGCGTCGTCCTGCGCGAGGTGGGTCCGCTCACGATCGCGCGTTACGCGGACGACGCGGCGGGAGCCGCCGATCTCGCCGTGCTCGTCGCGGTCCTCGCGCGACCGTCGGCGAGCCGGAGAACGGTCTGACCCCAGCCGTACATCTCCCGTACACCGCACGTTCGCCGCGATGACATCGCGCGGCCATCTCTTCGCGGCTCCTCGTGTGTGTTGCGGCACGTTCGGCCGCGTCGGCCAGGCGTCGGCGGGCGGGGCGGAAGGGACGGTCGCCGCGCAGGTCAGAGGGGGCGCGAGAGGGGGCGGAAACGCGTTCGAAACGCGGGTGGGCGCGGGGTCGCTCGGGAGGCGGCGCGGAAAGGCCGCCCGTAAGATTGGTCGGCTTGTCTTGCTTTGTACGCCTGAGCAGGGTGCCGGGCCCCCGGACGGGGGACGAGGGACGAGGAGCGCATGGATCTGAGCGTGGAGAGCGACCCGCTGCGGGATGTGGACCTGCTGCTGGGAGTGCTGGACGCGGCCGAACGGCCGAGCGTTCCGCACGCCCACTTCGCGGGAGGTACGGCCGCCGGGGCGCGGACGCTGCTGGACGTGCTCGACGCGACCGTCCTCGCGCACCCGCAGGAGCCCGCGCTGGACGACGGGCGCACCGCGCTGACGTACCGCGCGCTGGCCGCCGAGGTCGAGACGCTGCGGCGCGGGCTCGCGGCGGCCGGGATCGGGCCGGGCGACCGGGTCGGCGTCCGGGTCCCCTCGGGCAGCAACGACCTGTACGTCAGCATCCTGGCCGTGCTCGCGGCGGGCGCCGCCTACGTCCCGGTGGACGCCGAGGACCCGGACGAGCGGGCCGAGCTGGTCTTCGGCGAGGCGCGGGTGGCCGCCGTACTGGGCGCGGACCGCGCCCTCACCCTGACCGGCGCACCTCACGCGCCGACCGGCACCCCTCACGCCACCGCCCGGACCGGCACCCCTCACACCACCGCCGTGACCAGCACCCGTCACGCCACCACCGTGACCGGCACCCGTCACGCCACCACCCTGACCGGCACCCGTCACGCGCCGAACGACACGCCCGCGTCGAAAGCCCCGCGCCGCCCCTCCCCCGACGACGACGCCTGGATCATCTTCACCTCGGGCTCGACCGGCCGCCCCAAGGGCGTCGCGGTCACGCACCGCAACGCGGCGGCGTTCGTGGACGCCGAGGCCGCGCTGTTCCTCCAGGACGAGCCGATCGGTCCCGGCGACCGCGTGATGGCGAGCCTGTCGGTGGCCTTCGACGCCTCGTGCGAGGAGATGTGGCTGGCCTGGCGCAACGGCGCCTGCCTGGTCCCGGTCCCCCGCTCGCAGGTGCGCGGCGGCAGCGACCTCGGGCCGTGGCTGGCCGAGCAGGAGATCACGGTGGTCTCGACGGTGCCGACGCTGGCCGCGCTGTGGCCCGCCGAGGCGCTGAACGAGGTGCGGCTGCTGATCTTCGGCGGCGAGGCGTGCCCGCCGGAGCTGGTCGAGCGGCTGGTCACCGAGGGGCGCGAGGTCTGGAACACCTACGGCCCGACCGAGGCCACCGTCGTCGCCTGCGCGGCGCTGCTGACCGGCGAGGGCCCGGTACGGATCGGGCTGCCGCTGGACGGCTGGGAGCTGGCCGTGGTGGACGAGGCGGGCGAGCCGGTGCCGATGGGCGGCAGCGGCCAGCTCATCATCGGCGGCGTCGGCCTGGCCCGGTATCTCGACGCCGAGAAGGACGCGGAGAAGTACGCGCCGCTGGAGTCGATGGGCTGGGCGCGCGCGTACCGCAGCGGCGACCTCGTGCGCGCCGAGCCCGAGGGGCTGCTGTTCCTGGGCCGCGCCGACGAGCAGGTCAAGCTCGGCGGGCGCCGGATCGAGCTGGGCGAGGTGGACGCGGCGCTCCAGGCGCTGCCGGGCGTGGCGGGGGCAGCCGCCGCCGTACGCACGACCAGGCGCGGCAATCAGCTGCTGGTCGGTTACGTGGTGGCGGGCGAGGGCTGGGACCGGGCCGCGGCCGTCGCGGAGCTGTCCACGAAGCTGCCCGCCGCCCTCGTACCGCTGCTGGCGACCGTCCCCGGCCTGCCGACCCGCACCTCGGGGAAGGTGGACAGGGCCGCGCTGCCCTGGCCGCTGCCGGAGTCGGCGGGCCCCGCGCCCGGCGAGGAGGCCGCCGAGCCGCTGCGCGGCACCGAGGCGTGGGTGGCCGAGCAGTGGACCGAAGTCCTCGGTGTGCCGGTGGTCGAGGCGCGCGACGACTTCTTCGCGATCGGCGGCGGCAGTCTGGCCGCGGCCCAGCTCACGACGCTGCTGCGGACCCGCTTCCCGTCGGTGGCCGTCGTCGACATCTACCAGGCGCCGACCGTGCGGAAGCTGGCCAGGATGCTGGACCGTTCCGTACGGGACGACCGCCCGGCCCGCGAGATCGCGCCGGTGCCCGCCCGCGCCAAGGCCGTCCAACTGCTCGCGCTGCTGCCGCTGTTCGCGCTGACCGGGCTGCGCTGGACGACCGGGCTGCTGGCGCTGGGCAACACGCTGGCCTGGACCGGCCACTACCCGTGGGCGCCCACCGCGTCCTGGTGGCTGGTCGCCGCCGGGGCCGTCCTGCTCTTCAGCCCGCCCGGCCGCCTCGCGCTGGCCGCGGCCGGGGCCCGGCTGCTGCTGCGCGGGCTGACCCCCGGCAGCTATCCGCGCGGCGGCGGCGTCCACCTGCGGCTGTGGGCGGCCGAGCGGCTGGCCGAGGCGACCGGCGCGACCTCGCTGTCCGGGGCCTGGCTGATCCGGTACGGCCGGGCGCTCGGCGCGCGGATCGGCCCGGACGTGGACCTGCACTCGCTGCCGCCGGTCACCGGCATGCTCAAGCTCGGCCGGGGCTGCGCGGTCGAGGCCGAGGTCGACCTCGCCGGGTACTGGCTGGACGGCGACCGGCTCGAGGTCGGCCCGGTGAAGGTCGGCTCCGGCGCCGTCGTCGGCACCCGCAGCACACTCCTGCCGGGCGCCAGGATCGGCAAGCGCGCGCAGATCACGGCCGGGTCCAGCGTCACCGGGCAGGTGCCGACCGGGCAGAGCTGGGCGGGCGCGCCCGCCGTCAAGGTCGGTAAGGCCGAGCGGCGCTGGCCCAAGCAGCGGCCCGCGCGCCGGGCCCGCTGGGCGGCGGCGTACGGCGCGAGCGGCGTCGGCGTGACGCTGCTGCCGCTGATCGCCGGGCTCGCGGCGCTGGCCGTCGCGGCCTGCCTGGTGCCCGCCCACAGCGGTCTCGGCGCCGCCGCGCGGGGCGCGCTCATCGCGCTCGTCCCCGCCACCCTCGCCTTCGCGCTGGTGTACGCGGCGCTGCTGATCGCCGCCGTCCGGCTGCTGAGCCTGGGCCTGCGGCCCGGCTGGCACCCGCTGCACAGCCGCGTCGGCTGGCAGTCCTGGACGGTCATCCAGCTCATGGACGCCGCCCGCGACAAGCTCTTCCCGCTGTACGCGGGCCTGATCACGCCCGTGTGGCTGCGGGCGCTCGGCATGAAGGTCGGCAGCGGCGCCGAGGTCTCCACGGTGCTGGCGATGCCGAGCCTCACCACCGTCGGCGACGGCGCGTTCCTCGCCGACGACGTCCTCGTCGCCCCGTACCAACTCGGCGGCGGCTGGCTGCGGATCGGCGCGGCCGAGATCGGCGAGCGCGCGTTCCTCGGCAATTCGGGGATGACGGCGCCGGGGCGCGCCGTCCCGGACCGCGGCCTGGTCGGGGTGCTGTCGGCGACGCCGAAGAAGGCCAAGGAGGGCCGCTCGTACCTGGGCATGCCGCCGGTACGGCTGCCGCGCACGGCCGACGACGCCGACCAGAGCCTGACGTACGCGCCGCCGGTACGGCTGGTGTGGGCGCGCGGGCTGGTCGAGGTCTGCCGCCTGGTGCCGGTGCTGGCCTCCGCCGCGCTGGCCGTACTCGTCCTGGCCGTGCTGGCCCGGCTGGCCCGCGACGCGGGCGTCCTGGCGGTGGCGCTGCTGTCGGGGCCGGTGCTGCTGGCCGCGGGCGGCGCCGCCGCGCTGGTGTCGATCGCCGCGAAGTGGCTGCTCGTGGGCCGCTTCCGGGCGGTCGAGCGCCCGCTGTGGAGCGGTTTCGTGTGGCGCAACGAGCTGGCCGACACCTTCGTGGAGGTGCTGGCCGTGCCGTGGCTGGTCGGCGCGGTGCCCGGCACCGCCGTGATGAGCCTGTGGCTGCGCGGGCTCGGCGCGCACATCGGCCGGGGCGTGTGGTGCGAGAGTTACTGGCTGCCCGAGGCCGACCTCGTCACCCTGGAGGACGGCGTCAGCGTCAACCGCGGCTGCGTCCTTCAGACCCACCTCTTCCACGACCGGATCATGCGCATGGATACGGTGGTGCTCCGCACGGGCGCGACCCTCGGTCCCGGTGGCATCGTGCTGCCCGGCAGCGAGATCGGCGCCCGCAGCACCCTGGGGCCCGCGTCCCTGGTGATGCGCGCCGAGTCCATCCCCGCGGACAGCCGCTGGCTGGGGAATCCGGCCGAGGTGTGGTTCGAGGAGGAGCCGCCCGCGCGGCGGGGCGAGGCGTGAGAGGTCGTCCGCGGCCGGGCGGGGGCGGACGCGGTCCGTCGGGCGGCGCGCCACGTGCCGGCGCGCCGGCACGTGTGCCCGGCCCGTCCGGGGGAACGACCAGGCCGTACGGGGGTGCGGCCCGGTGGGAACGATGAGCGAGGAACCGTTGAGCCAGAAGCGAGCAGCCGGGCCGGGGGCGGCGGACCCGTACTTCCCCGCGCACGGCGACAGCCGTTACGGCGTCCACCGGTACGAACTGGCCCTGGACTACCGGCCCGCGTCCAACCGGCTGCGCGGCACGGCGCGGCTCAGCGCGGTCGCGGGCGGCGCGCCGCTGCGTGAATTCGCCCTGGACCTGGCCGACTTCAGGCTCCAGCGGGTCGTGGTCGACGGGCGGCCCGCGCACTACACGCACCGGGCGGGACGGCTGCGCGTACGGCCCGCGAAGCCGGTCGAGGCGGGCGCGGCCTTCACCGTCGAGGTGGCCTACACCGGCAACCCGCAGCCCATCAACAGCCAGTGGGGCGGCCTGGGCTGGGAGGAGCTGACCGACGGCGCGCTGGTGGCGAGCCAGCCGGTCGGCGCGCCGTCCTGGTACCCGTGCAACGACCGGCCCGCGGACAAGGCGTCGTACCAGATCGCGGTCACCGCGCCGTCCGCGTACACCGTGGTCGTCGGCGGGCGGCTGCTGTCCAGGACCACCAAGGCCAGCAGCACCACGTGGGTCTACGAGCAGGCGGCGCCCACGTCCAGCTATCTGGTGACGGTGTCGATCGGCCGCTACGAGACGGTCCAGCTCACCGGCGGCGCCTCGCTGTTCGCACCGCGCCGCCCGGTACCGCAGACCGGTTACGTACCGGCGGGGCTGCGCGGCGAATTCGCCGTCGACTTCGAGCGGCAGACCCGCATGATGGACTTCTTCGAGGACGTCTTCGGTCCGTATCCGTTCGGCGAGTACGCGGTGGTCGTCGCCGACGAGGAGCTGGACGTGCCGGTGGAGGCGCAAGGCATGGCCACCTTCGGCACCAACCACCTGGGGGGCAGGCGGCATTGGGAACGGCTGGTCGCCCACGAGCTGGCCCACCAGTGGTTCGGCAACAGCCTGTCCATCGGCGACTGGCGGCACATCTGGCTCAATGAGGGCTTCGCCAAATACGCCGAGTGGCTGTGGTCGGAGCACACCGGCGGCCCGCTCGCCGCCGCGCACGCCGCCACCGCCCACGACCGCCTCTCCCGGCTCCCGCAGGACCTGCGCCTGGGCGACCCGGGACGCCGTCTGATGTTCGACGACCGCCTCTACCAGCGCGGCGGCCTCACCGTCCACGCCCTGCGACTGGCCCTCGGCGAGGGCGCGTTCTTCCGGATGCTCAAGGCGTGGACGACCATAAACCGCCACTCGACGGTGGTCACGGCCGACCTCGCCGCGCACGCGGCGCGCTACAGCGCCGACTCGCTCGACCCGCTCTTCACCGCCTGGGTCCACCGCACACCGCTGCCCCGGCTCTAGGTGTATTGATCACGAGCGTTGTTGACATGTGCCGGTGCTTGATCATGGCGAAGACCTCCGGTGTGGTGGAGCTGTCTAGGAACGCACCGCACGGAGGTCTTCGTGTCCCACCGTAATGCCCGGCTGACCGTTCACGGCAGACGGATCCTCGTCGAGCGTGTCCGCTCGGGCCGCCCGGTGGCGCATGTCGCAGCCGAGATGGGGATCTCGCGGACCACGGCCCACAAGTGGGTCAGGCGGTGGCGGGCCGAGGGCGAAGCCGGTCTGCACGACCGCTCCAGCCGGCCGCACAGGACACCGCACCGCACCCCGGCCGCGGTCGAGGCCCGCGTGTGCGAGCTGCGCCAGGCCCGCAAGCTCGGGCCGGCCCGGATCGGCCCGGTCCTGGGCATGCCCGCCTCGACCGTGCACCGGGTCCTGGTCCGCCACGGCCTGAACCGCCTGGCATACATCGACCGGCCCACCGGCGACATCATCCGCCGCTACGAACGCGACCGCCCCGGCGAACTGATCCACATCGACGTCAAGAAACCCGGCCGGATCCCCGACGGCGGCGGCTGGCGCACCCGCGGCCGCCAGGCCACCCGGGCCGGGAGACCGGGTGCCGGCTTCGACTACATCCACTCCGCCGTCGACGACCACACACGCCTGGCCTACAGCGAAGTCCACCCCGACGAGAAAGCCGCCACCTGCGCAGACTTCCTCCGCCGCGCAGCAGCCTTCTTCGCCACCACCGGCATCACCCGCATCGAACGCGTCCTGACCGACAACGCCTGGTCCTACCGCAAAAGCGCCCTGTGGAAGCAGGCCCTGACCGACCTCGGCGCGACCGGCAAACTCACCCGCCCCTACCGCCCGCAGACCAACGGCAAGGTCGAACGCTTCAACCGCACCCTGCTCGACGAATGGGCCTACCAACAGCCCTACACCACCAACGACCAGCGGACCGCAGCCCTGGCAGACTTCCTCCACACCTACAACCACCACCGCACCCACACCGCACTCGGCGGCCAGCCACCCATCACCCGCGTCAACAACCCTCCAGGTCAATACACCTAGGGCGTGTCCGCCGGGGGGCCGGGCGCGGGCGGGGAGCAGGGAGCCGCGGTCGTGGGCCGCGTCGCGCGACGCGCACCCTGGACAGAAGCGGCGGGCTCGGTCACTCTTCTGCACCATGACGGTACCCAGCCCCCTGGTCAGCGCGGACTCGCCGCTGTCCGTGGCCGTCCCGGCCGTCGCCGAGCGGATCGCGGCGCTGCTGCGGTCGCCCTCGGACATGGCCGTGCCGATTCCCGGCGCGCGGTGGACGGTTGGGGAGGCGGCGGCGCATCTGATGCTGGCCAACGCCCTGATGGCGGACCTCGCCGCCGGGCGCGAGCGGTCGTACGGCGACGGGACGCCGGGCGGCCTGGCCGCTGCCAACACCGCGTCCCTGGAAGCCTTTACCGAGCGCGACCCGGCGATCCTGGCGGCCGGGATCGTCCGGCACGCGCGGGCGTTCACGGACACGGCGCCGTCCAGGGAGCCGGACGCCCAACTGGCCACCCCGATGGGCCCCATGGACCTCGGCCACCTCGGCGCGTATCTGCTCGCCCACATGCTCGGACACGGCTACGACATCGCCGTCGCCCTCCGCCGCCCCCACATGGTCAGCCCCCAACGGGCCCTGCTCACCGTCCCGTTCCTCATGACGGCCATGCCCCGCGTCGTCGAACCCCGCACCGCCGCCGGGCACACCGCCTGCTACGACCTCCGCCTGCGCGGCGGCCCCCGCTTCACGGCCACCTTCACCGACGGGGCCCTCGCCGTGACCGACGCCCCGCCGCGCCGCCCCGACTGCACGATCGTCACCGAGCCCGTCACCTTCCTCCTCATCGCCCTCGGCCGCCGCACCACCACGAACGCGCTCGCGCGCGGCGCGATCCTGGCCTGGGGCCGCAGGCCCTGGCTCGCGCCGCGCTTCCCGACGCTGTTCACGGCGCCCTGAGCCGGAGTCTTTGAGCCGGGGTCTTTGAGCCGGGGTGCCGACTCCGTGCTCAGGCAGCGCTCAGGCCGTGCCGACGAGGCCCGACTCGTACGCGATGATGACCAGCTGGACCCGGTCGCGGGCGTCCAGCTTCGTGAGCAGGCGGGAGATGTACGTCTTGACGGTCGCGCCGCTGATGAAGAGCTCGGCGGCGATCTCGGCGTTGGCGCGGCCGAGGCCCACGAGGGTGAGGATCTGGCGTTCGCGGTCGGTGACGGCGGCCAGCCGCGCGGGAGCGTGTGCGTCCACCGGCCCCGCGGGCGGCGGCTGTTGGGCGAAGTGCGCGATCAGGCGGCGCGTGACGGCCGGGGCGATGAGGCCGTCGCCCGCCGCCACGACGCGGATCGCGGCCAGGATGTCGTCCAGCGCCATGTCCTTGACCAGGAACCCGGACGCGCCCGCGCGCAACGCCCCGTAGACGTGGTCGTCCTGGTCGAAGGTCGTCAGCACGAGGACGCGCGGGACCGCGGTCGCGTACACCGGGTCCTCGGTGATCCGGCGCGTCGCCTCGATGCCGTCCATGCCGGGCATGCGGATGTCCATGACGACGACGTCCGGCCGCAGTTCGGCGCTCAGCCGTACGGCGTCCTCGCCCGTACCCGCCTCGCCGACCACCGCGAGGTCCGGCGCGTCGGTGATGATCATGTCGAGGGAGGCGCGGACGAGGGGCTGGTCGTCGACGAGGAGGACGCGCACGGGGACCGCAGGTCCGGCGGCGTCGGCGGTCATCGGACGGGCTCCGCGACCGGCATACACGTGAACGTCCCCGCGTCGGGAGCTGGTTGGGCCTCCTGGGGCGGAACCGGCAGCCGGGCCGTCACGCGGAAGCCGCCGTCCGGGCGCGGCTGCGCCGAGAAGTCGCCGTGCAGCAGTCCGACGCGCTCGCGCATGCCGACGATGCCGTAGCCGCCGCGTGCCGGGGCCCGTACGCCGTGCGTCGTCGTACGCGCCGGGTGCGGCTCCGGGTCCGCGCCCGGGTTGCTGACCTCGACGGCCAGCTCCGCCGCACGGAAGTCGATGGTCACCGCGCAGGACCGCGCGCCCGCGTGCCGTACGACGTTCGTCACCGCCTCCTGGACGATGCGGTACGCCGACAGCTCGATCTCCGGCGGGAGTTGGCGCCGTACGCCGGACCAGGTCACGTCCACGCGCACGCCCGCGGCCGTCGTGGTCTCGGCGAGCCGGGGCACGTCGGCGATTCCCGGCGCGGGGGCGGGCCGTACGGCCTCGCGCGTACCGTCTCCGCCCGCGTGGGCGCCGCCCGCGTGCGCGCCGCGCCCGGTCGCGCCCGTCCCGGCAGAGCCGTTCCCCTGCGCGCTGTTCGCGTCCGCGCCGTTCCCGTCCGTGCCGTTCCCGTCCGCGCCGTTCCCGTCCGCCTCGCGCAGGGCGCCGAGCATGCGGCGCAGCCCGGTCAGCGTCTCCCGCCCCGCCGTCTCGATCTCGCCGAGCGCGGCGCGGGCGCGGTCCGGCTGGGTGTCGAAGACCTGCCGCGCCGCACCGGCCTGGAGCGCGACGATCCCGATGGTGTGCGCGACTATGTCGTGCAACTCCCGTGCGATCCGCAGGCGTTCGGACGTGATCGCCCGTTCCGTCGCCTCCGCGCGCAACGCCTCCGCGTGCGCGTGGCGCTGCCACACCGCGTTGCCGACCAGCCACACGATCGCCGTCGTGAGCGCGGCCGTCAGCGTCGTCGTCGCGTCGGTCTCGTAGCCGAGCAGCGCGCGACCGCCCGAGTAGCCGACCAGCGTGGCCAGCGCCAGCACGCCCGCCGTCGCCGACGTGCGCAGCGGCTGCGTCGCCGCCAGATAGCAGACCGCCACGTCCACCGCGAGGAACTGCAACAGCGGGATGTCCCCCACCGCCATGGCCAACACCGAGCAGACGGTCCCGGTGAGCAGCAGGCACAGGGCGGGGAGCGGGCGGCGCTCGCGGCGCGCGGCGGCCAGGACGAGGACGGCCGCGAGGACTTCGTCCAACTGGTTGCCGAGGCTCAGGTCGAGGACGCTGAGGCCGCGGGTCTGCGTCTGCTCGAAGACGGTGTACGCGGTGACCGCGAACCAGATCAGCGCCATCCACGTACCCGGCCGTACGCGGGAGAGGCGTTTGAGCGGTGAGTGGGTGAAGTCCATGCTCAGCTCCCTGCCCAGGTCCATGCTCCGAGCGTAACGACCGTCCCCCACCTGGGCATTCACCCGGGGACGTAAGCCCGTGGGCGTACGGCGGGGCGGACCGTTCCGCGACCGGCGGACAGGGGACGTCCTCCGGCGGCCGATGACCCCGCGCCGCTCCGGACGGCAGCGTGGTCCCGTGATCGAAGTCAGCCATCTCACCAAGCGCTACGGCCGGACCACCGCCGTCAACGACCTGTCCTTCACCGTCCGCCCCGGCCACGTCACCGGCTTCCTCGGCCCCAACGGCTCGGGCAAGAGCACCACTTTGCGGATGCTCGTCGGCCTGCACGCCCCCACTGGCGGCACCGCGACCATCAACGGCCACGACTTCCGGACCCGCCGCCGGGGCCTGCGCCACGTCGGCGCGCTGCTCGACGCGGGCGACGCGCACGGCGGGCGCACCGCGTACGACCATCTCCGCTTCCTGGCCCGCAGCAACGCCGTTCCGCGCGGCCGGATCGACACCGTCCTGCGCGAGGTCGGTCTCGGCGACGCCGCCGGCCGGCGCATCGGCGGTTTCTCGCTCGGCATGCGGCAACGGCTCGGCATCGCGGGCGCGTTGCTCGGCGATCCGCCGGTGCTGCTCTTCGACGAGCCGCTGAACGGGCTCGACCCCGAGGGCGTGCTCTTCGTCCGGGCGCTGTTCAGACGGCTGGCCGCCGAGGGGCGCACCGTCTTCGTCAGCAGCCACCTCATGACGGAGATGGAGCACACCGCCGACCGGCTCGTCGTCCTCGGCCGGGGTCGACTCCTCGCCGACGAGAGCGTTTCCGCCTTCGCCGCGCGCGGCGCGCGGCAGCGCGGACAGGTCGTCGAGGTCCGCGCCGACGACCCCGCGGGGCTGGTGACCGCGCTCACGCGAGCGGGCGCCCGGGTGACGCAGGCGCCGGACGGCCTGCTCACGGTGACGGCTGCCGAAGGCTCCGGGATGGACGCCGTGAGGATCGCGGGGATCGCCGTGGAGAGCGGCATCCTCATCCACCAACTGACGACACGGAACGGCTCGTTGGAGCAGGCGTTCATGGAACTGACAGGTACGAGCGTGGAGTACGCGGCGGAGTCGGGAGAGCGGTCATGAGTACGGAATCCGGCCTTCTCGAACCCGCGCCCCGCTTCTGGGACTTGCTGGCGGCGGAGTGGATCAAACTGTGGTCGCTGCGGTCCATCCCGTGGTTCGTGCTGCTCAGCGCCCTGGCCGCGGTCGGCGTGAACGCCAACGCCGCGCGCGCCGCCCGCGCGCACTGGCACTCAGGGCCGCCCCCGTTCACCGCGCACGGCGCCCTGCAAGAGGCGTTCAGCCGTCCCGCCGCCGCCTGGGTCCTGCTGGCCATGGGCGCGGTGGGCGCCATCGCGATCCTCAGCGAACAGACCACCGGCCTGCTCCGTACGACGTTCTGCGCCGTCCCCGCCCGCCGGGAGGTCATGACCGCCAAGGTCCTGGTCGTGACGGCGGTCGCCGCCGTCTTCGGCGTCCTCACCGTCGCCGCCTCCGTCTGGTGCGACGCGGCCATTTTGTACGGCCGTTACACCGGCGTCCCCCTCACCGACCCCGTCGCCCTCCGCATCACCGCCGCCTCCGCCGTGCTCGCCCCGCTCGGCGCCCTCATCGGCCTCGGGCTCGGCGCCGTCATCCGCCACAGCGTCGCCACCATGGTCACGCTGTTCCTTCTCGCCTTCATCCTCCCCGTCTCCATCACCGACCGCACCCACCTCAGCGCCACTCTCACCCACGCGCTCCCCTTCAACGCCTGGTACCGCCTCACCCTCCCCATCGCCATCCTCCACGCCCCCTACCCCTCCACCATCCCCGGCGCCTGGCTCACCTTCGCCGCCTGGGCCGCCGCCCCCGCCCTCCTCGTCCTCCTGACGGTCCCCCGCCGCGACCAATAACGCCGCCCCGGCGGGGGCTGCGCTTCGCCTTGACCTCGCCGTCGGGGGGCGGCGGGCCCGGGCGGGGGGCGCGCCGGGGTGGAGGGGGCCGGGACGGCGGGCGCGCCGGGGCGGCGGGGGGGCCGGGGCGCCGGGCGCGCCGGGGCGGCGGGGCGAGGTCGGCGACGGTGGGCCGTCGCGGCGGCGTCCGGGGGGCATCTCCGCGTGCGGGGGGGGCAGGGCGCTGGTGCGCCGGGACCTGGAAGCGGCCGGGGGGTCATCCCCGCGTGCGCGGGGAGCGGCAGGACGCGCCCCGGCCGCTGGTCCGCGTGCGGGGGGCATCCCCGCGTGCGCGGGGGGCAGCCCGTAACCGAAGAGGCCGAGCACGACGACCGAGGGTCATCCCCCTTGAGCGCGGGGGCAGGGGCCTACTGCCCCACCGTTCCCCGGCCGCCAGGGGTCATCCCCGCGTGCGCGGGGGCAGCATGCGCCCGGGTGTGGACGCGGGTGCCGAGGTTCGGGTCATCCCCGCCTGCGCGGGGGCAGGGTCTCGTGGGGCCGGAGACGTGGCGCCGCCTGGGGTCATCCCCGCGTGGGGGGGCAGGTAGATGCTCAGCGCCAGCGAGCCGTCCTGCCGGGGTCATCCCCACGTGCGCGGGCGAGGGGAGCGCTTGTACCGGGCGCGGTCGCCGAACTGGACGGGGTCATCCCCGCGTGGGCGGGGGGCGGTTCCTGTTCAACGCGGCCACGACCGCCCCGCAGGGTTCATCCCCGCGTGCGCGGGGGCAGCCCTCATCTGGGAGGCGATATCCGCCTGGGTCGGGGTCATGCCCGCGTGCGCGGGGGGGCGGGCCAGTTCGGCGCTCTCGGCCTGCGTCGCGGCCGGGTCATCCCCGCGTGCGCGGTGGCGTGGGGGTTTGTCGGCGGGTGGGGGCGGAGTTCATCAGGTGGCGGGGGTCGGGCAAATGCGGCGACCCGGCGCGCGTGGAGACGGTCCGCGTACAGCGGAGAGCTGAGGCGAGTGACCCGCCCCTACGGCGTGGGCGGGGAGCGGCTGAGGTCGTCACGAGGTTCGTGGAGCGGGCCGGGGCCCTGGTCGACGCGCGCCTCGGCAGCCGCCGTCCCGGCTGACGCGGGGTCACGACGCGCGGTGCCGTCGCCGCGCGATACGCGATGGCGCGGCCGTCAGTAGATGACGGCGACCGCTCACAAGGCGCGCCGCATGCAGACCAGTTGCTCCCGCTCGTCCCACGAGTCGGTGACGGTGAAGCCGAGCCGTTCGTACAGCGCGATGGCCCCGGTCCGCCACTTCCACACCGAGAGCCGGACCGTATCCGCGCCGTTCTCCGCCGCCTGCGCGAACGCCGCGCCGAGCAGGGCGGACGCGACGCCCCGGCCACGGAACTCGGCTTCGGTCCAGAGCCTCTTGACCTCGGAGTGCCCGTGGTCCGGACGCGTCACCACCACGCAGCCCACGGCGGCGTCCCCCACGAGCGCCACCAGCACGACATCGTCGGCGAACGCGCTCCGAGGGTCGGTGATCTCCGCCCGGTACCGATCCGGCAGCCCGTCCACCCCCGCGACCGGCTCCCCCTTCTCGGCCTCGGTCCGCAGGTGGTAGGCCGCCAGCAGCCCGGCCAGCCCGGCCAGCCCGTCCCCGGCCGAAGGTGCCTGGTCCGGCCACCGGACGACGGCGACCTCAGGTTGATCACTCATGCCGCCAGCATCACACGGGGCGCCCTTTCGTCCGCACCCACCCCGTATCGACCGTCAGCGGCCTCGACGCACGCAGTCGAGCCTCCGACGTGCCCCGCTCCCCTCCGCGACCGCAGCTCCCGCCGTACGCCCCGCACCGCCCGGTCGGAGAAACGGGAGGCCCTACGCCCCCTCCAGCGTCGGTGAGTCCCGACGAGCGGTCATCCCCGCAGGCGCGGGGACCGCCCCTGGGTAACGGTGTGGTGGACGACCACGCCGGGATCATCCCCACGCGGGCGGGGAGCGGAAGATCGCCGCATCGAAGCCGAAGCGGCCGATGGGGTCATCCCCGCGTGTGCGGGGAGCGGCAGGACGCGCCCCGGCCGCTGGCCCGCGTGCGGGGGTCATCCCCGCGTACGCGGGGAAATGGCTTGCTGACGTGCGGAGTTGCCGGGCGCAGAGCCCGGGTTGAACCAGGTGCAAAGGGTCGGGCAGAGGCGGCGAACCGCGTCGCGACGAGGCCGCCCGCGTACAGGGTAGGGCCGAGGATGCGGTGGGGACTCAGCGGGCGGGGCCCGGCACCGCAGAGTCGCCCCACGGCGCAGGCGCAGGCGCAGACGCAGGGGCCGGGACGAGGGCCCAGACGACCTTGCCGGGGGCGCCGACGCGCGGGGCGACACCCCAGCGGCCATGGGTGACGGCGTCCACGAGGAGGAGCCCGCGCCCGCGTTCGGCGGCAAGATCAGGGGTGGGGGCGTCGAGGAGGACGGGTAAGGAACCGCCGGCGGCGTCGTGGACTTCGAGGAGCAGGCCGTCGGCGAGCCGATGGGCGCTGACGCCGAACTGCTTGCCGGGAACGTGCCCGTGGCGCTGGGCGTTGGCGGCGAGTTCGGCGAGGACGAGGCAGGCGGCCTCGGCCACGTCGCGTTCGGCCCGCCACGCGGCAAGGGTTCGCATCAGCGAGTGACGGGCGCGCCGTACTCCCAACGCCGTTGGGGGCCACAGCTCTTGTGGATCGGTGTACGGCTGCGGGGGCGGCGGCGCGCCACCGCCCTTCGCCTCTACGGCAACTCCCGACATAGCGCCTTACCGTCTCTCCGTGCGTGATCGAATTCTCACTTTCCGTACACAAGCGTGAGGCGGGAGCCATACGATCGCCAGGGGTCGGCCGTTGACCCCGCGAACAGCAAGGGGTACGGGCCCGGGTACGTGGCCGCCGCCGCGAAACCCGCAGGCGGAGCTGCCAATCGGCGCTGGCCACAGGCTCGTTGCCCACGACGGAGGCAAGGCGAAAGGAACGGGCGCTCGGATGATCGACGGAGCCGAGGACGAACTCAGCCCACGCGCGATGCTCGCGGCCGAACTCACCAGACAGCGGGAGCGCGCCGGTTGGACGCTGGCCGAACTCGCCGATCGTTCCAAGTACGACCCGTCGTATCTCCAACGGCTGGAGAAGGGCGTCCGGCTCGGCTCCCTCGACGCCATCGACGCGCTCGACCGGCTGTACGGAACCGGTGACCTGCTCAGCAAGTTGTGGCGTGCCGCCAAGCGCGAGGCGGGGCAGAGCCGGTTCCAGGGCTTTGTGGACTTGGAGGCGGAGGCGACGAGCATCCAGGAGTTCGCCGTCAGCACGGTTCCCGGACTCCTACAGACCCCTGGATACGCCGAGGCGCTGCTGCGCACGCGCGGGCCGAAGAGCGAAGAGTTGCTGACGCAACAGGTCACCGCCCGCATCGCCCGGCAGGACCGTCTCATCGATGCGAAGCCACTGAACTACCGGGGCTTGCTTGACGAGTCGGTCCTTCGAAGGCCACCCCGTGACGCGGGCGTGTGGACCGAGCAGTTGGAGCGTCTGGTGTCGGCCGCCGAACAGCCGAACATCGTTCTGCAAGTGGTGCCGTTCTCCGTCGGACTGCACAACCTCCTGACCAGTCCGCTTCAGCTTCTCTGGCTCCCCAGCGGGCGGACGGTCGCCTACGTGGAGAGCAGTTGGACCGGCCACCTCGTAGAGGAAACGGAGGAGGTGGACCACCTGCGCTTGTCCTACGATCGACTTCGGGACTCCGCGCTGTCGCCCACCGAGTCCTTGGACATACTCCGATCCGCACTGGAGGACCACTAGTCATGCAGAGCACCGGACTGAATCTGAGCGCCGCCAAGTGGCGCAAGTCGTCCTACAGCGGCGGCGCGGAGCCGGACAGTTGCATTGAGGTCGCCGACAACTTCCCCGGCACCGTCCCCGTACGCGACTCCAAAGACCCCCACGGCCCCGCCCTCACCTTCTCCCCCGACGCCTGGTCCGCCTTCATCGACGCCGTGAAGTCCGGCCAACTCCCCACCGTCTGAACGTCCGAGGACCAGTGATCATGCCAAGCACCGGACCGAACCTGAGCGCCGCCGAGTGGCGCAAGTCGTCCTACAGCGGCGGGGCGGACCCGGACAGTTGCGTCGAGGTCGCCGACAACTTCCCCGGCACCGTCCCCGTACGCGACAGCAAAGACCCCCACGGCCCCGCCCTCACCTTCCCCACCGCCTCCTGGTCCGCCTTCATCGACGCCGTGAAGTCCGGCCAACTCCCCACCGCCTAGCGGTCCGCCCCGGCGCGGGGTCGGGGCGGGGCCGGGGCGTCAGAGGACGGCGAGGCGGTCGACCAGCAGCTCGGTTCTGCGTTCGGTGTCCCCCGGCGGGAGCCGCCCGGCACGGGTCAGGGTGGCGAGTCCGTGCAGGGACGCCCAGAACAGCTCGGTGAACAGCCCCGGGTGGACGCCGTCCCCGGCCACCTCGCCAAGGGTCTCCAGCAGAGCGGCGAAGGCGTCCTTCAGGGGCTCCGGCGTGTCCTCGTGCGCGAAGGCGAGGCCGCCGTCGAGGTTGAACATGGCGTCGTAGACCGCCGGGTTGCGTTCGGCGAAGTCCAGGTAGGTGCGGGCGAGGGTGGTGACCCGGGCGCGCGGGTCGTCCACGGCGGAGGTCGCGGCCCGTATCGCCACGGCCATCTCGGCGGCGCCCTGGAGGGCGACGGCGCCGATGATCTCGCGCTTCCCCCGGAAGTGGCTGTAGAGGACGGGCTGGCTGTACTCGATGCGCTCGGCGAGGCGGCGCGTGGTGACCGCGTCCCAGCCCTGGCGCTCGGCGAGTTCGCGGGCCGTGGCCACGATGAGGCGTTCGCGGCCCGCCCGTTCGCGCTCCTTGCGTTCCTGTACCGACATGACTCGATTCTAGCACCGCTAGACAATCGAGCGGTAGCAGGTCTAGCGTTGAACCAACGGCTAGCAACGCTAGATCCTGATCTCCGGGAGGGTCACCATGCTCAACGCACTTGAGGTCATCACCACCGTGGTCGTCGGCGTGATGGTGGGGGTGGAGTTCTCCGTCGCCTTCGTCATGAACCCGATCTTCAACGCGCTCCCCGACGACAGCGGCCAGCTCGCCCGCGCCCACGGGGGTCGCATGCTCGGCGCCGTGATGCCGTTCTGGTACATCGGCTCGCTCGTCCTCGCCGCCGTCTGGGCCGTCGCCGGACGGCACCACGACGGTGTCGGCCTCGTCATCACCGGTGCCGCGCTGCTGATCGTCAGCGTGATCATGTCGATCCTGCTGCTCGTCCCCATCAACAACCAGAGCAAGACCTGGACCCCCGAGAATCGGCCCGCCGACTGGAAGCAGCAGATGAATCGCTGGGACCGCTTTCACTACGTCCGCGTCGCCGTCATCATCGCCGCCTTCGCCTTCCTGGCCGCCGCCCTCCTCTGACCGGGCCGCCCCGCCCCCGCCCGGGCGCATGCGCGCGCCGTGTCGGCGGTCAGCGGCGAGGGGACCAGGACGGGGTGGAGCCGCCTTCGGGGACGGGCGAGGGCGGCGGGAGGCGGCGGGTGATGCGGTCGAAGAGGTCGGTGAGGGGCTCGCCGATGTCGCGGCCGAAGTCGGTGAGGCCGTAGGTGACTTGGGGAGGAGTCGTCGGCTCGACCGCCCGCCAGATCAGGCCGTCCTGGACCAGGGCGCGCAAGGTCTGCGCCAGCATCTTCTCGCTGATGCCCCGGATGCTGTCGCGCAGCTCGTAGAACCGGAGGTCGTTGGTCCGCAAGGAGATCAGCACCCAGATGCCCCACCGGCTGGTCACGTGGTCGACCATGTCGCGCGCGGGGCAGTCGGTGTGAAACACCTCATACCGAGGGTCCGCCGCGACCGGCTTCAGCTGCACGCCTTCCTCCATGCCCGGAGCTTACCTCGGGGTATGTCCTTACGGAAAGTAAGCCCGGCTCCTAGCGTCAATCCCCGTAGCCACAACGGATAACGCAGCAGGAACGAGGAGCCGAACATGATCGTGGTGACCGGTGCGACCGGAAACGTGGGCCGGCCTTTGACGCAGGCGCTGGCCGAGGCGGGCGAGCAGGTGACGGCGGTGTCGCGGCGACCCCCGACCGGCTCGGTGCAACTGCCGCACGGCGTAAGCCACTTGTCGGCCGACCTGGCCGAACCGGCGAGCCTGAAAGCGGCGTTGGACGGAGCGAAGGCGCTGTTCCTGCTCCTGTCCGGCGACTTGCACGCCCCCGAAGCCAGGCCCGCCGACCTCATCGCCCTCGCCGCGGCCCACGGCGTACGCCGGGTCGTCCTGCTGTCCTCGCAGGGCGTGTCGACCAGGCCGCTCGACCCGTCGCGGGTCGCGATGCGCGCGGTGGAGGACGCGTTGCGCGGCTCCGGCCTGGACTGGGCGATCGTACGACCGGGCGGCTTCGCGTCCAACGCCCTGGCCTGGGCGGAGTCCGTGCGTACGGAGCGGACGGTCGCCGCGCCCTTCGGCGACGTGGGGGTTCCGGTCGTCGACCCGGCCGACATCGCCGAGGTCGCGGCGGCCTGCCTCCTGGACGACCCGCACAGCGGCGGGGTGTACGAGCTGACCGGGCCCGAGGTCATCACTCCACGTCAGCAGGCCGCTGCCATCGCCGCCGCGCTCGACTCGCCCGTACGGTTCCACGAACTCACCCGCGACGAGGCCCGGTTGGCGATGACCCGCTTCGTACCGGCCGAACTCGCCGACGACACCCTCGACATCCTCTCCGCCCCGCGTCCGGCCGAGTTGGCCATCAGCCCGGACGTCCAGCGCGTCCTCGGCCGCGCCCCGCGCCCCTTCCGCGACTGGGTCACCCGTAACATCGCCGCCTTCCGCTGAGGCGCCGAGTCCCGGTCAGCCCGGCCTGACCTCCCAACTCGGGTTCTGGAGGCGGGTGTTGTGGACGGTGATGTCGGCGTGGTCGGCGGGGTGGGCCGTGGCGGCGTAGAGCCGCTGGGCGGGGAGGTAGCGGTCGCGCCAGGACCGTTCGATCTCGGCGGCGGCCGTCAGCGCCGCGTCCCGGCTCCGGGCGGCGGCCGTCAGTGCCGCGTCTCGGCTCCGGGCCCGGTCCACCGTCTGCTCGAAGGGGACGGACACGAGGACGCGCAGGTCCCACCGGTCGAGGAGTTCGGGGCGCAGGAGGAAGACGCCGTCGAAGAGGAGTACGGCGTCCGCCGGGGCGGTCGCGGCCGGTGGCGACAGCGCGGTGTCGGTCTGCGCGTCGTAGGCCGTCGTTCGGAACCTCCGGTCTCCGCCAGGTCCCAGCGGGTCGAGCAGGAACCGGCACAGCGCGGCGCGGTCGTGGGCGTCGAAGTAGCAGCCTTCGGCGGTGTACCGGCCGCGCCGGTAGCGCTGTGCGCGCGGGACGAGGAAGTCGTCCACCGTCGCCCGGATGACCTCGCGGCCCCGCGTCCGCAGCACGACGGCGAGTTCGTCGGCCAGGGTCGTCTTCCCCGCGGCCGGCGGCCCGTCGACCGCGACCCGCACCGGGTGCCTTGTCGTGACTGCCCCAGCCGTGACCGCCCCGGCCACCCCGGCCACCCCGGCTGCCCCGGCCGTGACCGCCCCGGCCACCCCGGCTGCCCCGGCCGTGACCGCCCCGGCCGCCCCGACCGCCTCCGCCAGCCGATCGATGAGCTCCTGACGGGTGCCCTGCTCCATCGCCGCCCCTCCCCACGTGAGGGGCGGGCGGATGCCGTCCCCGGTCAGCCTCCCGCCGAGGCCGCGGCAACGCAGAACTCATTGCCCTCGGGGTCGGCCATCACCACATGGTGCCCCTCGAACTCCTCCAGGACGACCCCGCCCGCCTTCACCAGCCGCTCGGACTCCGCCTCGATCCGTGCCCACCGCTCGTCGGGGCTGCCGTGTCCCGGCACCCGGACGTCGATGTGGAGCCGGTTCTTGGCGGTCTTCGGCTCGGGGACCTTGAGGATGCAGAACCGGGGGCCGACGCCGTCGGGATCGCAGAGCCACGCGCCGTCGTCCGCGGAGTCGTCCTCCGGAAGGTCGAACTGCGCCAGCCACTCCTCACGGGTCGTGAAGGGAGCGGGCGGCGGCTCGTCCACATACCCCAGGGCCGTCTTCCAGAACGTGGCGAGGAGTTTCGCGTCCGCGCAATCAAGGGTCAGATCGATTCTTGCTGCCATGACAGGACCGTAACGCGCACCTCGGACAATCGCGGCCGACGCGGACGAGGGCCGACCGCGACTACCTCGACTTCCGGGGAGGGGGTCTTCCCCGCATTACGCGGGGGCGGCGGAGGGGCTGACCTGGGGGATTGTCGGCGGGTGGGGGTGGGTTCGGCAAGGTCGCGGGGGCGGGCGAATGGGGCGGGTGGCCGCCTGGTGGGGGACGGTGCCGACGGGCCGTGGGGGCGTATACGGGGTGGTCGGTAGGGTGGCCGGCTGTGGAGGACATGGTGGGGGTCCCGGCGGGACGGGTGACGGTGTCGGACCGGCGGACGCAGAAGAGCTGGCAGGTCGAGGTCGCGGGGTTCGAGATGGCGGCGGTGCCGGTGACGCAGGAGGCGTACGCGGAGGTCACCGGCCGGAGGCCGAGCAGTGTGGAGGGCGGGCGGCTGCCGGTGGAGGGGGTTTCGTGGTGGGACGCGGCGGAGTTCTGCGACGCCCTGTCGCGACGGGAGGGGCTGACGCCCGCGTACGCGTTGGACCGTGAGGCCGAGCGGGCGGAGTGGGACGAGACGGCGGACGGTTACCGGCTGCCGACCGAGGCCGAGTGGGAGTACGCCTGCCGGGCGGGGACGACGGGGCCGAGGTACGGGCAGCTCGACGCCGTCGCCTGGCACCAGGGGAACTCGGACGGGCGTACGCACCCCGTCGGCGGCAAGGAGCCCAACGCCTTCGGCCTGTACGACATGTTGGGCAACGTGTGGAACTGGTGCTGGGACGTCTACGACGCCGAGGTGTACGGGACCTACCGGGTGCTGCGCGGCGGCGGCTGGGCCGACGAGCACTGGAGCTGCCGCGCGTCCGTGCGGCGCCGCAGCCATCCGACGTTCGGAATCGACGACGTGGGGTTCCGCGTCGCACGTTCTACGCTGCCGCCGTCGCCGCCCCGGCCGTAAGGACCGTAAGGGTCGCAGGACGATCGACCTCCACGGTCGCCCACGTCCGGACACGCATCGCCGTTCCCCCAACGCACGGCCTTGGGGCCGGGGTCATCCCCGCACGCGCGGGGAGCAGATGCCCTCGGGGCTGGCCTGCGTGCCGTACGCGGGGTCATCCCCTTGCGCGGGGAGCAGCAGTGCAGGTCACCGCCGACGACGTCGACACCGGGGTCATCCCCGCTTGCGCGGGGAGCAGGCTCGCTGACGTGCGGGGTTATCAGGGGGCAGGGGCCGATTGAACCAACTGTCGAGGATCGGGCGAATAGGGCAAGCGGCTCCTGAAGGCGGGCCGCACGGCCCCGAGCACAGGATATGGCCGCGGCAGGCGGCCGCAGGGGCCAAGGCTGGACCGAGCGTCAAGACGTTGGTGCGGGCGACTCACGGGGGCTGGGCCCAAACAATCAGCGTGGGGTGAACCGCAGTTCGTTCCGCCGCACCGAGGCGGCGGGGGCGCCCGGAGTTCCGTCGGACGTCATCCGGCGCGCTGGCCGAAGGTGACGCCGGGGCTGAGGCTCAGGGCCAGGACAGTGTCGAGTGCGGTCTCCAGCGGAAGGCTGTCCCGCTGGATCTGGGCGAGCAGGAGTGCGCCCTGCAAGGCGCAGAGGAGGGTGACGGCCAGGTCGTCCGGATCGATGCCGGGCCGGAGGCGCCCGGCGGCGTGCAGGGCGGCCAGCCCTTGGCCGATGACGGTGGACCAGCGGCCGAACCCGACCGAGACCCGAGCGCGGGCCCGCGCGTCGCTCTCGGCGAGCTGACCGCCGAGGGACCCGAGCGGGCAGCCGCCCCGGCCGTCGAGGCGTCCGGCCTCGGCGACGACGAGGTCGCGCCAGGCGCGCAGCCCCTCGACCGTGTCGAGCCCCGCCTGCTCGGTGGTGGTGACGATGGCGTCGGCCTGGCGGTCGATCACCGCCTGCACGAGCGCTTCCTTGTCGGCGAAGTAGTGGTAGAGCTGCGAGCCGCTGACCTGGGCCGCGGCCTTGACGTCTTCGAGGGTGGCGCCCGCGACGCCGCGTTCGTGAACGAGTTCGGCGGCGGCGTCGACGATACGGGCCCGGGTCCGCAGCCCCTTGGGCGTCAGCTTGGCCGTCGGGCGCGTATCGGTAGCCATGACGCCACGCTAACACCGTTTTGGACTTGAGAACCCATTTTTTGGACGCGAGAGTGGAATCTGCGACCCAGAAATCACTGGGCCCATCGCAGCACGAATCGCAGCACGCAAGGGGCGCTCTCATGAACGACATCGCAACCCCGGTCGCCGACCGGGCCGCCGAGGTCCAGGCGCAGGCCGCCGGGCGGCTGCCCGCCGAGGTCGGAACCGCCTTCGAGAACGAGAGGCGGCGGCTGATGGCGGCCGGTGTCCCGGACGGCGTCGCCGGTCCGGGCACCGCCATGCCCGACGGCGACCTTCTGGACGCGACCGGTCGGCCGACGAGCCTTTCGGCCGTACGGGCGGGGCGCCCGGCCGTCGTCGTCTTCTACCGGGGCGTCTGGTGCCCGTACTGCAACCTGACCTTGCGCACCTACCAGGAGGCCCTGGTCGACCAACTCCGAGCGCGGGGCGTCGCCCTGATCGCGCTCAGCCCGCAGAAGCCGGACGGCTCGCTGACGATGACCGAGAAGCTCGGCCTGTCGTACGCCGTACTGTCGGACCCGGGGAACCAGATCGCCGCGCAGCTCGGCATCGTCTTCACCCTCGCCGACAGCGCGCAGGACGCCCAGGCGTCCCTCGGCGTCCGCCTCACCGACGTCAACGCCGACGGGTCCGCCGCTCTCCCGCTCGCCACGACCGTCCTCGTCGGCGCCGACGGCTCCATCCGCTGGATCGACGTCCACCCCGATTACACGACGCGGTCGGAACCCGCCGAGATCCTTGCCGCCGTCGCGGCCCTCGAATAGCCCTCGGCGGAGCCGCGCCCTGAGCAAACACGTCATCCCCGCACGCGCGGGGGGCCGCCATGCGCGGGGCACAGCGCCAAGTAGCCCCCGGGGCCATCCCCGCACGCCGCGGGGTGCACGACGCCCTGGAGAAGACCGTCACCAAGCACATGGGCTCATCCCCGCACGCGCGGGGGGGGGCAGTTCGGTGACGGCATCGGCGAACTGCTGGGACCGGGGGTCATCCCCGCACGCGCGGGGGGGCAGATGCTGTGGCCCGCGTAGCTGGCACGGGCTGGGGGGTCATCCCCGCACGCGCGGGGGGCGGTCTCGCTGACGTGCATGTTCAGCAGTGGGGGGAGGCGGATGGAACCAACCATCAAGGATCGGGCAAACGGGGCGAATCGCCGCGCGGTGGGAGTGCGTGCCGGGGCTGGGTACAGGGTACGGCGGGGTGGCGCCGCGTGTGGGGGGACGGGAGAGGCCGGGCGGGGGGCCCGGCCTCTCTTGGCGGGGGTCAGGACAGGAAGGTCTCGCAACGGCCGCCGACGTTGGTGTTGTTGCCGGTGCCGGGGTGGGCGGTGTCGAGGCCGGGGCCGCAGTCGAAGGTGTCGTTGCCGGTGGTGGACCGGACGGTGTCGGAACCGCCGCCCGCCGAGACGACGTTGTTGCCGCCGCCCGCGTCGATACGGTCGTCGCCCCCACCCGTCGTGATCTGGTCGTTGCCGCTGCCCGCGAGGACCACATTGGCGCCGTCGCCCGTGGAGACGACGTTGTTGCCGCCGCCCGCGTCGGTGTACGAAGGGCCGGTGCCCGGCAGGGAGATGCGGTCGTTGCCCGCGCCGGTCAGGACGCAGTCGCTTCCGCCGCCGCCGTCGACGGTGTCGTTGCCGCCGCGGCCGAGGATGAGGTCGTTGCCGGGGGTGCCGGTGAGGCGGTCGTTGCCGGGGGTGCCGAGGATGACGTCCTGGATGTCGACGCCGGTGCAGGGGCCGAAGGTGACGGAGCCGGCGTGGCGGATGCCGGTGAGGCCGGTGGGGGTCTCGGTGTAGGTGAGGGAGGCGCCGCGGGCGACGGTCGCGGGGACCGGGGCGAGGACGGCGGGCTCGCCGTCGACCGTACGCACGGTGGTCGTGCGGCCGGAGCCGGTGATCTCGTAGGAGCCGCGCCCGAGGGAGAGCGTGGCCGCGCCGCCGGTCAACTGGACCTGGGCGGGGGCGGATCCAGGGCCGACGTACACCAGCACGCCCGCGGGGTCGCGGGCGTCGGAGACCAGGACCGTACGGCCGCCGGTGGCGACGACACGGCCGGAGGTGGTGCCGCCGAGGGCCACGTCGGAGAAGCCGTTCAGGGGCAGGAAGGCGCCGCCCGCCGCGCAGGCGATCGTGCCGCCGCGCAACGCGTGCCCGCCGTCGTCGCTGTCGTCGGACCAGAAGACCGGCTTGCGGCCGTCGACGCACTCGGAGCGCGGGGCGAAGGCGAAGCCCTCGTTGTTGAGGTTGGGCATCGCGGCCGGGCGCTCGTAGAGGCCGGTGGCGGCGAAGTCACCGTTGGCGCCCACGGCGAAGGTCGCCGTACGGCCGTTGCAGGTGTCGTCGCACACGGCCCACAACTGGTCGGCCTCGGCGTCGAACTGGAGCTCCATGACGCTCGGGAAGCCGCTGGCGAAAGCGGCGACGCGGGTGAAGCCGCTGCCGGACTGGTCGAGGGCGTACGCGTAGACGCTGCCGTTGCCTTCGAGGCCGACGAAGAAGAGGCCGTCACCGTGGTCGGGGTAGGCGGCCGGGGAGTACGCGGCGCCCGTGTGCTGGTCGCGGAAGCCGTGCGAGGTCAGGTAGCTGTCGGGCACCCAAGTGATGCCCTCAAGGCCGCTGTTGGCGCCGACCGGCGGCAGGTCCGCGGTCAGATTCCACTCGCGGGTGGCGCGCAGCGCGCCGGACCCCGTGCCGGGCGGGTCGAAGCGCAGCACCTCGGGACGGCTCACGCCGCTGACCGCGTTGTCGCGCTCGGTCGAGACGAAGACGCCGCCGGAAGGGCCCGCGCCCGTCAGGGCGACCCCCTCGGCGTCGGGGTCACCGGTCCCGTCCGGGTAGCGCAGCGCCTTGCCCGCGCTCCACCCGTCGGCGGTGTCCGGCGCCCACTTGGCGCCGTCCCACTCCAGCCGGTACAGCGTGGAGGGGCCGTTCCTGACCGCCCACAGCACACCGGGAGTCGGCCCGCCTGAGCCCTCGTACGCCAGGCCGCTCAGGTTCGTACCGAAGACGTTCGCGTCGTCGACCGTGGTCACCGAGGAGCCGCCCGGCCACGGGGAGGCCGCGACCTGACCGGCGCACGCGTTGGCCGCGCCCTTCGTGGAGGCGGCCGTCGTCGCGAAGTCGCCCGTGCCGTCGGGGCAACGCCCGTACGTGGTCGCCGCGTGGGCGGTCCAGGAGTACGCGTCGATCAGCGTCGTGCCGTCCGGCAGGAAGAGGCGGGCGGAGTCGGCGCCGCCGAGACCGAAGGCCGACTCGACGTCGAGGGCGAGGAAACCGCCCGGCGCGACCGACGTACCGGCGGGGACCGTGAAGACGTGGGAGTCGTCGTTGTCCTTGACGAGCCAGCCCGATATGTCCACGGACACGGGACTTGTGTTGGTCAACTCGACCCAGTCGCCGGGCGTTCCGCCATTGGACTCGACCTCATTGATTCTCACGGCCGACGAGGGCGCTCCGCAGTCGTTCGCGGCGCCCTTGGAGGAGGCGGTCGTGGTGACGAAAGCGCCGGTGCCGTCGGGGCAACGGCCGTATGTGGTCGCCGCGTGGGCGGTCCAGGAGTACGCGTCCACCAAGGTCACGCCGTCGGGCAGGAAAAGCCGCGCGGAATCCGCGCTTCCCAGCCCGAAGACGGGGTCGACGTCGAGCGCGAGAAAACCGCCGGGCGCGATCGACGTACCGGCGGCAATCGTGAACACATGGGAGTCGTCATTGTCCTTGACGAGCCAACCCGACACATCAACAGCAATCGCACCCGAATTGACCAACTCGACCCAGTCGCCCGGCGTTCCGCCATTGGACTCGACCTCATTGATTTTCACGGCGGAAGGCGCCGCGTCGGCCGTCGGCGAAACAGTCGGTGAAACGGTCGGCGAACCGGCCGGCGAAACCGCCGAGGCGGCGGACGAGGACGCGAGGAAAAAGGGAATCGCGGTCAGGAACGCGACGCCCAGAGTGATTGACGCACGCCATCTCTTATGCAAGGTTTGCAAGGCTGTGGGTCCCTCTTCGGTCGGCACGGCGGGAAATGAGCAGGGGTCCCGCGAAGCCTCCGGCAGCCCGGCGAATGGCGGGCGAACCGCGGGCGAACGCCAGGTGAGCCTTCGGTTCCCCACCGAGCATCACGATCTTGAAACAATTCTGGTCAGACATCAGAAGGCTCAATAGTCTCCGGGTGCACGGCAGTTAACAGTGACTGCCACGTTCCTCGGGGAGCATGCATTGGCCATACACGAGCACGAGGTCGACCGTCGCACGTTGTTCAGAGTCGGCCTGGGCGGAGCGGTCGCCGCCGTCGTCGGTACCGAACTGGCCTTGCCCGGAGCGGCCGTCGCCGCGCCGTCGCCGCAATTCCCGTGGATCATCGACTGCGACACATGGGGCGCCCGGCCGCCGTCCAGCCCGATCCAGATCACGGGCAACACCACGAACAAGATCATCCTGCACCACATGGCGTTCCCCAACGTCACGGACTACTCGCGCGCCCACGCGGTCCAGCTCGCCAAGGACTGCCAGGACCTGCACATGGACACCAACGGCTGGGCCGACACCGGCCAGCACTTCACCGTCAGCCGCGGCGGCTACGTCATGGAGGGCAGGCACCGCAGCCTGGAGACGCTGGTCACCGGGGAACACCAGGTCACGGCCGCGCACTGCCCCGGTGAGAACGGCAACGCGATCGGCATCGAGAACGAGGGCACGTACATCACGGAGACGCCGCCGCGCGCGCTGCTCGACTCCCTGGTGGAGCTGTGCGTCGCCGTGTGCAGGCAGTTCGACCTGCACGCCTGGGACATCTTCGGGCACTGGGACTTCCGGCTCGGCACCGAGTGTCCCGGCGCCGCCTTCTACGCGCAGTTCCCGACGATCCGCTCGCGCGTCCTGACCCAGATGCGCACGCCCCGGCGGGACATCCCCGCGCGCCGCTGGCCGGACATCTGGCGGTTCGTGGACAGCCAGGTCGTCGGGGTCGCGCAGTACCTGCTCAACAACGCCGGGTACACCGCGCTGACGCCCAACGGCGTCTTCGGCACCGACATGAACGCCGTGGTCGCCGACTTCCAGACCACGCACGGCATTCCGGTCACGCCCGACGCCACTTTCGACACCGCCACGTGGGAAGCGCTGGCGCCCGTACTCGACAAGCACGCCACCGGGCTGCCGGTGAGCGGCCTCCAGTCGATCCTGGCCCTCAAGGGCTTCGCCGGTGTCACGGTCAACGGCACCTTCGACCACGCCACCCAGAAGGCCGTCCAGGACCTCCAGCGGCTGCACGGCCTGCGCCCCAACGGCAAGGTCGACCTGAGCACGTGGTGTGCCGCGGTCGGCGGGTCGGTCCGCGAGGCCTTCTGTTAGCCCGCGCCATACGGGTGCGGTGCACCTGATCTTTTAGGGGCGTTGGAGCCGCCGTCGGGGCGGAGCCAACGCCCCTACGGGGCACGTCCCGGCCGGGGTCTTACGGCAGGCAGAGGATCAGGATGCACAGGCCCTGGTGCGCGGGCGGCGTCGTCGGGGACGTGCTCGGCGGCGCGGGGTCGGCGGGGGTGGTGGCCGGGGGCGCCGTCGTCGTCGTGCCGGGGCCCGCGGGGGTGTCGGCGGCGGTGCCGGTGCCGGTGTTCACGGCTTGGGTGCCGGTCGACGGGGGCGTCGAAGGAGCCGTCGAGGCGGACGGGGCCGGGCCGGTGGCCGGGGAAGTGGCGGGCAGCGGGGCCGTACCGGCGTTGGTGGCGGCCGGGTGGGTCGCCTGGGTCGTGGGGAGCGCCGGGGTACGGGTGTGCCGCTGGGTGGCGGGCGCGGCGGCGTGCGGGCCCGACGTCGGGTCCGTGGCCTGCGCGTTGTCGGTGCGCAGCGTCACCGGCGTCACGGTGTCGTACGACGAGGACGCCGTCGTGCCCCGGCCGGAGCCGTGGTTCTGCATGGACGCGACGGTCACGCCGCCGCCGAAGAGGGCCACCGCCGTGGCGACGCCCGCACGGCGCCGGTTCTTCTTCCACCGCTCCAACTGCCGTCGCCGGGCGGCGCGTCCGCCCTGCAAGCGGGGCACGAGCGAGGAGGGCCCGAGGACGGACGCCGTCCCCTCCTCGTCAGCCGCAGCCGAAGCCGCGGCGCCAGCCGAAGCCGCAGGGGCGGCCACCGCCACAGGGGCGGCCGGGAAGACGGAGGGCTCCGGTATGTACGCGGCGGGCTCGTACGGAGCCGGGTCCGCGTACGACGCCGGGTCCGCGTACGAGACCGGTGCCGCGTCCGTCTCCGGCGCGTAGGCGCCGCAACCCGGGCACACCAGCGCCCCGTTGACGGAGCGGCGGCACGTGTAGCAGTAATCCATTCGTGGTCTTTCTCCGCTGGCTTCGCGGCCGAGGGTGGGCCGCAGGGATGTCCACGTCCCCCGCGAAGGGGCAGCCCGACCGAAACTAACAGCTGTAACGGGAGGGGTTGCAAGCGACCTGTGTGTTTTTTGAAAAGCCGCGCCGCCTCCTGGGCGGCAATATCCCGACGTGCCCGCCAAATGCGGACGTTCCGCACTCGCGTCAACGACGTGAAGTGCGGCAGGCGGCGCCGCCCACGGTGCCGTTCGGGCGCAATCCGCCCGCGCACCGGCAACCCGATGTCCTCACCTACGTTTTCGTTCATCTCATCGACGGTAAAAACCCATAGCGTGATGCGCCATGGAGAATCAGCAAACCAGTGCCGCCTCGGGGATAACGCGACGCGGCCTCATCGTCGGCGCCGTCGCCGCCGGACTCACCGCGACCGCCGGAACCGCGAGCGCGCAAACGAGCCGACAGGGCACATCGGGACAGGCCGGGAGCACACCGGCGTTCACTCCGCCGGAATCGGCGAAATACCCCGGTTACGCCGAATACAAGCCGCCGAATTACCAGTTGGCCGTTCCGGGGGAATCCCTCGTGGCGGGCCGCGCGGACTACCCGGTCGCGCCGGGTATCGTCCTCACCTCCTTCGACACATTCGGCCGCACCGGCTGGACGCGGGTCCATGTGCTCAACGCCGATCTCGGCAACGCGTCGGTCGGCGTGGACCTCGTCGCGGACAAGGTGAGCGATCCGCGTCCGCTCGCCCAGGCGGCGAACGCGCAGCACGCCGTGGCCGCCGTCAACGGCGACTATTTCGACATCACCGAGACCTTCGCGGCCGAGGGCCCGGAAATCCAGGACGGCACACTCCGCAAGGGCACGAACAAGACGGCGACTGTCGCGGCGATCGGCGCCGACCGGGTGGCCCGGCTGGCCGACCTGGTGCTCACCGGTACGGTCACGGTCGCCGGGACGCGACGGCCGCTCACCGCCCTCAACTCGCCCTCGGTGCCCGCCGACGGCGTCGCCGCGTACACCCCGAAGTGGGGCGCCGGGCGCCGCACGCTCATCCAGGACGCGGGCCCGTACACCGAACTCGTCGTCGCGGGCGGGAAGATCACCGCCGTCAACGCCCGACTCACCGACACCGCGGTGCCGGACGGCGGCCTCGTCGTGCTCGGCCGGGGCGCGGCGGCGGCCCAACTGGCCGCCGCCAAGCCCGGCGACGCCGTCACCGTCGACTTCGCGCCGCGGACGAACGCGCCCGTCGCACTGCGCACCGCGCTCGGCAGCGGCGAGGTGCTGGTGCGCGGCGGCACGGCGATCGACTTCCCGCCGAGCACCGGCAACGACGCGGCCAAGCCGCGCACCGCCATCGCGTGGCTGGACGGCGGCCACCGCCTGCTGCTCGTCGCGATCGACGGCTCGGCCAACTTCTCCGCCGGGCTCAGCTTCGACGACACCGCCAAGCTGCTGGTGCGGCTCGGCGCCACCGAGGCGTTCATGCTCGACGGCGGCGGCTCCACCGAGATCGTCGCCCGCAGGCCCGGCGACACCGGGGCCGGAGTCGTCAACACCCCCTCGGACGGCGGCGAGCGGCCCGTGCCCAACGGCGTCGGCCTCTTCGCCGCCCGCAAGGGCTCGGGCCGGCTGCGCGGCCTCGACGTACGCCCGCGCGCCGACCGCGTCGTGCCGGGGCTGACCGTGGACGTCGCGGCGGCGGGCTACGACGAGACGTGGGCGCCGGTGCCGATCGACGAACACCGCGACCCCGTACGGTGGTCGGCCTCGCCCGGCTCCCTCGGCACCGCGCGCGACGGCGTCTTCCGCGCCAGGAAGCCCGGCGCGGGAACGCTGCGCGCCCGGTCCGGGGACGCGGACGGCGCGCACGAACTGCGGGTCCTCGGCGACCTGCACCGGCTGGCGTTCACCGAGCGGGCCGTCACCATCGACCCCGGCGCGACCGCGTCGGTCAGCCTGACCGGATACGACGCGGACGGTTTCGACGCGCCCGTCGCGCCGCGTGACGTCCGACTCGCCTACGACAAGGCCCTGATCACGGTGGCCGCGCAGCCGGACGGCAGCCTCCGGATCACCGGTGACGCGGGCGCGGTCGGCAAGGCCACCGTCCTGACGGCGACCGTGGGGGGCGTGACGGCCCGGCTGCCGGTGACGGTCGGCCTGGTCGACGTGTCGCTGGCCGAGTTCGAGCCGGCCGAGAACTGGACGGCGCTGGCCGCGCGGGGCACGGCGTCGGTCGCCTTCGTCGCCGCCCCCGACCGGCCGGGCGCGGCGGCCGACAACCACGCGCTGCGGCTCACGTACGACTTCACCGGGCAGACGAGTACGTCGGCGGCGTACGCGGTGGCCGGCGGCGGTCCGATCACGCTGCCCACGGGCACGAAGCGGATCGCGCTGTGGGTCAACGGCGACGGCAACAACCACTGGCTGCGCTGCATGATGTACTCGCAGGGCACCACCAATGTGCCGTTCACGCTCGCGCTGACCGTGGACTGGACGGGGTGGCGGCGGGTCGTCGGGGACCTCCCCGCCGGGTACTCGGAGCCGGTCACGCTGCTGCGGATCTACATCGCGGAGACGTCGCAGACCAACAAGAACGCGGGGCGGCTCGACTTCGACGGGCTCGCCGCGCAGGTCGGGCAGCAGCCGGACACCTCGCAGGCCCCGCAGCCCGACCCGTACGTCGTCGAGCAGGGCGGACTGCCGGACCGGCGGTGGACCTTCGCGGTCCTGTCCGACCTGCACGTCAGCGCGGCGGCCGGGCTCGACTCCTTCTCCGGGCGGCAGGCGGTGACCGCGCTCGGCCAGGCCGTCGCGACCCGGCCGGACTTCCTGCTGATCAACGGCGACTTCGTGGACAACAACAACCCCGAGGACTTCGCACTCGCCAACGGGCTGCTGCGCGACCACGTACCGGCCGGGCTGCCGGTGTACTGGACGCCCGGCAACCACGAGGCGGGGCTGTCCGCGACCGGCGGCCTCGACGCGTTCCTCGCCGTGACCGGCCGCCCCAACCGGCAGGTCTTCGACCACAAGGGGACCCGTTTCATCCTGCTGGACTCGCACACCGGCGACATGCGGACCTCAGACTGGGACCAAGTGCCGCTGCTCCAGGCCGAGTTGGCGAAGGCGGCCAGGGACCGGTCGGTGACCGGTGTCGTGCTGTCCTTCCACCACCCCTTGCGGGACCCCTCGGGCGCGGGCGCCTCACAGCTCGCCGACCAACTGGAGGCCGGGCTCCTCCAGAAGTGGCTGGCCGACTTCCGGGAGACCTCCGGCAAGCCGGTCGCGCTCTTCACCGGCCACGCGCACACCGCGTCGGTCACGCGGACCGACGGCGTCCTGGAGGTCACCACCCCGGCCGTGGGCAAGACGCCCTACAGCTCGCCCGACCAGGGCGGCTTCTTCGGCTGGATGCACGTCGGCGTCGACCCCAGGCCCGCGCGCGTCCGGGCCGGGCAGCCGAGCCCGCGGACCCGCGAGTGGCTGCGGGCCGAGAGCCGCCCGGTCATCGACGGGATCGAGCTGACGGCGGACGGTCCCGTGCCCGTCGGCACGTCGGCCGCTCTGGCGGCCACCGGCATCACCAGCGAGTTCGGGCTGCGCTTTCCGCTGCGCTACCCCGCCACGGTGGTCTGGTCGGGGTCCGCGGGCGTCCTGGTCACCGACTCGCCCTCCGAGGCCAAGGCCGCCAAGCGCCGTCCCGGGACCCTCGCGGTCCTGGACCCGACGACCGCCACGCTCACCGCGCTGCGGCGCGGCACGGTCACGGTGACGGTCGCCTCGGGCGGCCTGACGGCGTCGGCGACGGTGACGCTGAAGTAGCCGCTACGTACCCGCGTACGCCGATCCGTACGCGGGCCCGGCACGCCTTGTGAGGTCCCGCCCCCGCGGCGGGGCCTCACTTCACCTCGTTGCCGTCGGCGTCCAGGGAGTGCTCCTGCCAGTACTTGTCCCACTTGTCGTCCACGTGCCGGGGGACCTTGCCCTTCGGGTAGCGCACGAAGCCCTTCGGCGGCTCCTCCTTGTCCGACACGCAGGCCCCGCCGCCCGCCGGGGGCCCGACCGACGCCACCGGGTACTCCCCGCCCGAGCACATCGCGTCCTGCATGCTGCACGCAGAGCCGAGCCCCATGAAGGCGACGCCCGCGAGGGACAGTCCGATCAGGGTGAGCCGGGGGCCGGCGGGAATCCGGGGCCGACGGGGATGGTTGGTCTGCACGGCGCTGCCGCCTCTCGCGTAGGTGATCTTCGCTCCTGGACCAGTGTGGCCGCGCGGATGTGTCCGAATCATCCGTGCTCGTACTCAGGTCGCGGTGGGTACGGAGTGCGGGGGCGGCGGGCGGGCGTGAGTATGGACGGAAACGTGGGAGGCGTGCTGTGCCGCTGGAATCCGAGCCGTTGCGGAAGCTGGGCTTCCTGACCATCGGGCTGTTCGACGAGGCCGATCCCCGGCGGGGGCACGAGTCGACGCTGGAGATCATCGAGCTGGGCGAACGGCTCGGCTTCGACAGCGCGTGGGTGCGGCACCGGCACCTCCAGTACGGGATCTCCTCGCCGGTCGCCGTGCTGGCGGCGGCGAGCCAGCGCACCCGCAGGATCGAGCTGGGCACCGCCGTCATCCCGCTGGGCTGGGAGAATCCGCTGCGGCTGGCCGAAGATCTGGCGACGGTCGACATCCTGTCCGGCGGACGGCTCAACCCCGGCGTCAGCGTCGGGCCGCCCACGCACTTCGAGCAGGTCGGGCCCGCGCTCTACCCGGACACCGCCGACGCCGAGGACTTCGGCTACCCGCGCGTCCGGCGGCTGCTGGACTTCGTACGCGGCGAGCGCGCCACCGACTTCAGCGGCGTCGAGGGCATCGAGGTCTTCTCCGACCGCGTCCAGCCGCACTCCCCCGGCCTCGGCGGCCGTCTCTGGTACGGCGGCGCGAGCCTGCGGTCGGCGCGGTGGGCGGGCGAGAACGGCATGAATTTCCTGACGAGCAGCGTCGTCAAGGCGGAGGAGCCGGAGAAGCCGGAGAAGGCGGCGAAGGCGGCGGAGTCGGAGAATCCGGCGGCGGCCGAGGCGGCGGTGACGGGCCCGGCGCCGGACTTCGCCGACATCCAGCTCTCCCACATCAGGACCTTCCGCGCCCACCACCCCGACGGCGACCGCGCCCGCGTCTCGCAGGACCTCGTCGTCATCCCCACCGACAGCGCCACGCCCGCGCAGCGCGCCCGCTACGAGGAGTACGCCCGCAAGCGCCTCCCGCGCACCACGGCTCCGCAGGGCCCGGCGCGCATGCTCTTCTCCCCCGACTTCGTCGGCCCCTCGGCCCAGCTCGCCGAACGCCTCCACGCCCACGCCGCCTTCCGCGAGATCGACGAGGTCGCCTTCGCCCTGCCTTTCACCTTCGCCCACGAGGACTACGTCCAGATCCTCACCGACCTCGCCGGCGCCCTGGGCCCGGCCCTGGGCTGGCGCCCGGTTCAGTCCTCGTAGCCGTGCCTCGACAGCCGTGCCTCGACAGCGGGGCCGCGGTACGGGACGCGTGGGCGGCCTGCCAGGTGTCGAGGACTCGGCGGCCTCCTGGGCGTCCGCGCGGGCCCGGCGCGGCGCCGAACCCGGAGGTCCGCACGGCGCGGCGCCGAACCCGCGCGGGCCCGGCGCCGCACCGGGCGGACCCGCCGCTACATCCGGGACGCCACGTCCGACCGGAGCTGCGGCAGCATCGCGTAGAGCTTGTCGCCGGGGCACTCGGTGACGTTGAAGTCCCGGTGCCCGAAGATCTGCGTCGGCGCGAGGCCGTACTTGTAGCAGATGTACGAGCAGAGGCTGACGAGGCTGGCGTAGAGGATCGACGGCGGCGCGACCGAGGTGTACGTGCCGTTGTTCTCGATGCCGATGCCCTGCGTGTTCTGGCCGACGGTGTGGGCGCCGACGACCATGTTGCTGCCCGCGAGCAGCCGTTCCAGGCTGCGGTGGCGGCCCTCCATGATGATGCCGGTCCGGCTGATGGTGAAGTGGTTGCCGGTGTCGATCCAGCCGTTGGTGTCCATGTGCAGGTCCTGGATCTCGTGCGCGATGGCGAACGAGCCGGACGTGCCGGAGTCGGCGGTGTTCGCGAACGCGGTGTGGTGCACGACGATCTTGTTGGGGTTGTTCCCGGCCAGGCTGACCGGGGAGGACGGCGGGCGGGCGCCCCACGCCGTGGTGTCGAACATGTTGGGCTCGGGGACGATCCGCGCGGCGGAGGCGGAGGCGGGCGCGGCGCCGACGATCACGGCTCCCGCGCTCGCGCCGAGCACGGCGGCCGAGGCGAGGAAGCGGCGGCGGGACAGGGCGGCGCGGGACTGGGCGGTGCGGGGCATGGCGAAGTGCTCAGGGACCGACATGTGTGCTCCCGTGGTGGGGGTGAGGGAGAGCGTCAAATTCCGTGCGGGCAGCTGTCGTTGGAACTTAATGCCAAGTAACCACCGCAGAACAGAGTGCGGATGAAACTTTCCTCCATACGGCGGAGCGTGACGCGGTGCCGGGCGCGGGGCGGACACGGGGCGGGGCGCGCGGCGGACGGGCGCGCGCCACGGGTTCCGCCCTCGGCCCCGCGGCATGCATTTCCCCGCCCGATTGAATCTGTTCAATGAATCCGGCAAGTCCACCCCCTTGACGTCTGACGATTCTCGGCCATAGCGTCCGCCCGGAACTTAAAACGTTTCATACGAGGAGACGCGCACCATGACCGACGACGCCAGCCACGCCGACGACAGCCGCCCGGACACCGGTGTCGGCCGCCGCCGCGTCCTCCAGGCCGGAGCCGCCGCGGGCGCGGCCCTCACGTGGGGCGCGGCCACCGGCACCGCGCACGCGGCCGAAGGAGCGAGAGCGGCGGGCAGCGCCTCCGCGCACCCGGCCCCGTGCCGACCCGGCGCCCCCGGCTCCGCCTCCTGGTTCAGCGCCCCGCCCGCCCCCGTCCGGCCCAAATTCCGCTGGTGGTGGCCGGACGGGCTGGTCGAGCCCGCCGAGATCCGCCGCGAGATCGACCAGATCGCGGACGCCGGTTTCGGCGGCGTCGAGATCGCCGCGGTCCACCACAGCGTGGACGACCCGGCCGTCCTGGACACCGCGCACCACGGCTGGGGCAGCGCGAGCTGGGTCGCCGGGATGGAGGCCGCGCTGGAGCAGGCCGACCGCCGCGGCCTGACCGTCGACCTCACCGCGGGCCCCGCCTGGCCGACCGCCGTCCCCACGATCACCCCGGACAGCCCGGCCGCCGTACAGGAACTCGCCTACGGTGTCGCCGCGTTGGCCGCCGGGGCCCGTTACGAGGGACCCGTCCCCGCCCCCGTCGTCGCCGCCGACCCGGCCGCCGCGAAGGCCACGCTGCTCGCCGTGCAGGCGGTCCGTGTCGACACCGCCAACAGCACCCGCAAGGAGACCGGCCTCGACCCGGCCACCCTGGTGGACCTCACGCGCACGGTCACCAACGGCGCCGTCACCTGGACCGCGCCCGACGACGGCGGGTCCTGGCTGCTCTTCGCCCACTGGCTGCGCGGCACCGGCCAGACCCCCGAGGCGGGGCCGCACACCGCGCCGACCGCGTACGTCGTGGACCACTTCAGCCCCGCCGGCACCCGCGCGATCACCGACTTCTGGGAGTCGGACCTGCTGACCCGCCCGGTGCGCCGGCTGATCGCCCGCGCGGGCGGCGCCCTCTTCGAGGACTCCATCGAGCTGGAGTCGCGCGCCCTGCTGTGGACCCCGGCGCTGCCCGCCGAATTCGCCCGCCGCCGCGGCTACGACCTGCTGCCGTACCTGCCCGCGCTGCTGCTCAACAAGAGCAACCAGGTCTACGCGTACGGCGCCGCGCTGACCGTCCGCGTACGCCACGACTTCTGGCAGACGGTCTCCGAGCTGTACAACACCCACCACGTCACCGCGATCAAGAAGTGGGCGAGCACCTTCGGACTGAAGCTGCGCGCGCAGCCGTACGGGCTCCAGACCGACGCCATCGCGACCGCCGCGCTCCTGGACATCCCCGAGGGCGAGTCGCTGGGCTTCAAGAACCTGGACGACTACCGGTGCCTGGCCGGCGGGCGGGACATGGCGGGCAGCACCATTCTGTCCTGCGAGTCGGGCGCGTACACCGGCGGCGCGTACAGCACCACCTGGCAGAAGTTCCTGCGCACGATGGGCGGCGCGTACGCGGCCGGGGTCAACCAGACGGTGATCCACGGCTTCTCGTACGCGGCCCTGCCCGGCGTGGCCTGGCCGGGATACGCGGCCTTCACCCCGTACCACGGCGGTGTCGGCTACGGGGAGTCGTGGGGGCCGCGGCATCCGACGTGGCGTCACATCGCCGACACGTCGGGCTACTTGGCCCGTGTGCACCAGGTCCTGCAAGCGGGGAAGCCGCGCCAGGACGTGGCGATCTTCCGGCAGACCGGCTACACCGCGACCGGCATCGGCGCGTCCTGGTTCACCTCGACCGGCATACCGCTGGGCTGGAACCACCAGTTCATCAGCGAGCCGCTGCTGAGCCTGCCGTCGGCGCGGGTGACCAACGGGGTGCTGGCGGCGGGCGGACCCGCGTACCGCGCCCTGTTCGTGGAGGCCGACTTCTTCGCCGGGTCCACCTGCACGCTGCCGGTCGAAGTCGCCGAGAAATTCCTGGCGTTCACCAAGGCCGGGCTGCCGATCGTGCTGCTCGGCGACTGGAGCACCGCGACCGTCCCCGGCCTGGACACCGGCGGGCAGGACGCCCGACTGCGCGCGGTGCTGGCCCAGTTGCTGGCCCAGCCGCGCGTCCGGCAGATCACCGACAAGACCGCGGTGGGCGCCGCGCTCGCCGACCTCGGCGTGACACCGCTCGTCTCGTACGCGACCAGTTCCACGCTGCTCAACGCCCACCGGTACGCGGACGGCGTCGACTACTTCTACTTCTGCAACGGCAAGCACGCCGAGACGGTCAAGCCGCCGGTCGCCGCCGTCGACCACGAGGTGACCCTGCGCCGGGGCAGCACCCGCCACGTCCCGTACCTGCTGGACCTGTGGACCGGACGCGTGCGGCGGATCGGCACGTACACCGAGACCGGCGACACGGTCACGCTGCGCGTCGCGCTCCAGCCCGGCGAGACCATGGTCGTCGCGCTCGGCGTGCCCGGCCTGTTCGGCGACCGCACGGGCAGCGGCCCGCACGCGGTGTCCACCACCGCGGACACCGTGCTCTTCGCCGACGGGCGGCTGACCGTACGCGGCTCCGCCGACGGCGAGTACGTCACCGAACTGTCCCAAGGCCGCCGCACGGTGCGCAGCCGGATCTCCGGCGTGCCGCAGCCCACCCAGCTCACGGGCTGGCGGCTGGACGTCGAGGACTGGCAGCCGGGCGCCACCGCCACCGAGACGAGGGTCGTGCGCCGCGCGCTCACCCTCGACGCGCTCGCCGCCTGGCCCGACATCCCCGCGCTCGCCGACGTCTCCGGCATCGGCCGCTACCGCACCACCGTCCGCCTCGGCCGCGCCTGGACCGGCGGCCACGGCGCGCTGCTCGACCTCGGCACGGTCTACGACACCTGCCGCGTGACGGTCAACGGCCACCGCCTCGACCCCGTCGACCACATCAACCCCGTGGTGGACCTGGGCGGTTGGCTGCGCCAGGGCGACAACACCATCGAGGTCGAGGTGGCCACCACCCTCGGCAACCGGCTGCGCGTCAGCGATCCGGGCGTCTACGGCGGATCGCCGCGCCAGCCGTACGGCCTGGTCGGTCCGGTGCGGCTGCTCCCGTACGGGGAGGCGCGGATCGGCTGACCGCGCGCGTCAACGGCCTCAGGAGCAGCGGTAGGTGAAGGTGTACGACCCCGACTGCCGCTGCGGGGAGAGCACTTCGAGGGTCGCGGTCGCCTGGAGCGTGCCGCGGCCGTCGAAGGACCACAGCAGCACGACATCCGTACTGCGCCGCCCCTTCGCCACCCGCTGCCGCAACTCGTCGGACAGCGTGCCGTCGCTGCGCCGCCACCGGTAGCGCACCGTTCCCGCGTCCCCGCTGGTCCGCAGCGTGCCCACCACCTTCGCCGTACTGTGGCAGCCCTGGACGGCGGTGTCGTTGCGGACGCTGACGCCGTCGACCTTCACCGAGCCCGGCCAGTGCTGCCACAGCAGATACGCCACCACCCCGAGCAGCACCAGCAGCGCGAGCAGCCAGCCGCCCAACGCCCTTTTCCGGCGCGGCTCTTCGGGCGGCAGCACCGGCTCCCCCGGCCGCACGGTGCCGTGCCACACGGCGGCGGTCCGCTCCGTACCGACGGACGGCTCGGGCCCTTCGGGCACCCCGGGCCCGAAGCGGCGCAGCCCGGGCGCGAAGGTCTCCGCCTCCGGGACCTCGCTGGACCAGGAGTCGGGGTCGAGTACGGTCGCGCCGTCCGGCTCCTCGGTGCCGCCCGCACGGCCCCCGGCGCTCGCGCCGCCTGTACCGCGCGCGCCGTCCGTATCGCTCGCGCCGCCCGTACCGCTCGCGCCGTCCGTATCGCTCGCGCCGCCGAAGCCGAGGTCGCTGAGCCGGAAGGTGCCGTCGTCCGGCGCGGCGGGGGCGGGGGCGGGGGCGGGGGCGGCCTGCGGCCGGGTGCTGAAGTGCAGGCGTGGGTCACGGCTCTGGTCGCGGTCACGGTCGTGCGGCATGGGCGGGTTCCTTGGCGGAGGGCCGAAGTGCGGGTCAGCAGGCGTCGATCGTCTGTGAGGAGCCGTTCCCCTTGCCCGCGGCGGGCGTCGAGGAGACGGTGAGCGTCCAGCCGGGGAAGCGGCTGAAGCCGAACGCGTGAGTGTAGGACTGGGTGGAGGACGTCTCGCCCCTGGGGATCGGGTACGACTCGGTGACCGCTCCCGACACGAGTCCCGACGCCGTGGTGTGCGCCCAGGTGAGGACCAAGGTGCCGTCGTCGGCTCCGTTGCCCTGCACGGTGACCGCCGCGACCGCCGTGTGCCCGGCGCCCGCGCTACAGATGAACCGCACGATGGCGACCGAGTCCACGACCAGCGCGGGCGGCGTCGTCGTGGTCGGCGGTGTCGTCGGCGGCGTCGTGGGCGCCGTGGTGGGGGGCGTCGATGTCGGCGCCGATGTCGTCGGGGGATCGACCGGCGCCGTCGTCGTCGTACCGCTCGGTGAGGCGCTGTCCGAGGCGGACGGGGACGGGGACGCGGACCCCGATGCCGAGGGGGACGCGGACGGGGAACCGGACGCCGGGGTGGCGGTCGCGGGGGCGACGGGCTGGCCGGAGACCAGGGAGGTCAGGGCCGAGGGGGTCGAGGCGGCGGTGACCTCGTCGGAGGGACCGTCGCCGCCGGTGGCCACCGCGGTCACGACGAGCCCGGTGGATATCAGGACGGCCGCGACCGCGCCCGCCACCAGTTTGGCGCGCCGCCCGAAGCGGGCCGGGCGTACCGGGCGGTGCCGCTCCAGCGCGACCAGGGCGTCGCCCGGTGCCGCCGCGCCCGGAGTCGGCGCGGGGGCCGCGCCGGAGGCGACGCCCGCCCCCTGCCCGAGCTGCGTGTGCGCGAAGGCCGTCGTCCCCGAGGCGGCGCTGCCGCCGCCGAACGGCAGCAGCAGCGGCAACAGGGCCACGAGCGCGGCGAGTTTGCGCTGCCCGCGCTCCTCCCAGTCCTCGCCGTACGCGGCGCCCGCCACCGCCTGGAGCTCCGCGACGAATTCGGCCGCGCTCTGCGGGCGTTCCTGCGGGGTCTTGCCCAGACCGCGGGTGACCAGACCGCGCACCGGCTCCGGCACCCGCTCGTCGGGGATGGGCGCTTCGGCGTGCTGCACGGCCAGTTCGAACATCGTCGGGCCGGAGTACGGCTTGCTGCCGGTCAGGCACTCGTAGAAGGTCGCGGTGGCCGCGTACACGTCGGTCGCCGGGGTGGCGGGGCCGCCCGCCCACTGCTCGGGCGCCATGTACGACGGCGTGCCCGCGACCGCGCCCGTCTCGCCGCTGCGCACCGCGACGCCGAAGTCCACCAGTTTGGACACGCCGTCCGTGGTGACCAGCACGTTCGCGGGCTTGTAGTCGCGGTGCACCACCCCCGCCGCGTGCGCGGCGGCCAGGCCGAGCAGCGAGCCCTTCAGCACCGCGAGCGCCGGTTCCGGATCGGTCGCGCCCTCCTGCCGCAGCAGCGCGTGCAGCGCGATGCCGTCGACCAGCTCCATCACGATCGCGGCGTTCCCGCCGTCCTCCACGTACTCGTAGAAGCGCGCGATGTACGGCGAGTGCAGGCCGCCGAGGAGTTCCGCCTCGGCGCGGAAGGCGGTTCGAAAGCGCGGGTCGCCGCCGAGGGGTCCCGCGAGGTACTTGACCGCCACCGCCGTCCCCGTGGCGACGTGCGTGGCCAGCACGACCCGGCCGGACGCGCCCGCGCCGAGGTCACGTTCGTGTCTGTACCCGGGCACGCTCCACAGCCCGTCCCCGCCCCCGCCGCCGTGGCCCGTGCCGCCGTAGCCCTTGGCCGGGTCGTACGCCGGTCTGCCGGAGCCGTCGTTTCCGTCCATCGTGTGCCGTCCCCCTCATCCGCCCCTGCCCGCCCCCCGGCGGCCGTCGCCGCGCTCACGCGCGCTCATAGGCGTCGACGCAGATTACTGCGACCGGGGTTCCCCGGCACCCCCTGGCGGACGGCGGAAGGGCGGCGGCGGGTCGAGACGGTAGCCGTGGCCGCGCAGGGTGGTGACAGTGGGCATGCGGGGGACGGTGGGGGCCGTGGCGGCGGTGCGGGTCGGGCCGCAGTTCGCGACGGGCGATCCGGTGGAACCGCCGCCGGGGCAGTGCGACGGGCGGCTCGGCGTCTACGACGAGACGTTGCGGCTGCGGACCGGCAGCGGACCGGCCGCCGCCGATACGGCGACCCGCCGCGCGCATATCGGGACAGTAGGCTGGGCCGAACAGCGTCAGGCCCGTCGAGCAGGTGCAGGGGGGTACGCCATGAGCGCGGAGATGGTCGCGCCCGCATGGATGCACGCTCCGATCACTTCCGAGCAGTACGCCTCCTGGTCGGAGGAGCAGTGCGCCGGGATCGAGATCGTGGACGGGATGGTCGTCGTGGGCCCCAGCGGGTCCAAGCGGCACAACCGCCTGGCGAGGATTCTGGCGAACGGGCTGGACGCCGCCTCCGGGGCGGACTGGAACGCGGACACGGACTTCGACGTGCGGCTCCAGGACGTGCCGCTGAGCAACCGCCGCCCGGACGTCGTCGTCTACCGCGCGGACACCATCGACGTCACGCCGACCCGGCCCGAGCACGTACTGCTGGTGGTCGAGGTGGTCTCACCGGGCTCCGAGACCACCGACCGCATCGTGAAGGTCGACCAGTACGCGAAGGCCGGCATCCCCTTCTACTGGCGCGTCGAACAGACCGCCACGGGCGTCCCGTTGGTCTACACGTACGTCCTCGACCCCGCGGGCACGGCCTACCGCGACGGTGACGTGTTCACCGGCACGGTGAAGGCCGTGGTCCCCTTCGCCGCAGAGATCGACCTCGGCTCGGTCTGACCGGCGGTGCCGGACTCACGTGGTGGCGTGCATGTGGTGGAGCAGAAGGAGAGCGGCGACGGCGTTCGCCGAGTGGATCTCGCCGCGCTCGATCAGGGTCGGGACCGAGGACAGGGGGACCCATTCGCGGCGCTCGGACTCGAAGTCGTCCTCGGGGTGGCCGATGTGTTCCGCGGTGGTGGACCAGTAGACGTGGTGGCGGCCGTCGGTGAGGCCGTTGGAGGGCTCGACGGTCAGCAGGTGGCGGAGGGGGCCGGGGCGCCAGCCGGTTTCCTCGAGCATTTCGCGGGCGGCCGCGGCTTCGACGTCCTCACCGTGCTCGACGACACCGGCGGCCAGTTCCCAGCCCCAACTGTCGGTGATGAAGCGGTGGCGCCACAGCAGGAGGGCTTCACCGGCTTCGTTGACGGTGGTGGCCAGGGCGACCGGCCGCTGGCGGATGAGGTAATGATCGAGATGACGGCCGTCGGGCAGCTCGACGTCGGCGAGGTTGAGGGTCAGCCAGGGGTTCTCGTAGACGGTCCTCTCACCGTGGTTCTTCCACACCGACACGTGCGTACTCCGTCCCTGGATACCGGCTCAGCGTCTCGGACGCTACCGCACCCGCCCGGTCACAGCGGCAGTGAGAGCGAGGCGTCGATCTGCTCGACTGCGTCCCGTGCGGTGGCTGAGCCGTGGTCGGCGAGCAGGCCGCGCAGGCGGACGAAGCGGTCGCGCAGGCGCTGTGATTCCTGGCCCTGGGCGAGGGTGAGGGCGGTGAGGCTGTGGGCGGCGGCCTGCTCGGGGTTGCCGCGACCGAGGTCGGCGGTGGCGAGCGTGGCCAGACGGTGCACGGAACCGCGCGCGTGCGCCTGGGCGCGTACGGCTTCGGCAGCGTAGGTCTGGGCGGGGGTCCAGTCGCGCAGGCTGATAAGGGCTTCGGCGAGCTGGGCCTCGACCAGGCCCGGCTGGACGTAACCGAGTTCGGCGGGCTCCTCGGCGGAGCGGATACGGGTGGCGGCGGCTTCGGCGAGGAGCATGCAGCGGTGCGCGGCTGCCTGGTCGCCCATGCGGGAGAACGCCTTGGCCTGCATCGCGTACAGGTCGGTCGCCAGCGCGGGCGACATATCGGCGCCCGCGCTACGGAGGCCGGCCTCCGCGAAGGCGACCGCCTGCCGGAAGTCCCGCATGAAGACAGCCTGGTTGACCAGGAGCGCTATCACGTAGCCGCCGAACGCCCGGTCACCGGAGGCTTTTGCGAGGCGGAGCGCTTGGTGGAAGTAGCGCTGCGCGAGGCCCTGCGCGTCGGAGTCGTACGCGCAGATCCCGGCGACCGCGACCAGGCCGCCCACCGCGCGATGCAGGTCGCGGCCGGTGGCGTCGGTGTACGCACCGCGAACCAAGCGGGAGGTGTGGTCCGCCAGGAACCGTACGACCCGGCCTCGGGTGGCGACGCCGCCGACTTGGCGGTACATGGCCTCGTAGTGACGCCGGGCCACTCGCAGCGCATCGATGTCCGCGCGGCCGACGTGAACGTTGCCTGCGCGGGAGACGTCGAGGTCGTCGGGCGGGTTCTCCCACTCCCACACCGGCCCGATCGCCGCCATGCCGGTGATGAGCGGGGCGCGCTTGACGTCCTCACGGTCCTGGCCGTCTCCCCGCCACAGCGCGGTCGAGCGTTCGATGAAGCCCGCCAACGGGGCGGCGGGTTCGGCAGTAGCCGGGTTCCCCATGCCGATGGCGTCGAGGCTGACCGGCCGGCCGAGGCGTGCGGCGAGTACGTCGCAGATCAGATCCGGTACGACACCGCGCGGTCGTTGCCCGCGCAGCCAGCGGATCACCGAGGCGTGGTCGTAGCGCATCTCCTTGCCCCGAACACGGCCTGCGGCGTTCACGCGGGTGGCCAGACCGACCCGTGACATTCCGGCCTCGTCGAGCAAGGCGTCCAACAGCGTGTTTGGCTCCATGTGACCCTCGCATCACTCAGTGCAGCGAGCGTAGCCAATTCGCCTTCACACAGTGTGTGTTCGCACCCTCCGCGCTCAGGCCCCGTACACACTCCCGCCCGAGCGGTGGACGGCTGAACCTCTTCTCAGGGCCGCGTGGCCGTCGCCAGGCGCGCAGGCTCCGACGGATTTCACGGCGGATTACTGCCTCCCCTCGCCCCTCGATGAAAGGTCGACATGACATGCATTGCCCCACCCCATCGAGCTCATCGGACTCATCGGGTGCGACACCACCGGGTGTCCGCCTTCGGCGATCGGCGGTGAAGAACGGCGTCCATGCCATGCCGTACGGATTTCTGGTACCGGCTGACGAAGCAGAAGTCGCAGCGGCCCGGCGTACGGTCGTCAAGGTCGTCCGTGGCTGGGAAGTGCCGCTTCTGGACGAGACGTTCGACAACCTGGCGCTGCTGACGACCGAGGTGGTCACCAATGCCGTACGCCACACGCGGGCCGCTTGCGCCGTAGCCGTGCGGTGGACCGGCAGCCGGGTGCGTGTCGAGGTCACGGATGTCGACTCGCGACGGCCGGTCCCACGCGAGGGATCCGCCGGCGCGGAGGACGGTCGAGGTCTGCTCCTGGTCGCATCGCTGTCCGCCGCCTGGGACAGCGAAGCGCTACCGGCCGGAAAAGTCGTCTGGTTCGAAGTCGGCGACGAGTTCGCGGAGCAGGAGACCGGTCAGCCGACGGTCTGCTTACCAAGCCGGACGCCGGGCTTCACGGAGGCGGATCGGATCGTGCGCCGACGGCATGCCTTCGCCCTCTCCGGCGCGGTAGGGGCGCGGCCGTGAACCATTGTGGACACCCCACGTCGGTACCGGGACGGACCGGAACGGCGGCACCTCCTCGCACACCCTCCGCGCGGTGGGTGTGCGATCGCACAACACCTCTCAGCGATACCGCGCTGTGCGAGCTGCTCGCCCTGGCGACGGAAAGCACGCACACCCTCCAGGACGCGGAGCATTGGGTGCGCTGCGCGCAGGAGCGGCATGGACCGGACATCCCTTCACATGGGGCTGGTCATGGACCCCCGCGGTCTCCCCCAGGGTGCCGTCTGGCTGCGGTGGGTGGACGGATCCCCCTACTCGGCCCTCGCCGTATTGCCCGACTGCCCGACCGCGTCCCCGGACGGAATGGACGGGTGCTGCGAGTTCGACGGGCACAGCGGCGGCCACAGTTGGGAGTTGGCCGACGCGGTCGACCAGGAGACCGCGGCGGAGGCGCAGGACGGCACGGGCTGAACGGTCCGAGCCCGTCACGTCGGGAAAGGAGGTGAGGGACATGGTCGTGCCGAATTGCGATCACGAGTGGGTCGGATGGTCGGGCAAGATTCGCTGCCGGAAGTGCGGGGCGACGCAGTAGCGTGTTCGGCCCCGAAGCGGTCGCCTCGGGGACCTTTCGTCGGAGGTGCCCGGATGCCACGTACCGAATGGGACGCGCTGCCGTCCGCCGTACGGGTAGCGGTGGGTGGGTACGTGGGGGCGGTGACGGGTTGGGTGCCGGTGGCGGAGGGGCTGACGTGCCAGACCGCCGCCGTACTGGCCACCGCGGACGGGCGGGTGTTCGTCAAGGGCGTTCCGGTCTCGGACACGGACGGGGTTGTCGGCCAGGACTGGGAAGTCGCGGCGAATCCGCTGGTCGCCGGGGTGGCACCGTTGTTGCTGGCCCGGGTGACGGTCGCCGGGTGGGATGTGCTGGTATTCGAGTACATCGACGGTCGGCACGCCGACCTCACCCCGGGCTCCGCCGACACGGCACTGGTCGCGCGGGCGCTGGCGCGTATGCAGGAGGTGACCGCGGACGGCTTGGCGCCGCGGTTGGGTGACCGCTACGCGCACGTTCTGTCGGATGACGAGCAACTGCTGCTGGCCGGGGACGCGTTGCTGCACACGGATACCAATCCCCACAATCTGCTGATCGGCGCGAGCGGCGCGCGCGTCGTGGACTGGGCCATGGTCGCTTCAGGGCCCGCCTGGGTGGACGTGGCGCTCACCGCGGTGCGGTTGATGGAAGCCGGTTGGCCGGACGAGGCCGCTGTGGCCTGGGCCGGGCGGTTCCCGTCCTGGCGGAGCGCCGACCCCGTGGCCGTGGCCGCGCTCGTCGCGGGCGTCTGCCGGGACTGGGAGGCACGTCTCGGACCCGACGCCGCGCGGCCGAGCAACTTGCGGTATCAGGCGCTGCTCGGCACTGCGGCGGGAACGCGGGCTCGGCGTTTCGCTCGGGACGACGGTGGGGGGTGAGCCCGCCGTCGGCTCGGTCTGAACCGCGGAGCGGCCGGGGTCAGGGCGGGTCAGGTCAGGTCAGGGCGGGTCAGGTCAGGCGGCCGGATTTCAGTTCGTGTTCGAGGCGTTGGCCCTCGATGTCGGGGTCGGGGATGTATGTGGAGAACCACTGGGGGTGGTACCAGACCTTGGAGCGGACGATGGCGAGGACGGCGGGGACGAGGGTGAGGCGGACGACGAAGGCGTCGAGGAAGACGCCGGCGGCGAAGCTGAAGCCGATGGCCTTGATGGTGGGGTCGTCGGTGAACATGAAGGCGACGAAGATGAAGAACATGATGAGGGCCGCGGCGGTGACGACGCGGGCGGACAGGCCGGTGCCGCGCTGGACGGCCCGGCGGGCGTCGCCGTTCTTCGTGTACTCCTCCTTGATGCGGGAGACGACGAAGACCTCGTAGTCGCTGGACAGGCCGAAGATGATGGCCAGCATGATGATCGGCAGGAAGCTGATCGTCTCGGTCGGCGTGATGCCGAAGATCCGCTGGCCCCAGCCCCATTGGAAGGTCGCCACCTGGGCGCCGAGGGCCGCGGCCATCGACAGCAGGAAGCCGAGGATGGACTTGATCGGCACCAGGATGGTGCGGAAGGCGAAGGTCAGCAGGATGAAGGCCAGGCCGACCACGACGATCAGGAAGACCGGCAGCGCGCTGGACAGTTTGGCCGAGACGTCGATGTTGGAGGCCGTGGTGCCGCCGACGAGGATGTCGGTGCCGGTCTGACCTTCGAGCTGCTGCCGGTCGTCGCGCAGGGTGTGCACGAGGTCGGCGGTGGCGGGGTCGTTCGGCCCGGTCTTGGGGATCACGCGGATCAGCGAGACCCCGTTCTTGGAGGCCAGCGGCGTCACCTTGACGACGCCCGGCACCTTGGTGAGCCGCGCCGCGATGGCCGCGGTGTCCGCCGGGCTGCTGGTGTTCTGCGCGACGATCAGCAGCGCGCCGTTGAAACCGGCGCCGAAGCCCTCGGTGGTGAGGTCGTACGCCTTGCGCTGGGTGGTGCTCTTCGGCTGGGAGGCGCTGCTGGGCAGGCCGAGCCGGATGTCGAGGGCGGGGATGGCCAGCACGCCGAGCAGGGCGACGCCGCCGATGAGTACGAGGATGCGGTGGCGTACGACGAAGCGGGCCCAGCGGGCGCCGTTGGGGCTGTCCGGGTCGGCGGCCGAACGGCGGGCGACCCGCTCCGCGCGGGCGCCGAGCCAGGGCAGCCGGGTGAATGTGGCAACCTTGGTCCCGGCGAAGCCGAGCATCGCGGGCAGCAGGGTCAGCGCGATGAGCAGCGCGACGGCGACCGAGGCCGCGGCGGCCAGACCCATGACGGTGAGGAACGGGATGCCGACGACGGTGAGCCCGCACAGCGCGATGATCACGGTGAGCGCGGCGAAGACGACGGAGCTGCCCGCCGTGCCCATGGCCAGCGGCACGGACTCCTCGGGCGTCATGCCGTTGAGCAGGTTCGTACGGTGCCGGGACAGGATGAACAGGCCGTAGTCGATGCCGCAGGAGAGCCCGAGCATCAGCGCGACGGTGGTGGAGGCCGAGGCGATGGTGACCACGGACGCGACGGCCGTGATGGCCATCAGCGTGGTGACGACGCCGATGATCGCGCCCAGGATCGGCATGCCCGCCGCGGCGAACGCCCCGAAGGTGATCATCAGGATGAAGAAGGCGACGATCAGGCCGATGAGTTCGGGCAGCTCGGAGATCACCTGCCGCCAGCCCGGATAGACGCTGCCGTTGTACTCGACCTGGACGCCGTCCGCCCGTACGGGCTTCATCGCGTCGTTGAACAGGTCGAGGTTGGCGTCCTTGACGTCGGTGGCCGCCGCCGACCACTGCACCTGGCCGAGCGCGATCTTGTCGTCCTGCGAGACGAGCTTGCCCTGGAACGGGTCGACGACGTTGGAGACCTGAGGGACCGTCCGCAGCTTGGTCATGGCCGACTCGATCACCTTCATGGTGGCCGGGTCGGTGACCTTCCTGCTGCCCTGGGTCGTCGCGAAGACGATGGTGCTCTGGCCGCCGCTGAAGGCGGGCAGCTTGGCGGACAGGACGTCGGACGCGTTCTGCGCCTCGGTGCCGGGGATCGTGAAGTTGTCGTTGGTCTTCCCGCCGCTGATCTGGGCGGCGGCGATGGCGACCACGGCCGCCACCAGCCACAACGCCAGGACCAGCCGTCGGCGCCGGAAGGCGAGCCGGGCGAGTCGGTACAAATAGCTTGACATGGGTACATATCTCCACGGCCGGTTCGGGTAGCGCACGCCGAGCCTGACGTTAAGCATTCACTAGCCGCAGGTCAAGTAAATCGCTTGCCAACGTATGGTGAGTCGCTGGACATCGGCAGGTGAGTCACTAGTCTTTGGCTGGCGAGTGACCGGGCCTCGGCCGGTGATCCGGCACGCCCGCGACCCGCACCTGGCCGGTGATCCGGCACGCCCGCAACGGTCCCCGGCCGGTGATACGGCACGCCCGCGACCAGCACCCGGCCGGTGAGACGGGCCGCCCACGACCGGCCCGCGACCGGCCCGCGACCGGCCCCCGAGGGGGCCGTGACCCGCCGGACGACCGGCTTCCGGGCCCCCGGCGGCTTGTATGCTGCGGTGCGGTCCTCGCGGCCCACGAAGGAGGAGCAAGAACCATGCCGACGCCTGCCAAGGGCATGTCCACCCGTGCGGCGCAGGCCGAGCAGACCAGGCAGCAGATCCTGGACACCGCCCAGCGGCTCTTCCTCGAACTCGGCTACAACGCCACCTCGCTCCAGATGATCGCCGACGAGCTGGGCCTGACGAAGGCCGCCGTCTACTACCACTTCCGCGCGAAGGGCGACATCCTGCACGCGGCGATGCAGCCCGGCATGCGCCGGATGGAGACGCTGCTGGACGACGCCGACGCGATGCGGGGCCGGCGGGCGCGCATCGAGCACGTGGTCAACGGCTTCGCCGAATTCCTCGTCACCAACCGGCACTACGCCGTGATGGCCTCCACCGATCCGGACGCGCGGCACACCACCAAGAACCACGAAGAGGTGGCCGCACTGCACCGGCGCGGCCTCACCCTCTTCTACGGCGAGCAGCCGACACCCGCCGAACGCATCGCCTACAGCACCGCCCTCCTCGCCCCGGAGACCCTGCCGCTCCTCGCCGACCTCTCCGACGAGGAGCTGGGGGAAGCGCTACGGACGACGATGCTGCGGATTCTGCGGGTGCCGAGGTCGTAGCGCCCGCACGTCGGTCCGCGCGGGTGCGCGAGCCGGAGTTCCAGGACCGTGTGGCCGCCGAGACCCGCGCCTTCCTGACCACGGCGCCTGCCTGACGGCCCGTCAGCACGGCGCCGACGTCAGGACGCCGTGCGCGCCACGTAGATCGTGTTGGTCGCCTCGCCGTCCTGGAGCGGGTTGGGGAAGGTGACGACGTGGGCCTCGGCCGTGGCGAAGGTCTCGCGGAGGGTGGCGGTGAAGGGGTCGTCCGGCGGGTCGTTGGACCACAGGGCGAAGACGCCGCCGGGGTGGAGGTGGGCGGCCAGCCGCCGCAGGCCGTCCGGGCGGTAGAGGGCGGCGTGCCGGGGGTGGAGGACGTGGGCGGGCGAGTGGTCGACGTCCAGGAGCACGGCGTGGAAGCGGCGGCCGGGCGTCTCGGGGTCGAGCCCGTCGGCGTCGGCGGCCAGGGCGAAGAAGTCGCCGTGCACGAAGCGGCAGCGCGGGTCGGCCGTCAACTCCGCGCCCAGCGGCACCAGATGCTCCCGGTGCCAGCCGATCACCTCGGCGAGCGCGTCGATGACGACCAGCGACCGTACGCGCGCGTCCTCCAGCGCCGCGCGCGCGGTGTAGCCGAGGCCGAGCCCGCCGACGGCGACATCCGCGTACGAGTCCCCTCCATCGTCCCCATCCCCGTCCCCGTCCCCGTCCCCGTCCGGGAGTTCGGCCAGGCCGAGCCGGGACAGCGCGATCTCACCGGCGGTGAACAAGCTCGACATCAGGAACTCGTCGCCGAGTTTGACCTCGTGCACGTCCTCGCCGGTCGCCACGTCCCGCCGTCGCCGCAGGCTGATCTCGCCCATCGGCGTCGGACGCCAGTCGATCTCCTCGAAGCGACGGCTCACGTGCTTTTCCTCCGGCCCGACGGCAGCGTTGTACGGGCCAAGGTAGCGGCCCGCGCGGCCTCCGCCTCACCAGCCGTCAACCGCCAGCCCGACCGCGCGGCCGACCGGGCGCCGTCCGGGCACCGACCGGCCGGTGTCACCTCACCCGTCGATCAGGCGTTCCGCCGTGAACCCGAACAGCCGCCGCGCCGCCGCCGTGTCGACCGGTGCCGTACGGCCGGGCAGCGGACGCAGTACGCGGGTCGTCGGGTGGAAGCGGCGCATCAACTCCTCGGTGGGGAAGGGCACCAGGATCTCGGGCGCGCACACGTGCACGACATGCGCGCCGGGTTCCGTCACCCGCAGGGCCAGCAGCGCGGCCCGCGCCGCGTCGCCGACCTCCAGATACGTCCACAAGTCCCGCGCGCCGTAAGCCGGTTGCTCGGTGACCCGCGCCGCGTGCGCCCGCAGCCGCTCCTCGAAGCCGCCGACGTACGGGTAGCGCAGGCAGACCACGCTCATGGCGTGCCGACGCGCCATCATGGCGGCGGTCACCTCGTCCACCTGCTTGGACAGCCCGTACGGGTCCTCGACCTGGCCGGGCATGGCGGCGTCCACGGGGACGTACGGCGGGTGCGGGGCGGGGTCGCCGGTCCAGGGCAGTCCCGTGACCCCCCACGAACTGGCCAGTGCCACGTGCCGCACCCCGGCCCGCCCGGCCTCCTCCAGTACGGAGAAGGTGGCGAGCGTGTTGCCGCTGAACACCTCCTGCGGCGTGTTGCGTTCGGGCGTCGGGATCGCCGCCAGGTGGACGACCGCGTCGGCGCCGTCCAGGGACCTGCGGACGGTCTCCGGGTCGGCCGCGTCGCCGGTCACGACCAGCCGCGCGCCGAGCCGGCCCAGGTCGCCGGGGTCGTCGAGGACCAGCGCGTTCGCCTCGACGCCGCGCTCGGCGAGCAGCGCGAGGACCGCCCGCCCGATCCGCCCGGCCGCCCCGGTGACCAGCACCCTTGTGACCACCGCCAACTCCCTTACCTGTAGGCCCGTACGGCGACGACATGCGCGGACGCGGCGCCGTTGGTCGCCTCGATGACGATCCGCACCGCGCGGGCGGTGACCGGCTCCTCCAGGACGTGGACCCGACGGCGGCGCCGGTTGGCCGTCACGCGGTCCACCACCCGCCAGTCGGCCCCGGCCGCGTCGCGCACCTCCACCCGATAGTCCCGTACCAGCGTCGGGAGCGTGTCGAAGGGGGTCCTGTGGTGGTGCAGATTGATCAGGTCCTCGTTGACGTCGTCGTCCGCGACGACCTCGATCCGGCGCAGCGCGACCGGCTCGTCCCACGCCAACTCCAGCCATTCCCGCGCGCCTTCGCGCACCGGCTCCGAGACCCACAGGTGCGGGCCCGCGTACGGCCGGGCGTATCCGTCGACCGCCTTGGCGGGCGCGAACGCGGCCGTCTCGCCCGCCCGCAGGCAGAAGGTCCGCCGCAGCAGGCCGGAGTCCGTCCACTCGCGCAGCGGCTGCGGCGACTCGTCCTGCGGTCGCAGCGGCACCCGCGTGAAGCACAGCACGCCGGGCGTCGGCCGGTCGGCGACGCGCAGCGCGAGCGCCGGGTCGGCGCGGACGACGACGAAGGCGTTGCGCGGGGTGTCCGGCGCCCACTCCAGGCCGGTCTTGACCCACTGGCCGCGCCCTGCGGCGACCGGGACCGACACCGAGCCGACCAGGCGGCGCGGCACGTAGTTCTGCCCCAGCTCCGGGTCGTACAGCTCGACGGTCAGCACGGTGTCGCGCTCGGCGTCCAGGAGCAGTTCGAGGCCGGTGAGCGCGGGGTCGGCCGGGAGGACGAGGCCCGCGTCGGCGGTCAGCGGCCAGGTGGCGTCGGAGGTCTCGACGGTCAGGTCCGCCAGGGTGCTGGACGCCGTCGCCGTCGCCCGCAGCGCCAGGTCGTCCGGGTCGTCGGAGGCGAGCCCGATCACCGAGGCGTCCTCGCGGAGCAACGCCCGGTGCAGCGACGCCACTTCCAGCTCGCGCGGGGAGATCCCGGCGTCCGCGCACAGCGCCGCCGCCGTGCCCGCCGCCTGCCCGATCGTCGCGCAGGTGGCCATCACCCGCGTCGAGCCGAAGGCCACGTGGCTGGCGGAGATGTTCCGCCCGGCGAAGAGCAGATTGGCGGTGTTCACCGAGTACAGGCTGCGGTACGGGATGTGGTAAATGCCGTCCGCGTAGCGCTGTTTGGCGCCCGCCTCGGTGGCGTACATGCCCTGCGGCGGGTGCAGGTCGATGGACCAGCCGCCGAAGGCGACGCGGTCGGCGAATTCGGTCTGGCCGAGGATGTCGCCCTGGTGGAGGACGTAGTCGCCGAGGAAGCGCCGGTATTCGCGCTTGCCGGGCAGCGAGCCGACCCACTCCAGCGTCATGGTCTCGGCGTCGAACTCGCCGGAGTTCTTGATGTGGTCCCAGATGCCGTAGATGACCGACCACAGCTCGTCGCGGATGCGCTCGTTGTCGTGGACGGTGTCCAGTTCGCCGCCGAACTCGATCCACCAGTACGCGCAGCCGTTGTCGCCCGCCTTGATGATGCGGCGCTGCGGGATGGACGTCGTGGTGATGTCCTTGGCGAAGTCCGGCGGCACGTACTTGACGGGGCGGCCGGCGTCCTTGGTGTAGAACAGCAGCGTCGAGCCGAGCGTGATGTCGTCGGCCGTCTCAGGCGCCCACGGCTCGTCGTACTCCGCGCGCGCCTCGCGGCCGATGCGGTGCCTGGCCCCGGCCAGGTAGCCGATCAGACCGTCGCCCGTGCAGTCGAGGAACACCTCGCTCTCGAAGCGGACGCGCCGCTCGGAGCCCATGGTCCAGCCGGTCAGCGCGGTGATCCGGCGCGCGTCGTCGGGACCTTCGGCGTCGACCTCGCGCACATCGGTGTTGAGGTACAGCGTGATGTTGGGCTCGGCGCGCACGGCGTCGAGCACCACGGTGTCCCAGTAGTACGGGTTCCCGTCCGGGTTGCGGTACTGGTTCTCGACGAACAGCTCGCCCATGATGCCGCCCTCGCGGGCGTGGTGGTTCTTGCCGTGCCCGGTGGCACCGCAGACCCACACGCGGACCTCGCTGCTCGAATTGCCGCCGAGCACCGGCCTGTTGTTGACCAGCGCCACGGTCCGGCCCAGCCGGGCGGCGGCGACGGCCGCGCAGACCCCGGCCAGGCCGCCGCCGACGACGGTGATGTCGTGCCGTGCGGTGTCGTTCCTCATGACGTCCTCATGACTCTTCTCGGCCCCTCATGACGTGCTTACTTCCAGTCGGGGTTGGCGGCGAGGCCGTAGTAGACGCGCGGCGCTCCGTCCAGGGTGAGCGTGACCTTCCCGCCGGCCGCGTTCAACGTCCGCTCCTCGCCGACGCAGTTGAGTTCCCGCACCGTCCCGGCCACGGTCCCGGAGTGCGCGACGACCTGCGTCTTCGTCGGCCACGGGTCGGTCCACGGCTCGGGCGAGGCGTACCAGGAGCCGGCGCCGTGGTCGGCGTTGAGGACGTAGCCGTCCTTGCGGGTCCACAGGATCGACACCGGGCCCGAGGGCGTGGTGAACAGCAGCCCCTTCACGTCCGCGTCGGCGAAGACCAACGGCCGTACGTACGTGGCCTGGTCGAGGACGCGCGCGGCCGTCGCGTACGCCAGCAGCGACGGCTTGGCGCTGGTGTCGCGGTGCATCATGCCGCAGTGGAACTCGACGTTGTCCGGGTCGGCCTCCTGCGGGTGGTGGATCGTCGAGTCGTGCAACTGGTACCAGTTGACGCCGCGTACGCCCTCGGACTTGGCCAGCGCCAGGCTCAGCAGCACGTTCTCGGCGGCGTGCCGGTAGGTGTCCTGCCACCAGGAGTTGGGCTTGGTCGGGGCGTACGCCTCGGACATCCACAGCTCCTTCGGCCCGTACTCGGCGATGATCTCCTTGGCCTTGCGCAGCGCGCCGAGGAAGTTCCAGTAGGTGCCGGTGGTGCCCTCCACCCAGTCGTCGGGCGAAGGGGCGTAGTCGGGGGTGAAGTTGCCGCGCCCCGGGTGGAAGGCGAAGGCGTCGATGAGGTCCCAGCCGCCCGCCTGCTGGAACTTCTCGGTCCACACGTAGTCCATGCCGCCGAGGCCCGCGTTCATGACCTTCATCGTGGAACCGGCCGCCGCCAGCCGGTCGGTGACCTGCTTCAGCCCGTCGCTGACGTACGACTCGACGCCCCGGCCCTCCATCCAGGGGGCGTTCACCTCGTTGCCGACCTCGAAGTACTCCGCGGCGGCGGCGGTCGCCTTCGCGGTGTTGGTGTCGGCCCAGGCGGCGATCTGGTCCGCGCTGCCGCCGATCGGGATGCCGCTCAGCTCCACGTTGTGGTGGATGCCGTGGGCGTCGAGGGTCGCGGTGTCGATGCCGGGCGCGCCCGCGTAGGCGATCCTGATCCGCTTCACGCCGATCAGCTTCAGCAGCGCCAGCACGTCGGCCTGGCTCGGCTTGAGCAGCCAGGGGTAGTTGGCGAGGCCGAACATCGACTCGCCGCCCGCCTGGTAGGCGAAGTCGGGCAGCACCGACAGGTTGGTCCTGGCGAGCGCGGAGTCGGCGCCGCTCACGGCGCTGACCTCGGTGAAGACGATGCCGTGCGCGGGGGCGGCGACCGGGAAGGAGGCGTCCCAGGCGGTGCCCGCGGCGACGGTCTGCGAGACGGTGCCGCCCGCGATCTGCGTGCCCGCGAAGTCCCGCGCCCACCACGTCACGGTGACCGGCTTGGCCGCCGGACCGCCGTTGACGACCTGCGCCTTGAGCGTCATCGTCTGCCCGGCGGTCTTGTAGAGGTTGAACGGCTGGTCGGTCCACACCTCCACGCCCAGCGGCCTGCCCGCCGCCAGCACCCCGGCGCCTCGCGGGCGCAGCCCGCCGAGGACGAAGTCCACCGTCGTGGCGGCGGTGTCCGTGCCCGTAGCGGCGCCGGGGGCGTGCAGCCATGTGGCCGTCGTATAGGTGGAGTTGCTGGCGGCCAGGCAGAAGGAGCCCCGGGTGTCGGACCAGGTCTCGGTGTACGCGGCGCCCGCGTTAACCTCGTACGGGATGCCGCCGCGCGGGTCCTTCGTCCAGGTGGTCAGCGCCTCGTACGACTCGGCCGCGCTCGGCGTCTGGACGGTGCGGGCGACCATGAAGCCGGTGGGCGTCAGGGTGGTGGAGCCGCCGACCTCCCAGGACATGTGGGCCTTGTGCGCGGTGACGTCGAAGGTGCCGCGCACCGTGACGCCGGACGCGCCGCTGCCCATGGTGTACGTGATCCGCACGGCGGGGCGGCCGTCGGGCAGCGTGACCTGCGTCGGCGTGCCGCCGTAGGTGCGCTGCTGGCCGAGGACGCTGTCCTTGATCATGAAGTGGCTGATCAGGACGCGGGCGGTGCCCGAGCCGTCGCTGATCAGGACGCTGCCGTCGCTCTGGCCGACGAGCGTGATGCCGTCGGCGGAGACGGTGACCGCGCCCGCGGCGTGCGCGTTCTGGGCGGCGACGGCCGGGAGCAGCGCGGCCCCGGTGGCGACGGCCGTGCCCTGGAGGAATGTGCGGCGTGCGACTGGCATGGAGGTGCCTCTCTCTTGTCCCGAAGAGAAGGTGCGTGGATGAAGCGGGGGGGGGTGCGGGGGTACTCAGCCCTTGACGCCGGTGAAGCCGAGCCCGGCGACGATGTACTTCTGGCCGACGGCGAAGAACAGGATCGGCGGCGCGACGGCGAGCACCATGGCCGCGATGAGCTGGTCCTGCGGTGCCTGGGTGGCGAGTTGGGCGAGGGCGACGCTGATCGGCTGCTTCTCCGGATCGGTGAGCGCGACCAGCGGCCAGATGAAGTCCTTCCAACTGTGCATGACCGCGAGGAGGCTGATCACGGCGAGCACCGGCCTGCTCATCGGCAGCACGATCCTGGTGAGCAGTTGCCAGGTGTTCGCCCCGTCGACCCGTGCCGCGTCGAAGAGTTCCTTCGGCAGCGCGTCGAAGAACTGCTTGGCGAGCAGCACCGTGAAGCCGTTGGTCCCGGCGGGCAGCCAGATCGCCCAGTACGTGTCGCCGAGGTTGAGGTGCAGCAGCGGCAGGTCGATGACGGTCATGAAGAGGCTGACCATGTTCACCGTGTACGGCACGAACATCGTGGCCAGGATCGCGCCGTAGACGGCCTTGCCGAAGCGCGGCTTGAGGACCGACAGCGCGAAGCCCGCCGTCGCGGAGACGAAGAGCTGTACGAACCACGATCCGCCGACCACCAGGAAGGTGTTCATCAGATAGCGGCCGACGCTCAGGTCGGTGTACGCGGTGGCGAAGTTGCCCAGCCGCGGCCGGTCGGGCCACAACGCCAGCGGGTGGTTGGTGAGTTCGGTGGGCGCGGACACCGCGCCCTTGACCATCCAGTACAGCGGTCCGATGCCGATGAGCAGCAGCAGGATCAGCGTCAGCGCCTGGACGGAGCGGACGGCCGCCCGTACGCCGGGCCGCCGCCGGTCGTGGGCGGAGACGAAGGTGGTGAGGGATTCGCTCAGCAGGGTCATGACGTGCTCCAGCCGCGGGTGGCGCGCAGATACACCCCGGACAGCAGGCCCAGCGCGAGCACCATCAGGAAGGAGAGCGCGGCGGCCTGGCCGTACTCGCCGTCCTGGAAGGCGTAGCGGAAGATCAGCAGCAGTACGGTCAGCGTCGCGTTGTCGGGGCCGCCGCCGGTGAAGACGTACGGCTCGGTGAAGACCTGCACGGTGTTGATGAGCTGGACCAGCAGCAACAGGCCGATGACCGAGCGCAGTTGGGGCAGCATGATGTGCCAGATCCGGCGCCAGACGCCCGCGCCGTCCACCTCGGCGGCCTCGTACAGCTCGCCGGGGATGCCGACCATCGCGGCCAGGTAGATCAGCACGGCGCCGCCCATCCCGGCCCAGGTGGCCTCCAGGACCAGCGAGAGCATCGCGGTGTCGGAGGACTCCAGCCAGGTGTACGGGCCGAGGCCGACCTTGCCGAGCGCGGTGTTGAACAGGCCGCTGCCCGGGTCGTAGAACCACTTCCACAGCAGGATCGCGACCACGGGCGGGATGACGACCGGCAGATAGACCAGGAAGCGGTACACCCCCGCGCCGCGCCGTACCGTCGACATCACCGCGGCCAGGATCAGCGGCGCGGGGAACCCGATCAGCAGACCGAGGCCGACGAAGAACAGGGTGTTGCCGACGGCGGTGCCGAGCAGCGGATCGTCGAAGACCGCGCGGAAGTTGTCGAAGCCGACCCAGACGGCGGGATCGACGAGATTGGTCCGCTGGAAGCTCAGCAGCAGGCTGCGGACGATCGGCCACCAGGCGAACAGCCCGAAGACCAGCACGGCCGGGAGCAGGAACAGCCAGGCCGTGATCTGCTTGCGCGCGGCGGTCCCGCCGCGGCGGCGGCCCGCGCTCCCCTTGGCGGGGGCGACGGGTGCGGGCGCGGCGCGCCGGGAGTGGGTGAGCAGGCTCATGAACGGCTACTTCTGGGTGGACTGGTCGGTGGCGAGCTTGGCGTTGACGTCCTTCTCCGCCTTCGCGAGCAGCGCGTCGACGTCCGCGCCGCGGTCGGTGAGCACCGCCTGCACGACCGGGTCGAGCGCGGTGTACAGCGTCTGCGCCTCGTACGGCGGCTCGGGCTTGAGGTCGAGCGTGCCCAGCCCCTGGGTGTACGGCGCGAAGTTGTCGAGCTTGACGTTCACGTACGGCTTGATCGCCGCGTTGATCTCGGTCTGCCGCGCGGTGTCGAAGACCGGCAACGTCGGTACGCCGACCGCCGACTTGGGGTCGGCCGCCAGCGCCTTGGCCTGGGCCGCGGCGGCTTCGGTGCTGTACTGCGGCTCGGCGTAGGCGAAGGTCAGCCACTTCACGGCGGCCGCCGCGTGCTTGGTGTCGGCGGACTTGGGCACCATGTAGATGTCGCCGCCGGTCAGGGTCGCGTTGCCGCCGGACTGCGGCATCGAGGCGACGCCGAAGTCGTCGGTGTTCTCCATGCCGAACTGCGTCTTGGCCAGCCGGTAGGTGCCGGGGCTGCCCATGAACATCCCGACCTGTCCGGCCGCGAACTGCTTGATGACGTCGTTCTGGTTGTTCAGCAGATTCCGCCCGAGCGATTTGTCGCTCCAGCGCATGTCCTTGAGCAGGCCGAGCGCCTTCTTCGTGGCCTCGCCGGTGAGGGTCGCGGTGTACGTGTCGCCCTGCCGCTGTTCGAGGTCGCCGCCGAACGCGTAGGAGAGCATGGCGAGTTGCCAGCCGCCCTGGTTGTCCTTGGACTCCTGGACGAAGCCCGCCCTGCCGGTCTTCGCGGCGATCGCCTTGGCGTCGGCGCGGACCTCGTCCCACGTCGTGGGCGGCTTGTCGGGGTCGAGCCCGGCGGCCTTGAACAGCGCGCGGTTGTAGACCAGGCCCTGGGCGTAAGGATTCTGCGGGACGCCGTAGACCTGGCCCGCGCTGTCGCTCAGCGGCTTGAGGACCTGCGGGTTGAACTCCTTAAAGTGGTCCCAGGACTGGAGCTGGCCGCTGATCGACTGCACCTGCTTCTGCTGGATCAGCCGCTGCGGCTCGGTGAGCGGGACCTTGATGACGTCCTCGACGTTGCCGCCGGCGAGCTTGGCGGAGAAGGTCAGCGGGTCGAAGACGGTGGTGGAGCCCTTGACCTTGATGCCGGGGTTGGCCTTCTCGAAGTCGGCGACCTGCTGCTTGAAGAGGGTCAGCGCGGCCTTGTCGGTGGCGGGCGGCATGCCCTGGACGCGGAGGGTGAGGTCGCCGCCGCCGTCGCCGCCGCCGGACTTGCTCGGGGTGACGGCGGAACAGGCCGTGAGGGCCACGGACACGGCTATGGCGGTGCAGCCGAGCAGGGCCGCATTACGGGATTGTCTGGACATTTCGTCTCCACGGAGGGCAGGGTGAGGTCGGTGCGGGGTGCCTTGCTGTGAATGGGGGGACGCGGTTCCCGGGGCGGGTCGCGCCGATGTGCGCCGTGGCGGCCGGTGGCCGCGGGTACGGCGGGTGACTCAGCGGCCCGGCGCGGGCCCGGTGGAGGCGCGGGGGACCAGCCGGGAGCCGATCTCCACGAAGGGGGTGGCCCGCGGGTCGGCGGGCGCGTCGGCACGCGCCGCGCCGTGGCCCGCGATCGTCTCCAGGAGCAGGTCGGCCGCCCGGGTGGCGACCTCCTCCGGGTCGATCCTGATGGTGGTGAGGCTGGGGGTGGAGACGGACGCGAGCAGGGTGTCGTCGATGCCGATGACGCTGACGTCACCGGGCACGCTCACGCCGAGGCTCGCCATCTGGTGCAGGACGCCGAGGGCGACGAGGTCGTTGTGGGCGAGCACGGCCGTCGCGCCGTGCGCGGCGACCAGCGTGGCGGCCAGCACGCCCGTCTCGAACCGCGGCTCGTAGGGCCCGAGTTCGACGAAGGAGACGTCCTGCGCCTCGAAGGACTCGTGGATGGACTTGCCGCGGCTCAGCTCGTCCCGTGAGGCGTTGATGAACACGCACCGGCGGTGGCCGTACGCGCGCAGGTGCTCCACGGCCTGCGCGATCCCGGCCGACAGCGAGATCCGTACCTCGGGGATGCCGGGCACATGGCGGTTGACGACCACCAGCGGCATCTGGTCGGCCAGTTCGCCCAGCCGGTCCTCGGTGAGCGTGGACGCCCACAGCACCAGGCCGTCGACCCGCTTGGAGACCGCCGCGATCGTCTCCAGCTCGTCGGCCTCGCGCTCGTCGCTGTCGGCGACCAGCACGGTGTAGCCGAGCCGCCGGGCGCGGGCCTGCATCGCCTTGACGATCGGCGGGAAGAACGGGTTGGCGATGTCGGGGATGATCAGCCCGAGCGTGCCCGTGCCGCCGCCGCGCAGGCTGCGCGCCGCCGGGTTCGGCGCGTAACCGAGCTTCGCCGCGGCCTCCAGGATGCGCTGCCGGGTCTTCGGCTGCACCTGGTCGGGCGCCGTGAAGGCGCGGGAGACCGTCGACACCGATACGCCCGCGGCGCTCGCCACCTCCCGGATCGTGATTGCCACGGACCGCCTCCTCGCGTCGCTGCTGCCGGATGCCGTGGATCTTTGCGAACGTTCCCGGAGGTGTCAAGAGTGTTACCGCAATGAAAATCTCCAGTGCAGCAGGGTCTTGCGGATCAGGGCGGTCCTTGCGGATGATGCGTTCTCAGCAAGCATGATGAAGTTGCGGGAACGTTTTCATAGCGGCTCACCGGCCGCGGACGGCGCCGCGCACAGTGCCTCACTCGCGGGGGCCTCACTCACGGAGGAGCGGGATGAAGATCACCGGCCTGGAAGTGCTGACCCTCCCCGACCACGGCGACAGCATGATGCTGGTGGTGGTCGACACCGACGAGGGCATCCACGGCCTGGGCGAGGTCGGCATCAGATCCCGGCAGCGGGCGGTCGCGGGCGGCCTCGAACACCTCGCGGAGCTGATCGTCGGCGAGGACCCGCGGCGCATAGAGCACCTGTGGCAGGTAATGTTCCGCCGCGGCTTCTTCCCCGCCGACCGCATCATCGGCGCCGCCATCGCCGCCGTGGACGTCGCCCTGTGGGACATCCGCGGCAAGGCGCTCGGCGTGCCGGTGCACGACCTGCTCGGCGGACGCGTACGGGACTGGGTCCCGGCGTACGTGCACGTCGGCGACGACTACCACGACCGCGAGCGATTCCTCGACCGCTGCCGGGAGTTGGTCGCCGAGGGCTGGCGGCATGTGCGCTTCTCCGCGCCGCACGACGTGGACGACGTCCTCGACGCCCGGCGCTGCCTGCGCGATTCGGTGAGCCTGTTCCACGCGGTGCGGGACGCGCTCGGCGACGAGATCGAGCTGATCCTGGACGTGCACACCCGGCTCGACCCGCCCGAGGCGGTCACCCTGTGCCGCGAGATCGAGGCGGCCCGACCGTACTTCGTCGAGGACCCGCTGCGCAGCGAGAACCCCGAGAGCTACCGGATGCTGCGCGCGCGGACCGGCGTACCGCTGGCGGCGGGCGAACAGTACGGCTCCAAATGGGAGTTCAGGACCCTGATCGAGGAGGAGCTGATCGACTACGCCCGCGTCGACATCGGGGTGGCGGCCGGGCTGACCGAGGCGAAGAAGATCGCCGCGATGGCGGAGACCCACCACATCAAGCTCGCCACCCACAATCCGCTGGGTCCGGTCACCGCCGCGTCCTCGCTCCAACTCAACCTGGCCTGCCCGAATGTGGCGATCCAGGAGCACCAGACGGACCCCGAGCCCGCCATCGCCGCGCTCTTCCCCACCCGTCCGGCCATCTCCCCCGGCCGCGTCACGCCGACCGACGCGCCGGGCCTCGGCGTCACCCTCGACCGCGACGCCGCCCGCGCCCACCGCGCCACGACGACCGAGCGGCCCCATCTGCGCACGCCGGACGGCGCCTTCACCAACTGGTAGCCGGATCAGGGCACGTCGGACGCGGATTCGACGGGCGTTACGCGACCGGGGACGGGACGACCGGGACGGCCGCGTTGGGGTCGTGGCCCGCGAAGGCCAGGGTGATGACGAAGCCCGCGACCTCCTCGACCTGGCGGGCGCGGTCCAGTCCGCCGAGGACGGCCGGGGTCGCGGCCACGTCCCGGACGAGGCGGGCGACCACGTCCAGCGCGGCCGGGTCGTCGCCGCAGATCGGGACGGTGACGGTCGGCCCGACGGGGTCGGTCCACTGGGTGGAGGGGAAGAGGTGGAACGCCTTGACCACATGCGCGCCGGGGGCGCGGGCGGCGACGCGCCCGGCCATGGACTCGGCGGGTCCCGTGAGCAGGACTCCGGCGCCGTGCGCCACCGCGTTCGTGGGGTCGATCAGCGGCGTCCCGGCCAGCAGTCCCTCGGCCGCGCCCGCCGCGCCCAGCATGTCCTCCGCGCCGTCCCACGCGACGGCGAGCAACACCGCGTCCCGCCCGCTGACGGCCGTCCGGGGCGCGACGGCCCGCGTGCCGCGGCCCAGCGCCTCGGCGAGCGCCGCCGCCTTGGCCGTCGAGCGCCCCGCGACCACCACCTCGTGCCCGGCGCGCAGCCAGCCCTCGCCCAGCGCCCGCGCCAGCGTTCCCGTACCGAGAATCCCGATCCGCATCCTTCGCTCCCTCGACCGTGCCCTGTGCCGTGGCCCGCGCCGCGCCCGTGGCCTGTGCCGTGACCAGCGCCTTGACCCGCGCTGCGACCAGTCCCCGCCCGGCGCCGTGACCAGCGGCGATCGTCTGACGGATACGGTAGGGAAGCCGATACGCACCGGCCGGTGCGCGAGGGACGGACCATGATGGGTGGCGCGATGAGCCCTCACGAGAGCCCCGACGAGACGCGCGAGAGCCCCGGCGCGCACTGCTACGAACGGGTCGCCGACTGCCGGCTGCGCGCGGCCACCGACCTGTTCGCCCACACCTGGGACCCGGTCGTGCTCGCGGCGCTGCGCACGGGCCCGCGCCGCCGCCGCGCGCTGCGCGCCGCGATCGGCGGGATCAGCGACAAGGTCCTGACCGAGACGCTGCACCGGCTGCTCGGGAACGGCCTGGTGGGCCGCCGGGCGTACGCGGAGGCGCCGCCGCGCGTCGAGTACGGGCTGACCGCGCTGGGCGAGAGCCTGGTCGACGGCCCGATGCGGGCGCTCGGCCGCTGGGCCCTCGACCACGGCGACGAACTCCTCGACGCCCAGGAGGCGGCGCATACGGCGGCGGATGCAGCGGCGCATACGGCGGCGCGCGAAGCGGCGCGGGGCGCCGAGGAGTGGTGAGCAGTCGGTGAGCGGTGATGAGCGGTGCGTCGCGGTGGCTCGCCGTGGTTCACGGTGGCTCGCCGTGGCTCGCCGTGCCTCGCGGTGGTGAGGCGACAGCCCGCTACGACGCGTAGAAGTTCCGCTGCCAGCGGTGCTTGGCGAGGATCGCGAGCTGCTCGTCGGTCAGCGGCGTCCCGTCGCTGACCGCGGTGTTGCGCTCGACATTGCGCACCGACCGCATGCCGGGGATGACGGTGGAGACGGCCGGCGCGCTGAGGACGTAGCGCAGGGCGGTCTCGGCGATGGCGTCGGGGGCGATGCCCAGGTCGTCCACGATCGCCCGGACGCGCTGCTCGACCTGGGCCGGGCGGTCGCCGCGGAAGTAGCGGTTGCGGAAGTCGCCCTCGGGGAAGGTCGTACCGGCCGTGACCGCGCCGGTCAGACCGCCCTCGTCGAGCGCGACGCGGACGATCACGCCGACGCCGTGCTCCTGGCAGGCGGGCAGCAGCGACTCGGCGGGCGTCTGCTCGAAGATGTTGTAGATGACCTGGACGGTGTCCACGACACCGCTGCGGACCAGCGCCAGCGAGTTGTCCGTCTCGTGGTCGTTGATCGAGACGCCGAACAGCCGGATCTTGCCCTGCTGCTTGAGGTCGGCGACGGTCTCCAGCCAGTCGCCCCTGCCGACCCACTCGTCCCACCAGACGTGGAACTGGAGCACGTCGAAGTGGTCGAGGCCGCTGGCGCGCAGGCTGGTCTCCAGGCTGGCGCGGATGTGCTCGCCGGAGAACGCCTCTTCCGCGGTCACCCCGGCGGGCGCGGGCCATGTGCCGTTGCCCGGCGGGACCTTGGTGGCGACCAGGATCTCGTCACCGGCCGCCGCCCGCTCGCGGACGACCCGGCCGACGATGCGCTCGCTCTCGCCGTAGCCGCGGGCGGTGTCGATGAGGTTCACGCCGAGGTCGACGGCCCGGTGCAGGGCGCGCACCGACTCGTCCTCGGTCGCGCCCACCCACGCCCCCTCGCCGATGCCCCAGGCGCCGTAGCCGATCTCCGACACGGACAGGCCGCTGCGGCCCAGTTCGCGGTAACGCACAGACTTCCTCTTCTCGGGGTTGCGGAATGCGAAGGCGCGGGCGGACCGTCAGCCGGCGGCGCTGAGCCGGGCGATCTCGTCGGCGTCCAGGGTGAGTTCGGCGGCGGCGACCGAGTCGCGGATGGTCTCGGGGCGGCTGGAGCCGGGGATCGGGACGACGACCGGGGACAGCGCGAGCAGCCAGGCCAGGCAGACCTGCTGCGGGCTGACGCCGTGCGCGGCGGCGACCTTGGCGAACTCCCCGTAGGAGGAGCCGAGTTCACCGGCGTGGGCGATACCGCCGAGCGGGCTCCACGGCAGGAAGGCGATGCCCAGCTCGTCGCAGAGCGTCAACTCCGGCTCGCTGGAGCGATACGCGGGCGAGAACTGGTTCTGCACCGACACCAGGCGCCCGCCCAGGATCTCCTGGGACAGCCGGATACGGTCCGGGCTCGCGTTGGAGATGCCCGCCATCCGGATCTTGCCCGCGTCCAGCAGCTCGGCGAGCGCGCCGACCGACTCCTCGTACGGCACGGCGGGGTCGGGCCGGTGGAACTGGTGGAGGCCGATCGCCTCGACCCCGAGCCGCCGCAGCGACGCCTCGCACGCCGCCTTGATGTGCTCGGGCCTGCCGTCCAGCGTCCACGAACCGTCGCCCGGCCGCAGGTGGCCGCCCTTGGTCGCGACCAGCACGCCGTCGCTGTCGCCGCCGTACGAGGCCAGCGCCTTCGCGATCAGCGACTCGTTGTGCCCGACCTCGTCGGCGTGCCAGTGGTACGCGTCCGCGGTGTCGATCAGGGTCACCCCGGCGTCGAGCGCCGCGTGGATCGTCGCGACGGAACGTGCCTCCTCCGGGCGCCCCTCGATCGACATGGGCATCCCGCCCAGCCCGATCGCGCTGACCTCGACGGCACCGATACGACGGCTCTGCATGGTTTCGCGCCTCTCTCATTCCACCTACGACGACAACGGACCTCCAGCTTCACCCGTGGGGCGGGCAGTCGTCCAATAGAAGAAAGCGAACGAATTAAGAAGCGCGGCCGTTCAATGCGCGCCGTGGCTCATTCCGCGAAGGTGAACCCGGCCAGCAGCGCGTCTCCGGTCAGTGTCCAGGTCAGCGTGTGCGGGCCGGGGCCGGGCGGGGCGGACAGCGGCGCGGTCAGCTCCGTCCAGGTGTGCCGGTCGGCGGTCGGCGGCGGGGTGAAGGCGGCCAGCGGCGCGCCGTCGCAGCGCAGCTCGATCCGGGACGGTACGGCGCAGGACCCGCCCTCGGCCGCCGGACGGCTGACCTCGACCGCGACCGTACGCGCCCCGGTCAGGCCGACGTCCCGGAAGACCGCGGTGGCCGGTTCCCCCGGCGCCGCGGGGCCGACCGCGTCACCGGAGACGGGGCCCGCGTCCAGCAGCCGCAGCCCCGTACAGGCGTCGAAGTCCACGGCCGCCACGCGCACTCCAACCGCCCTACGGGGAGCGGGAGTCGGGCCGGTGACCTCCAGCCGGGCGGTCGCGGCGACGTCCTGGACCCCGCGCGCCACGAGGACGTCGTACGCGCCCGGGTCCACGGTGAAGGCGCCGGTCCCGACGTCCCAGTGCGCGAGCGCGTCGGCGGGCACCTCGACGCTCACCTCGCGCCGCTCGCCCGGCGCGAGCCGCACCTTGCGGAAGGCGGCGAGCCGCAGCAGCGGCGCGTCGTAACGGGCGTCCACCGCACGGGTGTAGAGCTGCACGGTCTCGGTGCCCGCGCGCTCCCCGGTGTTGACGACGGTCACCGTCGCCGTCACCGGCTCGCCCGGCGCGATCCGCGCCGCCGACAGCCGCAGGTCCTCGTAGCCGAACGTGGTGTACGACAGGCCGTGCCCGAACCCGTAGAGCGCGGGCGCCCGGTGGTACTGGTACGTCCAGCCCGCCGTGATGATGTCGTAGTCCAGCGGCGGCGGGAGCGGGTCGCCGCCGCGGTACCAGGTCTGCGGCAGCCGCCCGGTCGGCTCGCTCGCGCCGAGCAGCACCGCCGCCAGCGCCCGGCCGCTCTCCTGCCCGCCGTGCGCGGTCCACAGCACCGCGGGCACCCGCTCCTGCGCCCAGTCGAGCGCGTACGGATAACTGCTGGTCACGGCCAGTACGGTGCGCGGCTGCGCGGCGGCGACCGCCCGCAGCAGCGCGTCCTGCGCGGGCGGCAGGGCGGTGTCGGGGCGGTCCTGCGTCTCACGGCCGTTGATCAGCGGGTCGTTGCCGAGGACGACGACGGCGGTGTCGGCCGCCGCGGCAGCGGCCCGCGCCTGCGCGATCCCGTCGCGTACGACCGTACGGCGCCAACTCTCGCCCTCCGCGGGGGTGTCGGCGCTCACCGTCACGCGCCCGGTCGCCCCGTCCACGGCCGCGTACCGGCCGCTGTGCACATGCCGCAGCAGCTCCGTACCGTCCGCCCGCTCCTCAAGGCGGAAGGTCTCCTGGACGTCCCAGCCGTTGGGCAGCGTCTGATCCGCCGTCAACACCCTTTGCCCGCAAGCGTTTTCGTCACCGCCGCTGGGAACACCCCCGTCGCGCGCGGTCAGATAGCGGCCGGTGCGGGCGCTGCGCAGGGTCAGCACACCGCCGCCCCAGTCGAAGACGTCGAAGCAGAAGTCGTCGGCCGGGACCTCGGCCGCCGGGGCCGCGAGCAGCAGCGGTCCCGCCGGGTCGCCGGCGGGCACCGACAGCGCGCCGTCCGACGAGGTGGCGTGCAGGGCGATCCGGTCGACGCCCTCGACCACGGCGGTCACCTCGTCGCCGCGCGCGGCCAGCGCGGCCGTCAGCCCGTCGGCGGCCGTGATCCGGTACGGCATCGTGCCGCTGTACCAGTCCTCGAAGAGGGTGTCCGCGAGCGGCCCGATCACCGCGACCTTGTGCGATGCCCCCGCGACCGGCTCCAGCGGCAGCGTCCCGTCGTTCTTCAGCAGCACCACCGCCTCCGTGGCCGCGCGCAGGGCGAGTTCGCGGTGCGCGGGCGAGTCGACGGCGTCCCAGCCGATGGCCGCGTACGGGTCGCGCTCCGGGTCGAACTCGCCGAGCCGGAAGCGGATCGCGAGCTGCCGCCGTACCGCGCGCGTCACGTCGTCCTCGTCGATCAGCCCGCGCCGCAGCGCCTCCTGGAGGCGGCCGACGGTGACGGCGGAGTCCTCGCCGTGGTCGGTGAAGCTGTCGACCCCGGCGCGCAGCGCCGCCGCGTGCGACTCGGCGTGGTCGGTGAAGTAGTGCTCGGGGTCGACCAGATTGCTCGGCGCCTCGGCGTCGCTGACCACGAACAGCTCGTGCCCGGTGGGCGCGGCCCAGCGCCGCAGCTCCGACTCGATCAGCGGACTGACGTGGCAGGGACGGCCGTTGACCAGGTTGTACGCGAGCATCGCGCCGGTCGCGGCGCCCGAGGCGACGGCCGGGCGGAAGGCGGCGAGGTCGTACTCGTGCAGCACGCGCGGGCGCAGCCCCGAGGAGGTGACGCAGCGGTCGTCCTCGTTGTTGTAGGCGAGGAAGTGCTTGAGGATCGGGGCCGTGCGCAGGTGCTCGGGGTCGTCGCCCGCCATGCCGCGGCAGTAGGCGTCGCCCAGGCGCGCGGTGAGCAGCGGGTCCTCCGCGTAGCCCTCCTCGTTGCGCCCCCAGCGCGGGTCGCGGAGCAGATTCACCACCGGCGCCCACGCCTGGAGGCTGATCGGCCCGGCGCCGATGGGCGCGGCCCTGTGGTGGTGGAAGGCGCGCTGCTCGACGGAGACGGCCGTCGCGACCGCGTGCGTCAGCTCCTCGTCCCAGGTGGCGCCCAGGCCCACGGCCTGCGGAAAGGTGGTGGCGGTGCCGAGCCACGCGACGCCGTGCAGCGCCTCGGTGCCGGTGCGGAAGGCGGCGATGCCCAGCCGGGGCACGGCCGGGGCGTACTGGTGCAGCAGCGCCACGCGTTCGTCGGGGGTGAGCCTGCCGAGCAGGTCCTCGACCCGTTCGCGCAGCGGCAGTTCCGCGTCGCGGAAGGGCGGCCGGTCGTGCACGGGCGTCGTACTCACTGAGGCAAACCCCTTGGGCCGGTGACGTGGTGAAGCGCTTCGCCGAAGCTGACACGCCGCCGACGAGGGTGTCAACGGGTCGCACACAACCTCCGTCCGGCGCACCGCTGTCGAATTCATCGAACGCCCTGACCAGGGCAGGGATGATGTCCGCAGGACCGTACGGGGCCGGAATCCGCCCGCCGGACAGTCGCGTCAGAACTCTTGTCGGAACCGAAACACGTGGTTACTGTCGCCGACACATCGAAGCGCTTCGACAGTCCTCTTCGACACTCTCCCCGGCGCCTCGCCCCCTCCACGCGGCACCGGCACGGCAAAACGGCTCCCACGGCACGCACCCTCGGCGTCCCCCCGGATCGGACCACCCCACACGGCGAAGGACCCACCATGACCAGCCAGTTGAACCGCAGAACCTTTGTGAGCGCGGCGGCGGCGACAGCCGGAGCCGCGGCGCTGTCCCCGCTGCTGACCGCCTGCGGAAGCGGGTCGAGCAGCAAGGGTGGCACCAGCAGCAAGAGCGGACTGAAGGCGGCGCTGCCGCAGTTCACCGCGAGCCGCTCGGTCACGGCGGACATCCCGGCGGTGCCGGGCGCCGCGGGCACCGCCACCGACCCCGGCTTCCTGACCTACCCGGCGAGCCCGGTGAAGACGGTCGACGGCGTGCCGGGCAAGGGCGGCAGCTACACCGCCGTCACCCCGCTGTGGGGCACCATCCCGGAGCCGGGCAACTCCTTCTACCAGGCCATGAGCAAGGCCCTCGGCGTGACGCTGACGATGAAGCCCGCCGACGGCAACCACTACGACACCGCCATCCCCACCATGACCGCGGCCAAGAAGCTGCCGGACTGGATCCAGCTCCCCACCTGGTGGAACGCCAACTTCAACGTCGGCAAGCTGGCCGGCACCCAACTGGCCGACCTCACGCCGTACCTGGCGGGCGACGCGGTCAAGGACTACCCGAACCTCGCCGCGATCCCGACCGGCGCCTGGCAGGCCGGGGTGTGGGAGGACAAGCTCTACGGCATCCCGTCCTTCTCCAGCGGCTTCGTCGTCGCGGGCACCACCTACCACCGGGCCGACATCCTCCAGGCCAAGGGCATCAACCCGGACGAGATCTCCTCGGCCGCCGATCTCCTCGCGCTCGGCAAGGAGTTGACGAATGCCAAGGGCGGCGTGTGGGCCTTCGACGACCTGTGGACGTATCTCTCCCCGTTCTGGGGCGTGCCCAACAAGTGGACGGTCAAGGACGGCAAGCTGGTCCACAAGTACGAGGGCCAGGAGCTGCTGGAGGCGCTGGACTGGCACTACAAGCTCGCCAAGTCCGGCTACATGCACCCGGACGCGCTCGCGGGCAACACCAACGACGGCAAGAACCGGTTCTACGCGGGCAAGGTCGTCGTCACCGGTGACGGCACCGGCGCGTGGAACCTCGCCGACGCGCAGGCGGGCACGGCGGCCGATCCGAAGTACCGGCGCGGCGCGTTCAAGGTCTTCGCCGCCGACGGCACGTCGAAGCCCGGCATCTTCCTCGGCAACTCCACCAGCCTGATGAGCTATCTGAACATCAAGCTGTCGAAGGACCGGATCAAGGAGCTGCTGGCGGTCGCCAACTACCTGGCCGCGCCCTACGGTTCCGCCGAGTACACGATGGTCAACTACGGCGCCGAGGGCGTCCACTACACGATGGACAACGGCACGCCCACCTTCACCGACGAGGGCAAGAAGGACGTCCAGCAGCAGACGTACCCGTTCCTGGCCACCTGCTCCGCGGTGATCAGCAACCCGGGCGCCCCGCAGGTGACCAAGGACTACGCGGCCTGGCAGGCGGCAGCGGCGGCGACCGCGTACAAGCCGGTGTTCTGGAATATGAACATCACCGTGCCGCAGCGCTTCGCGACCGCCGACGCGGGCCAGGCCGTCGAGGACACCATCAAGGACTGCTACCACGGCAAGAAGAAGGTCTCCGACGTGCAGGCCGCGATCTCCTCGTGGAAGAGCAGCGGCGGCACGCGGTTGACGACGTGGATGCAGACGAACGTGCTCGACAAGTACGGCTCGGGGCAGTAGGCGGTGGCCGCGATCATCACCGGGAAGGCGGACGGGACACCGGGGAAGCCGGGCGCCGCGGACGGGGACACCGGCAAGGGCGCACGCGACGGCAAGAAGGGCTCACGCGAGGCCAAGAGCACGGCGCACGGCGGCCTGACCTGGCGCGTGCGGCTGCGCCGCGACAAGTCGCTGCTGCTGATGACCCTTCCGGCCGTCGCGCTGCTGCTGGTCTTCAACTACGCGCCGCTGTTCGGCCTGGTCACCGCCTTCGAGTACTACGACCCGCTGGTCGGCGTCCGCAACAGCGACTTCGCGGGCCTGGAGCAGTTCCGGCAGCTCTTCCACGACCCGCTGTTCTGGGGCGCGTTGCGCAACACGCTCTTCCTCAGCTCCGTCCAGATCGTCCTCTTCTTCCCGGTGCCGATCGCGCTCGCCCTGATGCTCAACACCGTGATCAGCGAACGGCTGCGGAATTTCGTGCAGTCCATCGTCTATCTGCCGCACTTCTTCTCCTGGGTGCTGACGATCACCGTCTTCCAGCAGATGCTCGGCGGCGCGGGCGTGCTCAACCAGTTCCTGCGCCGGCACTCGATCGGCACCTGGGACGTGATGACCGACCCGCACACCTTCGCGCTGCTCATCACCTCGCAGGCGGTGTGGAAGGAGGCGGGCTGGGGCATCATCGTCTTCCTCGCGGCGCTCGCGGCCATCGACCAGAACCAGTACGAGGCCGCGGCCGTCGACGGCGCGGGCCGGTGGCGCCGGATGTGGCACATCACGCTGCCCGGCATGCGCGGGGTGATCGTGCTGATGCTCGTGCTGCGGCTCGGCAACGCGCTGACCGTCGGCTTCGAGCAGTTCCTGATCCAGCGCGGCGCGGTCGGCCACGACGCGGCCGACGTCCTGGACACCTTCTCCTTCTATTACGGCATCGCCACCAACAACTACAGCTACGGCGCCGCCGCCGGTCTGTTCAAGAGCGTCATCTCGCTGCTGCTGATCTGGGGCGCGAACCGGCTGGCGCACTCCTTCGGCGAGGACGGGTTGTACCGCAGATGACCGACACACTGACTGTGGGCGGCGACCGCGCCGGCCGTACGCGGAACCCCCGCGCGCGCAAGGGCCCGCAGCGCCCGTCGTGGGAGGAGGCGCCGGGCGTCGCCGGGCAGACCTTCAAGGGCGCCACCTTGGCCCTGGTCGTGGCGGCCGTCCTGGTGCCGCTGTGGATCGTGGCGCTGACCAGCCTCTCCACGCCGGGCGCGATCGGCCGCGCGGGCGGCCTGGTGATCTGGCCGGACGGGGTGACGCTCAACGCCTACCGGCTGATGCTGGAGAACGGCGCGGTCACCCGCGCCCTGCTGGTCAGCCTCGGCGTCACGGGCGTCGGCACCGCGATCTCGATGGTGGTCTCCGTGCTGTGCGCATACGGCCTGTCGCGCTCCGGGTCGCTCGGCCACCGGGCGATCCTGATGGTGCTGATCGTCACCATGTTCGTCAGCGGCGGCCTGATCCCGACGTACCTCGTCGTCACCGGCCTCGGCGGCTACGGCCAGTACTGGGCGCTGATCCTGCCCAGCGCGATCTCCGTGTTCAACATCCTCGTGCTGCGCGCCTTCTACTCCGGCACCTCCGCGGAGCTCATCGACGCGGCGCGGATGGACGGCGCGAACGACTGGCGCATCCTGTGGTCGGTCGTGCTGCCCACCTCGCGGGCCGTGACCGCCGTCGTCACGCTCTTCTACGCGGTCGGATACTGGAACTCCTTCTTCAATGTCATGCTCTACATGCCCACGGACAGCCCCAAGTGGCCGTTGCAGTACGTGCTGCTGGAGTACGTCAACTACGGGATGAACATGCCGGGTTCGGTCAACAGCGGCTTCGGCACCGCGCACGCGCAGACCGCGCCGCTGTCGCTCCAGATGGCCGTCGTGGTGCTCACCCTCGTACCGATCCTGATGGTCTACCCCTTCATGCAGAAGCACTTCAAGACCGGCGTGCTGACCGGAGCGGTCAAGGGATGAGCGGTCAGGGCACGGACGGTCACGGGATGAGCGGGCACGGGATGAGCGGGCACGGAATGAGCGGTCGGGGCACGGGTGAACGTACGCAGGGGACCGCGGGGCCGCCACCACGACAGGAGCAGCACAGCATGATGGGAAGCACCTCCGCCGTGACCATCGCCGAAGTGGCCAAGCACGCCGGGGTGTCGTCGAGCACGGTCAGCTATGTCATCAGCGGCAAGCGCTCGATCTCCGAGGCGACCAGGCGCCGGGTCGAGGCGGCCATCAGGGAGTTGGGCTACCACCCCAACGCGGGCGCGCGGGCGCTGGCGGGCAAGCGGTCGCACATCATCGCGCTGATGGTGCCGCTGCACACCGACGTCTACGTGCCGATCATGATGGAGATCGCCATCGCGGTGACCATGGCCGCGCGCGGCTTCGGCTACGACGTGCTGCTGATCACCAACGACGAGGGCCCGGACGGGGTGCGGCGGGTCGCGGCCAGCGGCCTGGCCGACGGCGTGATCCTGATGGACGTCGAGCTGGACGACGACCGCATCCCCGTCCTGCGGGCGCAGAACACGCACGCCGCGCTGATCGGACTGCCCGCCGACGCCACCGGACTGTCGTGCGTGGACCACGACTTCGCGGCGGCGGGCGCGCTGTGCGCCGACCACCTGGCCGACCTCGGCCACCGCGACGTGGCCTTCATCGGCTACAGCCCGGCGGTCTACCGGCGGCACGCGGGTTACGCGGAGCGGACGCTGACCGGCTTCCGTACGAGGTCGGCCGAGCGCGGGCTGCGGATCGTGCACCGGCCGTGCGACGGGACGTACGAGAGCACGGCGGGCGCCTTCACCCGCGTCCTCGCCGACCGGCCGGAGACCACCGGCTTCGTCGTGCAGAACGAGGGCGCGATCGGGCCGCTGCTGAGCCTGCTGCGGGCGGCCGGGCGGATCGTGCCCGAGGACGCCTCGGTGGTGGCGCTGTGCCCCGAGCCGCTGGCCGACCAGTACTCGCCGCGGCTGACCGCCGTCACCGGGCCCGCGCAGGATCTGGGACGGCGTGCGGTGGAGCTGGTCATGCGGCGGATCGAGGGCGCGGACGCCGACGAAGTCGCCCTGCTCACACCTCTGTTGACCACACGCGAGAGCACGGGCCCGGCCCCGCACCGCGACTGAGCCCCGCTTCCCCCCGGTAGCGCCGCTTTCCCTACCCCCCGCTTCCCCCAATAGCGCCGCTTCCCGACCCCCCGCTTCCCCCCGGTGACGCCGCTTCCCTACCCCCGCACGCCCGTTTCCGCCCTCGCACAGACACGTCAGGAGAGCCACCGCATGGCAGAGCACTTCCGCATCCGCGAGCACGCCCTCGAATGGCGGGCCAGGGGTGAGACGTTGCGGGTCGAGGCGTGGGGCCCGGACGCGGTCCGGGTGCGGTCCGCGCCCGCCGGGGAGATCGTCGAGGATCTGCCCGGCGCGCTGGACGCGCCGCCGCCCGGCGCCACCACCGCGATCACCGTGCACGGCGACTCGGCGACCCTCGTCAACGGCGCGCTGACCGTACGGATCGACGCCTGCGCCGAGGGCCGGCTGACCCCGGAACTGCCCGCCGCGGCGGGCCGGTTGACCTTTGAGCGCACCGACGACGGCGAAGAGCTGCTGGCCGAGGAGCCGCCGCACTTCTGGTGGCCGGGCCCGCGCCTCTACACGGCCACCGGCAACGGCTACCACCGCCTGGAGCAGCGCTTCCGCGCGTACGCGGACGAGCGCTGCTACGGCCTGGGCCAGCACGGACACGGACTCTTCGACCAGAAGGGCGCGGTCCTCGACCTCGTGCAGCGCAACGGCGAGGTGACCGTGCCGCTGCTGATCTCCAGCCGCGGCTACGGCCTGCTGTGGAACTCCCCGGCGGTCGGCCGGGTCGAGCTGGGCGTCACCGGCACCCGCTGGGTCGCCGACAGCGCCCGGCAGATCGACTACTGGTTCACCGCGGGCGACCCCGGCGCGATCCTGCGCCGGTACGCCGACGCCACCGGCCACAGTCCCGAACTCCCGGACTGGGCCACGGGTTTCTGGCAGTGCAAGCTGCGCTACCGCACACAGGAGGAGCTGCTGGAGGTCGCCCGCGAGTACCGCCGCCGCGAGCTGCCGCTGTCCGTCATCGTCTGCGACTTCTTCCACTGGACGCACCTGGGCGACTGGCGCTTCGACCCGGCGGAGTGGCCGGACCCGGCCGCGATGGTCCGCGAACTCGACTCCATGGGGGTGAAGTTGATGGTCTCGGTGTGGCCGTCGGTCAGCCCGGCCAGCGAGAACCACGCGCCGATGTGGGACCGCGGGCTGCTGATCGGCACCGAGTACGGCCCGCTCGCGCACGCCGACTGGCCGGACAAGGGCCTCGGCGCGTACGCGGCGCAGGTCGCCTTCTACGACGCCACGCACCCCGAGGCCCGCGCGTACGTGTGGGAGAAGCTGGCCGCCAACTACCTGGCGCACGGCGTCTCGGTGTTCTGGCTGGACGCCGACGAACCGGAGCTGAAGCCCAACTACCCCGCCAATCTGCGCTTCCACGCGGGGCCCGGGCTCGAAGTCGCCAACCTCTACCCGCGCGAGCACGCGCGCATGGTGCACGACGGGCTGCGCGCGGCCGGGCACAGCGAGGTGCTGACCCTCAACCGCTCCTCGTGGGCGGGCGCCCAGCGCTACGGCGCCGCCCTGTGGTCGGGCGACATCGGCACCGACTTCGCGTCGCTGCGCGCCCAGATCACCGCCGGGCTCAATGTGATGCTCTCCGGCATCCCCTGGTGGACCACCGACATCGGCGGCTTCCACGGCGGCGACCCCGACGACCCCGCCTACCGCGAGGTGCTGGTCCGCTGGTTCCAGTACGGCGCCTTCTGCCCGCTGTTCCGCCTGCACGGCTTCCGCGGCCCGGAACAGGTCCTGGAGCCGGGCATGACCGGCCTGCCCAACGAGGTCTGGTCCTACGGCGGGCGGGCGTACGCGGTCCTGGCGTCGTATCTGCGGCTGCGCGAGCGGCTGCGGCCGTACATCGCCGAGCAGATGCGGGTGACGGCCCGCAGCGGGGTGCCGCCGATGCGGCCGCTGCTGCTGGAGTTCCCCGACGACCAGGACGCGTGGGGCATCCGCGACGCCTTCCTGCTCGGGCCCGACCTGCTGGTGGCGCCGGTCACCGAGGCGGGCGCGGTCACGCGGGAGGTCTACCTCCCGGCGGGCGCGCGGTGGACGGACGCGTGGACGGGCGAGGAGCACGACGGCGGCCGTACGGTGACGGCCGCGGCGCCGCTCGACCGCATTCCGCTGTTCCTGCGGGACGGCGCGCGGCTGCCGATCGCGGAGCCGAGGTGAGCCCTTCCCAGGACGCCGTCCCCGACTCCCGCGCCGATCCGGCCGGTTGGCTGACCGCCCGGCTCGGCGGCCCCGCCTTCGGCGGCGACTACAACCCCGAGCAGTTCGCCGACGACCCGGCCGTACGGCGCGAGGACGAGGAGCTGATGCGGCGGGCCGGGGTGAATCTGGTGACGCTGAACGTCTTCGGCTGGTCGGAGCTCGAACCGGAGCCGGGGCGCTACGACTTCGCGCCGCTGGACGCCCGGCTGGAGCGGCTGCACGCCGCGGGCGTGGCCGTGGACCTGGCCACGCCCACCGCGCAGCCGCCGCCGTGGTTCGGCCTCGCGCACCCCGACGCGCTGCCCGTCACCCCCGACGGCACCCGGCTGACCCACGGCAGCCGCGACACGTACTGCCTGGCCGCGCCCGCCTACCGGCAGGCCGCCCGCGCCGTCGCCGACGCGCTGGCGGCCCGGTACGGCGAGCACCCGGCGGTCGCGCTGTGGCACGTGCACAACGAGTACGCGACCGTCTGCCACTGCGAGCACGCCGCCGACGCCTTCCGGCGCTGGCTGCGCGAGCGGTACGGCACCCTGGAGGCCGTCAACCGGGCCTGGGGCACCGCCTTTTGGAGCCAGCGCTACGGCGCGTGGGAGCAGATCCAGCCGCCGCGCGCCACGCAGTGGCGGCCCAACCCCGGCCAGGTGCTGGACTTCCGGCGCTTCTGGTCGGACCTCGCGCTGACCGCCTACCGCGAGCAGCGCGACGCGATCCGGGCGCACAGCCGGGTGCCGGTCACCACCAACGTGATGCTGCCCGGCTACCAGGTGCTCGACCTGTGGGCGTTCGGCCGCGAGGTCGACCTGGTGGGCGTGGACCACTACCCGGACGCGCCGGGCCTGGACGCCGCCGCCGACACCGCCTTCGGCGCGGACCGGGCGCGCTCCTTCGGCGGCGGCAGGCCGTGGCTGCTGATCGAGCAGGCCACCAGCACCGTCTACGCGGGCGACCTCGTCCTGCCCAAGGAGCCGGGCGACATCCTGCGGCACTCGCTGAGCCACATCGCGCGCGGCTCGGAGGGCGTGCTGTTCTTCCAGTGGCGGCAGTCACCGGCCGGGGCCGAGATCTGGCACTCCGCGATGGTCCCGCACGCGGGGCCGGACACCCGGATCTTCCGCGAGACCGTCGAAACCGGCCGCGCCGTGGCCGCGCTGGCCGAGGTGACCGGCTCGACCGTACGGGCGCGGGCGGCCGTCCTGCACGACCCGGACGTGTGGTGGGCGCTGGACACCCCCGTCCTGCCCACGCCGGAACTCCCGTACCTGCCCGCACTCAAGCGCGCCCACCGCGCCCTGTGGGACGCCGGGATCACCACCGACTTCGCGCACCCGTCCGCCGACCTGTCCGCGTACCGGCTCGTTCTCGCCCCCAGCCTGCACCTGGTCTCCGAGGAGTCCGCCGCCGCGCTCACCGCCTACGTCGAGGGCGGCGGCACCCTGCTGGTCGAGTGCTTCAGCGGCGCCGTCGACCCCCACTACCGCGCGTGGCCCGGCGGGGCGCCGGGCCCGTTGCGGCCACTGCTCGGCCTGCGCGCCGAGGAGTTCCGCCCCCTGCCGTCCGGCGCCGCCGTCCCCCTGACCGACGGCGGCGCCGGCACCACCTGGACCGAGGCGCTGCTGCTGGAGGGCGCGACGGCCGAAATCGGTTACGCGGAAGGGCCGTTGACCGGCCGGGCCGCCGTCACCCGGCACGCCCACGGCCGGGGCACCGCCTGGTACGCCTCCACCCGGCTGTCCCCCGCCTCGTACACCGCGCTGATCGGCGGCTTGATACGGGCCTGCGGCGCGGAGCCCGAACTCCCCGGTCTTCCGGCGGGCGTCGAGGCGGTCCGCCGCCACAGCGACGACGGCCGCGCGTACCTCTTCCTCCTCAACCACTCCCCGGCCGAGGTCCGCGTCCCCGTGCGGGGCCACGATCTCCTGAGATCCCGCGCCCTTCCTTCCGAGGGCGCCGTCCTGCCGCCCGCGAGCGCCGTGGTCGTCCGCGAGGAGGGCTGAGGGGACCGCCCCGCCGGCTCGGGGACGGGCACGGAACGTGACCCCGGCATCACCCGAACGAGTGAACGCTTCTCGGTCATCCTGGGGTGGTCACGCAACCGGCTCTTCCCGAAGGGCGTCCCCTCCTGCGCAACAGGTGTGACGCTTGGGGTGGGAAGGGGGTCGGGCGTGGACACGGTGATTGTGCAGTTGCCCGAGGAATCCGAGGCACGGTGGGGAGAGGAACCGGCCGGGCGGCGCCCGAGGCTGCTGCGGCTCGGCCCCGGCGAGACGGCCGAGTTCGGGCGCGGGGGCTCCCCCGTGCGGACGGGTCCGGCCGGACGCCCACCACCGTAGGCACGGCCCGGCGGGCCCGCTCCTGACAGATGACAGGGACGGCGGAACGCACCCGCGCCGCACCGGGACCCGCGGGGCCGCGGGCCGGACGCGCGTATACCCCGGCCGTCCGACGTGATCGCGCCAGCCCTTATGCGGCCCGAGACCCGGCATATGACCTAAGCCCGCCGAAATCCCCGCCCGGTGGTTAAAGGTCCAGCTAAGGACGGCTGTTCGGCATTCCCAGCGTCCGGAAGTGGCGTGCACACTACAGCCGTCGCCCGTCAAAAGCGTGCAACACGCAGCTATCGCACCACGATCCAGGTCTCGTCCTTGTCCTGTTCCTGACCTCACGTTGGAGTCGTCATCAACGACATACAAAAACCCCGTGTCGCACGGGCCCGCGCAGCGGTGGTCGCGGCGGCCTCGCTGGCCATGGTGTCCGGGTCCCTGATCCTCGCCATGCCCTCGCAGGCCAGCGGCCCCGCGCCCGCGGCCAAGACCATCGCGCAGAGCCACCCGGACTGGGCCACCGCCTCCGCCGACCAGGGCTCGGTCGCGGCGAACACCGAGATCACCGGCACCGTGTACCTGGCGGGCCATGACGCCGCGGGCCTGACGAAGTACGCGACGGCCGTGTCCGACCCGAGCAACGCGAGCTACGGCGAGTTCCTGAGCCCGGCCGCGTACAAGGCGCGCTTCGGCGCCACCAAGGCGCAGGTCTCCGCGGTCCGGAAGTGGGCGGCCGACTCCGGCCTGAAGGTCGTGAGCACCTCCGACCACGCGATCACCGTCAAGGGCACCAACGCGGCGGTCACCAAGGCGTTCGGCACCGGCATCCACCAGTACCGCGTCTCGGGCACGCTGCGGCACGCCCCGGCCCGTGACGTCGTGGTCCCCGCGTCCGTCTCCTCCGCGATCCTCGGCGTGACGGGCTTCACCACGCCCGGCGCCAACGTCGCCAAGCCGAACTCGCACCGCGTCGACGACACCGCGGCCCGCTCCGCCGCGACCCCGGCCAGGAGCGGCAAGCCCGACGCCGGACTGCCGACCACCGCGACCTGCTCCGACTACTGGGGCCAGAAGATCGCCAAGGGCGCGCCGGCCGGATACACCACGTCCGACGTGCCGTTCGACCAGTGCTCGTTCTACCCCTCGCAGCTCCGCAAGGCGTACGGCATCACCGCCTCGGGACTGACCGGCAAGGGCGCGACGATCGCGATCGTGGACGCGTACGGCAGCTCCACCATGCTGGCGGACGCCAACCAGTACGCGACCGCGCACGGTGACAAGGCGTTCAGGTCCGGCCAGTACAGCGAGGTCGTCGACCCGTCGCAGTGGACCAACCAGGACCTGTGCGGCGGCCCCGAGGGCTGGGCGCCGGAAGAGGCGCTGGACGTCGAGATGGCGCACGGCCTCGCGCCCGACGCCAAGGTCGTCTACGTGGGCGCCAACTCCTGCGACGACAACGACCTGCTGGGCGCCATCAGCACCATCGTCGACAACCACCTGGCCGATGTCGTCTCCAACTCGTGGGGCGAGATCATGCACACCACGGACGACGCCGACGTCACCTCGTCGCTGATCGCCGCCTACGAGCAGGTCTTCAAGCAGGCCGCCGTCGAGGGCATCACCATCGGCTTCTCCGCGGGCGACTGCGGCGACAGCAGCCCGCTGGCCGCCGCGACCGGCGTCAACTGCCAGCCCGACACCTCGCGCGCGCAGGCCAACTGGCCCGACTCCGACCCGTGGGTGACCTCGGTCGGCGGCACCGCGCTCGGTCTGAAGGACAAGAGCGGCGCGTACGGCTTCGAGACCGACATGGGCACGCTGCGCTCCAACCTGTCGGCCGACGGCAAGAGCTGGACCCCCGCTCCCCCGGCCCCGTTCTACTTCGGCGGTGGCGGCGGCACCAGCGAGGACTTCGCACAGCCCGCGTACCAGCGCGGCGTCGTGCCCGGCTCGCTGTCGCACACGCTGATGACCGGCGCGAAGAGCCGTACGGCCCAGCGCGTCACGCCGGACGTCTCGATGAACGGTGACCTGTACACCTCGGTCCTCGTCGGCATCTCCGACGGCGCCCCGTACAGCGAGGGCGGCTACGGCGGCACCAGCGTCTCGGCGCCGGAATTCGCCGCGGTCCAGGCCGACGCCATCCAGGCCAGGCACCACGCCATCGGCTTCGCCAACCCGGCGATCTACGCCCGCGCCGGGCTGTTCAAGGACGTCGTGGACCAGAACGCCGCCCACCACCACAAGGCCCCGCTGAGCAACGTCGCCGACTTCGGCCTGGTCAACGGCACCCTCGCCGTGCGCCTCGCCGCCTTCGGCGAGGACACCTCGCTCAACGCGGTCCGCGGCTTCGACAACGCGACCGGTGTCGGCTCCCCGACCCTGTCCTACCTCCGCTCCTTCGGCCGCCGCTGACCGATCTCCCGAAGGGCCCGGCGGAGCGACCCTCCGCCGGGCCCTTCGGCATTCCCCGCCGCCGCCGATTCCGCCGTATCGGCTGTGACAGGACGCCCCGAACGCGCGTCTGCATACACAGCAAGGCGGTCAATACTGGCGCCGGACGTGTGCGGTGCCGGTGGGGAGCAAGGGGCGACGGTGAAATTAGCGGCGATGCGGTCGTGGGTCAGGCAGCGGCCGAAGGCGGCGGTGGCGGGGGCGTCGGCGGTGGGCGCCGCGGGAGTGGCGGTCGCGCTGGTCGCGACGCTGACCGGCGGAGGCGCAGGCGGGGACGGCGGCGGCAAGGCGGACGACGCGGCGGCGCGGTCGCGGGCGACGCCCACCAGCCGCGCGCCGAGCCCGAGGACGGCGCGGCCACCGACGGGGACGCCGACACCGACGCCGACCGTCACCGAGACGAAGGGTCCGATCGGCGACGGGTCCACCGCGTACACCGGCCCGCAGCCGCACCAGCCGAAGCCGGAGAAGCTCAAGCCGGGCGAGAAACCGCCGCAGTTCGTGGTGTTCTCCTGGGACGGCGCGCTGGAGAACGACGACCATCTGTTCTCGCGCTTCCGGGAGTTGGCCAAGGAGAACAACGCGAACATGACGTTCTTCCTGTCCGGCATCTACCTGGTCCCGGACGCGAAGCGGTCGCTCTACCACCCGCCCCGGCACGCGGCCGGGACGTCCGCGATCGACTTCCCGACCGACGCGCACATCAAGGAGACGCTGGAGCAACTGCGGCTGGCCTGGCAGGACGGGGACGAGATCGGGACGCACTTCAACGGGCACTTCTGCGCGCCCGACGCGGGCGGCGGCGGCACATGGAGCACCGCGGACTGGCGCAAGGAGATCGCCCAGGCGTACTCGTTCGTGGAGCACTGGAAGACGAACACCGGCTTCACCGACCTCCCGCCGCTGCCCTTCGACTACGGCCGTGAGCTGGTCGGCGGGCGCGCGCCGTGCCTGGAGGGGCAGAAAAATCTGCTGCCCGCGGCCAAGGCGCTGGGCTGGCGGTACGACGCCAGTTCGCCCGGCGACTTCCAGCTCTGGCCCGCCAAGTCGGGCGGGGTGTGGAACTTCCCGCTGGAGCTGATGCCCTACCCCGGCAAGGACTTCCAGGTCCTGTCGATGGACTTCAACTTCCTCTACAACCAGTCGGGCGGCGAGCAGACCCAGGGCGACCCGGCGAAGTTCCCGGCCTGGGAGCGCGAGACCCGGCAGGGCTATCTGAACGGCTTCGAGCGCGTCTACAACGGCAACCGGGCGCCGCTGTTCATCGGCAACCACTTCGAGACGTGGAACGGCGGCATCTACATGCAGGCCATCGAGGACGTGGTGAAGGACGTCTGCCACCGGGGCGGGGTGCGCTGCGTGTCGTTCAAGGAGCTGTCCGACTGGCTGGACGTCCAGGACCCGGCGGTGCTGGCCGAATTGCGCGGCCTCGACCCGAGCGAGTCGCCGGACTGGACGACGTTTCCCGCCAAGTAGCCGGGCCTGGCGGAGAGATCAGGGAACCGGCGGCCGGGCCCCGCGCCGAGGGGCCCGGCCCGCTCAGCCGGCCACCGCCACGTACCGCGTCCAGATGTCGACGGGATACGTGCTGCCGAACTCCTTCGTGGCCTTCGACGGCCCGCCGGTCCCGGCCAGCGGCAGCAACTCCTGCGTCTTCGGGTCGAGTCGGAAGACGGCGACCGACGTCGCCACCGCCGCGGCCCGCGCCCCCCTCGGCGGGTAGCCGACGTACCAGGCCGACAGGTCCCCGGCCGCCGTGCCCGTCTTGCCCGCCAGCTCCGTCCTGCCCGCGAGCCCGCCGCCTGCCCTCACCGCGCGGCGCGCGGTCCCGCCGGTCACCGCGTCCTTGAGCGCCTCGTCCACCTCGCCCGCGACCTTCGGGGTGAACGGGTGCGTGACAGCGGGCTGTTCGATGTCCACGCGCTGCCCGTCGCGGGTGACCTTGAGCACGGAGTACGGATCGGTGTGCGCGCCCGCGGCGGCGAAGGTGCCGTACGCGCTCGCCACCCGGATCGGGCTCGGGGTGACGCCGGTGCCGGTGGCGAAGGCGGGCACCTGCTCGCCGAAACCGCGCGGCAGCAGCCCGGCGTCGACGGACGCCTTCCGCACCCGGTCCAGGCCGACGTCCATGCCGAGTTGGGTGATCGGGCCGTTGACGGAGTCCGCCACCGCCTGCCGCAGGCTGATCCGCCCCCAGGACTTCCCGCCGTCGTTGCGGCTCTTCACGATCGTGCCGTCCCGGCTCCAGTACGGCCCCTCGGGCGTCCGTATCGGCACCTTGTCGTCGCCGTCGTAGACCGAGTCGGGGGTGACGGGCGTACGCGGCGCGCCGCGGGTGAGCAGCGCGCCGTCCCGCAGTCCGGCCGCGTAGACGAACGGCGCGTAGGCCGTACCGACCGGCACGATCGTGATGTTGGCGTCGTCGAAGCCCTGCTCGATGTAGTCGGGGCCGCCGTAGAGCGCGACGATCCGGCCGTCGGTGGCGACGGACGCGGCGCCGACGCGGACGTTCCGGTCGGCGGTCCTCGCCTTCGGTGCGAGGCCCGCGGTCTCGTGCCGCACGGCCTCGGCCAGGGCGTCGACGCGCGGGCGCTCGAAGGTCGTGTAGATCTGGTAGCCGCCCAGGTCGAAGCGCGCGTCGGAGATGTCGCCGTGCGCGGACACGTACGCCCGCGCGGTGTCGACGAGATAGCCGGTCTGCCCGCTCAATCCCGCGGGTTTCGGCGGCGCCTTGGGCTCGGGGAAGACGGTGTACGCGGCGCGCTCGGCGCGCGAGAGCTGACCGGTCTTCACCATCCGGTCCAGCACCCACTTCCAACGGGCCACCGCCCGTTGGTGGTTGGCCGGGCTGATCGCGGGGTCGTAGAGCGCGGCGCCCTTGAGCAGCGTGGCCAGGAAGGCCCCCTCGCCGGCGTTGAGCTGGGAGACGTCCTTGCCGTAGTACGCCTTGGCGGCGCTGCACGCCGTACGTACCGCGCCCGAACCAGGCGGTGTTGAGGTAGCCGTCGAGGATCTGCCTCTTGCTCATCTTCTGGTCCAGCTTCACCGAGATGAACATCTCGGTGATCTTGCGGGAGAGCGTCTGGTTCTGGTTGAGGTAGACGTTCTTCACGTACTGCTGGGTGATGGTGGAGCCGCCCTGGGTGTCGCCGCCGGTCACCATGGTGGCGACGGCCCGGCCGATGCCCTTCGGCGAGACGCCGTGGTCGGAGTAGAAGGAGGCGTTCTCGGCGGCCAGCACCGCCCACTGCACGCTCGTGGGTATCCGGTCCAGCGGCATCGCCTGCCGGTCCACCGGGCCCACCCGCGCCATCTCGGTGCCGTCGGCCCAGTAGTAGACGTTGTCCTGCTGCGTGGCGAATTCATTGAGGTCGGTGGGTATCCGGGTCCGCGCGTACGCCACTCCCACCACGGCGGTCAGCGTCACCAGCACCCACAGCGCCAGCAGCGACGCCTGGCGAAGCGACGGCACCCACCGCCGTATCCCGCGCCGCCCCGGCCGTGGATAGCGCGGCCGCAACACACGGGCCACGCGTTTCGCACGGGTCACGCGTACCGCGCGTACCGCGCCTCGGCCCAACCGCCTTAACTTCAGCCACTTTTTCCCCAACACCCCCGGAAGCTAAGGCCGGTTGTGGACCGCCCGAGGGCGGGACCGCCACAGTTCTGTAACAGCGGCGGGGCCCGGGGGCCACCGGATCAGGAGGGCAGGCGGCGCGCGCGGGGGTGGAGGCGGGCGGCGAGCACGGCGACGTCGTCCTCGGCGCGGGTGGCGTCCAGTCGGGTGAGGACTTCGTCCAGGACGGCCTGGATCGCGGCGCCCGGCGGGAGCCGCAGATCGGCGAGGCGGGCCAGGGAGACGTCGATGTCCTCCTTGCGCCGCTCGACCAGGCCGTCGGTGAACATCACCAGCGTCTGGTCGGGGGTGATGTCACGGGTGGTCAGCTCGTAGCCGCCGACGCCCGTGCCCAGCGGCGGCCCCACGGGCAGGTGCAGCAGGCTGCCCGCGCCGTCCGCCGAGAACAGCACCGGCGGCAGGTGTCCCGCGCTGACCAGTGCCACGCTGCCCCGCGCCGGGTCGACCCGGACCAGCAGACATGTCGCGGGGCGGCGGGTGCCGTCCTCGGCCACGGCCGCGTCGAGCTGGCGCAGCACGCGGTGCGGCGGCAGATCCGCCGAGGCCACGTACCGCAGCATCGAGCGGTACGCGTTCATGTCCACGGCCGCGTCCAGGCCGTGGCCCATCACGTCACCGATCACCAGCAGCGTCCGGCCGAAGCTGAGCCGTACCGTCTCGAACCAGTCGCCGCCCACCAGGCTCCCGCCGCCCGCCGGGAGATAGCGGGTCGCGATGTCCAGGTTCGGGTGCGGGCGCCGGGGCTCGGCCAGCAGCGCCCGCTGGAGATTCAGCGCCGTGCTGTGCGCCGCCGTGTGCTGCCGCGCGTGGCTCAGGTGCACGGCCGCCAGGCGCGCCGCGTAGTGCACGGCCGCCGTCTCCTCCGCCGTGAACCCCCGCCGGCCCGCCCGTACCGCCAACAGCGCGCCGTACAGCCGTCCGTGCGCCAGCAGCGGCATCGACACCGCCGTACGCGGCAGACTCCCGTCCGCGTCCGCCGTCGCCGTGATCGGATGCCCCTCGTCCAGCGCCCGCACCGACAGGGACCGCGCGCTCAGCGGCGTCCTCGGCTCCAGCAGCTCCGACCTGCCCGCCGCCGCCGTCCGCGTCAGCGCCGGCTCCTCCGGCCGCCGGTCCGCCGGTACGTCCTCGGGCAGCAGGTCCACGGCCGCCGCGTCGCTCACCCGGCGGCACAGGAAGCCGACCAGCTCCGCGCAGGTCGTCTGCTCGTCCAGGGTGCTTCCGATGGCCTCGACCGCCTCCTCCGCCACCCCGAACCGGCCCCCGTCCGTGCCCTCCGCCTCCCCCTCGACCGGTCCGCTCACCACTCCACGCCGCCTCTCCCACCGTTCGCCCTGGCGGGCACCCCCTGATCCTTCCAGGGCCCCCGCCGCTGCCCCCGTTCCCACGTGCCCGTCCCCCGGTCTTTTCCGGGCCGGGCCCCCTGTGCGTCGGCTCCAGGCGGGTGGGTGAGCCCGGCGGTCCTCAAAGCGCCCGCCCGCGCACGGTGAACGGACCGGGCCCGGGGCCCTACAGGGGCGAGCCGTCCCGGGCGGGGGCGGGGCCGTCGAGGAATTCGGCGAGCCGGAAGAGGGCGGGAAGGGCCGCGCGCACCGCCCGAAGGTCAGCATCGGGCAAAGCTTCAAGCGCGGCGTCCATCCGCCGCTCGTGCGCCAGCGTCCACGCGGCGAGCCGCTCCCGCCCGGCAGCGGTGAGCGTGACGACCGAGGCGCGCCGGTCGGCGGGATCGGTCTGCCGGGCGACGAGCCCGGCGGCGATCATGGGCCCGATGAGCCCGCTGACGGTGCTGGCGGCGAGCCGTCGCCGGACGGCCAGATCACCGATGCGGGCGGGCGAGTGCTCGCCCAGGACCTGCAACAATTCCACCTGGGCCATGGGCAGCGCCTCCCACGGGTCGTCGCCGCCGACGGACACCCGAAGGGCACGGCGGAGCCGGGTGACGGCCTCGGTGAGCAGCCGGGCGTCGGCGGACTTGCTGAGCGGTCGCGGCGGGGAAACCGCGGGGTGGTGCGGGGACATGCCCTTGAGCGTAGGCCCTGGCATGTCACGGACCACCTGTCCACGGCCTCTCAGGAGCGGGACGGGACCCCGTCGCGGCGGGCGGTGACTCGTCACTTCGGCGCCACCCGGACGACGGAAACTTCGGTGTCCGATGTAATCTCGTCCGAGTCCGCCGGCCACGGCCGGACCGTACGGCGAGAGTGAAAACCTTCATGCTGCTGGCGTATCCCCCGAGTCCCGCACAAGGTGCCCGGCACCCGGGACGGGTCCTGCCCGCAGCCGCGCCGGAGGGCGGCCGATGACGTCCCCGACGCGCAACGCGCCGCGTACGGACGGCGCGCGGACGGACGGACCCCGTACGGACGGACCCCGTGGCGACGAGCCCCGCACCGACATCCTCCGCAAGGACGCGGCCCCGGAGCCCGAGGCCGCACCCGAGTCCGGGTCCGCGCCCTCCGAGGCCCCCAGGAGCAGATTCCGCCGCCTCGGCCCGCTCCTGCCCGCCCGGCTGCGCCGCCTCGGCCGCCCGCACCTGCTGGTCGAACTGGTCTTCAGCGTGGTGCTGTACAAGACGTACTCGCTGACCCGCCGCGCCGCGCCCGAGCACCACGAGGCCGCGCTGCACCGCGCCACGGACATCCTCAACGCCGAGCGCAAGCTGCACGTGAACATCGAGCTGACGATCAACCACGCGATCGACAAGATTGACTGGCTGATCGTCGGCATGAACTACTACTACGCCACGCTGCACTTCATCGTGACCCTCGGCGTCCTGATCTGGCTCTACGCCCGCCACCCCGCCAGCTACCGCAGCGCGCGCACCGCGCTGTACGCGGCGACCTTCGTGGCCCTGATCGGCTTCACCTTCTTCGCGCTGGCGCCGCCGCGCCTGATGGAGGGCCAGGGCTTCATCGACACGGTGGTCACGCACCATACGTGGGGCTCGTGGGACAACGACGACGTGTCGTCGCTGTCGAACCAGTACGCGGCGATGCCGTCCGTCCACATCGTGTGGTCGGCCTGGAGCGGTCTGACGGTCGCGGCGCTGGCCCGCAGAACGTGGGTCAGGGTCCTGGGCTTCCTGTACCCCTTCTTCACCTTCACCGTCATCCTCGCCACCGGCAACCACTTCCTCGCCGACGCCGTGGCGGGCGCCCTCACCCTGGCCCTGGGCTTCCTCATCCAGCGCCTGCTGCTCGGCCGCCCCGCCTACCTCTACCCGGCCCCCGACCCGCTCCCGCCGGGCCCCCTGGGTCCGGTGGGCGCCCGCACGGGCACCAGGCAGTAGTCCTCCGCGCGCCGCCGACGAACGCGCGCGCACCGCGGGCCGCGAGGACGAACGCGGCCAGGACGCACGAGGGCCCGAGCCGTGTCGAACGGCTCGGGCCCTCGTCGTGCGTGTGGTGCCAGTCGTGCCGGTCGCGCCGGTCGTGCTGGTCGCGCGCCCCTGAGGGGTTACGCGGCGCCGCGCATCGGGGACGAGCGGCGGCGGGACTGCGACGTCGGACGGCCGCGGCGGGCGCGGGAGGACGGCGCGCCGGAGCGCTGCGGGCGGTCGGCGACCGGGTTGGTGATGGTGACCGGGATGCCGGACGGCGCCTGGGCGCCGGTGATCCGGGTCAGCTCGGCCTCGCCCGACCGCACCTGGGCCACCTGCGGCGCGATCCCCGCGTTGGCCATCAGACGGGTCATCTCACGGCGCTGGCTGGGCACCACGAGCGTGACGACCCGGCCGGACTCGCCCGCCCGCGCGGTACGCCCGCCGCGGTGCAGATAGTCCTTGTGGTCGCTCGGCGGGTCGACGTTCACGACGAGGTCGAGGTTGTCGACGTGGATGCCGCGGGCCGCCACGTTCGTGGCGACCAGCACCGTCACATGCCCGGTCTTGAACTGCGCGAGGGTACGGGTGCGCTGCGGCTGCGACTTGCCGCCGTGCAGCGCCGCCGCCCGTACACCGCTCTTGAGCAGGTGCTGGGTGAGCTTGTCGACGGCGTGCTTGGTGTCGAGGAACATCAGCACCCGGCCGTCGCGCGCCGCGATCTCGGTGACGGTCGCGTACTTGTCGGCGTCGTGGACGTGCAGCACGTGGTGCTCCATCGCGGTGACCGTGCCCGCCGACGGGTCGACGGAGTGGACCACCGGGTCGGAGAGGTAGCGCCGCACGAGCTGGTCGATGTTGCGGTCGAGCGTGGCGGAGAACAGCATCCGCTGGCCGCCGGGCCGCACCTGGTCGAGCAGCTCGGTGACCTGCGGCATGAAGCCCATGTCGGCCATCTGGTCGGCCTCGTCCAGCACGGTGATCGCGACCCGGTCCAGCCGGCACTCGCCGCGGTCGATGAGGTCCTTGAGCCGTCCGGGCGTCGCCACGACGATCTCCGCGCCGCCGCGCAGCGCGCTGGCCTGGCGGCCGATGGACATGCCGCCCACGACGGTGGCCAGCCGCAGCCGCAGCGTGCGGGCGTACGGGGTGAGGGCGTCGGTGACCTGCTGGGCGAGTTCCCTGGTCGGGACCAGGACCAGCGCGAGCGGCTGCCGGGACTCGGCGCGCTGCCCCGCGGTACGGGCCAGCATCGCCAGGCCGAAGGCGAGCGTCTTGCCGGAGCCGGTACGCCCGCGGCCCAACACGTCACGTCCCGCGAGGGAGTTGGGCAGCGTGGCGGCCTGGATCGGGAACGGTACGGTGACGCCCTGTACGGTCAGCGCGTTCAACACGGCGTCGGGCAGGTCGAGTTCGGCGAAGGACTCGACGGCGGGCAGCGGCGGGGTGACCGTCACCGGCAGGGCGAACTCGCCCTGCGGCGCGGAAGGCCGCCGTCCGTAGCCGCCGGAGCGGGAGCCGCCGCCGCTACGGGACTGGCCGCCGGAGCGGCCGGAGCCCGAGCCGGAGCCGCCCGTACGGGAGGAACCACCCGTTCGGGTGCGGCTGAAACGGTCGTTCGTGCGAGATGTGCGGTTCAAAGGAACCCTTCCTCGATGCGACACGTATCGAGGATTTCCCGGCGGCCGTGAGGCGGCGGGGACAATCGCAAGAACGAGCCGGATAAAAAGCGAAACGAAGCCGGTCGGGACATTTCCTCCCGTGGCTTCGACATTTCCGCGCCATGAAAAAGCCGTGGAAAACGGCGGAACGCGGTGGAAATCCGTACAACGCAACAAGCCGGGACCCGCACCCCAAGGCGCGGGCCCCAGCTATATCGCTGAACGTGTCAGACGTATTCAGACGCGTCAGGCGGGAACGATGTTCTCGGCCTGCGGGCCCTTCTGGCCCTGGGTGACGTCGAAGGTCACCTTCTGGCCTTCCTGGAGCTCACGGAAGCCCTGGGCGGCGATGTTCGAGTAGTGGGCGAAGACGTCGGCGCCGCCGCCGTCCTGCTCGATGAAGCCGAAGCCCTTTTCAGCGTTGAACCACTTCACGGTACCGGAAGCCATATTAATCTCCTTCAGGGGCAGTACATCGAAGCCCGCGGATTACGGACCCCGTGTCGCCGCAATGATTGCCCCGTTCAGGAAAGAACAGCGGAAATACAAAAGTGCACCTATCGGCACGTATGCCGATGAAGGAGCACTTGTAAGTCTTTGGGAACCACAACTGCAACTGAAAACAACGGTACCACGGAACCAGATTTTCGCCGGGTAAAACGCGTCACACCCCGCCCCGGCGCGCCCCACGGGTGTCGTCCAGGTGCCGACGGGGGTGTCGTCGAGGTGTCGTCGGGGTGTCGTCGGCCCCTCGCCCGGGCGCGGGGGCGGCCGGGCGCGCGCGCATCACGATCGCGCTCGTATCCCGGCCCCAGGGGCCGTTACGGCTGTCGCGGGCACAGGTTCATCGGCCATACTTCGCGCCGTGGAGCAGAAAACAGGTCCGAACACCCCGCCGATACCGCCCGCCGGAGTCGACCCGGCGTACATACCCGGCCTGACGCCCCCCGCGCGGTCCGCCGCCGAGGCGCCCGCGCCCGTGGTGGACGACGACGCCCCGGAGGACGCGCCCCCGGCCGCGCCCGAGGCCGAGCCGGAACCGGCGCCCGAGGCCGTGCCCCAAGCCGCCGTCGAGGCCGTGGCCGAGGACACGGGCGCGGCGGACGACGAGGACGCGACGGAGGAGGACACCGGCCCGGTGTTCTCGGTCTCCGACCGCCGCGGCTCGATCACCGCCGACCGCACCGGCATCACCTTCAAACTGGACGGCGAGACCGCCGACTTCGGCTGGGACGAGATCGGCGCCGTCGAGATCGACACCCCGCGCTTCGGCCGCCGCTTCTCCGTCACCGTCTACACCTCGACCCGCCGCTGGTTCGACACCGACGTCGAGGCGCCCTCCAAGCCGCTGCTCAAGACCTGGGCGGCCGAGCTGGACGCGGTGCTGGACACGTACTTCGAGGACGACAAGCCGGACGCGGCCGACGCCACGGACGACGTGGAAGAGGTCGAGGAGGCCGAAGTGGCCGAAGAGGCCGACACGACCGACGCCACGGAGAAGGCCGACGGGACGAAGGCCAAGGCCACCGAGGACGCCGAGGCGTAGCCGTACCGTCGTGGACGGCGCCGGTTCCCACCCTCCGGCGCCGGTTCTCACCCTCCGGCGCGGGGCACCGCATACCGCCGACGTACCCGGCGCCGTACGCCACCGCGGGCGACGCGTTGAGCGAGGTGCCGACGGAGACGCGCCACCGGCAGGGCCCTGGTCGCGGCGGGTGTCGACCGTCGCCAGGCGCAGCCGTCCGGCGTCGTCCGTGAGGCCGTGGCCAGTGAAGTAGAGCAGGACGAGGGCTTCCGCGTCGTGCCCCGGCGCGGTCGACTGCCGCAGCCCCGCGCCCTCGTGCTCGTGCTCGTACGGAGCGACCAGCGGAGCAAGTCGCCGCCCCACGCCTCGTCGCCTCCCCCGGGTACCGCTCTTCGTGCCTGCGCGCCAGCGCGCCTCCGCGTCCGCGCGGCGCCGAAGTCCCCCCGATTCTCCCCCTGTTCGCATCCCCGCCCGGGGCCGCTTCCCGGCAATCGCTCCGGCGCGGAGGCGGGGACGCCTGCAACAGGTGTTGCAGGTGATTGCAAGAAGTCAACCAACGGGCGTAGTTCGACAGCAGGGTTACGAAATCATTTCGCATGAGCCTTGTGGAACCGGACGCGCGCGCCCTAATGTCACCTCACCCTCTCGGCAGGTCTCGACAGAAACGAGCTTTCGATGTCACGGAGCAGCACAGGCGCTGTGGTGGAGTGGTCGGGCAGACCGCGGCGAAGAGCCGCGGTCGTGGTCGCGACGGCGACCGCGGTAGCCGTCGGGTTCAGCATCATGGCCGGTGGTACGACCGCCCTGGCGGGTACGGGATCGGGCGGAACGGGCGGCGGTACGGCCCCGGTGGTGACGCGGGCCGCGCTCGACCCCTCGCTCGTCGCCGGCCGCGGCGCGAACGTCGGCTTCGCGGAGCAGGAGGCGGAGAACGCCGCGACGAACGGCACGGTCATCGGCCCCGGCCGGGACGCGTACACGCTGCCCGCCGAGGCGTCGGGCCGCAAGGCGGTGTCGCTGAAGCCGGGCCAGTACGTCGAGTTCACCCTTCCGAGTGCCGCCAACGCGATCAACGTGCGGTACAGCATCCCGGACGCGCCGACCGGCGGCGGCATCACCTCGCCGCTCGACGTGACGGTGAACGGCAAGGACCGCAAGGCCCTGACGCTCACCTCGCAGTACGCGTGGCTCTACAACCTGTACCCGTTCTCGAACGACCCGGGCGCCGACGTCCTGCACCCCGACTACTGGGTGACCGAGTGCGCCTGCGTGCCCCAGGACACCACGCCCGCACCGGTGTTCGCCAAGCCGTTCCGCCCCAACCACTTCTACGACGAGCAGCGGCTGTCGCTGGGGAAGACGTACCGCGCGGGCGACAAGGTGCGGCTCCAGGTCCCGGCGGGCGCCACCGCCGCGACCACCACGATCGACCTGCTGGACTCGCAGCTCGTCGCGCCGCCGAAGATCGACCTGATCGCGGCCAACGTCCTCGCCTTCGGCGCCGATCCGACCGGCCGCCGCGACTCGGCGAACGCCATCGACAAGGCCATCGCCTTCGCGAAGCTCACGCACCTGAAGGTGTACATCCCGCCGGGCACCTACCAGGTGAACCGGCACATCGTCGTCGACAACGTGACGATCGAGGGCGCGGGTAGCTGGTACACGATCATCAAGGGCCGCCAGGTCGACCTCGCCACCCCGGCGCCCGACGGAAGCGTCCACACCGGTGTCGGCTTCTACGGCAAGGACGCGTCGAAGGGCGGGAGTTCGAACGTCCACCTGTCCGGCTTCGCGATCCAGGGCGACGTCCGGGAGCGCATCGACACCGACCAGGTCAACGGCATCGGCGGCTCGCTGAGCAACTCGACCATCGACGGCCTGTACATCCAGCACACCAAGGTCGGCATGTGGTTCGACGGGCCGATGAGCAACCTGAGGATCACCAACAACGTGATCGTCGACCAGATCGCCGACGGCATCAACTTCCACACCGGCGTGACGAATTCGACGGTCTCCAACAACTTCCTGCGCAACACCGGTGACGACGCGCTCGCGCTGTGGTCGGAGAAGACCGAGGACGCGCGCAACACCATCGACCACAACACCGTGCAGACGCCGGTGCTCGCCAACGGCATCGCGCTCTACGGCGGCACGGACAACACCGTCTCCAACAACCTGATCGCCGACCCGATCCGCGAGGGCAGCGCCATCCAGGTCGGCTCCCGCTTCGGCTCCGAGGCGTTCACCGGCCACCTGTGGATCACGGACAACACCACGGTCAGGGCGGGCACGTACGAACTGAACTGGAACATCGGGCTCGGCGCGATCTGGTTCTACGCGCTGGAGAAGAACATCGACGCGGACATCCGGGTGACCGGGGACAACTTCCTCGACAACACGTACAACGCGATCATGCTCGTCGCCGACTGGCCGGTGAAGGACCTGTACTCGGTCACCAACGTCCACTTCAAGGACATCAAGGTCGACGGCACCGGTACCTCGGTGGTCAGCGGCCGGGTGGCGGGCTCCGCGTCCTTCGAGAACGTGGTCGCGCGCAATGTCGGCGCCGTCGGCGTCAACAACTGCGGTTCGTTCAACTTCACGCCCGCGGGCTCGGAGTTCTCCCTGACCGACCTCGGCGGCAACACCGGCGGCGGTACGACCGGGCCGTGGTTCGCGTCGTGGGAGCTGCCGAACACGATCACCTGCGACGACCGCCCGCCGGTCGTGGCACCGCCGGCTCCGTCGGCGTGGTGACGGCTGCCCTTCGAGGAGCGCGCCGTGAGGAGCGCGCCGTGAGAAGCGCTCCGTGAGCGACACCCCGTGACAAGCGCCTCGCGCGAAGTCCATACGGAGATCCGTACAGGTTTCGCGCGGGGCCGCTAAGAAAGCGTTAAGACTCGCGGGCCGCGGTGGCCGGTGCGCCGGGACAGACCCCGGCAAAGCCCCCACCGTCCCGATGAAATGCCTGGTCGGCCGCCCGGAACACCCCGGGCGGCCGATCATGTGTCAGCGGGGCAGGGGTGCGTACGCTGGCCGGGCCGTCATCCGCGATGGCCCGACCGATCCGCCGCACCCCAGGAGCCCTCCGGATGACCACGACCGTCCCGCCCGAGCGGTCCTCGACGCCCCCGCGCAGCCGCTTCAGGGCCTGGCTGCTCGAAGGTCTCTCCGACATGGGCAAGCACCAGTCGGGCGGCGGCGGGGCGGCGGAGCGGGAAGCCGCGCCCGCCCACAAGGGCCAGCGCTGGTGGCGGGTGATGTGCCTGACCGGCGTGGACTACTTCTCCACCCTCGGCTACCAGCCCGGCATCGCGGCGCTCGCGGCCGGGCTGCTGTCGCCGATCGCGACGGTCGTGCTGGTCCTGGTCACGCTGGCGGGCGCGCTGCCCGTCTACCGGCGGGTCGCCGAGGAGAGCCCGCACGGCGCGGGCTCCATCGCGATGCTGGAGCGGCTGCTGTCGTTCTGGAAGGGCAAGCTCTTCGTCCTGACGCTGCTGGGCTTCGCCGCCACCGACTTCCTGATCACCATCACCCTTTCGGCCGCCGACGCCTCCACCCACCTGGTGGAGAATCCGCACTTCGCCACGGCGCTGCACAGCCACCAGATGGTGATCACGCTGGTCCTGGTCGCGCTGCTGGGCGCGGTGTTCCTCAAGGGCTTCCTGGAGGCCATCGGGATCGCCGTCGTCCTGGTCGGGCTCTATCTGGCGCTCAACGTGGTGGTCGTCATCGCCGGCTTCTGGCACGTCGCGACCGCCGGGCACGTCGTCACCGACTGGTCGCACGCGCTGACCGCCGAGCGCGGCAACGTCTTCGTCATGATCGGCGTGTCCCTGCTGATCTTCCCCAAGCTCGCGCTCGGCATGTCCGGCTTCGAGACCGGCGTCGCCGTCATGCCGAACGTCGCGGGCGACCCCGGTGACACCGAGGAGCGGCCGGTCGGCCGGATTCGCGACACGAAGAAGCTGCTCACGACGGCCGCGCTGATCATGAGCGTCTTCCTGATCTGCACCAGCTTCATCACGACCGTGCTGATCCCGAAGAAGGAGTTCGAGACCGGCGGCAAGGCCAACGGCCGCGCGCTGGCGTATCTCGCCCACGAGTACCTGGGGTCGGTCTTCGGCACGGTCTACGACTTCTCCACCATCGCCATCCTCTGGTTCGCGGGCGCCTCCGCGATGGCGGGCCTGCTCAACCTGATGCCGCGCTACCTTCCGCGGTACGGCATGGCCCCGCACTGGGCGCGCGCGGTGCGGCCGATGGTGCTGGTCTTCACGCTCGTCGCCTTCCTCGTCACCTGGATCTTCGACGCCAGCGTCGACAAGCAGGGCGGCGCGTACGCGACCGGCGTCCTCGTCCTGATGAGCTCGGCCGCGCTGGCCGTCACGATCGCCGCCCGCAAGGCCGGGCAGCGGCGCTGGACGGTCGTCTTCGCCGTGATCTCGGTGGTCTTCCTCTACACGACGGTCGTCAACGTCGTGGAGCGGCCCGACGGCGTCAAGATCGGCGCCTGCTTCATCGCCGGGATCATCCTCGTCTCGCTGCTGTCCCGGCTCGCCCGCGCCTTCGAACTGCGCGTCACCAGCGTGGAGTTGGACGACATGGCCACGCGGTTCGTCCGCGACATCGCCAGCCGCCGCATTCGCTTCATCGCCAACGAGCCGGGGCTGCGCGACGCGGCCGAGTACCGCGACAAGGTGCACCAGATCCGCGCCGACAACGACATCCCGCCCGAGGACGACCTCGTCTTCGTCGAGGTCACCGTCCTCGACGCCTCCGAGTTCGAGTCCGCCCTGCGCGTCACCGGGCATGTCCTGCACGGCCGTTACCGGGTGCTGTCCCTGGAGAGCTCGTCCGTCCCCAACGCGCTGGCCGCCCTCCTCCTCCACGTCCGCGACACCACCGGCACCAAGCCGCACATCTACTTCGAGTGGACCGAGGGCAGCCCCTTCACCAACTTCCTCCGCTTCTTCCTCTTCGGCCACGGCGAGGTCGCCCCGGTCACCCGCGAGGTCCTGCGCGAAGCCGAGCCCGACCGCTCCCGCCGCCCCCGCGTCCACGTGGGTTAGTCCGCGCGGGCAGACCGCGCGGGTTTGTCAGCGCGCCTCAGACCGCGTGCGTCAGCCCGCGTGCCTCAGACCGCGTGATCGGCGGCCTCGCGGTCGTTGGTCGCGGCCCAACTGGCCAGCAGATCAAGGGCGTCACGCGCGGGCGTGCCGGGTTCCGCGCTGTAGGCCATGATGGTCAGCCCGGTGTCGGCGGGCAGCTCCAAGGCGTCGTAGGCGAGGGTGAGTTCGCCGACGACGGGGTGGTTGAGGCGTTTGACTCCGCCGCGGTGCAGGTGGACGTCGTGGGTGGCCCAGCGGGTGCGGAACAGGTCGCTCCGGGTGGCGAGTTCTCCGACCAGGTCGCTCAGGGCCCTGTCGTGGGGGTCGCGCCCGGCTTCGGCGCGCAGGATCGCGACGGTGCCCGCCGCCATCCGCTCCCAGTCGCGGTAGAAGTCGGTGGCCGCGGGGTCCAGGAACATGAAGCGGGCCACGTTGGGCGGTCGCCCCGGGGTCGCGAGGACCGGGCCGAGGAGCGCCCTGCCGAGTCGGTTCGTGGCCAGGATGTCCAGGCGGCGGTCGCGTACGTAGGCCGGGGTCGTCGTGGACATGGAGTCCAGGATGCGCTGGATGCTGGGGCGCACATGAGGCTTCGGGGCGCGGGCGGGTGTCCGCGCTCCGGAACCGGCGGCGCGGGCCAGGTCGAACAGGTGGGCGCGTTCGGCCTCGTCGAGGCGGAGGGCGCGCGCGAGGGCTTCCAGGACGCCGTCGGAGACGCCGCGGGCGTTGCCGCGCTCCAGCTTGATGTAGTAGTCGGCGCTGACGCCCGCCAGCAGCGCGACCTCCTCGCGGCGCAGCCCGGTCACCCGGCGGAATCCGCCGCCGACCGGCAGGCCGGCTTGTTCCGGGGTGATCCCGGCGCGGCGAGAGGTGAGGAAGTCGCGGAATTCGGTGCGGGCGTCCATGCGTCCAACCGTACGGCCGTTTTCGCCTGCCTGACAGGCTCCGTCAGTACCTGTAACAGCAGGAATCCCCTGGTGAGAGGCCATGGGCAGCGGTTCGTGCCACGGTGGGAAGGGAAGGCGATCCGCCGTCCCGGAGCAGGCGAGCGGCTCCGCGTCACCGAGGAGGAACAGGCCATGGAGTACACGCGACTGGGAACGTCAGGGCTCAGGGTCAGCCGGATCGCCCTGGGCTGTATGAGCTTCGGCGACCCCGCCACCAGACTGACCTGGTCCCTCGACGACGACGCGGCCGAGCCGGTCTTCCGCCGGGCCGTCGAGCTCGGCATCACCTTCTGGGACACCGCGAACATCTACGGCCTGGGCACCTCGGAGGAGATCGTCGGGCGGGCGCTGCGCAAGTACACCCGGCGTGACGACATCGTCCTGGCCACCAAGCTGTGGGCGCCGATGCACCAGGGCCCGGGCGGTTCCGGTCTGTCCCGCAGGGCCGTCATGGAGCAGATCGACGCCTCGCTGCGGCGCCTGGACACCGACTACGTCGACCTGTACCAGATCCACCGGTTCGACCCCCGGACGCCGGTCGAGGAGACGATGGAGGCGCTGCACGACGTGGTCAAGGCGGGCAAGGTCCGCTACATCGGCGCCTCGTCGATGTGGGCCTGGCAGTTCGCCACAATGCAGCACACCGCGCAGTTCCACGGCTGGACCCGGTTCGTGTCCATGCAGGACCAGTACAGCCTGCTCCACCGCGAGGAGGAGCGCGAGATGTTCGGCCTGCTCGCCCACCAGGGCGTGGGAAGCATCCCCTGGAGCCCCCTGTCCGGCGGGCTGGTCACCCGGCCCTGGGGCGAGCGCTCCACGCCGCGCGCGGCCGTCAACCGGACCGTCGACCCGCAGGACCGCCCGATCTTCCTCGACGCCGACCGGGCCATCGTCGACGCCGTCCAGGAGATCGCCCGGAACCGAGGCGTCCCCATGGCCCAGGTCGCGATGGCCTGGGTGCTGAAGAACCCGGTCGTCTCCGCCCCCATCGTCGGCGCGACCAAGCCCCACCACCTCGCCGACGCCGCCGCCGCGCTCGACCTCACGCTCGCCCGGGAGGAGGTCGACTCCCTCGAGGCCCCCTACACCCCTCGCGAGCCGACCTTCTTCTGACCCCGTCAGGGCCTAGCGCTCCTCGCGGAACTCCACGTGCCGGCCCGCCGCCGGGTCGTACTTGCGCAGCACCATGCGGTCGGGGTCGTTGCGACGGTTCTTGCGGGTGACGTAGGTGAATCCGGTACCGGCGGTGGACCGGAGCTTGATCACGGGACGTACTTCGTTGCGTGCCATGACGTCCACTATACGAAAACGGTTGTCGTTGTCAATAGACCGGCCGTCCCGGCGACCGCCACTGCGATGCCCCGCGTCCGGCGTCCGGGATTCCGAGCCGCGCTCACGCCGTGAGGTGGCCGAGGACGGCGGAGACGGCGGCGCGCAGGGGCGGGGTGGAGACGCGGGCGGGGTCGCGGGATTCGAAGGCGTGGTGGGCCTCGGGGGCTTCGACGACCTCCAGGGGGGCGCGGGAGGAGGCGGCCGAGGCGATGAACCGGTCGACCGTGGCGGCGATTTCGGGGACCTCGAGGGCCACGCGGGTGAGGACGGTGGGGAGGGCGGCGGGGGCGGGGTGGAAGCGGGTGGCGGACAGGCCCCAGTTGGGGAGGGGGGCGAGGACGGGGTAGGTCAGGGCGACGCAGCGCAGCCACGGCGGCGGGGCCGCGAGCCAGTCGGCGCAGAGCAGGCCGCCCGCCGAGAAGAACCAGAGGGCGACACGGTCGGGGTCCACGCGCGGGTCGGCCCGGACGAGGGCGACGGCCTCGGCCACGTCGTGGGCCGCGCGGTCGAAGTCGGTGAGGTCGTGGAAGCGGTGGTCGACGGTGGCGGCCACCACGCCCTGGGAGGCCAGGAGTTGGGCGTAGCCCAGGAAGGCCGGCCAGTCGCGCGGAGTCGGGCGGACGTCCGGCGATACGGGGCCGCCGTGGACGAACACGACGGCGGGGGACGGGTGTTCGGCACGGGGGAGGTGGAGGTCGACGCGACCGTGCCGCTCGCGGGGGAGTTCGGGGACGGGGAGGGGGAACGGCCGCTGCTGGGGGGCCTGTTCACCCCTGGGCGCGAGCCGCCGCCCCTCCCCCGCGACCGCCCGCAGCAGGACGTCCGCCAGCCCGCGCGGAGCGGACAGCATCGGCCAGTGCCCGGTGCCGAGGTCGAAGAAGGTCACCCGCGGTTCGGTGAGCACGGCGAGCCGGGGGTCGCCGAGCCCGACCAGCGTCTCGACCAGCGCGATGCTCGAACCGTTCGCCGTACAGAAGACGCCTGTCACCGGCAGCGCCGCGACCGCGCCCGTCAGGCGGAGCGGCCGGGTGAGGGTGGCGCGCGGTTGCGGTACGGCGCGGTCGGTCAGCCGGGCCAGCGCGTCCGCCGGGACCCCGGCCGTACTGCCGTGCCGTGCCCACTCCTCCGGGCCGGACGGCGGCGGGACCGGCCCGTCACCGTCCTGCGCGCGGTCCCGCAGCTCCTGGTCGCGGTAGAGCGCGAGCGGCGGATCGCCGTCCTGCGGGATACCGGTGTCCAGATGGACGACGCGGGCGGTACGCGCCGGGCGGCGGTCGGCGGCCCCGACCACCGGGTGGATGCCGTAGTCGTGCCCGACGAGCACCACCGGCCCCTCGGCGGCGGCCACCGCGTCGATCACCTCCAGCACGTCCCGGATGTGCGTCTCCAGATCGGTGTCGGGCCCCGCCGGACGGCCGCCGTCGCCCATGCCGGTGAGCGTCACCGGATACGCCCGCGCGCCCGCTTCCCGCAGCGCCCGCGCGGTCTCCTGCCAGATCCAGCCGCCGGTGTGAGCGCCTGCCACCAGTACGTACGCCGTCATGAGATCTCCTCGGTCACCCTGCGGAACGGCCGCTTTCCCGGCCGCGGGTACCGTAGGAACTCCCCCTGAGGGAGGTTCAAGCCGTGCCGCCTGACCGTTTGTGGACCATCGGGGAACTCGCCGAGCGCGCGGGCGTCACCGTCAAGACCGTCCGCTACTACTCCGACCGCGGCCTGCTCCCCGAGGCGCGCCGCAGCAGCGGGGGCCACCGCAGGTACGGCCCCGCCGCGCTCGACCGGCTCCGCACGATCCGCTCGCTGCGCGGCCTCGGCCTCGCGGTCCCCGACGTCCACCGGGTCCTCGACGAGGACGACCGCGCGAGCGCGGCCGGGGCCGACGCGGCGGCCGACGTGCTCGACGGCCTGATCGCCGGGCAACTGCGCGAGGTCGGCGCGGGCCTGGCCGCCCTGCGCTGGCGCGAGGCCGCGCTCCAGGCGCTCCAGGACTGCGGCCCCGGGGAGCGCGCCGAGCGGCTGCTGCTGGTCGGCGCGCTGCCGAGCCCGCCGAGCACCGCCGCCATGGCCCGCTTCTGGCGGCGCTGGCTGCCGCCGCGGATGCCCGCCCGGCTGGTCTCGGCCATCCTTGACGGGACGATTCCGCAGCTCCCCGAGGCGCCGACCCCGGCGCAGGCCCTGGCCTTCGCGCGCCTGCACGCGCTGGTGTCGGGGAGCTGCGACGGTGCGGGAAAGGTCTCCGGAAAAGCCTCCGGCACGAGCCCCGGCGACGGCCGCGACCCCACCCAGCCCGCCGCGCACCGGCCCGAGGAGGGCTACCGCCCGGCCGTCCTGTACGACGGCCTCATCGAGGCGTACGGGCTCGCCGCCCCGCACCTGCGGGCCGGGCGGCGACCGCAGGAGGGCGAGGCGCTGGACTGCTTCGTCGCCGCGTACGCCCGCTCGCGCGGCGCCCGCGACACCCCGGCCTTCCGCCGCCGCCTCGGCGGGGTGCTCGGCGCGGACCCGCGGATCGACCGCTACTGGCAGCTCGCCGGGGAGCTGTTCGGCCCGGCGGACCCGACCCCGGGCAGCACGCACGACTGGCTGCTGGCCGCGCTGGACGGCGCGACCGCCGAGGCCGCCTGAACCGTACGCCGGTACGTCAGTAAGCCAACACGCCAATACGCCAACACGCCGGTACGTTCACCGGACCGTACGCCGCGGAAACGTTCCGGAAGGCGTCCCCGGAGAGCGTACGAACTCGTCCGGACCTGTCCGGAATGCGAAAACCTTCGGGGGCCCCGATGCTGGGAGGGCAACGGGGAGAGCAAGGCGTTCCCCCAAGGAGGGCAGCCATGTCCATGCTCGACAAGCTCAAGGGCCTGCTGAAGGGTCACGAGGACCAGGCGCACCAAGGCGTCGAAAAGGCCGGTGACATGGTCGACAAGAAGACCGGCGACAAGTACAGCGGCCAGGTCGACCAGGTCCAGGACAAGCTGAACGACCAGCTCGGCGGCGGCACCCGTCCGTCGAACGAGCAGCCGTAACCGTACGACGCGGCCGGCATTCGTACGGCGTACGCGTCGACGTACGGGCAGCCGCGTCCACCTCCGCGGAGGCGGACGCGGCTGCCCGACGCGTCAGCCCGACACGTCATGCGCGACCGGGGGCTCACGCCCAGCCGTACAGCTCCTTGAGCCGGTTCACGACGAGGTTGAACCTGCCCCGGTCCAGGGCGCACGCCTCGCGCCGCATGCCCTGGTCGTGCAGGCGCAGGACGCGGTCGACGGCGACCCAGGACTCGCGGCCCTCACGGTCCCAGGGCCCGGTGCCGATCGGCACCCACTCGTGGTCGTTGTCGTGGCGCTTGCTGGAGAGCTGGACGGCGAGCAGCGTGCCGCCCGCCTCGCGCGCCACGACCAGCACCGGCCGGTCCTTGCCGCGCCCGTCGTTCTCCTCGAACGGCACCCAGGTCCAGACGATTTCCCCGGGGTCGGGGTCACCGTCGTGATCCGGCGCGTACGACGTCCGCACCCGGCCCACCTCGCGCGGCTCCGCCTCGGTGGTGGCGTACGGCCCGCTGGCGCCGGGGAATTCAGCATTGGCAGCATTCGCAGTCATCCGCAAGACGGTAGGCCCTGCGGGCGGCGGCCCGGCGAGCGGGTCGGAACCCGTCGGTCACGAACCGCCCGGCGGCGCACCCGTGCCTCAGCCGTGCCTCAGCCGCGCCTCAGCCGCGCCTCAGCCGTGCCTCAGCCGTGCCTCACCAACGGCCGTGCACCTGCGCCCTGATGCGGCGGTCGTACAGCTCGCGCACCGCGTCCAGCGTGGCGTCGGTCAGCGGCGGCAGCGCGGCAGCGGCGGCGTTGGCCCGCGCCTGGGCGACATCGCGCGCGCCGGGGATGACGCTGCTGACGCCCGGCTGCTGGATGATCCAGCGCAGCGCCGTCTGCGCGGGCGTGGCGCCCTCGGGCGCGAGCGCGGCGAATTCGGCGGCGGCGTCGAGGCCGGTCTCGAAGTCCACGCCGGAGAAGGTCTCGCCCTGGTCGAACGCCTCGCCGTGCCGGTTGTACGTACGGTGGTCGTCGGCGGCGAAGACGGTGTCGCGGGTGTACTTGCCGGTGAGCAGCCCCGAGGCCAGCGGCACCCGCGCGACGATGCCGACGCCCGCCTCGGCCGCCGCGGGCAGCACCGCCTCAAGCGGCTTGAGGCGGAAGGGGTTCAGGATGATCTGCACGCTCGCGACGCCGGGCCGCGCGATGGCGGTCAGCGCCTGCTCGCACGTCTCGACGCTCACCGCGTACGCCGCGACGCGCCCCCGCGCCACCAGCGTGTCCAGGGCGTCGTACATCTCGTCCGAGGAGTAGACGGCCGTGGGCGGGCAGTGGAGCTGCACCAGGTCGAGGGTGTCGACGCCGAGGTTCGCGCGCGAACGGTCGTTCCAGGCGAGGAAGTTGGCCAGTACGTAGTTCTCGGGCACCTGCTCGGCCCTGCGGCCCATCTTGGTGGCCACGAACACCCCGGCGTCCGGGCGCTCCTTGAGATACCGCCCGATGAACTGCTCGCTGCGGCCGTCCCCGTACACGTCGGCCGTGTCGAAGAAGGTCACGCCCGAGGCGACGGCCGCGTCGAGCACGGCGAAGGCGTCCGCCTCGCGCACCTCGCCCCAGTCGGCACCCAACTGCCATGTCCCGAGCCCGACGACGGACACCTTCCGGCCCGTCCTGCCAAGAATCCGCTGCTCCATGCGGCGATGCTACGTCGCCGGTGTCCGGTCGGCGCTCGTGACGTCCGCCGGTCGCCCCGTCGGTCGCCCCGTCGGTCGCCCGGCCGGTCGCCCGGTCCGGCGCTCCGCGCTCCTGCGGCGGCACGCGAGGAAGAACCCGAGCCCCGCCAGGAGCGCGGGGGCGATCATCTCGGCCGTCAGCGAGGCCAGCCAGTCGGGGTTGATCCGGTCGGTCATGCCGCTGGTGTACTGGCAGGTGGCCTGCGGCGGAAAGAAGCTGTACGTCACGGTGCGCGGCGGGCCGCTGCCCCAGTCGGCGCCCGCCGAGCACGCGGAGGACGGCCCGGCCAGCAGTTTCCAGCCCGCCAGCGCGTAGATCATCAGGAAGAAGGAGCCGGTGACGAAGAACGCCGCCCCCGTACGGCGGACCTTCTCGTCCCGCGACATCGGCACGACCAGCTCGCTGGCGAAGGCTCCGCGAAGCGGCGGCTCGAAGCACTCGGCGAGCAGCGCGAGGAACACGCACGCGGTCATGAACAGCAAGGCGGCCCAGAGCAGTCCGGTGAGCAGCGCGCCGCCGCCGACGGAGGTCACGTCGCCGTCGCGGAACTCGCAGACGGTGGCGGGCGGAAACGCCTGGTTCCGGGTGCGCACCAGCGGGCCGGGGCCCTTCGTCATCCCCTGCGCGCACCGCTCGTCGAACTCCATCATGCCGAACAGCGCGACCGCGAGGCCCAGTGCGAGCACCGCGAAGGCCGCGCCCGCGCCCAGCCACAGCAGGCCCGTCCGATAGCCGCCGTACGCGCCGTATCCGCCCTGCCCGGCGGGGCCGCCCCGCGCGCTCCGCCCGCCGTCCATCCGCGCGTAAGACATTCGCGCACAGTAACCGACGGCCGCCGCCGGTGACCCGGCCTTGGGAAAACCCACGCAGGGGCCCGGTACGGTCACGGGGAGTGAGCCGTTTGCGGGGCGGGGGGACGGGCGTACGCTCGTCCGGGGAGAGGGATAAAAGGGACTAAAGGGAGCGAGGTGGTGGCCATGACGATCATGGGGTCGCGTCACCGTGGGACCACGGACCCTGAGGATTGGGAGGCCAGTCACCGCAGGGCCCTGGTGCTGAGCGAGGTGGCGGCGGAGGGGATGGTGGGGCTGTCGCGAGTGCTGCGCAGGGCGGCGGCGGGCGACGAGGACGCGGCGGGCATCCGGGTGGAGGCGCTGCTGCGGGCGCTGCCGGGCATGGGGATGTTCGACAGCCACTACCTGCTGGTGCGGGCGCACATCCGCGAGTCGGGGCTCGCGGGGGAGCTGAGCCCGGGGCAGCGCGTGGCGCTGGTGGAATTCGTCGAGCGGGCGCGGCACCTGCACGACCCGGTACCGCCGTGGGCGGCCTGACCACCCGGCTCACGTCCTGGCCCCAGAAGTTCGAGTCGGCCGAGGAGTCGGCCCGCGACCGGTGACAGCCCCCGGAAGCGGCTGCCGGAGTAGGCTGAAAGTGCAGGTGAGCGTGGCGGTGCGGCACGTGCCTGTGCGGCGCGCGCCTGTCTTCGGCCACGCCAGAAGGTCGTGAGATCGATGGTTGCTCTGATCACTGTGCTGGTGGTGGTCGTCCTGATCGGACTGATCCTGCTCGCCATGAGCCTGCACGATGTGCAGCAGTACGAGCGGGGCGTCGTCTTCCGCTTCGGACGTCTGCTGCCGAACCTGCGGCAGCCGGGCCTGCGGACGATCCGCCCGATCGTCGACCGGATGCGCAAGGTCTCCATCCAGACCGAGGTGCTCGGCGTCCCGGCGCAGGGCGCCATCACCGGCGACAACGTGACCGTGACCGTCGACGCCGTCGTCTACTTCCGGGTCCTGGACCCGGTCAAGGCCCTGGTCAACGTGCACGACTACCCCAGCGCCGTCTCCCAGATCGCGCAGACCTCGCTCCGGTCGGTCATCGGCCGCGCCGACCTCGACACGCTGCTGTCGGACCGCGACCACGTCAACGCCGAGCTGAAGACGGTGATGGACGAGCCGACCGAGGAGCCCTGGGGCCTGCGGATCGAGCGCGTGGAGATCAAGGACATCGCGCTGCCGGAGTCGATGATGCGGTCGATGTCCAAGCAGGCGGAGGCCGAACGTGAACGGCGGGCCCGTGTCATCGCGGCCGAGGGCGAATTCCAGGCGTCGCAGCGCCTGACCGATGCCGCCGCCACGATGGCCAACACTCCGGGCGCCCTCCAACTGCGGCTGCTGCAAACCGTGGTGGACGTCTCCGCCGAGAAGAACAGCACCCTCGTGATGCCGTTCCCGGTCGAGATCCTGCGCTTCTTCGACCGCGTGGCCGGGGACACGGCCACCGACGGCGCGGGCCACGCGGAACCGGACACCGGCCCCGACGCCCGTACGGGCCCGGTCGACGAGAACGTCCCGCCGGACCGGCCGAGGCTCGTCCATCACTGAGACCCGCCCCCTTGCGATAGAGCGCACTCCAGGGTGTTGGCTGTGGAGCCATGAAGTACACCCAGCTCGGCCGCACCGGCCTCAAAGTCAGCCGCCTCGTCCTCGGCACCATGAACTTCGGCGGGCAGACCGACGAGCCCGGCAGCCACGCGATCATGGACACCGCGCTGGACGCGGGCATCAACTTCTTCGACACGGCGAACATCTACGGCGTGGACGAGCGCAAGGGCCGCACCGAGGAGATCCTCGGAAGCTGGTTCGCCCAGGGCGGCGACCGGCGCGACAAGGTGGTGCTGGCCACCAAGCTGTACGGGAACATGACGCAGGGCAACCCCTGGCAGGAGGAGCCCTGGCCGAACCACCAGCGGCTGAGCGCCCTCAACATCCGCCGCGAGGTGGAGGCCAGCCTGAAGCGGCTGGGCACCGATCACATCGACGTCTACCAGTTCCACCACATCGACCGGGCCACGCCCTGGGACGAGATCTGGCAGGCGATCGACGTCCTGATCCAGCAGGGCAAGGTGCTCTACGCCGCCTCCAGCAACTTCGCCGGCTGGCACATCGCGCAGGCCAACGAGGCGGCGGCGCGGCGCGGTTCGCTCGGGCTCGTCAGCGAGCAGTGCCTGTACAACCTCTTCGAGCGCACCGCCGAGATGGACGTCCTCCCGGCCGCCGAGGCGTACGGGCTCGGTGTCGTGCCCTGGTCGCCGCTGCACCAGGGGCTGTTGGGCGGCGCCATCCGCAAGTCCCGTGAGGGGGGCGGCTCCCGCACCCACGCCGGGCGCTCGGCGCGGGGCCTGGCCGATTCGGTGGTCCGCGACCAGGTTCAGCGCTACGAGGATCTGCTCGCCGAGCACGAGCTCGACCCCGGGGAGGTGGCCCTCGCCTGGCTCCTCACCCGGCCCGCCGTGACCGGGCCCATCATCGGGCCCCGCACCCCCGCCCACCTCGACGGCGCCCTCCGCGCCCTCGATCTCCACCTCTCCGTGGACCTTCTCGCCGCCCTCGACGCCATCTTCCCGGGCCCCGGCCCTTCCCCCGAAGCCTTCGCCTGGTAGCCCCGACCGCCGCCGCCCGGGCGGCTCAGCCACGCGCCTTCAGGGGCGCACCGTCTTTCGCCCGGACGGCGAGCCGATCTTTTAAGGGGCGCGGGGAACTGCGCCACCAGCCACGACGCTGCCGCAGGTCACCACCCGCCCCGACGGGGCAGATCGGCTGTCCCCGGACCACCGGGCCGGTGGCGGGTTGCCCGCGCAGTTCCCCGCGCCCCTAACGGGGCCCACCGTCTTTCGTCCGGGCGGCGAGCCGATCCTTTAAGGGGCGCGGGACTGTTCCTGATCTGCGGCTGCCGCCGCGTGGGCGCGCTCAGCCACGTGCCTTTAGGGGCGCACCGTCTTTCGGCCGGACGGCGAGCCGATCTTTTAAGGGGCGCGGGGAACTGCGCCACCAGCCACCACGCTCCCGCACCTCACCACCCGCCCCAGCGGGGCAGATCGGTTGTCCCCGGACCACCGGGCCGGTGGGGGCTGGCCGCGCAGGTCACCGCCCGCCCCGGAGGGGCAGTTCGGTGGTGTCCGGGCCACCGGCCGGTGGGGGCGGGGAAGCGGAGGGGAGGCGGAGGCGGAAGAGGGCGCCTTGGCCGGGAGCCGTGTCGAGCTCGATGTACCCACCGTGAGCGGCAGCGAACGCGGCACAGATGGAGAGCCCGAGACCGGCGCCGCCCCCGGCGCCCCGGCTGCGGGAGGCGTCCACGCGGTAGAAGCGTTCGAAGACCCGCGCGGCCTGGTCGGGCCCGAGCCCGGGCCCGGCGTCGGCGACTTCGAGGACCCCGTGTCCGCCGACGGTGCCGACGCCGATCCGGACGGGCGTGCCGGGAGGCGTATGGGCGACGGCGTTGCCGACGAGATTGGCGACGACCTGCCGCAGCCGGGCCTCGTCACCGAGCACGGGTGCGGGACCAGGACCGGAGCCGGAGCCAGAGCCGGAGCCGGAGCCAGAGCCGGAACCGGACCCGCCCGGCCCGGTGAGGGAGACCGGCCGGGACGGATCGAGGGCGGTCGTGTCGTGCAGGGCGTCCACGGCCAGGGTGCGCAGGTCCATCGGAGCGAGCTGCACGGGCCGCTGCTCGTCCATCCGCACCAGCGTCAGCAGATCCTCGACCAGGCCGCCGAGCCGTACGGCCTCGCTCTCGATCCGCGTCATCGTCCGCTTCACGTCGGCCTCGTCGGGCAGCGCGCCCATCCGGTACAGCTCCGCGAAGCCCCGGATACCGGCCAGCGGAGTGCGCAGTTCGTGGCTGGCGTCGGCGACGAACCGGCGCATCTGCTTCTCGGACTCCGCGCGCGCCGCGAAGGCCGACTCGATCTGCGTGAGCATCCCGTTGAGCGCGGCGGACAGCCGCCCGGCCTCGGTGCGCGGGGACGCAGCGGGCATACGGTGCGACAGCGGGCGCCCGGCGGCTATCTCGGCGGCGGTGGCCTCGATCTGCCGCAGCGGCCGCAGCCCGGCCCGTACCGCGAACCAGCCCGCCACCCCGAGCAGCGCCGCGACCACCGCGCCGATCAGCAGGAACGCGGTGCGCAGGTGGGAGGCCGTGGAGGACACCTCGTCCAGGGACGCGGCGACCACGACGCCCGCGGGCAGGTCGGCGGAGGGGGCGGCCGTGCCCGCGGCGACCGGTTCGATCAGCACCCGCCACCGCCCGCCGCCGTGGTCGCTGGCGACGTCGAACGGCTTGCCCAGCCGCTCGCGCAGCGACCCCGCGTCCATCGTCGGCCACAGCGGGCGCGGGTCCCCGGCCGAGACCGGCAGCCGGAACTGGTCGGAGACCCGCCCGTCCGCCGCGGCGAAGGCCACCACGAACTGGCTGGGCAGCCACGGCCGCGGCGCGCCGGGCCCCGGCCGTACGTAGCGCGGCGCGGGCACCCCGTCGGTGCCGAGCCGCCGCGCGAGCGGTTCGCCGTACCGCTGGAGCTGTTGGTCGACGCGCCGCACCTGCTGGCCGCGGACCGTGCCGAGGACGACGGTGTCGCTGACGGCGAGGCCGAGCAGGACGAGGACCAGGCAGAGCAGCACCAGCCGGGAACGCAGCGAGAGCGCGGAGAGCCGCAACGAGCGGAGGGACCTGAGGGAGCTGAGGGACCGCACGGTGCGCACGGCGTCAGCCCTGCGGTCGGCGCAGCACGTACCCGACGCCGCGCACCGTATGGATCAGCTTGACCGTGCCGTCGGCGCCGGAGTCGACCTTGCGGCGCACGTACGAGATGTACGACTCGACAATGCTGAGGTCGCCGCCGAAGTCGTACGCCCACACGTGGTCGAGGATCTGGAGCTTGGACACGACGCGGTCGGCGTTGGCCATGAGGTAGGCGAGCAGCTTGAACTCGGTGGGTGAGAGGGAGACCGGGCGGCCGGCGCGGAGCACCTGGTGGCCGACCGGGTCCAGCTCCAGGTCGCCCGCGACCAGCCGCCCCTCGTCGGTGGGGCCGCCGGTACGGCGCAGGATCGCGCGGATGCGGGCGATCAGCTCCTCCAGGCTGAACGGCTTGGTGACGTAGTCGTCGCCGCCCGCCGTCAGGCCGCTGATCTTGTCGTCCACGCCGTCCTTGGCGGTCAGGAACAGCACGGGGAGCCGGTCGGCGGCGCCGCTGCCGGGGCGCGCGCGCGGCCCCGACTCCTCGCGCAGGTGCCGGACGACCGCGAAACCGGTCATGTCGGGCAGCATCACGTCGAGGACGACCAGGTCGGGGCGCTCACGGGCGACGGCGGCCAGCGCGTCGGCGCCCGAGGCGGCGGAGACCACCTTGAAGCCGACGAAGCGCAGGGACGCGGAGAGCAGTTCCCTGATGTTGGGCTCGTCGTCGACGACCAGCAGGCTGGCCTCGGGCGTCGTGTCCATGGAGTCCTCCTGGCCCCCGTCGTACGGTGCGGTTTCGCACCGTACGCTCCCGTCCTGTGAAGGCGGGGTCAGTTGCCCGTACCGCCGCCCGAGCCGCCCGAGCCGCCCGCGCCGCCCGCCGTACCCGTACCGCCGCCCGCGCCTCCGGCACCTCCGGCACCTCCGGCGCCGCCACGGCCGCCGAAGCCTCCGAAGCCGCCGCCGAAGCCGCCCGCGGTGGCCGCGCCCTCGGTGACGGTGGTGGCGGCGATGTCGCCTGAGGAGTTCGCGCTGCCGCGTACGGTCACGCTCTGGCCGGGCTGGAGGTCCGAGGTCTTGCCGTCCTTGGTGACGGTGACCTTCGTGGAGCCGCCGGTGGTGACCTTGACGATGCTGCCCTGGGCGTCGGTGACGTAGATGGTGTCACCGTCCACCAGCTTGACGGTGCCGACGGTGACGCCGGTGCCTGTGCCGCCGGTGCCTGCGCCGCCGCCCGCGCCGGGAGCCGCGCCCGGCGCCGTACCGGAGCCCGTACCCGTACCCGAGCCCGTGCCCGTACGGCCGTTGGCGCCCGCGAAGGCCGAGGCGAAGTCGCGGGCCGCGGCCGAACCGCCGCCGGACGAGCGGCCGTTGAGGTGGTTCTTCTCCACCAGCGCGCCGCCCGCGAAGGCCGCCGCGGCGACGACGCCCGCGGACAGCAGCAGCGTCAGCCAGGGCAGTTTGCGGCGCGGCGGGGCGGCCAGCTCGGCCGAGATGTCACGGGCGTCCGGCGGCTCGGACAGGACGTCCTCCGGCCGTTCGGTGAGCACCGCCTCGCCGGGCCGCTCGACGATCTCCACCTCGCCGAACGTGTCGGTGAGCGGCAGCAGCTCCGTGTCGGCGTCGGCCTTCACGAGTTCGGTGCGGCGTCGCGCCATGTCCGGTTCTCCCTCGTCCCTCGTACGTCGTGTGGTGTGGTGGTGGACGGCCTACTCATGGCGCAGGGCCTCGATCGGGCGCAGGGCGGCGGCCCGGTTGGCGGGGTAGCCGCCGAAGAACAGGCCGATGGCGACCGCGATGGCGAAGGCGCCCCACACCGACTCCGGGATGATCACCGGTTTGATGCCGACGATCGTGAAGCGCGAGCCGATCAGTCCCGCCACCACCCCGAGCCCGCCGCCGACCAGCGACAGCAGGGTCGACTCGGCGAGGAACTGCCCGAGGATGACGCCCTTGGGCGCGCCGATCGCCTTGCGGATGCCGATCTCGCGGGTCCGCTCGGTGACCGTCACCAGCATGATGTTGGTGATGCCGATCCCGCCGACCAGCAGCGAGATCGCCGCGACCGCGCCGAGCAGCACCGTGAACGTCCTGTTGGTGTCGGACTGGGTGCTGAGCAGCGACTGCTGGCTGCTGACCCGGAAGTCCAGCGCGTTGGCGTCCTTGATGCCGTGCGTGCCCATCAGGATCGTGGTGATCTCGTTCTGCGCCGGGGTCGTCGCGTCGGCCGACGTGGCCTCCACGAGGATCTGGTTGACCGAGCCGAAGCCGGTGAAGGCGTTCTGCACGGTCGGCAGCGGCGCGACCAGGATGTCGTCCGGGTCCTGGAAGCCGGTGCCGCCCTTGGTCTCCAGCACGCCGACGACCGTGAACGGCGTCCCGCCGAGCACCACCTTCTTGCCGACCGGGTCGGCCGTGCCGAACAGGTCGGTGGCCGTGGTCGAGCCGATCACCGCCACCTTGCGGGAGTTGAGGACGTCGTCGGCGCTGAAGTAGTCGCCCTTGGCGACCTTGCTGTTGGATGCCTTGAAGTACGCGGGGTAGGTGCCGACGACCTGCGCGACGTCGTGCGAGGTGCCCTCGTACAGCGCGGTCTGCGAGGACGTGGTCACCTCGGGGGCGACGGACTCGATGCTGGGCGCGGCCGTCGGGTCGGCGAGCGCCCGCGCGTCGTCCACGGTCAGCGGCTTGACGGTGGTCGCCGACGAGGACGAACCGCCGCCGAATCCGGCGCCGGAGGAGATGGTCAGCGAGTTGGTGCCCAGCTTCTCGATGGAGTCCTTGACGGACTGCGAGGAGCCGTTGCCGACCGCGAGCAGGATGATGACGGCGGCGACGCCGATCAGGACGCCGAGCATGGTCAGTCCGGAGCGGACCTTGTTGGCGGCGAGGCCGCCGAAGGCGAAGCGGAGGGTCTCGAAGGGGTTCACGCGGTGCCCCCGCTTCCGAAGCCGTTGCCCGTATTGCCGTTGCCCGCATTGCCTATGCCCGTACCGCCAATGCCCGTACTGCCGTTGCCGTGGCGGCTTCCGGTGAGGGCCTGACGCCGGCCGCCGGTTATCGGGTCCTGCGGGTGGTGCGCGGCGAAGGACGCAGGGTCGCGCAGCGCGGGCGGCGGGCCGTCGGCCGGTGCCTGGCGCCGGTCCTCGACCACCTGGCCGTCGACCAGCGTGATCACCCGCTTGGCGTGCCGGGCGACCTCGTCCTCGTGCGTGATCAGTACGACGGTGCGCCCGGAGGCGTTGAGCCGGTCGACGATGGCGAGCACTTCCTCGGTGCTGTGGCTGTCCAGGTTTCCGGTCGGCTCGTCGGCGAGCAGCATGGCCGGTGCGGTGACCAACGCCCTTGCCACGGCGACGCGTTGCTGCTGGCCGCCGGAGAGTTCGTTCGGCCGGTGGTCGACGCGGTCGGCGAGGCCGACCAGCGCGAGCGCCGCCAGCGCGCGCCTCCTGCGCTCGGCGGACCGCACACCCGCGTAGGCCAGGGGGAGTTCGACCTGCGCGAGCGCGGGGGTGCGCGGCACGAGGTTGAACGACTGGAAGACGAAGCCGATCTTACGGTTGCGGACGAGCGAGAGCTGGTGCTCGTCCAGGCCGCCGACGTCGATGCCGTCGAGCAGATAACGGCCCTCGGTGGGGATGTCGAGGCAGCCGAGGATGTTCATCAGGGTCGACTTGCCGGACCCGGAACTGCCCATCACGGCCACCATGTCGCCCTGTTCGACCAGCAGATTCACGCCGGGCGAGACGCCGGTGACGGGGTCGGGGTCGCCGCCGAGCGCGCGCACGGCGGCGTCGCCGTGCCCGTACGTCTTCAGCAGCGACCGCACCTCGATGACCGGCGGGCGGCCCCAGGGGCTGTCGTCGTCCCCCTCGACACCCGCGGTTTCCTCGCGGCCCGAGATCTGCTCGACGCCCGAGGTCTCTTCCGCGCCCGGACTCTCTTCGGCGTCACCAGTACGGGCGCCGGGCCGCAGGCCGCCGAGGCGCTGCCGCAGGGCGGGCCTCATCCGCGGCCACCGCCGGCACCGCCGCCACCGCCGGTACGGAAACCGCCGCCCCCGCCGCCGATCCGGTTCGCGCCGCCGCCGAGGCCGCCGGGGAAGGCGCCGCTCGGGAAACCGCCGTTGCCGGAGGACGCGACCGTGGCGATCTGCACCTGCTGGCCCTCCTTCAGACCGCTGGTGATCTGGTCGGCGGTGTCGCCCTCGACGCCGACGGTCACGGACGTACGGGTCGTGCTGCCGTCGGAGTTGACCACCGTGACCGTACGGTTGGCGCCGGTACCGGAGACCGCGGCGGTCGGCACGTTCAGCGCGCCGGACGCCGAGCCGGTGATCACCTGGATACTGGCGCTCAGGCCGGTCCGCAGATCTGCGGTGGGGCTGGTGATGGCGAGCGTGGCCGCGTACTGCACGGCGCTGCCGCTCCCGCCGCCGCTGCCGCTTCCGCTGCTCACCGGGAGCGAACTGACCGACAGCACCTTGGCGTTGAGCACCGTGCTCGACTGCGCGTTGAGGGTGACGGTGGCGGGCTGGCCCGCCTTGACCTTCAGCGAGTCGGCCTCGGAGAAGTTCGCCGTCACCTGCATGCCGGTGGGGTTGGTCAGGACGACGAAACCGGACGGGGTGCTGGAACCGCTGCTGCTCGACGTGGAGTTGGAGCTGCTGGAGTTCGAGCCCTGGCCGCCCGAGCCGCTGCCGGTGCCGCCGGTGCCCGACACCGTCTGGCCCTTGGCGGCCGAGACCGAGGCGACCGTGCCGGACACCGGGGCCTTGAGCGTGGTGCCGTCCACCGCGCGCTGGTCGGCGTCCACGGCGTTCTGGGCCTGGGTCAACTGGGCCTGCGCCTGGGCGAGTTGGGCCGGGTCGACGGTGTAGGTGGGGGACGGCGTGGGCGTCGGGGCGGCGTCCCGCGAGCCGCCGCTGCCGGAGCCGGTGTTGGAGCCCGTGCCGGAGCCGCTGCCGGAGCCCGTGGTGGAGGTGACCAGCTCGCCCGCCTCGACCTTGGTGAGGTTGGCCCGCGCCGCCGTCAGCGTCGCCTGGTCCTGCTGCAACGTCTCCTTGGCGTCGGTCGGATCGACCTTCGCCAGCACCTGGCCCTTGGTGACCTTGTCGCCCGGCTTCACGTCGACCTCGGTGAGCGTGCCGCCCGTGGTGAAGTCCACACCGGCGTCACTGGGCGAGGCGAGCGTGCCGGAGCCGGACACCGTCGCCAGCACCGTGCCCTTGGACACCGTCACCACGCGCGCGCCCGTACCACGGGTGTTGCCGCTGTCACCGTTGTTGACCGCCGCGTAGGCGCCGCCTGCGCCCGCGAGGACCACCACGCCGAGCACCGAGTTGATCAGGACGGCCCTGCGCCGCCGTGGGAGCACCTTCATGGCGCGCATCCTGGCCGCCGACGCCTTTGATGGCCTGGGAGAAGGCTGGGAGTTTCCTGGGAACGGCGCCGTGCGCGAGGCCGCCCCGCCACGGCACGAAGCGGTCGCTTTACGTCTCAACCGGACCGTACGGCGGGCCCGTACGGGTCGCGGCGGCCGATTCGCGCGCCCCGGCTCCCCGGGAACTCACAGCTCGCGCCCTGGCTGTGCCTAACTCGCGGCGGTTCACTCATGCGCCGCCACTCATGGGTGCTCGTGTCCCGCGCGTGCGCGTGGGTGAGCGGCGCCCCCCGCCCCCGCATCCGAGGAGACCACGGTCATGACCCTGACCACCACCCGGCAGTCCGCGCGCCGCTCCGCGCTGCGGGCGGGCGCGTGCGTCGCCGTCCTCGCCTCGGGCGCGCTGCTGCTCACCGCCTGCTCGTCGTCGGGCTCCTCTGGCTCGGCGTCCGCCGACGCGAAGGCGTCGTCCTCGTCCTCGCCGTCGTCCTCCGCCAAGGGCGCCCCCGGCGGCGCGCAGGACATGGCGGCCTACCGCGACTGCCTCTCCCAGCACGGCGTGAAGCTGCCGTCCTTCTCCGGCCGCCCCTCCGACCGCGCGTCCGGCCGCCCCTCGGGCCGTCCCTCGGGCCGCCCGAGCGGCGGATTCGGCGGGGGCTCAGGCGGCTTCGGCGGTTTCGGCGGCGAGTCCGCCGACCCGGCCACCCAGAAGGCCATGGAGGCATGCGCCTCGCTGCGCCCCCAGTTCAACGGCCAGCGCGGCGGCGGCCCCGGCGGCGTCAGCTCCGCCTTCCAGGCGTTCACGAGCTGCCTCAAGGACCACGGCGTCACCCTCCCCACCCCCTCCCCCACCACCCGCCGCGGCGGCTTCGGCTTCGGCGACCTCAACACCTCCGACCCGAAGACGGCCAGGGCCTACACCACCTGCAAACCCCTCCTCCCCACCCGCCCGCCCGCCTCCCCCTCAGCGACATAACCGCCCTCCCGGCCCAGCCGTCCGGGGCACAGGTGCCCCCTTATCCGGGCACATGCGCAAAGGGCCGGGCGAATGGGATCGCGCGGGCACATTGCGGCGCTAAGGTGCAGGCAGCGCACGGCGGTTGTGCGCTGGGTCACAGCCTGTGGGGGGCCGTATGCGCGAGATGGTCAAGGGCGGCAATGTCGGGCTTTCGGCATTGAGCGAGCACACCGGGGCGGTGATCGTCAGCCTGGGGTGGAGCAGCGCGAGCGGGGACGGGGACGCCGATGTGTCCGTGTTGCTGCTGGACGGCGACGGCAAGGTCCGCAGCGACGACGACTTCTACTTCTACAACAACCCCGCGGCGGCGGACGGAAGCGTGCAGTTGCTCGGCAAGACCCCGACGGAGAACGGCAGCGAGGACCGGATCAGCCTGGATCTGACGGCCGCCCCGGGGATGTGCAGCGGATCGTGCTGGCGGCGAGCCGGTACGGGGGCGCGCGGTTCGGGGACCTGGACGACCTTCGGCTGACGCTCGCCGACGGCAACGGCGAGGGGCTGCTGCGGTTCACGATCGAGGACGCGGGCCCGATCGGGGCCGTGATCTTCGGGGAGCTGTACCGGCGGGACGGCGGCTGGAAGTTCCGGGCCGTCGGTCAGGGGTACGACTCGGGACTCGCGGGCCTGGCAACGGACTTCGGCATCGACGTGGACGACGCGGACGAGACGGCGGCCGACGAGGAGCCGGGCGGCGCGCTGGAAGCGGCGCCGGAGCCCCAGGCTCCCACGGACGCGTCGGCGCGGGTGGCCGTTCCGGACCCGGCACACGCCCAGGACCCGGTGGCCGCTCAGGGCCCGGTGGGCACCTCGGCGTCGATCCCCCGGCAGGTCGCGCCGCAGGCCGCCGTCCCGACGGCCGCCTCGTCGGTCGAGCAGGCACCGCCGCCCAAGCGCCCCCGCACCGCCCGCAAGAAGGTCACGCTGCCCGCCGTCACCCGCAAGTCCCTCGCGGAGAACGACTCCTGGCGCATGGCACGGCTCTTCCCCGCGGGCACGCTCAAGAGCGACCGCGAGCGGGAGACCAGGGCCACGTCCGTACTGCTCTCGGTGATGGCCCAAGTGCCCGAGTTCGGACGGCGGTTGACGGCGGCGTTCGGCGCGCCCGCCGGGCGGATGGAGACGTACACCGAGGTCTCGCTGCCGCACGGCGGCGAGAGCCCCAAGCGGCCCGACGGGCTGATCCGGGTGGAGCGCGCGGGCAAGCTGTGGACCGCGCTGGTCGAGACGAAGACCAACGGAAATCCGCTGCGGACCGCGCAGGTCCAGGACTACGTGGACATCGCGGGCCGCCGCGCGTACGAAGCGGTGATCACGCTCTCCAACGACGTCGCCCTGGACGGCAGTCCGCTCGTGGACGTCAAGATCGACGGCCGCCGCAAGCACAAGGTGGCTCTGTGGCACCTGTCCTGGGCGGAGGTCACCCACCAGGCGCAGATGCTGATCCGGCACGAGGGCGTCGGGAACGCGGCGCACGCCTGGCTGTTGCAGGAGTTGCTGTACTACCTCCAGCACGAGAACTCCGGCTGCCACGGCTTCCAGAACATGGGCCCGGCCTGGGTGCCGGTGCGCCGGGGCATCGACGAGGAGACGCTGTGCGAGGGCGATCCGCGCGCCGTCGACGTGGTCGCCAACTGGGAGCGGCTGATCCGTCAGGTCTGTCTGCGGCTGGGCGGTGAACTGGGCCAGAAGGTGCTGCCGGTGCAGCGGGTCAAGCGCGGCACCGACCCCGGGGAGCGCCGAGCCGCGCTCGCCGACCGGCTGTGTCGCGAAGGGCGCCTCCAGGCCGAGTTGCGGATCGAGGACAGCCCCGGCGTCCTCGGTCTCACCGCCGATCTGCGGACCAGCAAGTTGCGTACGTCCCTGGACGTTCCCGCGCCCGCCGCCGGCTCACCGCTGACCTGGGCGAAGCGACTGGTACGCCAACTTCCCGACGCTCCGGCCGACTTGCACGTGGAGACGCTGGTCGACGGGCGCGGCTCCGGCCCCCGGGGAACGCTGGAGCGGCTGCGCCCCGAGCCCGCCGACCTGCTCCCCCGGGACGGCGCCACGATCACCGGCTTCCGCCTCTCCCTCTTCAAGGGCATGGGCAGCACCCGCGGTACGGCCGAGACCGGCTTCATCCGCAGCGTGGACGAAGCCGTCGACCGCTTCCACGACACGGTCGTGACACCCCTCCAACGCGGCCCGCGCGGCTAGACCCCGCCGTCCCGCCCGCCCTCCCGCCCCCGGAGGGGAGACGGGGGTCACTTCGGGGGGCGGTCACATCGGGGTGGGGCGGGGCGTCAGGGAGGTGCGTGCGCCGGGGACGTCGTGGAAGGGCGGCGGCGGCGCGGAAACGCACGAGCCCGAGGAGTAGTAACGCCATGGAAGCCCGTCTGAACCTTTTCGAGAGCCCGCTCGCCGCGAAGTCGCTGCGGCACCTCACCGCGGCCGGCAAAGTGCTGGCGGACTCGACGGTGCCGCTCGCCACCCAGGAACTGGTACGGCTGCGCGCCAGCCAGATCAACGGCTGCGGATTCTGCACCGACATGCACACCAAGGACGCGGCGGCGGCCGGGGAGACGCAGCAGCGGCTCAATCTGGTGGCCGCGTGGCGCGAGGCCAAGGTCTTCACCGACGCCGAGCGCGCGGCCCTGGAGCTGGCCGAGCAGGGCACCCGTATCGCCGACGCGGCCGGGGGCGTCGCGGACGAGGTGTGGGCGAACGCCGCCAAGCACTACAACGAGGAGGAGCTGGCCGCCCTCGTCACCGGCATCGCCCTGATCAACGCCTTCAACCGGCTGAACGTGATCATTCAGCAGCCCGCGGGGGACTACGAGCCGGGCATGTTCGGCTGAGACCCAGGCGGGCGGCACCCGCGGCCCCGGCGTACAGGGGCCGTCGGGGCCGCCCCGTCAGGGGCCGCGGCTACCAGGGCAGCGGCCCCTCGGCGTCGAAGTACCCGCCGGTCGGGCCGTCGGCCGGCACCTGCGCCATCCGGACGATGATCTCGGCGCCCTGCTCGACCGTCTGGACCCCGGTGTTCCCGTTCAGATCGGTCTTGGTGAAACCGGGCTCGACGGCGTTGATCCGCATCTCGGGGAACGCCTTCGCGTACTGCACGGTGATCATGTTCACGGTGGTCTTCGACGCCGGGTACGCGACGCCCGGATACGCGTAGGCGGGGGTGCCGGGGGCGCTGAGCCGGGACAGCGAGGCCAGCCCGCTGCTGAGGTTGACCACGACCGGCGCGGCCGAGCGGCGCAGCAGCGGCAGGAACGCGTGGGTGACGCGCACCAGGCCGAAGACGTTCGTCTCGAACGTCTCCCGCATGACGTCGGCGGTCAGGTCGGCGGCGCCGACGACGCCGTTGTCGGCGGTCCTGCTCTCGATGCCCGCGTTGTTGACCAGGACGTCGAGGCCGCCGTCCGCCGCGATCGCCTCGGCCGCGGCCCCGACGGACGCGTCGTCGGTGACGTCGAGCCGGACCGCCCGCGCGCCCGCGCCCAGCCGCTCGACGGCCTCCCGCCCGCGGTCGGCGTCCCGGCTGCCCACGTAGACGGTGTGCCCCGCGGCCAGCAGGCGGCGGGCGGTCTCGAAGCCGAGGCCCTTGTTCGCTCCGGTGATCAGTGTCGTTGTCATACGTCCACGGTGCGGCAGGCCCGCCGGGGCAGCCAGTGGCCCGGTCTTCCTGGGACTGCCGGTACCAGGACGGCGCGGGCCGCACGGTGCACAGTGGAACCATGGCGACCACGGAGTTCGGGCACACGGTACGGCGCTGGCGCGACCGGGTCTCCCCCGAGGCGGCCGGGCTGCCCGCCGGGGGCCACCGGCGGGCGGCCGGGCTGCGCCGCGAGGAGCTGGCCCTGCTCGCCGGGATCTCCGTCGACTACGTCACCCGGCTCGAACAGGGCCGCGCGGCCAACCCCTCCGAGCAGGTCGTCGAAGCGCTCGGCCGCGCGCTGCGGCTGACCACCGCCGAGCGCGAGCACCTCTTCCACGTCGCCGGACTCGTACCGCCGGGCCAGGGCACCGTCCCCGCGTACATCACGCCGAGCGTGCAGCGCATGCTCGACCGGCTGACCGGGACGCCGGTCGCCGTCAGCGACGCCGCGTGGACGCTGCTGCTGGCCAACCCCCTGTACGTGGCCCTGATGGGGCAGCAGCAGGGCAACGACCGCAACGCGATCTGGCGCAATTTCCTTGGCTCCGGCTCCCGGGTCCGCCACACCCCCGAGTCGCTGCGGCTGCTGGAGATCTCCCAGGTCGCCCAGTTGCGCGCCACCGCCAACCGCTACCCCGCCGACCAGCGCCTGCGCCGCCTGGTCGCCGAGCTGCGCGCCCGCAGCCCGCGCTTCGCCGAGCTGTGGGAATCCGGCGAGGTCACCCGGCACGACGCCTCCCGCAAGACGATCGACCACCCGGTGGTCGGCCCGCTGACCCTGGACTGCGACATCCTCAGCGTCGCCGGAAGCGATCTGCGGATCATGGTCTACACCGCCGAGCCCGGCACCGAGGACGCCGAACGCCTCACCCTGCTCGGCGTCGTCGGCACCCAGGCGCTCAGCCCCGCCGGAACCCCCGGCACCTGACCCGCCTCCGTACGCCTCGCGGAAGACGGCGCGGACGACTCCCCCGCGCCCTGCTGCCGGGGCGGTGGCGCGAGGGGGGCCGGGGCGAGGCGGCGCGGGCGCTCGCGGATACTTGGGGGATGCGGACGAATGGGGCGGTACAGAGCGCTGACCTGCGGTGGGCGCTGCGCGCGGCCGTCGCGGGGGACGTGGAGCCCATAGCCGAGCTGCGGGCCGTCGTGATGCGGGCGGATCTGGAACGGCTCGGGCGGTACGACGGGCACCGGGTACGGCAGCGGCTGCGGGACTCGTTCTCGACGCGGTACACCTCGGTCGTCACCGTCGAGGGGGACTTCGCCGGGTGCGTGACGCTGCGGCCCGCCGAGACCGGCAGCGCTCTGCTCGAACACTTCTATCTGGAACCCCGTTACCAGGGGCGCGGGTTGGGCTCGGCCGTGCTGCGGGAACTGCTGGGCCGCGCCGACGCGCGCGGCGAGGACGTACGGCTGAACGTCCTCCAGGGCAGCGCCGCCCGGCGGCTCTACGAACGGTGGGGCTTCGTCCTGGAGACGGAGGACGCGGTCGACGTGTTCATGGTGCGCCCCTCGCCGGTCATGAACGCCTGAGGTTACGGCGATTCACCTTGTGGTGACGGGTGTTAACCTGCGGATATGACGCCTCCCGCCGAGCGCACCGCACCGGCCCGCCGCAGTGGACAGCACCACGGCGACCTCCGCAACGCCCTGGAGCGGGCCGCCCTCGGCCTCGTCGCCGAGCGCGGGCCGCACGGCTTCACGCTCGCGGAGGCCAGTCGGCGGGCGGGGGTCAGCGCGGCGGCGCCGTACAAGCACTTCGCCGACCGGGACGCGCTGCTGGCGGCGCTGGCCGAGCGCGGGTACCGCGAGCAGCACCGCCGGTTCTCGGCCGCCGTCCGTCAATCCGCGGACCCGGTCGAGCAGTTGGCGGACTTCGCCGCCGCCTACGTCCGGTTCGCGGTGGAGGAACGGGCCCTGTTCGACATCACGTTCAGCGCGGGACTCGACAAGTCCCGCTATTCGAGCCTGGCTTCGGCGGGCGACCAGGTGCTGACCGCCGTGCTCCCGACGGCCCGCCGCCTCACCTCGGGCGACCGCGCGGTGGAGTTGATACTGGACGTCTCCTCGGCCGCGCACGGCCTGGTCCTCTTCCTCGCGGAGGGTCTGCTCGGCCCGGCGCCGGACGCCGTCGCCCGCGCGGAGTCCCGCGCCGCGCGCACCGCCCGCGCCCTGGCCCGCGCGCTGCCGACCGTCGCGCGAGAGCCGCGCTGACGCGTCGTCAGAGGTCGGTGATCTCCTGGGCGTAGAGCGTGGTGAGCGGCTGCGGGCCCACGTACTGCCGGCAGTTGCACGTGCCCGTCGCGGCGCTCCGTGCGGTCCGCCTCAAGGCGCTCCATCGTGCGCTCGTGCCGGGTGCGCAGCGCGGTAAGGGCGTCCGCCGCTCAGCGGTCCTCCGACCGCACTCCGATCGTGAGCAGCAGATTGGCGTACGTACGCCGGTCGCCGGTGGCCACCACGAGGGCGGTGTCGGGGCCGCGGGCCGCGTCGTAGAAGGCGAAGCGGTCGAGGCCGTCGAGGGTGAGGCCGGGGAGGGCGGCACGGAACTCCGCGAAGATCTCCGGCTCGGAAAGGTCGGAAGTGTCGGACGTCTCGGAAGTGTCGTCACGGTCAGGCGGCGGGGTCATGACGGCCGCCGCCTCGATCGGGATCGCGTCGACCAGGGCGTCCAGTACCTCGGTGACCAGCAGCCGGTCGGGGCTGAGGTTGAGGTAGACGCGCTCGGCGGCCGGGTTGGCGCCCGTGGTGTGCGGATAGTGGCCGTCGCTGATCAGGACGCGGGAGCCGTGGCCCGCGGCGGCGAGCGCGGCGAGGATCGCGGGGTGGGTCAGTCCGTAGCGCAGCATGGGCGGCGGCTCCTTCGATACATCCGATCTCTGCATCCGACCCCGGGAGCGTACCCGGCCCGCCGACACAAGGGTCGGCGGGCCGGGGGCGGGAAGCGTCGGGCGCTACGGAAGCGTCAGGATCTGGTACGAGTCCCCGTACGTCTTCCACTTCAGCGGCGGGTCCAGGTTGAGGTTGCCCGCGTTGAGGAAGACGCGCTGCTCGGTGTCGACGCGGCTGGTGTCGTCGTGGGCGTCCTCGGTCTTCATCGCGGCCTTGCGGGCGTCGAGGAAGGCGTTGAGGTACGTGGTCTCGTTGCCGCCCTGGGCCGGGGTCTTGGCCTTCTTCATGGCGGTCTTGCGGATGCCGCCGAAGCTGACGGAGTCGTCGCCGGGGCCGTGCATCACGATGGCGTCGTAGTAGATGAACTGGCCGAGGGTGCCGAGGCCGTCCGTCTTGGCCTGGTTGACCGACGGGTTGAAGTAGACGCGGTCGCGCTCGTCGTTCTGCGCGGTCTGGAAGACGGTGTCCTTGGCGGCGGTCTTCCACGCGCTCACGAAGGCCGAGCCGAGGCCGGAGTGCGAGTCGGAGCCGTTGACGCTCTCCAGCGCGGGGAGGTACTTGGCCAGGACGTTGCCGGGCTTGAGGTCGTTGTAGTGCTTGACCAGGTCCAGCATGTCGCCGGTGCCGGAACAGAAGCCGATGATGCCCGCGGTGTAGCCGCGGCCGTCGCCGATGTCCTCGATGTACTTGTACTGGGCCTTCCAGTCCAGCGAGGAGTTCTCCGCGCTGGAGACCAGCTCCATCGCGATTTCCTTCTTGTGCGGGTCGGCGAGACCGGCTGCCGCCGCCTTGGGCGCGACCGCGGCGGCGTGCGCGCCGGGCGCGGTGGCCGCGTTGCCCGCCGTGGCCAGGGCCAGCGAGGCGCCGCCGCCCGCCAGTACGCCGACGGCGGCGATCATGGCTATCCGGCGGCTGGGGCGCCGGTTCGAGCGGTGCGAGTGGGGGGATCGGTGCACGTGCGTCTCCGTTTCCGGCCGTCGGAGGAACGGCCAACTGCGGGGGCCTGCTGTGCAGTTAGGAAAGGTTCCTAACCAATGGAGAGCATTGAAGCACTGCGACGGCCGCACGCCAAGGGGCCGCCGCGACCGAGTTCGTGGCGCGATGTCGTACCCCCGCGCGACACTGGAGGCATGTGCAGAAGCATCAAGACCCTGCGACCGCCGATGACGCCCGATCCGGACGAGGACGACATCGAAGCGGCGGCGCTCCAGTACGTCCGCAAGATCTCCGGTTTCCGCGCGCCCGCCGCGCACAACCGGGAGGTCTTCGACGCCGCCGTGGCCGCCGTCGCCGCGGCCACCGCCGACCTCCTCGACGGCCTGGAGGTACGCGGCGCCGCCGCCCGCGCCCACGGCGGGGCGGCCTGACCCCCGGACCCGCCCGGCCCTAACCTGACCCCATGCAGCACATGACCGAGGCCGAATGGCGCGCCTTCGCCTCCACCGGTACCCGCACGGGGAAGCTCGCCGTCCAGCGCAAGGACGGCGGTCCCCACGTCACGCCCGTCTGGTTCCTGCTCGACGACACCGACCCCTCCGACATCCGCGTCGTCTTCAACACCGGCAGCGACTCCCTCAAGGGCAAGGCCCTGCGCCGCGACGCCCGCTTCGCGCTCTGCGTGGACGATCAGGAGCCGCCCTACTCCTACGTCCTCTTCGAGTGCACCGCCGAGCTCGTCGAGGACCCCGCCGCCCTGCTTCACTGGTCCACCAAGATCGGTTCCCGCTACATGGGCTCCGCCCGGGGGGCCGAATTCGGTGCCCGCAACGCCGTTCCCGGTGAATATCTCGTCCGTGGCCGCATCAACCGTGTCACGGCCCAAGCCGCCGTAGCCGACTAGCCCTCCGGGCCCCGCCCCCACCCAGGACGGTGAGCCGATCTTTCCCGGGCCCCGCCCCCGTCCCCGCACCTGCCCGGGGCAGTGGGCCGATCTTTTTAGGGGCGCGGGGAACTGCGCGACCAGCCCCCACCGGGCTTTCAGCCCGAAAACAACCGCATCTGCCCCGCTGGGGCCGGTTCTCACGGCGCACCACCGCCGTGGCTGAGCGCGCAGTTCCCCGCGCCCCTAAAAACACGTGGCTGGCCCCCCGGCAAAAGAACCGCACCAGGGCCGCGCCCCAAAAAACACGTGGCTGCCGCCCCGGCAGAAGAACCGCCCAGGGCCGCGCCCCTAAAAAATCGGCGTGCCGACCAGCGCAAGGAAACCGCCCAGGGACCGCGCCCCCAAAAAACGCGTGGCTGCCGCCCCAGCAGAAGAACCGCCCGGGGCCGCGCCCCGAAAAGATCGGCGTGCCGACCAGCGCAGAAGAACCGCCCAGGGGCCGCGCCCCTGGAAGAGCGCCCCTGCCCGGGAGGGCCCCGGCGGGGGGCTAGCCGTAGGAGAGTTTTTTGCAGGGGTCGGTGTCCGCGGCGCGAGCCTGCTGCGTGAGATTGGTGGGCAACGGCTTCGGCTTGCTCGCCGCCGAGGCGAAATCCTGGCCGACGACGAGATTGATGCCCGAGATGGCGAGCGGAGCGAGCTCCGCGCCGGGAAAGAGCTTGGCGAGCTCGGTGGCGTGCGCCTTGTCGGCGGGCCCGTACTCGATACGGGTGGTGGCGTGGTCCTGGGACTTGGCGGTGGAGGTCCCGGTGACGGTGTAGCCGGAGCCCTTGAGCTTGTCGGCGGCCTTGCCGCCGAGCCCGTCCACGGTGGTGCCGTTGAAGACGCCGACCGAGACGCCGGTGCCGTCGACCGTGGCGGCGGGCGTCGGGGAGGCCGTCGACTTCGGCTTGCCCGACGCGTCGACGCCTTCCAGGGTCCGGTTGGCCCGCAGCTCCGCGAAGAGGTCGTCCACGTCGGGGTGGACGAGGTCGATGCGCGGCCCGTCGTACTTCCACGGCGCGGTGATGAACTGGATGTTCTTGAGGTCGATGTTCTTCAGCGACAGCCCGAAGGACATCAGCTTGGTGGCGCTGCCGAGCCCCGGGTCCACGGTGAGCGACTTGGTGGCGGCGTCGGCCAGCGGCAGCAGCGTCGTCGGGTTCATGCCCTGCCCCTTGATCTTGGCGATCAGGGCGGACAGGAACGCCTGCTGCCGCAGCATGCGGCCGACGTCGGAGTTGTCGCCGACCCCGTGCCGTACGCGGACGTAGTCCAGCGCCTGCTGGCCCTGGAGGTTCTGCATGCCCGCGTCGAGGACGACCTTGCCCTTGCTGCCGCGGTTGGGGTTCATGTCCCCCTGGTAGATCTTGTTCGGCACGCAGACCTCGACGCCGTGCACGGCGGAGGTCATGGACGCGAAGCCCTCGAAGTCGACCACCATGGTGTGGTCCACGCGCAGCCCGGACAGCTTCTCGATGGTGTTCTGCGTACACGCCGGATTGCCCTTGGCCGTGTCGCCCATCGAGAACGCCGAGTTGAACTGCGCCCTGGGCTGGTCCGGCGACCACTTGCCGTCGGGCAGCAGGCACGGGGGTATGTCGACCATCGAGTCACGCGGTACGGAGATGCCCACCGCGTGTTTGTGGTCGGGGTAGACGTGCAGCAGGATCGTGGTGTCCGAGCGGCCGATGTCGCCGGAGGCGGAGCCGCCGAGCTTGCCGTTCGCGCCGGAGCGGGTGTCGGAGCCGATCAGCAGGACGTTGACGGCGGTGTGGCCGTTGGCGTCCGCGGGCCCGGCCTTGGGCCGGTTCTTGCTCAGCCCCGCCGAGTCGAACGTCGAGATATTGGCGTTGAGCTTCAGGTAGATCGCGCCGGCGCCGCCGGCCAGCAGCACCACGAAGGCGACGGATATCGCGATGATCCAGCGCTTGCGACTGCGCTTGGGTTCTCGCTTGCGCCCACGAACGCCCATTCCCACACCTTCAGTCCGGTGGCTCGCACGCACACGACGAAGCCCCAACGTTTACCACTTGAACCATCCCGCTCGTATGACGCGCGTCACACCGGCTCCGCCTCGGGGGAATTGCCCGGCGAGACACTGTACGTGGTGCGCATTTCGGTAATCGTCAATGCGGGGAGGGTGACGGAATCGGGAGCGGAAGCTCCGCATCCGCGGCTGTCCGTGGCGCGGCGCGCACGCGAAGGGCCGGGGCGCACGCGAAGGGCTCGGGCGCACGCGAAGGGCCGGGGCACACGCGAAGGGCCGGCTCCCGCCGTCATCGGCGGAAGTCGGCCCCGGGCGCACGGCTCACAGTTCGCGCTGGAAGGAGTTCAGCCAGTCCAGGGAAGCGGTGGGCGTCAGCGCGACATCACTCAGCGCGTTCATCGCCTTCTGGTACTCGACCACTTCGTCGGGCTTGTCGATGTAGAGCGCCCCGGTGAGCTGCTCCAGGTAGACCAGGTCCGGCAGATCGGACTCCGGGAAGCTCAGCAGCGTGAAGGCGCCGCCGCCCGCCGCGTGCCCGCCCGTGGCGAACGGCAGGATGCGGACGTCGACGTTGGGCCGCTCGGCGGCTTCCAGGATGTGCCGCACCTGGTCGATCATCACCTGCCGGCCGCCGAACGGACGGCGCAGCGCGCCCTCGTCCATGACGGCGACGAAGTGGGGCGCCTGCTCGGAGACGAGAAGCTTTTGCCGCTCCAGGCGTAGACCGACTCGTCTTTCCACCCAGGGCACGGCTGCCTCGGGGTGACCAAGCCGGATCACCGATCTTATGTAGTCCTCGGTCTGCAACAGGCCGTGCACGAACTGCACTTCGAAGGTGCGGATCAGCGCGGCCGACTCCTCCAGGCCCACGTACGTCTGGAACCACGTCGGCATGACCTCGCCGTATCCGTGCCACCAGCCGGCCGCGTTGGCCTCGCGGACCAGGCCCAGCATGGCCGCCCGCTCGGCTTCGTCCGTGACCTCGTAGAGGGTCAGCAGATCGGCGACGTCACGCTCCTTGAAACTGACTCTTCCCAGCTCCATGCGGCTGATCTTCGATTCGGAGGCCCGGATCGAGTAGCCCGCCAGCTCGCGGGTGATGCCCTTGGACTCACGCAGCCGCCGCAGCTGCGCTCCGAGCAGCATTCGTCGCACGATGGACCCGCCTCCCGGCTGCCCTGCGCTCATAGGTCACGCTCCGCCCTTGGTTCATCAGCAGTCTGCCACTAACGGACTGCGCGGTGTACCCGTTCGGTCACTCTCCACCGACACGTGCATCAATTCCTTGCAGATGCACGTGCAGACGCTCTTGCATCGGAGGGTGCTGATCCATGAGCATGGTGGACGTGCAGATACCCCGGGGGCACGTATGAAGGCAGAGGCAGTCGCCGTGCTGGAGCCGTTATGGCAGGGAGTGCTCGCGCCTGAGCGCGTGGCCTCGGGTAACGGAGCCACCTGTGAGCTGCCCGCCGCCCTGGAGTCAGTGGGTGAGGCACGTCACTTCACGCGCGCGACGCTCCAACGATGGGATCTGTCCACGCTCCGCGACTCGGTCGAACTGGTCGCGTCCGAGCTGGTGACCAACGCGCTGCGGTACGCGGTGCCGATCGGCGCGCCCGGCGCCCCGGTACGGCTGAGCCTGGTGCGCTGGACCTCGCGCGTGGTGTGTGCGGTGCGTGACCCCAGCGGGGTGGCGCCCGTCGCCAAGGACCCTGATTTCGTGGCCGAGACCGGCCGCGGACTTCATCTGGTGGACTCGTTCAGCGAGAACTGGGGATGGCACCCGCTGAGCGGCACGGGAAAGGTCGTCTGGGCGCTTTTTCTCACACCGGGCGGACCCTGTTAGTTCCGCCGGTTCCACGCGGGTCGCGGCGCAACCGGCGCATTACGGGACCAGGTGGTCGAATTCACCGGCTTTCACGCCGATGATCATCGATTCGATCTCCGCACGTGTGTATATCAGCGCCGGACCCTCGGGGAAGCGCGAATTCCGTACGGCGACCTCGCCGTCGGGCAGGGCGGCGAACTCGACGCACGTTCCATTGGCATTACTGTGACGGCTCTTCTGCCAGACCACTCCACGTAGGTCTTCTGCAGCCATTCCGTTGTGCGTCCGGCGCATCAGCCACTCCCCATAAGTGCCATGTCTGGTACGGCAGATCATAACTCGTTGGGCAGGCACGTGCATGTGCACGTGCATGTGCACGTGCAGTCACTCGCTGTGATCTTCAGGGCTCGACCCCCCGGGGCTGTTCACAGCCCTTCACAGCCCGGCTACCCGGAAAAGGGGCGGCGGATGCCCCCCGGTCGTCCGATACGATATTGACCGTCCGTAGAGGAATTACTCACTCCCCGCAACGAATTGGGAGCAGCCCGCAATGGCGCGTCACCTCATCACCTCAGCCCTCCCCTATATCAACGGGATCAAGCATCTGGGCAACATGGTGGGGTCCATGCTCCCGGCCGACGTCTACTCGCGGTATCTGCGGCAGCGCGGCCACGACGTCCTCTACATCTGCGCCACCGACGAGCACGGCACCCCCGCCGAGCTGGCCGCCAAGGAGGCGGGCCTGCCGGTCGACGTCTTCTGCGGCCAGGCACACCTCGCGCAGAAGGCGATCTACGACGGCTTCGAGCTGTCCTTCGACCACTTCGGCCGCAGCTCCTCGGCGGAGAACCGCGACATCACCCAGCACTTCGCGCGCAGGCTCAACGAGAACGGCTTCATCGAGGAGCGGGCCGTCCGGCAGGTGTACTCGCTCGCCGACGAACGCTTCCTGCCCGACCGCTACATCGTCGGCACGTGCCCGTACTGCGGGTACGACAAGGCCCGCGGCGACCAGTGCGAGAACTGCACGCGGGTGCTCGACCCGACCGACCTCATCGACGCGCGCTCCGCGATCAGCGGCAGCAGCGCGCTGGAGGTCCGCGAGACCAAGCACCTGTTCCTCCTCCAGTCCAAGCTCGCCGGCGAGGTCGAGGCGTGGATCGACGCGAACGGCGCCGACTGGCCCACCCTGGCCTCGTCCATCGCGCGGAAATGGCTCACCGAGGGACTCCAGGACCGGGCGATCACCCGTGACCTGGATTGGGGCGTTCCCGTACCGGCCGACACCTGGCCGGAGCTGGCCGCGGACGGAAAGGTGTTCTACGTCTGGTTCGACGCGCCCATCGAGTACATCGGTTCCACCAAGGAGTGGGCCGACGCCGCGTCCGAGGGTGAAGTACGGGACTGGAAGTCGTGGTGGTACGAGGCCGACGACACGGTCCGTTACACCGAGTTCATGGCCAAGGACAATGTGCCCTTCCACACCGTGATGTTCCCGGCGACCCAACTGGGCACCCGTGAACCGTGGAAGAAGGTCGACTACGTCAAGGCTTTCAACTGGCTGAACTACTACGGCGGCAAGTTCTCCACCTCGCAGCGCCGCGGTGTCTTCACCGACGCCGCCCTCGAGTTGCTGCCCGCCGACTACTGGCGCTACTTCCTCATCGCGAACGCGCCGGAGTCCGACGACACCTCCTTCACCTGGGAGCTGTTCGCGGCGGGCGTCAACAAGGACCTCGCCGACACCCTCGGCAATTTCGTCAACCGCGTCCTGTCCTTCTCGCGCAAGCGATTCGGCGACGAAGTGCCCGCGGGTTCGGCGGCCGGCGCCGCCGAGGCGAAGCTCGGCGAGCAGATCGCCGCGCTGCTCACCGAATACGAGGGCCACATGGAGACGCTGCAATTCCGCAAGGCCGCGCAGTCGTTGCGGGCGCTGTGGAGTGCGGGCAACTCCTACCTGGAGGAGAAGGCCCCCTGGATGGAGATCAAGACCGACCAGGACGGCGCCGCGCTCACGCTGCGTACCGCGATGAATCTCATCCACCTCTACGCGGTGGTGTCCGAGCCGTTCATCCCGGCCTCGGCCGCCGCCATGCGGGCCGCCTTCGCGCTGCCCGCCGACGACGCCCGCTGGGTCACCGCCGACGAGGCCCGCGCGCTGGACTCGGTGCCCGCGGGCACCCCCTTCACGGTGCCGCCGGTGCTCTTCGCGAAGATCTCCGACGAGGACCTGGCGTCGTACATCGAGCGGTTCGGCGGCGACCCGGACGCGCCGGCCGCCTGAGGAACGCGATCGGGGCCGTGCGTACGGCCGTTCAGCGCGCCAGCGCGGCCCCGTCGCCCATCACCACCACCGGGTGCAGCTTCGGGTCCAGGGTGCGCAGCAGCGTCCGCATGGCCTGCTGCGGCAGCGAGACACAGCCCTGGGTCGGGCCGCCGTGGTCCACGTGCAGCCAGATGCCGCCGCCGCGCGAGGCGCCCAGCGGACGCGTCCAGTCGCGCGGTGACGTGCCGGGCAGGTGGTTGTAGTTGATGGCGATGACGTAGTCGAAGGAGCCCGCCAGCGGCTCGCCCCTGAAGCCGGTGCCGGAGACGCTGAAGCCGATCGGCGCGTGGTCGTAGGGGAGTTCGGTGCCGGGGTCGGGGAGGTGGCCGCCCGCGTCGGTGAGGCCGAAGACGCCGATCGGTGAGCGCAGATCGCCGGTGCGGTGCGTGTCGGTCCAGCCGCGCAGCGCGTTGTGCGCGGCCCACACCGGACCCGAGGGCCGCCAACCGGCCGTGTTCTCGCGGGTGTAGAAGGTGACCTTCGCGTCGGGCGAGTCGGGGCCGGCGCCGGTGACCAGGACGGCCTGCCGCGCGTCGGCGGGGATCTGCGAGCGCGTCTTCGGCCCCAGGCCCGGCAGTTGGGCGGGCGGCGCGGGTGTCGTGCGCACCGGCTCGGGCGCGGACCTGCCCGCCCGGCCCGCGGGACCGCTCACCACCGTGCTCAGCGGCCCCTCGTCGCCGACCTTCGACGCCCGCACGCCCGTGCCACCGGCCACGCAGCCGGACATCAGCGGGGCGGCGGCCAGCGCGGTCAGGACGGCGGCGGCCAGGAGACGGCGGGGGCGGCGGGTGGTGCGCATGACGTGGCGGGGGCCTTTCACGGGAGCCTTCACGAGAAGACGGCGTTCTTCAGCGCGTCGTTGATCTGGGACTGCTGCGCGTCGGTGGCGTCGGCCAGGCACACCGAGACCTCGATCAGAACGTCGGAGCCGGACGCGTCGGTGAGCAGGGCCTTGGTCTGCGCGGTGCCGCCGACCGCCCGGCAGGCGCTGACGACGACGGACGAGGTCACCGGGTGGCCGTCGGCGTTGAGCTTGTCCACCGTCGTCTTGCTGTGCCGGAGTGTCAGCATCATCAGCGCCCCGCCGCGGGTCAGGGTGCGGACCAGCGGGGTGCAGAAGCCGTCCAGCGGCTTGACGCAGCCGTCGGTGGGCAGGCCGAGCGCCTGCGAGGAGGCGAAGACGTCACCCGTCTTGGGCGCGACGACCGTCGTCCAGCCGGGCGGCAACCGCAGGTCGAGACCGGCCAGTTCGGGGAAGTGGTACGTGACCGCCGCCGACGCGGCGGACGCCGACTCGGTCGCGCGGGTGGTCTGTCCGAGGCTCGGGGTCGGGCTCGGACCGCTGTCCACCGGGCCGGTCGCCGTCGAAGCGCTCGCCGTCGGGCCGCCGCTGCCGGACGCGGGCGGCGCGAGCGAGGTGACGACGGCGGGCGGCGCCGGGGCGCTCGCCGCGCCGCCGAGACCGGGCAGCACCGTCCCGGCCGCCGCGACCGCCACCACGACGGTGGCGGACATCCCGACCGCGCGGCGCCTGCGACGGCGCAGCGCACGCTCCTTGACCCGCTCCAACCGCTGTACGGGGGCGGGCAGTTGGGGCACCGCGCGCTCCAGCAGGTCGCGCAGCTCGTCCTCCGCGAAACGCTCATCCGGCATGGTGTTCACCTCCGACGCCCGTGTCGACCGCTTCGGGCAGCCGTCCGCGCAGCGCCCGCAGCGCCTTGGACGCCTGGCTCTTGACGGTGCCCTCCGTGCAGCCGAGGACATCCGCGGTGTCGGCCACGCTCAGGTCCTCGAAGTAGCGCAGCACGACCACCGCGCGCTGGCGTACCGGCAGTTCCCGTATCGCCGCGGCCAGCGCCTGCTCCAGGTCCACGTCCCCGTACGGGTCCGCCGGCTGCGGGCGGTCGGGCAGCTCGCCGTGCGGCACCTCGCCGCGCCAGCGCCGCCGCCACCACGAGGCGTGGGTGTGCACCAGCGCCTTGCGTACGTACGCCTCCGGGCTGTCGCCCGCGATCCGGTGCCACTTCGGCCACACCCTGGCCAGCACCGTCTGGAGCAGGTCCTCTGCGAGGTGCGGGTCGCCGGTCAGCAGCCACGCGACCCGCAGCAGTCTGGGGCCGCGGGCCGCCACGAACTCCTCGAAACCGGGGTGCGACACCGTTGTTCCTCTCCACACCCCTTCAACGCGGTGACCCGCCTCCGGGGTTGCCCCCCGGCTCGCCCCTCCCGAGACGCGGTCCTAGCGCCCCGCGGAAGGGCGCCCTGCCGAAGGGCGGAGCTGGATGTGGAGCTCGCGCAGCCGCGCCTCCTCGACCTCGGAGGGCGCGCCCATGAGCAGGTCCTGGGCGTTCTGGTTGAGCGGAAACGCGATCGTCTCGCGGATGTTGGGCTCATCGGCGAGGAGCATGACCATACGGTCGACGCCCGGCGCGATGCCACCGTGCGGCGGCGCGCCGAAGTGGAAGGCGCGGAGCATGCCGCCGAACTCGGCCTCCACCGTCTCGCGGGTGTAGCCCGCGATCTCGAACGCGCGGTACATGACGGCGGGTTCGTGGTTACGGATGGCTCCGGAGGACAGCTCGATGCCGTTGCAGACGATGTCGTACTGCCAGGCCAGGATGTCCAGCGGGTCCTTGGTGTTGAGGGCTTCGAGGCCGCCCTGCGGCATGGAGAAGGGGTTGTGCGAGAACTCCACGGCCCCGGTGTCCTCGTTGCGCTCGAACATCGGGAAGTCGACGATCCAGCAGAAGCGGAAGACGTTCTCCTCGAACTGGCCGGTGCGCTTGGCGGCCTCGACCCGGACCGGGCCCATGATCTTGGAGACCTCGTCGAACTCACCGGCGCCGAAGAAGATCGCGGTGCCGGGCTTCGCGCCGACGGCGGCGAGCAGCGCGGTGACGTCCTCGGGGGTGAGGAATTTGGCGATCGGGCCGGTCAACGCGTTGCCGTCGCCGACCCGGACCCAGGCCAGGCCCTTGGCGCCGAGCGAGACCGCGTACTCGCCGAGCTGGTCGAAGAACTTGCGCGGCTGCTCGGCGGTGTCGGGCACGGCCAGCGCGCGTACGTGCTTGCCGGCGAACGCCTTGAAGCCGCTCCCGGCGAACACGTCGGAGACGTCGACCAGTTCGAGCGTGGTGCGCAGGTCCGGCTTGTCGTTGCCGTACTTGAGCATCGACTCGCGGAAGGGGATGCGCGGGAACGGCGAGGTGACCGTGCGTCCGCCGCCCAGCTCGGTGAAGAGGTCGGTCATGACCTTCTCGATGACGCCGAAGACGTCCTCCTGCTCGACGAAGCTCATCTCGACGTCGAGCTGGTAGAACTCGCCGGGCGAGCGGTCGGCGCGCGAGTCCTCGTCGCGGAAGCAGGGCGCGATCTGGAAGTAGCGGTCGAAGCCGGAGATCATCAGGAGCTGCTTGAACTGCTGCGGGGCCTGCGGCAGCGCGTAGAACTTCCCGGCGTGCACGCGGGAGGGCACCAGGAAGTCACGGGCGCCCTCGGGGGAGGTGGCCGACAGGATCGGGGTGGCCATCTCGTTGAAGCCGAGCGCGGTCATCTCGCGGCGCAGGAAGGAGATGACCTGGGTGCGCAGCATGATGTTGCGGTGCATGCGCTGGCGGCGCAGGTCGAGGAAGCGGTTGGTGAGCCGCATCTCCTCGTTCGCGTTGTCCTCGGGGAAGACCGGGAAGGGCAGCGGGTCGGCCGCGCCCAGCACCTCCAGGGCGGTCACGTCGACCTCGACCTCGCCGGTCGGCAGCTCCGGGTTGACGTTCTCCGCGGAGCGGGCCAGGACGCGGCCGTCGACGCGGACGACGGACTCCTTGGACTGGCCGCTGAGCTGGTCGTACACCGGGGAGCCGGGGCGGACGACGAGCTGGGTGAAGCCGTAGTGGTCGCGCAGGTCGACGAAGAGGATGCCGCCCAGGTCGCGGCGATTGTGCAGCCAGCCGGACAGGCGGACGTCGGTGTCGACGTCGGTGGCGCGCAGCTCGCCGCAGGTGTGGGACCGGTACCGGTGCATCATTCGTCCTCGACGCTGGATGTTGGGTGGGTGGCCGGGCCAGCGGCCCAGCACAGCTTACCGGCGCCCGCACACCGGCCTCACTCCGGATTCGGTGGGGCGTAAGGCCACGAAGGCCGCCCTACTGGGCCATAAACTCCCAATTCTCATAAACTGGCACAATGCGCACCGAGGACGTCCTGGCCGCAGTCGGTACCGGGCTGTGGCAGTGGCACGAGGCCACCGGCACCGTGACGGTCGACGCCCGCGCCGCGCGCCTGCTCGGGCTGTCCGGCGGCCCGGCCGAGCACCGGACGTCCGCCGTTCGGGCGTGCCTGCACGCCGCCGATTACGTGTCGCTGGCCGGCGCGGTCTCGCTGGCCTACTCGGAGGGCACGGTCGCCGAGGCGCTGGTGCGGGTGGTGGGCGACGACGGCGCGACCCTGCGGACGGTACGGGCCAGGGTGCGCCCGCAGGGCACGGTGATGGCGGGCACGCTGCACGAGGTGCGCGGCGGCCCCTCACGGGCGGCGGCGCAGGCGGGCGGCGGCTGGCGGCGGGCCAGGGAGGCGTTCCTGCTGGACGCGGGGCGCGCGCTGGCCGAGGCCGACTCCACCGCCGAGGTGCTGCGGGTGGCGGCCACCTTGTCGATGCCGGGTTTCTCGCCCGACGGCCTCGCCGTCTTCGGCACGGACGGCGACCGGCTGTCGGTGATCGGGCACCACGGGCAGGCGGCGGGCACCGAGGACCCCTTCCTCGACATGCCGCTGGACACCGACTACCCGGCCGCGCTGGTGGTCCGTACCGGCCAGGCGGTCTATCTGCCGTCGCCGGCCGCGTACGAGGACCGCTTCCCGGTCACCTGGCCGCTGGTGAAACCGTTCGGCCGCTCCTCCTGGGCGTATCTCCCGCTGGTCGTGGCCGGGTCCACGATCGGCGCCTGGATGGCGGCCTTCCGCGACCCGGTGGCCTTCACGCCCGACGAGCGCTCGGTGCTCACCACCGTGGCCCGGATGCTCGCGCAGGCGCTGTCCCGCGCGCATCTGCACGAGTCGGAGCGCGCCCTGACCGACGGCCTCCAGCGCACGATGCTGCCCGCGCGCAGGCCCGGCATCGAGGGCATGGCGGTGGCCGCCCGGTATGTGCCGACCGGCGGCGGCCTCCAGGTCGGCGGCGACTGGTACGACGTGATCGGGCTGCCGTCGGGCCGAACCGCGATCGTCATCGGCGACGTCCAGGGCCACGACGTACGGGCCGCGGGGATCATGGGCCAGCTGCGGATCGCGCTGCGCGCCTACGCGGCCGAGGGCCACCACCCGGACGCGGTGCTCTCGCGCACCTCCCGCTTTCTGGCGGGGCTGCACGACGGGCTCCCCGACGGGCCGGCGGACGGGCTGCGCGACGGCCTGCACGAGGGGCTGAGCGCCGACGAGTCCGCCGACGTACGCTTCGCGACCTGCCTCTATCTGGAGGCCGACCCGCTGACCGGCACGCTCGACGTGGTGCGCGCCGGGCACCCGGAGCCCGCGATCCGGCTCGGCGACGGTACGACGATCGTCCGGCGTACGGCGGGCGGCCTGCCGCTGGGCATCGAGCCGGACACCGACTACCCGACGACCCGGCTGGTCCTGGAGCCCGGCGAGGTGCTGCTGCTGTGCACCGACGGCCTGATCGAGACCGGCGGCCACGACCTGGAGACCGGCTGGCAGCGGCTGCGCGATGTGCTGGAGGCCGGGCCCGCGGGCGATCTGGAGGAGCTGGCCGACTCCCTGATCCGCGCGGTGCACGGGCCCGCCTCCCACCACACCACCGGGCCGCTGGCCGACCGCCGCGAGGACGACATCGCGCTGGTCCTGCTGCGCCGCGACCCCGACGGCCCGACCTGCGCGGTCCCGGTCCGCCGCGCGGTGCTGACCGTCTCGCAGACCGACCCGGGCCGCATCCGCGCCACCCGCGACGACATCCGTGCCCTGCTGCACGACTGGACCTCGGCCGACCAGGTCGAGTCCGCCGTCCTGCTCGTCTCCGAACTGGTCACCAACGTGCTGGTGCACACCGACGAGGACGCCGTACTGACCGCCATGGTCACCGGCATGCCCGGCACCCGCCGCCTCCACGTCGAGGTCGGCGACCGCTCCGACGACATGCCGCACCGCCGCTCCCCCGGCGAGATGGCCTCCTCAGGCCGCGGCCTGATGCTCATCGAGGAGCTCGCCGACGCCTGGGGCGTCGACCCGCGCGGCGACGGCAAGTCCATCTGGTTCGAGCTGTACGAGGCGACGAGCCCGTCGATCGGGTGACCGCCCGGCGGGGGGGGCGGGGTCGGCCGCGGACGCGAATCCGTCACGGTCGTGTGAACCGGCCGTGAAACGGAGGAAAACACTGGTCGCACAGAGCGGTTGGGCCCGCTCCAACGCCCCGTGGAGCCGGTGCCTCCACCTAGCCTGAACGCCTACGTGACGGGCGATCGTACGGCCGACCGCGCGCCCTGACACTCACGCCGGCGAAAAGGCAGCACTGGGATGAGCCTGAAACTCCCCGCACCCACGGACGATCCGACGTCGCCCGGCGACCCGACCGCGCCCGGCGACCCGACGTCGCCCGGCCACGTACCGGCGGCGTCCGCCGCACCGGCACCGCGCGGCGGCGGGAAGGGCCGGTTGCGGGCGCTGGACGGGCTGCGGCTGGTGGCCGCGCTCATGGTGGCGATCTACCACCTGGCCTTCCGGGGCAGCGGAGCGTGGCGCGGACAGCCGCTGGAGATCTTCCCGCACCTGTCGCACGCCGCCGCGTACGGACCGCTGGGCGTGCAGTTCTTCTTCATCATCAGCGGCTTCGTGATCTGCATGAGCGGCTGGGGCCGCAGCGTCAAGGCGTTCGCGATCTCCCGGATCAGCCGCCTGTACCCGGCCTACTGGGCGGCGCTGATCCTGGTGACCGTCGTCCTGTTCGTCCTCGGCTACAAGACCGTCTCGCGCACCGACCTGCTCACCAACTTCACGATGCTCCAGACCCCGGCGGGCTCCGAGCGCGTCCTGGGCGTCTCCTGGACGCTGTGGGCCGAGATGCGCTTCTACGTGCTCTTCGCCGTCACCGTCCTGTGGCGCGGCGCCACCCGCAAGCGCGTCCTGGCCTTCTGCGCCCTGTGGACGATCGGCGCCCTGTACGCGGACTCCTCCGGCCAGGAGTTCCTCAAGCTGGCCCTGATGCCCGAGTACGCGCCCTTCTTCATCGGCGGCATCGGCCTCTACCTGCTGCGCCGCTTCGGCCACGAAATGCTGACCTGGGGCGTCGTCGCGACCGGCTTCCTGCTCGGCCAGCACTACGCGGTCCTGGGCCTCGTCCCCAAGCCCGGTGTGGCCGTCACCTTCCACCGCTCGCCGACCGTCGTCATCGCCCTGGTCGCCGCGGGCTTCGCCGCCATCGCCGCGGTGACGCTCGTGCGCCGCGTCGCCGACGTCGACTGGCGCTGGCTGACCACGGCGGGCGCCCTGACGTACCCCTTCTACCTGGTCCACGAGATCCTGGGCACGCTCGTCATCGAGAAGCTGAAGGCCCACACCGGCATACCGAACTACGGCGTACTCGCCCTCGCCATCGGCTCGATGCTGCTGCTCGCCTACCTCATCTACCGCCTGGTCGAACGCCCCTTGACGCCGATCCTGCGCCGCGCGCTCACCCACCAGGCCAACCGCCTGTCCGAAGCCCGCCCGGCCTCGACCGGCTGACGTCGCTGAGCCCGGCGACCACCGACTTCCCGCGCACCGGGCGCGGCACGACTCCCCAGACCTCGGCGAGGGCGTCGATGAGCACCAGCCCCCTTCCGCCCTCGCTCTCCGGCCCGGCCTCGGCCAACTCCGGCTTCTCCGGCCCGCCGTCGGACACCGCCACCCAGTAGTGCCCGTCGGCGGGCCACAGCACCAGCTCGATGACCGCGTCCTCCTCGCACCGGTCCCCGTGCCGCACGGCGTTCGTGACCAGCTCACTGGTCACCAACCCGAGATCCGCGGCCAGTTGGGGCTCCACTCCACGAGGGAGCGCCTCCGCGACGGCGTGCCGCGCCCGGCGCACGGACTCCGGCCGCGCCGGGAAGCGCCAGAGTGCTGGTAAGCGGGGGATTTCAGGCATGACGAACTCCGTTGCGTCGAAGGGGTCTTGTGGCGTCTTGAGGGTTCGCCGGTGGCATGCCGCCGTCACTCGCGGTGCGCTTCCGACGTAGTTGTGCGTAGCTGCGCGCTACTACGGTAGGGCATCGGGGGTACGTGTGCTACCTATTCGCCGATGACCCGTTGGACCGGGCTTCTCACCGCAAGGCAGACTGGGCCACGGAGGGGAGGGAGCCCATGCCGCCGAGAAGCAACCCGACAGCACGCCAGCAGCGTCTGGGTGCGGAGCTCCGCAAGCTACGGGAGGACGCGGGACTGTCCACCGAGCAGGCGGCCGCCCTGCTGGACACGAAGCGGACCGTCATCTCCAGCACCGAGGCCGGTCGGCACGGGACGAGTCCCGAACGGGTGCGCCGGATCGCCTTCGTCTACGAGTGCACCGACCAAGCGCTGATCGACGCGCTGGTGGCGATGTGCGGCGACCGCGTGCGCGGCTGGTGGGAGGCGTACGAGGACGTCCTGCCGTCGACCTTCCTCGACATCGCCGAACTGGAGTGGCACGCCCAGGGCTTGCGCGTCAGCACGATGACCCACATGCCCGGCCAGTTCCAGACCGAGGCTTACGCCCGCGCCCTCTTCGACGCCGCCATCCCGGCGTTGCCCCCGGCCGAGTACGAGGCCAGGGTCGCCCACCGCGTCCAACGCCACGAGGCGATCGACCGGCAGGACGCCCCGGCGTACGAACTCGTCGTCCACGAGGGTGTCCTCCGTACCGAGGTGGGCGGGCGCGCGGTCCTGCGCGACCAGCTCAACCACCTGATGACCGCCGCCGAGCGCGACAACGTCACGGTCCAGGCCATCCCGTTCTCCGCCGGTGCCTTTCCCGGCTCGGGCCAGTCCATCCTCTACGCCCGCGGCCAGGTCGCCCGCTTGGACACGGCCCTGCTGGACCGCGCCACGGTCGGCGAATTCCTGCACACCGAGGCGCACTTGTGCAAGTACCGACTGCACCTCGACGAGATGCAACGCATAGCCCTTCCGCCCGAAAAGACGCGCGACCTCGTGCACTCCATCACGTCCCAGCTCTAGGAGAGTCCCCCCGTGCCCGACATCACCTGGGAAGCCCCCTTCTGCCAAGACGCAAGCAACTGCTTCCGCCTCGGCACCGACGCCGACGGCAACGGCTACATAGCCGTCAACGGCCAAGAAGACCGTCCCCTCACCGACACCCGCGAAGCCCTCCGCACCCTGATCACCGACATCAAGGCCGGCAAGGCCGACCACCTGCTGTAGTCGCGACACATCTCCACGACCTGCGCGCTCAGGCCCGTACCCCGAGGAGACCAAACCCCGATGCCCGACATCACCTGGGAAGCCCCCTTCTGCGGCGAAGGCAGCTCCTGCTTCCGCCTCGGCACCGACGCCGACGGCAATGGCTACATAGCCGTCAACGGCCGCGAGGACGAATACCTCACCGACACCCGCGAAGCCCTCCGCACCCTGATCACCGACATCAAGGCCGGCAAGGCCGACCACCTGCTGTAGGCCGGCCACCTCGCGGTCAAGGAGCCCCCGACGGCCGTCGGCCGTCGCCGTCGGGTCAGGTCACGACCCGCAGTTCGGGGCTGCCGGCCAGGTCGATGCCGTAACGGGCGTAGACGGCCGTGGTGTTCTCGCTCGTGAGGGCGTCCCGGTCGAGCGAGAGCCGGTCGGCCGTCTTCGCGGAGCCCTTCGACGGCGAGGCCCTGCTGGTCAGCCACTCCTCCGGCACCGGCGACACCCTTCTCGTACAGGCGGACCAGGGGGCGAACGTAGGTCGGGGCGGAGGGGTCACTCGATGGGGCGAAAAATGCGATCGTCGTCCCCTATGTACCGATTGGCGGAGAGCGACGGATGGGCCGTTGGGGTCGAATGACCCGGACCAACCGTCGCCGCAGCACCCGTCGGAGAAGACATGAAGGTCTCAGGAACCAGGTTCGCCGGACTCGCGGCGGTCGCCGTGAGCACGCTGTCGCTCGGCGCCATCGTCGCGTCGGCCGCGCCTGCCGTGGCCCAGCCGCCGATCTGCGGCACCACCGACTGTCCCAGTCTGTCGCCGGCCAACCTGTCGGCCACCCAGGGATCGCTGAACGTCACGCAGATGCAGTTGGAGAACATCTCGGCCACGGCGACCGACGCGGTCACCGGCCGGCCGCTGGCGGGCGCGCTGGTCCAGTTCTCCACCAGCAACGGCCGCGCGCTGGGCTCGGCGTACACCAACTACCAGGGCGTCGCCGCCATCAGCGCCTCGGAGAACTTCGGCCCCGGCACCGTCCAGGAACTGCTCAACGGCTACACCGCCGTGCTGGTCGGCGACGGCATCCACGCCCCCGCCTCGGCGCACGCGGCGATCACCATCGGCACGGACTGCACCATGGCCGCCAGCAGCGACCGCGGGCTGAAGTGCGCCGTCGTCCCGGTCGACTGGAGCCGCTGAGCGTGTGGCCTTTCCGCCGTTCCGGCGCGGCCACACCGGTAGCAGCCACACCAGCAGCGGACACCGCCGTAACGACCGCTTCCGCCGAGGTCACCTCGACGGGAGCCGTCAACGGCTACCACGTGCTGGCGACCGTCGCGGCCCTGCCGGTCAGCACCTGGCGCTACCTCTGGGAGCCGGAGCACGTACGCCACATCGGTCCGATGTCCCAGGACTGGCACGCCGCCTTCGACTTCCAGCACGCCAACACCAGCGTGATCCCGCTCGTCGACGCCAACGGCGTCGCCATGGTCTGCATCCAGGCCCTGAACCGGCGCATCGACGAACTGACCGCCGAAGTGCGCGGCCTGCGCGAGATCACCGCGCAGCACGCACGGTCGGGCCGATGAGCGAGCCCGCGGACGAGGCGGGCCTGGCGGCCCTGCGCGAGTTGGTGGCGGCCCCCGCCGACCGCTTCCGTCAGCGCCCCGCCCCGGGACCCGAACAGGAACCGCGCACCCTCACCGTGGGCATGGCGACCTACGACGACTACGACGGCGTGTACTTCACCGTCATGAGCCTGCTGCTCTACCACGCGGAGGCGATGGACCGGGTCAGCGTCCTGGTCGTCGACAACCACCCCTCCGGGCCGCACGCCTGGGCGCTCAAGCGCCTGGAGCAGCAGATCCCCCAACTGCGTTACGTCCCCTACGACCGCCGCGTGGGCACCGCCGCCCGCGACCGGATCTTCCGCGAGGCCGTCTCGGACTGGGTGCTGTGCGTGGACTCCCACGTCCAGCTGCTGCCCGGGGCGCTGGCCGCCCTGCTGGACCATATCGACGAGCACCCCGACAGCGGCGACCTGCTCCAGGGACCCCTTGTCTCCACCGACGGGCACACGGTGTCCACCCACTGGGAACCGCGCTGGGAACGGTTCATGTACGGGGTCTGGGCCACCGACCCGCGCGGCACCGACCCCGACGCTCCCGCCTTCGAGATCGGGATGCAGGGCCTCGGCCTGTTCGCCTGCCGAACGAAAGCCTGGCCAGGGCTCAACCCCGCCTTCACCGGCCACGGCGGCGAAGAGGGCCACCTGCACGAGAAGTTCCGCCGCTCCGGCCACACCACCTTGTGCCTGCCCGCCCTGCGCTGGACGCACCGCTTCGACGCGCCGCGCCCCGGCCACATCACCCAGGACTGGTACCAGCGCCTGCGCAACTACCTGATCGGCTTCGACGAACTCGGCCAGAGCGCCGGCGAGGCCGTCGGCCACTTCACCTCGATCCTGGGCGAAACAGCCGTCCGCCAGGGCCTGGCCGACTACCGGACCGAGACACGCAGCCCCTTCACCGCCTTCGACGGCATCACCTGCATCAACCTCGACGACCGGCCCGACCGCTGGGAGACCGTGCGACGGCGGCTCGGCGCGCTGGAGATCCCCGCCGCGCGCGTCCACCGCCTGTCGGCCACGGCGACCCCCGTCAACCACCACATCGGCTGCGCCCTCTCCCACCGCCGGGCCATCCAGCAGGCCCACATTGACGGCCTGGAGTCCCTGCTGGTCCTGGAGGACGACGCGGTCTTCCTGCACGGCACCACGTGGGTCCTGCGCCGCGCCCTGGCCGAACTCGGGTCACGGCCCTGGTCGTTGCTCTACCTCGGCGGCGCCGACTGGGGCCGGACCTTCCCGCGCGCGGAGAACTGCGGACACATCGAGCCCGTCACCGGGATCACCACCGCCCACGCCATCGCGTACCACCGCGATGTCTTCACCGACCTGCTCGACGAACTCCCGGACACCGTCGACGGCATGACCGCCTGGATCCGGCGCCACACCGCGATCGACCAGTACCTCGCCGCCTGGGACCGGCCCGACTGCTACCGGACCGTCCCCGTCGTCGCCGCCCAGACCGACCAGATCCACCTGGTGGCGGAGGACCTGCGCGACCAGTTCGCCCTCTGAACCGTCCCCGCGAAGGCACCCGAAGGAGCGCCCGCCCGGTGAACTCGCCCCAGGCCCGCCGTGACGGGCTGCGCGTCAAGTCCCTCGCGGACGGCCGCCTGGCCGTCTACGACGAGCGGGCCGAGCAGGGACACCTTCTCGGCCCGCAGTCCGCCGCGGTCTACCTCCTCGCCGACGGCACCCGCACGCTCACCGACCTCACCGCGGCCGTCGCGCGCGTCCGGCCCCCGGCCGACACCGCGGCCGTCCGGCTGGCGCTCGGCGAGCTGACCGCCGCGGGCCTGCTCGACACACCGCCCGGCGCGCGGCCCGGCGCACCGTCCGGGCCGCCGGGGCGGACCGGCTAGCGGCCGAGGGCCGTGTCGGCGGGGATCGTGCCGAGGCGACCGGCCTGGAAGTCGTCGAACGCCTGGGCCAGTTCGGCGTGGGTGTTCATGACGAAGGGGCCGTACTGCATCATCGGCTCGCGGATCGGGAGGCCGCCGAGCAGGACGACCTCGAAGTTGGGCGAGCGGGACTCCTGGGTCTCGTCCGCGCGGATGGTGAGGGAGTCTCCCTTGCCGAAGACGACGGCCTGGCCCATACGGAAGGGGCGGGCGTCGGGGCCCGCGAAGCCGCGGCCGGCGAGGCCGTAGGCGAGGGCGTTGAAGTCGGCGCGCCAGGGCAGGGTCACCGAGGCGCCGGGGTTCACCGAGACGTGGATCATCGTGATCGGGGTGTGGGTGGCGCCGGGGCCCTCGTGGCCCGCGAGGTCACCGGCGATCAGCCGGATCAGCGCGCCGCCGTCACCCGAGGTGAGCAGCTTCAGGCCGCCCGCCCGGATGTCCTGGTACTTGGGCGGCATCATCTTGTCGGCCTTCGGCAGGTTCACCCAGAGCTGGAGGCCGTGGAAGAGGCCGCCGCTGGTGACCAGCGACTCCGGCGGGGTCTCGATGTGCAGCAGACCGGACCCGGCGGTCATCCACTGGGTGTCGCCGTTGGTGATCGTGCCGCCACCGCCGTGCGAGTCCTGGTGGATGAAGGTGCCGTCCATGATGTACGTGACGGTCTCGAAGCCGCGGTGCGGGTGCCAGGGGGTGCCCTTGGGCTCTCCCGGCGCGTACTCCACCTCACCCATCTGGTCCATCATGATGAACGGGTCGAGGTTGCGGTAGTCGATGCCCGCGAAGGCGCGGCGCACGGGGAAGCCCTCCCCCTCGAAACCGCTCGGGGCGGTGGACACCTGTAGCGCCTTGCGGGGCTGGGCGTCGTCGGGCGCGCTCACACGCGGCAGGGTCAGCGGGTTCTCTACGGTCACGGCGGGCATGACTGCCTCCTTCGGGATGCTCCGGTTCCAAAGTAGTTGAACACTGAACATCTCGCAAGGCGTGACTATTCCAGCACTCACCGGAGGGGAAGATCGAAAGCGCGGGCGTACGAGCCGGGACGTGCGCCCGTACGGTCTCAGGCGTACCGCCGTACGGTCTCAGGCGCGCCGCCGTACGGTCTCAGGCGTGCCGCCGGGCAGCCTCAGCCGTACATCCGGCGCATCGTGAAGTCGACCATCTGCTCGACCGCCTTGGCGTCGAAGACCATGCGATGCTGGCCGTCGATGTCCAGCACGAAGCCGTAGCCGGTGGGCAGCAGGTCCAGCACCTCGGCGCCGGTGATCACGAAGAACTTGGACTCCTTGCCCGCGTACCGCCGCAGCTCCTTCAGGGAGGTGAACATCGGGATGACCGGCTGCTGGGTGTCGTGCAGCGCCAGGAAGCCCGGATTGTCGCCGCGCGGGCAGTACACCTTGGACGTGGCGAAGATCGCCTGGAAGTCCTCGGCGGCCATCGAACCCGTGGTGAAGGCGCGGACCGCGTCGGCCAGGGACGGCGGGGAGGGCTCCGGATAGCCACCGGGCATGGGTGCGGCGCCCTGGACCGGGCCGGGTCCGGGATTCACGCTCTGCTCGTAGCCGTACACGGCCTCAAGAGTAACGGCCCCCGGGACGAGGAAACGGTCACATCCGACCCTTCCGGGGTTGCTTCTTATTACCGACGGGTAGCATTATTTTCCACGAGTGCCACGACCACCCCACTTGCGATACGGAGCCGACGTCATGGGCCACTACAAGTCGAACCTCCGCGACATCGAGTTCAACCTCTTCGAGGTGCTCGGCCGCGACCAGCTCTACGGCACGGGTCCGTTCGCCGAGATGGACGTGGAGACCGCGAAGGACGTCCTCGCCGAGCTGGCGCGCATGGCGGAGAACGAGCTGGCGGAGTCCTTCGCCGACGCCGACCGCAACCCGCCGGTCTTCGACCCGAAGACCAACACCGCCCCGGTGCCCGAGTCCTTCAAGAAGAGCTACCAGACCTTCATGGACGCCGAGTACTGGCGGCTCGGCCTGCCCGAGGAGATCGGCGGCACCACCGCGCCGCGCTCCCTGATCTGGTCCTACGCGGAGCTGGTGCTGGGCGCCAACCCCGCCGTGTGGATGTACTCCTCCGGCCCGGCCTTCGCCGGAATCCTCTACGAGGAGGGCACCGAGGAGCAGAAGAAGATCGCCGCGCTCATGGTCGACAAGCAGTGGGGCTCCACCATGGTCCTCACCGAGCCCGACGCGGGCTCCGACGTCGGCGCGGGCCGCACGAAGGCGGTCAAGCAGGACGACGGCACCTGGCACATCGAGGGCGTCAAGCGCTTCATCACCTCGGGCGAGCACGACATGTCCGAGAACATCATCCACTACGTGCTGGCCCGCCCCGAGGGCGCGGGACCCGGCACCAAGGGCCTGTCGCTGTTCATGGTCCCGAAGTACGAGTTCGACTTCGAGACCGGCGAGCTGGGCGAGCGCAACGGCGTCTACGCCACCAACGTCGAGCACAAGATGGGCCTGAAGGCGTCCAACACCTGCGAGATGACCTTCGGCGACGGGCTCCCCGCCAAGGGCTGGCTGATCGGCGAGAAGCACGACGGCATCCGGCAGATGTTCCGGATCATCGAATTCGCCCGCATGATGGTCGGCACGAAGGCCATCGCGACGCTCTCCACCGGCTACCTGAACGCGCTGGAGTACGCCAAGGAGCGCGTGCAGGGCCCGGACCTCGCGCAGTTCATGGACAAGACCGCGCCCAAGGTCACCATCACCCACCACCCCGACGTCCGCCGCTCGCTCATGACGCAGAAGGCGTACGCCGAGGGCATGCGGGCGCTGGTGCTCTACACCGCCTCCGTGCAGGACGCCATCCAGGTCGCGGAGGCGGCCGGTGAGGACGCCACGAGGCTGCACGGGCTCAACGACCTGCTGCTGCCGATCGTCAAGGGCTACGGCTCCGAGAAGTCGTACGAGCAGCTCGCCCAGTCCCTCCAGACCTTCGGCGGCTCCGGGTACCTCCAGGAGTACCCGATCGAGCAGTACATCCGGGACGCCAAGATCGACACGCTCTACGAGGGCACCACCGCCATCCAGGGGCAGGACTACTTCTTCCGGAAGATCGTCCGCGACCAGGGGCAGGCCATGACGGCGCTCAGCGAGGAGATCAAGAAGTTCCTCGCCGAGGCCACGGGCGGGGAGGACCTGGCCGCCGCCCGCGACCAGCTCGCCAAGGCGGCGGTGGACCTGGAGGCGATCGTCGGCGCCATGCTCACGGACCTTTCGGCCACCGAGCAGGACGTCCGCTCGATCTACAAGGTGGGGCTCAACACCACGCGGCTGCTGCTCGCCTCCGGTGACGTGGTCATCGGGTACCTGCTCCTGCGCGGGGCCGGCGTGGCCGCCGAGAAGCTCTCCGGGGCCTCCGCCAAGGACGCCGCCTTCTACGCGGGGAAGGTCGCCGCCGCGAAGTTCTTCGCCGCCAACGTCCTTCCCGGCGTGGGAACGGCTCGGTCCCTGGCCGAATCCGTCGACCTCGGCCTCATGGACCTCCCGGAGGACTCCTTCTGACCCGCCCACGGGGACTCCTTCTCACCCGCCCCGGCGGGCAGTCCGGTGGTCGCCGGACTGCCCGCCGGGGCGGGGTTGCTCGCGCAGCTCCCCGCGCCCCTCACGGGGCGAGCCATATGGCCGAAAACTAAGCTGAGGGCATGAGCTCTCAGCGTCCGGCGTTTGGCCGTAAGCACACCGAAGATCTGGCCGCCTTCGTGCAGGCGAGTCCGACGCCGTACCACGCGGTGGCGACCGTGGCGGAGCGGCTGGAGGGGGCCGGGTTCCGGCGGGTGACGGAGACGGAGAAGTGGGGGGCCGAGCCGGGCGGGCGGTATGTGCTGCGCGGGGGCGCGGTGGTGGCGTGGTTCGTGCCGGACGGCGCACGGCCGGAGACACCGTTCAGGATCGTCGGCGCGCACACGGACTCGCCGAATCTGCGGGTGAAGCCGCGCCCGGACATGGGGTCGCAGGGCTGGCGCCAGGTGGCGGTGGAGATCTACGGCGGCCCGCTGCTGAACAGCTGGCTGGACCGGGACCTGGGCCTGGCGGGCCGGCTGACGCTGCGCGACGGCAGTACGCGGCTGGTCGCGACCGACCGCCCGCTGCTGCGGGTGCCGCAGCTCGCGATCCACCTGGACCGGGGCGTGAACGACGGGCTGACGCTGGACAAGCAGCGCCACCTCCAGCCGGTGTGGGGCCTGGGCGACGCGCAGGACGGCGACCTGATCGGCTACCTCGCCGAGCGGGCGGACCTCGACCCGGAGGACGTCGTCGGCTGGGACCTGATGACGCACGACACACAGCCGCCCGCCTTCCTCGGGCGCGACGAGGAGCTGTTCGCCTGCCCCCGGCTGGACAATCTGCTGTCGGTGCACGCGGGCGCCGCCGCGCTGGCCGCCGCGGCGGGCGGCCAGGACCTCACGTACATCCCGGTGCTCGCCGCCTTCGACCACGAGGAGAACGGCAGCCAGTCCGACACCGGCGCCCAGGGCCCGCTGCTCGGCAACGTCCTCAGCCGCTCGGTGCACGCGCGCGGCGGCGGCTTCGAGGAGCGGCAGCGCGCGCTGGCCGCGAGCGTCTGCGTCTCGTCGGACTCCGGCCACGCCGTGCACCCCAACTACGCCGAGCGGCACGACCCGACGCACCACCCGCGCGCCAACGGCGGCCCGATCCTGAAGACCAACGTCAACCAGCGGTACGCCACCGACGGCACCGGCCGCGGCGTCTTCGCGGCGGCCTGCGACACCGCGGGCGTCCCCTACCAGCACTTCGTGTCGAACAACTCGATGCCCTGCGGGACGACGATCGGCCCGATCACCTCCGCCCGGCACGGCATCACCACGGTCGACGTCGGGGTGCCGATCCTCTCGATGCACTCGGCCCGCGAGATGTCCGGCGCCGACGACCCGCATCTGCTGGCCAGCGCCCTGACGGCCTTCCTGGCGGCCTGACTCCGGGGCCTGCTTCCCGGGGCCTTCCGGGGCCTGCTTGCGGGCCGGGGCCGCGCCCCGGCCCGCCCGCGACCCGATGCGCCTGCTTGTGCCCCGAGGTCCGGGGTAGGCGCTGCTTCAGAACGCCGGAGCACAACTAGGCCAAAGGAAGCGGTAATTGTGGGCATCGGAGGCTGCATCATTCTGATCGCGGTCGGTGCGATCATCACGTTCGCCACCGACTGGCACGCCAAGGGCGTCAACATGGATCTGCTCGGCCTGATCATGATGGCCGTCGGCATCATCGGACTCGCCGCTTACGTCAGCATCTTCAAGCGCCGCCGGATTCCCCCGACGGCCGACGGCGACATCCCGCCCGTCGAGGAGCGCTACTACCCGGGTGACCGGCGGTACTGACACCAGGCCAGTACCACCGGCGTTCTGACGTGAGGTCAGCCCCGGATCTCAGAACAGCGACTTGTACATCTGCCAGCCCGCGCCGAGCCTGACGCGGGCGGCAAAGCCCGGCTCGCTGTCGCGGCCGTCGTAGCGCCACAGGTCGCCCGCCGCGTCACGGGCGACCAGTCCGGTGAGGTACGCCCCCCGGACCGGCCGGATTTCGCCGACGCCCACGATCGAGTTGTAGATGTTCCAGCCGGACCCGATCTTCACGCGCGGCCCGAAGTGCCCCTTGCCGTCGCCGTCATAGGCCCACAGCACCCCGGACTTGTCCCGGGCCAGAAGCTGACGGCCGTAGCCGACGGATTCGGAGTGCTGCGAGCCGATCAGCAGGTTGTACGTGTTCCAGCCGCCGCCGATGAGGGTACGCGGCCCGAACCTGCCGTTCCGGTCGGCGGCGTAGAGGTACAGGCTGCCGGACGGCGTACGCGCCACGAGGTCCGCGCGGCCGTCACCGGTCAGGTCGCCGACCGAGGCCAGCGCGTCGTACGCGTTCCAGCCGGGGCCGATGAGCGTGCGCGGCTGGGACGGGGTGAAGTTCGTGCCCGCCTTGCCGTCGTAGCGCCACAGTTGGCCCGAGGCGTCCCTGACCAGCAGGTCGTTGACCCGGTCGCCGCCGAGGTCGCCGTAGGGCACGTACAGCGAGGACGTCGGCCAACCGGACGTGGAGCGCGCCGCGTTGACATTGCCCTTGCCGTTGCCCGCGCGCAGGTCCAGGCGGCCGGACGGGGTGAGGCCGAAGAAGTCGCCGGTCCCGTCACCGGTGAAGTCGTGCACGCCCGCGGCGCCCTTGACGACGATCAGGCCGGTGAGGGAGAGCCCGCCGGGGCCGCCGTCGGCCGGGGGCGCGGTCAGCGTCCAGGTGTAGCGGCCGTTCTTGACCCACGCCCCGTCGGCGCCCTTGAGATTCCAACTCGCCGACACCTGCGCGCCCGTGGAGCCGCGGCGGGTGGCGACCGTCCTGCCCGCCTCGTCCGTGACCGTCAGGCTCCAGCCCGCGACGGGCCGGGACAGCGTCCACCTGCCGTACCAGTCCTCGGGGTTGTCCAGGACGTCGACGACGGCCGGGCCGACGTCGCTGCTCAGCACCGACACCGCGCTGCGCGGTATCGAGGTCAACGGCTGCACGTGGAAGCGGTGTTGCGCATCGACGTACGCGACACCGCCGCCGTACTTGTCCACCGTCCACGTCACGCCTCGGTCGTCGGCCAGGTCGCTCGCTGCCAGTTCCGCGAGGTTGCTGCCGACGGCCGAGCCCGTGTGCACGTCGGTGAGCATCAGACGGCCCGCCGTCGTGTCGTGCCGGACGACGTAACCGTCGCCCAGCAGCGCGGTCCCGGTCGGCACCGGCACGTTCTTGCCGGTCGTACGGTCGTGCACCCCGGCGCTGGTGCCGCACGACCAGTACAGCCAACGCCCGTCCGCCTGAAGCTCCTTGGGCACGCACGGCGCGCCCGTCTGGACCGTGGCGCCGTACGTCCGCCGCTCCAGGTCGTACGGGCGGACGGTGCCGGTGGCGCTGCCGGGCACCCACAGGGTGCGGCCCCACAGCGCGGAGGCCGTGACCGGGCCATCGAACAGGGTGCCGTCGTAGCGGAGGTCGAAGACCTTCTGCCGCGCGGGAGTGCCGGTGTGCACCACGACGTACGGTCCCGCGGCGTCGGTGACCGTGCCGGGCGCGCCGAGGAAGACGGCGCGCGAATCGGTCGGGGACGGCGGCTGGGGCACGGTGATGATGTTGGCGGCGGAGAAGGCCACGGTGCCGGTGCCGGTGCCCTGGAGGTGCACGCAGGCGACGCCGGAGCCGCAGTCGGCGGGCTTCGGACCGTAGCTCCACAGCAGTTCGGGTTCCGACACGGCGGGCGCCGGGCCCGCGGCCACATCGCGCCGTACCAGGGCCGGGTAGGGCCGGGTGGTGTCGGAGTACGCCAGCCGCCCGGCGCTGTAGGACAGTCCGTAGACCGTGGCCGCGACCGGCGGCAGCGTCTTGAGGTCGGTGACGGTCGCGTCGGCGCCGTCGGCCGCGGTGATCCGGCGGACCGCCCAGTCGTCGGGTCCTGTGCCGCCCTCGACCAGCACCGAGCCGTCGGGCGCGGTCGCCATGTCCGTGGCGACCTTGGCCAGCAGGGTCCGCGCGGGGCCGCCGCCGACCGGTACGGCCCGCAGCGGAAGTCCCGCGGACTGGCTGTCCGTCGACCGCTCCAGCACCAGGACGCGGTCCCCGGTGACGGCGAGCTTCGGCGTACCGTCCCGGCCGTCGGTGGGCAGCGGCGTCTTCTCGACGGGGGCCGTCGGGTCGTCGAGCCGTACGGTGTACGCCGTCGTGGCCGCGCCGCCGTACGCCAGCACCCGGTCCCTGCCGAGGACGACGGTGGTCTGCTCGGCGGCGGGCACGTCGGCGAGGATCGCGCGCAGCGTGCCGGTGCGGTAGTCCAGCAGGTAATTGTGCGCGGTGCCGGGCGCGGCGCCCGAGGTCAGCCGCAGGACGGCGTGGTCGCGGTTCTGCGCGAGCAGGTCGGGCCAGTCGGGCACGGCGGTCCCCGGGGGCAGCCCGGTGACGGTCAGGTCGGCGGAACCGTCCTTGCCGTCGCCGATCACGTGCAGCGCGGCGAGCGTGCCGTCGGCGGCGGTCTCGCTGGTGAGGACGCGGTCGAGGCTGAAGCCGAACGGCACCCAGCGCTGGCCCGCCGGCGCGGTGACCGTGCGGAAGGTGTTGGTGTCGTAGTCGGTGATCGTCACCGACTGGGACGGGAAGTTGCGGATGAGGTGCGCGGACAGGCCGGTGTTGGCCAGGGGCGTGGGATCCGGCAGTACCGGGCCCTCGCTGCCGTCCGCCGGATTCACCCAGTGGGCGCCGTTGGCCCCCCTGACCAGGTATCCGTCGTTCCCGGCGGTGATCAGCGGCTCGCTCTGCGGCAGCCACCGCGAACCGGCGGGTATGACGGTCTCCTGCGACGCGGTACCGGACGGCGTACCGTCCGCGTACGCCGTGCCGCCGGTGGCGGCCGGGGCGAGCCCGGCGGCCATGACGACGACGGTGGCCGCCGCGACGGAGCCGCGTGTGAGAGCGCGACGAGGCACTCGGTCCCTCCCCAGGTGACGCTCCGCCCCCCGGCGGATCAAGAGTGATGGCCGGAGCTTACTCACCGCCCGGGCACGCCCGTACGGCGCCTGTACGCCTTACGCGTCCAGGCCCGCCAGGACCAGCGCCAGCCGGGAGTCGCCGTCGGCGCCGACGCGGACCGGGACGCCCCAGTCCTGCTGGTGCACGTGACAGGCGGGGTAGGGGTTGGCCGGATCGTCGTCGCAGGACGCGGCCATCGCGGAGACGTGCAGGACGCCCTCGGTGACGGACGGGTCGAGGACCAGGTCGCGGAAGAGGTCGGTGCCCTTGCCCGCGCCCTCCGCCAGGAGTTCCGGCGGGGTGGCGCTGACCAGCAGCCGCGTCGAGGGCCCGTACCGCTCGTCGAGCTTCTGCCCGTCGGGCGCGGTGAACACCACGTCGAGCCGGAAGGCACCGGCCGCCACGTCGGTCGCGTCCCGCTGCGTACGGTGGGCGACGGCCTCCACGCGGACGGCCTCCTCCGGCAGGTGCATCCGGGTCAGCCGGTGCCCGGCGGACTCCACCACGACGATGTCGCCGTCCACGACCACCGCGTCCGAGGGCTCGCGCAGGTCGGTCGCGAGCGTGGTGACCTCGCCGGTCACCGGGTCGTAGCGGCGCAGCGCGTTGTTGTACGTGTCGCTGACCGCGACCGAGCCGTCCGGCAGCGCGGTGACGCCCAGCGGGTGCTGGAGCAGCGCCTGCCCGGCGGGGCCGTCGCGGTGGCCGAAGTCGAACAGGCCGGTGCCGACGGCCGTACGGATGATGTAGCGGCGCGGCTCACCGCCGTCACCGCCTGCCGCGTCCGGGTCGTCGTCGGCGCGCTCGACCCAGCGCAGCGCCGAGGTCTCGGAGTCGGCGATCCACAGCCTTCCCCAGCCGTCGGCCGGGGGCGCCCCCGCCTCGCCGCGCTCCGGCGCCGCCGCGAGGCCGGACGGCTGGGCGAACCACGCCTGCGCCGCGTGCCCGTCCACCAGCCCTTCGTTGGTCGTGCCCGCCGCGACCCGTACGGTCTCCGTCGCCGGGTCGTACGTCCAGAGCTGGTGCACGCCCGCCATCGCGATCCACACCCGGTCGTCGAACCAGGCCACGTCCCACGGCGAGGACAGGTCCACCTCGCGGGCCGGGCCGGACGTCGGGGAGCCCTGCCACCACTGCTTTCCGGTGCCCGCGACCGTCGTCACGTGCCCGGTGCCCAGGTCGACGCGGCGCAGCGCGTGATTGACGGTGTCGGCGACGATCACGCTGCCGTCGGGCAGCAGCGTCAGCCCCTGCGGCTCGCTGAAGCGGGCCGTCTCCGCGTTGCCGTCGGCCAGCCCGCGCGTGCCGGTGCCGATCCGCCGCACCACGCTCTCGGCGTCCGCCGCCAGCTCCACCAAGGCGTGCCGGGTCGAGTCCGACACCAGGAAGTGCCCGGAGCCGGGCAGCGCGAGCGCCTTGCCGGGGAAGCGGAGGTCGGTCGCGACCGGCTCGGGCGGTACGTACGGGCCGTCGCCCCTGCGCAGGGTGCCCTTGGCCGCGTGCTCCTTCTCCAGCGCCGTCACGAGCTGCTCCAGCGCGTGCGCGTGCCCCTCGCCCGCGTGCTGCGCGACCACGTACCCCTCGGGGTCGATCACCACCAGCGTCGGCCAGGCCCGTACGGCATACTGCTTCCACGTCGAGAGCTGCGGGTCGTCCAGCACCGGGTGGTGCACCTCGTACCGCTCCACCGCGTCCACGACCGCCTGGTGCTCGGCCTCGTGCACGAATTTCGGCGAGTGCACGCCGACGATCACCACCGTGTCCCTGTGCCGCTCCTCCAGGGCCCGCAGCTCGTCCAGGACATGCAGACAGTTCACACAGCAGAACGTCCAGAAATCCAGAATGACGATGCTGCCCCGCAGGTCAGCGAGGGTCGGATGCTTGTCGCCGGTGTTCAGCCAGCCGCCCTCGCCGGTCAGCTCGGGCGCCCGGACACGTGCACGTGCAGTCATATCCCCATCCAACAGCATCCGCCGGGGTAGGCATTCCCTATGAAATACGTGGTGCGAGAGAAGATGTTCGCCATCGGTGACGACTACTGGATCGAGGACGAGCACGGCCGCAGGGCCTTCTACGTCGACGGGAAGGTCCTCCGGATCCGCGACACCCTCGAACTCCAGGACCCGGACGGCAACGAGGTCGCCGTCATCCGCAAGAAGCTGGTGTCCCTGCGGGACGCCATGACCATCGAGCGCGACGGCGACGTCCTCGTCACCGTCCGCAAGAAGCGCCTCCACCTGCTCCGCGACGTCTTCCGCGCCGAGCTCGCCTCCGGCGAGGAACTCGAAGTGCGCGGCGACATCATCGACAAGGAGTTCGACATCGAGTACGAGGGGGAGCGCCTCGCGCGCATCTCCCGCAAGTGGTTCACCCTCCGTGACGCCTACGCCATCGACATCGAGCGCGAGGACGCCGATGCCGCGATGCTGATCGCGGTGGCGGTGTGCGTCGACCGCATGGTCGACAAGGAGCACGAGGACGAATAGCCCTGCGCAGGGCGGCGACCCGGTCTTTCCGGGGCGCCGCCCCTGTGCCCGAACCTCGCGCGGGTGGGTGCCCGCAGCGCCCCTGAAAGATCGGCGGGCCCCTCTCGCGGCCGGACAGGCCCTAGCGGGGCTTCGGGGTGGGGACTCCGAGGACGCGGTCGCGGAGGACGGGGAAATCGGCGCGGGTGACGTCCACGCGGAAGACGTCGACCTCGGCGGAGAGCGCCTGCTCGGCGGGCCCGGCCTCGGCGACGATCTCACCCCAGGGATCGACGATCATGCTGTGCCCGGCCTGCTCCACCCCGGCGTGGGTGCCGGCCGTCCCGCAGGCGAGGACGTACGCCTGGGACTCGACGGCGCGGGCGCGCACCAGCAGCCGCCAGTGGGCGAGCCGCCGCGCGGGCCAGCCCGCCGGAACGACCAGCGTCTGCGCCCCGGCGTCGAGCAGCAGCCGGAACTGCTCGGGAAAGCGCAAGTCGTAGCAGGTGGCGAGGCCGAGGACGGTACCGGGGACGCGGGCGGTGACGATGTCGTGCCCGGAGGACATGAGGACGGCCTCGCCCTGGTCGAAGCCGAAGCGGTGGATCTTGCGGTAGACGGCCGCGAGAGCGCCGTCGGGGGAGAAGAGCAGCGAGGTGTTGAACAATTCGCCGCCGACGACGTCGCGTTCGACGATCGACCCGGCGTGCAGCCACACCCCGGCGTCGCGCGCCGCCGCGCTCATCACCTCGGCGGTCGGGCCGCCGTCCGCCGTCTCGGCCTCGGCCGCGAAGTCCTCCGCGGCGAAGGCGCCGACCGGCCACAGTTCGGGCAGCACGACAAGATCCGCGTCCGCGTGGGCACGTACCATCGCCGCCACACGGTCGCGCCGCGAGGCGACCGATTCCCTCTGGTCCACGTCGATCTGAAGAAGCGTTGCGCGCACTCGGACACCGCCCATACGTTGGGTCGTCAAGCCGGGCCTACCATCGTCACTCGAAAGCACTGCGTGGGCGCCCGCGCGCAGCGTAACTTAGGCGCCAACCGCCACGACCGCGCACCGACCGTCGAGGGGTCCCGTGACCGTCCACAGCAAGCTCCAGCCGTATATCGACGCCTGGACCCACTCCATAGAATCCGTCAACGAACTGGTGACGCCGCTGCCCGACGGCGCGTGGAACCGCCACACCGAGTGCCCGTACTGGTCGGTCCGCGATGTCGTGTCCCACATCATCGGCTTCGAGTGCGAGCTGCTGGGCGACCCGCGCCCCATCCACACACTTCCCAGCGACCTCCGCCACATCACCAGCGAGACGGCCCGCTACACGGAGGTCCCGGTCGACATCCGCCGCCACCACACGGCGCCGGAGATGACGTCCGAGCTGGAGTACACGATCATCCGCCGCTCGCGGCAGCTCAGGAACGAGTCGCGGCAGCCGGACGCCGAGGTCCGCGCGATCGGCGGCGGCGAGGTCACCCTGGAGGAACAGCTCTGGGGCCGCGTCTTCGACGTGTGGGTGCACGAGCAGGATCTGCGCCGGGCCCTCGACGCCCCGGGCAACCTCGCCTCCCCCGCGGCCGTACTGGCCCGTGACTACCTCCTGCGCTCGCTGCCGAAGCTGGTCGCCGAGGACGCGGGCGCCAAGCCGGGCTCCGCGGTCGTCTTCGACGTGCACGGACCGCTGGAGTTCATGCGGACCGTACGGGTGAACGCCGAGGGCCACGGCAGCATCGACTCGGCCGTCTCGCTCGGCCCGGCCGTCACCTTCGTCGTGGACTGGGAGACGTTCCTGCGGCTGCTCACCGGCCGGGCGCGTCCGGCCGCGCTCGCCGACCAGCTCAAGATCGAGGGCGACCGGCAACTGGCGGACGCGATCCTGTCGCACATCGCGGTCACGAAGTAGCGCCCGGCGCCTCGGGCGCCGTTCCCGGATCACGGCGCGCCCGCCATGAACCCCGCCGCCGTACAGCGTCGTACGGCCGCGCCGGGCGTCAGTCGGAGGTGACCGCCGCCGGCAGGCGGTGCACGCTCTCGACGCGGCTGACCGCGATCCGCTCCCGCTCCAGCCGTTCCGCACGGCGGCGGAGCCGGAGGATCTGGGCGGTGCCGACCGCCTGGAGCACGAAGACGCTGCTCCAGGCGATCCGGTAGTCGTCGCCGGTCGCGTCCAGGAGCAGGCCGACGGCGAGCAGGGTGAGGACGGAGGCGGTGAAGCCGCCGATGTTGACGATCCCGGAGGCGGTGCCGAACCGCTCGGGCGGGTTGGCGGGGCGGGCGAAGTCGAAGCCGATCATCGAGGCGGGCCCGCAGGCGCCGAGGACGACGCACAGGGCGACCAGCAGCCACATCGGGTCCTGGCCGTGGCCGCCGCCCCAGGCGAGCGTCGTGGCCCAGGCGGCGGCGGTGGCCGCGATCACGCCGAGGGTGAGCGGCATGCGGGCGCCGTGGTGGCGGGAGATGAGCTGCCCGAAGACCATGCCGAAGAACATGTTGGCGACGACGACGAGCGTGAGCAGCCCGCCCGCCGCGCCGCGCGAGAGCCCCTGGTCCTCGACGAGGTACGGCAGCCCCCACAGCAGCAGGAACACCATGCCGGAGAACTGGGTGGTGAAGTGCGTCCACATGCCCAGGCGCGTGCCGGGTTCGGCCCAGGAGGCGGCGATCTGGCGGCGTACGTACGTCAGGCCCGCGTGCTCGGCGGGCGCGGGTTCGTACCCCTCGGGGTGGTCCTTGAGGAAGAGGGCGACCAGGACGAGGACGAGCGCGCCGACCAGGGCGGTGCCGAGGAAGGTCGGGGTCCAGCCCGCCGAGTGCAGGACGCGGGAGAGGACGACGGTCGAGACGAGGTTGCCCGCGACGCCGAACAGGGCGGCGCCCTGGGCGATCATCGGGCCGCGTCTGGCGGGGAACCAGCGCGAGCCGAGCCGCAGCACGCTCACGAAGGTCATGGCGTCGCCGCAGCCCAGCACGGCGCGGGCGCCGAGGGCCATGCCGTACGAGTGGGACAGCGCGAACGCCCCCTGGCCGAGGGTGAACAGCACGGCGCCGAGCAGCAGGACCTTCTTCGTGCCGAGCCGGTCCACCATCAGCCCGACCGGTATCTGCATGCCCGCGTAGACCAGCACCTGGAGGATCGAGAAGCTGGAGAGCGCGGAGGCGCCGATGTGGAAGCGGTCGGCGGCGTCGATGCCCGCGACGCCAAGGCTGGTGCGGTGGACGACGGCGACGAGGTAGACGGAGGTGCCGACGCCCCAGACGAGGGCGGCACGGCGTCCGCCGGGCGGGTCGCCCGGCAGGACCTTCTCCGGGGCCGGGCTCCGGCTCACGACTCGCCCCTGGCGAGCACCTTCACCCACGAGACGTGCCGGTCCACGACGTCGGCGGCCGTGTCGGCCGCGCCGTCCCTGAGCGCGTCCAGGATCTCGGTGTGCTCCGCGATGTTCTTCGCCACCCGGCTCGGCTCGGCGTGCATGGTGGCCACCCCCATCCGCAACTGACGGTCCCTGAGCTGGTCGTAGAGGTGCGCGAGGATACGGTTGCCCGCCGCGCGGACGATCTCCGCGTGGAAGCAGCGGTCCGCGACGGCGAAGGCCGCCAGGTCGCCGGTCTCCGCGTGCCCGCGCTGCTCGGCCAGGGACTCCTCCAGCCGCGCGATGAGCCGCGGCGGCACCGCCCCGACCACCTTGGCCACGGCGTGCTGTTCCACCAGCAGCCGGGTCTCCACCACGTCGGCGATCTCCTGCGCCGACACCGGCAGCACCAGCGCGCCCTTCTTCGGGTAGAGCTTGATCAGCCCCTCCGCCTCCAGCCGCAGCAGCGCCTCGCGCACCGGCGTGCGCGAGACCCCCACCGCGTCGGCGAGATCCCCCTCGGTGAGCAGCGTGCCGCCCTCGTAACTCCGGTCCAGGACACCGGACTTGACGTGCAGATAGACCCGCTCGGCGGCGGGCGGCGCCTTGACGGCGGGGCCGGGCGCGGCGACGGTGAGAGTGCTGGCATCCATGATGCACGCATCATAGATACAACAGCTGAGGGGACGGTACGGGCGTCCGGGATATGGACATGCCAGGAGCCCGTCGCGCAGGGGCGCTTCGGCGGCGGCGGGCCGCGGGACTACCGTCTCGGAGCATGACTGCGGACGACTGGCTGGCGGACACCCGAACCTCGTACGACACGGTCGCGGTGAGCTACGCGGACTTCGTACGGGAGGCCCTGGACGGCGCGCCGGCCCTGCGTACGGCCCTCGCTCTGTTCGCCGCCGAGGTCACCGGCGCCGGGGGCGGTCCCGTGGCGGACGTGGGCTGCGGTCCCGGCCATGTCACCGCCCACCTGCGCGGCCTGGGCGTCGACGCCTTCGGCATCGACCTCTCCCCCGGCATGGTCGACGTGGCCCGCTCCGACCACCCCGGACTCCGGTTCGAGGTCGGCTCGATGACCGCCCTCGACCTCGCCGAGGCGTCACTCGCCGGCCTGGTCGCCTTCTGGTCGCTGATCCACGTCCCCGACGACGAGGTCCCGGCCGTCCTCTCCGGCTTCCACCGCGTCCTGCGCCCCGGCGCCCCGCTGCTGACCGGCTTCCACACCGGCTCCGTCTCCCGCCTCAAGACGGAGGGCTACGGCGGCCACCCCATGAAGGTCCACGTCCACAAACGCCCGCCCGCCCGGATGACCGCCTGGCTCCAGGAGGCCGGTTTCACGGTCGCGACCGAAACCCTCATCGCCCCCGACTCCCCCACCCCCGCCGCCCTCCTCCTCGCCCACCCCTGACTCCCGGGGCGGCCATCCGGCTCCGCGTCCCCGTGCATCCGGCGGTAAAAGAGCAGGTCACAGCACCGATCTACCAGTCCGGGAGAAAGTAGTAGATCAGCGGTAGTCAAGCGGTCCTGATGTCCCTCGCGCTTCGGCTGGCTCGCGCTCACCGTCGCAATACGGCCGCCGCCGCGGGACAAGGGGACCACAGGAGGTCGCCAAGCGGCGGCGGAGCCTCCGTTCAGCCTCGCGTCACGCCGTCCAGGACGGCCTGGAAGGCGTCGGTGACCGGGCGCAGGTCCCGGTCGAGCTCGTCGATGTCGACCGCTTCGGCCCCGGCGTCGTCCCCGCGCGCCTCCGCCGCCCCGGCCCACCGCCTGAGCACCGCGACGTAGGCCGCCTGTACGGCGCCGCCGATCGCGGCCGGGACGGGGTCGCCCGCGTCGAGGCCGGTGCGCCCGGCCACGTACCCGCTCACCGTCTCGCCCCAGACGCGCCAGTGCGCGGCGGCCTCCGCGACGAGCGCGGGGTCCCGGTCGAGCACGCGGAAGCGGTCGAGCCACGAGTCCGGCGCCGCCGCCTGCGAAAGCCGCGTGGACCGGACGACCGCCGACCGTACGGCCGTCATGACGGGTACGTCGTCGGCGTCGCGAAGGGCGGCCCGCAGCCGCTCGACCGCGCGGTCGAACTCGCCCCACACGATCCCCGCCTTCGACCCGAAGTAGCGGAAGAGCGTCGAGCGCCCGACACCGCCCGCGGCCATGATCGCCTGGAGCGTCGTCGCCTCGTAGCCGTCGCGAAGCAGCAGGTCGAAGGCGACTTCCTCCAGGGCTTCGCGGGTCGAGGCGGGCGGTCGCCCGCGGCTCCTTCGGGAGGTGGTCATCGCCCGAGCGTAGTGGAGGAGTATTTTTGGGATGAGGTACCAATATTCTTCCGGGTGACCGCCGACATCAGCGCGGCCCCGCCGGGAGCCCACCGTCCAAGGAGCGGAAAATGCGCGCATGGCAGTTCACCGACATCGACAAGCCCCTCACCCTCAGTGAGGTCCCGGCCCCGGCACCGGACGCGGAAGAACTCGTCGTGCACGTCCGCGCGGCCGGGCTGTGCCACAGCGACGTCGGGTTTCTCGACGGCACGCTGACGCCGCTGCTCCCGTTCCGGCCGATCACACTGGGTCACGAGATCGCGGGGGTCGTCTCCGCCGTGGGCTCGGACGTGACGCGGTTCGCCGTGGGCCAGAAGGTCGTCATCCCGGCCGCCATCGAGGGTCCCGGCACATCGAAGAACGGCGGATTCGCGGACGAGGTCGTCGTCCTCGAACGGCTCGTCGTCGCGCTGCCGGACGGGGTGCCGTTCGACCAGGCGGCAGCCGCCACCGACGCCGGGCTCACCTCGTACCACGCGGTCTCCGTGCAGGGGAGGGTCACCGCCGGCTCCCGCGTCGGGATCATCGGCCTCGGCGGGCTCGGCTCGCTCGGCGCCCAGACCGCGCTCGCGCTCGGCGCGACGGTGTTCGTCGCCGAGAAGAACGAGCGCGTGCACGACTTCGCCCGCTCGCTCGGCGCGGAGAAGGTCGCGGGCGACATCACCGACTTCGCGGGCGAGAACCTCGACGTGGTCGTCGACTTCGCCGGGTTCGGGACGACCACCGACGGCGCGATCCACTCCGTACGCCGGGGCGGCCGTATCGTCCAGGTCGGCCTCGGCCGCGCGCGCGGCGAGATCGACCTTCAGGCGCTCACCCTGAACGAGGTCGAACTCGTCGGCTCCCAGGCCGGATCGAAGGAGGACTGCGCGGCGGTGCTCGACCTCGTCGCCGAGGGGAAGCTGTCGTCGCGGGTCACCGAGATCGGATTCGAGGAGATCGGCGAGGGTGTCGGGCGGCTGGAGCGCGGCGAGGTGATCGGACGGCTGGTCGCCGTCTTCGGGTGATGTCGTCCCGTACGGACAGCGGGAGGGACGGACGGGCGGACGCGAGGCGGCGGGCGGCGGGCGGCTCAACGGCCGCCGCCCGCCGTACTGTCGGCGCGGACGCACCGTCCGTCAGACGGTGCTCATCGGGGTCGCGTCCACGCTCGTCGTCTGCTGTTCGAGGCCGTAGACGGTGGGGGTGCCGCTCGGGGCGATCACGCCCACTTCCATCTGCATCTCGTGGTTCACGACCTGGTACATGTGGTCGCTCGCGCCCTTCTTGACGAACGGCTTGAGCCGCTTGCCGAGGGTGATGTACGAGGTCAGGTCTTTGGCCAGTGACGTCTCGTCGACGGCGCTGTCGTTGAGCACGAGGGCCCCGCCGTCCTTCGTGCGCAGCGCGTACGTGGTGCCGACGCGCGGGGCGGCCTTCTTGTAGTCGTTGTACGCGTGGCCGTCGAGGCCGTTGAGACGGTTGTTGTACGCGGAGATCGCGTTCTCGCGCGCCTTGGTCCGCGCCAGCGGGGTGTCGGCGCCGCCGGTCACGTAGAGGTCCGCCACCAGGTCGGCCAGGTCCGCGGGCGCGGTGCCGCCGATCTTCGCCGTCGGCTCGGCGACCCGCGCCAGCCCGTCCGCGTCCAGGGCGATCTCCGGGATCTTCTTCTGCTCGTCGCCCGAGAAGTCCTGGGAGTTGACCGCGCGCCAGCCGTCGGCCGTGTGCTTGAAGACGATGAAGCGGGTGCCGGTCGTCCACGGCGCGCCCGGCTTGCCGTCCTTCAGCTCCGCGCCCTGCGCCCTCACCATGAACCAGTCCGTGTTGGCCGCGGCCGGAGGGATGTAGAACGCGCGGTTGACGTACACGAAGCCCGCCAGATTCGCCTTGACGTTCTTCTGGTCGAGGCCGGACGCCTGCGTGAAGTAGCCCTTGTCGAAGGCGAGCATGGCCCCTGCCTCGGCCTTGGCGATCAGCGCCGGGCTGAGCTTCGCGTTCGCCTCGTTGTTGAGCGCCTGATACGTGTCCACGATCTTGTTCGCCTCGGCCACGGTCAGCAGCGGCGCCGCCTTCTTCCCGCCCTTGCCCTTGCCCGCGTCCCCGCTCTTCTCCGTGGACGTGTCCGACGTCTCGTCCGACGACGAGCCGCCGCACCCGGCGGTCAGGACGAGACACGTCGCCGCGAGGCCCGCCGCCAGCGCGACGCGGTGCTTTCGGTTAACCATGAGTCCCTGCTTCCCCGTGAACAACACTTCCCCGTAACGGCCTCGGGCCGCCGGAACCCGGTCCACGCTACCGAGCGGGCCGCGTCGGCCCGCTGGTGGGGCTGCCGGGACGACCGGGGAGGGCGGTTCGTACGCGTCCGGACGTCCGGACGTCTGGGCGTCCGGGCTCAGGACGGCCAGTCGCCGTGGGTCGTCGCGGGCTGGGGCGGGGCCTGGCGGACGGGGGCCGGATTGTCGGCGGCCAGCTCCTCGGTCGGGTTCATCAGGACCGCGAAGGCGACCACGAAGACGATCAGGCTCAGGCCCGCGATCAGAGGCAGGACGAAGGCGGAGGCCGAGACGCCCGTGGTCGGGTCGGTGTGGTCGGTGATCGTGGAACTGACCGCCGCCATCCCCGTGTAGTGCATGCCGCTGATCGCGAAGGCCATGACGAGCGCGGCCCCGGTGATGAAGAGCGGGCCGCGCGCGCGGAGCGTCGCCCACAGCGCCGCCGTGGCGGCCACGATGGCGATGACGATCGACATGGCGACGGTGGAGCCGTCGTAGCTCATCGTGCCCGGCATGATGATCGCCGCCATGCCGAGGTAGTGCATACCCGCCACGCCGACCCCGGCGAGCAGGCCGCCCGCCAGCAGCGACGGCCAGGACGAGTCCCGGCCCGCCACGTAGATCCCGACGCCGACGACGCCCACCGCGAGCACCCAACTCAGCACGGTCAGCGTCACGTTGTAGCGCAGCGTCACGCCCTGGACGTCGTAGCCGAGCATCGCGACGAAGTGCATGCCCCAGATTCCGGTGCCCAGCGCGACGGCTCCCGATCCGAGCCAGCTCTTTCCCCGCCCGAATCCCACGAGGTGCAGCCGGGACGAGCAGGCCAGGCCGAGCACGGAGCCGACAAAGGCGATCACGTAAGCGAACGTCGGATAAAGGGAGTTGGACCAGAGCGGTTCGTGGTGTTGCATTTGAGCGGCCCTCTCAGGATTTTCCTGCCTGCTGAGTGAAGTGACGACAGCGCAGGCCGGAGAGGCACGCGCGCACAGGTGTACGACCTTGTATCACCTATACGGCCATTCGGCGATATTGATCTTCAAAATTGGTACACAGCGGGGACGCGTGGGGCTCGATATCACTCATGCGCAATTCGAGGCACCCCGAGGCCGCCTCACCGAGGCAAGTTTTCGCCCCTTCCGGCCAAGATCAACTTTCTCTCGCCGCAACCTGCCGCCGTCCCGTCGTTTCCCGCCCTGACCAGCCCGTCCCCCGCCCTGCCGACCGGCCGCCCCGCCCAACTCACCTTCCTTGCGCACCACTTCGCGGCGCCCGAGCCTGTCCGGTTCCCACCGGTCCGGGCCTCATCGCCCCTCCCGAATAGCCGATTTACCCCCATGCGCGGTCACATGCATGATGCGCCTCCCGCCCCGAGACGATTCCCGGCATATTCGTTTTGCCATATCCTCGACGTCATATGCCCGTTCGGCATCACCGGCACGGTGAAGTGTCAGCGGCGCGGTGAAGTGTCAGGAGCGCGGAGTAGCCGAATCCCCGATCGCTTGTCGGCTTTCGCGGCCCGCCGGGACGGCCACCGCGGACGGTCGGCCGGTCCTCGGGGTGGTGCCGCCGGTTCGGGGAAGGGGCACGAGGGGTGTTCATTCCGGTATGAGAGTCTGCTGGGGAACCGCGGCGATGTGTGACGGTGCCCGTCGGGCGGCGAACCTCGCCGTCACTGAAAGGGCTGCACGATGCGCGACACGGCGGAAGCGATACCGGAGGCCAGGGCGGGACGCAGGCTGTCGTGGCCCTGGTTCCTCGTCGTGGTGGTCGTGTACGTGGGCATCATCCAGGGCCTGGGCCTGCTGATCGGCGTGGACACCGGTGACTCCGACAGCCAGTTCCCCACGACCGCGTCCCTGGTGCGCAACGCGCTGATCCCGATCGGGGCGTCGATCGCGTTCGGCGCCGCGGTCGTCTCCTGGCTGGGCTGGTGGGGCGAGGTCCTGCGCTACCGCGCGCCGGTGCGGCGCTGGGTGCGCTGGGTACCGATCTCGATGATCGCCGCCGCGGTGATCGGGCTGAACTACCCGCACCTGGCGGACCAGAGCCTGTCTCTCGTGGCCTGCCTGCTGCTGCTCGGGCTGTTCGTCGGCGTCGGCGAGGAACTCATGTTCCGGGGCATCGGCGTCCATGTCTTCCGCCGGGCGGGATTCACCGAGGGCAAGGTCGCGCTCTGCTCCTCCGTCGTCTTCGGCCTCGTCCACATCAGCAACGCCATCAGCCAGGGACCACAAGCGCTCGGGCAGGCCGCCGTCGTCTCCACCTCGGGCTACTTCTTCTACCTGTGCCTGCGCGCCGGCGGCGTCCTCGTGCTGCCGATGCTCGTCCACGGCCTGTGGGACACCAGCCTGATCTCCAACCTCGTGGGCGACAAGCCCCAGGTGTCACTGGGCACCCTCCTGATCATCCTGCTCCAGGTCGCCCTGATCATCGTGCTGCTCGTCAGGCGCCGCGCGATCCAGCCCGCCTCCCCGGCCGTCCCAGCCTGACCAGCGGTACGGCCCCCGCCGGTCAGGCGGCGAGCTGCGCCGGTCGGGGCTCTCGGGCGGGCACGCCGAGGCGGTTCCGTGGTGCGGGCGCCGTAACCGGCGGCTGCCGGTCAGTTGACGAAGTCGCCTGCGGCGAGCGCCCGTTGGAAGTGCGTCCACTCGACGGGGGTGAAGGCGAGGGCCGGACTGTCGGGGTTCTTCGAGTCGCGGACACGTACGGTGCCGGGCACGTTGACGGCGACCTCAACGCATTCCTGACCCGCAGGGTCCGGGCCGCTGTAGCTGGACTTCTTGAACTCGAAGTGCCTCATCGCGCATCCCCTTACGTTGCGAATGTGCCTGTCGCCAGGGCCTGTTGGAAGTGGGTCCACTCCGAGGGAGTGAAGGCCAGGGCCGGACCGTCCGGGTCCTTGGAGTCGCGGACACGTATGGTGCCGGGCACGTTGGTCGCCACCTCGACGCATTCCTGCCCGGCGTTCCCGCCGCTGTAGCTCGACTTGGTGAAATGGAACTCGGGCACGCCCTACGTCTCCTTGAGAATCCCGTCGATGAGCGCAGCCGAATTGTGCTGCGCCAAGGAGAGGCGCACGAGCCGGTCGAAGATCGCGCCCTCACGGGCGGCATCGTGCTCGCTCTCCAGCCAGAGCGTAGACGAGGTGGTGTCCATGTGCACCACGTCCATCGAGCCGGGTTCCGCGAACGAGACGATGGTGAAAGCGCTGGTCATGCCGGGATGCGCACCGGCCAAATAGGGCAGCACCTGGATCTTCACGTTGGGCAGTCGAGCCACTTCTCGCAGGTGGTCCAACTGGGCGCGCATCACGTGTCGTCCACCGACGAGTTGGCGTAGCGCGCCTTCGTGCACGACTGCCCAGAGCTGGAGCGGCTGTTCACCGGTGAGCCGGACCTGGCGGGCCATCCGCGACTCCACGAACGGCTCGATCTCGTCGGGGTCGTCCCAATTTCCGTTGCCCACCGCGAGGGCGCGAGCGTAGTCCGGGGTCTGGAGCAGGCCGGGTACGATCGCCTGTTGCCAGGTTCGGATGTGGGTGGCGATGTCCTCCAGAGCGACGTACTCCACCATGTCGGACAGCGCGGGGTGCTGGTTCCACCAGCCCTTTGCCTTCCGGCGGTCGCGGTCGGTCTTCGCCAGACCGAGCAACCGGTCGAGCACGACGGAGTCCGTGACGCCGTAGAGCTTGCACAGGGCGATGACGTCGGGGTCGCGGAACGGGACCCAGCCCCGTTCCATCTTCGTCACCTTGGCCACCGACGCGCTGAGCACTTCCGCCGCGCGCGGCTGGGTCAGTCCGGCGTCCTCGCGCAGGCGGAGCAGTTCGCCGCCCAACTTGCGGGCGAGCACGGTCGATACGCGATTGCCCACATCTGCCCGGCTGGTTGCCACGGGTCGCCACCTCCCTGGAAGCGGACTCAGTCTGCAACCGATCTTCCGCAGCGGCAAGCCAGTTACGGAGACATGTTTCCCCAAGAAGGTTGCACCCAAGAAAGGGAACCCTCTACCGTCGGTGACGACCCGCTCGCACAGCGGCGCCGCACGGCGGAAGTGCACCGCTGCGTCATGCCCGGGTGGGGCGGAGGGCGTGGGGGCGACGCCACCGCCAGGGACCGTGCGCGGGCTGACGCGCGAGGCTGGGAGGTCGCCGGGATGGGCGACGCGGAGACGACGTATGACACATGCCTGTACGCACCGACGGCGCGGAGTGTGAGCAGGGCGCGGGTGCGGACCGCCGAGCTGGTGGAGAAGTGGGGGCACCCCGAAGTGGCCGGGGACGCCGGGCTGTTGGTGAGCGAGCTGGCGACCAACGCGGTCCGGTACGGGCGGGTGGCCGGGCGGCTGTTCCGGGTCGAGGTGCGGCTGGCCGACGACGTGCTGCGGGTGGGCGTCACCGACGCGCGCGGGGAGCGGCGGCCCCAGGTGCCCGAGGCCGTGAGCGACGACGACGAGTCCGGCCGGGGCTTACTGATCGTCGCGGCCGTCGCCGCCCGCTGGGCCGTCGTCCCCCTGGACGTGGGCAAAACGGTCTGGGCCGAGTTGGATCTGACGCCACTGGGGCGAGGGCAAGGGTGAGGGGGAGCATGGGCGGTATGGAGACTTCATTTCTCGGGATCGCTGAACTCGGCGAGCGGGGCCGGGCACCGGCCGTGGCGGTGGTCGTGGACGTCATGCGGGCGTTCACCGTGGCGGCTTGGGCGCTCGGGCGCGGGGCGGAGAAGGTGGTGCTGGCCGGGTCGTTGGACGAGGCGCTGGCGCTCAAGGCCCGGCATCCGGACTGGGTGACGGTCAAGGACGGTGCGCCCGCGCCGGGGTTCGACACCGTCAACTCACCGGGCCTGATGCGGTCGCTCGCCCTGGAGGGACGGACCGTCGTACAGAAGACCACGGCGGGGACGGTCGGCGCGCTCGCGGTGAAGGACGCGCCGCTGGTGCTGTGCGCCGCGTTCGTGGTGGCGGAGGCGACGGCCGACCACCTGCGGGCGCACGCGGGCGACGGCGTCACCTTCGTGGTCACCGGCGAGGACGGGCAGGCCGACGAGGACCTGGCGTGCGCTCAGTACATCGCCGGGCGGGCCGCCGGGGCCGGAACGGACGCCGCCGAGTTCCTGCGCCGCGCCGCCACGTCGCGCGCCGCCGCCGAGCTGGCGGAGGGGGTGCGCGAAGGAGTGCACCCCGACGACATCGCGCTCTGCCTCGAACTCGACCGGTTCCCCTTCGCCATGGTGGCGGCCGTGGAGGGGCCGCTCATGGTCCTGCGGGCGTCAGCGGCGCTCGTCAGGGACGGATCGTGCTGACCAGGGAGGCGGTGGAGTTCATCGTGGACTGGATGGTGGGGGCGAGGCTGGTGGAGGAGAGGCAGAAGCCGAGGAGGACGCAGATGACGGCGTGGCTGGGCTTGAGGGACTTGTTGCGCATCATCATGGCGGCGAGGACGAGGAGCAGCAGGACGACGGAGACGGAGACGGCCATGGGGTGATGGCAGCATAAAAGGGGACGAATGGGTGGGACGCACGCACGACGGAGGGCCCGGACGTTTGTACGTCCGGGCCCTCCGTGCGGGTGACGGCGTCAGCCCCAGGTGAGCAGCCGCTTGGGCTGTTCGAGGATGGCGGCCACGTCGGCCAGCACGCGGGAGCCGAGTTCGCCGTCGACCAGGCGGTGGTCGAAGGAGAGGGCGAGCGTGGTGACCTGACGCGGCTTCACCTTGCCCTTGTGGACCCAGGGCTGGAGCTTGATCGCGCCGAAGGCGAGAATCGCCGACTCGCCCGGGTTGAGGATGGGCGTTCCGGTGTCCACGCCGAAGACACCGACGTTGGTGATGGTCACCGTGCCGCCCTGCATCGCGGCCGGCGAGGTCTTGCCGTCACGGGCGGTGGCGACCAGTTCGCCGAGGGCGGCGGCCAGTTCGGGGAGCGTCTTGTCGTGCGCGTCCTTGATGTTGGGGACGATCAGACCGCGCGGGGTGGCGGCGGCGATCCCCAGGTTGACGTACGACTTGTGGACGATCTCCTGCGCGGCCTCGTCCCACGCGGCGTTCGCCTCGGGGTGCCGCTTGAGGGCGACCAGCAGGGCCTTCGCGACCAGCAGCAGCGGGCCGACCCGTACGCCCGTGAAGGCGCGGTCCTCCTTCAGCTCCTGGACCAGCTTCATCGTCCGCGTGATGTCGAACGTCACGAATTCCGTGACGTGCGGCGCGGTGAAGGCGCTGGTGACCATCGCCTGGGCGGTGGCCTTGCGGACGCCCTTGATCGGGATACGCGTCTCCCGGGCGCCGGCGGTCGCCGCGAGCGGCTCGGGCGCGGCCGTCACCGGCGGCAGCGCGGCAGGCGGGGCCGCCGCCGCGCGGATGTCCTCGCGGGTCACCACGCCGTTCGGCCCGGTCGGCACCACGGTCGCCAGGTCGATGCCCAGCTCCTTGGCCAGCTTCCGTACCGGCGGCTTGGCCAGCGGCCGGTCCACCGCCGCCGCACGGTCGTGACCGTTCAGCTCGGCGGCCTGAGCCGGTACGGAGGGGGCCGGTACGGCAGCGGTCGGTACGTCAGCGGTCGGTACGGCAGGGGCTGGTACGTCGGGGGCCGCCTGCTTGCGCGGACGGCGCGTCGTGGCCGACGGCGCGACGCCGTATCCGACGAGCACCGCCTGCCGCTTGGGCTCGGCGGGCGGGGCCTCGGGGGCGGGAGTCTCCACGGCGGGCGGCTCCGAAGCCGCGACCCCGGCGGACCCTGCGGAACCGCCCGAATCGGCGGAACCGGCGGCCCCGTCCCCCCCGGCGTCCACCACGATGATCGGCGTACCGACATCCACCGTCGTGCCCTCGCCGAAGCGGATCTCGCTCACCACCCCGTCGTACGGAATGGGCAGCTCGACGGCGGCCTTCGCCGTCTCCACCTCGCAGATGACCTGCCCGTCGGTGACGGTGTCACCGACGGCCACGTACCACTTGAGGATCTCCGCCTCGGTCAGGCCCTCGCCGACATCCGGCATCCGGAATTCGCGGAAGCGCTGTGCAGGTGCGGTCATGGTCGTCACAACCCTCTCCTCAGAACGCCAGCGCGCGGTCGACGGCGTCGAGTACGCGGTCCAGGCCGGGCAGGTACTCCTCCTCCAGGCGGGCCGGCGGGTACGGGGCGTGGAAACCGCCCACCCGCAGGACCGGGGCCTCGAGGTGGTAGAAGCAGCGCTCGGTGATCCGGGCCGCGATCTCCGCGCCCGTGCCGTAGAAGACCGGGGCCTCGTGCACGACGACCAGGCGGCGGGTCTTCTCCACGGACGTCTGGAGAGTGTCGAAGTCGAGGGGCGAGAGCGAGCGCAGGTCCACGACCTCCAGGCTACGGCCCTCGTTCGAGGCGGCCGCGGCAGCCTCCAGGCAGACCTTCACCATCGGACCGTACGCGGCGAGCGTGAGGTCGGTGCCCTCCTGGGCCACGACCGCCTTGTGCGGGGAGCCGGGCACGGCCGAGGTGTCGACCTCGCCCTTGTCCCAGTAGCGCCGCTTCGGCTCGAAGAAGATCACCGGGTCGTCGCACTCGATGGCCTGCTGGAGCATCCAGTACGCGTCGGAGGCGTTCGAAGGCGTGATCACCTTCAGGCCGGGGACGTGCGCGAACAGCACCTCGGGCGACTCGCTGTGGTGCTCGACCGCGCCGATGCCGCCCGCGTACGGGATACGGATGACGACCGGCAGCTTGATCTTGCCGAGCGCGCGGGCGTGCATCTTCGCGAGCTGCGTGACGATCTGGTCGTAGGCCGGGAAGACGAAGCCGTCGAACTGGATCTCGACCACCGGGCGGTAGCCGCGCAGCGCGAGGCCGATCGCGGTGCCGACGATGCCGGACTCGGCGAGCGGGGTGTCGATGACGCGCCCCTCCCCGAAGTCCTTCTGGAGACCGTCGGTGATCCGGAAGACGCCGCCGAGCTTGCCGACGTCCTCACCCATGACGAGGACCTTCGGGTCGTTGTCGAGCGCCGTGCGCAGCGACTCGTTCAGGGCCTTGGCGATGGACATCTGGGTCATGTCAGCGTCCCTCTCCGGAAGCGGCGCCCTCGGACTCGAACGAGGCCAGGTACGCGGCGAACTGCGCGCGCTCCTCGTCGACGAGCGCGTGCCCGTCGGCGTAGACGTTCTCGAAGATCGCCATGGTGTCCGGGTTCTCCATCGTGCGTACGCCGTCGCGCACCCGCTTGGCCAGTACGTCGCTCTCCTGCTCGATCGACGCGTAGTACGCCTCGTCGGCCAGGCCCTGCTTGTCCAGATACGTCTTCAGCCGCAGGATCGGGTCCTTCGACTCCCACTGCTCGCGCTCCTCGTCGGCGCGGTAGCGGGTCGGGTCGTCGGTCGTGGTGTGGGCGCCCATCCGGTACGTGAACGCCTCGACCAGCATCGGGCCCTGGCCGCTGCGCGCGTGCTCCAGGGCCGCACGGGTGACGGCGAGCACCGCGAGGACGTCGTTGCCGTCGACGCGGACGCCCGGGAAGCCGTATCCGGCGGCGCGCTGGTAGATCGGCACGCGGGACTGCTTCTCGGTCGGCTCGGAGATCGCCCACTGGTTGTTCTGGCAGAAGAAGACGACCGGCGCGTTGTAGACGGCGGCGAAGGTGAACGCCTCCGCCACGTCGCCCTGGCTGGAGGCGCCGTCGCCGAAGTACGCGATGACGGCCGAATCCGCGCCGTCCTTGGCCACGCCCATGGCGTAGCCGGTGGCGTGCAGCGTCTGCGAGCCGATGACGATCGTGTAGAGGTGGAAGTTGTTCTCGTTGGGGTCCCAGCCGCCGTGGTTCACACCACGGAACATGCCGAGCAGGTTGAGCGGGTCCACGTCACGGGTCCAGGCCACACCGTGCTCGCGGTAGGTCGGGAAGACGTAGTCGTCCGGGCGGGTGGCCCGCCCCGAACCGATCTGCGCGGCCTCCTGGCCGAGCAGCGAGGCCCACAGGCCCAGCTCGCCCTGGCGTTGCAGGGTGATCGCCTCGGCGTCGAAACGGCGGGTCAGCACCATGTCGCGGTACAGGCCACGCAACTCTTCCGGCGTCAGGTCGATGGAGTATTCGCCGTGCTCGACGCGCTCGCCCTCGGGCGTCAGCAACTGTACGAGTTCGGGCTCGGTGCCACGGCGCTTGGCGCCTGCTGCGCGGGTGGTCCGTCCCCTGCCCTTGGCGGGAGTGGCGGTGCTTCGCCCCCCGCTCCTGGCGGGGGTGGCCCCAGCGGCAGTGCTCTTCACGCTCACGTTCGCTCCTCCGTCTGTCCGGCCCCCGGGATCCGCCGGGCAGCCAGTGTGCGGCTCACCTGGTACGACGCGGCGCACGGGGTGTGTGCGGCATGGCCGAGCCAGGCGTGACAGTGCCCCGGCCAAGTGGCCTGCAACAGAGACGTTACCTATAACCCACGCCATCGCGCGAAGCCGTCCGACCTGCGGTTTTGCTTGGAGTTCCTAGTAAATACGCGTTACCGCAGGCCACCGGGACAACCGCACCGTATCCCGGATACGGAAAGTGCGTAAGAGGCGGCGCTGTCGTCCGTAAGAGGCGCGGGCTGTTGTCCGTAAGAGGCGGGGAGCTCCCGGCGGTGCGACGCTGGGCAGGTGCCTGTAGAAGGAAATAGCCCCACAATCCGCGTGTTCCTGCTCGACGACCACGAGGTGGTCAGGCGCGGGGTGCACGAACTCCTCTCGGCCGAGCCGGGAATCGAGATCGTCGGCGAGGCCGGGAACGCCGCGGAGGCGGTGGCGCGCATTCCGGCCACCCGCCCGGACGTCGCGGTGCTCGACGTACGGCTGCCCGACGGCAGCGGCGTCGAGGTGTGCCGCGAGGTCCGCTCGCACGACCCGTCGATCAAGTGCCTGATGCTGACGTCCTTCGCGGACGACGAGGCGCTCTTCGACGCGATCATGGCGGGCGCCGCCGGATACGTGCTCAAGGTGATCCGCGGCAACGACCTGATCGACGCCATCCGCGACGTGGCCGCGGGAAAGTCGCTGCTGGACCCGGTCGCGACCGCCAAGGTCCTGGACCGGCTCCGGCACGGCGGCGCGCGCTCCGAGGGCGACGACCGTACGGCCGACCTGACCGCCCAGGAGCGCCGCATCCTCGACCTGATCGGCGAGGGCCTCACCAACCGCCAGATCGGCGAGCGCCTGCACCTGGCGGAGAAGACGGTGAAGAACTACGTGTCCTCGATGCTCGCCAAGCTCGGCATGGAGCGGCGCACCCAGGCCGCCGCATACGTGGCCCGCATGCAGGCCGAGGGTGACCGGAGGCATATGCCTTAGCACGTCCCAGGGGGTCGGCGCCAGTCCGCGCGGGCGGGGTGTCGCGGTGATCTACGCTTCTGCACGTGACGGGCACGGCGAAGGTGCCGCCGGCGCGGGCTTCGCTGACCGCTCTGCTGCGCCGCTACGAGGACGCGGGTACCCCGCTGACCTGCGTACCCGTTCCCCGGGGGCTGCTCAACAAAGGCTACGAGGTGACCACCACCCGCGGCCGGTTCTTCCTCAAGCAGTACGTCGCCCGGGACACCGCGGACCCCGGCGTGATCGCCCGGCAGCACCGCGCGACGCGGGGTCTGGTCGGCCTCGGACTGCCCGTCGCCGCGCCCCTGCCGGACTCCCGCGGGCGTACGGTCGCGCGGCTCGGCGGCCACGGATACGCGCTCTTCCCCTGGATCGAGGGCAGGCACCGAGAGGGCACCGAGCTGACCGCCACGCAGTCGCGGCGGCTCGGCACGCTGCTCGGCATGGTGCACGCCGGGCTCGCCCGCGTGCAGCCGCCCCCGCCGGAGGACCAACGCCACCACCCGAGCGCCGACCCGGACCGTACGTACGCGCAGATCGACGAACTGCTCGCGCTGGTACGCCGGCACCGGCCACGCGACGCCTTCGACGAACTCGCCGAGCACCGGCTGCTGGAGCGCCGCGCCCTGCTGCGCCGCCACGCCCACCGCCGGCCGCCGGACGCCGACGGGACGGTCAGCGGCTGGGTGCACGGCGACTTCCACCCGCTCAACCTGCTCTACTGCGGTGAGGAGCCCGCCGCCATCGTCGACTGGGACCGGCTCGGTGTGCAGCCGCGTGCCGAGGAGGCGGTACGCGCCGCCGCCATCTTCTTCGTCCACCCGCTGGACGGGCGTCTCGACCTGCGGAAGATCCGCTCCTACGCCCGTGCCTACCGCTCCGCGGCGGGGGTTCCCGTCGCCGAGCTGGCCGCCGCCGTCCACCGCGTCTGGTGGGAACGCCTCAACGACTTCTGGATGCTCCAGTGGCGTTATCAGCGGCGTGACCCCCGCAGCGATCCGCTTTTCCCGCCCGCCTCCGCCCTGGCCGTCTGGTGGACGGCCGAATACAGCGCCGTCATCGACGCCTTCACGTCCTAACGGCCCCCCGACAAGGGCGCCCTTACGCAGAGCGGTGCCCCGAGTTTTTAGGGGCGCGGGGAACTGCGCCACCAGCCCCCACCGGGCTGTCAGCCCGAAAACAACAGCATCTGCCCCACTGGGGCCGGTTTTTCACGGCGCACCACCGCGCGGGCTGAGCGCGCAGTTCCCCGCGCCCCTACGGGGCTCCGACCCGCCGTGCGGGTGGGCTACTCCGCCGGGGTGGCCGCGTCCGACGTCGGCGGGGTCGTCGGCGGGGTGGTGGGGGGCGTGGTCGGGGGGGTGGTGGGGGGCGTGGTCGGCGGAGTCGTCGGCGGGGTCGTGGGGGGCTTGGTGGTCGGAGTCGTCGGCGGGGTCGTGGACGGAGTCGTCGGCGGGGTCGTCGCCGGAGTCGTGGTCGGGTCGGTCTGGTCGGACCCGGTTTCCGTCGGCTCCGTGGACGGCGGGTCGGACGGGGTGCCCGTGTCCTGGGTCACCGACGGCGACGGGGAGTTGGCGGGCGCGCCGCCGTCCCCGCCGGTACCGCGCGTGGCGAAGTAGACGCCCAGCGCGATGGCCAGCACCGCGGCGATGGCGAAGAGCACCGGCTTGAGCCAGCGGTTGCCGCCGCCGCCCGGCGGCCGCTCGCCGTAGCCCTGACCGCCGTCGTCGTCACCGGTGCCGGAGATGCCGGCGAGCAGCGGGGCGCCGAATTCGGCGGTGGTGCTGTTGCCGGGCCGCCCCTGTGCCACGACGGTCGGCGACATGCCGCCGGTCCGGGGGCCCGCGAGGGGGGTGATGACGCCGGTGTTCCACATGCCGCCGGTCCAGCCGCCCTGCTGGACGAGCGCCTGGTGCGCGTACTGGACGACGCCGCGCATCTCCTCGGCGCTCTGGAAGCGGTCGTCCGGCTGCTTGGCGAGCGCGCGCAGCACGAGCCCGTCCAGCTCGGGCGGCACCCGGTCGCTGATCTGCGACGGGACCTGCGGCTCGTCCTGGACGTGCTGGTAGACCACCGAAAGCGGCGTCTCGCCGGTGAAGGGCGGACGCAGCGCCAGCAGCTCGTAGAGGAGACAGCCGGTCGCGTACAGGTCGCTGCGGTGGTCGACGGCCTTGCCGAGCGCCTGCTCGGGCGAGAGGTACTGCGGGGTGCCCATGACCATGCCGGTCTGCGTCATCGTGCTCTGGGCGCCGTGCAGCGCCCGCGCGATGCCGAAGTCCATGACCTTGACCGCGCCGTTGGTGGTGATGATCACGTTGGCGGGCTTGATGTCGCGGTGCACGATGCCGTGCTGGTGGCTGTAGGCCAGCGCTTCGAGGACGCCGGAGACGATCAGCAGCGCCTGGTCGACGGGCGGCGGCTCGGCGCTGGAGAGCAGGTCCCTGATGGTGTGGCCCTCGACCAGCTCCATCACGATGTAGGGGACGGTGCCGGTGGGCGTACGGTCCTCGCCGGAGTCGTAGACCGCGACCACCGCGTGGTGGTTCAGACCCGCGACGGCCTGGGCCTCGCGGGTGAAGCGGGCCTTGGAGACCGGGTCCTCGGCGAGGTCGGTTCGCAGCAGCTTCACCGCCACGATCCGGCCCAGGCGTACGTCCTCCGCCGCGAAGACCTCGGCCATGCCGCCGCGGCCGAGCCGCCCGGTCAGCCGGTAGCGGCCCTCGCCGACGACGGTGCCCACGCCCCACTGGCCGGATGTCTCCGACGCTCCGGGGCCCGGGGCCGTCTCTTTGGGGTCGACCATCAGTCCTCGCCGTCGTTCGTACGCGGTCATCGTCCGGGCGGGCGCGCGCGGACGCCCGTATCGTACGGATGCCCCGGAGCGGCCACCGTACCGCTTTCGCGTGCCCCGCCGGGCACACGTCCGCGTCACAGCACCTCAATACGGCGGTCCCGCGGGGATACACAGCATGTGCGTGCCCGATGTGCGTCAGGTGACGAGATGGTCAACGAACTTGACGTGTCCGTGCGATGGGCCAGACTTGGCGGGCAAGCTCGGGGACGAATATCGCCACAGGCAACCGCACAGGTACCGGCGCGACCCTCTCCCCGGTGGACTTTCCAGGGGGTAGCGGTACAGATGAGCGGGGACGCCACGCAGGGCGAGTACACGGGGCGCTCGGTCGGCGGCGGGCGGTACGTGCTGCGCGACCTGCTGGGCGAGGGCGGCATGGCGTCTGTGCACCTGGCGCACGACACCGTGCTCGACCGGCCGGTGGCCGTCAAGACCCTCCACACCAACCTGGGCAACGAGCAGTCCTTCCGCGAGCGCTTCCGCCGCGAGGCGCAGTCCGTCGCGAAGCTGAACCACACCAACATCGTCTCCGTCTTCGACTCCGGCGAGGACACCATCGACGGCCAGCTCGTGCCGTACATCGTCATGGAGTACGTCGAGGGCAGCCCGCTCGGCGACGTGCTGGCCGCCGATGTGGCGCAGCACGGCGCGATGCCCGCCGACAAGGCGCTGAAGATCACCGGGGACGTGCTGGCGGCGCTCGCGGTCAGCCACGAGATGGGCCTGGTCCACCGGGACATCAAGCCCGGCAATGTGATGATCACCAAGCGCGGTGTGGTCAAGGTCATGGACTTCGGCATCGCGCGCGCCATGCAGTCCGGTGTCACCTCGATGACGCAGACCGGCATGGTGGTCGGCACCCCGCAGTACCTGTCGCCGGAGCAGGCGCTGGGGCGCGGTGTGGACGAGCGCTCCGACCTGTACTCGGTCGGCTGCATGCTCTTCGAGCTGCTGACCGCGCGGCTGCCCTTCGACGCGGACTCGCCGCTGGCGATGGCGTACCAGCACGTACAGGAGATCCCGCCCGCGCCGTCGACGTTCAACCGCGCGCTGGGCCCGGCCGTGGACGCGCTGGTGGCGCGCGCGCTGCGCAAGAACCCCGCGGAGCGCTTCCCGACCGCGGACGCGATGCACGACGAGGCGGACCGGGTCCTGGCGGCCACGCGGCGCGACACGATGCCGCTGATGTCCGGCTCCGCGCCGCCCACCGGCAACCGCGGCCAGGACGTGGCGGCGTCGGTCTTCCCGTACGCGCAGGGCCCGCTCCAGACCCCGCCGCCGCAGATGCGGACGCCGTACGCGCCGGGCAATCCGCAGCAGGGCGGTTACGGGCAGCCCGCGCCGGCCCCGTCGCTGCCCTCGGCGTACGGCTACCCGCAGCAGTCCCCGACGCCGCCGCCGACCCCGGCGTACACCATGGCGCCCCAGATGCAGCACCAGCAGCACCAGCAACAGATGCCGCAGCAGCGCGCGGGCGGTCACCCGGGCGGCGGCATAGGCGGCCCCGGCGGTCACGGCGGGGTCGGCGGCGGCACCGGTGGCGGCGGGAAGTCCAACACACCGCTGATCGCGGGCGCGGCCGTCGTGGTCGTGGCCATCGCGGTGATCGTCGCGATCGTCCTGGCCAACAGCGGCGGCGGCAAGGGCAGCCCCAGCGCGGACGACCAGTCGGGCGGCCCGACGACCTCGTCCTCGACCCAGGCGTCCAACGACCCGACCACGGGCACCGGCGCGGGCGACGTCGTGAACGGCGACCAGAGCCGCACGATCGACCCCGACAAGTGCACCAAGGCGCACAACGACCTGATCTCGAACGACCCGGACGTCATGACGATGCCGGACTTCACGTCGATCTACGTGGACTCGGTCGTCGCCTGCATCAAGGCGGCGGGCTGGCAGTACACGATCAAGCAGACCGACGAGCAGCAGTGGGGCAAGGGCGCGGTGACCAGCCAGACCCCGAAGTATCTGGAGGACTACAACCCGAAGAAGGGCGGCAAGGTCACCATCTGGGTGTCCACCGGCAAGAGCTCGAACTGACCGGGCCCCCGCCGGTGCGACACCTCACCGGCTCGGATGCGGATTAAAGGCCGGACGAGAGATCCGGACGAGAGATCCGGACTAGAGATACGGGCCCGAGCGGGCGCCCTGGTTGCCGCCGTCGTCCTCCTCGTGGCCGCCGGCGCCGGGCGGCAGGGCGCGCCGCATCTGTTCGAGCTGGGCGCGGGCCGCCATCTGCTGGGCGAACAGCGCGGTCTGGATGCCGTGGAAGAGCCCTTCGAGCCAGCCGACGAGCTGGGCCTGGGCGATCCGCAGCTCCGCCTCGCTGGGCACGCTGTCGTTGGTGAAGGGCAGCGAGAGCCGGTCCAGCTCCTCCACCAGCTCGGGCGCGAGCCCGGCCTCCAGCTCCTTCACCGAGCTGGCGTGGATCTCCTTCAGGCGTACGCGGCTGGCCTCGTCGAGCGGCGCCTGGCGCACTTCCTCCAGCAACTGCTTGATCATGCTGCCGATGCGCATGACCTTCGCGGGCTGCTCGACCATCTCCGTCACCGGGATCTCGCCGTGCTCGCCGCCGTCACCGGTCGGCGCGCCTCCCAGGGCCATTCCGTCGGAACCGACGATCAGGACCTGCTGATTCGGTGAGTGCTGCGGATTCTGCGGATTCTGCGAGCTTTCCGGCGAGCGTTCGTTCATCGCGTTCATCGGCATCTCCATACCGCCATTGTCCCTTAGGACGCGCGGCAGCGTCGGCCAGGTCCCGTCTCCCGTACGGGGCCCGGCCGACGCCGCCGCCTTCCTCCGCGCGCGCCCCGGTTTACGGCTCCGCGCGGCGGGCGAGCTGGGTGCGCGAGCGGGTGACCAGGGCCGCGAGCAGAGCGGCGCCGAGCGGCACGGCGACGATCAGCAGGGCCAGCGTGCTCCACGGGACGACGATCGGCACGTGCGGCAGCCTGCTCGTGCCGCCCCAGCCCCCGTCCAGCGCCTGGTGGTAGTACTTCCACTGCTCGCGCCGCTCGGTGTGCCGCAGCCCCACCGCGGGCAGCACGCCCGCCGCCGAGCCGAGCACCACGCCCATCGTGGCGATCACCCCGCACTGGAGGCCGGAGAGCGTGCGCCGCACCCGCGGCGGCGCGCCGATCGCGGCGAGCGTCTTCAGATCGGGCTCGGCGTCGGCCTGCGCGAGGCCGGTGGCGATGCCCGCGGCGCCGATGGTGACCAGGCCCGCGAAGAGCGTCAGGGCGAGCAGCACCAGGCTGTTGTCCCTGGTGTAGCCGCGCTCCAGATAGACCTCCGTGTCGGTGCCGATCTTGGCGAGGTCGCTGTCCAGCGCCTGCCGCTCGGGGCCGTTGGGCATCCGGGCGTTGGTGTAGAAGGAGCCCAGCGGCATCGTGTCGATCCCGACGCCGTCGGCGGCCTGTTGCGGCATCACGGCCAGCAGCCCGTACGTCCGGTCACGGCCCTCGCCCGCCAGGTGCACCGGCACCGACTTGACCGGGCCGACCGGCTCCTGTCCGTCGGGCACCGCCTTGCTCGTGTCCAGGGTGATCTTCAGCTTGAGCGTGCCGCGGTCGAGGTACCCCTTGTCGAACAGCACGGTCTCGCCGCGCGCCAGCGCCTGTTCCGCGTCCCCGTCCCGGATGCCGAGGGCGTGCAGGACGGCCGGGCCGCCGATCAGGACGGCGCTGCTGGTGGGCATGGCGGTCAGGCCCTCCACGTACGCGCAGCGCCAGTCGTGGGCCAGGGCACGGCGCTCGGCCAGGGTGAGCGCGGTCGCGCCCTCCGGCCGGTCGGTCGGGCACACGTTGGCGGCCGGCTTCACCGGCTGGACGTCGCCGCAGCCGTCGCCGCCACCGCCGCCCGCCTGGCAGTTCTTGCCACCGACGACCATCGCGGACACGTCGGCGCGGCCGGAGACCGGGTAGCGCTTCTCGACCGCCGCGCGCACCGCGGTCAGGTCCCGCCCGCGGTCGCTGTAGGCCGCCACCGCCACGACGCCGCGCGGCAGTTGGGCCTCGTACGCGTCCCTGTCCTGCCGGTCGGCGCTCGCGGAGTACGTGGCGACCGCGACCGTACCGGCGACGGCGGCCAGCACGGCCGCGACCGCGGGCGCCGTACGGCCCCGGTTGCGCACCGCGTCGCGCAGCGCGAGCCGCGGGGACAGCGGCAGCCACTTGCCGGTCCTGCCGAACATGCCGACCAGAGTGGGGGTGAGCGCGACGATGCCCAGCTCCGCGATGCCGGAGCCGCCGCCGACCGCGAGGGTGCTGTCGGTGCGCAGCGAGCCGAAGACCGCGATGCCGACGCCGAGGCAGATCGCGCCGATGCCGAGGACCGGCAGCACGCGGTTGGCGTGCCGCACACCGCGCCGCCCGGTCAGCGACGCCAGCACGCTCTGCCGGGACGCGGTGACCGCGGGCACGACGGCGGCCAGCAGACCGGTGAGTACGGCCAGGCCCGCGATGCCGAGCAGTTCGAGCGGGCGCAGCGTCAGACCGCCGAAGCGGCGGCCGACGAAGTCCTCCAGCGGGGAGCGGAGCAGGACGGTGAGCAGCAGGCCCAGCAGGGTGCCGACGACGGCCGCGGCGACGCCGATCACCAGGCCGCCGGAGAGCACGATCGCCCGGATGTGGCGGCGGTCGCCGCCGTTGGCGCCGACCAGGCCGAGCTGGCGGCGCGAGCGCCGCGCGCCGACGGCGAAGGCGGGACCGGCCAGCAGGCAGATCTCCAGCATCGACAGGCCGACGATGGTCGCCGCCACGGCGACGGCCGTGGCCTTCCCCGTGTCGCCGGTGCGGTAGGGGGCGCTGCCGTTGCGCGACTTCGTGTAGAGCGGCACTTCGGAGTCGGCGGGCGGGTGCAGCACCACCGCGCGGGACTTGACGTAGATGCCCCGGGTGTTGGCTTGCTGCACCATCTGCCAGGAGTAGTCGCCGCTCGGCAACCCCACCAGGTAGGTGGTGTAGGCCGAGTCGTCCTCGCCGTTCAGCGCCTTGCGCGCGGCGGTGTAGGGCGCGATGAAAGCGCCCGGCCGCGCGATGACCTGCTCGGTGCCGAGCGTGTCCGGCAGGTCGTACGCGCCGACGATCTTGTACGTACGGTCCACGTCGCGGACGACGAGCTTCGAACCGACCTTCAGGCCGGCGGACTTGAGGAACGCGGTGGTGGCGATGACCTCGTGGTCGGCCGCCGGGTAGCGCCCGCGGTCCAGGTGGGTGATGCCGCGCGCCAGCGGGTCGCCCGCCTCCAACTCCCGCACGGGGGCGGCGAGCAGACCGTACTTCGTCTTGAAGCGGGCGTAGGTCTGGGAGTCGGAGATCCAGCGCGCGCCCCGGGGCAGCGCGGTCAGCGGGTCGGTCGGCTTCGGGGTCTCCTGCTGTTCCGCCAGGTCCGCCGCCGACGGCGTGGCGTCCGGGTCCGCGGTGGCGTCCTTCACCGAGGTCCAGATGTCCGCGGGCGGGTCCTGGTAGATCGGCCGCCCGTTGGCGTCGGCGTCCGCAAGGCGCGCGTCGGCGGCGCCGATGTCTCGGCTCAGCTTCTGCTCCGGGCTCAACTGGGAGCTGCGGATGGTGATGTCGGCGGCGCTCACGCCGATGATCGGCAGCGCGATCATCGCCAGCACCATCGCGCTGCGGCCCTTGGAGCGCCAGGCGTCACGGCGGGCGATGCGGATGGCGGCGCGCCACGAGTTGAGGTTCCCCGCGCGGGCGCTCGGGCCGCGGTCCTGCGAGGCGGCGGGGTCCTGCGAGGGGCCGCGGTCCTGGGAGGCGGCGCGGTCCTGCGAGGCGGCGGGGTCCTGCGAGGCGGCGCCGCTCACTGGGCCGCACCGCCGGTCAGCAGCGACTCGGCGGAGGAGCGCAGCGTCATGTCCACGACGGAGCCGTCCCGCAGGAAGACCACCCGGTCCGCCCACGCGGCGAACCGCGGCTCGTGCGTCACCAGGATGCCCGCGGCGCCCGCGTCACAGCGCGAGCGCAGCAGCGCCAGTACGGTGTCGCCGGTCTCCGAGTCCAGCGCGCCGGTGGGCTCGTCCGCCAGGACGAGGCGGCGGTCGCCGACCAGCGCGCGGGCGATGGCCACCCGCTGCTGCTGGCCGCCGGACATCTCGTCGGGGAAGCGGTCGGCCAGCTCGCCCAGGCCCATCTCCTCCAGCGCGGCGACCGCCTCGCGGCGCGCCTTGCGGGCGCCGGTGCCGTCCAGCTCGCGGGGGAGTGCCACGTTCTCGGCGGCCGTCAGCGCCGGTATCAGGTTGTAGTCCTGGAAGACGTAGCCGATGCTGCGGCGGCGCAGGGCCGCGATCTCCTTGCGGCTGGCCGTGGTCAGGTCCGTGCCTTCCACGATCACCCGGCCGGACGTCGGCAGGTCGAGGCCGCCCGCGATGGTCAGCAGCGTGGACTTGCCCGAGCCCGAGGGGCCCATCACGGCGACCAGTTCCCCCGGACGCACGTCCAGGTCTATCCCGCGCAGCGCGTGCACCTCGGTCGCTCCGGTGCCGTGCACGCGGGTGAGGGCTTCCAGGCGGAGGACGGGCGCTTCCGGCGGCGCGGCTTCGGTGTGCGGCTTTACGGACATGGGCGGTGCGTCCCCCAGGGTCGTGGAGTGCTCGTGCGGCGAAGTGCTCGGGTGCTGGCGTGCTCGGGTGCTGTGTGCTCGGGTTTCGGGGTGCTCGGGTGGCGGTGGTCCGGCCGCTGGTCGGGCGGGCCGGTCCTGGCCGGGAGGTGGCCGCGCGACGCGGCCGGGCGCAGGGGTGGGGCGTACGGGGTGGGGCGTACGGGGTCGGGCTTAGGTGCCGGACGTACGGGCCGGACGTACGCGGTCAGGCGTACGGGGCCGGGTGCCGGTCGGCGCGCGGCTCAGCGGCGGGCCCGTGTCCGCCTCAGCGCGCCGCGCAGCACCCCGTCCGGCGCGGCGTCCTTCTCGTCGCCCTTCCCGTCGTCCAGGCCGCCGCCGTCGGCGGGGTCGGCGGAACCGGCGGGATCGGGAGTCGGGGCCGGTGCGGCGGCCTCGGCCGTCGGCGCCAGCGCCGTCAGCCGTACGAGCCGGGTCTCGCAGTGGTCGAGCCACCGCGCCTCGGCCTCCGCCTGGAAGATGAGCTGGTCGAGAACGAGCTGCCAGGCCACGTCGTCGCGGTCCGGCGCCCCGCTCTGCGCGGGCGCCGCCTCCAGCGCCTGGCCCTTCAGCCGGGTGTAGTCCTGCATCGCCCGGATGGTGTGCGCGCGCTGCGCCTGGATGACGGCCCGCACGTCCACCTCCGGCGATCCGACCGCCATGGCCAGCTTGATCGCCAGCTCGTTCCGCGGCGGATTCGCCCGGTCCACGGGCCGGGCGAACCACTCCCGCAGCTCACCCCGCCCGCCCTCCGTGATGGCGTACAGCGCGTGTCCGGCGTCGTCCTCGCCCGCCGGCACCACCAGCCCGTCGCGCTCCAGCCGCGCCAGCGTCGTGTACACCTGCCCCACGTTCAGCGGCCAGGTGGAACCGGTGCGGGACTCGAACTCTGTTCTGAGCTGGAAGCCGTATCGCGGCCCCCGCTCCAGGAGGGCCAGCAGGCCGTGGCGGATCGACATACTGAGTATGTATACCGAGTATGGACCCGCCTTTCAAGGCCGCGGCGACCCGTCCGACCGGGCACAACGGGACATGAGGGGCGCGTGCGACCGCCTCGGGGTCAGTCGCGGCGCAGGCGCAGGCCCAGGAAGCCGAGACCCAGGCCGACCAGGGCGAGGCCGGCGCCGAAGGGGAGGATGCGCAGGACGCGGCGGCCGGGCTCGTAGACGGCGGGAGTCTGCGCGCGGGCCTGGGTGCGGGCGGCGTCGGGTCCTGCGGGCGCCGAAGGGCGCGGCGGGGCCTGGGCGGGCCCGCCGTCGGGGACCAGGAAGGGCGCGGAGCGCGCGGCGCCGTAGGTGGACCGTACGGGCGGGGTGAGCGGCGGCCTGGCGGCCCCGTCGCCCGGTACGGACGTCGGTGTCGGCGTCGGGACCGGTGGCCGCAGCGGGCCCGCCGGGGTGGCGGGAACGGCGGGGGAGGCCGGGGGCCGGACGCCGACCGTGGGGTCGGGGGCCGGCTTGGCGGCCGGAGCGGTGGGGGTGGGGGTGGGGGTGGGGGTGGCCGGAGCGGTCGGCTCGGTGGTGGGCTCCTCCGTCACCGGCGGCCCGCTGGGCCCGGTGGTCGGCGCGGCGTCCTGGCGTCCCCCGAGTCCGGGGCCGCCGACCGTCTCGTGCCGGCCGACGAGGCCGGGGACCAGCCCGGTGAGCACCTCGGTGACGATGTCCGCGCCCGGCGCCGGGAGCGGACGGACCGCCGGGGCCGTGGGCTCGTCGGGCCCGGGCGCGACCGCCCACGCGGAGCCCGTCGCCATCACCGTCGCCGTCGCTGTCGCCGGAACGAGCAGCGCCCCCGCGAGCAGCACGGGCGCCGCCCTCCGTATCGCGCATCGCCTGTCGGGTGCCCGCCGCACACGTCCCGCCTCTCCACCGAACCCTGTGTGGATTCAGCGTCACACGCGGCAACATTTCCGGCATCCCGGACGGCCGGCTCCGTATCGGACCGTTATCCGCGAGAGGGCGTGTTCATGCCGTGGTCAGGAGCACTTTTCCGATGTGGGTGCTGCCGTCCACCACGCGGTGCGCCTCGGCCGCGTCCCGCAGCGGGAGCGTACGGTCCACGACCGGCCGTACGGTTCCGGCCTCGATCAGCGGCCACACGTGCTCGCGTACCGCCGCCACGATCGTGGCCTTCTCGTCCAGCGGCCGGGGCCGGAGCGAGGTCGCGGCGACGGCGGCGCGCTTGCTCAGCAGCGTGGCCAGATTCAGCTCGCCCACGAGGCCGCCCTGGAGGCCGATGACGACCAGGCGGCCGTTGACCGCGAGCGCGTCCACGTTCCGCCCGAGGTACTTCGCGCCCATGATGTCGAGGATCACGTCGGCCGTGACGGCCTTCTCGAACTCCTGCTCGCGGTAGTTGATCAGGATGTCCGCGCCCAACTCCCGGCAGGCCGCCAGCTTCTCGGCGCTCCCCGCCGTGACGGCGACCGTCGCCCCCACCGCCTTGCCGAGCTGGACCGCCATCGTGCCGATCCCGCTGGAGCCGCCGTGCACCAGCAGCGTCTCACCGGGGCGCAGGTGCGCGGTGAGGAACACGTTCGACCACACCGTGGCCGTCACCTCGGGCAGCGCCGCCGCCGTCACCAGGTCGATCCCCTTGGGCACCGGCAGCAGTTGGCCCGCCGGCACCGCCACCTTCTGCGCGTATCCGCCGCCCGCGAGCAGCGCGCACACCTCGTCCCCGACCCGCCACCCCGCGACCCCGGAGCCCACCTCGACGATCCGCCCCGAACACTCGAGACCCGGATACGGCGACGCCCCCGGCGGCGGCTCGTAGAACCCCTGCCGCTGCAACAGATCCGCCCGGTTCACCGCCGTCGCCGCCACCTCGACGACGACCTCGCCCTCCCCCGCGACCGGATCCCCCACCTCCGCCCACGTCAACACCTCGGGCCCGCCCGGCTCCGGAATCGTCATCGCATACATCCCCCGAGGCTACCGCTGCCCTCAGCCCCCCAGCCCGCCGGTTCCTTTGCGCCGGACGGCCAGCCGATCTTTTAAGGGGCGCGGGGAACTGCGCGACCAGCCCCAACCGTGGCGCGGACAAAAAACCGGCCCCAGCGGGGCAGACGCCGTCGTTCCCGGGCTGACAGCCCGGCGGGGGCTGAGCGTGCAGTTCCCCGCGCCCCTAAAAAAACACGCCCTGCGCACGTGCGGGTGGGGGCCTAGGCGAGGGGCGGGCCGGCGGGCCCGGCACGGTGGATGGCAATCACGCGGTCGGTGAGAAGCAGAGGCGCAGCCTCCGGATCGTCGTGGTCGAGAAGCCGATGCCCTCGCTTGACCGACACGACGAGGTCGTGGAGGTCACGCGGCGCCTGCCCCGCCTCGGCCTTGGTCACCGGCCGTTCGATGAGATCGAGCCCGCTCCCGTAAGTGATGAGGTCGTCCATGACGACCCCGACGCTGGGGCTGAGCATGGACAGCCCGAGAAGCCGCCCGGCGGCACTGGAGCTGGTGATGACGGCATTGGCCCCGGACTGCCGCAGCAGCGGCGCGTTCTCCTCCTCGCGGACGGACGCGACGATATGGGCGCGCTTGTTGAGCTGACGCGCGGTCAACGTGACGAGCACGGCGGTGTCGTCGCGCTGCGCGGCGATGACGATCTCCTTGGCGACCTGGGCCTCGGCCCGCAGCAGCACGTCGTTGCGGGTGGCGTCGCCGACGACGGCGACGTACCCCTCGTCGGTCGCGGCCTGCACGACCTTGGGGCTCGGGTCGACGATCACGATCCGGCTCTGCGGGATGCCGCGGCCGATCAACGTCTGGGCCGCCGACCGGCCCTTGGTCCCGTATCCGACGATGACCACATGATCGCGCAAGGTTCTCCTCCAGCGCTTGAGGCGGAACTGCTCGCGGGTCCGCTCGGTCAGCACTTCCAGGGTCGTCCCGACCAGGATGATCAGGAAGATCACGCGCAACGGCGTCACCAGGAAGGTGTTCGCGAGCCGGGCGCCCGTACTGTACGGGACGATGTCGCCGTAGCCGGTCGTCGACAGCGTCACCGTCGCGTAGTAGAGCGAATCCAGGAACGACACCGAGCCGTTGGCGTTGTCGTGGTAGCCGCCGCGGTCGAAGTAGACGATCAGGACGGTGGCGAGCAGGACCAGCAGCGCCATCAGCAGGCGGCGCGAGACCTGGAGCAGCGGGCCCGCGGCGGGACGCGGGAAGGCCACCCGGCGGTACCCCGCCGTACCGGCGGAGATCGCCGCCGAGGCGCTGCCGTCGCCCGTGCCGTCGGCGCCGTCCGCGCCGCCGGGGGGAGGATCGGCGCGACCGGCCGCCGCGTCGTACCGGGGCAGTTTCATATCCCGCTCCCCATCATGTGCCGCTCACCTTCATATACCGGTGTCGTCCACCGGTCCGACGACGTATCGCTTCGCGTACGGGATCACGTACCACGTGACATGGGCTGACGGCGGTCACGTACCCCGTACCTTCACGTATCGAGCACCACCGCGTACGCACCGGGGTGCCCTCACGTGCCGCTCCCCCACGCCAGCGCGAGCGCCCCGGTGTCGAGTACGGCCGTGTCGTCGCCCGCGCGGGCGCCGCCGGGCGGGATCACGGCCATGCCGTCGGCGGCGGCGAGGCCGCGGAGCATGGCGGGGCCGGAGTAGGTGAGCGGGCGCGCGGCGGAGTCGTCGTCGAAGACCACCGGAACGAGCCGGGTGTCGACCGGGTGACCCGGCACGTCGGCGGTGAGCGGGGCCGCGTACGGGGCCGGTACGGGGCGGCCCGCGAGGGTCCGCAGCAGGGGGGCGGCGAGGGTCAGGACGCCGGACACGGCGGCCAGCGGGTTGCCGGGCAGCCCGATGAGGTGGGTGCCCGAGGGGAGTTCGGCCAGCACCATGGGGTGTCCCGGGCGGACGGCGACGCCGTCGACCAGCAGTTTCGCGCCGAGCGCGGCGAGGACCGGGTGCAGGTGGTCGACCGGTCCGCCCGCGGTGCCGCCGGTGGTGACCACGAGGTCGGCGGTGCTCTCGCGGACCGCCCTGCGCAGGAGGTCGGCGTCGTCCACCAGCCGCCGTACCGCCACCACTTCGGCGCCGAGCGCGCGCAGCGACGACGGGAGCATCGGGCCGAGCGCGTCCCGTACCCGCCCCGACCTGGGCAGGCCGTGGTCCAGCAACTCGTCGCCGAGGACCAGGACTTCGACGCGCGGCCGTACGGTGACGGTCAGCTCGTCGTAGCCCGCGGCGGCGGCCAGACCGAGTACGGCGGGCGTCACGACGGTGCCCGCGGGCAGCAACTCCTCGCCGCCCCTGCACTCCTGGCCGCGCATTCTGACCTCCTGGCCCGGCGCGGGCGCGGGGTGCGGCGACCGCACCTGCAACCACTCGCCGTCCGTGCGGCGCTGCGTCCAGCCGTGTTCGCTGCGCAGCACCGCGGTGGTGCCGGTCGGCACGGCGGCGCCGGTCGCGATGGGGGCGGCGTGGCCGACGAGCAGCGGCTCCGCCGGGCGCTGCTGTCCGGCGAGCACCGAGGCGCCGCGCAGCCGCCACGGGCCCGGGCCCGCCACCGCCCAGCCGTCCATCGCGGAGGAGTCGAACGACGGCAGGTCCGTCAGCGCCGTCAGCGCCCTGGCCAGCGTCATGCCCAGCAGGTCCTCTCCCAACTCCCGTGTTTCGGAGCCGAGTCGGCGGCCGACGCGGCGCGCGATCCGCCGCGCCTCGGGCCACGGCACGGCGTCGGCGGGGGAGGGGAGCGGGGGTTGGGGCTGGGGCTGGGGCTGGCGCTGGGGTTGGGCGGGTGCCTGCGCGGGGGCCGGGCCCTGGACGGGGGGCCGGGGCGCGGGGCCCTCCGGGGTGGGGGCGGTGTCGTCCCGGCCGTGGCGGAGGGCGACGGACAGCGGGTCGTTACGGTCCTGGCCTCCGTAACCGGCCGCGCTGGCGGCGGTACGGCGCGACTCGTTGGCCAGGGCGAGGGCGTCGTCGAGCGCGCGGTCGGCCGCGTCGGAGGCGCGCGGGTCGGAGGCGCCCGCGTCGAAGGCGCCCGCGCCGGGACGGGTGCCGCTCATTCCGCCGGTTCCGGGTCGGTGCCGGGGGTGCCGGGGGTGCCTGGTTTCCGCGCGTCGGCCTCCTGCGCGTCGGCCTCCTGCGCCCAGCGCACGGCGAGGGCGGCGGCCTTGTCGGCCGCCTCCCGTACGGCCTCGGGGCCGCCGCCCGCGCGCGCCGCCGCGTAACCCACCAGGAAGGTGGTCAGCGGCGCGGCCGGACGAGCGACGCCGTGCGCCGCGTCGCGGGCCAGATCGAGCAGGACGCCGGTGTCCACGTCCAGCTCGATACCCAGTTCGGTCTTGGCTGCTGCGATCCATTCGTCCAACACAGGGCCATGGTCCCTGAAACCTGGCTCGCTGTGGGACAGGCTCACCCCTCGGACACCCCGTCCAGCCGTGCCCGCGCCACCGCCACGTCCTCCCACGTATCGCAGTCGAACGACGCGTCCCCCGTCGGATCGGCCCGCCTGCGCACCACCAGCTCCCGTGTCAGCAGCCGCAACGGCAGCCCCGCCAGCCCGCCGTGCTCCCCCTTCAGCAGCGCCACCTCCCGGCGCAGCGCCTCCCCCCAATACGCCCCCGCCAACGGCTGATCCCGCCCTCCCGCGTCGGTGAGCAGCACCCCTTCCGTCCCGGTGCCGAGCGCGCCCAGCGCCTCCACCAGGCCGGTCACGGCGCCGACCGTCAAGAACGGCAGATCGGCCGCCAGCACGACGACGATTTCTGGCGCGGGAAGCGGCGGCCCCGATGGGGCCAAGTGGGCCAACGCGGTCAGCCCGGCGTCGAGCGCGGGCAGCGGCCCGCCCCCCGGCGGCTCCTCCCGCGCCCAGCTCACCGGCCGTACGGTCCCCCGGCGCGGCCCCACGACCACCGTCCGCTCCGCCCCCGCGCACGCCGCCAGCACCCGGTCGAGCAGCATCCGCCCCCCGACCTCCACCGCCGCCTTGTCCACCCCCCCGAGCCGCCTCGCCCCACCCCCGGCCAACACCACCGCATCAAACCCAGTCGCCACCCCCCGAGTATCCCCGGCCCCGGCGCACCCCGATCTTTTTGGGCGCGCCCCCGCGCTGGACGCTGCACCGATCTTTTAAGGAACGCCCCCGCGCTGGACGCTGCACCGATCTTTTAAGGGGCGCGGGGGGGACCTCCCAGCGCCCGGGGGTCAGACGGCGGCGAGGAGAACGGCCGGGCTCTCGACGCAGTCGGCGACAAAGCGAAGGAACCCCCCTGCGGTCCCACCGTCGCAGACCCGGTGATCGAAGGTGAAGGAGAGCTGCACGACGTGACGCACGGCCAACTCGCCCTGGTGAACCCACGGCTTGGGGGCGATACGGCCGACACCGAGCATGGCGGCCTCGGGATGGTTGAGGATCGGGGTGGAACCGTCCACCCCGAAGACCCCGTAGTTGTTGAGCGTGACGGTGCCGCCGGTCAGGTCCCGCGGCGTCAGCGCCCCCGTCCGAGCGGCCTCGGTCAGGCGGCCGATCTCCGCGGAGAGCCCGGCCGTGGACCTGGTGTGGGCGTCGCGCACGACAGGCACGACCAGGCCGCGTTCGGTCTGCGCCGCGAAGCCGAGGTGGACGGCCGGCAGCCGTACGATCTCGCGCCGCTCGGTGTCGACCGTGGCGTTCAGCTCCGGGTAACGGGCCAGCCCCGCCGTCACGATCCTGGCGAAGAGGGCCAGCACCGAGATCCGCTCGCCGCCCGAGGCGTTCATCGCCGCCCGCGCGGCCAGCAGTTCGGTGGCGTCGGCGTCCACCCAGCACGTGGCGTCCGGTATCTCCCGCCGACTGCGGGCCAGCTTGTCCGCGACCGTGCCGCGTACCCCGCGCAGCGGCACCCGCTCCTCCCCCGCCGGCGCGGGAGCCGGGGCCGGGGCCGGGGCAGGTGCCGCCGGAGCCGCCACCGCGCGCTCGACGTCCGCCCGCAGGATCAGCCCGTCGGGCCCCGTACCGGCCAGGTCCCGCAGGTCCAGCCCGTGTTCCCTGGCCAGCCGCCGTACCAGCGGCGATATGACGGCCACCGGGCCGTCGGCGACGGGCGCCCCGGCGACAGGCACCTCGGTGACCGAAACCGCCGCCTGCACCGAACCGTCCACCGCCCGCACCCGTCCGCGGCGCCGCGCCACCGCCGTACCGGTGCCGTAACCGACCAGCACATTGCCCGAGCCCTCATCGGCCCCGCCGCCCGAGGCGTCCGAGTCGCTCGGGGCGTCCGACCCCACCGGGTTCCCGGCCGCGTCGGAGTGCGAGCCCACCGCGACCGTGACCAGGGGGCGGCCCACGTCGAGGGTGTCGCCCTCGGCGCCGAAGCGGGCGGTCACGACACCGCCGTAGGGGCAGGGGACCTCGACGACGGCCTTAGCGGTCTCGACCTCGACCACCGGCTGGTCGATGGCGACGACCTCGCCGACCTCCACCAGCCAGCGCACGATCTCCGCCTCTGTGAGCCCTTCGCCCAGGTCGGGGAGCGTGAATTCCTTGACGACGGCCATCAGCCCTCCCACTGCAAGCGGCCGACGGCGTCGAGAATCCGGTCGACGCCGGGCAGATGGTGCCGTTCCAGCATCGGCGGCGGGTAGGGGATGTCGAATCCGGCGACGCGCAGGACCGGCGCCTCCAGGTGGTGGAAGCAGCGCTCGGTGATCCGGGCCGCTATCTCGGCGCCCATGCCGCCGAAACCGGACGACTCGTGCACGACGACCGCCCGCCCGGTGCCGCGTACGGCCGCCGCGACCGTCTCCTCGTCGAAGGGCACGAGGCTGCGCAGATCGACCACGCCCAGGTCCCAGCCCTCCTCCTTGGCGGCCTCCGCGGCCTCCAGGCAGACCGGGAGCGAGGGGCCGTAGGTGACCAGCGTCGCAGTGCGCCCGGTGCGCCGCACCACAGCGCGGCCGATCGGCGGAACCTCGGCCGGTGCGGCCGGCGACCAGTCGGACTTGGACCAGTAGAGCCGCTTCGGCTCCAGGAAGACCACCGGGTCGTCGGAGGCGATGGCCGCCCGCAGCAGCCCGTAGGCGTCCTCGACGGTGGCCGGGGTGACCACATGGAGGCCGGGGGTGTGCGCGTAGTACGCCTCGGAGGAGTCGCTGTGGTGCTCGACGCCGCCGATTCCGCCGCCGTACGGGATGCGGATGGTGATCGGCAGCGGCAGCGCGCCACGCGTGCGGTTGCGCATCTTCGCCACATGGCTGACGAGTTGCTCGAACGACGGGTAGGCGAAGGCGTCGAACTGCATCTCGACCACCGGGCGGAGCCCGTACATCGCCATGCCGACCGCCGCGCCGAGGATGCCCGCCTCGGCGAGCGGGGTGTCGGTGCAGCGGCTGTCGCCGAATTCGGCGGCGAGCCCGTCGGTGATCCGGAAGACGCCGCCCAGGGTGCCGATGTCCTCGCCGAGGACGTGGACGGAGTCGTCGGCCGTGAGCGCGTCACGCAGCGCCTGGTTGAGGGCCTGCGCCATGGTGGCGGGTCTGCGGGTGGGCGCGGCGGCGCGTCCCGCGGTCGGTGCGACGGTGGTCATGACTGCCGCTCCGCTTCCAGTTCGGCCCGCAACTGGGCCTCCTGCTGCCGCAGTTGCTGCGTGGGCTCGGCGTAGACGTGGGCGAACAGCTCCATCGGGTCGAGCCGCGGATCGGCGTTCATCCGCTCCCGCAGGTCCGCCGCCATGGTCTCGGCCTCGTCGGCCGCGCTCCGCCTGACGTCGTCGTCGAGCAGTCCGCGGCCGGTCAGCTCCCGTTCCAGCAGGGCGATCGGGTCGTGCGCGCGCCAGGCGGCGACCTCGTCGTCGTCGCGGTATCGGGTGGCGTCGTCGGCGTTGGTGTGCGCGTCCATCCGGTAGGTGACGGCCTCCACGAGCGTGGGGCCGCCGCCGTCCCTGGCCCGCCCGACGGCCTCGGTCAGCACCTCGTGCACGGCGGCCACGTCGTTGCCGTCGACCAGCCGTCCCGGCATCCCGTAGCCGACCGCCTTGTGGGCGAAGGAAGGGGCCGCGGTCTGCTTGGCGAGCGGCACGGAGATCGCGAAGCCGTTGTTCTGCACGAGGAAGACCACCGGGGCCTGCCAGACGGCCGCGAAGTTCAGCGCCTCGTGGAAGTCGCCCTCGCTGGTGCCGCCGTCGCCGACCATGGCGAGCGCCACGACGTCGTCGCCGGTCAGCCGGGCGGCGCGGGCCAGCCCGACCGCGTGCGGGAGCTGCGTGGCCAGCGGGGTGCTGAGCGGCGCCACCCGGTGTTCGTGCGGGTCGTAACCGGTGTGCCAGTCGCCGCGCAGCAGTGTCAGCGCCTCGACCGGGTCCACGCCTCTGGCGACCACCGCGAGGGTGTCGCGGTAGCTGGGGAACAGCCAGTCACGGGGCCGCAGCGCGAGAGCGGCGGCGATCTCGCAGGCCTCCTGACCGGTGCTCGACGGGTAGACGGCGAGCCTGCCCTGCTTGGTGAGGGCGGTGGCCTGCCGGTTGTAGCGCCGGCCGCGGACGAGCTGCCCGTACAGCGTGTGGAGCAGGGCGGGGTCGAGCTCCGCGGCAGCGGGGGTGCCGAGCAGCCGGTACGGCTCCGGGTCGGGCAGCAGCGGCGCGGCTTCGGTGCGGGGGCGCCAGGCAGGGGTGTCCAGCACGGTCATCGCGAGCACCTCCTTGTGGTCGGTGACCGAAAAAGCGATCGGGCGTGAGCGGGTGTCGCTCCCTACCGATTGTTCGGTCGCCGGAGGCATTTTGGCTACAGGGTGGTTTCGCCTGTGGACAAACGGTTCTGCACAGCCTGAGATGGAGCCAGTACGTCCATGGTAAGGAGGCGCGGGGGGATGGCGAGAGAACAGATGGCCGCACAGGACCCGGAGGTCCGACCGCTGGACCCGATCGACCGCACGATCCTGCGGCTGCTCCAGGAGGACGGAAGGGCCTCGATACGCTCCGTCGCCGAGCGCGTGCACGTCTCACGGGCGAACGCGTACGCCCGGATCAACCGGCTCATCGAGGACGGGGTCATCCGAGGTTTCACCGCTCGCGTCGACCACGAACGTGCGGGACAGGGCGCGTCCGCGTACATCACGCTCAAGATCGTCCAGAATTCCTGGCGGACCGTCCGTGAACAACTCATCACTCTTCCGGGTGTTGCCCACATTGCCCTGGTAAGTGGTGATTTCGATGTTTTGCTGCTGGTCCACACCGCCGACAACCGGACCCTGCGCGAGCTGGTCCTGACCCGGCTCCAGGCCATCGAGGAAGTCCTCAGCAGCCGCACCCTGCTGGTCTTCGAGGAGACCGACCAGGTCGTCGGCGACTGAGGACCGGCGCCGGCCCCGACCGCGACCAGCGCCTCCGGTCAGCCGCCGTACTTCTTGAGGAACGCCTTGACCTTCGCGTAGTTCGCCTCGTCGGACAGCATGCTCACGCCGTGGTTGAAGCCGCCGACGATCGTCAGGTCGTTCTCCTTCGCCTTCTTCGTCAGCTTGCTCAGCTCCTTCGTGGAGTCCTGGAAGGGGCTGTCCAATTCGGCGGCCATGTAGAAGACGGGCATCGTCAGATTCGGTACGACCATCGAGGCGTCCATGCCGGAGTACGTCGAGGGCGCGGACAGCGAGACGACCGCGTCGACCGGTGGCGTGATGGCGCCCGCGGCGGACAGCACCGCCGTACCGCCCTTGGACGCGCCGACCAGCAGCAGCTTCGTCACGCCCTTGGACCGCAGGTAGGCCGCCGCCGCGGTGAGTTCCCGCACCTCGCTGCCCGCGGAGTTCACGGCCAGCACGCGGTAGCCGTCCGCGGCCAGGTCCTGCGCGTGCGGCACCCACTGGCAGACGTCCCCGTCCGCCTGGTGGGCCAGCACCAGCCCGGTGCCGCCGGTGCCGGTCAGATAGCCCTCGACGTCCTGGCCGTCCCCGCCCGGGAAACTCACCGAGCCCGCCTTGGCCTGTTCGGGTGACAGGCAGCCGAAGCCGTTCACCGTGGCGGTGGGCGTGGGGGCGGGCGCGGCCCTGTCCTTGCCCTTGGCGCCCCCGCCGCCTCCGCACCCGGCCAGCAGCAGGAGGGAAACGGCCAGCGCGGAGGCGGCCACCGCCCGCACCGGCGGCCCGAATCGCGCGACAGATCGCTCAGCGGAGAACATGGCTGGATCGTGCCGGGGCCACCCCCGGTGGGTCAATGGTCTGGACCATCCGACCGCACGGTCGCCCGGCTCGCCGTCGCTACATACGCAGCCCGTCGAACGCCAGCCGCACCACCGCGTCCGCCACCTGCTGCCGGTCGAGCGCGCCCTTGGCCTCCGGCCGGTACCACTCCACGATCGAGTTGATCATCCCGAAAAGCAGCCTGGTCGCCAGCCTGACATCCACGTCGCCGCGCAGATCGCCGTCCGCGACCGCCGCCTTCAACAGGTCCGCCACCCGCTGGTCGAACTCCCTGCGCCGCTCCATCGCCCAGCGCTCGGTGTCGGTGTTCCCGCGCACCCGCAGCAGAAGGGTGACGTAGGGAAGTTCCGCCATCAGCACCTCTGTCGTACGCCGGGTGACGTACTCCAGGCGCCGCACCGCGCGGCCGTCGACCGCTCCGGGCTCCTCCAGGATGCCGAAAAGCCCCTCAAGGGCGCGGCCCACCGCCCTGTTCAGCAGTTCTTCCTTGCCGCGCACATGGTGGTAGATCGACGACTTCGAGATGCCCGCGGCGCGCGAGAGATGCTCCATGGACGTGCCGTCGTAACCGCGCTCGTTGAAGACCTCGACGGCGACGGCGAGCAGCGAATCCGGCGTATAGGTGTCGCGCTTGGGCATGGTCATGAGGAGATCATTCTTCCTCCGCCCTCGCGCGCCACAGCACTTCGACCGAAGGCGCGTAACGGCCGTTGGGGTAGTACGAGTGCAGCGACTCCAGCGTTTCGCGCACCCAGGACAGGGAGAGCCGCTCGCCCCATTGCAGCGGGCCCAGCGGGTAGTTCACACCGAGGCGCATGGCGGTGTCGACGTCGGCGGCGGACGCCACTTCCTTTGCGACGGCGTCGGCCGCGAGGTCCACCAGCATCGCGACCGTCCGCGCCACGATCAGTCCGGGGACCAGCCGGATGACGCTGACCTGCTTGCCGAGCGCCTGGAAGAGCCCGACGGCCTCCGCGAGCGCCGCGTCCGGCACCTCCGGGGTCCGCGCGAGCGCCATCCTGGTGGCCGTCGTGTAATCGGCCGCCAGGTCGAACTGGATACCCGGCTCCAGGGTGCCGTCCGCCGGGTAGAGATACGTTCCGTCACTCAACTCGAAGCCCTGGACGCCGTCGTCCTCGGTGACCTCGATCCCGGCCGCGCGCACCAGGCCGACGAGGGCCTCCGCGGGACCCAGATCGCCGTGCACCACGCGCCGCGGCGCGTCCGCGGGCTCCGCGGTGTGCGGTCCGGGCGCCGCGCCATGCTCCGGCGCCGGTTCGTACACGAACCAGCCGCGGCCCGTCTTGCGGCCGAGGCGGCCGGACTCCACCAGGCGGCGCTGGGCGAGCGACGGCGTGAATTTGGGGTCGTGGAAGAACGACTCCCACACCGATCTGGTGACCGCCTCGTTCACGTCCTGGCCGATCAGGTCGGTGAGCGCGAAGGGGCCCATGGCGAAGCCGCCGCATTCGCGCAGCACCGCGTCGATGGTGGCGGGGTCCGCGGCCCGCTCCTCGTGGACACGCAGGGCCTCGGCGTAGAAGGGACGGGCGATCCGGTTGACGATGAAGCCGGGGGTGTCGGCGCAGCGCACCGGGGTCTTTCCCCAGGCGGCGGCCGTGTCGTAGGCGGTGTCGACGGCTGCGGGGTCCGAGGCGGCGCCCGCGACGACCTCGACCAGCGGGAGCAGCGGGGCCGGATTGAAGAAGTGCAGGCCGACGAGGCGGCCGGGCAGCCGCAGGGCGCCCGCGACGGCGGTCACCGACAGGGAGGAGGTGTTGGTCGCCAGCAGGCAGCCGTCGCCGACGGTCTCCTCCAGTTCGGCGAAGAGCCGCCGCTTGACGGCCAGATCCTCCACGACGGCCTCGACGACGAGCGCGGCCGGTGCCAGGTCCGCGATGCCGTCGGCGGGGACGAGCCGGTCCAGCGCGGCCCGGTGTTCGGCCGTGTCGAGGCGGCCCTTCTCGGCCAGCCGGGCCAGCCGCGCCCCGACGCCCGCCGCGGCCTTCGCGGCCAGTCCCGGCGCGGCGTCGTACAGCAGCACGCGGTGCCCCGCGAGCAGCGCGACCTGCGCGATTCCCTGGCCCATGGTGCCTGCGCCGACGACGGCGACGACACCGCCGCGGTCAAGTGCGGTCACGGTGGCACAGCTCCTTCCCGAGGTACTGCGGAGATCCTGCCGGGTCTTTCCGAGTTATCCACAGGCCGGGACGTCCCTCTTGTCCCGACCGAACATTCGGTTAATCTAGCGTTGTCTCTGCTACTCAGCCCAGCTCGACGAGGAGTTGGTCCGCCATGTCCGCCACTGTCTCCGCCGTGACCTTGATCGAACGCCATCGTGACACGCTTGACAAGGCGCTCGATGCCGTCAGGACCCGGGCGTACTGGTCGCCCTACCCCGAGCACCCCAAGGCGTACGCCGACGCCGACGAGGGCAAGGCCGCCTTCGACGCGCTGCTCGGCCACCGCTTCGAGCTGGACCAGCCCGGCACGGACGGCTGGACGGGCACCGAGCGCTCCCCGTACGGGCCGGACCTCGGCGTGGAGTACCCGCACCCCGATCCGGACGTGCTGCTGCCCGCGATGCGCGCCGCGATGCCCGCCTGGCGGGACGCGGGACCCGAGGCGCGCGCCATGGTGTGCCTGGAGATCCTGGCGCGGATCAACGCGCGGACGCACGAGTTCGCGCACGCCGTGATGCACACCTCCGGGCAGGCGTTCACGATGTCCTTCCAGGCCGGCGGCCCGCACGCGCAGGACCGCGGCCTCGAAGCGGTGGCGTACGCGTACGTGGAGCAGGTCCGCACCCCGGAGACCGCGGAGTGGATCAAGCCGCAGGGCAAGCGCGACCCGCTCAATCTGCGGAAGTCCTTCACCGCGGTGCCGCGCGGCATCGGCCTGGTGATCGGCTGCAACACCTTCCCGACGTGGAACGGCTATCCGGGGCTCTTCGCCTCCCTGGCCACCGGCAACGCGGTGCTGGTCAAGCCGCACCCGCGCGCGGTGCTGCCGCTGGCCCTGACCGTACGGGTGGCGCGCGAGGTGCTGGCCGAGGCGGGCTTCTCGCCCGACCTGGTCTGCCTGGCCGTCGAGCGGCCCGGCGAGGGCCTGGCCAAGACCCTGGCGCTGCGCCCCGAGGTCCGGGTCATCGACTACACCGGCTCCACCGCCTTCGGCGACTGGCTGGAGGCCAACGCCCGCCAAGCGCAGATCTTCACCGAGAAGGCCGGCGTCAACACCGTGGTGATCGACTCCACCGACGACTACCGCGGCATGCTCTCCAACCTCGCCTTCTCGCTGTCCCTCTACAGCGGCCAGATGTGCACCACCCCGCAGAATCTGCTGATCCCGCGCGACGGCATCGACACCGACGCGGGACGGCGGAGCTACGACGCGGTGGTCGCCGACATCGCTGGCGCGGTCGACGGGCTGCTCGGCGACGACGCGCGGGCCAACGCGCTGCTCGGCGCCCTGGTGAATCCGGACGTCAAGACACGGCTCGACGCCGCCCCCGGGCTGGGCGAAGTCGCCCTCGCCTCCCGCTCGGTGACCCACCCGGACTTCCCCGACGCGGTCGTCCGCACCCCGGTGCTGGTCAAGCTCGACGGCGCCAAGCCGGACGCCGAGGCGGCGTATCTGTCGGAGTGCTTCGGCCCGGTCGCCTTCGCCGTGGCCGTGGACTCGACCGCCGACGCGCTGGAGCTGCTGCGCCGTACCGTCCGCGACAAGGGCGCGATGACGGTCGGCGGCTACACCACCTCCGCCGAGGTGGAGCGCGGCCTGGAGGAGGTCTGCTGGGAGGAGTGCGCGCAGCTCTCGCTCAATCTGACCGGCGGTGTGTACGTCAACCAGACGGCCGCCTTCTCCGACTTCCACGGCTCCGGCGGCAATCCGGCGGCCAACGCGGCGCTGTGCGACGGCGCGTTCGTCGCGAGCCGCTTCCGGATGGTGGAGGTGCGGCGGCCCGCCTGATCGCGGGGTTCAGGGGCGGCCGGGTACCCGCGGCGAGCGGGACGTGGCCGCCCAGTGGAAGAGCGCCATGCCGACGCTGGTGGCCAGGTTGTAGCTGGAGACCTGCGGACGCATCGGCAGCGCGACCAACTCGGCGGCGCGTCCGCGCAGTTCGGCGGAGACGCCGTGCCGCTCCGAGCCGAAGACGATGAGCGCGTCGTCGGGGAGTTCGACGGAGCGGATGTCCTTGCCCTCCGGGTCGAGGACGTACAGCGGTCCCGGCGGCAGCGCGTCGGCGGCCGTACGTTCCACCGCGGTCGCGTAGTGCAGTCCGGCGCCCGCGCGCAGGGCGTTGGGGTGCCAGGGGTCGAGATCTCCGGTGCTCACCACGCCGGTGACGCCGAATCCGGCCGCCAGCCGGATCACCGCCCCGACGTTGCCGAGATTGCGCGGGCTGTCCAGGACGACGACCGGTGCCTGCCGGGGCCGTTCGGCCAGCAGCGCCAGATTGGCCGCCCGGTCGCGCCGGTCGGCGAGCGCGGCCACCGCGGTGGGGTGCACCCGCGTCACCAGCCCGCGCAGCGCCGCGGCGGGGATCTCGGTGACGCCCGCCGCCAACTCCTCGGCCAGGTCGGGGGCCAGCTCCGCCGCGAGGCGCAGCACGGCCGCCTTGTCGCTGCTGACCGCGGTGCGCACGCGGGCGCCGAAGCGCAGCGCGTGCTTGAGGGCGTGGAAGCCGTCGAGCAGCACCGCGTCCGGCGCGGCGGCCTGCCAGGCGAGGACGGCGGCCGTGGCGCTTGTGGTGGCCGCGTCGGCCCCGGTGGCCTGAGCGGCTCCGGTCGCCGGGTCGGCTCCGGCTGCGGCGCCGGGTCGGTGGCGGGCCTCGTCCTCGGTCATGGCCTCAGCGTACGGTGCGGCCCGCCTGCCCGATCACGTCATGTCACGGCGCTGGGCGGCGGTGGTCCCACCGCCGGTTCCCCCGGCCCGGCGGACGCGTCGTCGGGGGCGGTGCGCTGCCCGTGGACCACCGGCCGCGGGCGCGCGGCACCCGGCCGCAGCCGCCGTACGAGCCGGTCCCCGGCCCAGACCAGGAAGGCCGTCGGCAGGAACACCGCGTCGGCGGCGATCATCGCGAGCGAGAAGAAGGGCAGGCCGAGCACGACGGCGATCGAGGCGTGCTCCAGCATCATCGCGACCAGCAGCACGTTCTTCACCCGGCGGTTGAACAGGGTGAAGGGGAAGGCGACCTGGACGATGACCGTGCCGTAGGTGATGAGCATGACCATCAGCTCATTGCCCGCCAGGGCGTGCGACAGGGCGGGCCAGGGGGTGAAGTCGTCCAGATGGAGCGGGTAGTAGAGCGCGGTGCCGTCCTGCCAGCGGCTGCCCTGGATCTTGTACCAGCCCGCGGTGGAGTAGATCAGGCAGACCTCGGCGACGATCACGAGCATCGCGCCGTTGTGGATGACATTGGCGACGATGTCGAGCACGGTGCGCGGCTCGCCGGGCGCGACCCGCCGCACCGCCCACCACAGCGCCTGGACCAGCCAGAACAGCCAGAACAGCACCGCCCATCCGGTGCTGAGCTTGCCGAACAGCGTCGCCGCCACGAGCGCGAAGCCGAACACCGCCCACAGGGCGACGCCGACCGGATCGGCGCCCGGCTCCGCGTCGGACGCGGAAACGGCCGACGGTCCGGCACCCGCCTCGGCCGCCTCCCCGCGGGCCGCGCGGCGCCGGTCGAGCGACCAGACCTGGCCGCAGCGGGTGAAGACGAGGTAGATCGCCATCAGGTGGATGACGTTGTCGCCGCCGTCGCCCTCGAAGACGCTGCGGTTCTGGAGCGACAGCACGCCGATCATGAAGAACACCGAGGCGGTACGGGTCCGCCAGCCCAGGAGCAGCATCGCGCTGGCGACGATCGCGAAGGCGTAGACGCACTCGAACCAGGCGCGGCCGTCGTTCCACAGCAGCACGGTGAAGGCGTGGTTCCCGGCGACCAGCCGCTTGGCGAGGTCCCAGCTCCAGGGCGCGTCGGGGCCGTACAGCTCGGCGCGGTGCGGGAATTCGCGCAGCAGGAACAGCAGCCAGGTCAGCGAGAAGCCGATCCGGATGATCGCGCTCTGGTACGGGCCGATGGCCCGGCCGGTGATGGCGTTGATCCCCCGCGCGACGGCGCGGTCGAGTCCTTTGCCGAGTCCGGCGAACGGCGAGGGGACGAAGGAGGCGCGCGCGCTCACGATGCGTTCTCCTGACCGGCGGGCGCGGTGGTGACCGGCCACCAGGGCAGTTCCCGGTAGTAGGGCTGGGTGCCGGTCTGCTGCCCGTTGCCCGACGGCGGCGGGACCGCGGTGGTGGCGGAACGTGCCTGCACGCGGACGACGTCACCGCCGTTGAGCCGCGGGCCGAAACGCTCCTGCAAAATCCGCTGGAGATACGTACGGCTCATGTCGCTGCGGTCGCCGCCGGTGGGCTGCTCCTTGTCGTCGTGAGTGTCGGTGTAGAAGCTCCAGGCGCGGCGCAGCTCGTTCTGCTGGGTGTGACTGGGGGCGGGGTTGTGCCGCATCGCGGCGACGTCCATCGCGGTGAGGTCGACCCAGCCCGTGGTGGAGAGGCTGCCGTCGGGCTTGCGGACCTCGGCGCGGGCCTGCACATGGATGTTCTGTTGCAGCGGGTCGGGCGCGAACAGCTTCCAGTTCTGCTCGAACTCCGGATAGACGTAGTCGTCGACCGCCGCGCCGTGCTCCCTGCTGAGCGTGTTCGAGGGCGCGACGTGCAGGAACACCATGCCGAGGTGGTACAGCGCGCCCACGACGACCGCGCCGATCGCCAGGGCGACGGCTATGCGCGCGGGCGTGGACAGCGCCGCGGTCCGGGGCGGCGGCCCCTCGAATGACTCCATCGTCTCTCCGCTCTCACCCGTGCCGGGCACGCACGCCTGCCGGGCAGCACGCTACCCACCGCAGGTCCCGGCGGGGACCATACCGAGTTATCCACAGGCGTGGGAGGTGGCCTTGACACCCTTCGGCCCGCCACCGACCATGGAATGAACCGAACGATCGGTCGGTCGGTTGAGGAGTCGGCCGGCCGGTCGTCCGATGGAGCCGGTGACGGTGACGGGACGGGTGGTCGAGCCCGCGCCGAAGCCCGAGTGGCACGCCTGATGGCACCGATGACGGTGATGACGAAGGAGGGGTCCGCATGACGACGACGGCAGAGCCGGCGGCGACCGCAGGGGAGGCGGTGGCGGCAGGGCAGGACGCCTTCCTGGCCGCGTTCGACGCCGCGGTGGCCGAGGACGCCAGGATTGAGCCGCGGGACTGGATGCCGGACGCCTACCGCGCCACCCTCGTCCGCCAGATGGCCCAGCACGCGCACTCCGAAATCATCGGGATGCAGCCGGAGGCCAACTGGATCAGCCGCGCGCCCTCGCTGCGCCGCAAGGCGATCCTGATGGCCAAGGTGCAGGACGAGGCCGGGCACGGGCTCTATCTGTACAGCGCCGCGGAAACCCTCGGGGTCAGCCGCGAGGAGCTGCTCGACAAGCTGCACGCGGGCCGCCAGCGCTACTCCTCGATCTTCAACTACCCCACCCTGAGCTGGGCTGACGTCGGCGCCATCGGCTGGCTGGTGGACGGCGCCGCGATCACCAACCAGGTGCCGCTGTGCCGCTGCTCCTACGGTCCCTACGCCCGCGCGATGGTGCGGATCTGCAAGGAGGAGTCCTTCCACCAGCGGCAGGGCTACGAGCTGCTGCTGACGCTCAGCCGCGGCACCCCGGCGCAGCACGCGATGGCGCAGGACGCGGTGGACCGCTGGTGGTGGCCCTCGCTGATGATGTTCGGCCCGCCCGACGACGAGTCCGCGCACTCCGCCCAGTCCATGGCCTGGAAGATCAAGCGGCACTCCAACGACGAGCTGCGGCAGCGCTTCGTGGACATCTGCGTCCCGCAGGCCGAGGTGCTGGGGCTCACCCTCCCCGACCCCGACCTGCGGTGGAACGAGTCGCGGGGCGGCTACGACTACGGGGCGATCGACTGGACGGAGTTCCAGGAGGTGCTGCGCGGCAACGGGCCGTGCAATGAGGAGCGGATCGACCGGCGCCGCGCCGCACACGACAACGGCGCCTGGGTCCGGGAGGCGGCCACCGCATACGCGGCCAAGCACGGGGAGGCACGGGCATGACCGAGCAGACGGGCGGCGACTGGCCGCTGTGGGAGGTCTTCGTCCGCAGCCGCCGCGGCCTGAGCCACAGCCACGCGGGCAGCCTGCACGCGCCCGACGCGGAGATGGCGCTGCGCAACGCGCGGGATCTCTACACCCGGCGGGCCGAGGGCGTCTCGATCTGGGTGGTGCCGTCGTCCGCGGTCACCGCCTCCTCCCCCGACGAGAAGGACCCGTTCTTCGAGTCGGCCTCCGACAAGCCGTACCGGCACCCGACGTTCTACGAGATCCCGGAAGGGGTGAAGCACCTGTGAACACGGCACCGAACCCCGCACCGGGCCCGGCCTCGGCTACGGCTACGGCTACGGCCTCTTCTACGACCACGGCATCGGCCACCGCGGCGCGCCCCGCACGGGCCTCCGCCCCCGCCGCGCTCGCGCTGGGCGACGACGCGCTCGTGCTCGCCCAGCGGCTGGGGGAGTGGGCGGGGAACGCGCCGGTGCTTGAGGAGGACGTCGCCCTCACCAATATCGCGCTCGACCTGCTGGGGCAGGCCCGCACCCTGCTCTCGCTGGTCGGCGACGAGGACGAGCTGGCGTTCGGCCGCGAGGAGCACGAATTCCGCAATGTGCAGCTCGTGGAGCGGCCCAACGGGGACTTCGCCGAGACGATCGTTCGGCAGCTCTTCTTCTCCGTCCACCAGGAGCTGCTGTTCACCGCCCTGGCGGCCGGGGACGGCGAGCTGGCGCCGCTGGCCGCGAAAGCGGTGAAGGAGGTCGCCTACCACCGCGACCACGCCGAGCACTGGACGCTGCGGCTGGGCGACGGCACCGAGGAGAGTCACCGGCGCACGCAGCGCGCGGTGGACGGCCTGTGGCGCTACACCGGGGAGCTGTTCGAACCGCTCGACGGGCTCGGCACCGACCTTCCGGCGCTGCGCGAGCCGTGGCTGGAGCGCGTCACCGACGTCCTGCACCGGGCCACGCTGGAGATACCCCAGGGCGTCGACCGGACGCCGTGGTCGGCGGGGGCCGGACGGCAGGGTGTGCACACCGAGGCGTTCGGCCGGATGCTCGCCGAGATGCAGCACCTGCACCGCGCTCACCCGGGTGCGTCATGGTGACCGGAAGCGCGCCCGCCGCCGAGGCGACGAGCGCGCTGGAGAAGGAGCTGCTGCGGCTGGCCGGAGCCGTGCCGGATCCCGAGCTGCCGGTGATCTCGCTGGCCGAGCTGGGGGTGCTGCGCGACCTGCGGGTGACCGGGCCCGGCCGGGTCGAGGTCGAGCTGACGCCGACGTGGACGGGCTGCCCGGCACTGGACACGATGGCCACCGACATCACCGAGGTGCTGACCGAGCACGGCATGTCGGACGTCGAGGTGCGCACCGTGCTCTCCCCCGCCTGGTCGACCGACGCGATCAGCGCGGAGGGCCGCCGTAAGCTCGCCGAGCACGGTGTGGCGCCGCCGCGCCCGCTGGCCGGCGCGCGACCGGCGGGCGGCGGACCCGTCGCCGTGGAGCTGACCGTGCGCTGCCCGCACTGCGGCTCCACCGACACCCGGCTACTCAGCCCGTTCTCGTCCACCGCCTGCAAGGCGCTGCGCCGCTGCGAGTCCTGCCGCGAGCCCTTCGACCACTTCAAGGAGCTGTGAATGTTCCATCCGCTCCGGGTGACGGAGGTCAGCCCGCTCACGGACGACTCGGTGACCATCGCCTTCGAGGTCCCCGAGGAGCTGCGCGCGGAGTACCGGTACGCGCCGGGGCAGCACATAGCGGTCCGCCGGTTCGCCGACGGGGTGGAGATCCGCCGCACGTATTCGCTGTGCGACCCGGTGCTGCCCGAGGAGGGTTTCGGGAACGACGGCGTGGAGACCGGGCCGCGGACCCTGCGGGTGGGGGTGCGGCTGGTCGAGCAGGGGGAGTTCTCCACCTACGCGCTCAAGGAGCTGGCCGCGGGCGATGTGCTGGAGGTGATGACGCCCGCGGGGCGGTTCGTGCTGGAGCCGAGGCCGGGGCGGTTCGCCGCGGTGGTCGGCGGCAGCGGCATCACACCGGTGCTGTCGCAGATCGGCACCGCGCTGGCGCGTGAGCCGGGGGCGAGTTTCTGCCTGGTGCGCAGCGACCGTACGGCGGCGTCCACGATGTTCCTGGAGGAGGTCGCGGACCTCAAGGACCGCTGGCCCGACCGCTTCCACCTGGTGTCCGCGCTGTCCCGCGAGGAGCAGCAGGCGGGGCTGCCGTCGGGGCGGCTGGACGCGGAGCGGCTGACGGCGCTGCTCCCGGCGCTGATGCCGGTGGCGGCGGTGGACGGCTGGTATCTGTGCGGCCCGCTGGGACTGGTCGGCGCGGCCGAGCGGGCGCTGCGCACGCTGGGTGTCCCCCGGTCCCGCGTCCATCAGGAGATCTTCCATGTGGACGAGGTACCGGCGGCCGTCACCGCGGCCGAGCCGATACCCGGCGGCGGCACTGTACGGGCGACGCTCGACGGCCGTGGCGGTCAATGGCCGTCCCTGGCAGGGGAGTCGGTGCTGGAGACGGTGCTGCGCAACCGGTCGGACGCCCCGTACGCCTGCAAGGGCGGGGTCTGCGGGACCTGCCGGACGCGGCTGGTCAGCGGCGAGGTGCGGATGGACCGGAACTACGCGCTGGAGCCCGAGGAGACGGAGGCCGGATATGTGCTGGCCTGTCAGTCGCACCCGGTGACTTCCGTCGTCGAGGTGGACTTCGACGCCTGACCGCCCTAATCTGACGCATCGTCAGAATTGGTGGCGGGAGGAGCGGATCGTGGACTTCGGCTTCACCGAGGAGCAATTGGCGGCGGTCGAGGCGGCGAAGTCCGTCCTCTCCGGGGTGGCGGTGGACGGGGTGCCCAGCCCCGCGCTGACCCCCGGAGCGGTCGCCGAGGACTTCGACCGCGCGCTGTGGCGCAAGCTCGCCGACGGCGACCTGCTGAGCCTGACGCTGGACGAGGCGTACGGCGGGGCGGGGCTCGACCCCATCGCGCTCTGCCTCGTACTGCGCGAGGCGGGGCGGGTGCTGGCGCGGGTCCCGCTGCTGGAGAGCTGCGCCGGGGCGCTCGCCGTCCAGCGCTACGGCTCCGCGCCCCTGCGCGAACGGCTGCTGGCGGCGGCCGGTCGCGGCGAGACCGTCCTCACCGTCGCCGCCAACGGCCGCAGCGGGCACGACGGGGCCGAACTCGCCGTCCGGGCACAGCGGGTGGACATCGGCGGCACCGACGGCGGCGGCTTCGTGCTCGACGGGGTGCAGACCGGGGTGCCGTGGGCGCGGAGCTGCGACCTGGTGCTGGTGCCCGCGCACACGGCGGACGGCGCGGCGGTGGTGGCCGTCGTTCCCCTGGACGCGGACGGGGTGGCGCCGGCGGAGCAGGTCTCCACCAGCGGCGAGCGGTTCGCCGAGGTCACGCTGGACGGTGTGGGGGTGCCCGCGACGGATGTGCTGGACGCGGACGGCGCCTGGGAGTGGCTGCGGCAGGCGCTGACCGTCGGCACCTGCGCGCTGGCGCTCGGGCTGGGGGAGGCGGTGCTGGGGATGACCAGCGCGTACGCCTCGAAGCGGCAGCAGTTCGGGTATCCGATCGCCACGTTCCAGGCGGTCGCGGTGCAGTCCGCCGACCGTTACATCGACCTGCGGGCGATGGAGGCCACCTTGTGGCAGGCGGCCTGGCGGCTCAGCACCTCGGCGTCCGGACCCCTGCCGGTCGCGGGTGATGTGGCGGTGGCGAAGATCTGGGCGGCCGAGGGCGTCCGCAGGGTCGTACAGACCGCGCAGCACCTGCACGGCGGATTCGGCGCGGACACCGACTATCCGCTGCACCGGTACCACGCGTGGGCCAAGCAGTGGGAGCTGGCGCTGGGCCCGGCCGCGGCCCACGAGGAGGCGTTGGGCGACCTGATCGCCGCCCATCCGCTGACCACGTGACCCCTGCGGGGCTGCTTACAGGACGAAGCCGTCGCTCCCGCTGCCGTCCACCACCGGGCGGCCCGCGGCCTCCCAGTCGAGCATGCCGCCGCTGACGTTCACCGCGTCCACGCCCTGGGCGATCAGGTACTGCGCGACCTGGGCGGAGCGACCGCCGACGCGGCACACCACGTGCACCCGGCCGCCCTCCGGCACCTCACCGATCCGCGAGACGACCTCGCCCATCGGGATGTGCACGGCGCCCTCGGCGTGACCGGCCGCCCATTCCTCGTTCTCCCGCACGTCCAGCAGGATCGCGTCGGCCGGTACGGCGGCGGCATCCACCGCGGGCAGCTCAGAGCGGAACATCGGACGCGGCCTCCTGGGCACGAAATCGCGGCCCGCGAAACCGCGACCCGCTCACCTTGGCTCACCAGATCACTGGCTGACCCGAAAAAACCTACCTCAGCCCCCAACCACCCCCCGCCCCGCCCGATTCCCCGGGGTCCCCCCGCGCCCGCACCGGGACCGGGCCCGCAGGGGGCGTCCGGGCGGAAGCGCGGGTCGTGCGAGCGGGCCGCGGAGGGCGCTATTCGGGGTCGCGGACCAGTTCCGCCAGGCGGGCCTCGCGTTGGGCGACCTGGGTCAGGAGCTGTTCGGCGATCTCGTTGAGGAGGGCGTCGGGGTCGTCCGGGGAGAGCTTCATCATCTGGCCGATGGCGCTCTCGTCCAGCTCGACGGCGATGGCGGCCAGCTTCTCCTTGCGTTCGGCCAGCCACTCCAGCCGGGCGTAGAGGACCTCGGCCTCGCTCGGCAGCTCCTCGTCCGCGACGGGACCCGCGTCCCACTCCGCGGACAGGGCGCGCAGCGTGTCCTCGTCGGCGTAGGCGTACGCCTCGTTGACGCGGGCGATGAAGGCGCTGCGGCGCTCCTTCTCCTTCTCGTCCTGGGCGAGGTCGGGGTGCGCCTTGCGGGCCAGCTCGCGGTAGAGGCGCTGCGCCTCCTTGCCAGGGCGGACGCGGCGCGGCGGGTTCGGGTCGTCGACCGGCCGTACCCCGTCCGTGCCGAGCAGCCCGCCGAACAGCTCCTCGACGCCCGGCATCGGCATCACCAGCGCCCTGGCCTCCCAGGCGCGCTCGATGTCCTCCCGCTCACCGCTGTGGGCGGCGACGGCCTCCGCGACCAGCGCGTCCAGCTCGTCCAGCCGCGCGTACATCGGGCCGAGCCGCTGGTGGTGCAGCCGGGAGAAGTTCTCCACCTCGACCCGGAAGGTCTCGACCGCGATCTCGAATTCGATCAACGCCTGCTCAGCCGCGCGTACCGCCTTCGCCAGCCGATCCTGCGAGCCGGGCTCGGAGGGTCCGGCGAAGGTGGCGGAAGAGGCGGAGGACTCGGTTCCTGAGCTGTTCGTCACTCGGACAGCCTAGGCCCTGCACGGCCGATCTTCGCGGGGCCGCGGGGCGCGGCAGCGCCCGCCCGCCCGGATCACGCCACGGTGCCCCGCCCACCTGCGCCGACCCGCGCGCCCGCCCCCGTACGGGCTCGCACCGCCCGGCCCTGACACCGCCCTGACAACCCGGACGCCCCAGGCAACCCGGACGCCCCCGGCAACCCGGACACCCCGGACACCCCGGCCGGGGAACCCCCCTACACCCCCAGCTCCGCCGGCAGCCGCCCCGACCGGACCGCCGCCAGCAGCTCCGCGTGGTCCGCCTCCGTACGGTCCGCGTAGCCGACGGCGAAGTCCGCGACGGCCTCGTCCAGCGCCTCGCCCTTGCCGCAGTAGCCCGCGATCAGCCGGGGGTCGGCGCTGTGGGCGTGCGCCCTGGCCAGCAGGGCGCCGGTCATCCGCCCGTAGTCGTCGAGCAGGCCCGGCTCCAGCCCGGCGGGATCGACGCTGCCCTTGCGGTTCCTGAACTGCCGCACCTGGTACGGCACCGCGTCCACGTCCGTCCACCCCAGCAGGAAGTCGCTCACCACCTGCATACGTTTCTGGCCCAGCACCACTCTGCGGCCCTCGTGCCCCACCGGATCGGCCGGAAATCCGGCCTTGGCCACGTACGGCAGCAGCGCCGACGCCCTGGCCTCCTTGATCTGGAGCACCAGCGGCTCTCCCAGGTGGTCGAGGAGCAGCACCACGTACGAGCGGGTGCCGACGCTTCCGGTGCCGACGACGCGGAAGGCCACGTCGTGGACGGAGTAACGGGCGAGCAGCGGCAGCCGGTCCTCGCCGACCGTCCGCAGATAGCCGTCCAGGGCGCCCGCGACCGCCGTCGCCTCGCGGTCCGCGACCCGGCGCAGCACGGGCGGCGCGTCGGTGAAGCGCCGCCCGCCGCCGTCCACGGCCGCCGTGGCCTTCGCCGCGAATCTGGCGCTGGTGTTGGCCATGGCCTTCGCCGAGACCCGCTCGATCGTGCCGAGCAGGTCGCGGGCGTCGGCGTGGGTGACCAGTTCCTCGTCGGCGATGGCGTTCCACGCGTCGAGCACGGGCAGCGTCGCCAGCAGCCGCATCGTCCGCCGGTACGCGCCCACCGCGCCGTACGCCGCCGCCCGGCACACGTCCTCGGCCGCGCCCGCCTCCCGCCCGGCCAGCACCAGCGAGGCCGCGAGCCGTTTGACGTCCCACTCCCAGGGGCCGACGACGGTCTCGTCGAAGTCGTTGATGTCCATGACAAGACGGCCGCGGGCGTCGCCGTAGAGGCCGAAGTTCGCGGCGTGCGCGTCACCGCAGATCTGCGCGCCGACACCGGTCACCGGGCTGTCGGCGAGGTCGGCGGCCATCAGCCCGGCGGACCCGCGCAGGAAGGCGAAGGGGCTCGCGGCCATACGGCCGACGCGCAGCGGTATCAGCTCGGGTATCCGGCCCGCGTTGGAGTCGTGGACGGCCCGGAGCGCGGCCGAGGTCCAGGGCGCGGCCGAAGTCCAGGGGGCAGCCGAGGTCCGGGGCCCGGTCGAGGTCCGGGGCGCGGTCGAGGTCCGGGGCGCGGTCGCCGCGAGCGCGCCGGCCACCGCGGGGACGACGTCCGCCGTGTCGCGCCACATGCCGGAGGGCGGCCGGCCGTGCGCGGCGCGCGGCACCTTCTCCCGCAGCGCCTTCCCCGCCCGCTTCGGCGACGCCCCGTGCGGCCATCGCGCGAATCCCGCCACATGCGGCACTCTCGAATCCACCGGTCACCCTCCCCACCGCCCACGTCAACGGACGGACGCCAAATCCCCACCGCCGGGGGTAATCCGGCCAATAGGTCGACCCCGCACAGGGTTTCGTGCTTGCCTTGACGTCAGGACCCTACTCAGCGCCGAACCGCAGGTGCACGACGTTGGACGAGATCACCCGGCAGCCCGCAGCCAGCGACGCAGAACACCGGACGGACCGCTCCGCCCGCTACGAACAGCGCGAACAGCAGGACCTCCACGACCAACCGGAGCATCCGGAACCCCGGGCCGACGAGTCGGCACAGGCAGACCGGCCGCGCCAGGGCACCGAGCGGCACCCACGGCGCGGCCCCCATGCCTCCGACCACCCGCCGACCGGTGGCAGCGACACCAGCAGCCGTACGGAGGACGTCGATACGGACAGGGCCGGTACGGAGCACGCCGGTACGGACAGCGTCCGTACGAGCCTCGACGCGCCCCACAGCGCAGGTCACGACAGCGCGGGTCACGAAAGCGCGGGTCCCCACACGCGAGAGTCCGACGGCCAGGTTCCCCATGCCCAAGGCCCCAACGCCCCAGACCCCACCACCCAAGTCCCCGGCGGCCGGAGCGCCAACGGCCGGAGCCCGCTCGGCGACGGCCTCACCGGAGTGGCCGCCCTGCTACGCCTCGCCGTCCTCTGCGTCGACCCCGACGGCCGGATCTCGTACTGGAACCGCGGCGCGGAGGAGCTGTTCGGGCACCGCTGGGATCACGTCTTCGGCCACCGGGCCTCGGGGCTGCTGACACCCGCCCGGTCCGCCGCGGGCGCCGCGCGCACCTCGTCCTCGCCGCACCAGGACACCCTCGACCTGCTGGACGACCTCACGCAGCCCGCGTGGGCGGGCGCGCTCGCGGCCACCGACCGGGACGGCGCGCTGAAGGACGTCCTGTGGTGGACGTACCGCGTCGCCGAGCCGGGCGGACGCAGCCTGCTGGCCATCGCGGCGCACGCCAAACCGCTGCGCACGGGCGGCCTGCGGATCGCGCTCGGCGGTCGCTTACTCCCCTACACCGCGGAAGGCCCGCAGCGTCAGGACATCTCGGTGGCCGCCGTCCTGGGCAGCGTCGCCGACCCGGCGCAGGCGCTGGCCCTCGCGGCCCGGCTGGGCACCGTACTGCCCGGCGTCAGCGCGGGACGGCTCGACCGGCTCGTCCGGCAGATCGCGCCGCTCGGTCCCCCGGCGCTCGAAGTGGACGGCGGCACACGGCTCCCGGTCACCCCGCACGACTACGCCCGCATGGCCGCCGCCGCCCGCGCCGACCAGCAGGACCCGTCCCTGCGCAGGGAGTTGCTGCCCGGCCCGCGCCCCGGAGCGGAACACGGCCCCGGACCCGCACCCGCACCCGGCCCCGGACCCGCACCCGGACCCGGCCACGACCAGCCCCCCGACCAGACCCCCGGACACGCCGCCGCGTACGGCCCCGGCCGCGACCCCGAGTACGTCCACGGGGCGAACGGCGGCGCGGAGGCCGCCCCCGCAGGCGACCGTTCCAGCGCCTCGGCACTGACCGCCGTGCCCTTCGCCTCCCTCACCTCCCTGACCTCCGACCTCGGCCCCAACGGCTCGGCGGACGCCCTGACCGGCCAACAGCCGCTGTCCCCGACCGAGTTCACACCTGGTCTCGCCCCCGGCTTCGCGCCCGGCCTCGCCCCGGTCCTCAGCGGCCCGCCGTCCGTCCAGCCGCTCGGCACGCCACCGGGCCAGGCCCCCTTCGGCCAACCGCCCTACGGACAGGCCCCGTTCGGACCCGAACCCGGCGCCCCCGCGTCCGGCGCCCACCCGCTCGGCGGCCACGTACTCGGCCGCCCCTACGGCTCCCACCTGCCGGGCACCGCGCTGGACGAGCAGTTGGCGCTGCTGCGCGAGACCGGCGCGGTGGTCGGCTCCACGCTCGACCTCCAGACCACCGCCCGCGAGCTGTGCGCGGTGACCGTGCCGCGCTTCGCGGACTTCGCGGCCGTCCTGATCGTGGACCAGCTCTTCTCCGACTCCGAACCGCCCAAGGACGACCGCCCGGCCGCCACCGTGCTCGTCCGGCGCGTCGCCATCGCCCACGACGGACCGCCCGGACCGTGGGAAACGGCCCTGCCGGAGGGCGAGTTGCTCTCCCTCGCCGTCGACGGGATCGTGCCGCGGCTCGGCGATCACGTCCTCGTCCCCGTCGTGGACTCCTCGGTCGCACCCGACATAGCGCTCGACCTCGGCGTGCCCGCGCTCGGCCCGCTGCTGCCCGGACACTCGATGATCGTGGCGCCGCTCACCGCGCGCGGCACCGTACTGGGCCGGGTCTGCTTCCTGCGCGGCCCCGGCCGCCGCCCGTTCGACGCGCGGGACGCCGCCACGGCCACCGAGGTCGTCGCGCGCGGCGCCGTCCACATCGACAACGCCCGCCTGCACCGCCAGGAATCGCGCGCCGCCGCCACGCTGCAACGCTCGATGATGCCCACCCGGCCGCCGCGGATTCCCGGTGTCCGGATCGCACACCACTACATGCCAGGCGACCGGCAGGCCCAGGTCGGCGGCGACTGGTTCGACGCCATCCAACTGCCCGGCGGGCGCGTGGCGTTGATCGTCGGCGACGTGATGGGCCACGGCCTCCAGGCAGCGGCCGTGATGGGCCAGTTCCGTACGGCGGTCATCACCATGGCCGCCCTGGACCTGCCGCCCGCCCAGTTGCTGCGGCACCTGGACAACCTGGCGCACCGGCTCGGCACCGAACACCTCGCCACCTGCGTCTACGCCGTCTACGACCCGATCCACCGCAGCCTCACGCTCGCCAACGCCGGTCACATCCCGCCGGTCCTGGTCGGTTACGACGGGCGGGCCGAGCTGCTGGAGATCCCCGGCGGCGCGCCGATCGGCGTCGGCGGGGTGCCGTTCGAGACGGTGGAGATCCCGGTGCCCGACGGCAGTTGGCTGGTGCTGTGCACGGACGGCCTCGTCGAGGTGCGCGGCCAGGGCATAGACGCGGGGCTCGCCGCGCTGTGCGCCACCGTCATCGAGCCGGAGCAGACCCCCGAGGACGTCTGCGCGCAGATCCTCGCGCGCCTGCACTCGGAGGACCGCAGGGACGATGTGGCGCTGCTCGTCGCCCGGTTCGAGGGCATCGCACCGCGGGACGTGGCCGAGTGGACGCTGCGGCTCGACCACGCCGAGGTCGCCACCGCCCGCGACCTGACCCGCCGCCAGCTCGCCGCGTGGGGCCTCGAACGCCTCAGCGACACCACGGAGTTGCTGGTCAGCGAGCTGGTCACCAACGCGATCCGGGCCGCCTCGTACGAGGTCGAGCTACGGCTGATGCGGGTCGGGAAGCTGCTGGTCGAGGTCAGCGACGACAACCACAATCTGCCCCAGTTGCAGCGCGCGGACGCCGACGACGAGCAGGGGCGCGGGCTGGCGCTGGTGTCGAATCTGTCGCGGCGCTGGGGCACCAGCAGGAAGGCGGTCGGGAAGGTCGTCTGGTTCGAACTTCCGTTGCCCGCTTGATACCGTTGCGTCCCACAACGGCGCAGGTGGAGACGGGATGGAGTGGCCGCGATGTCCGCACGGGAGGCGTCCGTGGAGAGCATCCAGCGGGAGTTGACCGCCTTCGCGCGCCGGGCGCGTGCCACGGCCGCGCGCATGCACCCCGAGCTGTCGCTGGTGTCGTTCACCATCCTCGCGCACCTTGAGGAGCAGCAGGGCTGCCGGGCGACGGACCTCGCCGCGCACTATCTGCTCGACAAGTCCACGGTCAGCCGCCAGGTGGCCGCGCTGGAACGGCTCGGGTACATCGAGCGCCGGGTGGACGCCACCGACCACCGTGTGCAGGTGCTGCACCTCGCGCAGCACGGCATCGAGACGCTGGCCGCGGCGCGGGTCAGCCGCAAGGAGATCTTCCAGGAGCGGCTGGCCGCCTGGGACCCGGAGGATCTGGCGCGCTTCGCCGCGTATCTGGTCCGCTACAACGCGGACGCGGCGGCGCACCCGCTGCCGTAACCCGCGGGCGGCCCCGTCCTACAAGGGCCCGTCACGCACGGGCCCCTCACAAGGACCCGTCGCACAGGGGCCCGTCACGCACCGGCCCGTCACGCGCAGCCTCGTCAAGCACGGGCCCTCCAAGCGAAAACGGCCCCGCCCGCGACCTGCACGGTCGCGGGCGGGGCCGCTACGAGCCCGACTCTACGTCAAGCGCCGCGTCGAAAACGACGGCGTCACGTCAGAGGTTGACGCCGAAGTCCTGGGCGATACCGCGCAGGCCGGAGGCGTAGCCCTGGCCAACGGCCCGGAACTTCCACTCGGCGCCGTTGCGGTACAGCTCGCCGAAGACCATCGCGGTCTCCGTGGAGGCGTCCTCGGTGAGGTCGTAGCGGGCGATCTCGGCGCCGCCCGCCTGGTTGACGACGCGGATGAACGCGTTGCGCACCTGGCCGAAGCTCTGCTGACGGCTCTCGCCCTCGTAGATCGAGACCGGGAAGACGATCTTGTCGACCTCGGCGGGCACGGTGGCCAGGTTGACCTTGACCGCCTCGTCGTCGCCCTCGCCCTCACCGGTGAGGTTGTCACCGGTGTGCTCGACGGAGCCGTCCGGGCTCTTGAGATTGTTGAAGAAGATGAAGTGCTTGTCCGACAGGACCTTGCCCGTGGCGTCGAGCAGCAGCGCGCTCGCGTCCAGGTCGAAGTCCGAACCGGTGGTCGTGCGCACGTCCCAGCCCAGGCCGACAGTGACCGCCGTGAGTCCGGGGGCCTCCTTGGTCAGTGAGACATTGCCGCCCTTGGAGAGGCTGACACCCATGGTGTATCTCCCTGCTCAATCCGGCGCGGGCCGCGCCACTTGACGATTCCTTTGCCCAATGACTCCAACGCACACCACCCTGCACCGGTTCCCGCCCCGATGCCACCATTCGCCGCCGTTCGATCCCCCGGGCCTTCAGTACGTCACCGGGATGCGCCGCGCGGGGCCGTCCGCCGTGACCGATCCGCGGGGATCGGCGGGGATCGGCGGGGGAAGGCGACCTGCCGGCCGGAGCCGGCCCGCCGGGGAATGAGAAACGGACCCCCGGCCGCGACTTTCGTCACTTCCGGAGGCCCGTGTCGTCGGTACCTCTTTGTGGTCCACCGACGAAAAGCCCCGGTCAGGGGCCATGCAGAGCCGCTGAAGATCGTTTCCCACAGCCCAGGTGGGCCCAGCACTCAGCTATTGATCCCGCGCTCGCGCCCGGACCCGGGGGCTCAGTCGTACGACGTTCGTGCGCCAACCAGACCCCAGGAGGGCTTGGGCCGCAGTTGCTCGTGCGGCTCTCTTCGATGGGCCGGTGCCATCGGCCGTGCGGCCAGTGCGAGTGCGTGCGATGGCGCCGACTTCCGTAGAGGGCCGGCCCAAGTAGGGCCAGACGGCGGCAACGAGCCGACTGGCGACCTCGTGCTCATCGCAGAGGCTTAGAAGTCGTCTCATTTGGCAGTTCGGTAGTCTGCGGCCGTGGGGATCGTGGAGCGCCTTGGTGCCGGATGAACGGTGGGAGCTGTTCCAGAAAGTCGTTTTCCCTGCGCCGTCGCGGCCGCAGGGTGGCGGCCGGCGTCGGTACGGAGACCGTGAGGTGCTGGCGGCCATCGTGTTCGTCGCGACCTCCGGCTGTACCCGGCGCCGGCTGCCGCCTTCCTTTGGTCCTTCGGGACCCACGGCCTACGACGCGGCTGTACGGCCGGATCGACTCAGATGGTGGACGACCACTCCCCAGGCGGTCGGTTCGAGCGGCGACTCTGGCGGATGTTCCCTTGCTGTGGCGCGGGGACGGGAGCCGATGGTCAGCGCGTTGCAACCTTCCTGTTGGGGCCTTGCTACTCCGCCCGGTGTTCCTCGGCGCCTCAATGCCAGTCAGGATTTCATGCAGCTCGGTAGTGAGCCAGGAGGGGAGACCTGCTGACGGCCCCCCTCCGTCGAAGAAGTCTCCGACCAGGTCGATGCAGTACGCGTACCGGTCCCACTCGTCCCGACTGGCGTGGTCCTGGCCGAGCGTCCACAGCGCGGAGCGCATCCGCGAACACGGCACCGTCCGGCCACCGAGCTCGTATGACGTGCGCGTTCGCGCGGCCTCGATCATGCCCATGCCGAGGCACTCGTGACCTGGCTCGGAGGGCAGCCCAATGTCGCCGCCTCGGCGCGGCGGGCCGCGGGTGTCCGTTGAGATCTCGACCATTTCGCAGCGCTCGGGTTCTTGCAGGGCCTGCTCACAGTGCTGCGCGACTGCGGGCACCCGGGGCTGCTTGTCGTCCTCGACGAGACGGAAACCCTTCAGCGTGTCCGCTCCGACGTGCGGGAGAAGGGACTCAACTCGCTGCGCCAGCTCATTGACGACGTGGACTCCGGACGCTTCCCCGGCCTGTACCTGGTCATCACAGGTACGCCCGCCTTCTACGACGGCACTCAGGGCGTGCAGCGCCTGGCCCCGCTGGCACAGCGCCTCAGCACGGACTTCATCACTGACGCGCGGTTCGACAATCCCCGGGCGGTGCAGATCCGGCTAGCTGGTTTCGACCTGGCCGGCCTGGAGGAGCTGGGACGCCCAGTCCGCAACCTGTATGCAGTGGATGCCCGCCACCAGGAGCGGATCGCGGTGCGTGTGGACGACCGCTACCTCGGCGAGCTGGCGCGCCCCGTCACCGGGGACCTCGGCGGGAAGGTCGGCGTCGCGCCCCGCGTCTTTCTGCGCAAGCTCATCGCCGACGTGCTCGACCGCGTGGACGAGTTCGAGGACTTCGACCCCCGCCGCAACTATCGGCTCACTCTTTCGGCCACCGAGTTGACCCATGTAAAGCGCAGCGCCGCCGCGGGCGCCTGGCCCGTGCGTCGACAGCCTCCAGCGCGGACGACGTGGAGTTGGACCTTTGACGGACAGTCCGCTCGACGCACTGCACCCCTCCAACAATTTGGAGCCGCGCCTGACCGCCTACGCGGCGTGGCTGGGCCACACGGTCAGCGTCTGGCACGGGGACATCGGCGACTCCGGGCGGCGGCGGATGCTCGCCGAGCCTCCCGATGTCCTGCTCACCACACCGGAGTCGCTGGAGTCGATGCTTGTCTCCACCCGGGTCGACCATCACGAACTCTTCCGACACGTGCGGACCATCGTCGTGGACGAGGTGCACGCCTTCGCCGGGGATGACCGCGGCTGGCACCTGCTTGCTGTGCTGGAACGGCTGACAAAGGTGGTAGGTCGGCCGATCCAGCGGGTCGGGCTCTCGACGACCGTGGGCAACCCCAACCAGATGTTGACCTGGATCCAGGAATCTGGAGCGGGGACGCGGCCGGGCGAGGTGATCGCCCCGCGATCCGCGGCCGTACCGGCTAGAACAGCGGTCGGGGCCACAGAGGGCGTCGACGTCGAAGTGAATTTCGTCGGCTCGATCGCCAATGCGGCCACCGTCATCGCCGCTCTCCACCGAGGTGAGAAACGCCTGGTGTTCTGCGATTCCAAGCGACGCGTGGAAGAGCTCGGCGAGGCGCTGCGCGCCCTCGGTGTCAGCACCTACCTGTCGCATGCCTCGCTCTCCAAGGACGAGCGCCGTCGCGCGGAGCAAGCATTCGCCGACGACCGCGACTGCGTGATCGTCGCAACCTCAACGCTTGAACTCGGCATCAACGTCGGAGATCTGGACCGGGTCATCCAGTTGGACGCACCCGTCACCGTCGCAGCCCTCCTGCAACGCCTCGGCCGCACGGGACGGCGCACGGGATCAACCCGCAACTGCCTCTTCCTCGCGCTCTCCGAGCCCGGGCTGCTCGACGCTGCGGGTCTGTTCCTGCTCTGGTCACGCGGGTATGTCGAACCGATCGTGCCGCCGTCCGCCCCCCGGCACATCGTCGCCCATCAGTTGCTGGCTCTATGTCTGCAGGAGCACCAGGTCGCGAACGCACGTGGCGCGAGTGGTGGGGGGGATCTGCCGCTCTTCGACGAGTCGACATCCCGCATCGTCCAGCACCTGCTCGACGAAGGCTTTCTGGAGTGGGACAGCGAAATGCTGTTCATCGGCCCGGAAGCGGAGAAGCAGTTCGGACGGCATCATCCCATGGGCATAACTGCGGTCTTCTGCGCTCCGCCCCAGTTCCGCGTCATCTCCGGGCGCGCCGACATCGAGCTCGTCGAGGTGGGAATGTTGGTCGAGGAGGTTCCCGGGCCCCGGTTGATCCTGCTGACAGGACGCACCTGGCGGGTCACCCATATTGACTGGCGGCGACAACGCTGCTTCGCGGAAGCGTATGACGGTTCGGGCGGCCGCGCCCGGTGGACAGGACGTGGCGCGGTGCCCAGCTTCGCTATGTGCCGAGCTCGACGTGATGTGATCCTCGGTGCCGACCCACCAGTGCGGCTGACCGCCCGAGGGAAAGAAGTACCTGACTACCATCCGCGAGGATCAGGAACTCGCCGCCCGGGCTGGCAGCACCGTCGCAGTCCGCGGCGCCGACGGCACTGCACGCTGGTGGACCTGGGCCGGCCGCCGGGCTACGTCGTCCTCGCAGCCTCGCTGCCCCAGTACGCAGATCCGGAGCAGCAGGTCGGCGACTACTGGCTCCGGCTGCGCCAAGACCTTCCTTCCACCACCCGCGATCGACTCGTCAGCGAATCGCTGGACCCTGACGGGCCGCGCGTCCTCCTACGGCCGCCCGTGATCGACATCAAGGCCCTCGATGGATTGAAGTTCAACGAGGTGCTACCGCCCGACTTGGTCGCGGCGACGCCGGCGGAGCGCATTGCCGACGCGGACGGGGCGCTTGCGGCGCTGCGCGAGCCGATGACCTGGATCAACTCGTCGCCGAGCTGACTCCTCCGGAGCCAGCAGCGTACCGACCCTCCTGCTTCCAATCGCTCACTGCTGCCCTTCCTGCCCGCCCATCACCAGCCGATGCGTTCACGTACCGTCAGCTGGGCCGTCGCCATGGCCGCAGCCCAACCGCAGATGCCAGCAGCAGCACGGCCGCGCCCCACATCGGTGCACGCAGGCCCTCTTCGCCGGCGACGAGGCCGCCTGTCAGGGCACCCAGCCCTGCGGCTCCGACGCCGAAGAGGCGGAAGGCGGAGACCACACGTCCGAGGAGGTCATCGGGTGTGAGCGCCTGCCGAGCGGAGCCCGCCGCGACGCTGGTGAGGGTGGAAGCGGCACCCAGTATCGCGAGGAAGGCTCCCGCGGCGAAGGCGTTGGGGACTGCGGCGATGCCGCTCCAGGCGAGGGCTTGCAACACGCTGGCGATGGCCATCATCTGTCGGTAACTGAGCGGGCGGGTCAATGGGGCCGCGCGCCAGCCCGCAGCGACTCCGCCAAGGGCAGCGACTGCGAGCAGGACGCCGTAACCAGCCGTCGCGACATGCAACTTGCTGGTCGCGTACAGCACGAAGGTCGCCATGGAGAGGTTGTAGGCGAAGTTGTACGCGGCCATGCTCGCCGCGAGCATGCGCAAGTCAGGGGTCGTGCGCAAGTGTCGGAGTCCGGCGCGTATCGCCGTAGCGAGCGACCCGGTGTGCGGCGTGCTCGGGACCATCTCTGGCAGGCGGCTGATGAAAGCGGCGGAACAAATAAAGGAAGCGGCGTCGGCGGCGAAGGGCAGCGTGGGGCTGAGCGCGAAGGCGCCCGAGCCGAGTGGCGGTCCGGCCAGTGAACGTCCGATGGTGTCGATGGCCCAATACCGCCCGTTCACCTTCGTGAGTGCTTCTTTGCCCCGGCCCACCAGGAGCGGGATAACAGCTTGTGAGGAGGCGTCGAAGAAGCACTGAGCGACACCAACGATCAGGATCGTCGCAGCGAGCAGCGGCAGCGTGGCATGGCCGCTCACTACGACCGCAGCGAGGGCGCCCAGGACCACGGCGCGCAGAAGGTCGGCTGTGATCATGACGGTCCTGCGCGGCCAGCGGTCGGCGAGCGCCCCGGCGGGCAGACCGACAAGCAGCCAGGGGAGGTAGAAGGCCGCGGTGACCGTAGAAATGGCCAGCGGGTTGCGTGTGAGGGACGCCGCCAGCAGAGGGGCTGCGGCCATGAATGCGCCGTCGCCGGTGACGGAGATCCCGGTGGAGGTCAGGAGCGGACCGACCGGGCCGACCGTGCTTACGGGTGGGTCCGCTGTCTGTGCCGCGTGGTTCTCCTGGCTCGCACTCAGGTCGCGCTCTCCTCGTATTCGAAATCGCCCGCTCGCACGCCACCTATGAAGGACGTCCATGCATGGCGACTGAAGGCGAGTACGGGTCCAGTGCCGTGTTGTTTGGTGTCTCGGACCCCGATTGAAGGGGTGTTCAGCGCGACTTCCACGCACCCTGTGTCGCCACTGTTGTTGCTCTTGCGCCAGAGCGCAGTATCGAAGTTCACGTCAGCCACAAGTACCTCCGCCTTGGGATGATGGTGAGCGTTGCCACACAACCCGACCGGCGGTGCCACGCGCAAGGTGATCGATAGGGCGATTGTGAGCCAACATCGCGAGGAGCCCAGCCCAAGGCATCGCGAACTGATGGACTGAGTGCAGCGGAGTCACGTCGCAGTGGAGGGTTGGATGGATCCGGAGATTGCTGCGCTGGCGGGTACGGCGGGAACCACGGTAGTCACACTTATGGCTACCGATGCCTGGCAGCGTACTCGCGAGGGACTCGTCGCCATGTGGCGGCGGGTCCATCCCGACCGCGCGGATGTCGTCGACGCCGAGTTGGAGGCAACGCGTGCGGACCTGCTCGCGGCCCGCGCCGCCCATGACGACCAATCCGAAGATGAGTTGCGCGTTGAATGGCAGGGACGGCTCCGCAGACTGCTAGCCGCCGACCCCGCCGTTGCCGATCAGCTACTGCGCTTGCTGGAAGAAGTCACCCCGCAGGATCCGGTCGCTGCCTCGGAGGTTCGGATGAGGGCAACCGCGACCGGACACGGCCGGGTGTATCAGGCGGGCCGCGACCAGCACATCACCGAGGCGTGAACCCGGCAGGCTCGGGTGACTACCCGGCTTCCAGCGCTTCGATCGAAGGCCAAGCCTCCGGGCAGGGCCGCGTCTACCAAGCCGCCCGCGATCAGCTGATTACCGAGCATCACCACCACTATTCGCAGCCTTCCTCCGACAACCCATGGCCAGGACCAGACTCCGTACGTGTCGCACTGGCCGAACGAGCCCCGAAGATCCTCCGCAATCGATCAAGCCTGCGAGCCGCGCTCACTGCGGCGATCGGCGAGGGCCACGGCATCCACGTCGTCCATGGCATGGGCGGTTGTGGGAAGACCTCGCTCGCGTTCTGGGCCTTTCACGAGGCCTTGGAACAGGGCCGTATAGCACTGTGGGTAAGTGCATCGGATCGGGTGACGCTGCGGGCAGGGATGCTTGCTGTTGCCGCCGACCGCGGCGCTGATCCCGGAGAGGTGGCTGCCGCCCAGCTCGGCCAGCGCGCAGCCGCTGACTTGGTGTGGCACTACCTAGACCGCTCGCTCCAGCCCTGGCTGCTGGTCATCGACAACGCGGACGAGCCAGCGGTCTTGGATGAAGGTGGTTGGCTACGCGCGAGTGCGGCCGGAACCGTCCTGGTCACCTCCCGCCGCTCCAGCGCCACGCTGTGGCGGGGCGCCAGCCTGCACCAACTCGATGTCCTGCCTTTGGATGATGCCGCGCAAGTCCTGTGTGATCTCGCCCCAGATGCGGGAAGCCTCCAGGATGCGAAGACCGTCGCCCGCCGGCTGGGCTGCCTTCCGTTGGCGCTGAACCTCGCCGGAACGTATCTGGCCCACCAACTCCTGGAGTCGTGGACGATGAGCGACTACCACGATCGACTACAAGAAGAAGACGCCGCTGACCTGATCGACCAAGGCGCACAGGTACAGGACTCCCGCCACCTGATTTCCCGAACCTGGCAGATCAGCCTGGAGAACCTCTCGACTCAAGGCCTGCCCGAAGCCGCCACGCTGCTGCGACTTCTGTCCTGCTGGGCCTCGGATCCCCTTCCCTTGACGGTCTTCGCATCCAACGCAATCAACACGGTCGACCTTGAATCACTCGAACCACCACTCCATGCAAGACAGTTAGAGCCAGCGCTCCGGGGCTTGCTGGACCACTCGCTGGCCACCATGCACCAACGCTCGGACGGAACCCGCTGCGTCCAAGTGCACGGTCTCCTTCTGGAGGGCGTATACAGCAGCATCCCCGTGGAGCACCGACCCGGCCACGTAAGCGTCGCCACAAACCTGCTGCGAGCAGTTGCCCCAGCGCAGGACACCACGTCAGTCGATGCCGAGCAACTCAGGCTCATCACACCGCATGTCACCGCGCTACTCCACCACGTCGACGAGGCCACTGTCTCTCCGGCCGTTGAACTGTCCGTGCAGGTGGCCCAATGCATCCACGAAATGGGCGACTACGCCGCTGCAATCGCCCTCACCACTCTCTCCGGCGACACCTCACAGCGCCTCCAGGGAGCGACGCACCCCGACACTCTCACCGCGCGGCACCAGCAAGGCGATTCGCTACGCCGGGTTGGCAGGCTTGCCGACGCCGAGCAGCTTCTGCGGCGCGTCCACGAAAAGCGCACGGAAGTCCTCGGCGGTGAGCACCCTGACACGTTGCGCACCGCGGCGTTGGTGAGCCTGCCGCTCTACCTCCTCGGTCGGCATGATGAAAGCTTGACCTGGCTCGGTGGCGCCATTGACGGCCAGCGCCGAGTCCTGGGCGAGGACCACGTCGACACCCTCAAGAGTCGTGCCCTGAGCCTGGAGTTCCTCGCCGAGACCGGCCACACCGACGCGTTCGTACGCGAGGGCCCGGACACCGTCGCCACCTGCGAGCGCGCCCTTGGCCCCGAACACCCCGTAACCGTCATCGCCTACAGCAATTACGCTCTCGGCCTGCTCCACACCGCCGCTCCCGAAGAGGCCGAAACCGCAGCGCGACGTGCCGTGGAGGCCCGCATCCGCCTCCACGGCGTGGACCACCCCCTGGTTTACTCCGCCAAACTGGTCCTGAGCTGGGCCCTGATGCTGGGCGGGCAGCATGACGAAGCTGTCGCCATGATGCGCGAAGCCGTAGCAGGCCGCGAACGCCTCCTGGGTCCCGAGCACCCCCTCACGACGAAAGCCCGCATTCTCCTCGCTGAACGCCTCGCGGCAGCTGACCAGCACGAAGAGGCCCGCCAACTCCTGCACGAGAACCTCCCTGCCGCCGAAGGCATCTACGGTCTGAACGATCCGGACCTGGTCCGTATCCGGAGACTCCGATCGGGTTGAGGAAAAAAAGAGATCGAGGTCAGTACCCCAGCCGACGACAATCCTTGGCCAGAGTGGGGCGAGGGAGCCTTCGCGTTCGGGACGTACTGCAAAACGGTGCGCTCCGGGGATCTCAGCCTTGCACTTATCCCAATCAGGGCTGCCAACGGGCGCGGTACCGGATCCGGCTGGATCACCTCCAGCGTCTGCTCAGGGAACGCGCCCCGCCGGGGCCTCAGGTCTTGGTTCATGACTGGTGGGCACGCAGCCATAACGATGCTCATGAACATGGACTTGTTGGCACCGCCCGCTCCGACGGCAACCACGTGGAAGGCGCGCCCCACGCGGCCGACCCGGCCTGTCTACGGTGGTTGGAGAAGCATCCCTCCTTCGCGAAGTGGGTCTCGGCCGCAGCCAGATCAGTGAGTGTTGAGCGAGCCGCTGGTCACGGAGAAAACCCGACTCAACATGTGGGTCGAGTATCCAACCCGAGCTCGGCTCTCGAAGTCGCGAACCGCCGCTGGATACAGCTCGCTTGCGCGCGATGTCGAAACGAATTACCTCGAAACGCATGCCACGCTGTTTTCCATTGACGACGAGGATGAAGCTGGCTCGATCCAAGATGCGCCGCCGGTCTTCGTCTACGTCACCGATGAGCGCGCGTCGGATTCTCTAGACGATGAGCGGCTGGAGCTTGAGGAGATCATCGAGCTCCTGGAGTTCGTCTACACCATCGCCAAGTGGGTGGAGCAGGTAGCGCCCCATGCCAGGGTGTGGTGGAACGAGCAGGCGCTCCCGGTCGTGAAGTTGACATGGGGCAGGGTCGCCAGGGTCCGCAGGGACGGCAGCCGCTCCACAGTCGTTGCGACAGACGCCGCCGTCGAGTCCTCGGCCGAAGAACCTCAAGTCGATATGAGTAGCGCCGAGGCGCGAGAGCGTCTGGTCGCGGCCCTGAAGGCCCGGCAGTTCAGCGACGAGCAGTTGCGGGTGCTGCGCAATGCCCGGATCGAAGGTGACGCCGAATCCTTCGAGCTGAGCAAGGCGATGGGAGACCGTGCGCTTGTGCAGCTTCGGAATGAGATCAGGTTGATGATCGAGACTCATCCGGAAGCTCGCAGCGAAGAGATGCCACTGAAGGAATCAACGAGTCGATATTATCTTCAGCGCTTGAGCATTAGGGCTCTGAAAAAGCGTTAACCTCGCTTTTGGTATCCCTCATCCACGCCGCGATCCGCACCGCTGAACCGCTGCCTGGCGAGAGGGTTCGGCCGTCAGCCAGCGGCCATGGGATTCTGGATGAATCCGGGGCTGATCAGTTAACCACGAAGTTTCGTGATGGGCCGCCGACGAAGTCGGCGGCCCATCACGTTGTCGGTGGTGGAGGGCGGGCAGGCTGAGGGCCCGTCGGTGATGTCACGGGTCCAGGGCCGGTGGTGGGGAGGCGGAGAATGCGGTGCCGGCCGGTGGTGACGAGCTGTCCGGCTGCGGAGAACAGGCGGAGCCGCAGGCGACGGGGTTCCCAGAGTCGGGCTTTGCCGGTCAGAGCGAGCATGGGCATCCAGGCCAGCAGGTCGAGCGCGATCTGGACGATCTCCAGCCAGACCTTGTTCTGCGCGGTGTGGTGGAGGGGCAGGTTGCGCAGGCCGGTGGCCCGGGCGGCCCGGATCCGGACCTCCGCCCGGGCCCGCAGACGGTGACGAAGCTCGAGCTCGGCGATCGGCCGACCGGTCGTATTGGTGGCGAAGCAGGTGATCCGCATGCCGTCCGCGTCCGTGATTCCCAACTGGGCGCCGGGGTGGGGTCGTTCCTTGCGGACGATCAGCCGCATGCCGCTGGGCCAGCCGTCCAGCAGCTGGCCCGTGAGCTCGGCGACCCAGGCTCCGTCGCGGACCTGGCCGTCGGCCTCGACGGCCGCCGTCTATGCCGGGCCGTGGATCTTCAGCACGTGCTGTGGATCGCCTCGGTGATCACCATGCCGACCGAGTAGGACAGCCATCGGCCTCGCTTCGCGAGCCGGGACACGAAGTCGTGGGTGCCGCTGGCGGAGTCGGTGCGGATCAGCGTCCTCCGTCCTCGCCGGTACTTCTTCGGCACTTGAGCCAGGGTCAGTTGGGCGGTAGTGATGTGGTCGGCGGCCGTGTTCGAGCCCGCGTTACCCGGTCTGGGGAAAGCGGCGACCGGTTCTCCGGTTCCGCGCGGGCCGTGGTCGACGAAGGCCGTCAGGGGGGACGGCCGTAGGTCTTCTTCCAGGTCGCGGCCGCGTCCTCCTTGTCGGAGCGCGCGATCACGAGAACACCGTCGATGTCGACCGTGACCCGTCCATCAGCGTCCGGGGCGTTCTTGCCCGCCAACGACCTGACCCGGCTGCGGACTTCGTCCCGTGCCGACCGGATGGCTGCAGGGCCTTCTCGTCGGAGCCGACGAGGGCGTCGATCAGGCGGGAGACCGTCGGATCGGAAGCGACCGGCCCGAAGACAGCCGGCTCACACCGCAGCATCGCGACGTCCGCGAGGCAGTCACCGCCCAGCGCGACCGCGAGAGAAAGGTCCAGAAGGATCTTCCCAGGATCGTGAACAGCCCGCGGCTTGCGCCAGGACACCAGGGCTGTGGATATCGCCTGGTCAAAGCCGATCTCTTGCAGCCAACAGGACCCTCAACAAGTCTAATCGTTGCAGGTCAAGGGAACTTTCTGCGTTTCTGATCAACTCCTGGACAGCTCACCTCGTGAAAGCCCGGGGCTAACTCCCGCCTCCAGATCACTCACATCGGTGATCTCCTATCGAGCGGCGCGTGGACAACGCCGCACCGGCACAGGATTCACTCATGGCCGCCACGAACTCCCGGACGCTGCGAACCGATGCACCCCAACCGCGTGCACCCGAGGCCGGGTCTGGTGCAGGTTTGGGTGACGTCTTGACCTGCCCCACGGTTCGGATTCCAGCTGCGGTGGCTAACTGGCGGCGGGGATGCTGTCTTGTTCGGAGAGCAGCTCGTACTCGATCGGGGTGCGGTAGCCCAGTGCTGAGTGGCACCGTTGTCGGTTGTGGAAGACCTCGATGTACTCGAACATCGCGTTCGCCAATTTGACCCGGGTCTTCCACCGTTTGCGGTTCAACAGTTCGATCTGCATCGAGGACCAGAACGACTCCATCATCGCGTTGTCCAGCCGTCTTCGACCGTGCCGAACGATGGTGGGAGCCCGGCGGAGCGAATCCTTTCCCCGAAGACCCGGGAGGTGAACTGAGTGCCGTGATCGGCGTACACTATCGCGCCCGGTTCGGGGCGCCGGTTGCGGATGGCCATGTCCAGCGCGTTGACCACGAGTGTGGAGTCCTGTCTGGAGTCGATCGACCAGCCCACGATCTTGCGGCTGAACGCGTCCGGGACCGCCGCGCAGTACACCCACCCTTCTCTGGTGCGGTGCTGCGTGATGTCGGTGACCCACAGCTCGTTGGGACGCAGCCGATGGAACTTCCGGTTGACCAGGTCATCGGCGGTGACGACACCCCGCAGGCGCTTGATCCGCACCGGTCCGGGCAGTCCGTAGATCCCGGCCTGTGTCATCAGGACCGACACGGTCCTCGAGCACACCTGGATGCCCGTGCCCAGGGTGAGCTCGGTGTGGACGCGGCGGTAGCCGTAGGTGTCGCGTGAGGCGAGGTGGACCTCCCGGATCAGCCCGGTCCGCCACTCCCGTCGCAGCTGCCGCGGTGTGGTCGGGGTGCGCTTGTGTATGTAGTAGTTCTGCCGGGCGACCCCGGGGATCCGGCAGCATCGGTCGACTGGTGCCCCGGCATCGACAAGACGGTCGATCACCGGGTAGAGCCTTTTGGGGCCGGCTTGTCCTCGCCGAGGAATTTGTCGGCCTTGCGGACGATCTCGAGCTCGGTTTCCAGCTCGCGGATTCGTCGCCGCGCTGCTCGCAGCTCTGCGGACTCCTCCGAGCCCCTGCCAGGGCGCCGGCCGTTGTCGATGTCGTCCTGGCGCAACCACTTCGACGACGTGACCGGATGGATGCCGAGGTCGACGGCGGTCTGCTTCTGTTCTTTTCCTGCCCGCACCAACGCGACGGCGCGGGCGCGGAACTCAGTGGGGTAGGCGCGGGGCATGTCCGGCAGCCTCTCGTGAAGGCCGTCAGTTAGCCAGCAGAACTGAACCTGAGAGATGGGGCAGGTCAACCTGTCACCCAACCCTTGCACCAGACCCGATCGTTTCCCGCGATCCCTGTCACGTCTGTCTCAAGACCCCAGGCCTTGACCGGGGCCCCCGCAGCGCACCACAAAGCGAAACGGACCCCCGGTCGCGACTTTCGTCACTTCCGGAGGCCCGTGTCGTCGGTACCTCTTTGTGCGCGAGGGGGGAGTTGAACCCCCACGCCCTTTCGGGCACTGGAACCTGAATCCAGCGCGTCTGCCTATTCCGCCACCCGCGCATGGGTGTTGCCGTTTGATTCTCACACACGGTCCGGACCGGTGGGTCCGAGTGGTGTGGGAGGGCCTCCCGACATGCAGAAGATTAGCACGAGGTCCGGGGTGGAATCACATGCGTTCGGGCGGCCCGGGGAGTGCCGGGAGCCGGGCGGGGGCAGGTGGGAGAGGGACCCGGGGGCGGTGCGGGACACTGGGAGGGGACAGGGCGGCGGTGAACGACGGCGAACCGGGCACCATGGACAGAACGCGCATCTACCATCCCAGTGGGGGACGGCGGAGGAGGCGCGGGCGGTGTGAGGGTTGACACTGCCCGGTCCAGGGGATTCGGGGAACCACAGGTTTTTCCCGCGCGTGGATACGATCAGTAAGCAGTATCGGAAATCGTTGGGCCGGAAGGTCGCGAGGAGGGAGGTGCCCCGTGGGAGTACTGAAGCGCTTTGAGCAGCGCCTGGAGGGCCTGGTGAACGGCACCTTCGCCAAAGTGTTCAAGAGCGAGGTGCAGCCCGTCGAGATCGCGGGCGCGCTCCAGCGCGAGTGCGACAACAACGCCACGATCTGGAACCGCGACCGCACCGTCGTGCCCAACGACTTCATCGTGGAGCTCAGCTCCGGCGACTTCGAGCGGCTGAGCCCGTACGCGGTGCAGCTCGGCGACGAGCTGGCCGGGATGGTCCGCGACTACGCCAAGCAGCAGCGCTACACGTTCATGGGCACCATCAAGGTGCACCTGGAGCGGGCCGACGACCTGGACACCGGGCTCTACCGGGTGCGCAGCCGCACGCTGGCCTCCAGCGAGTCGCAGCACCAGGGCGGCGCGCCCCAAGCCGCCCACCAGGCCGCCCACCAGGCCCCGGCCGCCCCCTCGTACCAGCAGAGCCCGCAGCACCAGCCGCAGGCGCCGCAGCGTCCGACGTACGCGCAGCCCGGCGGACCGCAGCGGCCCTCGGGTCCGCCGCCGATGCCCGCCGCCCCGCCCCCCGGCGGCGGTGGCGCCCGTCACGGTGTGGCGCCCGTCACGCGGCTGCCCGGCACCGGCGCTCCCGCGGGGGCCCCCGGCGCGGCCACCCGCCGCTGGATCGAGATCAACGGCAACCGCCACCAGATCTCCCGCTCGACGCTCGTTCTCGGCCGTTCCACCGAGGCCGACGTGCGGGTGGACGACCCGGGCGTATCGCGCAAACACTGCGAGATCCGGGTCGGAACGCCGTCCGTGGTCCAGGACCTCGGGTCGACAAACGGCATTGTGGTGGACGGACAGCACACCACGCGCGCTACGCTCCGCGACGGCTCCCGCATTGTCGTGGGGAGCACCACCATCGTGTACAGGCAAGCCGAAGGGTGAAGCGGGGGCAATGTCAGAGCTGACCCTGACGGTCATGCGGTTGGGTTTCCTCGCCGTTCTGTGGCTGTTCGTGATCGTCGCGGTGCAGGTCATCCGCAGCGACCTCTTCGGTACCCGGGTGACCCAGCGAGCGGCGCGCCGCGGGGACGGCCAGTCGCGTCCTCCGCAGCAGCGCCAGCAGCAGGCCGCCGCCGCGCAGGCCCAGCCGCGGCAGCAGCCGCAGAACAACCGCCAGCGCCGCGGCGCCCCCACCAAACTGGTGGTCGCCGAGGGCTCGCTCGCGGGGACGACGGTCGCGTTGCAGGGCCAGACGATCACCCTCGGCCGGGCACATGACTCGACGATTGTGCTCGACGACGACTACGCGTCCAGTCGGCATGCCAGGATCTACCCGGACCGCGACGGCCAGTGGATCGTCGAGGACCTCGGATCCACGAACGGCACCTATCTGGACCGGAACCGGCTGACCACGCCGACCCCTGTCCCGCTGGGTGCGCCGATCCGCATCGGCAAGACCGTCATCGAGCTGCGGAAGTAGTCGCACTATGGGCGAGCGGAGCCACGACGCGCGAGCGAGAGGGTGGGCAGCGTGCGGATGTACCCGGAGCCGACGGGGGAGGTGCGCATGTCTTTGAGCCTGCGTTTCGCCGCCGGTTCGCACAAGGGCATGATCCGCGAGGGGAACGAGGACTCCGGCTACGCCGGTCCGCGTCTGCTCGCGATTGCCGACGGCATGGGCGGACAGGCCGCCGGCGAGGTCGCCTCGTCCGAGGTGATCTCCACCATCGTCACGCTCGACGACGACATCCCCGGCTCCGACATCCTCACCTCGCTCGGCACCGCCGTGCAGCGGGCCAATGACCAACTGCTGCACATGGTCCAGGAGGACCCGCAGCTCGAAGGCATGGGCACCACGCTGACCGCGCTGCTGTGGACGGGCCAGCGGCTCGGCCTGGTGCACGTCGGCGACTCCCGCGCGTATCTCCTCCGGGACGGCGTCCTCACCCAGATCACCCAGGACCACACCTGGGTGCAGCGGCTGGTCGACGAGGGCCGGATCACCGAGGAGGAGGCCACCACCCACCCGCAGCGCTCCCTGCTGATGCGCGCGCTGGGCAGTGGCGAACACGTCGAGCCCGACCTGTCGATCCGCGAGGTGCGGGTCGGCGACCGGTATCTGATCTGCTCCGACGGCCTGTCCGGCGTCGTCAGCCACCAGACGCTGGAGGACACCCTCGCCGGGTACCAGGCGCCGCACGAGACCGTGCAGGAGCTGATCCAGCTCGCGCTGCGCGGCGGCGGACCCGACAACATCACCTGCATCGTCGCGGACGTGCTGGACACCGACGACGGCGACACGCTGGCGGCGCAGCTCAACGACACCCCGGTGGTCGTCGGCGCGGTCGCCGAGACCCAGCTCCCGCTGAGCGACCCGCGGCACCTCCAGACCCCGGCGGGGCGCGCCTCCGAGCTCGGCCGTACGCCCCCGCCGCAGCAGCAGGGCCCCGCGGGCTCCTTCGGCCCGCCCGGCAGCGGCGAACCCGGCGCGGCCGGTGCCGCGCCGCTGGGCACCTTCGGGTCGTACGACGACGACGGCCAGACCAAGCCCGCCAAGACCCGTAAGTGGCCCAAGCGCACGGCGATCACCGTCATCGTGCTCGCCGTCATCGCCGGCGGTCTGTACGGCGGTTACGCGTGGACGCAGACGCAGTACTACGTCGGCGCCAAGGGCGACCACGTCGCCGTGTACCAGGGCATCGACCAGAAGCTGGCCTGGATCAAGCTGTCGAAGGTCCACAAGGACCGCCCCGACATCGAACTCAAGTACCTACCGGCCTACCAGCAGAAGCAGGTCCAGGACACCATCGCGCTCAGCAGCCTCGGCCAGGCCGACGACAAGGCCGACGAGCTGGCGACGCAGGCCGGTGTCTGCAAGAAGGTCGCGACGGCCAAGACCCTCGCCGACCAGGCCAAGGCGGCGGCGAAGGCCGCCGAGGACAAGATGCCCGCAGCGGGCACCACCGGCACGCCGGGTGCGAAGAAGAGCAGCGCCACCCCGACGGCGGACCCCACGCCGCCGCTGACGCCCGACGAGAAGAAGCTGGCCCAGCAGTGCGGTACGAGCCAGCAGTAGCGGCTGGTCGCGCACCGGAAGCCCCGCGGGGACCGGCGAGCGCGCCGGCGGCGGGACCAGCAGGAGGAGTCGGCTCGTCATGAGCGCCAGCAACACCACCACCATCACGTCGATCGGCGCGCCCAACCGTCGCAACACCGAACTGGCGCTGCTGGTCTTCGCGGTGCTCATCCCGGTCTTCGCCTACGCCAACGTCGGGCTCGCCAAGAACGACTCGGTCCCGGCGGGGCTGCTCAGCTACGGCCTCGGCCTCGGCCTGCTCGCGGGGATCGCGCACCTGCTGGTCCGTAAATTCGCGCCGTACGCCGACCCGCTGATGCTGCCGATCGCCACGCTGCTCAACGGCCTCGGCCTGGTGCTGATCTGGCGGCTCGACCAGGAGCCGTCGCTGGGCAAGGCCATGGCGCCCAACCAGCTCATGTGGTCCACGCTCGGAGTGGCGCTCTTCGTCGGCGTGCTGGTCTTCCTCAAGGACCACCGCATCCTCCAGCGGTACACGTACATCTCGATGATGGTGGCGCTGGCCCTGCTGGTCGCGCCGATCTTCTTCCCCGGGGTGAACGGCGCGAAGATCTGGATCACGCTGCCGGGCATCGGCTCGCTCCAGCCCGGTGAGTTCGCGAAGATCGTCATCACCGTCTTCTTCGCCGGATACCTGATGGTCAAGCGGGACGCGCTGGCGCTGGCCAGCCGCCGCTTCATGGGCCTGTACCTGCCGCGTGGCCGCGACCTCGGCCCGATCCTGGTGATCTGGGGCATCAGCCTGCTGATCCTGGTCTTCGAGACCGACCTCGGCACGTCGCTGCTCTTCTTCGGCCTGTTCGTGATCATGCTGTACGTCGCCACCGAGCGGACCAGCTGGATCGTCTTCGGCCTGCTGCTCAGCGCGGGCGGCGCGGTCGTCGTCTCCTCGATCGAGCCGCACGTCAAGGAGCGCGTCCACAACTGGCTGCACCCCCTGCAACTGGCGTCCAACGGCGGTGTCACCGAGACCGCGCAGACGATGTACGCGTTCGGCTCCGGCGGCATCTTCGGCTCGGGACTCGGCCAGGGCTACTCCCGGCTGATCGGCGGCATCGCGCCGAAGAGCGACTACATCCTCGCCACCGTCGGCGAGGAGCTGGGCCTGGCGGGCCTGATGGCCGTCCTGCTGCTGTACGCCCTGCTGATCGAGCGCGGTGTGCGGACGGCCCTCGCGGCCCGCGACCCGTTCGGCAAGCTGCTGGCGATCGGCCTGTCGGGCGCCTTCGCGCTCCAGGTCTTCGTGGTCGCGGGCGGCGTCACCGGGCTCATCCCGCTGACCGGTATGACCATGCCGTTCCTGGCGCAGGGCGGCTCCTCGGTGATCGCCAACTGGGCGCTGGTCGCGATCCTGCTGCGGATCAGCGACACCGCCCGCCGTCCGGCCCCGAGCCCGGCCCCCTCCCCCGATGCCGAACCGACCCAGGTGGTGCGCACCCAGTGAACAAGCCTCTCCGACGGGTCGCGGTCTTCTGCGGTCTGCTCGTCCTCGCCCTTCTGCTGCGCGTGAACTACGTGCAGTTCGTCCAGGCCGACCAGCTCTCCAACGACGTGCACAACCGCCGGGTCGCCATCAACCAGTACGCCCAGCCGCGCGGCGACATCATCGTCGACGGCGGCAAGGCGATCACCGGTCACACCGAGACCACGGGCAGCGACTTCAAGTTCAAGCGGACCTACGTCGACGGCCCGATGTGGGCGCCGGTCACCGGCCACGCCTCGCAGGCGTTCGGCACCACCTTCCTCGAAGGCGTCGAGGACAAGTTCCTCACCGGCAACGACGACCGGCTGTTCTTCAACCGCACCATCGACCTGCTGACCGGCAAGGAGAAGCAGGGCGGCAACGTCGTCACGACGCTGAACGCCAAGGCGCAGAAGGCCGCGTTCCAGGGCCTGGGGAACAAGAAGGGCGCGGTCGTCGCGCTCGACCCCGGCACCGGCGCGATCCTGGCCATGGCGAGCACCCCGTCGTACGACCCGTCGACCATCGCGGGCAACTCCAAGACCGACGAGAAGAACTGGGTCGCGCTCGACAAGAAGAACGACCCCGACGACCCGACGCAGAACCGCGCGCTGCGCCAGACGTACCCGCCGGGTTCGACGTTCAAGCTGGTGACGGCCGCCGCGGCGCTGGAGAACGGCGCGGTGACCGACATCAACGCGAAGACCGACACCCCGCTGCCCTACATCCTTCCCGGCACCACGACCCCGCTGAAGAACGAGGGCAACATCCCCTGCAAGGAAGCGTCGCTGATCGACGCCCTGCGGGTTTCGTGCAACACCGTCTTCGGCCACCTGGGCGCGGACAAGGTGGGCCTCCAGGCGATGGTCGACGAGGCGGAGAAGTTCGGCTTCAACAAGGAGCAGTTCGTCCCGGTCCGCGCGAACGCCAGCAACTTCGACACCAAGATGACCAAGGACCAGGTCGCGCTCTCCTCCATCGGCCAGTTCGACACCGCGGCCACTCCGCTCCAGATGGCGATGGTCGCCTCGGCCATCGCCAACAACGGCAAGCTGATGAAGCCGTACATGGTCGACAAGCTGGTGGCGCCGAATCTGAGCACCATCTCGCAGACCAACCCGAGCGAGATGTCGCAGCCGCTGTCGCCGGAGAACGCGCAGAAGCTCCAGACGATGATGGAGACGGTGGTCAACTCCGGCACCGGCACCAACGCCAAGATCTCCGGCGTCAAGGTCGGCGGCAAGACCGGCACCGCGCAGAACGGCATCAACAACGAGGGCACGCCGTACGCCTGGTTCGTCTCGTACGCGATGACCGACCAGGGGTCGCCGGTCGCCGTCGCGGTCGTCGTCGAGGACGGTGCGGCCAACCACGACGACGTCAGCGGTGGCGGTCTGGCCGCGCCGATCGCCAAGAAGGTCATGGAGGCCGTCCTCAACAAGTGAGGGCCGGCCGCCCGGCAGGCCCGGTCCCCCGCACGGTCCCGGGCCCGGCGTCAAACCCGGTGTCAGGCCCGGTCCCGGCGCCGGAAACGGTCCGGAGACCGCCCCCGGGACCGGCGCACGTACCGGACAGGTACCGGTCGGGTATCGGCGGGCGGGCAGGGCGCGAAGGGACCAGAAACGCCCGGTAGCGTATGCCCGAGCATCCGCAGGGCACGGCATTACCGGTTTTGGGTCAAGAACGGGTTTGAGGAGAGGGCAGAGCTATGGAAGAGCCGCGTCGCCTCGGCGGCCGGTACGAGCTGGGCTCAGTGCTCGGCCGTGGTGGCATGGCCGAGGTGTACCTCGCCCATGACACCCGGCTCGGCCGCACTGTCGCCGTGAAGACGCTGCGGGTGGACCTCGCCCGCGACCCGTCGTTCCAGGCCCGGTTCCGCCGAGAGGCCCAGTCGGCCGCCTCGCTCAACCACCCGTCGATCGTCGCCGTGTACGACACCGGCGAGGACTACGTCGACGGGGTCTCGATCCCGTACATCGTCATGGAGTACGTGGACGGCTCCACCCTGCGTGAGCTGCTGCACTCCGGACGCAAGCTGCTGCCCGAGCGCGCCATGGAGATGACGGTCGGCATCCTCCAGGCCCTGGAGTACAGCCACCGGGCCGGCATCGTGCACCGCGACATCAAGCCCGCCAACGTCATGCTCACCAGGACCGGCCAGGTCAAGGTCATGGACTTCGGCATCGCCCGCGCCATGGGCGACTCCGGTATGACCATGACGCAGACCGCGGCCGTGATCGGCACCGCGCAGTACCTCTCCCCCGAGCAGGCCAAGGGCGAGCAGGTCGACGCCCGCTCCGACCTGTACTCGACCGGCTGCCTGCTCTACGAACTGCTGACCGTGCGGCCGCCCTTCGTCGGCGACTCCCCGGTCGCGGTGGCCTACCAGCACGTGCGCGAGGAGCCGCAGCCGCCGTCGGTGTACGACCCCGAGGTCACGCCCGCGATGGACGCGATCGTCCTCAAGGCGCTGACCAAGGACCCGAACTACCGCTACCAGTCGGCCGACGAGATGCGGGCCGACATCGAGGCGGCCCTCGACGGGCAGCCGGTGGCCGCCACGGCGGCGATGGGCTCGGTCGGCTACGGGTACGGCTACCCGGACAGCCAGGCCACCACGGCGATGCCGTCGCAGAACGACCAGCACACGTCCATGCTTCCGCCGCTGCGCGAGGAGGACGGCGGTTACGGCTACGACGACCGCCCGGACCGCCGCCGGCAGAAGAAGGGCGGCAACAACACCTCCACGGTGCTGCTGGTCGTCGCGGGCATCCTGGTCCTGGTCGGCGCGATCTTCCTGGGCAAGGCGCTGTTCAGCGGCAGCGGCGCCGCGGACAACGGCACCGTGCCGAATCTGGTCGGCGCGTCCCTCACCGACGCGCAGGCCAAGGCCACCAACGTCGATCTGAAGATCGTCCAGGGTCCGGCCGAGTTCTGCGACAGCATCGACAAGAACCTCGTCTGCAAGCAGACCCCGGCAGCCGACGCCGCGATCCCGGACGACAAGACGGTCACGGTCGTCCTGTCCAAGGGCCAGGCGCCGATCGAGGTCCCGGACGTCAAGAACGACAAGTACGACTCGGCGGCGAGCCAGCTCACCGCCAAGGGCTTCGAGGTCGACCGCAAGAACAAGACGACCACCACGGAAGACCCGGACACCGTCCTCGACCAGACCCCGAAGGCCGGTACGAAGCAGCCCAAGGGCACGACGATCACGCTGACCGTCGCGGTGGCCCCCGAGAAGAAGGCGCCCACCGACGTCAAGGGCGTCCCGTACGACAACGCGGTCGCCCAGCTCAAGGCGCAGGGCTTCACCAACATCACCCGCGCGCCGCAGGACGTCCCCTCGGACACGACCGCCAAGGGCAGCGTCACCGCCCAGACCCCGGACCCGGGCGCGGGCCCGATCGCCCTGGACACCTCGATCGTCCTGACGGTCTCGTCCGGCCCGCCGCAGACGCAGGACCCGCAGAAGCAGATGCCCGGGGATCTGGGTGGCAAGACCGTGGGTCAGGCAAAGGCCGAACTCGACGGGCTCGGCCTGAACCTCCAGGTCTCCGCGGTCGGTCCTGGCGGCAACCCGGTCGGCGACAACGCCATGGTCATCTCGGTCGACCCCGGAGCGGGCGCGCAGCTCTCCGAGGGCCAGCCGGTCAAGCTGATCGCCGTCGGCGGCAACGGCAACGGCGGGGGCGGCTGACCCCCCGGCAGTACGTGAAGGGGGGCGGCCCGCACACCTGGTGTGCGGGCCGCCCCCCTTTCACGTGTGTCGCCGTACGCGCCTACCGCAGCTCGGCCGGCGGGGTGCGGGCCCCGTCGACCTTCTCGGTGCGGACGAGTTCGCCCCAGACGATGTAGCGGTAGCGGGAGGTGTAGACGGGGGTGCAGGTCGTGAGGGTGATGTAGCGGCCCGGCGTGGTCTTGCCGGACTCCTTGGGGACCTGGTCGGTGACGGCGACGTTGTACTTCGAGGTCTGGTCGAGGATCTTGTAGACCTTGTAGACGTACCAGGTGTCCTTCGACTCGAAGACGACCGGGTCGCCGTCGTGGATCTTGTCGATGTTGTGGAACTTGGCGCCGTGGCCGTCGCGGTGGGCGGCGAGGGTGAAGTTGCCGGTCTTGGCGGTCGGCAGCGCGGCGGGGACGGGGTCGGTGTAGTAACCGGCGACGCCCTCGTTGAGGACCTTGGTCGAGGTGCCCTTCTTGACCAGCACCTCGTAGTCCTTGCCCATGGCGGGGACGTGCAGGAAGCCGATGCCGTCCTTGGTGTCGAGGCTCCCCGGTCCCGCGTCGGGCGTCCGGGCCCAGTCCTGCCGGACCTTGTCCGCCGCCTTGTGCTCATGGCGGTCGGCGAGGACGTTCGTCCACCACAGCGAGTAGGCGACGAACAGCGCGAGCACCAGGCCCGCGGTGATGAGGAGTTCGCCGATGACGCTGATGGTGGCCGCGATGGGCCCCCGGCCGCCGCGTTTGGTCGTGGTCACGCCGTTCCGTTCCTCAAGTTCCGCTTGGAGCATGGATCACTCCACCAGCGCGTCGGGCTTGCCCTTGCTGCGCGGCCGTTCCTCGGTCAGCTTTCCCCAGACGATCAACCGGTTGGTGCTGGTGAATTCGGGGGTGCAGGTGGTCAGCGTCAGATAGCGGCCGGGCCCGGTGAAGCCGGAGCCGGTCGGCACCGGCTTGATCACGCTGATGTTGGACGGCGGGGTGGACGCCAGCGAACTGGTGATCTCGTACGTGTAGTAGGTGTCCGCCGTCTCGACCACGACCTTGTCGCCGGGCACCAGATGGTTGATGTAGCGGAACGGTTCACCGTGGGTGTTGCGGTGGGCGGCGACCGCGAAGTTGCCGGACTTGTCCCACGGCATCGCGGTGTTCAACACGCCGTCGTAGTGGCCGATCATGCCCTTGTCCAGCACATTGTGCTTCGAGACGCCCTGCGCGATGGGCGCCTTGACGTCCAGCTTGGGGATGTACATGATCGCGAAGCCCTGGCCGGGCGAGAAGGTGCCGGGGACCCGGTTCGGGTCGTCCTTCGTGGCGTCCCACTGGTGCTGGAGGTTGTTCGCGGCGCCGCTGGCCTGCTGGTGCGCGCGGACGTTGGTCCACCAGAGCTGGTACGTGACGAACAGCAGCATCAGCACGCCGGTGGTGATGAACAGCTCACCGACGATACGGCTGACGACGACCGCCGGGCTCTCCTTGGCGGCCTTCGCGGCCCTGCGGGCCTCGACCCGGCTGAGCGGGACGGCTCCGGCGGGGGCCGCACCGGCCGCGCCACCGGGCGTACGGCCCCTGGCGCGGTGGCCGCCGTGTCCGGCGCCGCCGCGCTGCTGTGCCTGCGCCGCCTTCCGCCGCGCGGCCCGCCCGCCCTCGCCGTCGGGGCCGAGCACGGGACCCGACGCCGGACCGGGCCCGGGACCCGCGGGCTCGGGGGCCGGTTCCGGGGCCGACTCCGTGGTGGGGAAGACGGATTCGAGTACGTCGTCCGCGGGCGGTTCGACGGCCGGCTGCTCGACCGGCCGCACGACGGGCTGCACGACCGTCGCCGTGCCGAGGTCCAGCTCCTCGTCCGCGGTGACGGGCCGGACCGGGGGCGGCGGAGGAGGCGGGGCCGCCTGCGGCGGCTCCTCGGGTACGAACCAGGGCGCGGCCGGCTCGTCGAACACCGGCTCTTCGTAGGCCGGTTCGGGGAAGACCGGCTTCTCGTACGCCGGTTCCGGGAAGACCGGCTCGTCGAACACCGGCTTCTCGTACGCCGGTTCGTCGTAGGTCGGCTCGGGAACCGCGGGGGGTCTTCCGGGGAGAGGGTCGTTCAGGGGGTCGTCGAGCTGCTCGACAACGGCTTTGAACTGCCCGGTGTCCTCATAGGACATCGGGCCGTCCGAGGGGCGCTCCGGGCGGAGCGTGGTCACGCCCCGGCCCTCCCCGCAGGACTCCCCGAACCTCCGGCGCCCCCCGCCGTACCGACCACGGGCGCCAGCCCCTCGGAGCGGCCGACGGCCCCCGGATCACCGCACTCGGCGAGCCAGTTGGCCAGCATCAGATGGCCCCACTCGGTGAGCACCGACTCCGGGTGGAACTGCACGCCCTCGACGGCCGCGTCCCGGTGCCGCAGCCCCATGATCACGCCGGACTCGGTCCACGCGGTGACCCGGAACTCCTCGGGCACGGTGTCGCGTTCGACGGCGAGCGAGTGGTAGCGGGTCGCGGTGAAGGGCGACGGCAGCCCGGCGAAGACGCCGGTCCCGTCGTGCGTCACCAGCGACGTCTTGCCGTGCAGCAGCTCCGGCGCGCGGTCCACGACCCCGCCGTACGCGACGGCCATCGACTGGAGGCCGAGGCACACGCCGAAGACCGGTACCCCGGTGTCCGCGCAGTGCCGCACCATGTCGACGCAGACGCCCGCCTCTTCCGGCGTGCCGGGGCCGGGCGAGAGCAGTACGCCGTCGAAACCGTCCTGCGCGTGCGCGGGCTTGACCTCGTCGTTGCGCCGCACCTCGCACTCGGCGCCGAGTTGGTAGAGGTACTGGACCAGGTTGAAGACGAAGGAGTCGTAGTTGTCCACCACGAGAATGCGTGCGCTCATCGGACAGCGGCCGTCCCCGTCTCGCGTACGACGGCCATCCCGTTGTCGACGGTGACCTCGTTGAACGGCAGCAGCGGCTCCGCCCACGGAAAGATGTACTGGAAGAGGAGGTAGACGACGGCCAGGGCGAGCACGAGCGAGATCAGAGCCCTCACCCACGCGTTACCCGGCAGATGCCGCCAGATCCAGCCGTACATGCGCTGCCTTCCTTCCTCTTCCCCGGAACAGAGTAAAGGGAGATCGGCGTGATAGGGGGCCCGGCTGGACAAAGGCTTCGGCATGCGTTCGCCAATGCTTCGGCCGGGGACGCCCGCCGCTCACGACGCCGGCTCCGCGTAGTGCAGGTCGGTCGAGCCCGAGTAACCGGGCAGCGTCGTCCGCTTCTGCGCGCCGACCTTCCAGCCGAGGCCGTACGCGTTCACGTACTGGAGGTAGTTCTGGATGGCCGGGCTGTCGTTGAGCGCCTTGCGCAGTTTGGCCTGGTCGCCGACGGCGGTGATGCGGTACGGCGGGGAGTAGACGCGGCCCTGGAGGATCAGCGTGTTGCCGACGCAGCGCACCGCGCTGGTGGAGATCAGCCGCTGGTCCATGACGCGGATGCCCTGGGCGCCGCCCTGCCACAGCGCGTTGACCACGGCCTGGAGGTCCTGCTGGTGGATGACCAGGTCGTTGGGCTGCGGGTCGGGGACGCCGGGGACCAGCGCGGTCGCGTTCGGCGGGGCGTCGTTGAGCGTCACGTCGATCGCGGGGCCGGTCAGCTTGCCGGTGCCCGCCGCCTTGTCGAGGGCGTCGAGCCTGGCCCGCTCGGCGGGGCTGACGCCGTCGCCCTGCCGGGTCAGCCGGTCCACGTCCTTGCGCACCCCGGAGAGCTGGTCCTCCAGCTGCTGATTACGGGTGTTCTTGGTACGTACGGTGTCGGACAGCTTCGGCAGCGGGTCGTCGCTGCGGATGTCGACGCCCTTGGCGGTGTTGAAGCTGGTCCAGAAGATCAGTCCGGCGAGCGCGAAGACTCCCGCACTCATGGTCCGCAGCGCTACGGTGCGGTGGGCAGGACGGGAGGAGGGGGTGGGGGATACCCCGTCTGAATCCGTCACCGTACCCTGTCTCCTTATAACCCGAGGAAGCACTACGCTAACGGACGCCCGGAAGCGGTAGTGACCCTTACCAGGCCCAGAACCCGCCCGGCTTACCCCGCACACCCGCGCGGTTACGCAGCGCATCGACAGGAGCGTCCCTCGTGCCGAAGTCACGGATCCGCAAGAAGGCCGATTTCACGCCGCCACCGGCGAAGACGGCCACCGCCATAAAGTTCAACACCAACCGCAACTGGGTCGCGCCGCTCATGCTGGCGTTCTTCATCGTCGGTCTGGCGTGGATCGTGCTGTTCTACGTGACGCAGGGCAGTCTGCCCGTCGAAGCGTTCGGCAACTGGAACATCGTGGTCGGTTTCGGCTTCATCGCGGGTGGGTTCGTCGTGTCCACCCAGTGGAAGTAGCCGTCCCCAGCGGGGTGCCGGGGGCCGCGTCGGCGTGCTGCCGGACGTTTGTCCACACGGTTATCCACAGTGGGGAAAAGGTCGGAAGATCTGTGGATAACCTCTACGAGGTTGACGCCGGTACGACCGGTGGCCAGGACGTCGGCCACCGGTCTTTCGCTGATCTTGGGCTTGCGCGGGCGTGAAACACGGTCTTCCGGCGACTTGTGCACAACTTGCGAAGACCCGCCTACACGCTGTGGATAACGTGTGATCAACGCCAATGGACACGGGTCCACGGCCGCGAATCCGTCCCTCAGGACGTGACCTGCGCCACAGCGATCACGCTGAGCGCGATCGAGACCACCAGGACCGCCGCCGTGGTCCCCCACTGCACCAGATCGCGGCGCTCGCGCGGCGCGTAGGCCATCCCTATGGCGATCGCGGTACCCGCCACCAGTCCGCCGATGTGGCCCTGCCAGCTCACGTCGGCCCAGGTGAAGGTGAACACGATGTTGAGCGCCAGCAGGATCAGCACCGGCCGCATGTCGTAGCGCATCCGCCGCATGAACACGGCCGTCGCGCCGAACAGACCGTAGACCGCGCCCGAGGCGCCCAGGGTGAGCGACGACGGGGCGAGCAGCAGCACCAGCGCGCTGCCGCCGAGCGCGGAGACCAGGTAGAGCGCGAGATAGCGGGCCCGGCCGAGCATCCGCTCCAGCGGGGCGCCGATCCACCACAGCGACAGCATGTTGAAGCCGATGTGCAGGACCGCCTGGTGCAGGAACGCCGAGGTGATGAGGCGGTACCACTGGTCGGGGCCCTGGGCGACGCCGATGCAGCCGTGCTGTCCGAACGGGTCGTTGCCGCAGACCGCGTACAGCCCGAGGTCGTAGACCAGCCGGTCGCCGACCGCCTGGACCAGCAGGAACACCGCGATGTTCAGGCCGATGAGGATCTTGGTGATCAGGAACGGGTCGGCCGCGACCGTGCCGCCGGCGACCGTACGCGGCGCCGCCGTGTGCCGGCTGGACTCGTTGACGCAGTCCGGGCACTGGAAGCCGACCGACGCGTTGACCATGCACTCGGGGCAGATCGGCCGGTCGCACCGGGTGCAGCGAATACCGGTCTCCCGGTCCGGGTGCCGGTAGCAGCAGACCGCCTGGTCCATGAGCCTTCTCCCTGAATGAAGCGCCTCGCGATGCGGCGCGGAGGCGCTGAGACGCCCCGCCCACTCCTACGTGCGGGCGGGGCGCGATGTTCCCGAAGACGTTCCCCTGAGACGTTCCCCGAAGGTGCTTCCGAAGGGTACGGGATACGGGCCGCGGGGCGGCGGGCCGCGTCAGCGCTTCTCGATCACGACCGTCTCGATGATGACGTCGTCCAGCGGCCGGTCGGTGCGCGGGTTGGTCGGCGCGCCGATGATCGACCCGACGACCTTCTTGCTGGCCTCGTCCGCGACCTCGCCGAAGATGGTGTGCTTACGGGTCAGCCAGGTGGTCGGCGCGACCGTGATGAAGAACTGCGAGCCGTTGGTGGCCGGGCCCGAGTTGGCCATCGCCAGCAGATAGGGCTTGTCGAAGGCCAGGTCGGGGTGGAATTCGTCGGCGAACTCGTAGCCGGGACCACCGGTGCCGTTCCCCAGCGGATCGCCGCCCTGCATCATGAAGCCGGAAATGACGCGGTGGAAGACGGTGCCGTCGTAGAGCTTGGCCGTGGAAGGCCGGCCGGTACGGGGGTCGGTCCACTCGCGGGTGCCCTCGGCGAGCCCGACGAAGTTGTCCACCGTCTTGGGCGCGTGGTTCGGCAGCAGCCGGATCACGATGTCGCCGTGGTTGGTCCTCAGGGTGGCGTAGAGCTGCTCGGCCACGGTCTACCTTCCATAGTCTTCGCTGACAGGGACAAATCCTTTCACGGACGCGGTGGCGCGCGCGGGGTTCCCCGAGGGTCCGTGGCAAGGGAGCCGGCGGCGCGTCCCGAAGGCCCTCCCGGACACCGGGACGGACCGCTCGGAACGGGTACCTGACCCGTATGCGCGTCCACACATGCCGGACCCGCCATCGACAGGCATGATTTCAAACTGGGTGGAAAGGCGAAAACCGTACGCCACCGAGGAGGAGGATCCCGTGACCCGCATCGACAGCGTGCGCCACGCAGCCGACGTGACCAAGGACAGCGTGCGGCATGCCGCGGAGGTGGCGGCGCCGTACGCGAGCACGGCTAAGGACAACGCCGCGTACTACGCGCAGCAGGCCGGCGCACTGGCCAGGCAGCAGTACGACGCCCATCTCGCCGACCGGGTCGACCAGGCCCGCGAACAGGCGAAGTCGGCCGTGCCGCCGAAGGCCGCCGACGCGCTCGGCACCGCCGCCAAGCGGACCCGCCGCAGCGCGCGGGCCGCCGCCGACTACACCGCGCCGAAGGTGCGGGCGGCGGCCGACTACACCGCGCCCAAGGTGGAGTCCGCCGTGACCGCGACCCGCTCGGTCGCCGGTCCGGCCAAGGACGAGGCGGTGCTGCGCGGTGCCGCCGCGCTGCACGCCCTGCGCGGCCAGGTGACCGCGGCCGAGATCGACGGGCTGGTCCGCAGGCGGGTGCGCCGCGAGCGCACCGGCCGGGTCTTCCGCGGGCTCGTCGTCGCCGGTCTCGTCGGCGGTGCGGCCTTCGCCGCCTGGAAGTGGTGGTCGAAGCAGACCAACCCGGACTGGCTGGTGGAGCCGCCCGAGGCGACCGACGTCGCCGACCGCGGTCCCGTGAACAGCAGCGGCACCCTCACCGTCGTCGAGCCGGTCGGCCACCCCAACGGGTCCTCGCCGAACGGCACGATCGACCAGGTCGACGGCTCCCTCGAGGCCGATGGCCTCGACCCCGAGGTCGAGGCCAAGCAGGCCGACGCCGACCGCCCCGACGACGAGGGCCGGGGCGGCACCTACCCCTAACCGCCGACGAGGGACGAATCGCGCGATCAGCCGTGACGTGTGTGGCACGTCACGGCTGATCGCGCCGTGGCGCGGGTGAGAACCGTCCCCAGCGGGGCGGTTGCTGTCGTTTTCGGGCTCAAAGCCCGGCGGGGGCTGAGCGCGCCGTTCCCCGCGCCCCTTCGGGGCTCGTACCCACCGTGCGCACAAGTGCGCCGTCGTCAGACGGCAGGGGCAGGTTGGGGGGCCTGCTCCGCGGGGGCTTCGGGGACGTCGAGCACGGCGGGGACCCCGCGGAGGGCGAACAGGGCGGCGACGGCACCGGCCAGCATCAGCGCGGCGGCGATGTAGAGGGTGCCGTGCAACCCGTCGGTGAAGGCCGACTTGGCGGCGGCGACGACCTGCCGCCCGGTGGCGCCGGGCAGGGCGGCACCGGTCTCGACGCCGGAGGTGACGGATTCGCGCGCGGTGGCGGCCCGGTCGGGGGAGAGCCCGGCGGGCAGGGTGAGGCCGTTGCGGTAGAAGGCGCTGAGGACCGACCCGAGGATGGCGATACCGAGGGCGCCGCCGAGCTCCATGGCGGTCTCGGAAATGGCGGCGGCCGTACCGGTCTTGGTCCTGGGCACGCTGGCCAGCAGGGTGTCGGCGGTGACCGAGAAGACGAAGATCAGTCCTGCGCCGTTGACGACGAGCGCCGGAAGCAGCAGCCAGTAGCTGGTGTCGGCGCTGATCAGCCCGAACGCGGCGGTGCTCAGCGCCATGAGCAGCAGGCCGAACGAGACGGTACGGGCCCGGCCGATCCTCGGGATCAGCAGCGCGGACAGCGGCGCGGCGAAGGCGGCGGACAGCGGTCCCGGCAGCAGCGCGAGCCCCGCGGTCAGCGGCGACCAGCCGCGTACCACCTGGAAGTACAGGGAGAAGCCGAGGGACAGGGTGGTGGCGGTGAACAGCGTCACGACGTTGGAGCCGACGGCCCCCGCGAAGGCGGGGTTGCGGAAGAACCTCAGGTCGAGCAGCGGTTCGGCGAGGGTGGTCTGGCGGCGCAGGAAGAGGACGAGGGCGGCGAGGCCGACGGCCGCCGAGATCCAGACGGCGTGGTCGTCGACGCCGTCGCGTGCGGCGGCCTTGATCGCGTAGATCACGCCGAAGAGCCCGGCGATCGACAGGGGCACGCTCGGCCAGTCCAGCCGTCCCGGGTGCGGATTGCGGGACTCGGGGAGCAGGACGGCGCCCGCGACGAGGACGGCGGCCATCACGGGGACGTTGATCAGGAAGACCGAGCCCCACCAGAAGTGGTCGAGCAGCGCGCCGCCGACGACCGGGCCGAGCGCGAAGCTGGCCGCGCCGATGCCGCTGCTGATGCCGATCGCGGTGGTCCGCTCCTTGGGGTCGTCGAAGACGCTGCGGACCAGCGACAGGGTCGACGGCATGATCGTGGCCCCGGCCAGGCCGAGCAGCGCGCGGGACGCGATCAGCATGCCGGGGCCGTCGGCGTAGGCGGTGAGCGCGGAGGCCGCGCCGAAGCCCGCGACGCCCAGCAGCAGGAGCTTCTTGCGGCCGATCCGGTCGCCGACGTTGCCCGCCACGATCAGCAGGCCGCCGAGGACGAAGCCGTAGATGTCCACGATCCACAGGAGCTGCGTGGAGGACGGGCCCAGCTCGCGGGACAGGGACGGGATCGCGTAGTTGAGGACGCTGTTGTCGATGCCCAGCAGCGCGGCGGCCACGCAGCAGATGGCCAGGACGGCCCAGCGCCGCCGGTGCGCCTGTTCGGCGGCGCTCCCGCCGCCCCTCACGTCGTCGTTCGGTGTCGTCGTCATGGCAAGCAGCGTGCGGCGGCCCGCTGACGGCCGGCGCACCGTCGGCTGACAGGGCCGGGGCGCGATCCGGTCAGCGGGCGGTCGGGGCTGGGCCGGGGCGCGGGTCCCAGGACGGGAGCCGCACGCGGCAGGCGGTCGGAGAGCGTCAGGGGCGCGGGTCTCGGGCCCGGTCTCGCCCACGCGGCGGCCGGTTCGCCGTCCGCTCAGTCCGCCGTGAGGTACGCCGTCAGGACGGCGAGTGCCGCGTCGCGGTCGAGGGCGGCGGCCCGCGCGCGCTCGCGCTCGTACGCCTCGTCGCCCAGCGCGGCGCGTACGGCGGCGACGGTCGCGGCGGCGTCCGGCCCGGTGGGCGGCCGGCCGCGCAGGGCCTCGGCGGCGCCGAGGAGGGCGGCGGCCCGTGGCGCGTCGCCGTTGAGCAGGGCGAGGCCCGCGGTGGCCTCGGCGGCGACGGCGCCGTTGAGCGGGAGCCGCATGGCGACGCTGTCGAGGGTGACCGCCTCGCGGAAGTGGCCGCGGGCCAGGTCCGGGTCGCGGTCGGCGACGGCGACCCGGCCCAGGGCGACGAGGACGGCGGAACGGGTGCCGTTGCTGGAGAACCAGCCGACCGGGCACTCGGCCAGCGCCTGCTCGTACAGCGCGCGGGCGCCGTCGCCGTCGCCGCGCAGCCGGACGGACTCGGCCAGCGCCAGGTGGGCGAGTGCCAGGCACTCGGGGGTGCCCGCCCGGCGGGACAGCTCCACGGCCCGCTCGCTGTACGCGGCGGCGGTCGCGTAGTCGCCCGCCTTGGTGCTGTACGCGGCGCGGATGCAGAGCAGCTCCGCCATGTCGAGCGCCGAGTCCAGCTCCTCGGCGAGCAGCAGCGCGTCATCGAGGAGGGAGTCGGCGAGCGCGAGTTCACCGCGGTGGTCGGCGAGGTCGGCCAGCACGTTGAGGTTGGTGATCATGCCCCAGCGGTCGCCGAGGCGGCGGAACTCCTCGTAGGAGGCGGTGCAGTGGATCCGCGCGGCGACCGGGTCGGCGCGCGTCAGCCAGGACTGGAATCCGCTGCCGAGCAGGATCAGCGCGCGGTACCAGGGGTGGTCCCGCTCGGTGAGGAACTCGTCGAAGACCGCTTCCAGGACGTCGATGCCCTCGTCGGGGACCCCGGCGAAGGGCGCCCACAGCAAGGTGAGCACGGGGTAGCGGCGGGACAGCCGGTGCATCGCCTCGACCACCCGGGTCGCCGCCGCGACATGGTCGGCGAACTCCTCGGGGTCGGGCAGCATCCCGACCACCGCCATCACGCACAGCGCGTACTCCTCCTCCATCCCCTCCGGCGGATTCGGGCCGACGGCGGCGAGGACCTGGCGGGCGGGTCCGAAGCCCTCGTAGCGCACGCCGCGCAGCAGCCAGTACGAGGACAGGGCCGCGATCAGCCGCATCGCGGTACGCACCTCGCCCGCCTCCAGGCTGCGGTGGAGCGCGGCCTGGAGGTTGTCGCGCTCGTCGCCGAGCAGCCGCAGCCACTCCAGTTGCTCGGCGCGGCGCAGGTGCGGGTCGGCGGTGAGCGCGAAGTCCAGGAAGTACGCGGCGTGCGCGCGCACCGTCGCCTCGCGCTCCCCCGCCTCCGCCAGCCGCTCGGCGCCGTACGCCCTGATCGACTCCAGCGCGCGGTAGCGGATCCGGCCCGCGCCGTCCGGCTGCTCGGCCACCACCAGGGACTTGTCGACCAGCGCGTCCAGCAGGTCCAGCACGTCCTCGGCGAGGATTCGCGCGCCGTCCGCGCACACCGCCTCCGCGGCGGCGGGCGTCCAGCCGCCCGCGAAGACCGAGACACGGCGGAGCACGGCCCGCTCGTCGTCGGGCAGCAGGTCCCAGCTCCAGTCGACGACCCCGCGCAGGGTGCGCTGGCGCGGCTGGGCGGTGCGGCTGCCGCGCGACAGCAGCCGGAAGAGCGCGTCGGGCCGTACGCCCAGGCTGTACGGGGCGTCGTCGTCGGGGAGCGCGCCGAGCCGGTCGGCGATGTCGGTCACCGACAGCGAACGCAGCCGGGCCGCGGCCAGTTCGATGGCGAGCGGCAGCCCGTCGAGCGCGGTGCACAGCCGCAGGACGGCGTCCACGGTGGCCGGGTCCGCGGTCGCGTCGAGGTCGAGGTCGGGGCGTACGGCGGCGGCCCGCTCGGTGAACAGCCGCACGGCGGGGGAGCGCAGCGCCTGCTCGCGGTCGGTGCCGGGCCGGGGCACGTCGAGCGTGGGCACCGGGCACAGCGTCTCGCCGTTGATGCCGAGGGCTTCCCTGCTGGTGGCGAGCAGCCGCAGCAGCGGTGACCCGGCGAGCAGCCGCTCGGCCAGCCGGGCCGCGTCCTCCACCACGTGCTCGCAGTTGTCGAGGACCAGCAGCAGCGGGCGGCCGTCCAGGGCGGCGGTGATCCGCGCGACGGGGTCGTGCGGGCCGGGGTCGTGCCCCTGGCCGCCGGACGCGGCCGATCCGGCCGCCAGCAGCCCGCCGGCCCGCAGGCCGAGCGCGCCCAGGACGGCCTGCGGGAGTTCCGCGCCGTCGCTGAGTCCGGCCAGCGGCACGAAACAGGCGTCGTGCGCGTACCGCCCCGCGGCCTCCACCGCCAGGCGCGTCTTGCCCGCGCCGCCGGGGCCGGTGAGTGTGACGAGCCGCTGGCGCGCCAACTGCTCACCGATCCGCTCCAGTTCGGCGGACCGGCCGATGAAGCTGGTGAGCTGGGCGGGGAGTTCGTGCCGGGGCGGGGCCGGGGCGGGCGCGCCGTCCCCTGAACCTCCCGCGCCTTCCGTCGATGTTCCACGTGGAACATGTCCGTCGGCGCCCACCCTGTCCGCCGTGTCTGTTTCACGTGGAACATCCTGCGGCGCGTCCCGTGGAACATCCCGCCGGGCGGCCCGCGGCGCGTCCCGTGGGGCCTCGCGTGAGATGTCCCGTGGAAGCAGCGCCGGGTCACCGCGCAGCACCGCGAGGTGGACGGCGGCCAGTTCGGGTCCGGGGTCGGCGCCGAGGGAGTCGGCCAGTTCGCGCCGGGCCTCCTCGTACGCCTCCAGCGCCTCGCTCTGCCGTCCGCTGCCGTACAGCGCGCGCATCAACTGGCCGCGCGGGCGCTCCCGCAGCGGGTGCGCGGTGACGAGTTCGCCGAGTTCGGCGACCAGGGAGCGGTGGCGGCCGAGGGCGAGGTCGGCGTCGACTCGGTCCTCGACGGCGCCGGTCCGCAGCTCTTCGAGCCGGGTGATCTGCGCGGCGGCGAAGGGCGCGGGGCCGACGTCGGCGAGTGCGGGGCCGCGCCACAACGCGAGGGCGGTGCGCAGCAGTCGCTCGGCCAGGACCGGGTCGCCCGCGGCCAGGGCGGCGCGGCCCTCGGCGCTCAGCCGCCGGAAGCGGTGGGCGTCCACCTCGTCCGGTGCGACGGCGAGCCGGTAGCCCGCGGGGAGCCCTTCGAGCGGCACCGGCAGCACCTGGCGCAGCCGGGAGATCTGGGACTGCACGGCGTTCCCCGCGCCCGCGGGCGGCTCGTCGCCGTAGAGGCCGTCGATCAGCCGCTCGGCGGGCACCGCCCGGCCCGCGTCGAGCAGCAGCAGGGCGAGCACCGCGCGCCGCCGGGGGCCGCCCAGCGCGACCTCGGCGCCGTCCGCGCCCACCACCCGCGTCGCGCCCAGGATGCCGAACATCACGCCCCCGTTCTCCGCCCGGGAGCGCGGGCCGACGCCGCCCGTTGCTCCCCGGGCACCGTCAGCAGGTCTCCGTGTCCCCCGCCTCGCCCAGGCACTCCGGCACGGCGGCCGGGGCGTCGGTCACGCAGCTCAACGCCGCGTCCGTCGCCGTCCCGTCCACGCCGTGTCCCGACGCGGCGAGCTGGAGCAGATCGTAGAGGGTGTCGCGCTGGCCGGTGTCGAGCGCGCAGAGGACTTCGTCCTCGACGCGGGCGAGCGCGAATTCGGCCTTGGCCAGCCGCTTGCCGCCCTCGTCGGTGAGCTGCACCAGGTGGCGCCTGCGGTCCTCGGGCGAGCGGAGCCGTTCGATCAGGCCGTCCGCCTCCAGATCGTTGAGCAGGCCGACGACATTGGCGCGGTCCATCATCAGCGTCGTGGAGAGCGCCTGCTGGGTGCTGCCGTGCTGGTCACGCAGGACGGTGAGGGCCACCAGGTGCCGTGGGCGCAGGCCGAGCGGGGTCAGCACGGACTCGGCGTGCAGTCGCATCCGGCGCGTCAGCTGTTCGAGCAGCGCGCCTGAACGTCGCGGGGGCTGGTTGAGCACGGGCAGTGAGGCCACTTCCTCAGTCTATCGGGCGGCGTGGAATCATGACGTGCTATAAATCGTTGGCGTTACACAAACCAAGTATGAAGGGTTAACGAGATGCCTCACCTCCTGCACATCGATTCCAGCGTCCAGGGCGACCGATCCGTCAGCCGCCGGTTGACCGCGCGGGCCGCCGCCGCCTGGAAGGCCGCCCACCCCGATGGCACGGTCACCTACCGCGACCTGGGCAAGGACCCGATTCCGCACATCCACACCGGCACCGTGGGCGTGGCGATGATCCCGGCCGAGGACCGCACCCCCGAGCAGGCCGCCACCTACGCGCTGTCCGAGACGCTGATCGGTGAGGTCAAGGAGGCGGACACCGTTCTACTCGGTCTGCCCGTCTACAACTTCGGCGCGCCCAGCAGCGTCAAGTCATGGGTCGACCACCTGATCGTGCCCGGTCTCTCCGTCGACGCCGAGACGAGGGACCCGCTGCTGACCGGCCGCGACTTCGTCGTCCTCGCCTCGCGCGGCGGCGGCTACGCCCCCGGCACCCCCCGCGAGGGCTGGGACCACGCGGAGCAGTGGCTCCCGCACGGCGTGGTCATGACCGGCCTGGTCCCGCGCTTCATCACCGCTGAGCTGACCCTCGCGCCGGTCACCCCGGCCATGTCCGAGCTGATCCCGCTCGCCGAGAAGAGCCTCGCGGCGGCGGAGGAGGCGGTCGACGCGCTGTGGCAGCCGGTGCGGGCCGCCTGATCCCTCGGGATTCCCTGACCCCTCAGGGGCTCGCGGAATGACGCCCCGGCTCCACCTGCCCGGGCCACGGCTACGCCTGCGCCACCACGATGTAGAAGGTCACGGCCGCGAGGAAGGGCCCTGAGGCCAGGTGGTCCAGCCAGCGACGGGCCCCTTCGACGGTGAAGTACCCGGCGGCGAGGGCCCGTTGCGTGGTCCGCTCCAGGCCGAGGACCTTGTCGGCGGCGCCGACGTCCCGGAAGGCGGGCGTCACCGGGACGACCGTCGGCACCGTGAAACCGGCCTCCGCCGCCAGCCGGGGGAGCTGCCTGCCAATCCGGGCGTTACGGATCACCTCGTCGGTCACGTACCGCGTGTAGGCGCGCGACAGCTCGTCGTCGGGGTGGTCGACGGTCAGCGTGTCCCAGTCCGGCTCGCCCAGCACCAGCCGCCCGCCGGGCCGCAGCACACGGCGGGCCTCGCGCAGCGCCCGTACGGGATCGGCGACGTGTTGCAGCACCCGGTCGGTGCGGGCGCGGTCCACGCTGCCGTCGGCCAGGGGCAGTTCGTGGACGTCACCGAGGTGGACGGTGACGGTGTCCCGGTCGGCGGTACGTTCCCTGGCGGTGTCGACGGCGACCTGGTCGTGGTCCACACCGATGACCGCGCCGGGGGCGGAGCCCGTGCCCGTACCGCTGACCGCGTCGGCGAGGGCGCCGAGGTCGGTGCCGGGGCCGCAGCCGATGTCCAGGACCGTCTGGCCGGTCCTGACATCGAGTGCGTCGAGCATGCGGCCCTTGTAGAAGCGGCCCAGGTCCGTCGCGGCGAGACGGTCGAGGTAGACGACGGAGCCGGGAGCGACGGTCTCGAAGACGGCTGAGGTCGGTGAACTCGGTGAGCTCGATGAGGTCGATGACGTCATGGCGCCAGTCAACCAACCGCCCCGCGTCGGCGGGCTCCTTCCCCCGAAGGGGCGGCTACCAGGAGATCGCGTCGTTCATCGACTGCTGCCAGTAGCTGACCTTGAGCGAGTCGTCGATGTAGGTGCCCCCGGCGGGCAGCGACGGGTGGGCGCCGGTGCCGACGCTCTCGTTGCCGGAGCGGCCGTGGAAGTAGACGTTCAGGGTCTTCACGGTGCGGCCGTGCCCGGCGCTGCCGTCGGCGGCGGCCAGGACGATGACGGCGTAGCCGGACTCACCCGGGTTCAGGGTGACGACCGCCTGCGGCTGGGACTCCTCGATGACCGGCGGCTCGGCCTGCGCGTCGGTGAACTGCACGGACGGGTACGTGTAGAGGAGGCAGGGGTTCCCGCCGGTGTTGGTGACCGTGAGCAGCATGTGGTTCACGGGACGGTTCAGCGGGGACGCGACCGTCTTGGTGTTGGAGCCCTGGCAGGTGACCGCCGTGTCCTTGGCCCCGGGCTTCTTCGGCGCGGGTGCCTTGGCCACGGGCTTCTTGGTCGAGGCGTCCGCGGCGGGCTTCGAACCGACCGGCGTGCCCCCGGCGTCCGCAGTGGTGGAGCCGGAACCGGGAGTGAGGGTCGGGGTGACCGAGGGCGAGCCGTCAGAGGAGGAGGACGAAGAGGCCGGCGAGGCGCCCTCGTCCCTGCTGCCCGACCCGTCGTCGCAGGCGGTCAGGGCGAACGCGGCGAGCGCCACGGTCGCGGCGGCGGTGACGAAGCGGGTACGGGTACGGGAGTTCCGGATGCTGGACATGTGGCGGGTGCCCCTTAGTCGTTCGGGTGGTGGTGCTGCTTGGATGACTGGAGCTTGCGGGGCAATCCGTCCCAGCCACCACCGTCGGCGGGCAGTTGGGGACGCTGGGATGGAGAAACCGGCTCTGAGCAGGGGGAACGCACATCCCCTGGAATGCGTGACTGGGACGCGGGGGGATGGAGGAACTGATGTCGGTGGCAACAGGGGCCGGTGAAACGAACGAGTTCGCGACCCTGCTGCGGCAGCTCAAGGACCGTTCGGGCCTGAGCTACGGGGCGCTGGCGAAGCGGCTGCACATGAGCACGTCGACGCTGCACCGCTACTGCAACGGCACCGCGGTGCCGAACGAGTACGCGCCGGTCGAGCGCCTGGCGCGGGTCTGCCGGGCGACGCCCGAGGAACTGATGGAGCTGCACCGCCGCTGGATCCTCGCGGACGCGGCGCGCGACCGGCGCGCGGAACAGGCCGCGGCGGCGCGGGCGGGGGCGGCAGCGGCGGAAGCCGGGGCGGCGGCACCGGGTACGGAGCAGGCGGCGCCGTTGTCGCAAGCGGCGGAGGCGGGCGCCGGGGCCGAGACCGAGACCGAGACCGGGACCGGGACCGGGACCGGGACCGAAGCCGGGACCGGGGCCGAAGCCGGGACCCCGGCCAAGGCCAAGGCCGAGACCGACGGGAACGGTGACCTCGTCGTCACCGACCTGCCGCGCACGCCCGCGCCCGCACCGCCGTCACGCCGCCGCCGTCACGCCCTGATCGCGGCCGTCACCGTGGCCGCCGTCCTGGGAGCCGTGGTCCTCGCCGTGGACCGGCCCTGGGACGGCGGGAACGGCGGGGGTTCCGCCGACGGAAAGCAGCGGGCCGTCGGCGCCACCGGCACCACCGCCGCCACGACCACCGGTACGGCGGCCACCGCGACGCCGCCCGCCACCCCGTCCTCGACCGCGCCGAGCCGCACCCCGTCCACCACGCCCTCGGCCACCAGGACCGGCGGGGCCGCGCCCGCCACCAGGACCGGCGACGGCGAAGGCGACGGCAAGGCCCCGCCGGTCAGCGTCGACGTCCACCCCTACGTCCGCGCCGAGGAGAACCCGTGCAGCCAGCACTTCCTCGTCGACGCCGAGCCCTCGCACATGGGGCCGCCCGCCAGCGAGCAGGACTCACCGCGCTGGGCCGCCGCGTACGGCGCGGTCTCCTCCGACGAACAGCGCCTGTCCCTCACCGTCCAGGGCACCGGCTCCGAGACCGTCGTCCTGGAGGCCCTGCACGTACGGATCGTCTCCAAGGCCGCGCCGCTCGCCTGGAACGACTACGCGATGGCCGTCGGCTGCGGCGGCAATGTCGGGACGGCGGACTTCGGCGTCGACCTCGACAAGGGCAGCCCGCACCTCACCCCGGAGAACGGCCAGCGCGACTTCCCGTACAGCGTCAGTGAGTCGGACCCCGAGGTCTTCCGCGTCACCGCCACCACCAAGGCGTACGACGTCCGCTGGGACCTGCTCCTGGACTGGTCGAGCGGCACCCGCCACGGCACCCTCCACATCGACAACAAGGGCGTCCCCTTCCGTACCAGCGCCGACGTGAACCGTCCCGGCTACGACTACCCGCCCGGCTACACCGACTGGATCAAGCGGGAGGGCGGCTGAGGCGAGGCGGGGGACGACGCGGTGACGTACGGACACGGGTGACGCGGGTGAGACCGTTACCGCGTCAGTGCTCCGAAGGCGACTTCGGCCGCCCGGGCGATGAGCGCGTCGTCGCGGGTCGCGTCCTCGGCCGCGCGGCGGGACAGGACGGCGAGGACGATCGGCGCGCCCCCGCCGGGCGGCCAGGCGATGGCGATGTCATTGCGGGTGCCGTACCCGCCGGTGCCGGTCTTGTCGCCGATCCGCCACCCGCGCGGCGCACCGGCCCTGATGGTGTGGTCCCCGGTCGTGTTGCGCACGAACCAGTCGGTCAGCACGGCGCGCTTGTCGGCGGGGAGGGCCGTCCCGAGGACGTACGCGCGCAGGTCGGCGGCCAGGGTGCGGGGCGTGCTGGTGTCGCGGAGGTCACCGGGGACGGCGTCGCTGAGCGCGGGTTCGTACCGGTCGCAGCGGGTGACGTGGTCGCCGAGCGCGCGCAGGGCGTCCTGGAGCCGCCGGGGGCCGCCGAGTTCGCGGAAGAGAAGATTCGCGGCGGCGTTGTCGCTGTACCGGATGGCCGCGTCGCACAGGTCGCGCACGCTCATTCCGGTGGCCACGTGCTTCTCGGTGATCGGTGAGTTGCTGACGATGTCGCCCCGGCCGTAGCGCACGACGCGGTCGAGCCGCCGCAGCGAGTTCTTCTCCAGAACGGCTCCGGCGAGCAGGGCCTTGCAGGTGGAGGCGTACGCGAAGCGTTCGTCGGAGCGGTGCGCGACGGTACGGCCGCTGCCGGTGTCGAGCGCGTGGACGCCGAGGGTGGCGTCGAACTTCTTCTCCAGGTCGGCGAAGGCGCGCCGCGTGGCGGGGTCGGCGGCGTTCGTCGCGCCCGGAGCGGGTCGCGTGGGCCCGGTGGGCCGGGTCGCGGGCGGGGACGTCGTCGTCGGCCGGGCGCCCGACCGGGTCGGGGCGGACGTTCCGGAGCCGCCGCAGCCGGTGATCGGCACGGCCGCGATCCCGGCGAGGGTGGCGAGCGCGGAACGGCGGGAGACAGGAGCGCGGGTGTCCATGGGGTGCGGGACTCCGTTCTGAGGGGGGTGGGTTCGCAGTTCTGAGGGGGGTGGGTTCGCAGTTCTGAGGTGGGTGGGTTCGCAGTTCTGAGGGGGGTGGGTTCGCACCCGGGGGGCCGCCGGTCGGCTCAGGAGGTGAGCCGGTCCTGGTGGCCGCAGACGGCCCACGGCGTCGGTGCGGGGGCACACCGTACGGTCGGCCCCTCGTCCCGGAGTCAAGCCCGCGACCGGGCCGTATGTCGAATATGCTCTTGATGTCGGATCGATTCACAGGCCGTATCGGCCCACGCCAGGGGGCACGGATTGCTGACGGAACGGCATCTGGAAATCTTCGTCGCGCTGGCGGAAGAGGGACACTTCGGGAGCGCCGCGCAGCGGGTCGGCATCACGCAGCCGCCGCTGTCGCAGGGCCTGCGACGGCTGGAGTCGCTGCTCGGCGTCCGCCTCTTCGACCGCGAGCGCGGGGTGTCCCTCACCGAGGAGGGCGCCCTGCTGCTGCCGCACGCCCGCCGGGCGCTGGCCGCGCTCGCGGAGCTGCGCGAGACCGGTGCACGTGAGCAGGCCGACGGCCGCCGTCTGCGCCTCGGGCTGGCCCCCGAGGTGCCCGCGCCCCTCGCGGCCGACGCGGCGGCCGAGGTCGCGGGCGCGCCGGTACGGACCGGTGAACGGACGCGCATCGGCGTGACGACGGCGCCGACGGCCGTACTGCTCAACGACCTCGCCGCCGGGCGGCTGGACATCGCCGTGATCCGGCACCCGTCCGTGCTGCACGGTCTCACGGCGGGCCGGGTGATCCTGCTGCCGACCTGGCTCCTCACCCCGGCCGGTCCGCACGTTTCTCACGGCGACGGTCACGGTGACGATGGCGGTGCCGGTGGCGGTGGCGCGCCGCCGCGGCTGCCCGTCGCCGTACGACCGCGGGCCGAGGCGCCCGCGGCCCACGACCTGTTCGTGGACACCCTGGCCAGCCGTGGCCGCCGGGTGGAGACGGTGGTGGTCTCCGACGAGCGCGCCGGGCTCGCACTGGTGGCGGCGGGCCAGGCGGTGCTGGTCACGGCGGACGACACGCTGACGGCCTCGGGGGTGGAGCGGCGCGCGGCGGCCGATCCGCCGCTTCCGCTGCGACTGCGGGTGGCCTGGAATCCGCGGCGGCCGGGGGCGGGGGAGACCGCGCGGACGGCGCGGCGGTTCGAGGAGAGCCTGGCCCGTGGCGTCGCGGCCCCTCACACCTCTGGGCACTCTCCGCACGGCGCCCCGGCCCGGCGGGTGGCGCCGTGAGCGGCACCCGGCACACGAGCGGGGTCGAGCGGGCCATCCGCGCCCTGTTCGACGACGCGGGCGTCCGCGGCTGGCTGCACGTGGCGGATCTGCGCCGCCCGTCCGACCAGGTGACGATCGACCCCGGCGAACGGCTGCCCATCGCCTCCGTCTACAAGGTGCCGCTGATGGCCGCCTTCTGCCGCCTCGCGGACGCCGGGCTGCTCGACCCGCGCCGCCCGGTGACGCTGGAGCCCGACGAGCGCGTCCCCGGCGCGACCGGCGTCTCCGTACTCCGCGACCCCGTCACCATGTCCCTGCGCGACCTGGTCGTCCTGATGATGACCATCTCCGACAACGCCGCGGCCGACGCCGTCCTCCGCGCGGTCGGCCCCGACGTGGTCGACGCCATGTGCCGCGAGCTGGGCATGCCCGACACCCGCGTCCACGGCGGCGCCGCCGGCACGTTCAGCCGCCTGGTCGCCGAGACGGGCGCCGCCTCCCTGGACGCGGCCCTCGCCCGCGTCGCCGACAACGACTCGGTCGCACCCCCTGGCGTGTACGACCCGGCCTTCACGGCGTCCGGCACCCCCGCCGACATCGCCGTGCTGCTCCGCGCGATCTGGACCGACGAGGCCGCCTCCGCCGCCCGTTGCGCCTTCATGCGCGACGTCATGCGCCGACAGCCCTGGACCCACCGCCTCGCCTCCGGCTTCCCCTACGACGACATCACCGTCTACGGCAAAACCGGCACCTTCGGCTCACTGCGCCACGAGGCGGGCGTCGTCGAATTCCCCGACGGCACCGCCTACACCGCCGTCGTCTTCACCCAGGCCGCCCGCTCCGACACCAAACTCCCGCGCGCCGACGCCGTCATCGGCACGGCGGCGCGACTGGCGGTGGAAGCACTACGCGCCACCCGCACCACCTGACCGCCCCCGGCCCCCAGGTACGACGGTGGGCCTTCGCGGTGTGGACGACTCGGCGGAGATCCTCACCACGCCTCAGGCGAGGACGTGTTCCCAGTTCAGGGCTGGCGTCCCTTCGATCCAGTAGCGGTGGGACGCCTGGGTGATGCGGAGCCGTACCGAGTTGATCTCAGGGTGTCCGGCGGCCTGCCAGGCGACGAGCGCGCCCTCGATCCTGTCCCAGAGAGGTACGGGGCCGCCCTGCCGGACCGTCCACCGGCCGTCCTGGGCGGTGAATTCCGCGAAGGACTCCCGGTCGGGGTCGAAGAGGTACAGCAGGCCGGTCCCGTCGCTCCGGACGGCGCGGACGAGATGTGCGCCGGGTGCGGCGAGTTGAGCGAGGAAGGCCGGCATCCAGTCGTCGAGGAGGGTCGGTGGCACCTTCGTCTTCCGCTCGCTGTCCACGTAGGCGGTGCGGGCGGACAGGTCGCCTGCCACCGGCACGACGGCTTGGGCACGTGCCTGCATGAACGACGAGCGGCCCAGGCCGTCGCCGGTGACGGTCCATGCGGAGAAACCGAGCGATTCCAGCGCGGTGTCCGCGCGCTCGGCCACCTCCGGATCGACCTCGACCGTGGTCACGTTCTCCGCGCCGAGGCCGTGGCACATCAGGGCGGAGGAGTAGCCGGTACCGGTGCCGATTTCCAGGACCCGGTGGCCGGGCTCCAGGTCCAGATTCTCGATCATCCGGACGACGGTGGCTGGGGTGGTGGAGGAGGAAGTGGGCACCCCGGCAACGGACTCGGCCGACTGGTCGGCGGTCAGGTGGCCGTCGAGCTGAGTGGTGAGGGTGTCGCGACCGTACGCGGTCCTGAGCCACTCGGTGGGCTCGGTGCCGGCCGCCGTGACGGGTTTCCAGAGGCCGCCCTCGTCGAGGAACACCCCGGGGCGGAGGAACACCTCGCGGGGTACGGCTTCGACGGCCGCGCGCAGCCAGGGCGAGATGAGGTCGCCGTGTCGAGCCAGCGCCGTGGCGAGGCGGCGGCGCTCGGGCGCGGAATCGGTCACGGGCTTTCTCCCTGTGCGAGCAGGTCGGCGAACGCGGAGGACATCGGGAGGCCGGTCTCGGTCGCCAGCCACCCCCACTGGCCGTTGGGATTCAACTCCAGCCACCAGTAGTCGCCCGCCCGATCCACGGCGAGGTCGAGTCGCTGTGCGAGGGCGAGCTGCGCGGGTTTGTAGTCGGCGGCGGCGATCCGCTGGGGATGGTTCACCCAGAGCGGGCCGTCCATCGCGTAGAGGAGACCGCCGAGCCCGAAGCGGACCTGCGCAGCCGCGAACCGGGCGTCGTCCGGGCGCAGATGGGAGAAGGCCGGTCACTCGGGGCGGCGCCAGTACACCGCGCGGACGCGGGCCAGGTCGGCTGTCCTCGACCGGGTGCGCAGCCGCCCGGCCATGGAGTCCGGGCGGGTGCCGAACCGGGTCGAGACCGTCAAGTCGGCACCGATGTCAGCAGGGTTGAACCTGACCACGGGCACGTTCCGCCGGTTGAGTTCGGTGATCACCATGTCGGCGGTCAGGTCGTCCGCCTCGGTCACCACCAGAACCGGCCTCTCCTCGGTCACGGCGTCAGTCCTGCTCGGAATCCTGGTCGTGACCCTGATCGTTCTTGGAGTCCGAGTTCGTGGTGGTCGACGTTTCGGTGCCCTTGCTGGTGCCGTGCGCGCCCATCTCGACCAGCAGACCGGCGCGATCGCGGAACACACCTAATTGCGTGCCGGGGTCGACGACGACCGTGGCATGCGGGCGCTGTGCGGTGGTCGGGTACGGGGCGAGACGGCCGACGCCCCACGGTGCGGTGGGCTGGGGCGCGAGTCGCTGCTCGGTTCGGGTGACCACGCTGATGACCTCCACGGCGGGACGAACGGATCGGGTCCTTCGAGCCTGCCGCGGCCCCATCCCGCCGGGAATGAACCGCCGTTGCACCTTTGTGGCACTTCCGTGGCCGCTCGCACACCGTCCGTGATTCCATGGCGGCGGGAGGTAGGCGCGCTGTGGTGAACGTGAGTCGATGGACGGGCCACGAGGCGGGCTTGCTGCGGCAGGCGCTGCGCATGAGTGTGCGCGCTTATGCGGCGCATCTCGGCGTCGGCATCCGCACCGTCTCGAAGTGGGAGAAGCTGGGCACGGACACCTGCCCCTGGCCCGACACGCAAGCCATTCTCGACACAGCCCTCGCTCGTTCCGACGCCGCCGTACAAGCCCGATTCGATCAGCTCATGGGTTCGTTCCCCGGTCGGCGACCGACCAGGACGCCCTCGCTCGCGGTCGCCGATTACGAGACCTGGACGGAGGATCTGGAGCGCGGCGCGGTGTGTCTCGACCGCCAGGACTTCTCCTTCGCCGCCAGCCTCCTGGAACGTTGGCTCGGTCGGGTCCGGACACGGGACCTGGACGATCGCGGCTTGTACCTCTACGGTCGCTCCCTGGTCCTCTCCGGCGACCTGCGCCGACTCCAGGGCACCCTTCAGGACTTGATGACCGCCAAGCGCCTCTACTGCGACGCCCACGCCGTGTTCACCGAACTCGGCATCCCCCGCCGGGCCGCGCAGATCGAACTCTCGCTCGCGGTCGTCACCGAGATGGCCGGACGGCTGGCCCCCGCCGCCACGCTTTATCAACAGCTCACCGACGACGAAAGGCTCGGCTCGACCGACCGCGCTCGCGCCCTGCTGTGGATCGGCACCGCCCTGTCCAAGCACGGCCGCAACGAGTTCGCCATCCAGGTCATGGCACAGGCAGCCGAGCGGTTCGAGGACCTGGACGAACCGGAGGACTGGGCGACCGCCCAGCAGAAGCTCGCGCTGGCGCACCGCGGCGTCGGCGATCTCACCCGGGCGCTGGCGTACATCGACACGGCCCGCAGCAACGGCCGTTTCGAGACCCCGCTCCAGCGCGTCCAGATCGACACCGCGCACGGTCACATCCTGCTCACCGACCCGGCCACCCGCAGTGCCGGCGACTCCGTGCTCGACCGGGCCTCCGACACCGCCACCCGGTACGGCCTGAAACACCAACTGCGGAGCATCAAGACCGTGCGTGAGAGCGAGGAGTACGCGTGACCAGCCAGGCACCGATCAGCGACGCGGACCGGGCCGACGCCCGCACCATCTGGGACTTCCACCAGATGGGCCACGAGCTGAAGCCCTGCTCCGCCGCGATCACCCTCGGCAGTCTCGACCTCGGTGTGGCCACCACCGCCGCTGACCTCTACCGCGCCGGCATGTTCCCGACCGTGGTCTTCACGGGCGACACCAGCGCAGCCACCCAGGCACGATTCCCGCGCGGCGAAGCCACCCACTACCGCGAGCACGCGCTCTCCCTGGGAGTGCCGGACGAGGCGATCCTGCTGGAGCCCAAGGCCACCAACACCGGTCAGAACATCGGCTTCTCCCGCGAAGTGCTGGAGAACGCGGGCATCCCGGTAACCACCCTCCTCCTGATCTCCATGCCGTACATGCAGCGCCGGGCCTACGCGACATGCCGCAAGGTGTGGCCCGAGGTCGAGCCGGTCTGCGTCTCCCAGCCTTTGCCGTACGACGAGTACGTCAGGACGCATGACGACGAGAAGCAGCTCATCGACATGCTCATGGGCGACATGGAACGGGTGATGGAGTACCCCAAGCGCGGATTCGCCATCGAGCAGCACGTCCCTGAAAGGGTCCGCGATGCCTTCGAACGCCTCCGCGCCGGTGGTTACGACACCTGGCTCCTGCCCGGCTGACCGAACCGCCTCCTTGCACGCACCGGCCGTGCGCTCGTGCGCGATCCATCAGCCCAACCTCCTGCCCCGCCTCTCCACACTGGCGAAGCTCTACGCGGCCGACGTATGGGTGGTCCTCGACGACGTCCAGTTCGTCCGTCGCGACTACCAGCACCGAGCCCGGCTCGCGGGGCTCCACCGCCCGGAGCAATGCCGGTGGCTGTCCGTGGAAACCCATCTCCCTTACGGGCGCGCAACATTGATCCGCGAGGCCCGACTCGTAGACCCGTCACGCGCCGCCCGGCGCCTCAGCCAGTTGCCCGCACAGCACTACCGCCTCAGCGGCTACTGGCCGTCACTGCAAGCCGCCCTCCAACCCGCAGTCCAGGCGGTCACTGAAACCGGTGGGACAGCGTCCGTCGCTGAATCCACCACCCGCGCCCTGCTGAACGTCCTGGACTGGCGCGGCTCCATCGTGCACAGCAGTGACCTCGCCGCGTCCTCGGACCGCTCGGCACGCCTGGCCGACCTCACGAGGGCGGTCGGCGCCGACACCTACCTCTGCGGCACGGGCGGCATGCGATACCTCGACCGAAGCCCCTTCGCCGAGCGGGGTCTCAGCGTCCACGCACTCCGTCCACCATCCTCCGAGGGCCTGTGGACGGGGGCGGCGACAGTGTCCGCCCTGTGGGCACTCGCCGCGTACGGCCCCCGCAACGTCAAGGCCGCGTTCGACGAGTTCCTCACAGCTCGTGTCCCGCACGCCAGCGGCCCCCTCGCCCGGACCGGGCGAGGGGGCCGCTGAACTGCGGGAACGCTGTGGAGCCTAGGAGATTCGAACTCCTGACATCTGCCTTGCAAAGGCAGCGCTCTACCAACTGAGCTAAGGCCCCGCTACGGGAGACAGCGTACCGGTTCCGGGGGCGGGGGCCGAACGGGTATGGGGGTGGGTCCGTAGGATGGGTTTGCTGGATTCGCGGGAGCAAATTGGGAGCGCGTATGGATGCGTCGGCGCAGGACTCGGCACGTCGCGCGCAGGAGGCGAGGGAGTTGCAGCGGGGGTGGTACGGGGAGCCGTTGGGGGATCTGTTCAGGCGGCTGCTGGCGGACCTGGGGCTGAACCAGGCGCGGCTGGCGGCGGTGCTGGGGCTGTCGGCGCCGATGCTGTCGCAGCTCATGAGCGGGCAGCGGGCGAAGATCGGGAATCCGGCGGTGGTGCAACGGTTGCAGGCGTTGCAGGAGCTGGCGTGGCAGGTGGCGGAGGGCCGGACGGGGGCGATCGAGGCCGCGGCGCGGATGGACGAGATCCGGGAGCTGGCCGGGTCGTCGGTGCTGGGCGGGACGACGACGCACTCGGCGGCCGGGGAACTCCCGGCGGCGCCCGCGCGCCAGGTGGTGCGGGGCATCCAGGACGTGCTGCGGTCGGTCGCGTCCGCGCAGGAGATCGAGCGGGCGGCGCACTCCCTCGCGCCCGCCCACCCGCAACTGGCAGAGTTCCTTCGTGTGTACGGCGCCGGGCGGACCGGTGAGGCGGTCGCGCACTACGAGGCGCATCAGGACTGAGGGGAGGGGCGCGCACCATGGGTGAGGTCTTCGCGGGCCGGTACGAACTGGTGGACCCGATCGGCCGCGGCGGCGTGGGCGCGGTCTGGCGCTCGTGGGACCGCCGCAGGCGCCGCTACGTGGCCGCCAAGGTCCTCCAGCAGAGCGACGCGCACGCGCTGCTGCGTTTCGTCCGCGAACAGGCGATGCGGATCGACCACCCCCATGTGCTGGCCCCGGCGAGCTGGGCGGCCGACGACGACAAGGTGCTGTTCACCATGGACCTGGTGCACGGCGGCTCGCTGTCGCACCTGATCGGCGACTACGGGCCGCTGCCGCCGCACTATGTGTGCGTGCTGCTCGACCAGTTGCTGTCCGGGCTGACCGCCGTGCACGCCGAGGGCGTCGTCCACCGCGACATCAAGCCCGCGAACATCCTGCTGGAGGCGACCGGCACCGGCACCCCGCACCTGCGCCTGTCGGACTTCGGCATCGCCATGCGCAAGGGCGAGCCGCGGCTGACCGAGACGGACTACGTGGTCGGCACACCCGGCTACTTCGCGCCGGAGCAGATGCTCGGCGCCGAGCCCGACGTCCCCGCCGACCTCTACGCGGTGGGCCTGGTCGCGCTCTATCTGCTGGGCGGGCAGAAGCCGGACGCGCAGGCGATCTCGGAGCGCTTCCTGACGATGGGCATGCCGCCCGCGCCCGTGGGGGTGCCGGAGCCGCTGTGGCAGGTCATCGGCGCGCTGCTGCAACCCGACCCGCGGGCCAGATTCCGTACGGCCACCGGCGCGCGCAAGGCGCTGGCCGCCGCCGTGGAGCTGATCGGGGAACCGGCCGCGGGCGACGAACCGGTGGAGGTCTTCGACCAGATCGGCCCGCTGCCCGAGGGCTTCGGCCCGGACGGCCCGCTGCCCGCCAAGTCCTCGCAGTCCGCGGAACGCGCGAGGCACGCGGGGCCCGCGGAACCGGAACCCGCCGCGCCCGCCGCCCCGGCCGTCCCGGAACCGGCCCGCGCCCTCACCACCGGCTTCCCCCTCGCCGCCCCGCAGACGACCGCCCCGCAGACGACCGCCCCGCAGACAGTCGGCCGGCAGACAACGGCCCCCGCCCCCGTACAGCCGGTCACCCACACCAGGACCCGCGCGGAGCCGTACACCCCCGCCCAGCCGCTCCCCCCGGCCGCGCCCATCGCCCGTACCGCCCCGACGCGCCCGCTGCCCGACCCGGCGGCCACCGGCCCGGCAGCCGCGGACCCCGCGGCCGGTCACAGCGCCGGTACGGTCTCGGCCCGCCTCCCGGTCCGCGCGCCCACGCCGGGCCCTTCGGCCAAGGTGGTCGTGCCGGTCCTCGTCGTCGCCGTCCTGTGCTTCGTCGTCGGCATCCTGGCCCTGCTGGCCTCCTAGAGCCGCCGGCCTCCGCGCGGAAACGGGTAACAGCCGCCCTCCAGGGAGAACGACTGTTACCGGCATCCGTACAAGAACCCGTACGAGAGCCCGTACAGGACACCCGCTACCAGGCAGGCGGCGGCCCGTACCCCGGCTGCGGCGGCACCGCGTCCGCCGTCCGCGCCGCCCGTCGCCGCGCGGCGACGAACCACACCACGAGCGTGAGCAGCAGCACCGTCCCGGCGCCCATGGCGCCGAAGGCGAGGAAGCGCAGCCCCGAACTGCCGGACGACCCGGACGACCCGGTGCCCGAGCCGTTCGCCGCCGAGACGTCGTGCGCGCTGACGCCGATGCCGGCCGCGCCCGGATCACCGTCGTACGCGGGCGCGGGCAGCGCCTCGCCCTTGACGTCCACCCGCAAGGTGACCGGCACCGCGCCCGTCACCGCCTTGGCCACATCGGGGTGCACGGTGACCGCGAAGTAGTACCAGCCCGCGTACCGCACCCGCACCACATCGGTGGCGCTGCCCGCCCTGTTGGCGTACGACACCGGCGCCAGCCGCTCGTTCAGCGAGGTCGGCGCGCCGGAGTAGGAGTGGTCGACGGAGTCGATCAGCTCGCGGACCGGGCTGTACGCCGTCAGCCGCACGCCCTGGCCGATGTACGTGGCGCTGTCGCCGTTGGCCGGAGCGCTGGAGAAGTCCGAGAAGACGGTGGCCTGCTGGCCCCAGTCGACCGGGACCTTGTAGAAGCGCGTCTCGCCCGGCAGCACCTTGTCCTTCCAGATGCCGGTCTTGACGGCCGCCGCCGTCTCGAAGCTCGGGCCGCCGCGGGCCTGCCGCGGGGTGCCCGCGGTCAGCGGGGTCGGCGACGCGGAGCCGAAGTTCGGCGCGGGCTGCGCCGTCGTCCCGGCCTTCAGCGCGGGTTCGAGGACGAAGCGCAGCTCCAGCGGCCACGCGCCGGGGTCGGACGTCCCTGCGCTCGTCCGGTGCACCGACAGCGTGTACTGGTTGGCCTCCTGGCAGGACGTGCCGACGCCCGCCACCCGCGCGACCGCCGAGCCGATCGGCCGGGTCGCGTCGTCGTCACGGAAGTTGGCGTCCCGGCTGTCGCAGGTGGTGCCGTCCGCGCTCTGGAGTTCAAGCTCCAGCCCGTCGTTGTACGCCACCCGCGAGCCGGTCGGCGGCAGCGCGAAGGCCGAGGCGTACGCCGAGGACGTGGCGTCGAGCGTGATCCCGTACATCCGGGTCTCGTTCGGCTTGATCATGTCCCGGTACGTGGTCGCGGCCTTCAACGGCGGCGCGTCCGCCGTGGTCTGCGCCCCCGAGACGGCGGTGCCCTCCGGCTTCCAGGTGGCCGGGGCCTCGGTGGGGACCCCCGTGGAACCGGCCGAGGCCGACCCCGACGCGGAGGACGGGGGCGCGGACGGTGACGCCGTGTCGGCCGCCGCCTGCCCCTGGAGCGCGGCGAGCGCGAGCACGCCCGCCGCCGCGGTGAACGTCAGTTGGCGCTTCATGCCCCACCCCTGTAGTCGTCGCCGGACTGAGTGCCCGGTTGAGTGCCGGACTGTGTGCCCGGCTGTGTGCCCGTCTGAGTGCCGGTCCGAGTGCCCGTCTGTGTGCCCGTCTGGGTGCCCGTCTGGGTGCCCGTCTGAGGGCCGACCAGCGTGTCCGCCTGCGCGCGGAACCGCTGACGGGCCCCGGCGCGGCGGATCAGCGCCGCCACCCCGACCCCGGCCAGCGCCACGGCGCCGCCCGTCCCCGCCGCGAGCAGATCCTTGCCCGTGACCGAGCCGATGCCGGACCCCGCGGCGGAGCCCGTACCGTCACCGTCACCGTCCCCCGCGGCCCGGCCCTTCGTACCGCCGTCGGCGCCGCTCGCGCCGTTCCGGTCGCCGCCCTGCCGGGCCAGCTTCGGCGCCTGGTACTCGGGGCCCGCCAGCTCGTCGCCGGTGACCGCGACCCGCAGGATGACGCCGACAGCGGCGTTCTTCGCCAACTGCGCCGCGTTCGGGCCGAGTCCGACCGCGATCCAGTAGTCGCCCGCACTGTGCACGGTGTCGGCCGGGTCGCCGACCGTCCAGCGGTTGGTCCAGGTCACCGGGACGGTACCGAGGCCGACCGACAGCGGCTTGCCGAAGTACGAGCGCTCGCCGCGGGCGTCGGAGGCGCTCTCGATCGGGAGCCTGCCGGGCGCGAAGGCCGAGGTGGTGACGAAGGTGGACGCGTGGGACGAGGAGTCGTCCAGGACCGGCTCGTTGGCGAATTCCGCCGCGTAGGTGAGCTGCTGGCCCCAGCCGAGGTGGACCTTGTAGTAGCGGGTCTGGCCGGGCAGCAGGTGGTCCCGCCAGACGCCGGTGCCGACCCGTGCGGCGTCGTTGAAGCCGGTGCCGCCGACGAGGTCCTTGGGCGTGCCGGTGACGGGCGCGGGCGCGGTCCCGTAATCGGTCCGCGCGGCGGCCGGTGTGGTGCCCGCGGGCAGCGGCGCCTCGGCGTCCAGCCGCAGTTCGACCGGCCAGCGGCTCCGGTCGGAGGCGGGCGCGCTCGTCCGGTGCACCGACAGCAGGTAGCGGCCCGCCTTGTCGCAGTCGTCCTTGTGGTCGGCGGACGGCACCCGGCTGACCGCGCCGGTCAGCGTCATCGCGCCCTCGTTCTGCCCGAAGTGCGCGGACTGCGTGTCGCAGGAGTAGGCGTACTTGCCCGTCCCCGTGAGCTTCAGCTCCAGGCCGTCGCCGTAGGTGACCGGCACGCCCGGCTGCGGGGCCGCGGTGACCGACGCGTCGGCGGTCGAGACGCCGTCCAGCGTGGCCGCGTACCAGCGCGTCTCGCCGGGGCCGATGGTGTCGAGGTACTGGCCGGTGCTGATCGAGGCGGCGTGCTCCGCCGAGTCGCCGCCGGTGATCCGGGTGCCCTCGAAGCGGTACGCGTCCGCGCTCAGTTGGGAGGCGCGCACGAGCTGGCGGGCGAGCGAGGCGGCGTCCGGCGCGTCGTAGTACGAGCCGTGCCCGGCGCGGGCGACGCACTCCAGCTCGTCGCGGGCCGCGCCTTTGACCTGGAAGCCGACCGTGTTGATCCGCAGGTCGATGCCGTCCTTGCCGTCGCCCGCGAGCCGCGCGGCCACGTCGCACGGCTTGGGCGCCCCGCAGTTGGACTCGCCGTCCGAGATCAGCAGGATCGTGCGCCGCCCGTCGGCGGGCAGGTCGTCGGCCGCCTTGGTGAGCGCGAGCGCCGTCGGGGTGTCCCCCTTGGGCTGTACGGCGTCCACCGCGCGCTTGACGGCGTCCCGGTCGAGCGGGGTGACCGGCTTGGCGAGCGAGGTGTCGTCGCAGCCGTGCGGCTTGCCCGCGCCGTAGACCCGCAGTCCGGTCGGGTAGCCGTCCGGCAGCGAGTCCACGACGGAGCCGACGGCCTTGCGGGCCGAGGCGATCCGGGTGCTGCCCGAGCCGTCGGGGCCCGCCATCGAGCCGGAGGAGTCCAGCACCATGATCAGGCTGCCGTCCTGGCCGACGGCCGGGGCGGCGGGTGCGGCCGGGGCCGCGGCGGCGGTTCCCGCGCCGGTCAGCACGGCCGCGCAGGCCAGGAGCAGCGCCCCGAGCAGCGCGGCGGTGGCGGCTGCCCGCCCCGGTGGTGGTCGTCGTTCCATGCCGTCACATCCCCCTCGCTCCACTTCATTTGCAAGAGCAAACCTAAGGATTTGCTCAGGCAAACTCAAGCGGTTCCTGTCACGGTCCCGCAACAGCCGAGCCGGGCTCGCCCACACGTCCCGGGAGCGGCCAAATCCCCCGACCCGCCCCCACGGCCCCCGGAAACAGCGAAGCCCCGGCGGCACTCACCCATGAGTGCGGCCGGGGCCCGAAGACAGTACGTACGGTTCACACGGTCGTGCTGGATCCCGCCGGAACCGTGTCGGTGGCTTCGGTCCACAGGTCCTGCTCGGCGCGGTCCGCCTGAATCTGTCGGTATACGAACAGTCCGGCGACGGCGGCCAGGGCGACCAGGAGAAACTTCTTCATCGCGTGACCTCCTCCTTGATTCCGTGGGGAGAGCTTCTGACGCGCCCGACTATACACAGCGGCCGATACCGAACGGTGACCTGTGCGGCCTTTCGTTCTACCCTCAACAGCGCGGCCTCACACCCCCCGTACACACCGAAGGCCCCCAACCGACTTGCGGTTGGGAGCCTTCACGCGGTGGGGCTACCAGGACTTGAACCTGGGGCCTCTTCCTTATCAGTTAGATACGTCACGTCGCGCCGACCGCCGAGGCAGGGCATACGCCCTGATCAAGCCGCTGCTTGAGCTTCGCAGCGTTCACCGCTGTCAATCGGTGTCAGCCGATGTTGATGTCGGCTGCTGATGTCGATGGCCTAGCGGTGCCGTACCGCAACGGCCACTCCCACCACAGCCGCCGCCGTACCGAGCGGAGCGGCCAGCGTCGGCAGGACCGCAACCGCACCGCCGCTGGCTACCGCCATGCCGATGATCCAGTAAGAGCGCAAGGAGGGTCGGCGCCTCTTGGACCCCTTGCTTCGAGTTGACGGGTCCGAGTCGCTGGGTAGGGTCATAGGTGACCTTTGCTAGAGGGTCAGGGCGGCTCCCGTTCCCGCGGGGGCCGTCTTTTTTACGGCCGCGCCCTGTTGCCAACGATCGTGACAGGTTGCGAGGGCCACTCCAAACGAGCTATCCACAGCCTGTGTGGATAAATGGGCCCCACGTTGGGGATAAAGGGCCGTTTTCTGTGCATGAACCTGTGGAAGTGGCTGTGGACAAGACCAACTCAAAACAGACAAGTGCGCGTTGACCTGCGATTTTCTCCTCTACACCCTGTGCAGGAGAAAAACTTTTCTAGTTACCCAGCGTGAGCCAAAAAAAGCCCTCAATAGATATCAAAGAGGACACCGAACATGTAGGACTTTAGCGACATAAGGCGCATACTAAAGACTCTCGCCTAGGGCATCATTGCCCCGGTTAAGGCCAGCCTTGACGCCTGGCATGTTTCCGTGCTGGGAATCCGAGTTGGAGGGCTCATCCACTTCGGTCGACGGCAGGCGTTCCCGCCGGTACCGATGGACGTTCAAGCAGACCCCTGTGGCGGCTGACAACACTTGAGTACCGCCAGCCACCACATAGGTCGGCAACCCACCATCGCGTGAGTGGAATCAGAACTTGGGCACGACTGGCTCAGCCAGTTGATCCGCCCAAGACCGCAGGACGTCGGCAGCCTGCTCCCCTAGTTCTCCGCCCGCTACGTCCTCTTGCAGGGAACGGCGTTCCGCTGGATAAGTCAGCTCCCGGTAAAGCTGCAAATCCTCGAACCCATTCGCCGCCACATCGTGACTGGTGGCACCGAATACGATACGCGGCAACCGCGCCCAATAGCAGGCGACTAGGCACATGGGACACGGCTCACTACTGGCGTACATGACGCCATCCTCGAACAGGTGGCGCCGCAGATTTGCGCCGGTGTTCCGGAGTGCCATGACTTCGGCGTGTGCCGTTGGATCGGAAAGCTCTACGACACTGCTCGTACCTTCGCCGACGACTTCACCACCAATGACGACGATCGCACCGAATGGCGTCTTCCCCTGATCTTCGAGCGAGTGTCGAGAAATCTCGATCGCGCGCTTCAAGAATCCTTGATCGGTCTCAGTGAGATTGGTCGACACTGTCGTGTCCCTTCCGCGTTGTCACCCGAAGCGATGCTAGGACATTGATCCGGACTTCTTAGGCCACGGCTTGAGCGGCGTGATGAACCGAAGCTCAGTGCGGTCTGCCGGATACTCGGCGTCTGAGATCTCTACGACGCGGTCGTTCGCGTCAAGCGAGATCCTGCGGCAAATGATGAGTGGCACACCCTCCGGGAGTCCCCATTGCTGCGCCTCAACCGTGGTCGGCATGCGGCCGGTCACTTGATCAACCACGCACATGATTTCAATTCCAACGGTGGATAGCTGATGCTGAGTTCCGCCGGGCCACGGCTCATTATTCTCGTCCAGAAGAGCCGGATTGGCGCTGATGAGATCAACCGGAATGTACGCCGTACTGAACGACAGCAGATGATCCGTACGGGAATCCTTAGACACGTACCGCCGACGCAACAAAGAATCCGAAGTGGTGATGCCGAACAGTTCGGCAAGTTCGGCAGTAGCCGGGATCGTCTCGTAGTCCGAGGTGAATACCTGATCGTGAATCGACATGCTGAGATTCGTCTCAGCCTCGCCGACATCTGCCCGCTCCGTTTCCGGGCGACGCGCTAGATCCTTCTCTGCCTGGTGGCGCTCCGACGATCGCACCACCCGGCCCGGCGGGATGCGGACCACGGGCGCCTTGCCTCGCCCTGTGGTGATCAAGCCCTGCGCCTTCAGCAGAGCGACCGCCGACCGAGCCGAGTTCATCGACGTTTCCCAACGCTCGCAGATCTCACCGAGCGTCGGCAGGGATGCGCCGGGGGCCAGCTCGCCGCGCTCGATCTCCATGCGCAGGTCGTCAGCAATCCGAAGGTGGATCGGCGCTTGTACCGCCGTGGGCTGAGGTTCCATGCCTCCCAGCATCCCAGTTCGAGGGTTTGTGGGCAAACCTCTTGCGCGCCGCGATTGCTGCCGCTACCGTCATCAGCAGTTCGCAGGTTTGCCCACAAACCCACGAACTAGGTTCGACTCAACTCCACAGTGTGATCTACCGCAGTACGACGGCCGTGAGGACACCGGCCGAGGCGTGTGGAGACCAGTCGGGAAGTTCCCTGGTGGGACAGGCCGACTCAAAAGAACGGACCTGCCCTGAGGGCACTTACGCCGCGCGATGAGACCGGGAGACGACTCCCCGGGAGAGCGGGACTGAGGGACAGGTTCATGTCGCGTACGGCGGGCACGCCGACTCCCGATCAAGTCGGTCCGCGCGGCGGCAGTGACCGCGCACCTCGTACGTTTCGCAGCCCTGTGTTGCCCAGACGTCCCCGGCTCCGGCCGGGGGCGGTGGGGAGCGTCGGGAAGCTTTCCCCGCTTCGGTCCTGACGGCCGGGCGGCTCCGGAGGTGCAACTCCGGAGCCGCTTGTTCGGGCCGTTCCGCCTGCGAGAGAGGCACGACCCATGAGAAGTATCTTCCCTGATCACGACCGTGGCACCGCCACGGACCTTGACCGTGAGCCGACTGCCGCTGAGCTTGCCGCGATCGACGCTGAGATGCCGGTCATCGCCGCGGACATCGACCTGTTGGACGCGCGAATCATGGTGCTGGACCGTCAGCCGACCGAGCTGGACGCGCGGCGTATTCGCCGTGCCGAGCACCGGCTAATGACCGCCCGCCGCAACCTGGCGAACACCTCCCGGGATCTCCCGGCCGGGGGTGCGGCATGAACCGGCAGGCGAAGACGCTCTTGGTGGGCGCGTTAGTGGCCGTGGTCGCCCTTGCGTTCCGAGTGTCGTGGAACGCACAGCGCGACATCGCCCGGACCGTCGGCGCGGACGCAACGGCGGCGCTGCTGTACCCGTTCGTGGTGGACGGTCTGATGGCGCTCGCGCTGGTGGCCACCCTCGTACTGACCGGCACGGACCGGAAGTTCGCGCTGCGGGTGCTGGCCGGGTACACGGCCGCGTCGCTGGTTTTGAACTACGTGCACGGTCTGGTGCCTGCTCTGCACAACGGCACGGCCGGGCGCATGCAGCTCGCCGACTGGGCACCGGCCAATTGGTCGCTGGTGTTGCTGGCCACGTCGCTGCCGGTCGGGTCGATCTTCTTCGGCTCCGACCTGGTGGCGAAGATCCTGCACCACCGGCCCGCCGACACCGCGCCTATTGCCGAGGCGCCCACACCGGCCGCACTGCCGGTTGTCCCGGCCGTGCTGTCGGCGCCGGAGGCGAAGGCTGCGCCGCGTAGGCGTCCGGCCAAGCCCGCGGCCACGATGCCGACTTCCGGGCGGCGCAGCGTTGACGATGTGCTCGCCGACGCCCGGACCGCCACCGCCGACTGGCCAGTGACCGAGCTGACGGCGGACCGTATCCGGACCACGGTCAAGTGCGGTGCCGGGCACGCCCGGACCGTCCGCGACGTGCTGCGAGCCGAGCGCGCCACTACCCCGGATCTGCCCGCGGTTCCTGCGGAGTCCGAGGCAGTGGCGGCATGAGCACGCTGCTCACGACGCTTGCCGCCGCGGTGCCGTTGGCGGCGGGGTGGGCGGTTCATCTGGTGTGGCTGCGCGGCCGGTTGGCCACGGCTCGCCGTGACCCGCTAACCGGCCTGCTCACCCGCGACGGCTTCACCCGCCGCGCCACCGCACTGGTGCGCGACGAACGCGCCGTGGTGGTGCTCGCGGACGTTGACCGCTTCAAGCACGTCAACGACACGTTCGGGCACCCGGCCGGGGATGCACTGCTGAAGGCGACCGCTGACCGGCTCGCCCACTACACCGGCACCTCCGGGGTTGCCGGGCGGCTGGGTGGCGATGAGTTCGCCGCAGTGCTCATCGACCGGCACGGCACCATCGGCGACCTGCTGACCGTACTTGGCGGTGTGCTGGCCCGCCCCGCCCCCGGCGGTGACGACACCGTGCAGACCACCGTCTCGCTCGGCTGGGTCCGTGCCGGGGACTTCCCCGGCGAGGATCTGCCCGGCCTGCTGCGACGGGCGGATGAGGCGATGTATGCCGCCAAACAAGCCCGTGCGCGCGTCCGCCGGGCCGGTATCGGCTCGCTGTTCGCCACGGTTGCCGGTCGCCGTTCCGGGCGCCGCGGCGCCCGCACCGGCCACGGGCAGGTGGCCTGATGTCCCCGGCGTTCGGCTCCTGCTACGACCCGACCGGCGCCACGTGGGGGATACCCACGTATCCCTGGCGGCTCGCCCCGGACGGCATGGCCACCCGCCGCCAGCTCCGGGCGAAGGGCTTGCGGCCGGGCGGTCAGCCGGTCGCGGCACAGATCATGCGCCGCTCGCGCCGCCGCAAGACCGGTTACGCGGTCGCCTACCTCTACCGCCTCGACCTGGCGAAGCCGGTGCGGGCGATGACGCCGGCCAAATGGTCCGCGCACGCCGCCGCCATGACCGCGCGCCGCACCTGCCCGGCCTGCCGCACTGATGCCGGATACGTCATCCCGCTCTCGCTCGGCATGTGCGTGCCCTGCGCCTACCCCGACGAACAGCGCGCCGCCTGAACTTCCCCCAATCTTCTAGGAGTTCCGCTGTGCTCACGCAACCCGTCGATGTCGAGATCGTCTCGTTCGGCTTCCTGCATGCCCCCGCACCGGCCGCACACATCGTGCTGGACCTGCGCCATCACTTCCGCGACCCGCACATCAATCCCGCCCTGCGGGAGCTGACCGCGGACGACGAACCGGTGCGTGCTGCCGTGGCGGCAACGCCCGGCATTGACGTGCTGCTCAACGCCACGCTGACCGGAGTGCTCGGCTTCCTCACCGGTCCCAGTACTGGTCTGGTGACCGTCGCGGACGGCTGCGCCGGGGGGCGACACCGGGCGCCCGCGTTCGCCATGACCCTGGCCGACCGGCTGCGCTTCATCGGGCTGACCGTTCAGGTCACCCACCGCGACATGCACCGGCCCGTCGTCCAGCGCTGACCCCGATCACCACCCGCGGGCCCGGCCGCTCACTTTCCACGGCCAGTGACCGGGCCCGCTCCCTCTCCCATTTCTGGAAGGACCTTCAGTGAAGCACCCCGACAACGAGCACAACGACAACAACGAGCGCGACCTGTTCGCGCGACTGGAAGCCGACCTGGCGGCCGACTTCGGCGGTGAGGTGGTCGATCTCGACAGGGCCCGTTCCGTCCGCGACGCGTCGGCCGACACCGACCCGACCGCTCCCGAATCCGAGTCGGCTCCGTCGCCCGACCCGGTGCCCGACTCCAGCGCGGACCGGTCGGCGGACTCGGTTCCCGACGCGTCGGCCGACCCGGCCGCGGCCGTGATGGTCGATGGTCCGGCCCTCGTCGGTCCGGGATACCTGGGCCGGTTGATGGGGGCGAAGCGGCGGGACACGCTGCCGGTGTGGCTGCGGTCCGCCGCGGAGTTCCGTACCGCGCTCGGCTGGGCTGCCGGGCACTATGCCCACCTGGTGGCGTTCCACGGAATCCGCTGCCCGTATTACGGTGCGCGGTTTGCCGTGCAGGCTCCGCGCGGCGCGGCGAAGTTCACCGGCGCCACCCTGCGGTGGGCCGCCGACCGTGAGGGCGAGCCGGTGCGGCTCGCCGCGGTCCGGCGCGAAGACGCGGGCGAGTACCTGAAGTTGTCCCGGCAGCGTGACGGCCGGGTGCGGCTGCGTACCCTGATCGCGGCGCTGGGTGCCTTCATCGGCCTGGGGTCGGCTCTGGCGATGTACGTGCTGGCCCCGGACTGGCTGCTTGCCGTCTCCACGGGCGCGGTGGTGCTGGCGCTGGGCGCTCTGGGCACACCGGCGGATGCGCCGGTGGTCAGCCGTGCGGTGGACCTGCCCAAGACGACCAAGCTCACGTCCGACATTGTGCTCCGTGCGCTGGGGGCGTTGGGGATTCCGGCGATCAATCAGGCGCAGGGCAAGGGGAGGGACGGGTTCGCCTTCACCGCCCCGATCACCCGCGACGGGCCCGGCTGGCGCGCTGAGGGCGACCTGCCGTACGGGGTGACCGTCACCGATGTGATCGAGCGCCGCGACCGGCTCGCTTCCGGGCTCCGGCGTCCGCTGGGGTGTGTGTGGCCTGAGGCGGTGCCGGATGAGCACACCGGACGGCTGGTGATGTGGGTGGGTGATCAGGACATGTCCACCGCCCGCAAGCCCGCGTGGCCCCTGCTCAAGGGCGGTTCGGTGGATCTGTTCAAGCCGGTGGCGTTCGGGACCGACCAGCGCGGGCGGTGGGTGGAGATCACCCTCATGTACATCGCGGCCGTCATCGGTGCAATCCCGCGCATGGGCAAGACGTTCCTTCTCCGGCTACTGCTGCTCATCGCCGCCCTGGACGTGCGCGCTGAGCTGCACACCTACGACCTCAAGGGCACCGGCGACCTCGATCCGGTCGGCGAACGCGTCAGCCACCGGCACCGCGCCGGGGACGATGACGACGACATCGAATACGCCCTGGCCGACCTGCGCGAGGTGCGGGCGGAGCTGCGACGCCGGGCGAAGATGATCCGCTCGCTGCCGCGGGACATCTGCCCCGAGTCCAAGGTCACCAGTGACCTGGCGAACAAGCCGGGCCTGGGCTTGCACCCGATCGTGATCGGGGTCGATGAGTGCCAGGTGTGGTTCGAACACCCCAAGCACGGGGCGGAGTTCGAGGAAATCTGCACCGACCTGGTCAAGCGCGGCCCCGCCACCGGGATCGTGCTGCTGCTGGCCACCCAGCGCCCGGACGCGAAAGCCCTGCCGACCGGCATCAGCGCGAACGCGTCGGCGCGGTTCTGCCTGAAGGTCATGGGCCAGTTGGAGAACGACATGGTGCTCGGCACGTCCAGCTACAAGCGGGGCATTAGGGCGACGATGTTCTCCTGGAAGGACAAGGGCATCCACTACTTCGTGGGTGAAGGCTCCGACGCCCGCATCGTGTCGTCGGTCTACGTCGATGCCCCGACCGCCGACGCGATCGGCCTGCGCGCCCGCAAGCTCCGCGAGGTGGCCAACACGCTGTCCGGGCACGCGCTTGGCGACGCCTTCGAGCCGGACGCCGGTGCGGGCTATGACCTGCTGCGCGACATCCTCGCGGTAGTCCCGGCGGAAGAGCCCAAGGTGTGGTCCGAGACCGTCACCGCCCGGCTCGCCGAACTGCGCCCCGACGTCTACGGCGGCTGGGATGCCGAGCAACTGGCGTCCGCGCTCAAGCCGTTCGGTATCGCCACCGTGCAGGTGTGGGGCAAGACCGACACCGGGAAGGGCGCCAACCGCAAGGGCGTCGAACGCTCCCGCATCCTCACCGTGATTGCGGAGCGTGACGGAAACCGGGACGCGGGCTGAAGCTGTCCGCCGCTAGACCTAGCGGCACACCCCGCTAGGTCTAGCGGCACCTCTAGACCCCTATCCGGCCGTTGAGCTGGCACCTAGGTTCTAGCGGCCCACCTGCGAAAACACCCTCACCGCCCGGAAAGGGCACCTGATGACCCTCATCCTCGCCGCTAGTCTCCTCACCCTCGCTGTCACTGTCGGTTACGCCGGTGTGTGTGCGGTCTCGCCGTTCGGGACCTGCCGCAAATGCTCCGGCATGGGCCACGGCACCAAGGTCAACCGCCGCGGCAAGGTCAAGCGCGGCAAGGACTGCCGCCGCTGCAAGGCCACCGGCAAGCGCATACGCACCGGCCGCCACCTCTACAACCTCTGGCGCACCACCTACGACCGCGGCACCACCGAACCGCCCGCCACGGCGCCCGCCCGCGCCTTCGCCCGCCAGGGAGACCCCCGATGATCCTGTCCGTCTCCGCCGTGCTGCTCTTCGGCGTCGCCTCCGTCTTCGCGGTCCGCTCCAAGTCCGCCAACGTGCTCGCCGCGGCCGTGCTGTTCCTGTTCGGGTTCTACGCCGCCGCCTCCGGCATGGCCGGACCCATCAACGACTTCATGACCAGCGCCGCCCACACCCTCGCGCAGATGCGCACCTAACACCGGATCGGAGAGACCGTCATGAACGAACCGATCACCTACCGCCACTGGGCCGCCGACCTCGCCCCCAAGGCCGTGCCCGCGCTGGCCACATCGACCGTGCTGATCCTGGCGCGGATCTGGAACGCAGGCGGCGCCCAGCACTCCATCGGTGACGCCTCAGTGATGGGCGTGCTCGCTATCGGCGCCGCCTTCGCCGGGAACGCCCTCGCCCGCGGCGAGAGCGGGGAGCCGGTTGCCGCCGCGGTCGGCTTCACCGCGGCCGGGACGTTCGCGCTCGCCGGGGTTGCCGCCTACACCGAGAGCCTGCCTTTGCCGTTGCTGCTGTGGTCGGTGGCCACCGTGCTGGCCTACGTGCTCGCGCACCGGCACTGGCGCGACCACCGCCGCGAAGCGACCGCTTACGAGCGGGCCACCGTTGACCGGCGCGAGACGCAAGCCCATGTCGAGACTGTCGAGATCATCCGCGCCCGCGCCTCCGTCGAAACCGCGCAGGCAGGTGGCCAGTACGCCACTGCCCTCGCCGCGGCACTCACCGCCCGCGCCGCCCTGTCCGGCTACGACCCCGCCGCGCTCGCCGCGGCCGGACTGCCCGAACTGCCCGCCACCGCCAAGGAGCGCTGATCCCGTGATCGAGCCTCACACCGGGGAGGGCTTTGACGCCCCCGCCCCCGAAACTGCGTATGCCGGTGCGCCCGCGATCGTGCGGGAGATCAGCAACGTTCTGGCCCTGACCACCCGCCTGCACCGCGCCGACGATCGGGACACCGCGACCGAGCGGGAACAGCGCCTGCGCAAGGCGGCGCTGCTGGACCGCATCGCGCTGTTCGAAGCGACCGAGTACGCGCCCGGCGTCGCGGCCGAGGCCATCGCCATGGCCGAGGCGGGGGCGCGCAAGCTCGCCGCCTACGACACCGAACACGACACCAGCACCGGGCCGATCGGTCCCGGCTCGCCCGAATGGGACCCCTCCCACCGGCCCTACGTCCGCCAGGAATACGCCGCCTGGGCCCGGCAGCACACCGGCACCTGATTCCGCCCGGTACGGCCGCTCCGTCTCGCCAAAGTCGCGCGGCCGTACCGGATTCCAGGTCCCATCCAAGAGAACTGGAGACCCCAGCATGACCCAACTCACCACCATGCGGCCACGGTCCGACCGGCCGTTACAGCTCGCCGCAATCCGGCTCGCGGCTGACGGCCTGCCCGTGCTGCCGCTGCGCGCGGGCAAGGTGCCGTTCGGCAACTGCCCGGCATGCACCAAGAACGTGTGCGGTGGTCGGCCGAACATGAAGACCCCCGGCCCATGCGTCTGCGCGTACCCGTGCCACGGCTGGGCTGCCGCAACCACCGACCCGGACACCCTCAACTCCCCCGCGTGGGGTCAGGCGTGGGGGCGGGCGGCGGCGGTGGCTTACCACCCCGGCGGCGCTGGGCTGACTGTGGTCGACCTCGACAACGCCGACGCCATCACCTGGGCCCGGAAGACGCTGCCCGCAACGTGGGCCGTGCCCACGACGCGGGGCGAGCACTGGATCTACCAGGGCGTCATGTCCTCCGCGAACACGGTGCGGCTCGGCGTGGACATCAAGTCCGCCATGGCCTACGCCCGTTGGCTCGGGCCCGGAACTGGCACGGCGGCGCCCCTGCCGGACGCCGTGCGGGCCCTGGTGGTGAAGGCGCCCGCACCGGTCCGGCCGGTCACCGCGCCCGTACCGGCCGGTGGCGGGGTATGCCGCCACCGCACCCCCGCCTACCTGGAACGCGGCATCGTCATGGCCGAGCAGCAGATCGGCGCCGCGTCCAGCGGGGTGCACACCACGGTCTACCGGACGTTCCTGGCGGTGCTTTCCGCACATGGCCGGTGCGGCTGCCTCACCGAAGCACACACGGCACGGCTGTTCGCCGCAGCGCAGGCCAAGGGCGAAACGTCTCGCCACTGCACCGACGCATGGACCAACGCCCGCACCCGGCTGGGGGTGTAGCCGTGTCCGACGACGACAACAACCCCGCCCGCAAGGTCATCGCGGACTACGCGCAAGCCCACTTCCGGTACTTCCGCACCGCCGACGGCACCGTCTACGCACAGCGCAACCGCCACCCGGTGGCCCGGCCGATCCGCTCGCAGGGCACCACCGGCAGCCACCGGCAGGAACTCATGGTCGGCCTGTTCCGCGACGCCGTCGGCGTCTTCAACGGGAGCGCCCTCAAAGAGGCGCTGGACCTGATTGAGGCGCTGGCGCTGTCGGAAAACGTCCAGCCGGTCCACATCAGGGTTGCCCCCGGATTCGACGGGGCCACGTGGCTGGACCTCGGACGGAATGACGGGCAGTCGGTCCGTATCCACCCCTCAGGGTGGGACATCCTCACCCCCGATCCGCGGGAGGTGTGCTGGCGCCGTACGCAGCTCACCGGCGAACTCCCTCTCCCGGCCAAGGACACCGACGGCAAGGGAATCGATCTGCTGCTGAGGCTATGCAACTTCGCCACCGCCGAGACCGAGTGCCTTGCCATCGCGTGGCTGATCGGCTGCCTCGGACCCTCCGTCCCGGTACCAGCACCGTTCCTCACCGGCCCGCAGGGCGCGGGGAAGTCCACCGCGGGTCGGATGCTCATCCGGATCATTGAGGGCATGAGCGGGGACCTGCGCCGCGCCCCCAAGGATGAGGAGAACCTGATTGCCGCGGTGGCGGCCGGTTGGGTCACCGCGCTGGACAACCTGTCCCACATGACGCCGGACCTGTCCGACGCGATGTGCTGCATCGTCACCGGCGCCGAGAGCGTCAAGCGGGCCCTGTTCACCGATGGAGACGTGTTCCGCGCCCGCTACCGCCGCCCCCTGCTACTCACCGGGATCGATGTCGGCGTCATCCGTCCTGACCTCGCCGAACGCCTCCTCCCGCTCCGGCTGGAGCGGCCCACGGTGCGGCGCACCGAGGCGGAACTGTGGACCGAATACGCCGAAGCCCTACCGGTCGTCCTCGGGTCGCTGCTGGACCTCACCGTCAAGGTGCGGGCAGTGACCGCGGAAACACCGACCGATCTGCGGATGGCGGACTTCGCCCACCTGTGCGCGCAACTCGACGCCGCCACCGGCCTCGGAGCGCTCAATGCCTACCGGGCGAGTCTGGACGACCTCAACGACGACGTGATTGAAGGCGATTTGCTCGCCCAGACCGTCCTCACCCATGCCGAGAACATCGCCCCGGGCACGCCGGATCGGATGACCTCAACCGAGTGGCTGGCCTGCCTCAGCCGCCTCTACGCGGGCGAGGAACTGCGCACCCTGCCCAAAGGGTGGCCGACCACGGGCAAGGTGCTCTCCGACCGTCTCAAGCGCCTTCAGCCCACCCTCGCCGCCCGCGGCGTCCTCATCGATTCCGGCCGCACCAAAGAGGGCCGCTACCTCGAAATCACCCGACCCGCACCACCGGCACCGCCCGAGCAACAGCAGGCGTTCTGACAGGCGTTCACCCGGACAGGCAAGAAGAGCACCACGGCGCGCGTGCTCTTCTTGCTGTTCGGCGCGACCGCGCCGCCCAAGGGTCGCGCCGCGAAGCGGCTCCTTCATCACGTCTGGAGGCACCCCGCACAGACCACAGACACCCCCTCATTTGTCCTAAGAGGGAAACCGCTGCGTCACCTGCGTCACCAGACCCCAAAACCCGCCTCTGAGCTGCGGGAACAGGGGTGACGCAGACGGAAAGGTCTGCGTCATCCTGCGTCACCTGCGTCACCCGATGACGAAGCCAGTGACGCAGCGGTGACGCACGCCCCTGCCGCTGCGTCACCCAAACCCGCAGGTCAAAGACCCGGGCGACGCAGGTGACGCGGTGACGCAGAAATCCCAACCTCGGACAGGCGCGACCTCAGCACGCCCCTGAACACTCCTGCCGGACCACCGCGCGAAGGAGTCGCCGTGACCACCGCTCCTCTCCCGGAAGCCATGACCGTGCCCGAGGTCATGGCAGCTCTCCGGATCAGCCGCCCGAAGGTCTACGACCTCATTCGCTCACGCGCCCTCGTGAGCTTCACCATCGGCCGCGCCCGCCGCATACCTGCGGAAGCGCTCGCCACGTACATCCGCACCCGAACCGAAGACGAGGAATGAGCATGGCCAAGCGTCGCCCCAATGGGGCAGGCACCATCACGAAGCGCACAGACGGCCGCTATCAGGGTGCGGCCTACGTGACCACCACCAGCGGTCAGCGGAAGCGAGTCTTCCGCTACGGCAAGACATACGACGAAGTCGCGGAGAAGATCGCCAAGCTTCTGGAGAACGACCGTGGCGGTGTCCCTGTCCCGGATCGAGCCTGGAAGCTCGGGGAATGGCTGGACTACTGGCTTGAGCACCTGGTCAAACCGAACCGGGAACCGACCACGTACAACAAGTACGAGTCGATGTCACGGCTCTACCTCAAGCCCAAGCTGGGCAAGAAATCCCTGACCAGGCTCACCCCGGTAATGGTGCGTGCCATGCTCGCCAACCTCCGGGCGGAGATCCCTGACCGGAAGTCCACGCAAGCTGAGGTGTTGCGCACCCTGCGGAACGCACTCACGCGGGCCATGCAAGAAGAACTGGTCGGCCGCAACGTGGCCCGGCTGGTGGACATGCCGCAGGCGCCGCCGGTGAAGAAGAAGCCGTGGTCAGCAGCCGAGGCGATTCAGTTCCTCCGCACGTGCCGACCGCACCGCCTGTACGCCGCTTTCGTGCTGGTGTTGGTGCTAGGGCTGCGCCGAAGCGAAGTGCTCGGTCTGCGGTGGCAAGACGTGGATCTCGAACACGGCCAGTTCACGCCGACCATGCAAGTGCAGCGCGTCAAGGGCGAGAACGGTCAGCCGAGCACGCTCGTGCTTAAGAAGCTCAAGACCGAGTCGTCCCAAGCGGCCCTGCCTCTGCCTGCGTTCTGTTTGGAGGCGCTTGCCGAGCGGCGGTATCTCCAAGAGCTGGAACGGAGGGCAGGGGGCGCTGAGTGGCGGCAGGAGAAAGACGCCGATCTCATCTTCTCCGAGCGGAACGGCGGTCCGATCGAGCCGCGCGGTTTCTCGCTGAGCTTTGAGCGGCTGGTGAAGCGCTCTGGCGTGAGGCGGATCACGGTCCGGCTGGCCCGGCACACCTGCGGGACGCTGCTGGCCTTCCTCAAGGTGCACCCCAAGGTGGCGCAGGCGATCCTCCGTCACAGCCAGATCAGCATGACGATGGACATCTACACGCACGTGGTGGATGAGGACCAGCGGGCCGCTGCCGTGAAGCTCGCGGAGCTGCTGAAAGGGCACGGCCCGGTTGCCGGACAGATTCCGGACAACTGATGTCAGCCGTAGATGTCAAAGGCCCCTCACCGTTGCCGGTGAGGGGCCTTTGCGCTGGTGGGGCTACCAGGACTTGAACCTGGGGCCTCTTCCTTATCAGGGAAGCGCTCTAACCGTCTGAGCTATAGCCCCGCGCTGCACCGAAAGATTAGCGCACCCTGGGCCATGTCCCAAAATCGGTATCCGCCGCCCCGACCTGCCGCCCTGACGGACGGCTACTCGTCCTCCGCCAGCGTCAGCTCGACACCGCCGACGAAGCCCGCCGAGAGGTTGTAGACGAAGGCGCCGAGCGTGGCCAGCGCGGTGGCCAGGATGACGTCGATCACGGCGATCACACAGGTGATGACCATCACCCGGGAGAGCGACAGGAACGACACCAGGTCGAAGCCGCCGCTGCCGCCCTGCTCGGACGTGGTGGCCTCGCTGATGGTGTCGCCGACGGTGCTGAAGACGCCGATCGCGTCCAGCACCATCCACAGCACAGCCACGGCGATGATCGTGCAGATGCCCAGTGCGATGGAGAGCAGGAAGCTCACCTTCATCACCGACCAGGGATCGGCCTTGGCGATCCGCAGCCGCGCCTTGCGGGTGCGCGGCACCGACCGGGCCGCGGGACGCGGCCTGCGCACCCCCGCGGCGGCGGGCGAACCCGGCGTCGGCGGAGGTGTGGCGGGTGCCGGCGGCGCGTACGCCTGCGCCGGCTGGTGCGGCGGCGGCTGACGCGTGTCAGTCACGGTGTATCCCCCCTCTTGCGGGCCGTTGAGGTTGGCCGAGCCATGGGCACCCCCGGTCCTGCCCGCCCCACCTGCGGCGCCCGTGGCTCCACTCACGGCTTACTCCTCCGCTTCACCGGTCTCGGGCTCCAGGCCCGCGACCGCTCCGTCGTCCTCACCGGCTTCGGCCACGATGGCCGACTCCGGGTCGTCGTCCGCTTCGGCGTTCCGCGCGATGCCGACGACGGCGTCCCGCTTACCGAGGTTGATCAGTTGGACGCCCATGGTGTCACGGCCCGTCTCCCTGACCCCGTTGACCCGCGTACGGATCACCCCACCGCTGAGCGTGATGGCCAGGATCTCATCGGTCTCCTCGACAACCAAAGCGCCGACCAGAGAACCGCGGTCCTCCACGATCTTCGCCGCCTTGATACCGAGTCCGCCGCGCCCCTGGACCCGGTACTCGTCCACCGATGTGCGCTTCGCGTACCCGCCGTCCGTGGCGGTGAACACGAACGTACCGGGCCGGACGACATTCATCGAGAGGAGTTCGTCACCTGGACGGAAACTCATGCCCTTCACGCCCGAGGTGGCGCGGCCCATCGGGCGCAGCGCGTCGTCGGTGGCGGTGAAGCGGATGCACTGCGCCTTACGGCTGACGAGCAGCAGATCGTCCTCCGCGGAGACCAGCTCGGCGCCGATCAGCTCGTCGGAGGTGCCGAGCACCGCGCCCTCGCCGTCCGCGTCGCCGTCCACCGCGCCGGACTCGCGCAGATTGATCGCGATGACACCGCCCGCGCGCGGCGAGTCGTAGTCCTTCAGCGCGGTCTTCTTCACCAGTCCGGCCTTGGTGGCCAGCACCAGGTACGGCGCCGCGTTGTAGTCCTTGATCGCCAGGATCTGGGCGATCCGCTCGTCCGGCTGGAAGGCCAGCAGATTCGCCACGTGCTGGCCGCGCGCGTCCCGCCCGGCGTCCGGCAGCTCGTACGCCTTGGCCCGGTAGACCCGGCCCTTGTTGGTGAAGAACAGCAGCCACTGGTGGGTGGTGGTCACGAAGAAGTGGTCGACGATGTCGTCCTGCTTCAGCTTCGCGCCGCGTACGCCCTTGCCGCCGCGCTTCTGCGACCGGTAGTCCTCGGTCTTGGTGCGCTTGACGTAGCCGCCACGGGTGATCGTGACGACGATGTCCTCCTCGGCGATCAGGTCCTCCATGGACATGTCGCCGTCGAAGGGCACCAGCTTGCTGCGCCGGTCGTCGCCGAACTTGTCGACGATGGCCTGGAGCTCCTCGCTGATGATCTGCCGCTGCTTCTCCGGCGAGGCGAGGATCGCGTTGTACTCGTTGATCTTCTGCTGCAACTCGTCGTGCTCGGCGATGATCTTCTGCCGCTCCAGGGCGGCCAGCCGGCGGAGCTGCATCTCCAGGATCGCGTTGGCCTGGATCTCGTCGATCTGGAGCAGGCCCATCAGGCCCTCGCGCGCGACCTCGACGGTGTCGCTGCGCCGGATCAGCGCGATGACCTCGTCGATCGCGTCCAGCGCCTTGAGCAGACCGCGCAGGATGTGGGCGCGCTCCTCGGCCTTGCGCAGCCGGAAGCGGGTCCGCCGCACGATGACCTCGACCTGGTGGTTCACCCAGTTGCGGATGAACGCGTCCAGCGACAGGGTGCGCGGCACGCCGTCGACCAGCGCCAGCATGTTGGCGCCGAAGTTGGACTGGAGGTCGGTGTGCTTGTACAGGTTGTTCAGCACGACCTTGGCGACCGCGTCCCGCTTGAGGACGATGACCAGCCGCTGGCCGGTGCGCGACGAGGTCTCGTCACGGACGTCGGCGATGCCGCCGATCTTGCCGTCCTTCACCAGGTCGGCGATCTTCTGCGCCAGATTGTCCGGGTTGGTCTGGTACGGCAGCTCGGTGACGACCAGGCACTGCCGGTTCTGGATCTCCTCGACCTCGACGATCGCGCGCATCGTGATCGAGCCGCGGCCCGTACGGTAGGCGTCCTCGATGCCCTTGCGGCCGACGACCAGGGCGCCGGTCGGGAAGTCCGGGCCCTTGATCCGCTCCATGAGGGCGTCGAGCAGCTCCTCGGGCGTGGCGTCCGGGTTGGCCAGGCACCACTGGGCGCCGTCGGCGACCTCGCGCAGATTGTGCGGCGGGATGTTCGTCGCCATGCCGACCGCGATGCCCGCGGAACCGTTGATCAGCAGGTTCGGGAAGCGCGCCGGGAGGACCGTCGGCTCCTGGTTGCGGCCGTCGTAGTTGTCCTGGAGGTCGACGGTCTCCTCGTCGATGTCCCGGACCATCTCCATGGACAGCGGCATCATCTTGCACTCGGTGTACCGCATCGCGGCGGCCGGGTCGTTGCCCGGGGAACCGAAGTTGCCGTTGGAGTCCACCAGCGGCATCCGCATCGACCACGGCTGCGCGAGTCGGACCAGCGCGTCGTAGATCGAGGAGTCACCGTGCGGGTGGTAGGTGCCCATCACGTCGCCGACGACGCGCGCGCACTTGTAGAAGCCCTTCTCGGGCCGGTAGCCGCCGTCGTACATCGCGTACAGCACGCGGCGGTGCACCGGCTTGAGGCCGTCCCGCACGTCCGGCAGCGCGCGCGAGACGATGACGGACATCGCGTAGTCGAGATAGCTGCGCTGCATCTCGGTCTCGAGCCCGACGGGCTCGATGCGCAGGCCACCCGACTCGTTGCGCTCGTCCATCTCGGACGGGGGTACGTCGGGCACAGGGGGAACGTTGGAGGTGTCGTCGGCCATCGCTGTCGATTAGTCCTTTCACACGGCCAGTGGGGGCCGACTCAGATGTCCAGGAACCGGACGTCCTTGGCGTTGCGCTGGATGAAGGAGCGGCGGGCTTCCACGTCCTCGCCCATCAGCACCGAGAACAGGTCGTCGGCCTGGGCCGCGTCGTCGAGCGTGACCTTGCCGAGCACCCGGTGGTCGATGTCCATCGTGGTGACCCGCAGCTCCTCGGCGTTCATCTCGCCCAGACCCTTGAAGCGCTGGATCGAGTCCTCGCGGATGCGCTTGCCGGCCTGCTTGCCGATCTCCACCAGCGCGTCCCGCTCACGGTCGGAGTACGCGTACTCGAAGTCGTCCCGGCCCCACTTGATCTTGTACAGCGGCGGGCGGGAGAGGTAGACGTGCCCGGCCTCGACCAGCGGCCGCATGAAGCGGAACAGGAAGGTCAGCAGCAGGGTGTTGATGTGCTGGCCGTCGACATCGGCGTCCGCCATCAGGATGATCTTGTGATAGCGGAGCTTGGAGATGTCGAAGTCCTCGTGCACACCGGTGCCGAAGGCCGAGATCAGGGCCTGGATCTCGGTGTTCTGGAGGATCTTGTCGATCCTCGCCTTCTCCACGTTGAGGATCTTGCCGCGGATCGGGAGGATCGCCTGGTACTGCGGGTTGCGGCCGGACTTCGCGGAGCCGCCGGCCGAGTCGCCCTCGACGATGAAGATCTCGCACTTCGTCGGGTCGTTGGACTGGCAGTCGCTCAGCTTGCCGGGCAGCGACGCGGACTCCAGCAGCCCCTTGCGGCGGGTCAGGTCCCGCGCCTTGCGGGCCGCGACCCGGGCGGTGGCCGCCTGGATCGACTTGCGGATGATGTCCGCGGCCTCGTTGGGGTTGCGGTCCAGCCAGTCGGTCAGGTGCTCGTGCACGACCTTCTGGACGAACGTCTTCGCCTCGGTGTTGCCCAGCTTCGTCTTCGTCTGGCCCTCGAACTGCGGCTCGCCGAGCTTGACGGAGATGATCGCGGTCAGACCCTCGCGGATGTCCTCGCCCGCCAGGTTGTCGTCCTTCTCCCGGAGGAACTTCTTCTCGCGCGCGTAGCGGTTGACCAGGCCGGTCATCGCCGCGCGGAAGCCCTCCTCGTGCGTGCCGCCCTCGTGCGTGTGGATCGTGTTCGCGAAGCTGTACACACCCTCGCTGTACTGGGTGTTCCACTGCATGGCGACCTCGACCGACAGCAGCCGCTCCTTGTCCTCCGCCTCGATGTCGATGACGGTGGGGTGGATCAGCTCGCCCTTGCGCGAGTTCAGGTACTTCACGTAGTCCACGAGGCCGCCCTCGTAGTGGTACGTGACGGTGAGCGGCTTGCCCTCCTCGTCCACGTGGTCGGCGCGCTCGTCGGTCAGCGAGATCCGCAGGCCCTTGTTGAGGAACGCCATCTCCTGGAAGCGCCGCGACAGCGTCTCGAAGGAGTAGTCGGTGGTCTCGAAGATGTCCGCGTCTGCCCAGAAGGTGACCGTGGTGCCGGTCTCGTCGACCGCCTCGTTCTTCAGCAGCGGCGCCGTCGGCACACCCAGCTTGTAGTCCTGCGTCCAGCGGTGGCCCTCGGTGCGCACCTCGACCGCGACCCGGGAGGACAGCGCGTTGACCACGGAGACGCCGACGCCGTGCAGACCGCCGGAGACCGCGTAACCGCCGCCGCCGAACTTGCCGCCCGCGTGCAGCACCGTCAGCACGACCTCGACGGCCGGCTTGCCCTCGGAGGGGACGATGCCCACCGGGATGCCGCGGCCGTTGTCCACGACGCGCACGCCGCCGTCTTCGAGGATGGTGACGTCGATGGTGTCCGCGTGACCGGCCATCGCCTCGTCGACCGAGTTGTCGACGACCTCCTGGACGAGGTGGTGCAGGCCCCGCTCACCGGTCGAACCGATGTACATACCGGGGCGCTTGCGCACCGCTTCGAGACCCTCGAGCACGGTGATCGCGCTGGCGTCGTAGGACTTGCTGGAATTCTCGTTGGGGTTGCCGGAATCGGCCACGAAGCGCCCTTTCTGGCACAGCACGAGCCGTCTCCCGCGGGGCGGGATCGGCTGCGTCTTCGACATGTTCCGCTGGTGTCCCCCTGTCTGCTGCCAGGGGAGGGCGGTCTGCCTATCAGTCTACCGGTAGCGCCGACATGAATGGGGCTTTGGCGGTACCTGAGTTCCCATGTGCCGTCCCGAACCGCCGCCGCCCGACTCCCTACACGCGGCCCTGGTGCCAAAACCGCTCACACGGGCGTCCAGGGCTTCCGGCTGTCAACCCCCGGCTACGCTGAGCAGGGTCGGCGCGAAGTCGCTACGGGCGCCGTACGAACGCGCTCCCCGCCGTACGCGCACCGGCGCGTTCTCAGCCGTACGTGTCGCCGGGGCCGACGCTGCCGGGGGCGCGCAGCCGTCCGTACGAGCGGGCCGGGCCCGCGGGGCCGAGCACCTTGATCAGCTTCACCGTGCCGTGGCCGAGATCCGCGTTGAGCCGGGCCACCAGGGTCGGCGCCAGCAGCCGGAGCTGGGTCGCCCAGGCGGTCGAGTCGCACTGGACGGTCAGGACCGAGTCCTCCTCGTCGTACCGCGCGGGCGCGCAGTGCAGCGCCACCTCGGGGCCGACGAGCTGCGGCCAGCGGCCCATCACCCCGCCCACCGCGGCCGGGGCCTCCCAGCCGCGCTCGGTGATCAGCCGGTTGATCGCGGCGCCCAGCGGCAGCGGGTCGCGGCCGTCGGCGCGCGCGCCGCTGCGCAGCCCGCCGCGCCTGGCCTGCTTCTTCTGCACGGCCGCCGCGCCACGGGCCCTGGCCTGCTCCTTCGCGGCGCGCAGCGCGACCCGCGCGAGGTCGACGCCGGTCTGCTCGGGGAGCGTGCCGGACGGTGTACCCGCGGGCGCTGCCGGAGCGGTGTCGGCCGCGCCGTCCGCCGGGAGTGCCGTGCCGCCCGCGCCCCTGGCCCGCTTCGCGCCGCGCTCGCTCATACCCGCTCCACCGTCCCCTGCTCCACCGCGAACCGGGCCCCCACCAGGACACCCGGCACATCGTCGTCCACCGCCGCCGTCACCAGCACCTGCTCGCCGGGCGCGACCAGCTCCGCCAGCCGCTCGCGCCGCTTGGTGTCCAGCTCGGCGAAGACGTCGTCCAGCACCAGCACCGGCTCGCCGCCGTCGGAGCACAGCAGTTCGTACGACGCCAGGCGCAGCGCGAGCGCGTACGACCAGGACTCGCCGTGGCTGGCGTAGCCCTTGGCGGGCATCGGGCCGAGCTTGAGCAGCAGGTCGTCGCGGTGCGGCCCGACCAGCGTCACCCCGCGCTCGATCTCCTGCTTGCGCGCCTCGCCCAGCGCCTCCAGCAGCCGCCCGTACAGGTCCTCGCGGCCCTCGGCCCCGGCCATCCTCTCGCCCATCGAGCCCCGGTATTCGAAGCCGACCGGGCCGCCGCCGGGGGCGAGCTGTTCGTACGCCTTGTCGGCCAGCGGCTGGAGCGCGGCCACCAGGTCCAGGCGCTGCGCGAGCAGTTCCGCGCCGACCCGCGCCAGATGCTGGTCCCACACGTCGAGGGTGGACAGATCGCCGCCCTTGCCGCCGTGCCTGCGGGCCATCGCGGCGGACTTCAGCAGGGTGTTGCGCTGCTTGAGCACCCGGTCGTAGTCGCTGCGGACCCCGGCCAGGCGCGGGGTGCGGGCGGTGATCAGCTCGTCGAGGAAGCGGCGGCGCTCGGTCGGGTCGCCCTTGACCAGCGCCAGGTCCTCCGGCGCGAAGAGCACGCTGCGGACGATGCCCAGCAGGTCGCGTGGGCGGCCGGGCGCCGAGCGGTTGATCCGGGCGCGGTTGGCCCGCCCCGGATTGATCTCCAGCTCCACGAGCTGCTGCCGGTCGCCCTGCACGACCTGGGCCCGGACGACCGCGCGCTCGGCGCCCATCCGGACCAGCGGCGCGTCGGTGGAGACCCGGTGGCTGGACAGCGCCGCCAGATAGCCGACGGCCTCGACCAGATTGGTCTTGCCCTGCCCGTTGGGCCCCACGAAAGCGGTGACGCCCGGGTCGAGGGGGACCTCGGCCCGGGCGTAGGAACGGAAGTCGGCGAGCGAAAGGTGCGCTACGTGCATCGCGTGCTGTGGCGCGGGACCGCGCCGACCTCCCTGCTGTCTGGCTTTCGTACTACTCGGCGGCGGTGACCGCGTGCCCGCCGAATTCGTTGCGGAGCGCGGCGATCATCTTCATCTGCGGCGAGTCGTCCTGGCGGGACGAGAACCGGGCGAACAGCGACGCGGTGATGGCGGGCAGCGGCACGGCGTTGTCGATGGCGGCCTCGACCGTCCACCGGCCCTCGCCGGAGTCGTCCGCGTGGCCGCGCAGGGCGCCCAGGTGCTCGTCCTTGTCGAGCGCGTCCACGGCCAGGTCGAGCAGCCAGGAGCGGATGACCGTACCGGACTTCCAGGAGCGGAAGACCTCGCGGACGTCGGTGACCGAGTCCACCGCCTCCAGCAGCTCCCAGCCTTCGGCGTAGGCCTGCATCATCGCGTACTCGATGCCGTTGTGGACCATCTTGGCGAAGTGGCCCGCGCCGACCTTGCCCGCGTGCACGGCGCCGGCGTCGCCCTCGGGCTTGAGCGCGTCGAAGATGGGCTGCGCCTTGGCGACGTCCTCGTCCTTGCCGCCGTACATCAGCGCGTAGCCGTTGGCCAGGCCCCAGACACCGCCGGAGACGCCGCAGTCGACGAAGCCGATGCCCTTGGCCGCCAGCTCGTCGGCGTGCCGCTCGTCGTCCGTCCAGCGGGAGTTGCCGCCGTCCACGACGAGGTCGCCGGGGGAGAGCAGTTCGCCCAGCTCGTCGATGGTCGACTGGGTGGCCGCGCCCGCGGGGACCATGACCCACACCACGCGCGGTCCCTTGAGGGAGTCCACAAGCTCCTGGAGGCTGTGGACGTCGGCGAGATCCGGGTTCCGGTCGTACCCGATGACGGTGTGCCCGCCGCGGCGGATGCGCTCGCGCATGTTGCCGCCCATCTTGCCGAGACCGATGAGACCGAGCTCCATCGCAGATCCTTCGTTCGAAGCGTGTCTGACCTGAGCCGAGCCTACGACGGCCCGCTGTGACCGGCTCAGCCGGACGGTGTGTCCGGCGGGCGGGGGCGGCCCCGGCGGCCGTCAGCCGGCCGCCAACAGCCGTCAGCCGGACAGCCGGACCGGCATGATCAGGTACTTGTACGCGTCGTCCGCCTCGGCGTCGAGCGCGGGACGGCCGCTGAGCAGCGCGGGCTTGGTCGAGGTCGTGAAGGAGAGCTGGGCGACGGCGGAGTCGATCGCGCTGAGGCCGTCGAGCAGGAAGGTCGGGTTGAAGGCGATCGAGATGTCGTCGCCCTCCAGCTTGGCGTCGACGCGCTCCACAGCCTGTGCGTCGTCGCTGGAACCGGCCTCCAGGGTGAGCACGCCCTGCTCGAAGCTGAGCCGCACCGGGGTGTTGCGCTCGGCGACCAGGGCCACGCGCTTGACGGCCTCGACGAACGGCGCGGTCTCGATCACCGCGACCGAGGCGAACTCGGTCGGGAAGAGCGTGCGGTACTTCGGCAGGTCGCCTTCGAGCAGCCGGGTCGTCGTACGGCGACCGGCGCCCTCGAAGCCGATCAGGCCCTCACCGGCGCCGGATCCGGCGAGCGCGATGGAGACGGTGTCTCCGCTGGTGAGCGACTTGGCGGTGTCCAGCAGCGTCTTGGCGGGCACCAGGGCGACGGCGGAGATGTCGGCCTGCTCGGGCTTCCACAGGAACTCGCGGACCGCGAAGCGGTAGCGGTCGGTGGCGGCGAGCGTGACGGTGTCGCCCTCGATCTCGATCCGCACACCGGTGAGCACCGGGAGCGTGTCGTCGCGGCCCGCGGCGATGGCGACCTGGGAGGCGGCGGCGGCGAAGATCTCGCCGGGCACCGTGCCCGAGGCGTCGGGCATCGCGGGCAGCGCCGGGTACTCCTCCACAGGCAGGGTGTGGAGTGTGAACCGCGAGCTGCCGCAGACCACGGTCACGCGGATTCCGTCGGTGGAGATCTCCACCGGGCGGTTGGGCAGGGCCCGCGAGATGTCGGCGAGCAGCCGCCCCGAGACCAGGACCGTGCCCTCCTCCTCGACCTCGGCCTCCACCGACACCCGTGCCGAGACCTCGTAGTCGAAGCCGGAGAGGCTGAGCTTGCCCTCCTCCGCCTTCAGCAGGAGCCCGGCGAGGACGGGCACCGGGGGACGGGCCGGGAGGCTACGGGCTGCCCAAGCCACTGCCTCGGCGAGTACGTCGCGCTCCACCCGGATCTTCACCGGAACCGCCTCCTGCTTGTTGCTGGCTGTCGGGGAACAGTCTGACGCACAGCACCGACAGTCGGTGCGGGTTGGCGTCAAGCCGCGACACGAGCCGCAGGGCGGGTCCGGGCCGAGTTGTGCACACCCCCCGCTTCGAAGCAGGTTCCCATCTATCTCTACGTAGTCGTAGTAATAGGGGTTGTGGATACCGTGGATAAGTGGTTCCGGTGCAGGTCAGACCCTGTTTTTTATCCACCGGGCCTGTGGGCGGGGCATGGGGACAACCAGGGGGTCCTGTGGACGGCCGGAAGTTGTGCACACCCGATTCACAGGTGACCCCGGGTTCTCCCCAGCGCTGTCCCCAGAAATACCCAGGTTCTCCCCAGGCCAACCCACCACCTTGGTGTGACGCCTTTCACTCTTCCGTGGGACCAGGCGCGTTTCGTTGCCGAACAGTGGACAGAGATGTGGAGAAACGATCCCATGCTGTGCACAACGAGCCCCAACCTGTGGGCGAGCGGTGGACAACGCGAAGTGACCCCCAAGAGGTGTCCTTTCTGTCCACAGTCTGTGGATTCGGGTTGCCCACATATCCACACCCGGCTGAGCTGGGCGTACCTCCGTTGCGGCACCCGGCCTGTGGAGACTTTCTGGACAACTCCGGTGTCCCCAGGGTGTGGACGGTCCATTTGCCACAGTCCTGTGGAGAACTGCCCCTCGGCGTACGGGAATCGAACAGGGCGCGGCGCGGCGGACAACGCGAAGCGCCCCGGGAAAGGTCTCCCGGGGCGCTCGGAGGGGCTGTGCGCGGCGCTTCTCCGCGCGCGGCTCAGCTCTTGATGCGGTTGGTCAGCTCCGTCACCTGGTTGTAGATGGAGCGCCGCTCGGCCATCAGGGAGCGGATCTTCCGGTCGGCGTGCATGACCGTGGTGTGGTCGCGGCCGCCGAAGAGCGCGCCGATCTTCGGCAGCGACAGGTCCGTCAGCTCGCGGCACAGGTACATGGCGATCTGCCGGGCGGTGACCAGGACGCGGCTGCGCGAGGAGCCCGACAGGTCGTCCACGGCCAGCCCGAAGTACGCGGCGGTCTCGGCCATGATGGCCGTCCCGCTGATCTCGGGCACCGAGTCCTCGCCGCCGGGGATCAGGTCCTTCAGCACGATCTCGGTGAGCTGGAGGTCGACCGGCTGCCGGTTGAGGCTGGCGAAGGCGGTGACCCGGATGAGCGCGCCCTCCAGCTCGCGGATGTTCCGCGAGATCCGGGACGCGATGAACTCCAGCACCTCGGGCGGGGCGTTGAGCTGCTCCTGCACGGCCTTCTTGCGCAGGATCGCGATCCGGGTCTCCAGCTCGGGCGGCTGGACGTCGGTGATCAGGCCCCACTCGAAGCGGTTGCGGAGCCGGTCCTCCAGGGTGACGAGCTGCTTGGGCGGCCGGTCGGAGGAGAGCACGATCTGCTTGTTGGCGTTGTGCAGGGTGTTGAAGGTGTGGAAGAACTCCTCCTGCGTCGACTCCTTGCTCGCCAGGAACTGGATGTCGTCGACGAGCAGGATGTCCATGTCCCGGTACCGCTTGCGGAACGCGTCCGCCTTGCCGTCCCGGATCGAGTTGATGAACTCGTTGGTGAACTCCTCGGAGCTGACGTACCGCACCCGTGTCCCCGGGTACAGGCTCCGCGCGTAGTGCCCGATCGCGTGCAGCAGGTGCGTCTTGCCGAGCCCCGACTCCCCGTAGATGAAGAGCGGGTTGTACGCCTTGGCCGGGGCCTCGGCGACGGCGACCGCGGCCGCGTGCGCGAAGCGGTTGGACGCGCCGATCACGAAGGTGTCGAAGAGGTACTTGGGATTCAGCCGGGCGGTCGGCTCGACGGCGCCGCCGGAGGAGGAGCCCGATTGGCCCGAGTGGTTCTGGCGGCCCGAGGGGTCGGAGTGCCCGGAAGGCCCCGAGGGCCCGTCGAGCCGGCCGCCCGACAGATTCGGCGACGCGTGCCGCCCGGTGGACTGCTGCTGCTGGTCCGGCCGGCCCTGGCCCTGCTGCCGGTCCTGCTGCTGGTAGCCGCCGGACTGCGGCGCGTAACCGCCCTGTGGGGACTGCGGGTACGCCTGGTGCGGTACGACCGGGTAGCCGTCGTGCGTGTCCTGTCGGTACCGGTGGCTCTGCTGCTCCGGGTACGGCTCGCGGTCCTGGAAGCCGCCGCTGTTCTGCGCGGGCAGGGTCCAACTGTCGGTACGCGGCTGCCGCCAGCCGTCGTCGCTCTGCCGCGGCGGCCACTCGTCGGGGCCCGCGTGCCTGCCCTGGCTCTGCTGCTCGGGGTAGGCGCGGCGCATCCGCATGCCGTCGTCCCCGAGGTCGCCGCCGTGCCGGTCGTCCCGCATGCCGTCGCGGTGGTCGTCGCGCAGCTCGTCCCTGTGGTCCGCGCGGTGCCCGTCGCGGCGGTCGTGCCGCTCGTGCTGCTGCTCGTACGGGTCCTGGTCGTGGTCGGCCGGGGCCGGCTCCTGGTCGCCGCCGGACGCGACGGCGATGGCGATCCCGACAGGGTGACCGAACTCACGGCTCAGCACCTCGGTGATCAGCGGCAGCAGCCGCCCCTCCAGGACGCTCTTGGCGAATTCGTTGGGCGCGGAGAGGACGGCGGTGCCCGCGACCAGGGCCAGCGGCTGGGTGCGCTTGAGCCACTCCGCGTCCTTGGGCTTCAGGTCCTCGCTGTCCACCAGCAGTTTCTGGAGTACGCGCGGCCACACTGCGGCAAGATCGGCGGTTACGTCAGCCACAGGGCACGCTCTCTCGTCGCTTAATGGTGCAAGTGCGGGCAACTCCCGCGAAAGTGTGGTCCTGAAGACAGGCGGGAAGAGTTGGGAGTTCAGCCACGGTAGTCAGGGGGTAGGCGCGGTTCAAGTCGTTGTCCACAGGGTGTGTACAAATGCCGGGCCCGCGACCGCCGGGTTTGACCGGATGGCCTAGCCGCGCGTACCGTATCGAGGTCGAGTTGTCGATGGCTGCTGCCGCCTGCCTACCGATGGGCGAGGGTCTTCCGGAAGTCCCCGGATGATCGTCAAGCGGTGCACCTGATCTGTTCCGCGAGATTCTTCGTGGGCGCACGGTGACAGCCAGGCGACGCCCCGCCGGACACGATTTTCCCTGGAGCCCCCGAGTGAGCAAGCGCACCTTCCAGCCGAACAACCGCCGTCGTGCGAAGACCCACGGCTTCCGTCTGCGTATGCGCACCCGCGCCGGCCGCGCGATTCTCGCGACCCGCCGCAGCAAGGGCCGCGCCCGCCTGTCCGCCTGATCGTCACAGGTCTCATGCCGTGCTGCCCACCGAGAATCGGCTGAGGCGGCGCCAGGACTTCGGAGAAGCGGTTCGCCGAGGACGCCGAGCGGGTCGACCGCTGCTGGTGGTCCATCTGCGCAGCGACATCACGGACCCGCATGTGCCGGGGGGGAGCACTCCCCCGGTGCGTGCGGGTTTCGTCGTGAGCAAGGCGGTGGGTGGCTCGGTGCAGCGCAATCTGGTCAAGCGCCGACTGCGTCATCTGGTCCGCGAACGCCTGTCGCAGCTGCCCCCCGGTAGCCTGGTAGTCGTACGAGCGCTACCCGGAGCCGGTGGCGCTGACCATGCGGAGCTGGCCCACGACCTGGACGCCGCCCTCGAGCGGCTGCTGGGTCGCGACACCCGAGGCGAAGCCGAGGGGAGGGTGTCTCGATGAAGTACCCGCTGCTGGCACTGATCAAGCTGTACCAGTGGACGATCAGTCCGCTGCTCGGCCCGGTCTGCCGGTACTACCCCTCGTGCTCCCACTACGGGTTCACGGCCATCGACCGGCACGGCGCGATCAAGGGCACCGCCCTGACCGCGTGGCGCATCCTGCGCTGCAATCCCTGGTCGCCGGGCGGCGTGGACCATGTCCCGCCGCGCAAGCGGCCGCCATGGCACGATCGGCTGCGCCGCGCACTGCGGGGCGGCTCCGACGGGCCCGTCACGCCCGAGCCCACCGGACCCTCTCACGCCCAAGGAGCCTGATCGTGGGGATTCTGAACCCCCTCTACGACGCTGTCTCGTGGATCATCGTCCAGTTCCACTCGTTCTACAGCCTGATCTTCGACAAGGACAGCGGCTGGGCGTGGGGTCTGTCCATCGTCTCGCTGGTGGTCCTCATCCGGATCTGCCTGATCCCGCTGTTCGTCAAGCAGATCAAGTCGACCCGGAACATGCAGGCGCTCCAGCCCAAGATGAAGGCGATCCAGGAGCGCTACAAGAACGACAAGCAGCGCCAGTCCGAAGAGATGATGAAGCTGTACAAGGAGACGGGTACCAACCCGCTCTCCTCGTGCCTGCCGATCCTGGCGCAGTCCCCGTTCTTCTTCGCGCTGTACCACGTGCTGAGCAACATCGCCAAGGGCCACGAGGTCGGCGTGATCCACGCCAACCTGGTCGACAGCGCCAAGAACGCGCACATCTTCGGTGCCCCGCTGGCGGCGAAGTTCCTGGACAGCGCGGCCAAGGTCGAGTCGCTGGGCGCCACGCAGACCAATGTGCGCATCGTCACGGTGATCATGATCCTCATGATGTCGGCGTCGCAGTTCTACACGCAGCGCCAGCTCATGACGAAGAACGTCGACATGACGGTGAAGACCCCGTTCATGCAGCAGCAGAAGATGCTGATGTACGTCTTCCCGGTCATCTTCGCCGTCATGGGTATCAACTTCCCCGTCGGTGTCCTCGTCTACTGGCTGACCACCAACGTGTGGACCATGGGCCAGCAGATGTTCGTGATCCGGCGTAACCCCACCCCCGGCAGCCTCGCGTTCCAGCAGCGCCAGGAGCGGCTGCGCGCCAAGGGCAAGCTCGTCGAGCCCCCGGAGGAAGTGGCCGCCAAGGAGGCCGTGGAGGTCGCGCGCGCCAACCGCACCCAGCCCAAGCGGCAGCCGAAGTCCAAGCGCCAGACGACCCCCACGGGCACGGGCGCCGGCGGCGGCGCGGCGGGCGGCACCGGTGGCGGCGGCGCTCCCAGGGCGGGCGGTGGAGCCCCGCGGGCGGGCGCTCCCAAGGCCGGTGCCCCGAAGGCGAGCGGCGGCTCGGCAGGCACAGGCAGGACAGGCGGCGGTACGAAGCAGGGCGGCGCTCCGGGCAAGCAGGGCGGTTCGCCCGGCAAGCAGTCCGGTGGCAAGTCCAAGCCGACCAACCTGTCGAAGAAGAAGTAAGAGGAGCCCAGGCGTGAGCGACGTCAACACCACCACCGCACCCGACAACGGCTCGGCCGCGACCCTGAACCGGCTGGAGCAGGAGGGTGATATCGCCGCCGACTACCTGGAAGGTCTGCTGGACATCGCGGACCTCGACGGTGACATCGACATGGATGTCGAGGGCGAGCGCGCGTCGGTGTCGATCATCGGTGACACCGGCACCCGTGATCTGAACAAGCTGGTCGGCCGGGACGGCGAGGTGCTGGAAGCCCTCCAGGAGCTGACCCGGCTCGCGGTGCACCGGGAGACCGGTGAGCGCAGCAGGCTGATGCTGGACATCGCCGGGTTCCGGGCGCGCAAGCGGGCCGAGCTGGCGCAGCTCGGCGCGAAGGCGGCGGCGGAGGCCAAGGCCAGCGGTGAGCCGGTGAAGCTGGACCCGATGACGCCGTTCGAGCGCAAGGTCGTGCACGACGCCGTGGCCGCCGCGGGCCTGCGCAGCGAGTCCGAGGGCGAGGAGCCCCAGCGCCGGGTGGTCGTACTCCCGGTCTGACCGGACGCTGTGTGGTACTGCTCTGTCGGCCCCGTCTGTTCGCAGGCGGGGCCGAACCTTGTGAGTGACCTAGGAAAGGACAGCCCCCGTGACGGAGGCAGCAGCGGAGCTTCCCGCGCCGCCCGAGCAGGCCAGGACGGTCTTCGGTGACCGGTTCGCCGACGCCCTGCGCTATGCCGAGCTGCTCGCGGACGCCGGGGTGCGCCGCGGCCTGATCGGCCCGCGCGAGGTGCCCCGCCTGTGGGAGCGGCACCTGCTGAACTGCGCGGTGCTCTCCGAGGTCATCGACGAGGACGTGTCCGTGTGCGATGTCGGCTCGGGCGCCGGCCTGCCGGGTATCCCGCTGGCGCTGACCCGGCCCGATCTGCGGATCACGCTGCTGGAGCCGCTGCTGCGCAGGACCACGTTCCTCGAAGAGGTCGTCAAGGTGCTGGGGCTGAGCAATGTCACCGTGGTGCGCGGCCGGGCCGAGGAGATGATGGGCAAGCTGCCCCCGGTGGACGTGGTGACCGCGCGCGCCGTGGCGCCGCTGGAACGGCTCGCGGGCTGGGGCCTGCCACTGCTGCGCCCGCACGGTGAGATGGCGGTCCTCAAGGGCGACACCGCGCTGGACGAGCTGAAGGCGGCCAGGGCCGCGCTCGACCGGCTGGGTGCGGTCGACACCTCCGTGGTCCAGGTCGGCGAGGGCATCGTGGACCCGCTCTCCACCGTCGTACGCGTCCTGGTCGGCGAGAGCCCCGGCGGGGTACGCGCCGCGACCCGGCGGGCGAAGGCCGCGCGCGCGAGCCGTAACCCGCGGGGCGGCGCTCCCCGCCGTCGCCGCTGAACCGTCGTTCCTCGAACGGTCCCGCGCCGAACCCTCCCTCTACGCCATACAAACGGCCAAACAGACATAACCCGGAGTGTCTGCGGAGTTAGCGGTCCGGCGCTGTGCATCGTGTTCCACGTGAAACGTCGCTCGCTGCTACCAGGAGTCCTCAGCCGCGGCCGAGCCGCGGCCGAGGCACACGCCAACAAGCCCTCCAAGACGCCCCAGTCGGTGGATAGATCTACGGCTTCATCCACAGGCAGCCAAGTCTCGCTGGTTCATCACCCCTCCGGCATGGCAGGCTCTTCTCATAGCGAGCCTGAAGTCGAGGAGTGTGAGTCCTTGCGGTCCGACGCCAACATCGCGGGACCGATGGCCGATCCGGTCCCCGGTCCCCGCACAGCAGAGTTTGCCGGGGGCCCGATTGCCGTGCCCCCGGGGTTCGGAGACGGTGTTTCACGTGAAACATTGCCTCCCATGGATGACACCCCGATCGGCCGCGCCGCGCAGTTGGCCGTCGAGGCACTGGGACGCGCCGGGGAAGGACTTCCCCGGCCGGCCCAGACCCGGGTGATGGTGGTCGCCAATCAGAAGGGCGGGGTCGGCAAGACCACGACCACGGTGAATCTGGCGGCGTCCCTGGCGCTGCACGGCGCCCGGGTGCTCGTGGTCGACCTGGACCCGCAGGGCAACGCCTCCACGGCGCTGGGCATCGACCACCACGCCGAGGTCCCCTCGATCTACGACGTCCTGGTGGAGAGCAAGCCCCTGTCCGACGTCGTGATGCCGGTCCCCGATGTGGAGGGCCTGTTCTGCGCGCCCGCCACCATCGACCTGGCGGGCGCCGAGATCGAACTGGTCTCCCTGGTCGCCCGCGAGAGCCGGCTCCAGCGGGCGATCGAGGCGTACGAGCAGCCGCTGGACTACGTCCTGATCGACTGCCCGCCCTCGCTCGGCCTGCTGACCGTCAACGCGTTGGTGGCCGGAGCCGAGGTCGTCATCCCGATCCAGTGCGAGTACTACGCGCTGGAGGGGCTGGGCCAGCTCCTGAAGAACGTGGAACTGGTCCGCGCGCACCTCAACCCGAAGCTGCATGTGTCGACGATCCTGCTGACCATGTACGACGGACGGACGCGCCTCGCCTCCCAGGTCGCGGAGGAGGTGCGCACGCACTTCGGCAAGGAGGTGCTGCGGACCAGCATCCCGCGGTCCGTCCGGATCTCCGAGGCGCCCAGCTACGGCCAGACCGTACTGACCTATGACCCGGGCTCCAGCGGCGCGCTGTCGTATCTGGAAGCCGCCCGGGAGATGGCCCTGCGCGGAGTCGAGGCGTCCGTCGCCGTCGAGTACGACCCGCAGGGTGACTACACCCAGCACGATGAGCAGAACCCGCACAGCATGTCGGAGGGGATCCAGTGAGTGATCGACGCAGAGGGCTCGGCCGTGGTCTCGGCGCGCTGATCCCGGCCGCGCCGCAGTCGACGGGCGGCGCCCAGGGCACCGCACCGGTACTGACGCAGGAACGCGGCGTCGCCGCGGCCAAGGTGGCCGGACTGGTGGACCGCAGAGTCCCCGAGGCCGCGCCGCCGCCCGTGGTGGACATCCCTGTTTCACGTGAAACAGAGCCGGACCTCTCCGACGCGAAGAACCCCGTACCGGGTGCCTACTTCGCGGAGCTGGACCTGGACTTCATCACGCCGAACCCGCGCCAGCCGCGTGAGGTCTTCGACGAGGACGCCCTCAACGAACTGATCACCTCCATCAAGGAGGTCGGTCTGCTCCAGCCGGTCGTCGTGCGTGAGATCGGCAAGGACCGCTTCGAGCTGATCATGGGCGAGCGCCGCTGGCGGGCGTGCCGCGAGGCCGGCCTGGAGCGGATTCCGGCGATCGTCCGGGCGACCGACGACGAGAAGCTCCTCCTGGACGCCCTCCTGGAGAACCTGCACCGGGCCCAGCTCAACCCCCTGGAGGAGGCGGCGGCGTACGACCAGTTGCTCCGCGACTTCTCCTGCACCCACGAGCAGTTGGCGGACCGGATCGGGCGCTCCCGCTCGCAGGTCTCCAACACGCTCAGGCTGCTGAAGCTGTCCGCCCCGGTGCAGCGCCGGGTCGCGGCCGGAGTGATCTCCTTCGGCCACGCGCGGGCGCTGCTCTCGCTGGACGACCCCGAGGAGCAGGACAAGCTGGCCCACCGGATCGTCGCCGAAGGGCTGTCGGTGCGCGCGATCGAAGAGATCGTGACGCTGATGAACAGCGACCCGAAGCCCACCAGGAAGAGCGCGGCGCCCCGGGCCGGGCGTCGGGTCTCCCCGGCCCTCACCCACCTCGCCTCCCGGCTCTCCGACCGCTTCGACACCCGGGTGAAGGTCGACCTGGGGCAGAAGCGCGGAAAGATCGTCGTGGAATTCGCGTCGATAGAGGATCTGGAGCGCATCCTCGGGGCGATGGCCCCGGGCGAGGGCAATGTGCTGGAGAACCGGCTCGAAGAGGAAACCGAGGACGAAGACGGCGAGTGACGCGGGCGCACCCCGGCGTTCGCGCCGGGGTGTACGTGGGCAGTTCGGTTCACGGCAGAGATGGGGTTCAGGCCACATGGGACGTCGGCTGGCACCACTGACACTCGACAATCTCCCGGACCTCCCCAAGCCCTGCCGCAGTTGCGTCTTCTGGGAACTGGACCCGGTCAGCGGCGAAGCGGCCGTCCAGGCGGGCAAGCCCGAGCTGGAGAAAGAGGCGTGGATCTCCGCCGTTCTGCTGGAGTGGGGTTCCTGCGGACGGGTCGTCTACGTCGACGAGGTGCCCGCGGGCTTCGTGCTCTACGCGCCTGCCGCGTATGTGCCGCGCTCCCTGGCCTTCCCGACCAGCCCGGTGTCGGCGGACGCCGTCCAGCTCATGACCGCGCGCATCCTGCCCGGCTTCCAGGGGCAGGGCCTCGGCCGAGTCCTGGTGCAGACCGTCGCCAAGGACGTCATCCGGCGGGGCTTCAAGGCGATCGAGGCGTTCGGCGACGCCAAGTGGACCGCCCCCTCGTGCGTCCTGCCCGCGGACCATCTGCTCGCGGTCGGCTTCAAGACGGTCCGCCCCCACCCGCGCTATCCCCGGCTGCGGCTGGAGCTGCGTTCCACGATCTCCTGGAAGGAGGACGTCGAGATGGCCATCGACCGCCTCCTGGGCGCCGTCCAGAAGGAGCCTGCCCTCCGGCCCCTGTGAGCCGCTGTCACTCCTCACGGCCGCGCCGGGCACCCGGACCGGACATGCGAGAGGGCCGACCCCGGATCGGGGGTCGGCCCTCTCGTGTTCCACGTGGAACAGCGTCCGCCGGTGAAGACGTCCGCCGGTGAAAGCGTCAGCCGGTGAGCGTCAGCCGATGAAGTCGGACAGGTCGCGCACGATGGCGGCCTTCGGCTTGGCGCCGACGATGGTCTTCACGACCTCGCCGCCCTTGTAGACGTTGAGCGTCGGGATGGACATCACGCCGTACTTCGCCGCGGTGACCGGGTTCTCGTCGATGTTCAGCTTGACGATGGTGATGTTCTCCGCGTGCTCCTCCGCGATGGCCTCCAGCGAGGGGGCGATCTGGCGGCACGGGCCGCACCACTCCGCCCAGAAGTCCACCAGCACGGGCTTGTCGCTGGCGAGCACCTCCTCGGCGAACGTCTCGTCGGTCACGTGCTTGGTGTTGCCGGCCACGGCGGTCTCCTCAGGTCGTGATGTGTGCGTGTCGGGGGTGAGGGATGGAAGCGGGTCAGACGGCGGCCTTGTCGGCCGACGCGTCGGCCGTCTCGGCCTTCTCGGCGTCGGCGAGGGCGGCCAGGTAGCGCTCGGCGTCCAGCGCGGCGGAACAGCCGGTGCCGGCCGCGGTGATCGCCTGACGGTAGGTGTGGTCCACGACGTCTCCCGCGGCGAAGACACCGGGGACGTTGGTCCGGGTGCTCGGCGCCTGGACGGTGAGGTAGCCCTCGCCGTCGACGTCGAGGACGCCCTTGAACAGCTCGCTGCGCGGGTCGTGGCCGATCGCGATGAACAGCCCGGTGACGGGCAGCTCCGAGGTCTCGCCGGTCTTCGTGTTGCGCAGGGTCAGACCGGAGAGCTTGCCGTCGCCGTGGATCTCGGCGACCTCGCTGTCCCAGACGAAGGAGATCTTCGGGTCGGCGAAGGCACGGTCCTGCATCGCCTTGGACGCCCGCAGGCTGTCCCGGCGGTGCACGATCTTCACGGACTTGGCGAAGCGGGAGAGGAAGGTCGCCTCCTCCATCGCGGTGTCGCCGCCGCCGATCACGGCGATGTCCTGCTCGCGGAAGAAGAAGCCGTCACAGGTGGCACACCAGGAGACGCCGCGGCCGGAGAGCTGGTCCTCGTTGGGGAGGTTCAGCTTGCGGTGCTGCGAGCCGGTGGTGACGATGACGGTCTTGGCGCGGTGGACGGTGCCCGCCGAGTCCGTGACGGTCTTGATGTCGCCGCCGAGGTCGACCGCGACCACGTCGTCCGGGACCAGCTCGGCGCCGAAGCGCTCGGCCTGGGCGCGCATGTTGTCCATGAGGTCCGGGCCCACGATGCCGTCGCGGAAGCCGGGGAAGTTCTCCACCTCGGTGGTGTTCATCAACGCGCCGCCGGCGGTGACCGACCCCTCGAAGACCAGCGGGTTGAGGGATGCGCGCGCCGTGTAGAGCGCCGCGGTGTACCCCGCGGGCCCCGAGCCGATGATGATCACGTTACGGACGTCGCTCACGGGTGTCTTCCTCGTCTCTGCGGACAACTGCGGGGGCCCTGGCTGGACTCTCGTCCTGCCTAACGGATCCTACGGGTCCAGCATTCCCCGGACGGCGCGGCGCACGCCGTACGCCACGCCCCCCGGACGAACGGCTCAGCGCGGGTAGGTGCTCCGGAAGAGGACCGCGCCGGGACTGGTCGCCGTACAGGCGGCGCTGACCACGAACGCGTCGACCGCCGAGGCGTCACTCGGGTGCGGCAGCACCACAAGGTAGGAGTCCGTCCCGTGGAAGGACTCGCGCTCGGCGGCCAGCGCCGGGCCGGTGCGCTGGGTGGCCTTGAGCACACACGGGGGGACGGTGGGCACCGCCTTGTCCGGGCTCATGGTGGCTCCCTCGCTGCTGACGCCGGGACCGCTGAGCATCGGGGAGTCGGACTCCCCGGCCGCGTGGTTCGGCGCCGCCTCATCGAGCAGCTCCCGCACCTGGACCGCGATCGGGTCGGCGGCGGTGTCCGCCTTCTTGCTGCTGGCGGTCGCGTCGCTCTGCGAGGTTGTGTCGTCGCCGACGTGATAGATCGTGACGCCCAGGCCGACGATGACCACGGCGGAGGCGGCGACGAGCAGTCCGCGCCGCCACCGCCGACCGGTGCGGCCGGGACCGGTGGACCCGGAGGCATGTCCGTCGGGACCGGTCGATGTTCCACGTGGAACATGCGTCGGTGTCGGTGTCGGTGTCGGTGTCGGTGTCGGTGTCGGTGACGGCCGCGATGTTCCACGTGGAACATCGGGCGTGGTGGCGTCGAGGAGCGCTTCGGCGGCGAGCGCCGCGTCGATCCGTCCGGCGATGTCGGCGGGCATCCGCTGCGGTCCCGGCAGGGTGCCGAGCAGTCCCCTGATCTCCTCCAGGGAGTCCCGGACGTCGGCGCACAGTGAACAGCCCGCGATGTGCTCGGTGACCTCCGTGGCGCGCTCGGGGCGGAGCAGCCCCTCGGCCAGGTCGGAGATCTCGGCGACCTCGGGATGCGCGTCGTGGTCCGCTGTCGATGTCACCGCTGTTCACCTCCGCCCTGTTCCGGTCCCGTCTCTGGGACGGATGTCCCCTCCGCCCGGTTCCTTCCCCCGCCGCGATCGGCGCTATCCACGCCCTGCGCGCGCAGATGGGTGACGAGGGGAAGCAGTTTCGCCCGGCCTCTGGCACACCGGCTCTTGACCGTACCGGTGGGCACATCGAGCACCGCGGCGGCTTCGGCGACCGAGTAGCCCTGCATGTCGACCAGGACCAGTGCGGCGCGCTGGTCGGGCGGCAGCGTGGTGAGGGCGGCTATCAGCTCGCGGTGGAGTTCCCCGCGCTCGGCCGGGACCTCGGCCGACTCGTGGGGTTCGAGCAACGCCTCGAAGTTCTCCTCGTCGGCCACCGGGGCTGTCCTGCGGGAGGCGGCCTTACGGGCCCGGTCGAGGCAGGCGTTGACCGTGATGCGGTGCAGCCAGGTGGTGACGGCCGACTGGCCGCGGAAGGTATGGGCGGCCCGGAAGGCGGACACCAGCGCGTCCTGGACGGCGTCAGCGGCTTCCTCGCGGTCCCCCAGGGTGCGCAGGGCCACCGCCCACAGCCGGTCCCGGTGGCGGCGCACCAGCTCGCCGAAGGTGTCGGGATCGCCCGCGACATGACGGGCCAGGAGATCGGCGTCGGCGACATCGCCGAGCGGGTTTGCCTCCAAGGCCGTTCTCCCCCGTCCCCTGCCCCTGTGGGTCTCGCCGTGGGTGTCCCCGCGGCCGTCGCCGCGGGGTCAGCCCGTCTCCGGGATCAGCCCGTCACGCTGATCTCGGAGATCCTGCCACGGAAGTGACCGGTCTCGGCAGGCGCCAGACGCGTCATCCACACCAGCACGTAGCGCGAGGTGAGATCGGCGCTCGGCTTGAACGTCACCGAACTGCCCGAGCCCTGGGCCACCTTGGTGAAGGCGTCGAAGGTGGTCGGCATCGCGGAGGTGCCCTTGGGCGCGGCCAGGAGCTGCGCGGTGACGTCGCCCACGAAGTCGACCTTCACCGTGCTCACGTGCTTGGCGCTGCCCAGGTCGACGATGACGCCGACACCCGGCTTGAGATTGCCCAGATCGGCGCCCAGGTAGTAGTTCGTCTCCCAGTACGTGGAGGGGTCGCCGTCGAACGCCTTGGGGAGATCCTTCGGATTCTCGCTGCCGTCGCCGAGCGGGTCGAAGTCCTTCAGCCCGGCGATCTTGATCGGGACCGGGGCCTTGCGCGTCGGGTCCTGGCTCGCCTTCTGGCCGGTCGTCGGGTGACTGGTCGGCCGGTCCTCACGCGACTTGAGGGTGTCCGCGAGCTGCCAGCTCCCCAGGCCGATCGCCACGATCACCAGTGCCGAGACCGCCCATTTCAGTGCCCGGCCGGTACGGCCGGGCAGAGCGGGCGGCGGAGCGGGGGCCGCGACCGCGGGCGGCTGCGGCGTACCCGGTGGCGCGGGCGGCTGGCGGAAGGCGGCGACCGGGTAGACCGGCGGTGCCTGCTCCGGCGGCCGGATGCGCGGGATGCCCGCGACGGCCTTGGCCAGCTCCTCGGGAGTGGTGCAGGGCGGGTCCTGCCGGGAGGCGGTCGCGCCGTCGTTGACGAGCGCGCGCATGGCCAACTCGGACAGACCGCGGTGGACGCCCGCGCGGACCTGGTCCGGTGCGACCAGGCCGACGCCCTTGGGCAGCCCCGCCAGACCGTGCGCGTCCTCCTCGTACGGCCAGCGCTGCGTGAGCGAGGCGTAGAGCAGCGCGCCGATCGCCTCGGTGTCCTGCCGCTGCGGACGCTCGGAGTTGAGCCCGCGCAGTGCGGCGGCGACCGCGAGGCCGCGGATGCGGTACTGCCCGGAGACCGTACGCAGCACGGCGCCGGGGTCGAGACGCAGGTGCGCCAGGCCCTCACGGTGGGCGGCGGCCATGCCCTGGGAGACCTGGCTGACCATCTGGTACGCCTCGTGCGGCTCCATCGCGCCCGCGGCGAGCAGGTCGGCCAGCGAGGAGGCGTCGGGCAGCCACTCGTGGATGACGTACACCAGGTCGTTCTCCTCGACGGCGTCGAGGACCTGGACGAAGCGCGGGTCGCCGAGGAGGGCGGCCGACCGGGCGGCGGCCAGCACCTGGCGGGCCCGCCGGTGGTCGGCGGGCAGGATGTGGATGCCGACCGCCCTGCGCAGCTTCTCGTCGACCGCGCGCCAACTGCTGAAGCCGTCGATCCGGGTGACGCACTCGGCGAGCTGGTAGCGCCGGGCGAGCTTGTGACCGCTGTGCAGCTCGGGCTGCGCGCTGCGGACGGGCCTGGGCGCCGTGGTGGCGCTGCCGCCGCCCTTGGCGGGGCCGGCGGGCCGCCGGCCGTCGGCGGGCGCTGTGGAGGCGGCTGTGGGGCTTCCTGGGGCGGCCTCGGTCGCCGGGCGGTCCCCGTCCCCGGTCTTCTCGTCGGGGGCGAGCGTGGCGGTGCCCCCGGAGCCGGACGTCGAGGGCGCGGGGGACGGTGCGGACGGGGCCTTCACGGAGGCGACCGGCGTGCCCTTGGCGGGCGTCCCCTTGGCCGACGTGCCCTTGGCCGGTGTCCCCTTCGCCGGGGTGCCCTTGGCGGGAGTGCCCGTCCCGACGGGCGCGGTCGCGGAAGCCGCCTTGGCACCGTTCGTCGAAGCGGACGCCTTGGGGCTCCGGCCGTCCTTGACGGTCTGCTTGGCGGCCCTCTTGGCCGGGGCCTTGGCCGCCGACGTCGTCGCCGACGCCGTCGCGGGCTTGGCCGGTGCGGCGGCGTTGGCGGAGGAGGTGCCCGAGGAGGTGCCCGAGGGCGCGGGGGAGGTCGTGGTGGAGGCTCGGGCGGCGGTGGGGGTCTCCTCCGGTGACGGGGGCACCGCGGGCAGCACGGCGGTCGTCAGTTTCGTCGTCGCCGTCGGCGAGGACGCGGGGGCCGTCACGGGCACGGGCGCGGTCAGTTCGGCGGTCGCGGCCACCGCGGTGTCGACCACCACGGTCTCGCTGGTCGCGCTGTCGCCGTCGACCGCGGCCGACATCGAGGTTTCGGCGGTGGTCTGCGTGCCGTCCGACCCGTCCTGGGATCGTGTGCCGGAGTCGGCGCTGCTGCTGGTCTGGTCGTCCGTCGTCGTCCCGTCGGATGTGGCGCCGTCCTGCTGGGCGGCGAGCGGGGGCTCGCCACCCTCATTGGCCACTCCGACGGCGGCCGTGCTCCGATCCGCCACCGTCGTTCCTGCCTCCCCATCCATTGCGCGATCCCACATCGAGCCGATGACAATTGTGCCCACAGTCCGGCTCTATGCACGACACACAGCGAACCGTGATGGTTGCCCGCCGCTTCGCGACGGGTTCGTTCAGCGCCCGAGCCGTCCTCGCACCATGCCGATCATGGCGGTCATCTCCTCGATCCTCATCCGCTTGGCCGCGAAGAGGAAGATTCCGAGCAGCAGGCCGCCGCCCACCACGAGTGCGGCGAGCGAGCCCACGGCGCCGCTGCCCAGCGCCCCGAGCACGGCGTAGACGGCCAGCCCCGCGATCAGCGCGGCGGGCACGCAGGCGCCGGTCAGCCGAGCGTAGGTGCGTACCACCCGCTTGCCGTCCAGGTCGCCGTCGAGCCGCGAGCGCAGCCGCTTGGCGGCCACCCCGACGCCCACGGCGTACGCGAGGCCGTACGCGGCGGCCATGCCGACCACGGCCCAGCGGGCGGGCAGCACCACGAAGCAGATGGCCGCCGCCGCCGCGTTGACCGCGGCCACGATGACCGTGTTGTAGAAGGGCGTGCGCGTGTCCTCGAAGGCGTAGAACCCGCGGAGGATCACGTACTGCACGGAGAAGGGGATCAGTCCGGCGCCGAAGGCCATCAGGATGAATCCGATGTTGCGCGCGGAACCGGTGCCGGTGCTCGCGTAGAGCAGGCTGCACATCGGGACGCCCAGGGCCAGGAAGGCGAAGGCGGCGGGCACGATGGCCACCGCCGAGGTGCGCAGACCGTAGGAGATGTCGTCGCGCACCGCGGAGACGTCGTTGTCCGCCGCGGCCCGCGAGATCCGCGGCAGCACCGCGGCCATCACCGAGACGGTGATGATCGCCTGGGGCATCTGCCAGATCAGCAGCGCGTTGTTGTACGCCGTGATGCCGGTGCCCTGGTTGCCGCTCTTGTCGGCGTTGGCGCCCGCCCAGGTGGCGAGCTGGGTGACGACGATCAGGCCCGCCTGGTTCGCCAGCACGAAGAAGAACGTCCACTTGGCGAGCTTGGCGGCCTTGCCGAGGCCGTGGCCGCGCCAGTCGAAGCGCGGCCGGAACTTGAAGCCCGCGTCCCGCAGGTACGGCAGCATCGCCAGCGACTGCACGGTCAGACCGAGCAGCGTGCCGATGCCGAGCAGCCGCGCGCCCTCGGGAGTGATGGTCGTCGCGTCCATCCGGGTGGTGCTGTAGGCGCCGTACACCCAGATGAACATGCCGAAGCTGAAGATCACCACGATGTTGTTGAGGACCGGCGTCCACATCATCGCGCCGAATTTGCCGCGCGCGTTGAGCACCTGGCCCATCACCACGTGCACGCCCATGAAGAAGATGGTCGGCAGGCAGTAGCGGGCGAAGGTGATGGCGATGTCGTACGTGTCGGGGTTGTCGGCGATCTTCGCGGACATCAGCCGGATCAGCAGCGGGGCCGCGATCACGGTGACGGCCACGATGCCGCCGAGCACCACCATCACGACCGTCAGCAGCCGGTTCGCGTACGCCGTACCGCCGTCGTCGTCGTCCTTCATCGCGCGGACGAGCTGCGGGACGAAGACGGAGTTCAGACCGCCGCCGATGGTGAGGATGTAGATCATCGTCGGCAGCGTGTTGGCGACGGCGTACGAGTCGCCGAGGGTCGCCACGCCGATCGCGGCGGCGATCACCAGGGTGCGGACGAAGCCGGTGAGGCGGGACACCAGGGTGCCCGCCGCCATCAGCGCGCTGGACTTGAGGATGTTGCCCGCGCGCGTGTTGGAGGTGGCCTCCGCCGCGCGCGGCGGCCTGGCGGCCATCGGCGGCGCGGCCGGGATGATCGGGATCTGCCCGGTGGCGTCCAGCGCGGACACCGGCTCGCCGATGTACGAGGGCGTGTACGCGTACTGCACGGGCTGCTGTGGCTGGTTCGGGTACGGCAGATTCGCGTAGCCGTACCGCGGGTCGGCGTACCGCTGGTCCTGGTAGGCGGCCTGCCCGTACGCCGGATTCTCGTACGCGGGCTCGGCGTACCCCGTCTCGGCGTTGTCCGCGGGCGCGGGCGCCTGCCCGTACGCCGCCGGGTAGCCGGGCGCCTGCTGCTGGTGCTGCGGCGGATAGCCGTAGCCCTGCTGCGGCTGCTGCTGCGGGTACGCGTACCCCTGCTGGGGGTGCTGCGGCTGCTGGTACTGGGCGGGACCCGGCTGCTGGTACGGCTGCTGCTGTTGCCTGGGGTCCTGCGGCGGCGCGTACCCCTGCTGCGACTGCGGGGCCTGCTGCTGGGGCTGCTGGGCCTGCGGGGCCTGGGGCTGTTGCGGCTGCTGCGCAGGCGCGCCGCCGCCGCGCTGGTCGCGGAAGAGGTGATCGAACGCGTCGTACCCCGGGTCCTGCTGGCCCTGGCCGCCCTGCTGCCCCTGGGGCGACCCGCCGACCAGGTCGTCCACGCCGACGTACTGGGTCGCGGAGTTGTCGCCGTACGGCATCTGGGGGTACGCCGAAGGCTGCTGCTGCGGATACTCCTGCCCGTACGGCGGCGGCGGGTGCGCGGCGCGGTCGTACAGCGCCTCGCCCACCGGGTCCTGCGCGGTGGGGTCCTGCTGCTGGTACGGGTCGTAGGCGTAGGTGTTCTGCAGATACGGGTCAGGGGGTGAGGGACGCTGCTCGGGCGATGGAGGCATCTGGCCCGCAGAGTCGCGATCACCGTCATACGGCGCGTTCATCAGTGCCCCACCTTATTGTCCGCCGGCTATCCCTCCACCTTCTCACCCGTCGGGGACAGCTCAACGCTTTCCCGACCGGTGTCCTCGGTGTCAGTGCCAGGGTCACCCGGCTGCCCCGGATCACCGTCCTCCTGCCCGCCGCCGTTGTCCCCGTCCTCACCGTCCCCGCCGTCTCCGCCGCTGTCCGCGGCTGCCTGCCGCTTCCGCTGACGGTAGATGCGAACGCCCGCGAGCACCAGAAGGAGCAGACCGGCGGCGATGATCAACATCACCAGATCGGTGACCTTGGTGATCTTGACGTCGAACTCGACGGCGTTGCTGTTGCGGTAGAGCACGCCCTGCGCGGTGAAGAGCGCCGCGGTGACCCTGACCTTGCCGTTCGCGCTCGCCGACGTCTGGAACTTCAGGGTACGGGTGTGGCCGCCGTCGATCGCGATCGGCTGCTGCGGGTCCTTGATCTCCAGCCGGATGTCGGTGTTCGACGTGAGACGCAGCACAAGGTTGGTGATCGGCTGGTTCAGCTCGTTCTTCACTGTCACCGGAATGGTCCCGCTGCGGCCGGAGAGGGTGAGGGTGGTCTTGGGCAGGATGCGGACCGCGTTGATCAGGTCCTGGAGGTAGCCGCCGATCGAACTGCGGAACTCGGTCGCGTCGGCGGGGTCGCCGCGCCAGCCGGCCGACATGGCGCGCAGCACCGAGTTGCCGAAGGGCACCGTCACCTTGTCCTTGCGGGTGAGGATGGTGACGAAGTCGTTGAGATGGGTCTGCGTCTCGCTGAGCTGCTGGAAGGCGCCCACGGACAGCTCGTGCCTGCGCAGCGCCTTGGGGTACTTCTTCGCCGACGGCACCTTGCGGTTCGCGTCCGGGTCGGCCTTGGCCTTGGCGGCGGTGTCGAAGCCGACCGTGGCGGCCCACGGGCTCGTGCCGACCGTGCCGATCGCCTCGGCCATCGCCTGTGCCTGCGAGACCGTGGGCATGCGCTGCGGGGCGACCAGGATGGTGCGCTGCCTCTCCGGCGCCTGCATGGTGATCATCAGGGTCTGCGCGACGAAGTCCTGCACGGCGAGATCGGCGGGCTCCGCGCGCAGCATGTCGCCCGCGAACGCGGTGGACAGCGAGGCGTCGGCGACCACCGCGGTCACCCCGTGGCCGATCGGTCGGGCCGCGTTGGGCGTGTAGCTGAGCGCATCGCTCTCGCCGACGCTGTCGCTGCGGGCCACGATCCGCTTCGCGCCGCCGGTACGGGCCACCGAGACGATGGCGGGGTCGACGGCCCCGTCCACCGGCCAGGCCACGTCGGAGGTGGCCTGGACGCCGAGGACGGTGTCGAGGGTGCTCACGCCCAGTTCGGACGCGGTCTTGAGGTGGTTGAGGGTGCCGGGCACGCGCAGGCCGTTGTGCGCGACGGAGGCCAGGTCGGTGTCGGCGAACGGCAGCGCGATCACCTGGTCGCCCGCGACAGCGCTCTTGAGTGAGTTCAGCCAGGCCTTGGCGACCGCGCCGCCGGTGCCCTCGGTGGTGTGGGTGACGTCGCCGCCGGGGCCGGCGACCCGGTACGGCTTGGTCATGAAGTCGATCGAGGCGAGCAGGTCGGGGTCGATGATCCAGGTCACCGGCAGCGACTTGGCCAGGTCGACCATCACCTGGAGCCGCCCGCCGGGGGACAGCTCCTTGGCGAGGTCGTCGTCGAGGAAGATCGGGCTCTGCTGGGAGTCGGTGTCGCCGCGGGCGGCCACGTGCGGCCGGTCGGTGAGTGGCCACAGGTAGGTGATCTGCGTGGCCTTCGCGGTGGTGGTGTTGGTGTCGTACCAGGGCAGGAAGGTGCGCTTGATGCCCAGGACGTGCTCGCCGGGCTCCGCGGACGTCTCGCCGTCCAGCGCCACGCCGAGCTGGTAGACGCCCGAGGCGTCGAAGCCCAGGGACTTCACCGGGACCTTGAGGGAGAAGGGCTGGCTCTGCCCGGCCGGGATCTTCGGGAGGTCGACCGTGTGGCCGTCGATCTCCGAGCCGTCCAGGTAGCTGGTGTAACCGGTACGGTCCTGGGCGCTCTTCATCGCGCTGAGGGACGTCAGGGGGCCGTCCGGGGCGACCCTGACGCCCATCCGGGCGCCGGTGATCGTCGTCTTGCCGTTGTTGGTCACCGTGCCGGACACGGTGACGGAGCCGTCCTTGGCGGGGACGCGGGGGTCGACCTTGTTCAGCGCCACCGCGGCGGTGCGCGAGCCGCTGCCGACGGCGGCCTGCGCGCCCGGCGCCTGGAGCGTCTGGACGACCTGGAGCAGCCCGGTGAGCAGCGTGCCCGCGGCGATCAGGGCGACCGCCCGCAGCAGACGCGGCGAGCGCGCCGACGGGGGTCTTCCGGGTGCCTGTGCCGCCTCGCCCACGCGTTCGCCCGTCCCTCGTGTCGGATGTCGACGGGCGGGCGACGGTGGTCGTCGGTCCGCGCCCATCTGATGTGCGTGCTGGCATGTTAACGATCGGCGCTGTGCCAAAGTGCTGCGGAGTCCGGGGAAGAGGCCCGATGCGGCCCAGTCGAGATCTGGCCGGGGTCCGGCCGATGCCCCGCCGGGGTCCGCCGAGGTCCGGAACCGGACGGTATGCCCTCGGGACGCGCGCCGTATGCGCCCGCGACGCGGTCCCGCGGGGAAACCCGGCAGCCGTGGGCTCCGCGGACCCGTACCCTTTTACGTTGTGCCGAATGCCAACAATGCCGCTCAGACCCCGCGGGCCCGCCACCAGGTCGCGCCCGTCGCCGAGGAACTCGGCCACCGATTCCGCGACGCCGGATTCCGGCTCGCCCTCGTCGGCGGCTCCGTCCGGGACACCCTGCTGGGCAGGCTCGGCAACGACCTCGACTTCACCACCGACGCCCGCCCTGAGCAGGTGCTGAAGATCCTGCGGTCGTGGGCGGACTCGGTGTGGGAGGTCGGCATCGCCTTCGGCACGGTCGGCGCGATGAAGGACAGCTTCCAGATCGAGGTGACGACGTACCGCTCCGAAGCGTACGACCGGACCTCGCGCAAGCCGGAGGTGTCCTACGGCGACACCATCGAGGACGACCTGGTCCGCCGGGACTTCACCGTGAACGCGATGGCGGTCGCGCTCCCCGAGGGCGACTTCGTCGATCCGTACGGCGGCCTGGACGATCTGGCGGCGCGGCGGCTGCGTACGCCCGGCACCCCGGAGTCGTCGTTCTCCGACGACCCGCTGCGGATGCTGCGGGCCGCCCGCTTCGCCGCGCAGCTCGACTTCGAGGTCGCGCCCGAGGTGGTCGCCGCGATGTCGGCGATGGCCGACCGGATCGGCATCGTCTCCGCCGAGCGGATCAGGGACGAGCTGAACAAGCTGATCCTGTCCGACCACCCGCGCAAGGGGCTGCGGCTGCTGGTCGACACCGGGCTGGCCGATCTCGTGCTGCCCGAGCTGTCCGCGCTGCGTCTGGAGCGCGACGAGCACTTCCGGCACAAGGACGTCTACGAGCACTCGCTGACCGTGCTGGAGCAGGCGATCGACCTGGAGACCGACGGGCCGGATCTCGTCCTGCGGCTGGCCGCGCTGCTGCACGACATCGGCAAGCCGAAGACGCGCCGCTTCGAGACCGACGGCCGGGTCTCCTTCCACCACCACGAGATGGTGGGCGCGAAGCTGACCAAGGCCCGGCTGACCCAGCTCAAGTACCCCAACGATCTGGTGAAGGACGTCTCCCGGCTGGTCGAGCTGCACCTGCGCTTCCACGGATACGGCAGCGGCGAGTGGACCGACTCGGCCGTACGCCGCTACGTCCGCGACGCGGGCCCGCAGCTCTCCCGGCTGCACAAGCTGACCCGTTCGGACTGCACGACCCGCAACAAGCGCAAGGCAGCCGCCCTGTCCCGCACCTACGACGCCCTGGAAGCGCGCATCGCCGAACTCCAGGAGCGCGAGGAGCTGGACGCGATCCGGCCCGACCTCGACGGCAACCAGATCATGTCGATCCTGGGCGTCCCCCCCGGCCCCCTGGTCGGCAAGGCGTACCAGCACATGCTGGAACTCCGGCTGGAGAACGGCCCGATGACCGAGGACGAGGCGATCGCCGCGCTCAAGACGTGGTGGTCCGAGCAGCAGTGAGAACGGCGGCGTGAAACGACGGAGGGGCGATGTTCCACGTGGAACATCGCCCCTCCGTCGTCTCGCCGAACACGATGTTCCACGTGGAACATCGGCGTCAGCTCAAAGGCATCGGCATGGCGCCATCAGCTCAAGGACGTCAGCTCAAGGACGTCAGCCCACGCGCGTCAGGCAGAGCGCGTAGTCGCCGCCGCGCCCCGAGTGGTCGTACTCGGCGTCGCCGTTGGAGCAGGCGTCTCTGTAGTGCTTGCCGCCGTGCCGCTCCACGACGCGGTACGCGGCCGAGCCCGACGTGCAGTCGACGACCTTCAGGGTCGGGTCGGAGTCGGAGCCGCTCTTGCTGACGCAGTCACCGGCGGACGCCGAATTCGCGTCGTTGCCGCCCATCGCGACTCCCGCGACGATGAGGGCGAGCACCAGCAGCGGCGCCAGCATGACGTACGCGCCGCCGCGCAGGAAGATCGGCTTGCCCGGGTTCATGGGCGGTCCGAAGCCGCCGTTGGGCGCGGGCAGCTTGTTGAACTTGCCGCGCGGCCCGAGGTTGATCAGCACCGTGATCGGCGTGATGACGAACGAGGCGATGCTCCACCAGCCCTGCCACAACGTCTTGGTGGTCATCTCCCGGTGCGTGGCTATCCCGCAGGTGCGGCAGTAGTTCGCCCGTCGCTTCAGGAAGCGCATGATGATCAGGAAGCCCTGGTGGCCGCGGACCGTGGCCTGCACGGCGGGGAAGCCCCCGCAGAAGGTGCACGCCGGGCCGCCGTCCGGCGCCGTCTGCGGCCCGGTCTGCGGGTAGCCGAACGGCTGCTGCCCCTGGCCCTGCGGCGGCCCGTACGGGTTCTGGCCCGGCTGGCCCTGCCCGTACGGATTCTGCCCGTACGGATTCTGGCCGTAGGGGTCCTGGCCGTACGGGTTCTGTCCCTGCTGCGGAGGCGCGGGCGGAGGCGGTGCTGTCTGCTGTGCGTACGGCTGGCCGTAGGGATTGCGGCCAGGAGGTGGCGGAGTAGCCACGGTTTCCCCCATGTGTGGTGTGCGTCCCGGCGCGACGCCGGGGTCAGGAGCGGAGTCGGGTCATCGTGGCGGCCACCCCGGCGTAGAGCAGGGCGAGGACGGTGATCAGCGCTGGGGAACGGCCGTCGGGCGGCAGCATCAGGGCGGAGACCGCCGCGGCGCCTACGAAGGCGACGTTGAAGGCGACATCGTAGAGGGAGAAGACGCGCCCGCGGTAGGAGTCCTGGACGTCGGTCTGCACCACGGTGTCGGTGGCGATCTTCGCGCCCTGCATGGTGAAGCCCAGCACGAAGGCCGCGACCATCATCGGTCCGACGGCGAACGGGAGCGCCAGCGGGAGCAGCAGCACGGCGGACGCGGCGGCGCACACGGTGATCCAGCCGCCGGTGCCGAAGCGGCCGGTGGCCCACGGGGTGAAGACCGCCGCGGTGAAGAATCCGGCCGCGGACAGGCCGACCGCCAGGCCGAGCAGGGCGAGACCGGCGTCGGTGTCCGAGGGGTCGGACCAGGTGTAGCGGCTGAGCATCAGCAAGGTGACGGTCAGGGCGCCGTAGCAGAAGCGCATCGCCGTCACCGCGCCCATCGCCCGCCGCGCCGCGGGCCGTTGGCGCAGATGCCGCCACCCGGCGGCCAGGCCCTGCGCGGTGCCCGCGAGCGCCGTGCGCAGCCGCTGCCGTACCTCGGAGGGATCGGGCCCGAGCCGGTCGCGGCCCAGCGTCAGCGCGGACAGCCCCGCCACCAGATAGACGCCCGCGCCGAGCAGCACGGTCGCCGCGTTGGCCCCGGCGCCCTCGGGCAGGAAGAGGTGCACGACGAAGGCGACGCCGCCGCCCGCGGTCGCCGCGAGCGTCCCGGCCGTCGGGGACAGGGAGTTGGCGATCACCAGCCGCTCGGCGTCCACGACCCGCGGCAGCGCGGCGGACAGCCCCGCGAGCACGAAGCGGTTGACGGCGGTGACCGACAGGGCGGAGAGATAGAACAGCCAGTCCGGCACGTGCAGCAGGATCAGCGCGGCCGTCCCGCAGGACAGCACCGCCCGCAGCAGATTGCAGGAGAGCAGCACCTGCCTGCGCCGCCAGCGGTCGAGCAGCACGCCGGTGAACGGGCCGAGCAGCGAGTACGGCAGCAGCAGTACGGCCATGGCGGAGGCGATGGCGCCGGGCGAGGTCTGTTTCTCGGGCGAGAAGACGACATAGGCGGCCAGCGCGACCTGGAAGACGCCGTCGGAGAATTGGGACAGCAGGCGCACCGCGAGCAGCCGCCGGAAGCCCGACAGCCGCAGCAGCACGCGAAGATCGCGCACAACAGCCATGGTCACAGCCTCACATGACGCGGAAGGCCCCGGGCACGCGACCCGGGGCCTTTCCTTGGTACTGCGGTGGTGCCGTCCTGCGGCGGTGCGGTCCTGCGGTGACGCTGTGGCACCGTGCCGCCGGACGCGGCGTTGTCCGGCTCAGCCGGTCAGCGCTCGACCTCGCCGCGGATGAACTTCTCCACGTTGTCGCGGGCCTCGTCGTCGAAGTACTGCACCGGCGGGGACTTCATGAAGTACGAGGACGCCGAGAGGATCGGGCCGCCGATACCGCGGTCCTTGGCGATCTTCGCCGCGCGCAGCGCGTCGATGATGACACCGGCGGAGTTCGGGGAGTCCCAGACCTCCAGCTTGTACTCCAGGTTCAGCGGGACGTCACCGAAGGCGCGGCCCTCGAGGCGGACGTACGCCCACTTGCGGTCGTCCAGCCACTGCACGTAGTCCGACGGGCCGATGTGGACGTTCTTGGCGCCCAGCTCACGGTCCACGATCTGCGAGGTGACGGCCTGCGTCTTGGAGATCTTCTTGGACTCCAGGCGCTCGCGCTCGAGCATGTTCTTGAAGTCCATGTTGCCGCCCACGTTGAGCTGCATGGTGCGCTCCAGCAGGACACCGCGGTCCTCGAAGAGCTTCGCCATCACGCGGTGCGTGATGGTGGCGCCCACCTGGGACTTGATGTCGTCACCGACGATCGGCACACCGGCCTCGGTGAACTTGTCCGCCCACTCCTTGGTGCCGGCGATGAAGACCGGGAGGGCGTTGACGAAGGCGACCTTCGCGTCGATGGCGCACTGCGCGTAGTACTTGGCCGCGACCTCGGAGCCGACGGGCAGGTAGCAGACGAGGACGTCGACCTGGCGGTCCTTGAGGATCTGGACGATGTCGACTGGGGCCTCGGTGGACTCCTCGATCGTCTCCCGGTAGTACTTGCCGAGACCGTCGTTGGTGTGGCCGCGCTGGACGGTCACACCGCTCTGCGGGACGTCGCAGATCTTGATCGTGTTGTTCTCGCTGGCCCCGATGGCGTCCGCGAGGTCGAGGCCGACCTTCTTCGCGTCGACATCGAAGGCGGCCACGAACTCGACGTCACGTACGTGGTAGTCGCCGAACTGCACGTGCATGAGACCAGGCACCTTGCTGTCCGGGTCGGCGTCCTTGTAGTACTCGACACCCTGCACCAGCGACGCGGCGCAGTTGCCTACGCCAACGATGGCTACGCGAACCGAACCCATACCGGTTGCTCCCTGTGTAATCGTCACGCGGTTCCCCGGTTTTCGGGTCGGCCGCCGTTCTCTTGGTTGTTGTCGTGTGTGTCCTGCTCGGAGTCCGGGCGCGTGGTGCTGCGTCCGGCCCGCTCGGTCTCGATCAGCTCATTGAGCCAGCGGACCTCGCGCTCCACCGATTCCATGCCGTGCCGCTGAAGCTCGAGCGTGTAGTCGTCGAGCCGTTCGCGGGTGCGCACGAGTGAGGCGCGCATCTTCTCCAGCCGTTCCTCGAGGCGGCTGCGCCGCCCCTCGAGGACCCGCATCCTGACGTCCTTCGACGTCTGCCCGAAGAAGGCGAAGCGAGCGGCGAAGTGCTCGTCCTCCCAGGCGTCCGGGCCGGAGTGGGCGAGCAGCTCCTCGAAGTGCTCCTTGCCCGCGGCCGTCAGCCGGTAGACGATCTTCGCCCGGCGGCCGGCGAGGGGTGTCGCGGGCGGATCGCTGTCCACCACCGACTCCTCGATCAGCCACCCCTGAGTGACCAACGTCTTCAGGCAGGGATAAAGACTGCCGTAGCTGAAGGCGCGGAACACCCCGAGCGAGGTGTTGAGCCGCTTGCGCAGCTCGTAGCCGTGCATAGGGGACTCGCGCAGCAGACCGAGAACCGCGAATTCGAGGATTCCGGAGCGCTTGCTCAATCCCTCGTCCCCTCGTTCCGGCCGGTCGCCGCTGTCCCGTACTGTGTGCCGACCCGATGCCTCCGCACGATGCATCGGAGCGATGTGTCGGTGCGATGTATCGAGTCGATACATCGGGACGATAGAACGGTTCGACACATCATGCAAGGCGGTCCGCGGTGACCGCCGTCACAGCGGGTGTCACAACATGAAACCTGTGAGGCGTCAACCGTCCGTTATGTGATGAACGCTCGCATCGTGCGTCTTTTGACCGTGCGTACTCTGTTCGCCATGCAGAGCACCGGGAACCCTGGGACGTCGGCGTGCGTCTTGGTCCTGGGTGCAGTGCGGCCTGACACAGCCGCACTCAGGGGGACAGACCGGAATGTCATCGATGCCTGCAGGCGATCCCGCCTGTCGAGGAGTAGCTGTTCATGAGCGAGCACCGTCGCAAGCCGCCGCAGTCGCCCTCCGGCGGCCGTGCTGCCGCCAGGCGCGGGGGACAGCAGCCGACGCCCCCTGCGTCAGGCGGCCGACGCGCGGCCGGCGGCCCCCCCGCCGGGTCCCCTAGCGGTATGCCCAGTGGCGGTACGCCGCCCGGCGGTACCCCGGGCGCCGTACCCGGCCGTCCCCCCGGCCCTCCCGGCGGCGTGCCCAGCGGTTCCCCTTCCGGCCCCGGCGGCCCCGGTGTCCCCTATGAAGGACGCGCCGCGGCCCGCCGCGCCGCCCAGGGACGCGGCGGTGGCGGCAACGGCAACGGCGGCGGTCGCCGCAGAGGCACCGGCGGCCCCGGTGAACCCGGCGGCCCCGCGGGCCGGGGAGGCCGCAGGCCCGCCAAGAAGCGCTTCATCGACTACCCGCGCTTCGGCAAGCAGGGCTGGCGGCACTGGGTGCCCTCCTGGCGCCAGGTCACCGCGCTGTGCATCGGCTTTGTGGGCACCCTGGTCGGCATCGCGGGCATCGCGTACGCCATGGTCGACATCCCCGACGAGAACAAGGCAGCCGTCGCCCAGAACAACGTCTACTACTGGGCCGACGGCACCCGCATGGTCGCCACCGGCGGTGACTTCAACCGGCAGAACATCACGTACGACCAGATCCCCAAGGCCATGCGCTACGCGGTGATCTCGGCCGAGAACAAGACCTTCGAGACCGACTCCGGTGTCGACCCGATGGGCATCACCCGCGCGCTGTTCAACATGGCCAAGGGCGGCGAGACGCAGGGCGGCTCGACCATCACCCAGCAGTACGTGAAGAACTCGATGCTCGACCAGTCGCAGACGGTCAGCCGGAAGTTCAAAGAGCTGTTCATCTCCATAAAGGTCGGCGCGAAGGTCGGCAAGAACGACATCATCACCGGCTACCTGAACACCTCGTACTTCGGCCGCGGCGCCTACGGTCTCCAGGCCGCCGCGCAGACGTACTACGGCGTGGACGCGGTCAAGCTCGACCCCAGCCAGTGCGCCTTCCTGGCGGCGTTGCTCAAGGGCCCGACGTACTACGACCCGATAGGCGCCACCAACATCGACACGTCGGCCACCGCCGAGGCCAACACCAAGCGCTCCACGCAGCGCTGGGCCTGGATCCTCGACCAGGAGGTCAAGTACGGCCACATGACGGCGACCGAGCGCGCCAAGTACACCAAGTACCCGATGCCCCAGGGGCTGAAGGTGCAGGCGGGCATGAGCGGTCAGATCAGCTACCTGGTCGACACGGTGAACAACTACGTCACCACGCACTCCTCGCCGAAGATCACCCAGAAGGACCTTGACCTGGGCGGATACCAGATCTACACGACCTTCGACAAGGCCAAGGTCAACGCCCTGAAGAAGTCCGTCGAGGCGGTCCGCAAGGCGAACATCAAGCCCGGCGGCTCGCACAAGTACCTGGGCGACGACCCCGACTACAAGGGCACGGACGCGGACAGCAACGTGCAGTTCGGCGCCGCCTCCGTGGTGCCGGGCGACGGCAAGATCGTGGCCATCTACGGCGGCGAGGGCTACGAGCACAACGAGTTCAACAACAACGCCAACACCGCCGGTGTGCCGGTCGGCTCGACCTTCAAGCCGTTCGTGCTCTCCGCGGCCATGATGTACGGCACCAACCACAGCGACGGCAAGCCCATCACGCCGGACAGCAAGTACAACGCCAACGACCTGCTGGTGATCAAGGACCACGACGGCAATGTGGTCCTCGACAAGGAGAACAAGCCGTTCCGGCAGAAGAACGAGGACTCGATCAAGCACGGCTACGTCACGCTGACCAAGGCCATGCAGAACTCGATCAACACCCCGTTCGTCCAGCTCGGCGAGGACGTCGGCCTGCCCAAGGTCAAGGCGACGGCGGAGAGCGTGGGCCTGCTCGACGAGAGCATGGCCACCATGGTGCCGTCGTTCTCGATCGGTACGTCCACGCCCAGCGCGATCCGGATGGCCGACGCGTACGCCACCTTCGCCAAATCCGGCGTGCAGGTGGACCCGTACTCGGTCACCAAGGTGATCCACAACGGTGACCAGATCAACGGCTTCTCGCGGCCCAAGCCCAAGCAGGCGCTGCCGGACAACATCGCCAACAACGTCACCAAGGTCCTGCAGAACGTGGTCGAGAACGGCACCGGCACCAAGGCCAAGGCCCTGGGCCGTACCGCGGCGGGCAAGACCGGTACCACCGACAGCCCCGGCGGCACCCGGTCCGCGTGGTTCGTCGGCTACACCCAGCAGCTCTCCACGTCCGTGGTGATGTTCCGCCAGGACACCAAGGCCAAGAAGCTGCTGCCGATGTCCGGCACCGGCGGCAACTCCTCCATCCACGGTGGTGACCTCCCGGCCACCATCTGGACCGACTACATGAAGGCCGCCCTCGGCAACTCCGAGGACCCCGGCTTCCCGGACGCCAGCAAGATCGGCGAACCGCAGAACGAGCCCGGCGCCCCGTCCCCGACGCCGTCCATGACGACGCCGCCGCCGAGCCCGACCGACACCGCAACCACCCCGCCGCCCACCACGACGACGCCGCCGACCACCCCGCCGACGACGCCGCCCACCACGCCGCCCACCACGCCGAGCGGCCCGTGCCTGCCGTGGGACCAGACCTGCAACACGCCGACGCCGAGCGACACCCCGACCACGTCGGGCAGCACCGGAGGACCGGGCGGCGGCGGAGGCAACAGCGGCGGAACATCCACCCGCAAACCCGGCGACGGAGGATGACGGACGGCGGCTGACGGGGGACGGCGACCGTCGCTGACAGCAGACAGCGACGGTTGGTGTCCCCGGGGACTCTCGCTCACACAGACCGGTACGGCAGGATGTTCGCCATGACGAGCGTGCGCGACCGCGAAGAGGCCGACCGGCGAGAGCTCCCCGTGCGACCCTCCGACGAGGACCCGGTCGCCGCGGCCGGCAGTGAGTTCCTGGGCGGGCCCACCGGACGGTGGGCCCGCTCCGGCGGTTACCGCTGGTGGAACCCGGTCCGCGTGATGGTGCTCGTCGTCATCGGGATGTTCGCCCTCGGCATGGCGCAGAAAGCGTCCTGCTACTCCGGCGGCTGGTTCCAGGGCGGCTCCCCGCAGTACATCCACGCCTGCTACTCCGACATCCCGCACCTGTACTCGCAGCGCGGCTTCGCCACCGACCTGGTCCCGTACTTCGACCGGATCCCGGACTCGGTCTCCGGCAGCGGCTTCCACTACCTCGAGTACCCGGTGCTCACCGGCCTGTTCATGGAGGTCGCCTCCTGGCTGACCCCGCACGGCGGCGACCTCCAGCACCGCGCGCAGATCTACTGGATCGTGAACTCCGCGATGCTGATGATCTGCGCGGTCGTCCTCGTCACGTGCGTGGCGCGCACCCAGCGGCGGCGCCCCTGGGACGGCCTGCTCATCGCCCTGTCCCCCGCGCTCGCGCTCACCGCGACCATCAACTGGGACCTGTTCGCCGTCGCCCTGACCGCCGTCGGCATGCTGCTGTGGGCCCGCAGCCGACCGCTGGCCGCGGGCATCCTGATCGGCCTGGCCACCGCGGCCAAGCTCTACCCCGTCCTGCTGCTGCTCGCGCTGTTCCTGCTGTGCCTGCGCGCCGGGCGGCTACGGGCCTTCGGCACGGCGCTCGGCGGCGCCGTCCTGTCCTGGCTGGTGGTCAACGGTCCGGTGATCCTGCTCGCCCGTCACGGCTGGTCGGAGTTCTACAGCTTCAGCCGTACCCGCGGCGTCGACTACGGCTCGCTGTGGCTGATCGTCATGCAGCGCACCGGCAACCCGCTGACCGGCGTGAGCGCGTACGTGGCCGCCCTGATGCTGCTGCTGTGCGCCGGGATCGCCGCCCTCGCGCTGTACGCCCCGCGCCGCCCGCGCTTCGCACAGCTCGCCTTCCTGCTGGTGGCCGCGCTGGTGATCAGCAACAAGGTCTACTCGCCGCAGTACGTGCTGTGGCTGCTCCCGCTCGCCGTGCTCGCCCGCCCGCGCTGGCGCGACCTGCTGATCTGGCAGGGCGCCGAGGTGCTGTACTTCATCGGCATCTGGATGCAGCTCGCGTACGTCACCGGCGGCACCAAGCACCACGGTCTGTCCGCCGACGGCTACCACCTCGCCATCGCCGTGCACCTGCTCGGCACGCTCTACCTGTGCGGCATGGTCATCCGCGACATCCTCCTGCCGCAGCACGACGTACTGCGGCAGGACGGCGACGACGACCCCTCGGGCGGAATCCTGGACGGCGCGGAGGACGTGTTCGTGCTCGGCGCCGTCCACCACGAGCCGCGGCACGCGGCTCCCTTCGCCGGACAGCGGGTCGAGTGGGGCACCACGATGCCGACGGACTCCGCGCCCACGACGCCTTCGCCCACGACACCTTCGCCCACGACGACTTCGCCCGCGGTGGACGAGAAGGACTAGACGGCTGGAGAAGAAGCAGAGGAGGGCGCGACAGGCGTCCTACGACGGGTGGCGGTCCACGACCCGGTCGAACTGGGTCGTGGTGTGCCGCAGGTGCGCCACCAGCTCGTCGCCCACCGCGGGCGGCGCCACGTCACCCGGCAGGAACAGGATCGACACCTGCATGTGCGGCGGCTCCGCGAACCAGCGCTGCTTGCCCGCCCACACGAACGGCGACAGATTGCGGTTGACGGTCGCCAGGCCCGCCCGCGCGACCCCCTTGGCCCGCGGCATCAGACCGTGCAGCGCCTTCGGCGCCTCCAGGCCCACACCGTGCGAGGTGCCGCCCGCCACGACCACCAGATGGCCGTCGGCGGCCGACTTCTCCTGCCGGTAGCCGTACCGGTCGCCCTTGACGATCCGCGTGACGTCGAGCACCGCGCCGCGGTACTCCGTCGCGTCGTGGTCGCCGAGCCACATCAGGGTGCCGATCCGCGCCCGGAACCTGGTCTGCGGGAACTGCTGCCTGAGCTGCGCCAGTTCGGTCGCCTTGAGGTGGCTGACGAACATCGTGTGCAGCGGCAGCCGGGCCGCCCGCAGCCGCTCCATCCAGGCGAAGACCTCCTCGACCGCGTCCGTACCGTCGGTGCGGTCCAGCGGCAGGTGGATCGCGAAACCCTCCAGGCGTACGTCGTCTATCGCCGTGTGCAGCTTGACCAGGTCGTCCTCGGCCACGCCGTGCCGGCGCATGCTGCTCATGACCTCGATGACCACCCGCGCGCCGACCAGACCGCGCACACCCTCCACCGAGGACACCGAGCGGATCGCCCGGTCCGGCAGCGGCACCGGCTCCTCGCCCAGCCGGTACGGGGTCAGCACCAGCAGGTCGCCGCTGAAGTAGTCCTTGATCCGGGCGGCCTCGTACGTCGTGCCGACGGCGAGCATGTCGGCGCGCAGCCGGGTCGCCTCGTCGGCGAGGCGCTCATGGCCGAAGCCGTACCCGTTCCCCTTGCATACCGGCACGATGCCGGGGAACTGGTCCACCACGGACTGGTGGTGTGCACGCCAGCGTGCGGTGTCGACGTACAGGGTGAGGGCCATGGCCTGGTCGGGACCTTTCCTTGAGCGAGCCTTCGGCGGGCCGCGCGCGGGCCTTGTCGTGGCCCGTGCGCGGGCCCGGGGTCAGCGACGCGACATGTAGATGTCGAGCGCCTTGTGGAGCAGCTTGTTGAGCGGGAAATCCCACTCGCCCAAGTATTCGGCAGCCTGCCCGCCCGTGCCCACCTTGAACTGAATCAGACCGAACAAATGGTCGTTCTCGTCCAGGGAATCGCTGATTCCGCGCAGATCGTAGACGCTGGCGCCCATCGCGTACGCGTCCCGCAGCATCCGCCACTGCATCGCGTTGGACGGCCGCACCTCACGCTTGTGGTTCGCCGAGGCGCCGTAGGAGTACCAGACGTGCCGGCCGACGGTCAGCATCGTCGCCGCGGCGACCGCCTCGCCCTCGTGCACCGCCAGGTAGAGCCGCATGCGGTTGGGGTCCTCGGCGTTCAGCGAGGTCCACATCCGCTGGAAGTACGACAGCGGGCGCGGCCTGAAGTGGTCGCGCTCGGCCGTCACCTCGTAGAGCTTCTGCCAGGTCGGCAGGTCGTCGTAGCCGGCCTGGACCACCTCGACACCGGCCTTCTCGGCCTTCTTGATATTGCGCCGCCAGAGCTGGTTGAAGCCCTTGAGGATGTCGTCCAGCGAACGGTTCTCCAGCGGGACCTGGTACACGTACCGCGGCTGTACGTCGCCGAAGCCCGCGCCGCCGTCCTCGCCCTGCTGCCAGCCCATCCGGCGCAGCTTGTCCGCGACCTCGAAGGCGCGCGGTTCGATGAAGTCGGCCTCCACGTCGCGCAGCCGCTTGACGTCCTGGTCGGCGATGCCGGTCTTGATGGTGTTCGCCTCCCACCGGCGGATGATCACCGGCGGGCCCATCTTCACGGTGAAGGCGCCCTGCTGCTTGAGGTGGGCGAGCATCGGCTTCAGCCACTCGTCCAGGTTGGGCGCGTACCAGTTGATGACCGGGCCCTCGGGCAGATACGCCAGGTACCGCTTGACCTTCGGGATCTGCCGGTAGAGCACCAGACCGGCGCCGACGATCTGGCCGGTCCTGTCGTCGATCCAGCCGAGATTCTCCGACCGCCACTCCGACTTCACATCAGCCCATGCCGGGACCTGGCAGTGGCTTGCCGAGGGCAGGCTCTGGATGTACGCCAGATGCTGCTCGCGGCTGATGGTCCTCAGGGTCAGGCTCATGCGGGGCGCTCCCCAAACTCACGACGAACTTCACGACTGCGGGCTGGAATGCTCACTACTTGCTTGTGGTGGGTTTCCGGTGCTGTTTTCTGGCCCGAAGCCTACTGCGCGGGGGAAGCGCCCTCGCTACTGCTCGCCGGTGCTGTCGGCGACTGCCGGCCGCCGCTACCAGAGCCCGCCGAACAGCCCGCCGTGCGCGACACCGATGTAGAAGCCGACCGCCGCCATGCCGAGGCCGATGACGAGAGCGAACCGCTCCGCCGTGGTCGCCGAGATGAACTGGCCGTAGCCGCCGGTGAGGATGCCGACCAGACCGGTCCAGGAACTGAGCAGATGCAGGCTGTTGAAGGCCGAGGAGATGATCGCGATCGCGCCGAGGACGACGGTCACCGCGACCAGCGTGTTCTCCAGCGGGTGCGGCCGGCCGTCGGTGTTGAAGGTGAGGTGGTGGGTCCGTTCCGCGTGCTGTGCCATGGGGCACCTCCGTGACGGAGTAGATGTGTCCAGATTGGGGGCAAAAGGGGGCGGATTTCAACCCGGGGGACCTGTGCGGGTAGTCTGTACGGTCTGCACCGGTGTCTGTGCGTGGGCCGGGCCTCGCCCGACTCGGCGGAACGCTCCTCGGACCGATCCGCCGCTCGACTGTCTGTCACTCGACTGTCAGTGCCCCGCGCTACCGTTGCGACGCAGATACAAACCCTCCTGCCACGGAAACGCCGTGGCCGCCTGAGTCCAAAGGAGGTGGGTTCCCCTATGCGTCACTACGAGCTCATGCTCATTCTCGACCCCGATCTTGAGGAGCGCGCTGTCTCCCCGCTGATCGAGTCCTTCCTCGCCGTCGTCCGCAATGGTGGCGGCAGCGTGGAGAAGGTCGACACCTGGGGCCGTCGTCGCCTCTCCTACGAGATCAACAAGAAGCCCGAGGGCATCTACTCGGTCGTCGACCTCAAGGCCACGCCTGAGGTCGTCAAGGAGCTCGACCGTCAGCTCAACCTGAACGAGTCGGTTCTGCGGACCAAGGTCCTCCGCCCCGAACTGCACTGAGCTCTCCGCTCAGCGCACCGGGGCAGTAACCGAGTAGTAGCCAGCAGTAGTCAGTAGCAGCAGCCAGAAGCAGTCAGCACACCGCCGAGAGGTCATCCCATGGCAGGCGAGACCGTCATCACGGTTGTCGGCAATCTTGTCGACGACCCCGAGCTGCGCTTCACCCCGTCGGGTGCGGCGGTCGCGAAGTTCCGAGTCGCGTCCACTCCGCGCACCTTCGACCGGCAGACCAACGAGTGGAAGGACGGCGAGAGCCTGTTCCTCACCTGCTCGGTCTGGCGGCAGGCGGCCGAGAACGTCGCCGAGTCGCTCCAGCGAGGCATGCGCGTCATCGTGCAGGGCCGGCTGAAGCAGCGGTCGTACGAGGACCGTGAGGGCGTCAAGCGGACGGTCTACGAACTGGACGTCGAAGAAGTCGGCGCCAGCCTGAAGAGCGCGACGGCCAAGGTCACCAAGACCAGCGGTGGCGGTCGTGGCGGTCAGCAGGGCGGCGGGTTCGGCGGAGGCGGCGGCCAGGGCGGCGGCGGCAACTGGGGCGGAAGCTCCGGTGGCGGCCAGCCCCAGGGCGGCGGCGGTGCTCCCGCCGACGACCCGTGGGCGACCAGCGCGCCGGCCGGCGGCGGCCAGGGCGGCGGTGGCGGTAACTGGGGCGGCGGCTCCGGTGCCGCTTCTTCCGGCGGCGGCTACTCGGACGAGCCGCCCTTCTAGGGCGGGCATCCTCACTTCTTGATCGCAAGATCGCATTAGGAGAATCACCATGGCGAAGCCGCCCCCGCGCAAGCCGAAGAAGAAGGTCTGCGCGTTCTGCAAGGACAAGACCGTGTACGTGGACTACAAGGACACGAACATGCTGCGGAAGTTCATTTCCGACCGCGGCAAGATCCGTGCCCGCCGCGTCACCGGCAACTGCACGCAGCACCAGCGTGACGTCGCCACGGCCGTGAAGAACAGCCGTGAGATGGCGCTGCTGCCCTACACGTCGACCGCTCGATAAGGAAAGGGTGACCTGAAGCATGTCGAAGATCATCCTTACCAACGAGGTCAGCGGCCTGGGTGCCGCGGGCGACATCGTCGACGTCAAGCCGGGCTACGCCCGCAACTACCTGATCCCGCGTGGCTTCGCCATCGCGTGGACCAAGGGTGGCGAGAAGGACGTCGAGCAGATCCGCCGCGCCCGCCGCATCCGCGAGATCCACTCGCTGGACGACGCGAACGCGGTCAAGGCGCAGCTCCAGGGCGTCAAGGTCCAGCTCAGCACCCGCGCCGGTGACACCGGCCGGCTGTTCGGCTCGATCACCCCGGCCGACATCGCCGCGGCGATCAAGACCGCCGGTGGTCCGGCCGTCGACAAGCGTCGTCTCGAGGTCGGTTCGCCGATCAAGACGCTGGGCGCGCACAAGGTGACGGTGCGGCTGCACCCCGAGGTCGAGGCCGTCCTCGACCTGGAGGTCGTGGCCGCGTAATCGCGACCGCTGTGTTCCACGTGGAACAGGGAGGGCCGGGCACCCCGATTACGGGGGTGCCCGGCCCTTCGTCGTTCCGGGGTTCCGGGTGCGGCGGGCGCTGTGAGGTCTGGCCGCTCGCTGTGAGGTGTGTCGGCGGGTGGCTCGGCGGGCGGCTCGCGCTCTCGGCGAGTGCCGCGGGCTCCTCGGCGGGCGGGTCGGGCTCTCGGCGAGTGCGTCGGGCTCCTCGGCGGGCGGCTCGGGCTCTCAGCGGGCGGCGCCCGTGACGATCCAGCGGCCGGAGCGGGCCCGGAGCCACAGGGCGGCGAGCCGGGTCAGCATCATCAGGGTCATCGCCCACCAGAGCGCGGTCAGCCCCCAGCCCAGGGCGGGCACGGCCAGCGCGGCGGGCGCGAAGACGGCCAGCGTCCCCAGCATCGACCAGGCGAGATACGGCCCGTCGCCCGCCCCCATCAGCACGCCGTCCAGGACGAAGACGATGCCGCAGACCGGCTGCGCCACCGCGACCACCAGCAGCGCGGACGCCAGCGCGTCCCGTACGGCCGGGTCCGAGGTGAACATCGGCCCGATCAGCGGCCGGGCCAGCGTCACCAGCAGCCCCAGGACGACCCCGCAGGCCACTCCCCACTCGATCATGCGGCGGCAGGCGGCGCGGGCGCCCTCGGGGTCGTCCGCGCCCAGGTAGCGGCCGATGATCGCCTGTCCCGCGATGGCGATGGCGTCCAGGGCGAAGGCGAGCAGGGACCAGACGGTGAGGGTGATCTGGTGGGCGGCGATCGCGGCGTCGCCGAGCCCCGCGGCGACGGCGGTGGCGATGAGCAGGACGGCCCGCAGGCTGAGGGTGCGGACGAGGAGGGGGACGCCGGCTCGGGCGCAGGCGCGTATGCCGGCGGGGTCGGGGCGCAACAGGGTCCACAGGGCGGAGCGTGCACCCGTACGGGCGTCCGTCGCGGGGTCGTGTGGCGCGGGGTCGTCTCGCGGCGCGAGGTGCCGCGTCGTGTCGTGCCGCGTCGGGAGGTGCGGCTTGGCGAGGTGCCGCTTGGCGCCGCGGATCACCACCCACACGTAGACGGCCGCCATGCCGTTCTGGGCGATGACCGTGCCCCACGCGGAGCCCGCGATGCCGAGTCCCGCGCCGTATACCAGGCCCGCGTTGAGCCCCGCGTTGGCGGCGAACCCGCCGACCGCCACGTACAGCGGGGTGCGGGTGTCCTGGAGGCCGCGCAGGACGCCGGTCGCCGCCAGCACCATCAGCATCGCGGGGATGCCGAGCGAGCTGATCCGCAGATACGTGGTCGCGTACGGTGCGGCGGTCGGCGACGCGCCGAACAGGTCGACCACGGCCGGGGCGGACGGGAGGACGACGGCGATCACCAGCGCGCCCAGCAGCAGCGCGAGCCAGATGCCGTCCACGCCCTGGCGGATCGCGGCGGGCAGGTCGCCCGCGCCGACCCGGCGGGCGACGGCGGCGGTGGTCGCGTACGCCAGGAAGACGAAAATGTTGACGGCGGTGGTGAGGAGCGCGGCGGCGACGCCGAGGCCCGCGAGCTGGGCGGTGCCGAGATGGCCGACAACCGCGCTGTCGGCCATGACGAAGAGGGGTTCGGCGACCAGCGCGCCGAAGGCGGGGACCGCGAGGGCGAGGATCTCCCGGTCGTGGCGGCCCCGGGCGGGCGTGCGGGGGGACGAGGCCGGATCCTTCTCCACTGCGGGCTTGGCGACCGGATTCACATGCACAGGGTAATCGTCCACAAGTAAGAGGTAAAGGCCACCCTCGACTATTACGGGTGACTGCGTAGAGTGATCTCCTCCGCGTTGTTTGTGGCGATCTTGGGCCGACCGTGAATTTTTTTCTCCTGCACAGGCTATGGATGGAGAAAGGCCAGGTCAGAGCCGTTCCCTTGAGTAGATTGTCAGCTTGTCCACAGCGTCGTCCCAAGGGCTGTACACAGGTTGGGGCCACTTCTCCACAGGTATGCCGCCGCCGTCCACACCCCCTGTGGATAACCGGGTTGGTCAGGGCCGCCGAGAGCCCTACCGTGGACCGTCCCCCGACGCGCCGCGAGCGGCCCCGGGTGACTCAAATGTCGGCGCCGTGCCGTAAGAAAGAGCCGTGCCCCACGAACGCGTGGCACGTAACGGGGTGCGGTCGAACGCGGTCGAACGGTCCGCAGGGACGGGAGGAGGTGGCGCGGATGAGCCAGCCCGAACCCGCGGACGAGCACTGGGGGGAAGCACCCCCGGAAGCCGGTCCGAGCGACCGGCCCCCCGTCACCCGCTTCCGCAAGAAGAACGGCAACGACGACAGCGACAGCAACCGCTGGTCCGAGGGCGGCGGCGGCTTCGAGCGCGTCCCCCCGCAGGACCTCGACGCCGAACAGTCCGTCCTCGGCGGCATGCTGCTCTCCAAGGACGCCATCGCCGACGTCGTCGAAGTCCTCAAGGGCGCCGACTTCTACCGCCCCGCCCACGAGACGATCTACGCGGCGATCCTCGACCTCTACGCCCGCGGCGAGCCCGCCGACCCCATCACCACCGCAGCCGAACTCACCAAGCGCGGCGAGATCGCCCGCGTCGGCGGCGCCCCCTACCTCCACACCCTCGTCAACGCCGTCCCCACCGCGGCCAACGCCGAGTACTACGCCGAGATCGTCCACGAACGCGCCGTCCTGCGCCGCCTCGTCGAAGCCGGCACCCGCATCACCCAGATGGGATACGCCGCCGACGGCGACGTCGACGAGATCGTCAACAACGCCCAGGCCGAGATCTACGCCGTCACCGAACAGCGCACCTCCGAGGACTACCTCCCCCTCGGCGACATCATGGAGGGCGCCCTCGACGAGATCGAGGCCATCGGCTCCCGCAGCGGCCAGATGTCCGGCGTCCCCACCGGCTTCACCGACCTCGACTCCCTCACCAACGGCCTCCACCCCGGCCAGATGATCGTCATCGCCGCCCGCCCGGCGATGGGCAAGGCCCTGGCGCTCGACACCCCCCTGCCCACCCCGACCGGCTGGACGACGATGGGCGCGGTCCAGGTCGGCGACCACCTCCTCGCCGCCGACGGCACACCGACCCGAGTGGTCGCCGCCACCGACGTCATGGTCGGGCGTCCTTGCTACGAGGTCACGTTCTCCGACGGTACGAAGGTCCTGGCTGACGCGGACCATCAGTGGCTCACCTGGGACCGGAACACTCGCGAGGCATTCGACCACGCGAGGCCAGAGGCCACCTCCTACCCGGACAACTGGCCGTCCTGGTCTCCCTCACGGTCATCCGCCGGCACCAAGCCCGGCAGGACCGCGGGCGCCGTCCAGGAGCAGTGGAACCGTCCCGAACCCGAGAGCAAGGCAGTCAGGCCGCGCAGCACCAGGGAGATCGCCGCCACGGTCCGTGCGCTGCACGAGAACAATCACGCGATCCCGGCCACGAGGGCTCTCGTCGGCCCTGAAGTCGATCTGCCCATCGATCCGTACGTGCTCGGCTACCTCCTCGGAGACGGCGATACCGCCGGAAGCGGGCGTGTCGCCTGCGATCCACAGGACCGCGACTGGCTGATCAAGGAGTTTGACGCGGCCGGGTATGACGCTCGTCGGCACAGCAGCACCGGCCACTTCGGTGTGCGTGGGCTGAGGGACGCGTGGAGCCAGCTCGGTGTGTCCGCTGGCAAGCACATCCCGGCCGGGTACCTGCGCGCGTCCTTCGACCAGCGTCTGGCGCTGGCGCAGGGCATGGTGGATGCGGACGGGACCGTCGATGGCCACGGGGCCTATCGGTTCACGAACACCCATCGCGAACTGGTCGACGGATTCTGTGAGCTTGTCGTCTCCCTCGGTTGCGTCCCGCGGGTTCACCACCGCACCGGGCGTACCAGGGCCGACGTGATCAGCGCGGACTCCTGGGACGTCATCGTTCCGACGAATCTTCCTCTTGCCCGGATTCCGCGTAAGGCGAGTTCCGCTCGAGGGCGGTGGAAACGCGAGCAGGTCACGCGGTACATCACTTCCGTCACCCCGGTCACGAGCGTCCCGGTCCGCTGCGTGCAGGTGGACAACCCGGACCACCTGTACCTGGCCACCCGCTCCATGGTGCCCACCCACAACAGCACGCTCGCGCTGGACTTCGCGCGGACGTGTTCCATCGCCAACAAGATGCCCAGCGTCATCTTCTCGCTCGAAATGGGGCGCAACGAGATCGCGATGCGGCTGCTGTCCGCCGAGGCGCGGGTGGCGCTGCATCACATGCGGTCGGGGACCATGACGGACGACGACTGGACGAAGGTGGCCCGGCGGATGTCGGACGTCACCGAGGCGCCGCTCTACATCGACGACTCGCCGAACCTGTCGATGATGGAGATCCGCGCCAAGTGCCGTCGCCTCAAGCAGCGCAACGACCTGCGCCTGGTCGTCATCGACTACCTCCAGCTCATGCAGTCGGGCGGCTCGCGCCGCCCCGAGAGCCGTCAGCAGGAGGTCTCGGACATGTCCCGTAACCTCAAGCTCCTCGCCAAGGAGCTCGAAGTCCCGGTCATCGCGCTCTCCCAGCTCAACCGTGGCCCCGAACAGCGCACCGACAAGAAGCCCATGGTCTCCGACCTGCGCGAATCCGGCTCCATCGAGCAGGACGCCGACATGGTGATCCTCCTCCACCGCGAAGACGCCTACGAAAAGGAGTCCCCCCGCGCGGGCGAGGCCGACCTGATCGTCGCCAAGCACCGCAACGGCCCCACCGCCACCATCACGGTCGCCTTCCAGGGCCACTACTCCCGCTTCGTGGACATGGCCCAGACCTGACCGGGGACGCTGTGGGATCCCAGGTCCCGTGTCCTTTTCCCACCGGCGATGTCCACCGCGTGGCCAATAGGACAGGGGGATGGGATTCATGCCCCGTGAGCGAGCAGTTCCCCTCTTTGTGTACGGGACCGCCCCGTTCAGCGTCTGCGTGCGTGGCTGGGGCAGGACCCCGGCGTTACGCGGCCAGCGGGGCCGCCTCCGGAAACGCGGGGTTGGTGGTCCGATGGGTACAGCGGTGGCCGCGCCGGTACGGCTGAGTGTCCGGCGTGGTGACGAGTCCGTGGTGGAGGACCTGGAGTGGCCGTCGGTGCCGCTCGGGCTGCTGCGGGAGGCCCGGCCGTGGCGGATGTTCCGCTGTTACAAGGGGCAGCAGCACTATTCGGGCACGTACTGGTCGGCGACGGTGGGCGGCCACGTGATCTACGAGTCGCGGCTGGAGCTGGGCGGCTGCTGTTCGCCGACTTCGCCCCAGAGGTGCGGCACATCATCGCCCAGCCGTTCATGCTCAAGGCCGACGTGGATGGCAAGGTTCGCAAGCACATCCCGGACTATCTGCTGGTGACGGACGACGGGCCGGTGGTCGTGGACGTCATAGCCGCGTCACCGGCTTGAGAAGCCGGAGATCGCGTTCAGCGCACGTCTGGCCCCGTTGGTGTTCCGGTTGGCAGCCACCCCGCGCAGTTCGTTGGCTCAAAAGCGCAGAGAATGGCCACGTGACCATATTTCGCTGCGCCAACTGCCGACAGCCTCTAACGAACGAGTTGGTAGCAGGAGAGCCGGTCAGGGGCCCCGAGCGGCATCCGAGCCACGAGGTGGTCCCACCCCGGATGGCCCCAGGAAACTTCAAGGTCAACTTCGATGCCAGCCTCTTGATCCTTCACCCGGACGACGCTCCGGGGACTGCGGTTCATACCGATCCGCGGCGTCTCGCTGGTTGCTGCGGACTCGCCGGCCAGGACGGACCTAACCTCATGTGTATTGGCTGCGGTGTTGAAGTCGCCACCAAGGAGTCCGACTGCTGGACCGACAATCTTGTGGCGCTTATCGCCGCTGCAGTGACCGGTGAGCCCGAGGTGTTGTAGGCCTGGAACGTTCGACGGCCTCCCGAGGCATGGCGGCTGTGGATGATGGTGCGGTGACGAACATCAAGGACGACCACATAAAGGTCCACTTCCGGCTGGAGACAGATGAGGACGGCTGGCCGCCGGTGAGTGTGGAGAGCCTTTGGGCGGTAGACCTCGGCGACGGCACCGTGCGCTTGGAGTCACCGCTGCATGGAGGGCCACAGCCGCAGCATGACCGCCTTCTGGGCGGCGAGTCTTCCTCCCACTCCGCCGGGCAGGCTAGGTAAATGACACGGAACTGGGATTCCAGCGGATGACATGGCGTGGGATGCCCGAGAACTGACCAGGTCAGAGGCGCGGCAGATGACACCGGCCGTGGGAACCTACAACGCTGTAGGGTCTCAAATTTCGTGTCGGAATCTCACGGTCGATGTCGGATGGAAGTCGGATCCGACATCGACCGTGAGACACCGCAGTTCAGCGGAGCGCGGTGCCTGCAGGGGTGCCGGGTGTTCGTAGAGTCGCTCGGCCGAGCGAAGAAGTGGAGGAAGCATGCGGGTCGCCATTGATGGGGCACAGATCGGAAGCCAGGCGGACCTGCACCGGCTTCTTGCCGGGCCTCTGGACTTCGGTCCGTACTACGGGCACAACCTGAGCGCCCTGTGGGACCGTCTGAGCAGGGATGTTGAGCGCCCAGTCGAGATTGTCTGGGAGAACGCAGCAGTCAGTCGTGACCGCATGGGCGATGAAGCGTTCGAGGCAATCGCGTCCGTCCTGGTTCGAGCTGCCGCGGAAGACGAGTCGAACGCGCCGGACGAGAGGCTGACCGTGCGTTTCACCTGATGTGGAGTCCGGCGGCCGGCGCCGCCTGCGACTTCCGACGTGGAGCTGAGACGCTGAGCGTCCGACACAGCGTGAGACGGCGGACGGGGCCGTAGGTCATGCCCTATCGAGGGTGATCGCCCGGTTCGGCACGGAGGTGGTGCCTCGGCCGAGCCGGGCAACCGCGTTCCGGATCCTCCAAGAACTGGAGGGCCGCCATCCGCTGTTCCGGCTGAGCACGAAACGGAATCGGGACATCGCCGGCCGACCGGAGGACCGTACGGGAAGCTGCGGCGCACGCGGCCGGGCGAGTACGTGCTGATGGACACCACGCGGCCGGACGTGTTCGCGCTCGACCCGGTGACACTGCGGTGGATCCAGGCGGAGTTGACCGTTGCGATGGATTGGTACACCCGCTGCATCATCGGTTTGCGGGTGACTCCGGTGTCGACGAAGGCCATCGACGCGGCCTGACCGTCCGTGAGGCCGTTCGTGGGCGGCGGGTGGCGGGGGCGGGGTTGGTTATGGGGTGGGCGGGGTGTGGTGGTAGAGGGCTACCAGGACGCCGTGGACGGGCTGGGATTCGGTGTTTTCGGGGGTCTCGTCGACGAGTTGGGTGAGGGTGTCGCCGAGGTGTTTCGCCTGGGCGGGGCTGAGGCGGAGGTGGCGGAGGGTCAGGTGGGGGGCGACGGGTGAGCGGTCCAGTTCGTGGGCGACGGCGGCGAACATCGCGGCGGTGCCTGCCGCTTGGGGTTCGGCGACGAGCATGCGGCGGGCCGTGCGCTGGTAGGAGTGCTCGGTGCCGCCGCGGACCTGGCGGGTCTCGGCGATGTGGACGAGCCCGGCCTCGCGGAGCACTTTGAGGTGGTGGGCCACGTTGCCCTTCTTCGCGTCGAGTTGGGCCGCGAGCCGGCTGACGGTGGCGGGCCGCTGGCCCAGGGCGAAGAGCAGCCGCTGGCGCAAGGGGTGGGAGAGCGCCGCGAACTGCTCGGGCGCGCTGATCTCCAGGACGTCCTCGGGAGGCGGCGGGTAGGTCGGCTGATCGGACATACCGAAAGTGTCTAAAGTCTTTGACGCTTTCGCAAGGGCGATGCTCTACTCCCTGCCATGACGATTCCGACGAACCTTCACCCGGCCCCTGTCATCGACGAGACGGTCCGGCTGCTCACCGAGCACTACGTCTTCCCCGAGACGGCCGAGCAGCTCGCCGCCCTGCTGCGACGGCGTCTCGCCGAGGGCGCGTACGGCGTCGACGACGCCGAGGAGCTGGCCCGGCTGGTCACCGCGGACCTCCAGTCCGTCAACGGCGACCGGCACTTGAGGCTGAAGCACCACGCCGCCCCGGTCTCCCCGGAGCAGGGGGCGGCCGGCCTGGCCGCCATGCGCCGGGACTTCGACACCTCGCTGGGCGGTGTGCCCCGGCTGGAGCTGCTCGACGGCGGCGTCGCCGTACTGACGCTTGGGCCGATGCTGTTCCCGCTGGAGTGGGCCGCGGAGCCGCTGGGCGCCGCGCTCACCCTGGCCTCCCGCGCCCAGGCGCTGATCGTGGACCTTCGGGCCAACCGGGGCGGCGACCCGGACACGGTCGCCTTCGTGTGCAGCTACCTGCTGGACGAGCGCACCCACCTCAACACCATGTACTGGCGCGGCGATGAGCGCGGCGATGGGGGTGGCGATGAGCGGGGCGGCGAGCGCAACGGCGAGCGCGGCGAGCAGTCCTGGAGCCTGCCCCACGTCCCCGGTGCCCGCTTCGGCGGCAGCGGGCCGGTGTACGTGCTGTCCAGCGAGAGCACCTTCTCCGCCGCCGAGGAGCTGGCCTACGACCTGCAACAGCTCGGCCGCGCCGTCGTCGTCGGCGAGCGCACCCGCGGCGGCGCGCACCCGTGCAACGGCTGGACCGTACACCCGCACCTGGAGGCCACCATCCCCGTGGGCCGCGCGGTCAACCCCGTCTCCGGCACGAATTGGGAGGGCACCGGTGTGCGGCCGGACGTCCCCTGCGCCGCCGCCGACGCCCTGGACCGCGCGCACGCGCTGGCCCTCGCGCGACTGGCGGGCTGAGCCCTGCCGGGCGGTCAGGCCGGTTGGAAGAACGCGAGCATTCTCCGGCCGGCGTCGGGCGACGTCAGGATGTCGTGGACGCGGGCGGACTCGCGGGCGGCGGCGCCGGTGCGGGCGAACATCTCGCGTTCGTACTCCGCGACGGCGCGGGGGATGTCCTCCGGGTGCGCGGCCAGGGCGAGGCCGAGGAGGGCGCCGTCCAGGAGGGCCATGTTGGCGCCCTCGCCGACCGGTGGCATCAGGTGGGCGGCGTCGCCGATGAGCGTGACGTCCGGTGTCGACGGCCAGGTCAGGCCGACCGGGAGGGTGGTGATCGCCCGTGGCACGACGGTGTCGTCGCAGGCCGCGATCAGGGCGGTGAACCGTGGGTGCCAGCCGGGGAGCAGGTCGATCAGACGCGCCCGGGCGGCGGCGGGGTCGTCGAAGGGGATCTTGCTGGTGGCGAACCAGTCCTCGTCGGTGTTGTAGAAGCTCAGGCCGATACGGACGCGGCCGTCGCCGTTGCGCTGTGCGGCCAGCGACAGTCCGCCGCCGAGCACCCAGTAGTTGCCGCGACCGACCATGGCCGCGAGGTCGGGGTGCGTGCGGTCGATGTCGGCGATGCCGAGCTCGACGATGTTCTGGCCGATGTGCGCCGGGCGGGCGTCGGTGAGCAGGGGGCGGACCCGGGACTGCGCGCCGTCCGCGCCGACCAGCAGGTCGTACGTCGTACTGCCGCCGTCGGCGAAGCGCAGCAGGCCGTCGGCGGCGCAGGTGAACGCGTGCCCCCAGCGCACCGTGTCCTCGGGGAGGGAGTCCAGCAGCAGGTCGCGCAGGTCGGCGCGGTCGACCTCGGGGCGGTCGAGCGGGGCGTCCTCGGGGGTGTCCTCCTGGAGCAGCAGGGTGCCGTCCGGTTCGAGCAGGCGCATGTCCTGGCCTTCGCCGCGGGCTATCGCGTGGAATCGGTCGATGAGCCCGGCCTCGCGCAGTGCCCGCTGCCCGGAGTGGATGTCGAGCATGCCGCCCTGACCACGCGCGGCGCGTGACGCCTCGCGTTCGTACACGACGGCGTCGATGCCGTTGACGTGCAGCACGCGGGCGAGGGCCAGGCCGCCGAGGCCGGCCCCGACGATGGCGACGGCCGCGGTCGCAGTCGGGGTCGGGCTCGGGCCCGGGTTGGTGGTCGTTGGCATGGGTGTCCCCTTCGGTTCGATACACCGTACGAGTCGATACACTGTATCGTGACAATGCGATGTACCGTATGCGGCATGTTGGTGTGGGAGCGGCCCGAGCCGCCGAATCGACCCGTACCGGCCCCCCTGGACCGGGAGCGGATCGTCCGCGCCGCGATCGAGCTGGCCGACGCGGACGGCCTGGACGCGGTGTCGCTGCGCAAGGTCGCCACCGCGCTGGGCGTCGGACCGATGCGGCTGTACGGCTACATCGAGAGCAAGGACGAACTGCTCGACCTGATGGTCGACGCGATCCACGCCGAGATCCGGCCGGTCGGGGACACCTGGCGGGAGGTCCTGCGCTCGCTCGCCGAGACCACCCGGCAGGCCGCCCACGACCACGAGTGGCTCGCCGACCTGCTCGGCGGCCGGCCGCAGCTCGGCCCGCACGCGCTGGCCAGGGGCGAGGCCGTGGTCGCCGCGCTGGACGGGGTCCACGTGGACGCCGTCATGCCCGTGGTCACCGCGGTCGACGCCTACGTGACCGGCGCCGTCCGCCGCGAGATCGCCGCCCGCCGCGCGGAGCGGACCACCGGCCTGGACGAGAAGCGCTGGCAGGCCGCACTGGGCCCCTACCTGGAACGCACCTTCGCCACCGGCCGCTTCCCCGCCCTGTCCACCGTGATCCACGACGCCGCCCACCTCGACGCCGACCACACCTTCCGCCTCGGCCTCGACTTCCTCCTCGACGGCATCGAGGCCCACATCTCGCGCTAGGGCCGGCGCGGGCGCCGCGTCTTGAGCGCGGTCTCGAAGCTGCGGACGCAGGCGTGGTCGCCCTCGACCGCGATGCTCACCGGGGAGGCCCCGGCCCCGGCGCCCCGCGGGAGGGCACCGGAGCCGGAACGGAACCGGCTAGGTGGTCGTCCAGACGAACGTCACCGGTGCGGACGCCGCAGCCGAGGACGTACGGGCGGTGACCGTCACCGTGTACGTACCCCGCTCAGTGGCCGCGCCCGTGAACCGCCCCGCCGAGCTGAGCGAGATCCCCGGCGGGAGACCGGTCGCCGAGAAGGCCGTGCCGCTCGGGGCCTTCTGGTCCAGCGCCCAGTCCACCGCCGTGTGCAGCGGGCTGCTCATGCCGTGCGGATTGGGCACGGCGTACGAGGCGTCGCCGCCCCCCACCCGCGCCGCCGCGGCGTTCACCTGCGTCGGCACGCTGAGCGTGCCGCTCAGCGGGAGATTCCGCGACGAGTCCCCCACCAGGATCTGGTAGCTGCCCGCCGCCGTCGTCCACCCGTTGGTGCCGGTGTTCCAGTACGCCAGGTCGTGCGTGGACACCGTGAAGGTCAGCGTCTGCGACTGGCCCGGATTGAGCGTGACCCGCTGATAGCCGCGGAGCTGGTGGACCGGCTCGCCGGTGGAGGCCGGGTCGCCCACGTAGAGCTGCGCGACCTCGGTACCCGCCCGCGTCCCGGTGTTGGTCACCGTCGCGCGCACGGTGGCGTTCCCGCCGGACAGCGCGCCGACCTGGAGCCCGGAGAAGGAGAAGGTGGTGTACGACAGGCCGAAGCCGAACGGATACAGCGGCTCGATGTTCTGCGCGTCGTACCACTTGTAGCCGACCTTCAGCCCCTCGCTGTACTGCACCGTGCCGTTGGTCCCCGGCCACTGCGCCGGGGTGTGCGCGGGCACGTCCGCGAGCGACTTCGGGAAGGTGACGGGCAGCTTGCCCGACGGGTTGACGTCACCGAAGATCAGCGCCGCCATCGCCGTGCCGATCTGCTGGCCCGGATAGAAGCCCTCGAAGACGCCCGCTACCTGGTTCAGCCACGGCATGTTGATCGCCGAGCTGTTGTTGAGCACCACGATGGTGTGCGGATTGGCCGCCGCCACCTGGGCGATCATGTCGTTCTGGTTGGTCTGGGCGTTGCCGACCGGCGGCAGGTCGAGCGTGGTGGTGTCGTGCTCCTCGTTGCCGTAGTTGTCGCTGGCGAAGACGATCGCGACATCGGAGGAGCGGGCCAGCGTGACCGCCGACGCGAGATTCGACGCGTCGTTGTACTGCACGGTGGTGCCGGTGCCCGCGACCCGGTTCTGGATGCCGGTGATCGGCCAGACCGTGCCGGAACTGGTCACCGTCGCGCTGCCGCCGCCGATGGACTGCACGCCCGCGCCGCCGTCCCAGCCGATCACCGCGATCGAGTGGGTGGTGGCGGTGGACAGCGGCAGGATGCCGTTGTTCTTGAGCAGTACGGTGCCCTCCTCCGCGCCCTGGAGCGCGGTCGCCACATGCGCCGGGGTGGTGACGACGGCGTCCCGCGAACCGCTGGGCGCCTTGTCGAAGAGACCGAAGGCGAAGAACTGCGTCAGCAGCCTGCTCACCATCGTGTCCAGCGTGGCCTGGCTGACCGTCCCGTTGGCGACCGCCTGCGCGAGGAAGTCCGCGTAGAAGTAGCCGTTCGGCATCTCCACCGTCAGACCGGCGTTGGCGGACTCGACGGTGGAGTGCGCGCCGCCCCAGTCGCTGGTGATGAAGCCGCCGAAGCCCGCCTGCTGGTAGAGCCCGACGTTCATCAGCGCCGGATTCTGGCAGGCCGGTACGGAGTTGACGACGCTGTACGCGCACATCGCCGCCGCCGGCGAGCCCTGCTGCACCGCCGCCTGGAACGCGGGCAGATACAGCTCCTGCATGGTCCGGTTGTCGACGACGACCGTCCCCGCCGGATTCTCGATGTTGTAGACGGCCACGTGCTTCATCTCGGCCATCACACCCTGGCTCTGGATGCCCCGGATGTCGGCCGCCGCCAGCCGCCCGTTGAGGTACGGGTCCTCGCTGAACGTCTCGAAGGCCCGGCCCCAGCGCGGGTCGCGCACGATGTTCAGCGTCGGGCCGAGCGCCACCTGCACACCCTTGCCCGCGAACTCCGCGCCGATCGCCGCGCCGTACTGCTGCTCCAGCGCGTCGTCCCACGTCGCCGCGGACGCGTTCGCCGACGGCATCTGCGTGACGCCGCCGAGGCCGTCACCGACACCGTGCGGCCCGTCCTGGAGGCCGATGTTCGGGATGCACAGCGACGGTACGCCGGTGATGTTGCCGATGTACGGCGTCGCGTTGTTGTTGCCGTGCAGGATCGAGACCTTCTGCGCGTTGGTCATCTGCGCCATGACCTGTTGGACGCGGGTGGCCACCGGAGCCGTGGAACCGACCCACGGGCAGTTGCCGTTGCCCCCGCTCGGCGGCGGGGAGGTCGTACTGCCACCGGGCGTCAGGATCGTGAACTCCCACAGCGAGTAGCCGTACTGCGTCGCCCGCTGCGTGCCGTACATCCGCACATAGCGGCCGGTCGCGTTGAACGACAGATTCTCGGTGCCACCGGCCCCGGTCGTCGTGGAATACGCGTTGTTCCACGTGGAACCATCGGTCGAGACCTGGATCTGATACGCCTTCGCGTACGCCGTCTCCCACGTCAACTGCGCGCCGCACAGCGTCTGCGACGAGCCGAGGTCGACCTGGACCCACTGCGGGTCGGAGGCCGCGCTGGACCAGCGGGTGCCCGCGTTGCCGTCGAAGGCGGCGGAGGCGGGGGTCCCGGCGTTCTCGGTCGAGGACGCGGTGGCGGGCCTGCCGAGCGCGGCGGTCGTGGTGCCGCAGGTCGCCGGGGGCGTACCGCCGCCGGAACCGCCGTAGACCTGGAACTCCCAGAGCGAGTAACCCCATTGGGTGGCGCGCTGGGTGCCGTACATCCGCACGTAGCGGCCGGTGCCGGTGACGCTGAGCGTCTGGATGCCGCCGGTGCCGGTGGTGGTGGAGTAGACGTCGGTCCAGGCGGTCGCGTTGTCCGAGACCTGGATCTTGAAGGCTTTGCCGTACGCCGTCTCCCAGTTGAGGACGACCTGCGTGATCGGCTGCGACGAGCCCAGGTCGACCTGGAGCCACTGCGGATCGGACGCGGCGCTGGACCAGCGGGTACCGGTGTCACCGTCCACGGCGGCGCTCGCGGCGAACGCGTCCTGGACGGATGACGCGGTCGCCGGCTTGCCCTGCGAGAGCAGGGTCGGCGTCGCCGCGTGCGAGGAGGTGGGCGCCAGGGACAGATACGCCGAGGCGATCAGCACCAGCGCCATCAGCAGGACGCCCTGCGGTGACCGTGCGAGAGGGAACCGGAAACGTTTACGGTGCGCGGAGAGCCCTCGTGGGGTGACCCTCATGTGTGCTCCTACGTGTCTACGTGTCTACGTGTCGGATGACGGCTCGCGGAAGCCCGCGAGCACGGGCGCGAGAGGGTGAGAAACCGACAACGAGGGCACGTAGCGCCGTCCTTGCGGAGATCCGCGCGCGGCGAGCGCGCGGCCACGCACGTGACAAGCACGTGACAAGCACGCGGCCGGCGTGCGGCGAGGTGCGCCGCGTACGCGCGAGCCTCCGGTTGGGGGGTGGACGTCGGTGGTGCCCTGCTGCGGTGTGCGGCACCGACCCCGGTCTCGCGGCCACGATCGGCGTTCGTGCGCGGTGCGGCTGTGCGGAGGTGCGGTCGTGCGCGTGCGGTTGGTACGGCGATGCGGTCGTACGCGTGCGGCTGTGCGGCGGCCCGAGGGCGCTGTCCCGCCGCCTCGCCGGACGGCTGTGAGAGCGCTCTCTGGCCGACGTGATGTCTACGCCTGGCGAAAACCGCTGTCAAGGTTCCGCGCAGCCGTGACCGGACGGCGCCGCTTTCTTCAAGCGGGCCCAACGCGGGCCGGGGGCAACGGGGTTGCGAAGTACCGCCGTGGCGGGCACGGCCGGGCGCGGCGGCGAGTGGGATCGTAAGGGGATGGACGACAACGACGACGTCGGTGGTGGCGTGAGCGGAGACGGCCGGGACGGCGACGGGAGCGGGGCGGCCGGCGGCGACGAGGGCGGGACCGGCGGCGTCGGCCGGTTCAAGGTCGAGCTGGAGGGCGTACCGGAAACGCTGCTGTGGAATCTGTACAACCGGGCCGCCGAGGCCCGGCGGACCGGGGCGCGGCTGCTGGACGACCCGCTCGCGGTGGAGCTGGTCGACCGTATCGACTACCCCTTCGAGCGGTTCGGCGGCTCGGGCATGGCGCAGTGGCACGCGCTGCGGGTGCGGTGCCTGGACGACGAGGTACGGCGGTTCGTCGCCGAACACCCCGACGGCACGGTGGTGGCGCTCGGCGAGGGCCTCGAAACGCAGTTCTGGCGGGTGGACAACGGCCGGGTGCGCTGGCTGACGGTGGATCTGCCGGAGACGGTCGAGGTCCGAGACGTTCTGCTTCCGGACGATCCGCCACGGCGCCGTTCGCTGGCCCGGTCGGCGCTGGACCTGGGCTGGATGGACGAGGTCGACGACTCCGAGGGCGTACTGGTCACCGCCCAGGGCCTGTTGATGTATCTGCCGCCGTCCGACGTGAAACGCCTGATCGCCGCCTGCGCGGAACGTTTCCCCGGCGGCTGGATGCTCTTCGACGCCCTCCCCCGGGGGATGGTCGCCCGCAGCCAGGCCCAGGCCGACGACCGGGCCCGGGCGGACGCCCAGGCGCGGGCCGAGGCGCGCAGGGACGCGGACGCGGGCGGGACGGGGCCGGAGGCGAGCCCAGAGGCGGGGACGGAGGCGGGCGGGAGCGCGGCGCGCCCCGGCTATCGCGCGCCGCGCTGGCTGTGGGGCATGGACGGCAAGGAGTACCGCAAGGTCGCGACCGCCTCGCCGCGCATCGCCGAGGTCCGCAGCCTGCGCCTGCCGCGCGGTCGCGGCCCGTACGCCATCGCGCCCGTCTCGCATCTGATCCCGCTGCTGCGCGGGATGCGGATGTCAATTGTGTCGCTCCGCTTCGGCACCGCCGATTACCGTAACGGCGACCGTCCGTAGGGGAGTCCAGGTCGGCCGGGCGCACGGATCCGGCCACCAGGGCCGCCCCGGACCCCGTACCGAGACAAGAGGCGCGCGCCGAGTGACGACCGATTCCCAGCACCCACCGCAGTCCCCCGACCGGCCCCGGCCCGCGGCCCCCGCCCCGTACGCGCTGCCGACGCCCGGCCCCGCGCCCGCCGCGCCGGACGGTGAACTGCTGCCCGCCACCCGCCGCGCCCTGCTGCGCCGGATCGCGGTCGGCCAGGCCGAGGGCCGTACGCCGTCGATCGTCGGCGCGGTCGTACGGGACGGGCGGATGGTCTGGTTCGGCTCGCGCAGCATGATCGAGGGGCACGCGCCGGACGCCGACACGCAGTACCGGATCGGCTCGATCACGAAGACGTTCACGGCGGTGCTGGTGATGCGGCTGCGCGACGAGGGGCTGCTGGAGCTGACCGATCCGCTGGCGCGGCACCTGCCGGACCTGCCGGACGACGCGGAGGACGTGGCCGGTCTGACGATCGGCCAACTCGTCACCCACACCTCCGGCCTGGCCTCCGAGACGCCGGGCCCCTGGTGGGAGCGGACCCCCGGCGACCTGCGGCCGGAACTGGCCGACATCCTCGGCCCGGCCCCCGTCAAACACCCGGCCGGACGGCGCTACCACTACTCCAACCCCGGATTCGCGCTGCTCGGCGCCCTGGTGGAGGCCAAACGCGGCGTGCCGTGGGCCGAGGCCCTGAAGGCCGAAGTGCTCGACCCGCTGGGCATGCCGCGTACGACGGCGCTGCCGCAGGCCCCGGCCGCCGGGGGCTTCGCCGTCCACCCGTGGGCGGACGTGATGCGGCCCGAGGTCGTACAGGACACCGGACTGATGGCGCCCGCGGGCCAACTGTGGTCGACGGCCCAGGACCTGGCGCGTTGGGCGGGCTTCCTCGCGGCCGGGCACCCGGACGTGCTGGCCGCGGCGACACTGGCCGAGATGCGCGCGCCCGCCGCGCCGCCGGACGCGGCCGACCCCGACTCGGGTTACGGCCTCGGGCTCCAGCTCACCCGGCACTGCGACCGCCCGCTCGCCGGTCATACGGGCTCGATGCCGGGCTTCCTGGCCACCGTGTGGGTGAGCGTCGCGGACGGCGTGGGCGCGCTCGCGATGGCCAACTCCACCTCGGGGCCCGCGATCGGCACCATCGCCGCCGACCTGCTGGCGATCACCGCCGACGCCGAGCCCGGCCTGCCCGCGCCCTGGCGGCCCGCCGACGCGCTCGACCCGGCGCTGCTCGACCTGGCGGGCCCCTGGTACTGGGGCACGTCCGGCTACAGCCTGCGCGTCCACGCCTCCGGCGACCTCGCGCTCGCGCCGCTGACCGGCCAGGGCCGCGGCGCGCGCTTCCGCGCGGAATCCGACGGCACCTGGACCGGCCTGGAGGGGTACTACGCGGGCGAGACGCTGCGGCCGGTGCGGCGCGCTGACGGCTCGGTCGGCCATCTCGACCTGGGGTCCTTCGTGTTCACACGCGTGCCGTACGACCCTTCGGCGCCGCTGCCGGGCGGCCCTGGCCCTGGCCCTGGCCCCGGTCCTGGCTCCGGTTCCGGGCAGGGGAACTGGCCGGTGCGCTGAGGCCGTTGGCCTCGGGAGTGCGGTCGGCGCCGTCCTGAGCGCTGTCCTGCGTGCCGTTCCGCGTGCTGTCCTGCGTGCTGTCCTTCGAGCCGTCCGAGGACGGGGGCCTGAGCAGGACGGCGGCGACCGCGGCGCCGAGGGCCAGCAGTCCGGCGGCGACCACGAAGGCCAGGTGGTAGCCGCTGGTCAGGGCGGCCGGTACGGAGTGGCCCGCGGCGAGCTTCCGGTCGGTGCGGGCGGCGGCCAGGGCGGCGAGTACGGAGAGGCCGAGCGCGCCGCCGATCTGCTGGGCGGTGTTGAAGACGCCGGACAGCAGCCCGGAGTCTGCGGGGGTCGCCTCCGACATGCCCAGCGTCATCAGGGAGGGCATGGCCAGGCCGAAGCCGACGCCGAAGACCAGGATCGCCGGGAGGATGTCGGCGGGGTACGAGGCGTGCGCGGAGGGGGCCCTCGCCAGGATGAGGAAGCCGCCCGCGAAGAGCAGCAGGCTGGGCAGCAGGACGGCGCGCTGGCCGAAGCGGGCGCCGAGCCGGGCGGACAGCAGCAGGGACATCACGCCGATCATCGCGCCGGTCGGCGCCAGCGCGAGCCCGATCCGCACCGGGCCGTAGCCGAGCACCTGCTGGAGGTAGAGGCTGGTCATGAACTGGAAGCCGAAGCCGCCCGCGACCATCAGCGCCAGCACCACGTTCGCGCCCGAGACGATCCGGGAGCGGAAGATCCGCAACGGCATCAACGGCTCGGCCGCCTTGGTCTGACGGATCAGGAACCCGGCCAGCAACAGGGCGGACAGCGCCGCCAGTCCTGCGGTGGCGGGGGACGTCCAGCCCCGGCCGGTGGTCCCGACGATGGTGTAGACGCCCAGCATCAGCGCGGCGGTGACCAGGACGGCACCCGGCGCGTCGACCCCGGGACGCGCGCTCCCGGCGCGGGGCTCGCGGGGCTCACCACGGGACTCGCGGGACTCACCATTGGGCTCGTGGGGCGTGCGGGGCTCGCGTACGGCGGCCGGGCGGTCGTCGGGCAGCAGGCGCAGGCTGAGCAGGGCGGCGGCCGAGCCGATGGGGAGGTTGACGAAGAAGATCCAGTGCCAGTTGATGGCCTGGGTGAGGATGCCGCCCACGAGCAGGCCGAGGACGCCGCCCGCGGACTGCACGAAGCTGTAGACGCCCATGGCGCGGGCCCGGCCGCGGGCGTCGGGGTAGAGCGCGATGACCATGCCGAGGCTGACGGCCGAGACCATCGCACCGGCCGCGCCCTGGACGAAGCGGGCCGCGATCAGCAGCCCCGCGGAGTCCGCGAACCCGCACAGCAGCGAGGCGACGGTGAACGCCGCCAGGCCGGTGACCAGGATTCTGCGGCGGCCGAACAGGTCGCCGAGGCGCCCGGCGAGCAGCAGCAGCCCGGCGAAGGCGATGAGGTAGGCGTTGACCACCCAGGCGAGGCTCGACTGCGAAAAGCCCAGGTCACGGCGGATGGACGGCAGCGCCACATTCACGATCGTGCCGTCGAGGATGATCATCAGGGTGCCCGCGCTGAGCACCGCGAGAGCCGCGCCGCGCGACGATCCGGCGGCATGGGGACGGAGTGGCATGAGGTCGCCTCCTGGCGAAAGGGATACCAGGAGTGACCGTAGCAGATGGTTTTGTTGAAGACTATCTCTTACGGGCTTATCTTGCGGGGGCGTGCCCGGCGGTGGAGCGGTGCGCTGCGGTGCGCTGCGCTGCGGTGCGGGGTCGGGGGCGGACCGCGGCGGGGCGGGCTACTTGCGGGACTGGCGCGGGCGGCGCACTCCCTGGCCGCCGTCCGGTGCGCCCGCGGGGGTCGCGAGATGGCCGTTGACCAGCCGGTTCAGCGCGGAGACAAAGGCGGTGCGCTCGCTCTCCGGCAGCGCGCCGAGCACGTCCTCGTGCACGTGGTCGACGATCTCCTGGCCCTCGGCCACGACCTTCTCGCCCGCCGGGGTCACCTTGATGATCCGCGCGCGCCGGTCGGTCGCCGACGGCACCCGCTCGGCCAGCCCCGCCCGCTCCAACTGGTCGACGGTGACGACCATCGTGGTCTTGTCCAGGTCTGACAGCTCGGCGAGCTGCGCCTGGGTCCGCTCGGCCTCCAGCGCGTGCGCCAGCACGCAGTGGGCGCGCGGCGACATGCCGATCTCCGCGAGCGCCGCCGACATCTGGGTGGCCAGTACGTGGGCGGTGTGCTGGAGCAGGTACGACATGTCGGCGGTCCGCGCCGACAGGGGGACGTGCGCTGCGGTGGTCACGGCCTCTGCGGTCGCTGCTGTCTCTGCGGTCATGCGTCGAGACTAGCAAAATAGGTCCGCTACGGGACGATCCCGTAGTGGACCTATCGGGGGCGGCGGGACGGGACCCCGTGGAGACCTGGAGACCTGGAGACACGGACTCCGGGGACGGCGCGGCGGATAGTACGCGAAACCGTTTCTCCAGTGGTGACGCTTCGCGCTATTCGTCCGGTGCCCTCACGCAGCGTGGCACGCTCACACGGCACCGCAGGCGAGCTGAGCGAAGGATCGACCACCGGGAGTTCGGGGCCACGTGATCATGGATGCCAAGACCACCGACCCGGCCTCACCGGCGTCTCCGCAGCCCAGGGGGCGGCGCCGCAAGATCGCGCAGCCCCGGCAGGAGCCCGCCGCACCCATGACGCGGCCGGCCGCCGCGCAGCGGCAGGAGCCGGGACCAGCGCCGGAACCCGAGCCGGAGCCGCGCGCTTCGGCGCCGACCGAGCCGTCCGCGTACACACCGGCGTCGATACCGGCGTCGGCGTTCACGGCCGCATCCGCATCCGCATCCGCACCGGCACCGGCACCGGCACCCGCACCGGTACCAACACCCGCACCGGCACCCGCGTTCGTACCGCCTCCCGTACCGCGGATGCCCGGACCCGAGACGCCCGCCTCCCCGATGGCCTCCCCGGCCAGGTCCCCGTCGCCCGACGCGCTCCTCATCCGCCGCACCATGGCGGAGATCGGTCCGGTCGCGGACCGGACGGTCTCGTACTTCTACGCGCTGCTCTTCATCCACCACCCCGAGCTGCGCGACCTGTTCCCCGCCGCGATGGACGCGCAGCGCGACCGGCTGGTCAAGGCGCTGCTGACGGCGGCCGAGCACATCGACGACCCGGCGGCGCTCGGCGACTACCTGTCGCACCTGGGCCGTGGGCACCGCAAGTACGGCACCCGCGCCGAGCACTACCCGGCGGTCGGCGAGGCGCTGCTCGGGGCACTGGCCCGGTACGCGTCGGCGGTGTGGGGCCCGGAGACCGAGGCCGCGTGGGTCCGCGCGTACGCCGCGATCTCGCAGACGATGATCGACGCGGCGGCCGAGGACGAACGGCACGCGCCGCCCTGGTGGCAGGCTGAGATCGTCAGCCACGAGCTGCGGACCCCCGACGTCGCGGTGGTCACCGTACGGCCCGACCAGCCGTACGCCTTCCTCGCCGGGCAGTACACGATGGTGGAGACCCCGTGGTGGCCGCGGATCTGGCGGAACTACTCCTTCGCCGCCGCGCCCGGCGACGACGGCCTGCTGACCTTCCACATCCGCGCGGTCCCGGCGGGCTGGGTCAGCAACGCGCTGGTCGGCAGGGCCCGCCCCGGTGACGTCGTACGGCTCGGGCCGCCCTCCGGTTCGATGGTGGCCGACCACGCCTCGGACGACGGCATGCTCTGCCTCGGCGGCGGCACCGGCATAGCGCCGATCAAGGCGCTGGTGGAGGACGTCGCCCGGCACGGGCGGCGGCGCCCGGTCGAGGTCTTCTACGGCGCCCGCCGCACCAGCGACCTCTACGACCTCGACACGATGCTGCGCATGCAGCGCGAGCACTCCTGGCTGTCGGTCCGCACCGTCGTCGCCGACACCCCCAGCGACGCGCTGTCCGGGCCGCTGCCGGACGCCGTACGCGCGCACGGGCCGTGGGAGGCGTACGACGCGTATCTGTCGGGGCCGCCGGGGATGATCCGCAGCAGCGTGGACACGCTGGTGCGGATCGGGATGCCGTCGCACCGGATACGGCACGACCTCGTGCAGGAACTGGTCGCGGCGGGGGACTGACGCGACCGGCCGCCGGTCCCCTCACGGGTGTCAGCCGAGGTCGGGGCCGAGCAGGCCCAGCACCCCTTCGATGTTCGCGTCCAGGTAGTGCCGCAGGGTCAGCGGCACGATGTCGACCGAGGCCAGGCCCATGCGGCTGAAGGGCACGCGCACGATCTCGTACTCCCCGCAGGGCTCGTCGATCTCCGGGCCGTGCCGCTGGTCGAGGTCCATCGACTCCAGGCGGCAGGCGAAGAAGTACTGCACCTTCACGCCGTGCGAGCCGTCGTCCGCGATGTGCTCGACGGTGTCGACGAAGGCGGGCACCACATCGGTGACCTTGGCGCCCAGCTCCTCGTCGACCTCGCGGTGCATGGCCGCGACCACGCTCGCGTCGTCGTCCTCGACCCCGCCGCCCGGCGTGAGCCAGTACGGGGCGAGGCCGGGCTTGGTGCGCTTGATCAGTACGAGCCGGTCGCCGTCGAGAACGATGGCGCGGGCCGTGCGCTTCACCACCGGCCGGGTGGTGGGGCCGTCATGCGTGTCCGGGGGCATGGTGGACATCTGCCGCAGTGCGCGCGGCGGCAAACTTGCCGCACCGCACAATTCCCGGCGCCGCCCCGGCGAATCGGAGCGCACCCCTCCGCCGCCGTGCCACCGCCGTGCCGCCGTGCGCCCGCGCGCCCTCACCCGTACGAAGACGCGCCTGAGCGCGCGGACGACCACGCGCTCACCCGTACGAAGACGCGCCTCGCCCCCCGGCGCCCACGCCGTCACCCGTACGAAGACGCGCCTGAGCGCGCGGACGACCACGCGCTCACCCTTATGAAGACGCCGCTTCGTCCAGCGCGCGCAGCACATCGGCCACGATGTCCTCGGGGTCCTCGACACCCACCGAGAAGCGGACGAAGCCGGGCGGTACGGCGTCGCCGCCCCACCGTCCGCGGCGCTCCGCGGTGCTCTGGACGCTGCCGAAGCTGGTCGCCTCTGAGGTGAGGCGCAGCGCGGCCAGGAAGCGTTCGGCGTGGGCGCGGTCGGGGAGGGTGAAGGAGACGACGCCGCCGAAGCGCCGCATCTGGGTGGCGGCCACGGCGTGCGCGGGGTCGGACGGCAGGCCCGGGTGACGTACGTCCGTCACCTCGGCGCGGTTCAGCAGCTCACTCGCGAGGGTGAGCGCGTTCGCGGACTGCCGGTCCACGCGCAGGGCGAGCGTCGCCAGCGAACGGTGGGCGAGCCACGCCTCCATCGGCCCCGGAATGGCGCCGACCGTCTTGCGCCACTGCCTCACGCTCGCGTTCAGCCCGGCGTCGCGCGTGGTGACGTAGCCCATCAGCAGGTCACCGTGCCCGTTGAGCGCCTTGGTGCCGCTGGCCACGGAGAAGTCCGCGCCCAGGGCGAGCGGGCGCTGCCCGAGCGGCCCCGCGAGGGTGTTGTCGACGGCGACCAGCGCGCCCGCCGCGTGCGCGGCGTCCGACAGCCGGCGGATGTCGCACACGTCCAGGCCCGGATTCGACGGCGTCTCCAGCCACAGCAGCCGCGCGCCCTCCAGCGCCGCGAGCTGCCCGTCGCCGACGGTCGGCGCGAGCCGTACCGTCACGCCGTACGACTCCAGGCGCTCCCGCAGCGAGCGCGTCGCCTGGTAGCTGTCGGACGGCAGCACCACGGTGTCGCCCGCCCGCACCTGGGAGAACAGCACGGCGGCGACCGCGCCCATGCCGGAGGCGAAGGCGAGCGTCGCGGCGGCCGGGTCGCCGGGGCACTCCAGCTCCGAGACGGCCGCCTCCAGCCGCTCCCAGGTCGGATTCTCGTCCCGGCCGTACGTGTACGGGCCGCTGGCCTCGCCCGGCAGGTGGTAGTGCGAGACGAAGACCGGGCCGGGGAGCGAGGGTTCGTACGCGGTCGCCGGGGGCCGTCCCGCGTGCACGCTGCGGGTGCTGTCGCCAGCGGCCTCCGGCCGGGCGGCCTGATGCCGTTCGGCCGCCCGCTGTGCCGCTTCGTGTCCCGCGGCCCCCTGGTCGGTCCCCCGCCCGGTCTCCTGGTCGGTCCCCAGCTCGGTCTCCCGCCCGGCCCCTTGTGCCGCCCCCTGCTCGGTCCCCTTCTCAGGGTGGTGACTGGTCACTCGTCGTCCGGAAGGACGACGGCCAGCGCCCAGGAGACGATGCTGATGATCAGACCGCCGAGCACCGCGGTCCAGAAGCCGTGGACGTGGAAGTCGAGGCTGAGTTTGTCGGCCAGCCAGGAGGTCAGGAGCAGCATCAGGGCGTTCACCACCAGGGTGATCAGCCCGAGGGTGAGGATGAACAGCGGGAAGGACAGAACCTTCACGACCGGCTTCACGAGCCAGTTGACGACGCCGAAGACCAGGGCGACGAGGATGAGGGTGAGGACCTTGTGCCAGGTGCTGTCCCCGGTGAGCGTGATGTCCTTGAGCAGCCAGACGGCGACCGCGAGGGCACCGGCGTTCGCCAAGGTCTTGACGATGAAATTCTTCATGGTGTGATCGTCGCAGACCTGATCACGCAAGCAAGAGACCGGACAAGTACCGGACGGAGTCCGGACAAGGGGAGTACGCGATGAAGGTGTTCCGGCTGGACGACCTGGACGCGGAGCGGGCCGCCAACGAGGGGGCGTATCTCCGTTTCCTGCGCGAACGCACCATGTCGGCCGGGCTCTACGCGCTCAAGGCCGGGGAGAACGACCCCCAGCAGCCGCACGCCCAAGACGAGATCTACCTGGTGGTCAGCGGCCGGGCGGCGATCACCGTGGGGGAGGAGACGACCACCGTGGGTCGCGGCAGCGTCGTCTACGTACCGGCCGGGACCCCGCACCGCTTCCACCACATCACCGAGGACCTCAGGGTCATGGTGGTCTTCTCACCCCCGGAGCCCTAAGGGTGCGTTCAGGGTCGTATCCGGCCTCCTGGCCCTCCGCCGCAGGCATCGGTGGCCCTACAGTCGAAGTATCGGCGGAACACCGCCAGGACCCGAGAAGGAGAAGGAGACCGAGGACATCATGGAGAAGCTGCTGAAGGGCCTGCCGTGGTGGGTGAAGTGGGTGGCCATCCCGGTCATCGCGCTGATCGTCTTCGGCTCGCTGATCGCCAGCCTGGTGAGCATCGTCTTCGGACTGCTCTTCAAGGTGATCGTGTTCGTGGTCCTGGTCGGGGCGCTGGTGCTGGTCGTCAAGCGGGTCACCGGCGGCGGTGGCTCCTCCGGGTCGGGGCGGGACTGGTAGGTCCGGCGGGGCCGGTCGCGCCCTTGCCGCCGTTGTCGTCACCGTTCTTGCCGCCGCTCCTCTCGTGCCGGTCGGCGCTGACCACCAGCGCCGCCAGGGCCGTGGTCAGCGGCACCGAGGCGACCAGGCCGATGCTGCCCACCAGGGTGCGGACGATCTCCTCCGCCACCAGTTCGCTGCTGGCCACCCGCAGGACGCCGCTGCGCGCGATCGAGAAGAGCAGCAGCAGCGGCAGCGCGGCGCCCGCGTACGCCATCACCAAGGTGTTGACCACCGAGGCGATGTGGTCGCGGCCGATCCGCATTCCGGCGCCGTAGAGTTTGCGCCAATTCGCGCCGGGATCGGCGTCCTTCAGCTCCCACACCGCCGAGGTCTGGGTGACGGTGACGTCGTCGAGCACGCCGAGCGAGCCGATGATGACGCCCGCGAGCAGGACGCCCTTGATCTCGATGCCGGGATAGAGGCTGTGGATCACGCCCGTCTCGTCCGAGGTGTTGCCGGTCAGCCGCGCCCAGTCGATGAAGACCGAGCCCAGGACGCCGATCAGCAGCAGTGAGCAGAGCGTGCCGAGGACGGCCACCGAGGTGCGGGCGTTGACGCCGTGGCACATGTACAGCGCGATGAGCATGATGGCGCTGCCGCCGACCACCGCCACCAGCAGTGGATTGTCGCCGCGGAGGATGGCCGGAAGGATGAAGAGGGTCAAGATCCCGAACGAGACGATCAGTGCGATCAGGGCCATCAGACCGCGCAGCCGTCCGACGACGATCACCGCGACCGCGAAGATCCCGGCGAGCAGCGCGAGCGGGAAGCCGCGGTCCACGTCGGTGACCGAATAGCGCAGCCCGGCGGGGGCGTTGGGCGCGTACGCGAGGACCACGCCCTCGCCCTTGGTGTAGCGGCGGGACTGGTCGGGGTGCACGATCTCGGTGAAGGTCGTCCCCTTGTCGGGCCCCGACTCGACCTCGATGGTGGCCTTCTGGCACGTGTCGCTCGCGGCCGACGACGACTGGCCCGGGTTCTCCGCCTTGCAGGACACGTCGACCAGTCGCACCACCTTGCCCTGCCGGGTCTGCTGGTCGAAGCCGACGCCGCTGCGGGCGTGTTGGGGCGCGCCGCCCGGCCACAGCACGATCAGGCCGACGACGACGGCGGCGGCGAAGGGGACCAGGATCGCGGCGATGACCTTGCGCAGGTGCTGGGAGACCGGCGGCACGGGGCCGTGACCGTGGCCATGACTGTGGCTGTGTCCGTGACTGTGCCCGTGGCTCGCGCCGGGGCCGGGGCCGGGGCCGGGGCCAGGGCCGTGGCCGGGTCCGGGGCCGGGACTTGGGCTCTGCGGGGGCTCTTCCACGGGCTGATCATCGCAAGATCCCTGGTGCCTGTCCTCGCCGAACCGCTACCGTGGGGGCACCTTTGCAAACGCGGGAGCTCGGAGCACCGGGCTGAGAGGGCGCTGAACCTGTTGCCGGCACGGCATGACCGCCGGGACGAACGCTGCGCCGACCGCTGAACCTGTTACCGGGTAATGCCGGCGTAGGGAGTGGGTCTCATGACCATGCAGGACGCGCACACGCCTGGATCCGACGGGGACGAATCCGCCCGTACGGAGTCGGTCGGCTCGAATCGTACGGAAGCGGAGGGCTCGATCCGTACGGAGTCGGCCGCCTCGAATCGTATGGAGTCGGCCGCCTCGAACGGTACGGAAGCGGACGGCTCGAACCGTACCGAAGTGGACGGTCCCGTACGGGACATCGGCTGGCACAAGTCGTACGTCGTCGGATCGCGGCCGGACCTGCGGGTGCCGGTCCGGCAGGTGCACCTCACCAATGGGAACGACGTGACGCTGTACGACACGTCGGGCCCGTACACCGATCCGTCCGTGGAGACGGACGTCCGGCGCGGGCTCGCCCCGCTCCGGGAGCACTGGATCATCGCGCGCGGCGACACCGAGGAGTACCCGGGACGGCCGGTCCGCCCCGAGGACGACGGCCTCAAGCACACCTCGCCGCGCGGCGGGCTCCGCAATCTCGACGCGGTCTTCCCCGGCCGCCCCCGGCTCCCCCGCCGGGGCCGTACCGGGACGCCGGTCACCCAACTCGCCTACGCCAGGCGGGGCGAGATCACGCCGGAGATGGAGTACGTCGCGCTGCGCGAGAACGTCCCGTCCGAGATCGTCCGGGACGAGATCGCCGCGGGGAGGGCCGTACTGCCCGCCAACATCAACCACCCGGAGATCGAGCCGATGATCATCGGCAAGCGGTTCCTGGTGAAGGTCAACGCCAACATCGGCAATTCGGCGGTCACTTCCTCCATCGAGGAGGAGGTCGACAAGATGACCTGGGCCACCCGCTGGGGCGCCGACACGGTCATGGACCTGTCCACCGGCCGCAACATCCACACCACCCGCGAGTGGGTGCTGCGCAACTCCCCCGTCCCCATCGGCACCGTCCCGCTCTACCAGGCGCTGGAGAAGGTCGACGGCCGCGCGGAAGAGCTGAGTTGGGACGTCTACCGCGACACCGTCATCGAACAGGCCGAGCAGGGCGTCGACTACATGACGGTGCACGCGGGCGTGCTGCTCCGCTACGTCCCGCTGACCGCCCGCCGCAAGACCGGCATCGTCTCGCGCGGCGGCTCGATCATGGCCGCGTGGTGCCTGGCGCACCACCAGGAGAGCTTCCTCTACACGCACTTCGAGGAGCTGTGCGAGATCCTGGCCGCGTACGACGTCACGTACTCGCTCGGCGACGGCCTGCGCCCCGGCTCCATCGCGGACGCCAACGACGAGGCGCAGTTCGCCGAACTGCGCACTCTCGGCGAGCTGAACACCGTCGCCAAGCGGCACCAGGTGCAGACGATGATCGAGGGCCCCGGGCACGTGCCCATGCACAAGATCAAGGAGAACATCGACCTCCAGCAGGAGATCTGCGAAGAGGCCCCGTTCTACACGCTCGGCCCGCTCACCACCGACATCGCCCCCGCCTACGACCACATCACCTCCGGCATCGGCGCCGCGATGATCGCCTGGTGGGGCACCGCGATGCTCTGCTACGTCACCCCCAAGGAACACCTCGGGCTGCCCGACCGCGACGACGTCAAGACCGGTGTGATCACCTACAAGATCGCCGCCCACGCCGCCGACCTCGCCAAGGGGCACGAGGGCGCCCAGGCGTGGGACGACGCCCTCTCCGACGCGCGCTTCGAATTCCGCTGGGAAGACCAGTTCAACCTCGCCCTCGACCCCGCCACCGCCCGCGCCTTCCACGACGAGACGCTCCCCGCCGAGCCCGCCAAGACCGCCCACTTCTGCTCCATGTGCGGCCCGAAATTCTGCTCGATGAAGATCTCCCACGACATCCGCCGCGACCACGGCGGCCCAGTAGCCCCCGCCTCCGCCTCCGCCTCCGAGGCCGAGCTGGGCATGGCCCAGAAGTCCCGCGAGTTCGCCGCCGCCGGCAACCGCGTGTACCTGCCGCTGGCGGACTGACACCCGAGGGCCCCGGCACCCCGGTGCCGGGGCCCTCACCCCAGATACGGCCGCTCCCGTCCCTCCAGAAAGTGACCGACCCTGAGCCGCTGCGTGTGATGCATCGGCAGCTCGTCCACCTCCCCGGCCGCGACGAAGCGCACTTCCGTGGACTCGTCCGAGACGGCCAGCTCCCCGCCGGTGACCCGGGCGGTGAAGCAGACGTTGAACTGTCGGCGTACCTCCCCGTCCGTGTACGCGATCACGTGGCGCGGATCGGTGTACGTGCCGACGAGCCCGGTGATCTCCACGTCCAGGCCGGTCTCCTCCTTGACCTCGCGCACCGCCGTGCCGGGCAGGGAATCGGTCATCTCCATGCCGCCCCCGGGCAGCGCCCACAAGCCGTTGTCGCGGCGCCGCTGGAGCAGGATGCGACCCTGCTCGTCGGTGACGACGGCAGACGCGGCGACGACGAGACTGTTCGGTGCGGGAGCGTCCGGATCGTCGTAGAACTCGGTGCGTGCCATGGCGTCAGTGTTCCCGAGGCGCGGGCTGCGCCGTGGCCCATACGGCGTCGAAGCTGTCGGCGTAGGTGTCGAACAGGCTGCCGTCGCCGTGCTGCCGCAGGTGCCAGACGGCCCTGCGTGCCACGGTTCGGCTGGTGCGGGACCGTCCCGAGGCGGGACACCTGGCCGGGAGGGGGCGGGACAGCGGAGGGGGTCTCGTACGGTTGTGCGCGTGATGCTGATCGCAGGCGAACCGCGCAGACTCGGAGTTCCCTCGTCCGAGGCGCGGCTCAGGTTCGAAGAGGGTCCCAGGCGGGCGGGGGCGGGGGCCGGTCTCAGACTTCTGGCGCTCGACGGTGAGCCGGCGTTCGAGCGCAGCTTCTGGTGCGGGACGTGCGGGCTGCTCTTCCGGCGGCTTGAGGGTGCCCAGGGGACGCTGTCGCCGGAGGGCGTACGGGACCGTCTCGCCGGCCACCTCACGGATGTGGACGACGGCGTCCTCCAGGCGTTCGGCTCCTTGCTGCCGGAAGGCGACTACCGCCCCTTGCTGCTTCGCATCGAGCCGAGCCTGGTCTTTCCCGGCAAGGAAGGTGACTACTTCAGCGGCGAGAAGGTCGCCACATGGGGCATCGACGGGTTCTGGGGCCTCCCGGACCACCCGTGCACGCCGTATTTCCGTACGTTCGAGACACCGGTCGACAACGAGGCGCATTTCTACGAGTTCGTCGTGCCGATGGTGCCGCCGTCCTGGAACGAACGGGAGCGGGTGGCGGACTACGCCGAGCGGTTGGGAGGCGGAGCGGTACCGACGGCGGTGGCGGTGTCGACTCTGGACCGCTGCATGCCCGCGATGAACACCGGGGCGACCGACTACTACGAGCACTGGGGGCTTACGCATTTCCTGCTCGACGGCCACCACAAAATGGAGGCCGCGGCATCGACCGGGCGGCCTCTGCAACTTCTGTCCCTCTTGGCCATCGGCGAGGGCTTGAGCGAGGACGACGACCATCGCAGGCTGCTCGGATTGCGCACTCAGCAGCGCCAAGAACGCGGTGCTCGCTGATCGCCGGCACCTGCGGCCGGTGAAGACCTGGTGGACGGGCTGTTGGGGGAAAAGGGGGGTGGGGGAGAATCGGGCGGGTCGGGTGGTGGGTGGGGAAGAGGGCAGGGGATGGGGCAGGCGAGGGGTGAGGGGCGGGATATCGAGTCCGCCGTCGTGATCTATACGGCGGTGGCGAACGGCGGTGGGGCTCCGTACGCGGGGCTGGCGGGGCTGGTGGGGCTGGACGAGGGGCGGCTGGAGTCGGGGCTGCGGACCTTGAAGGGCATGGGGCTGGTCCGGCTGGTGGAGGGGCGGGTCGAGACCGTCGACCCGGACGCCGCGCTGGCGGTGGCGATGGACACGTATCTGGGCACGGCCGCGGCGCAGTTGCGGAACGCGGCGGAGCTCAGCGAGACGACGCAGGCGCTGCTGACGGTGTTCCGGCCGGCGGCGGCGCGGCTCCAGGAGCAGGTGGTCGTCCAGAACTTCGAGGACCTGGAGACCCGGCTGAGCGCGCTGGCCGACATCGACGCCACCGCGCGGGAGTCCGTGGACTCGCTGCACCCGGGCCCGATGCCGCAGGACATGGCGGTGCTGGAGCACTCCCTGGCCGGGGACGCGGCGATGGTACGGCGCGGGGTGCGGGTCCGCGCCCTGTACCCGCGCTCGCTGCTCCAGATCCCGAAGTACAGCAAGTATCTGAACGACCTGACCGACGTGGGCGTCGGCGTCCGGCTGATCGACCACGGCCCGCACGACCTGCTGGTGGTGGACCGGCACACCGTCGTCCTGCCGGGCGTCCCGCACGTACGGTCGTCGATGACGCTGGTGCGCGGCGCGGTGCTGGCCCGCTCGTACGTCTCGGTCTACGAGGACTACTGGCTGCGGGCGAAGCCGATGCCGCACATGGCGCGCGGCGGTCAAGCCACCCCCGCCCCCGACAGCGACGACGACCCCGGCGCCGCCACGGACTTCACCGACCAGGAGCGGACCATCATCCGGCTGATGGCCAACGGCTACAGTGACGACCGCATCGCCAGGACGCTGGGCGTCGCCCGGCGCACCGTGCAGCGCGTGATGACCAAGCTGATGGAACGGCTCCAGGTCTCCAGCCGCTTCGAGGTCGGCCTGAAGCTGGCCCGGCTGCTCGACCCGGACGACCTCTGACCCGGCCGCACCGTACCCCGCGGGCCGCACCGTACGGCCGTGCGCCGCCGTCCATCCACCGCATCCGGGACGCCCACCGCACCCGGGACACCCACCGCACCCGCGTGACCACCGCATCCGCGCGACCACCCCACCGGACTGGTGAACCAGCACACCACCCCACCACCCCACCACCGAAGTGTGTCGCACTTGGGACAGTGCCCGATGTGGACAAGGCGATTCCGGCGGCTCGCGAGCATCCCCGCTTAGCATGAGCGGGGGCGCGAAATCGCAGGCCGCGGACGCCGGGTGACCCCTCACCCCCAAGGACGCGGCAGCCGAGAAGATCCGGGGGACAAGCCATGGACCGTCGTTCCGACGAGGACCCACCGCTGATCCAGGAGTTCCTGCGCGAGGCCCGCAGAAATTTCGTGGGCGAACCCGAGCCCATCACGGGCCACAACGGTTACCGCCCGCCGGGCCTGAGCCAGCACGCGGTGGCCCAGCGCCTGGGCATATCACCGCGCCTCTACCAGGACTGGGAGGGCTGCGGACGCCCCATCCCCGCCCACCGCCTCGACAGCCTCGCCAACGCGCTGCGGCTGGACTCGCGCAAGCGCGACGAGCTGTGGTTCATCGTCACCGGCGGCTACCCGCCGCGCGGCCCGGCGGAACCCGACCCCGAGGCCGTCACCGGCTGGACGTCGTACCTCCACGCGCTCCAGGTCCCCGCCCTCACCGTGGACGGCGCCTGGCGGATTCTGGAGACCAACCAGGCGTGGCGCCAGCTCTTCGAGCCCGCGGGCCAGCCGCCGCCCGCGAATCTGCTGCGCTTCGTGCTCTTCGCGCCGTACGCGCGGCAGTTGTGCGCCGAGTGGCGGACCGGCTGGGCGACGGCGTTCCTGCGCCAGCTCCGGCTCCAGGCGCAGACCGCGCACCACCAGCCGCAGACCGGGCCCGACCAGGAGCTGCTCCGCGTCATCGCCGAACTGCGCGAGGACCCCGAACTGGCCCGGCTGTGGCAGGCGGAGAGCGAGTCCACCCGGGTCGCGCTGCACCATGACGGCCAGGTACGGCTGCTGCGGCCACCGGCAGGCGGTTACGTCCAGCGGGTGCGCATGCTCGTGTCGTCCCCGGCGCACGATCCCCGGCGCCGAGTGCTGATGTTCATGCCCGCCGTGACGGCGCCCGGCCTGGCGGGGCCCGCCGGGACAGCACCCGGTACGACGGCGTCCGCGACGACGGCGCCCGGTACGGCGGGCCCCGCCGTCCCGACGCTGCGCAGGACCGGCCCCTACTCGGGCGTGTTGTCGGGGCCGCCGAAGTCCGGGCTGGTGAAGTCGGGACTGCTGTAGCGCGGACCGGAGAAGCGCGGCGCGGCGGGCGGCAGCGGCGCGGCCGGGTCGGGCGCCGGACTGCTGAAGTCCGGGCGGGAGTAGCCCAGTCGCGGCATGCGGCTGAGGTCCTGCCCGGTGGCGGGTCCGGGCACCGGGCTCACCGCCGGGCCGTGCGGCGGCTCGTGGGCGCTGGTCGGGGCGAGCGCCGCGCCGGCCGCCGCGTCCTCCAGGAAGGGCAGCATCCCGCGCTCCAGCAGCGCCCGGTACCAGGCGTCGCGCGCGTCGGCGACCTCGGGCGGCAGCGCGTCGGGCGAGTCGTGTATGGCGGAGGAGCCGTCGCGCAGCGCCGTGAGCAGCAGTCCGACCGCGCCGAGCAGTATCGACGCGGCGGTGACGGCGGCGAACAGCCAGCCCGCGGTGCGCAGCGGCGACGCGATGGCGGGCTCGGGGGCCATCGCGCGCAGCGCGTAACCGATCAGCAGGAAGATCACGGCGGCGGCGCCCGCGAGCAGCGGCGTCAGGACGGCGAGGACGGCGATCAGGCCCGCGCCGGAGCCCGCGCCCTCCGCGACGCCCATCGCCGCGTAGCCGAAGGACCGGTTGTCGCGGGCGCGCGCCGACTCGCGGGCGGCCTCCCGCGACGCCTCCCGGACGCCGCGGTACGTCTCGTACTCGGCGGTCGCCGCGTCGGCGATGAGTTCGGCCGCGCCGAGCGCCAGGGTGCGCAACTGCTCGCTGTTCAGGGCGGAGTGCCCGTTGGAGTGGTTCGTCCGCCGCGAGGCGGGGCGGCTCTCCTCCACGTCCCCGCCGTCCGGCCCGAGGGCCCGCTCACGGTCGGGTTCGTGATCCCGCAGGACCGTGCGCAGCGCCTCGTCCAGCGCGCGTTCAAAGTCCGGGCGGTCTTCGGTGAGCAGGTGTGGAGCGCTGGTCATGTGCATCCCCCGATGCTCCGACTCCCCGAGCGCGGCCGGTGTTCCCCGAGGGGAACCGGCCCGGTCGGCCGAGTACGCGGAGAGCGGCGTGCCTACGGATACAGCGATGGTAGAGCGGGGAGGCGAGACCGTGACAGGGTGCAACCAGGAAATCTGACGGCGCGAAATGTGCCGGACACCGACACGCCACCCCAAAGACGCCGCGCGAGACGCCTGGCCCGCCGCGCGGAGCGCGACGGACCCGCTAACCCACCAGCGGCAGTTGGGCGACCAGCAGCCGTCCGTCCATCGTGACGCCGCCGTCCATCGCCACCGCCAGATTCTCCGCGTAGACCATCGGTCCGTTGACGGTGTGCACCCGCTCCTGGCCGTCGGCCGGATATTCGCCGCCGACCTCGCCGAGCAGGTACGGGATCGGGCTGTGCCCGTGCACGACGCGGTTGCCCCCGTAGGTGCCGAGCAGCTCGCGGGCGGCCCGCGGCCCGCCGTCGCCGCGGAAGGCGAACCGCTTGGTGAGCTTGCGGAACAGGTCCCAGCACTCGTCGGCGTCGCCGCGCTGGAGCACGCCGGTGACCGTGTCGTTCATCTCCTCGACGCTGCTGCCGTAGTCCAGATACGCGGTGGTGTCGGAGTGCACCAGCAGGTGGCCGTCGGTGACGTGGGCCGCGTCCAGCCGGGACATCCAGGTCAGATGGCGGTCCTCGAGACGGTCCATGTCGGTCGGCTGGCCGCCGTTGAGCCGCCAGGCGGCGAGGAAGGAGGCGGTGCCGCCCGTGGAGTTGACGGGGGTGTCGCCGAACCGGTGCGCGCCGAGCAGCAGCAGTTCGTGATTGCCCATCAGGGCACGGCAGTAGCCGCCCGCCGCCGCGGCCTCCGCCGAGAGCTGCATGACCAGTTCGATGACGCCGATGCCGTCGGGTCCGCGGTCGGTGAAGTCGCCGAGGAACCACAGCCGGGCGCTGCCCGCCGCCCAGTGGCCCTCCTCGTCGACCAGGCCGCACTCGCCGAGCGCCGCCAGCAACTCGTCCAGATAGCCGTGCACATCGCCGACCACGTACAGCGGTCCCGGCCGGTCGCCCGCCGCGCCGTCCGCGGTGATCACCGGCAGGTCGTGGGCGGTCGGCGTGTACTCCGCGGGGACCAGGGGCGCGTCGGGTCGCGTCGGCTCGTACGCGGCGGGTCGCTGTGCGGGCGGCGCGCTGTCGTACGCGGGCGGCACCGGTGGTACGGCGGCGCGGGCCGGTTCGTACGCCGGTGCCACACCCGCCCCGCCGGTGGTCGCCGACGGCACGGGCGGTACGGGCGCGGCGGCCGGGACCGCCGGTGCCGTGCCGGCCGGCGCCGGAGCCGAATCGACCAGCATGGGAGCCGGTTCCGTCGGAGCCGGAGCCGGAGCCGGAGCCGGAGCCGGGGCTCCGCCGTACCCGCCGGACGTCTCCCCGTAGCCGCCGCGCGGCTCGAATCCGACCGTCGGCTCAAACGCCGGAGCCGTGCCGAAACCGGCCGTCGGCTCGTGCCCGGACACGTACGCGGACGCCTCGGGACGCCAGCCTTCCGAAGTCCCGGGCTCGGGTCCCTGACCTGCCCCCTGAGTCATCGACCCCTCCACGATCGCGCCGCCATCCGCCCATCATAGGAATGACGCTGTCGCGTTGTGACATACCCAGGCACCTGGTTTTCGCAGGGCGCAGACAAACCATCCCTTAGCTCCCTCGTACGCCCGCACGATTCGTCTTCCGGCCGTCGGCGGGGGCTCGGTCACCCGTTCGGCCGATCACTCGCGGGGGTGCCCGGCGGAGCCCTCCGGCCGGACGGCCGCTCTTCCTCAGCCGCCCGCGGGCCCCCGCGGATGACTGACCGTCGTGCGGTGCGCGCGCCGTTGCGAAGAGGTGCGGACGATCAACTCGGTCGGCATCACCTGCTGTACGGGATGCGCGCCGCCGACGCCCTCGATGGCGTCGATGAGCAACTGCACGACCGCCGTACCGATCCGGCGCGGTTTCAGCGACAGCGTGGTGATCGGCGGTTCGGTGCTGGCGTAGACGGTGCTCTCGCTACAGCAGACCAGCAGCAGGTCGTCGGGCACGCGCAGGCCGTAACGGCGGGCGGCGGCCAGCAGATCGGTGCCGTTGGGGTCGAAGAGCCCGTAGACGGCGTCCGGGCGGTCGGGCCGCGCCAGTAAGCGGTCGGCGGCGACCGCGCCCGCCCGCGGGTCGTGCGCGGGATACGACTCGTAGACCGGCTCCTGGCCGACCCGCTCGCACCACTCCAGATACGCGGTGGTGGACAGCCGGGTGTACGTGTCGGTGGTGGTGCCGGTGAGCAGCCCGATCCGGCGGGCGCCCGCGGCGGCGAGGTGGTCGAGGATGCCGAGGACGGCGGCCTCGTGGTCGTTGTCGACCCAGGCGTGCACGGGCACGCTGCCCGCCGGGCGGCCGTCGCTGACCACCGGGACGCCCTGCCGGACCAGTTCGGCGACCAGCGGGTCGTGGTCGGAGGGGTCGATGACGACGGTGCCGTCCAGCGCCACGTTCCCCCACACGTCGTGCCGGGAGGAGGCGGGCAGGATGACCAGGGCGTAGCCGCGGGCCAGGGCGGCGGAGGTGGCGGCCCTGGCCATCTCCGCGAAGTACGCGAATTCGGTGAAGGTGAACGGTTCTTCGCCGTAGGTCGTCACGGTCAGGCCGATCAGGCCCGATCTGCCGGTGCGCAGTGTGCGGGCGGCGGCGGACGGGCGGTAGCCCAGCCGGTCGGCGACCTCGCGCACATGGCGGCGGGTGGCGTCGGGCAGTCGGCCCTTGCCGTTGAGTGCGTCGGAGACAGTCGTGATCGAGACTCCGGCGGCGGCGGCGACGTCCCTGATGCCCGCCCGCTCAAGCCGGCGTCCGATGGGCCGGCTCGCCTGGTGGTTCCCTGCTGCTGTCATGGCCTGCCGATATTAGGACGGCGCTGGTCCGGTCGGCGCCTGCCGTTTCTACCCCCCAGAAGATAGGTTTCTGCAAGATCGAACCCCGTATGCAAGGTGGAATATGCAGGCGGCAGGGCGTGCCTTGTGGGTGATACCGGCGCGGGTGCGGCCGATGCCCGTCCATTGGTCCACCGACAGGAGTGACGTCAACTCACTCCTACGAGGGACGCGGGGTGCCTTTTTTTGGCCGCCTTCTCTCCCCCGGACTCCGTCCGGGGGTGCCCCCATGGGCGGCTCAGACCCGGTATCGACAGTCGATCGCGGGTACCGCACCTCCACAGGGGGCGCGGGCGCTCGTAGGGTGTGGCCATGACCCCCAAGCTGCGCGCGGAACTGGACGGCATCCCCACGTACAAGCCCGGGCGACCCCCGGCCGTGGACGAGAGCGGTGCCCAGGCCGGGCCCGCCTTCAAGCTGTCCTCCAACGAGAACCCGTACCCTCCGCTGCCCGGTGTGCTGGAGGCGGCCACCGCCGCCGCGGCCACGTTCAACCGCTATCCCGACCTGGCCTGCTCGGCGCTGACCGCCGAGCTGGCGGGACGTTTCGGCGTGCCCGAGGCACACGTCGCGACCGGCACCGGCTCGGTCGGCGTGGCCCAGCAGTTGCTCCAGTCGACCTCGGGCCCCGGCGACGAGGTGATCTACGCCTGGCGGTCCTTCGAGGCGTATCCGATCATCACCCGGATCAGCGGCGCGCTGCCGGTGCAGGTGCCGCTGGACGCGGACGAGGTGCACGACCTGGACGCGATGGCGGCGGCGGTCACCGACCGCACGCGGCTGATCTTCGTCTGCAATCCCAACAATCCGACCGGCACGGTGGTGCGCCGGGCCGAGCTGGAACGATTCCTCGACCGGGTGCCGTCCGACATCCTGGTGGTGCTGGACGAGGCGTACCGCGAATTCATCACCGACCCCGATGTTCCCGATGGAATCGATCTGTACCGGGACCGTCCGAATGTGGCGGTGCTGCGGACCTTCTCCAAGGCGTACGGCCTGGCGGGCCTGCGGATCGGCTTCGCGGTGGCGCACGAGCCGGTGGCGGCTGCGCTGCGCAAGACGGCGGTGCCCTTCGGCGTGAGCCAGCTCGCGCAGGACGCGGCGGTCGCCAGCCTGCGCGCGGAGCCGGCGCTGCTGGAGCGGGTCGCGGGCCTGGTCACCGAGCGGACCCGGGTGGTCGAGGCGCTGACCGCGCAGGGCTGGACGGTGCCCGAGACGCAGGCCAACTTCGTCTGGCTGCGGCTGGGGGAGCGCACCACGGACTTCGCGGCGGCGGCCGAGCGGGCCGGCACCACCGTCCGCCCCTTCGCGGGCGAGGGCGTACGGATCACCATCGGCGAGACCGAGGCCAACGATCTGCTGCTGCGGACCGCCGAAAGCTTCCGCAAGGAGCTGTGACGCGGCGGCGCGCCCGTCGGAACGATCCCCCGAAACCCACTCCCACCTGCGCTTTCGCCCCTTGCGACCCCCCGGTTGCAGGGGGCGAACTGCTGTGCGTGATACTGAGCTTGTGAATGTATTCACGTTCACAAGCTGATCGGGTTGTAGGAGAAAAGGAGACGGATCGTGCAACTCGCAATGGGTCCACTGGACGTCGCCCGATGGCAGTTCGGCATCACGACCGTCTACCACTTCCTCTTCGTGCCGCTGACGATCTCGCTGTCCGCGCTCACGGCCGGACTCCAGACCGCGTGGGTGCGCAGCGGCAACGAGAAGTACCTGAGGGCCACCAAGTTCTGGGGCAAGCTCTTCCTGATCAACATCGCCATGGGCGTGGTGACGGGCATCGTCCAGGAGTTCCAGTTCGGCATGAACTGGTCGGACTACTCGCGCTTCGTCGGCGACATCTTCGGCGCCCCGCTCGCCTTCGAGGCACTGATCGCCTTCTTCTTCGAGTCCACCTTCATCGGCCTGTGGATCTTCGGCTGGGACAAGCTGCCGAAGAAGATCCACCTCGCCTGCATCTGGATGGTCTCGATCGGGACGATCCTGTCCGCGTACTTCATCCTGGCCGCCAACTCCTGGATGCAGCACCCGGTCGGCTACCGCTACAACCCGACGACCAAGCGCGCGGAACTCACCGACTTCTGGGCGGTGCTCACCCAGGACACCGCGCTGGCGCAGTTCTTCCACACCATGTCCGCCGCCTTCCTCACCGGCGCCGCGTTCATGATCGGGATCGCCGCCTACCACCTGGCCCGTAAGCAGCACATCTCCGTGATGCGCTCCTCGCTGCGCCTCGCCCTGGTCGTCGCCGTCGTCGCGGGCGCGCTCACCGCGATCAGCGGCGACACCCTCGGCAAGGTCATGTTCAAGCAGCAGCCGATGAAGATGGCCGCCGCCGAGGCGCTGTGGGACGGCCAGAAGGGCGCGCCCTTCTCGATCTTCGCGGTCGGCGACGTCAACAAGGGCCACAACAAGGTGGCCATAGACATTCCGAACCTGCTGTCCTTCCTGGCCACCGACAACTTCAACGCCTACGTGGGCGGCATCAACGACGTCAACAAGGAAGAGCAGGCGAAGTACGGCCCCGGCGACTACCGGCCCAACATCCCCGTCGCCTACTGGGGCTTCCGCTGGATGATCGGCTTCGGCGTCGTCTCGATCGGCGTCGGCGCGGCCGGCCTGTGGCTCACCCGCCGCAAGTTCTGGCTCGCGCCCGCGCACCGCACGGGCGACGACGAGGTCCCGCACCTGATGCTCACCAGGAACGGGCAGATCGGCCCCCGGCTCACGCGCTGGTACTGGTGGATCGCCCTGTGGACCATGGCCTTCCCGCTGATCGCCAACTCCTGGGGCTGGATCTTCACCGAGACCGGCCGCCAGCCCTGGGTGGTCTACGGCGTGCTGCGCACCCGCGACGCGGTCTCCCCCACGGTCTCCACCGGCGAGGTCTTCACCTCCCTGATCGTCTTCACCCTCCTCTACGCGGCTCTCGCCGTCGTCGAGGTGCGGCTGCTCCTGAAGTACGCCAAGGCGGGGCCGCCGGAGCTCACCGACGACGACCGCCGCTCCCCCACCCGGATCGGCGGCGACGACGACGGCGCGGACGCCGACCGCCCGATGGCCTTCTCGTACTGAGCGTCCGTACCGACTGTTCCGTACCGACTGTTCCGTACCGACTGATCCGTACCGACTGTTCCGTACTGACTGAGAGGAGTGCGACATGCATCTGCACGACGTCTGGTTCGTCCTCATCGCGGTCCTGTGGACCGGCTACTTCTTCCTTGAGGGCTTCGACTTCGGGATCGGCGTCCTGACCAAGCTGCTGGCCCGCGACCGTACCGAGAAGCGGGTCCTGATCAACACCATCGGCCCGGTCTGGGACGGCAACGAGGTGTGGCTGCTCACGGCGGGCGGCGCGACCTTCGCGGCCTTCCCCGACTGGTACGCCACCCTCTTCTCCGGCTTCTACCTGCCGCTGCTGATCATCCTGGTCTGCCTGATCGTGCGCGGCGTCGCCTTCGAGTACCGCGCCAAGCGCGACGACGAGCGCTGGCAGCGCAACTGGGAGAACGCGATCTTCTGGACCTCCCTGGTCCCGGCGCTGCTCTGGGGCGTCGCCTTCGCGAACATCGTGCGGGGCGTGAAGATCGACGCGAACAAGGAGTACGTCGGCAACTTCTGGGACCTGCTCAACGGGTACTCGATCCTCGGCGGACTCGTCACCCTGAGCCTCTTCACCTTCCACGGCGCCGTCTTCGCCTCGCTCAAGACCCTCGGCGACATCCGCGACCGGGCCCGCGCGCTGGCCACCCGCGTCGGCGTGCTCACCGCGCTCCTCGCGCTGGCCTTCCTGACCTGGACCCAGGCAGCGCACGGCGACGGCCGCAGCCTGCCCGCGTTGATCGTCGCCGTCGTCGCCCTGGTCGGGGCCCTCGGCGCCAATCTCGCGGGACGCGAGGGCTGGTCGTTCGCGCTGTCCGGCGTCACGGTCGCGGCGACCATCGCCATGTTCTTCCTGACGCTCTTCCCCGACGTCATGCCGTCCTCGCTGAACGACGCCTGGAGCCTGACCGTCACCAACGCCTCCTCCACGCCGTACACGCTGCGGATCATGACGTGGTGCGCGGGCATCGCCACGCCCCTCGTCCTGCTCTACCAGGGCTGGACGTACTGGGTCTTCCGCAAGCGCATCGGCACCCAGCACATCGCGGGCGCGGCGACCGGTCACTGACGCGACCGATCACTGAGGGCCGATCACTGAGGGCCGATCACTGAGGGCCGATCACTGACAGCCGGTCACTGACCGAAGGGAGATGTTCCACGTGAAACCTGTCGATCCGCGACTGCTGCGGTACGCGCGTACGACCCGGGTCTTCCTCGTCGGGGCGGTGCTGCTCGGGCTGGCCGGGGCGGGGCTGATCATCGCCCAGGCGGTGCTGATCGCCGATGTGGTGGTCGGCGGGTTCCGGGACGGGGAGGGTGTCGGGGAGCTGCGCGGGACGCTCGCGTGGCTGGTGGCGGTCGCCGTCGGGCGGGCGCTGGTCGGCTGGCTCACCGAGCTGTGCGCGCACCGGGCGGGGGCGGCGGTGAAGTCGCAGCTGCGCGGGCAGCTGCTGGAGCGGGCCACCGCGCTGGGCCCCGGCTGGCTGACCGGGCGGCGCAGCGGTGAGCTGACCACGCTCGCCACTCGCGGGATCGACGCGCTGGACGACTACTTCTCGCGGTATCTGCCGCAGCTCGGCCTCGCGGTGGTCGTGCCCGCGGTCGTGCTGGCCCGGATCGTCACCGCCGACTGGATCTCGGCCGCCACCATCGCGGTGACGCTGCCGCTGATCCCGCTGTTCATGGTGCTGGTCGGCTGGGCGACCCGCGAGCGGATGGACCGGCAGTGGAAGCTGCTGGCCCGGCTGTCCGGGCACTTCCTCGACATCGTCGCGGGGCTGCCCACGCTCAAGGTCTTCGGCCGGGCCAAGGCGCAGGCCGACAACATCCGCGCCATCACCGGCGAGTACCGGCGGGCCACGCTCAAGACGCTGCGGATCGCGTTCCTGTCCTCCTTCGTCCTCGAACTGCTCGCCACCATTTCCGTCGCGCTGGTCGCGGTCGGGATCGGCATGCGGCTCGTCCACGGCGAGCTGTCCCTGCGGACGGGCCTGCTGGTGCTGATCCTCGCGCCCGAGGCGTATCTGCCGCTGCGGCAGGTGGGCGCGCAGTACCACGCGGCGGCCGAGGGGCTGGCGGCGGCGGAGCAGGTCTTCGAGGTGCTGGAGACCTCGCCGCGGACCGGGGCTGGTGCGGTACGGGGGCGGGCCGCCGCGCCGGATCCGCGGGGTGCCGCGATCAGGGTCGAGGGGCTGGTCGTACGGGAGGGCGGGTCGCTGGCCGCGACGACGTTCACCCTCGCGCCGGGTGAGACGGTGGCCGTCACCGGGCCCAGCGGGGCCGGGAAGACGACCCTGCTCAACGCGCTGCTCGGCTTCGTTCCCGCCGCCGAGGGGCGGATTCTGGTCGGTGACACCGACCTCGCCGCGATCGACCCGGCCGACTGGCACCGCTGGATCGCCTGGGTCCCCCAGCACCCGCACCTGTTCGCCGGGACCGTCGCCGACAACGTACGGCTCGCCCGGCCCGACGCCGACGACGCCGCCGTACGTACCGCGCTCGCCGACGCCGACGCGCTCTCCTTCGTCTCCCCCGCCACCGTCCTCACCGAGGACGGCACGAACCTCTCCGCGGGTCAGCGCCAGCGCATCGCCCTGGCCCGCGCCTTCCTCGCCGACCGCCCCCTGCTTCTCCTCGACGAGCCCACCGCCAACCTCGACGGCGCCACCGAGGCCGAGATCGTCACGACCCTCCACCGCCTCGCCGCCACCCGCACCGTCCTCCTCATCGCCCACCGCCCCGCCCTCCTCCCCCTCGCCACGAAAGTCCTCTCCCTCCGCCCGCCCCGCATCTCCGCCGTCGACGGCGACCCGACCGCGGCGGGGGACGGGGCGTCGGCGGCGACGGATCTGGTGCCTGGCGGCACGGTGGTCTCCGCGGGGGACGTCACCCCGTCCGAGCCCACGCCTGTCGTGGCGGCGGCTCGCGCGGCGGCGACGGCGACGCCTGTGGTGGGGGATGGCGGGGTTCTCTGGCGGGTGGGGCTGCGGGTGCGCCGGGCGGCTGTGGGGGTGGTGGGGCGGTCCGGGCCGGAGGCGCTTCGCGTTCGTGGTGGCGGGGCGCGGGGGCGGTTCGTGGGGGCCGTCGGGCTGGGGGCGGCGGCGTTGCTGTCGGCCGTGGGGCTCATGGCGACGTCGGGGTGGCTGATCAGCCGGGCGTCGCAGCAGCCGCCGGTGCTGTATCTGATGGTGGCCGTGACGGCGACGCGGGCGTTCGGGATCGGGCGGGCCGTGTTCCGTTACGGCGAGCGCCTGGTGGCGCACGACGCGGTGTTCCGGGCGCTGGCCGGGGTGCGGGTGGCGGTGTTCCGGCGGCTGGAGCGGCTGGCGCCCGCGGGACTCGGCGGGACGCGCCGCGGTGACCTGCTCTCGCGCCTGGTCGCGGACGTGGACGCCGTCCAGGACCACTACCTGCGGTGGCTGCTGCCCGCGCTGACCGGCGGCCTCGTGTCCGTGGCGACCGCGGCCTTCACCGGCTGGCTGCTGCCCGCCGCCGGGCTGATCCTGGCCTGCGGGCTGCTCGCCGCGGGCGTGGCCGTCCCCGCGCTGTCGGCCGCCGTCGCCCGCCGTACCGAGGCGCGCCTCGCGCCCGCCAGGGGCGAACTGTCCGCCCGCGTCCTCGGCCTGTTCACCGGCACCGCCGAACTGACCGTGGCGGGCGCCCTCCCGCGCCGCCGCGCCGACGCCGCGCGCGCCGACCGTACGCTCACCCGGATCGCGGCCCGTTCGGCCGCCGCGACCGCGCTCGGCGCCGGACTGACCGCGCTGGTCAGCGGGGTGACGGTGACGGCGTGCGCGTACGTCGGCGTCCGGGCCGTCAGCGGCCACCACCTCCAGGGCGTCGCGCTGGCCGTGCTCGTGCTGACGCCGCTGGCCGCCTTCGAGGCCGTCGCCGGGATGCCGCTCGCGGCCCAGCAGCGGCAGCGGAGCCGGCGCTCGGCGGCGCGGGTGAGCGAGGTGCTGGACGCGCCGCTGCCCGTACGCGAGCCGGAGCGGCCCGCGCCCCCGCCCGCGTCACCGTTCCCGCTGGTCGTACGGGAGGTGACGGCCCGCCACCCGGGCCAGGACGCACTGGCGCTGGACGGCGTCGGCCTCACCCTCACCGAGGGCCGCAGGATCGCGGTCGTCGGCGCCTCGGGCGCGGGCAAGACGACCCTCGCCCACGTACTGCTGCGGTTCCTGGACACCGAGTCGGGCACGTACACGCTGGCGGGGCAGGACGCGGCGGGCCTGGACGGCGACGACGTACGCCGCCTCGTCGGCCTGTGCGCCCAGGACGCGCACGTCTTCGACAGCACCGTCCGGGAGAATCTGCGGCTCGCCCGCCCCGGCGCGGACGACGGCGAACTCCGGGAGGCGCTGGCCGCCGCCCGGCTGGACATCGACCTGGACACCCTCGTCGGCGAACACGGCGCCCGGCTGTCCGGCGGCATGCGCCAGCGCCTGGCCCTGGCCCGCGCGCTGCTCGCCCGTTTCCCCGTCCTCGTCCTGGACGAGCCCGCGGAACACCTCGACCTGGCCACCGCCGACGCCCTGACCGCCGATCTGCTGGCTGCCACGCGCGGCCGTACGACGCTGCTGATCACCCACCGGCTGGCCGGTCTCGCGGGCGGCGCGGTCGACGAGATCGTGGTGCTGGAGCGGGGACGGGTCGTGCAGCGCGGCGGCTACGAGGAACTGGCGGCGGCCGAGGGGCCGTTCCGCCGCACCCTGGAGCGGGAACGGCTCGCGGACACGGCTCTGGCGGGGGCCACGGCCGCCGCCTCGGGACCGCGTTCGCTCGTGGGGACGGGTACCGCCTGACTTTCCCGGACATACGCCACCAAATAACCTCGGCTCATGGCCTCAGACAGCGAGACGCCCGGCGGGACGCCCGAGGAAGCGCGCCAGGAGACGGCCGGGGCGGCCCCGAACGACGAGGGCGCCCCGGCATACGCCCCGGCCTACGGCGCGGCACCCCCCGCGGGACCGACCTCTTCCGGAGACGCTCCGGGCGACGGGGAGACCCCCGAGCCGACCACCCTCAGCTTCCAGGGCATCGCCTCCCAGATCACCGTCCGGCTGCCGGAACTGCTGGAAGCGGTCGTCTCGGTCGGCACCGGTATCGAGCTGCACACCACGCTGCGCCGCATCGTGGAGACGGCGGCCGAGCTGGCCGGGGCGCGTTACGCCGCGCTCGGCGTCCTCGACGCGGACGGCTCGGGACTCGCGGACTTCATCACGTACGGGATCAACGAGGCCGACGCCGAGCGGATGGGCGCGCTGCCCGACGGCCACACCGGGCTGCTCGGCGAGCTGATCCGGCACCCGGTGCCGCTGCGGCTGGCCCACCTGTCGGACGACGCCCGCGCGGTGGGCCTGCCACCGGGCCATCCGCCGATGAGCAGCTTCCTGGGCGTCCCGATCCGCGTCCACACCGAGATCTTCGGCAATCTCTACCTCACCGAGAAGCGCGGCGGCCGTCCGTTCACCGACGAGGACACCGCCATGCTGCGCATCCTCGCCATGGAGGCCGGGATCGCGATCGGCAACGCCCGGCAGTACGAGGCCACCCGGCAGCGCGAGCACTGGATCAGCGGCGCCGCCGCCGTCACCACGGCCCTGCTCACCGGGGACGGCACCAGCGACGCGCTCGACGTCGTCGCGGTGTGGGCCCGCAAGCTCGCCGAGTCCGCCGCCGCGCTGGTCATGCTGCCGAGCCTCGACGAGAACGGGGCCGGGGACGGCGGCCTCGAGGTCGTCGCGGCCTCCGCCGCCGAGCCGGCCGGCATGGTCGGCACCGTCATCCCGCCGCAGAATCCGATCGCGGCCCAACTCCTCAACGGCGAGGCCGTCTTCGTGGCGGACGCCGCCTCCGACCCGCGCACCACCACGCGGCTGGCGGAACGCTTCGGGCCGACCATGATGCTCCCGTTGCGGAGCAACGACCGTGTCATCGGCATCCTCGCGCTGCCGCGCGAGCCCGGCGGCCGTCCGTTCACCGAGGCCGAACGCGTACTGGCCACCCAGTTCGCCGCCCAGGCCGCGCTCGCCCTCGTCCTGGCCGACGTGCAGCGCGACCGCGAACGCCTCGCCGTCTACAAGGACCGCGACCGTATCGCCCGCGACCTGCACGACCTCGTCATCCAGCGGCTCTTCGCCACCGGCATGATGCTGGAGGGCGCGGGGCGCAGGGCCCGCACGCCCGAGGTGCGCGAGGGCATCGGCCACGCCGTCGACGAACTCGACGCCACCATCCAGGAGGTGCGCACCGCCGTCTACGCCCTCCAGCAGGCGCCCGACGACGCCCCCTCAGGACTGCGCGCCCGCGTCCTGCGCGAGGTCGGCACCGCCGCCGTCCCGCTCGGCTTCCAGCCGTCCGTACGTTTCATCGGACCGGTCGACGCGCTGGTGGGCGAGCCCACCGCCAAGAACCTCGTCGCGGCGCTGCGCGAAGTCCTCTCCAACGCCTTCCGGCACGCCCGCGCCTCGCGCATCGACATCACTCTCGACGCCACCGCCACCCTTCCCGGCGGCGGCGACGCGGTCCGCCTGACCGCCACCGACGACGGCGTCGGCATCCCCCCGGCCGGCCGCCGCAGCGGCCTGCGCAATCTCTCCCGCCGCGCCCAATCGCTGGGCGGATCGAGCCAGTTCGGGCCGGGCCCCGAGGGTGCGGGCACGACGGTGCGGTGGGAGGCGCCGCTGCGTACTGACTGACCGGGCGGTGCGGTGCGACTGGCCGTCCCCGTACAAGCTAGGGCCTGTCCGCGTGCCGGGCGGCGATGATCCGCTCGATGACGCGGGCGACCCCGTCGTCGTTGTTGGACTCGGTGCGGTGCGTGGTCGTGGCCAGGACGCGGGGATGGGCGTTCGCGACGGCGTACGACGTACCGGCCCATCCGAGCATCGCGAGGTCGTTCGGCATGTCGCCGAAGGCGACGACCTCGGCGGCGGACACCCCGCGCTCGGCGCAACATCGCGCCAGCGTCGTGGCCTTGCTGACGCCCTCGCCGCTGATCTCCAGCAGCGCGCTGTCGCTGGACCGGGTGATCTCGCCGTGCTGTCCCGCCACGCTCAGCCCGATGGCGAGGAATTCGTCCGGGTCGATGGACGGGTGCTTGGCGAGCAGCTTCAGCAGCGGCTGGCGCGGGTCGCGCACGGCGAGCAGTTCCTCGATCGGGGCCGTGGGGCCGAAGTCCGGCTCGATGACGCGGGGGTAGTCCGGCTCGCGGTAGAAGGTGTCGGCGCGTTCGACGGCGAAGGTCGTGCCGGGCACGGCGGCGCGCAGCGCGTGCGCGACGGCGAGGGCGTCGTCCTCCGGCAGCGGGAACGCCTCGATCAACTCGCCTTTGTGCAGGTCCCAGACGGAGGCGCCGTTGGCCAGGATGGCCATGCCGTGCCCCGCGAGGTGGGCCGCGACGGTGTCCATCCAGCGTGCGGGGCGCCCGGTGACGAAGAAGACCTCGATGCCCGCGGCCTCGGCGTCGGCGAGCGCCGCGACCGTACGCGGGGACACCGTCTTGTCGTCGCGCAGCAGCGTGCCGTCCAGGTCGGTGGCGATCAGCCGCGGCGGAGGGGCGGTGTAGGAGGCGGCGGACGACACGTCCGCTGATCGATGCTGCCCGCTGGGCTCATTGGCTGAGGTCACGGGCCCATCCTTGCGCATCCTTGCCCCGCCCGCACAAAGGTGCGGATACCCGCTCAGCCGAGCCCGTTTCGGCCGCGATTCCGGCTTGATCCCATCGCTCCCGGGGGCGTCACAGGGGCGCGGGTCACGCGATCACGGCAGGGGTACGGGCTGACGGACTGGCAGCGGATACGGCTGACGGTACGACTGGCTGGTGCGGCCGCCGGCGCGGCTGCTGGTGCGGCTGCTGGTGCGACGAGGGTGAGCGCTGCGCTTGTGGGGCGCAGAAATCTGTGGGGTTGGTGCGGTGCTGGTCGTACAACAAGCTTGTACAGAAGGGGAGTTCGTGCGGGGACTGGGTCCCGGGAAGTTCCTGCGGGATCTCCGTGCGGGGACCACCTACGGGATCTACGTACGCGGTCCGGCTCAGCGGACGAGCACCGCTTCGTCCGCGGTGCTGGTCAGGGCGTGGTCCGCGAGGGCCGGACTGGCGGGGTACGGCAGGGCCTCGCCGGTGTCCGGGGCGATGCTGCGGGCGGAGGGGGAGGAGCCGTGCGCCTCGGCCCTGATGCGCTGCTTCATCGTGGGCGGCAGCGAGCGGCTGCTGGGGCGCGGGGCCGGCAGCAGTGCGGCGCAGGACGGTGTCCTGGTGGGGGTCGGCTTGGCGCCCGTACCGTTCGCCGCGGCGACGGTGGCGGCCGGGACGGCGGCGGCCTGGTCGGCGGCGGTGTGGACGCGGGCGGTGCGGGCCGGAGTGGCGAAGCCGAGCCCGGCGACGAGCTTGAGGAGCACGCCGACGAAGGCGCTCCAGAAGGCGGTGACGTTCTTGAAGACGTTCATGACCTCTCGATTCCTTGGTGCGGAAATCTGACTTCTCCGATCATGAGGAAGACGGCACGGAATCGTGGGAGCCGCACCCCGGATTCGCGGATATACACATAAACGCCACTCATTCGGACCAAGGGGGTCCTGTGCCGCCCCGCACCGACGGGGCCGCGGCCGGTCCTGAGGCGCTGGATAAGGTGGCGGCGTGTCCCCTCCCGAGGAGCCGCCCCGGCGCGGCGAACAGGCCGAGGTCGCCGCGTTCCGCCAGGCCCTGGGCCTCGACGCCCTCATCGACGTGCACACCCACTTCATGCCCGAGCGCGTCATGGCCAAGGTGTGGGCGTACTTCGACGCGGCCGGTCCGCTCGTCGGCCGCGCCTGGCCGATCGCGTACCGCGAGGAGGAGCGGCGGCGTGTCGAGACCCTGCGCGGCTTCGGCGTACGGGCCTTCACCTCGATGCTCTATCCGCACAAGCCCGGCATGGCGCGCTGGCTGAACGACTGGGCCGCCGACTTCGCCGCCCGCACCCCGGACTGCCTGCACACCGCGACGTTCTTCGCCGAGCCCGGCGCCCCCGACGACGTACGCCGCGCCCTCGCCCAGGGCGCGCGCGTCTTCAAGTGCCACCTCCAGGTCGGCGGCTACGACCCCAACGACCCGCTGCTCGACGACGTCTGGGGCCTGCTCGCCGACACCGGCGTTCCCGTCGTCACCCACTGCGGCTCCGGCCCGGTCCCCGGCCCCTTCACCGGCCCCGCCCCCGTCGCCGCCCTGCTCGCCAGGCATCCGCGGCTGCGGCTCGTCGTCGCCCACCTGGGAATGCCGGAGTACGAGGACTTCCTCGGCCTCGCCGAACGGCACGAGCGGGTCCTGCTCGACACCACCATGGCCTTCACCGACTTCAGCGAGTCCGCCGCCCCCTTCCCGCCCGCGGCCCTGCCCCGCCTGTCCGCCCTCGCCGACCGCGTCCTGCTCGGCACGGACTTCCCCAACATCCCCTATCCCTACGCCCACGCCCTCCACGCCCTGGAATCCACCGGCCTCGGCGCCGCCTGGCTCCGCGCCGTCTGCCACGACAACGCCGCCCGCCTCTTCGCCCTCCCGGCCCTCCCCTAGCGGGCGGAGTCGGGGTCCGGGGCCGGGTCCGGGCCGGAGTCGGGGTCCGGGCTCGGGCCTTGGGGGGTCAGCATCTGGAGGAGGAGGGTGCGGAGCTCGGCGTCGGGGAGGGCGGGGAGGCGGGTGAAGGCGCCGGAGCCGCGGGCCAGGACGACGCCGATGAAGGCGGCGGCGATGAGTTCGGCGCGCAGGGCGGGGTCGGGGGTGCCCTCGGCGAGCAGGCGCCGGTGGAGGGGGTCCACGACACGGCGGTGCAGCTCCGCGCGGGTGGCCTGCTGACCGGCCGGGTCCTCGTGGGGGCGGACGGCGACCTGGTAGACGGGGTTGGGGCCGTGGCGCCGGGTGCGGTCGAGGATGGTCGCCAGACGGTCGGGGTCGAGGAGGTCGACGATGTCGTCCGGGCCGTCGTTGGTGCGCAGCGTGGCGATGTAGAGCTGGGCCTTGCCGCCGAAGTAGCGGGCGATCATCGCCGGATCGACTCCGGCGCGGCTCCCGATGGCCCGCGCGGTGGTGCGGTCGTACCCGTGCTCTGCGAACAGCTCGCCCGCGGCCTTCAGCAGGCGTTCGCGGCTGCCCGCCGCGTCGCGCCGGTGCTGGGCCGCCCCGGCGGGCCGTTCGTCGGCCGGTGTCGTTCCACTCATTCCGCGGCCGTTCCGTCCAGTTCGTGGAGGTCGTCGTGTTCGCCGGGCCGCGCCCGCACCCGGGGGCGCGCCTGGGCCGCCGCCGCGGGCCGTGCCGACGCCGCAGGCCGTGCCGACGGACCGGGCCGTGCCGACGAACCGCGTCGGCGCCACGGCACGGCCACCGCCACCACGGCGGCGGCGAGCCAGACGCCGCAGCTCAGCAGCCCCACCGCACTGTACCCACCGGACGTGGGGAACGCCGCGCCTTCCGCGGTGTGCGCTTCGAGCATGGCCGCGCTCAGCGCGCTGCCGACCGCGTAACCGATGTAGCGCAGCACCTGGTTGAAGCTCATGGCGCTGCCCGTCTCGTGCGCGGGCACCGCGCGGACGAGGAAGCCCGGCACGACCGCGAAGATGACCCCGACGCCGAGGCCCGCGACGAACATGACCGCCATGATCTGCGCCATGTTCCCGCGCCATGCGGTGAACAGGGCCATCGCGGCGAGCAGCACCAGGCAGCTCATCGGCAGGACCCGCTGGGGCGAGATCCGGCGGACCAGCACCGGGGTGAGCCGGTTGGCCAGGAAGCTGCCCAGGGAGAACGGCGTCAGGGCGAGACCGGCCACGACCACCGTCCGGCCCAGCCCGTACCCCGTGGTGGCGGGCGTCTGCACCAGCCTGGTGACGGTGGACAGCAGCAGGTACATGCCGACGCCCGCGAGCACCGCCGCGACGCTCGCGGTCAGCACCGCCCGGTCACGTACGAGCCGCAGTGTGACCAGCGGATGATCCGTACGCAGCTCCCACCACACCCAGCCCGCGAAGAGCAGGACGGACGCGGCGATCATGCCGTCCACGCGCGCCGAGGCCCAGCCCCAGCTCTCGCCCTCGCTGATCGCGACCAGCAGCGACGCGGTGGCCACGGCCAGCAGCACCGCGCCGACCCCGTCCAGCCGGACGCGGGCGCGATGCCGCGCGGCCGGGACGACCCACGCGGCGGCGGCCAGGCCGAGCACGCTGACGGCCACGCCGAACCAGTACGCCGCGCGGACGCCGCCGCCCTGCGCGATCAGACCGGTGAGCGGATAGCCCAGGCCCACCCCCGTCACGGCCGTGATCGACAGCAGGGCGATCACCGGAACGGCGCGGGCGGCGGGCAGTACGTCCCTGGCCACGGCGATGGTCAGCGGCGTGAGCCCGAGACCGATGCCCTGGAGGGCGCGGCCGACGAGCAGCGCGGCGAAGCCCAGGGGGAGCGCCGCCAGCACGCAGCCGACGACGACCAGCGCGAGGGTGCCGACGACGACGGTCCTGCGGTGCGGCCCGTCACCGAGCCGCCCCATCACGGGCGTGGCCACCGCCGCCACCAGCTGGGTGATCGTCAGCGACCACTGCGCGTCGGTCACGGACACGTGGTCCATCGAGGCGATGGACGGGATGAGCGGTGCCCCGAGGCTGCCGATCACGGCGGTGACCAGGCATATGAACGCCAGACAGGGCACCAGTGCCCGCGACCGTGCCGACTCCATCGTGCTCCTCGCGCCCGGGCCCTGAGGCACCGTGTGATGCGTTCGCCCGACAGGGGCGGACCGATGCCTACAGCCGATGTCTACATGTGATGTCTACACCTGATGATAAGCAAGGGTGAGCGGCGCGATCAGCCCCGCCCCCGGGGTCCGGGGCCCGGGGGCGGGGGGGCGGGGGGGCGGGGCGGGTTTGGCGCGGGCGGCGCGGGCCGGAGCGGACTTCCCGGTGCCGCCCGTCAGCCCACGGCTCCGGCTCCGGTTCCTGCTCCTGCTCCTCCCACGGGGCCGACCGGCGTGTCCCCGCTCAACGTGATGCGGTGCATGACGCGGTGCTGGTCGCCGTAGTCGCGGTTGGCGTAGTGCGCGGTGCTGCGGTTGTCCCACAGGGCCACGTCACCGGCGCTCCACCGGTGGCGTACGAGGTGCTCGGGCTTGGTGAGGTGGGCGTAGAGGATGTCGAGCAGCCCCCGGCTCTCGTGGTCCGACACCCCGAGGACGTGCGAGGTGAAGCCCGGGTTGACGAAGAGCCCCTTGCGCCCGCTCTCGGGGTGCACCCGCACCACGGGGTGCTCCACCGGCTTCAGCTCGGTGTACTCCTCTCCCTCCCACACGTTCCCGCGGCCCTTCCTGCGCTGGGCCAGGTAGTACCCGAACTCGCGGGTGCCGTCGTGCACCGCCGTCAGCGAGTCGGCCCACGCCCGCAGCCCCGGCGACAGCGACTCGTAGGCGAGCTGGCTGTCGGCCCATGTCGTGTCGCCGCCGTTGGGCGGCAGCAGCACCGCGCGCAGTACGGAGATCGCCGGCGGGCGCCGTACGAACGTCACGTCCGTGTGCCAGACGTCCGCGAAGCCGTTGTCCTGGCTGTCGACGGCGTACACCTCGGGGGCCACGTCGCCGGAGTCGTGGATCGGGTGCCCGGTGGTGACCTCGCCCAGGCGGCGGCCGAACTCGATCTGCGCCGCGTCGTCGATGTCCTGGCCCCGGACGAAGAGCACCTTGTGCTCCACGAGGGCCGCCCTGATCGCGGTGACCTGGTCGTCGTCCAGCCGGCCGAGGTCGATGCCGTGGATCTCCGCGCCGAAGCGCGGGCCGAGCGGGGTGATCGGCAGACGGGACGCCGTTGACGACGCGGTCGCCCTCGGCGACGGGGACGGCGTTGACGACGGGGACGGCCTTGACGACGTCGTCGGACGGTCGGCGTCGGTTACGGCGGGCTGCTCGCTGGTGATGCTCACCTGTGGTTCCTCCTCTGTCGCGGATGGTGTGGGTGTCGCGGGTGTCGCGGATGTCGCGGATGTCGTCGATACGGAGCGCGGGTGTCGTGGACGGAGAGGTCGTGAGGACCGGGGACCAGGGATCAGGCCGCCGCGGCCTTCACGGTGTGCGCGACCCGGGCGCGCAGCTCGGCGAATTCCTCGCTGTCGCGCAGCGCGTCGGCGTCGATGTCGCCGCGCGGCAGCGGGATCGGCAGGTCGAGGGCCACGGTGCCCGGCCCCTTGGTCAGCACCACGATGCGGGTGCCGAGGAAGACCGCCTCGTCCGCCGAGTGCGTGACGAAGACGGTGGTCCGCCCGGTCTGCGCGGTCACCAGGCGTACGTCCTCCTGGAGCCGTTCGCGGGTCAGCGCGTCGAGCGCCGCGAACGGCTCGTCCAACAGGAACAGCGGGTGGTCGGCGGCCAGGGCGCGGGCGATGGCGACGCGCTGCTGCTGGCCGCCGGAGATCTCCCAGATCCGCCGCTTCTCGGTGCCCTCCAGGCCGACGCGCGCGAGCAGTTCCGCACGGCGCCGGGGCCACTGGTCCCGGTCGACCCCGGCGTAGCGCAGGGCCAGGTCGATGTTGCCCTTCACCGTGCGCCACGGGAAGAGCCGGGGCTGCTGGAACACCACGCCGGCCGCCTTGCCGGGCAGCGGCTCGACGCCCGACACCCGTACCGAGCCGTGGGCGGGCCGCTCGAATCCGGCGATCAGCCGCAGCAGCGTGCTCTTGCCGCAGCCGGACGCGCCGACGAGCACCAGGAACTCGCCCGCGGGCACGGTCAGATCGACCGGTCCCACGGCGGTGACCGCCTCCTCGCCCTTGCCGTACCGGTGGGTGACGCGGTCGAGCGCGATGACCCCGGCGGCGGGTGTGGCGTCGGCACGGTTGGTGTCGGAGCGGGTGGTGTCGGCACGGTTGGTGTCGGAGCGGGTGGTGTCGGCAGCCGCGGCAGCCTCGGGCCCGGTGGTCTTGTCGGCCGTCCGGCCAACGGTCCCGCTCGCCGTCTCACTTGAGGACATCGGGCAGCCCCTTCAGATACAGCGCCTTGCCGACGACGTCCTCGGACGGCGCGGCGTCGATCTGCTTCTGGTCGGCCAGGAACCGGGCGGTGCCGGTGAGATACGTCGCGAGCTTGCCCGGCTGCCCCTCCGTACCCAGCCACGCGGCGGAGGCGACCTCGTCGGGGGTGAGGAACACGCCCTGCGCGAGCTGCTTCCTGGCGTCGTCCGCGCTGATGTTCAGCTCGGCGGAGACGGCCTTGACCGTGCCCTCGGGGTCGGACTTGAGCAGCCCGAGCGCCTGCGCCTGCGCCTTGCGCCACACGTCGATCGCGTGCGGGTCCTTGGCGATCAGCGCGTCCGAGACCACGGCCAGGTCCAGCGTCGGCTTGCCGCCCGCGCTGATCTCCTTGCTGCTGATCAACTGCGTTCCGGTCTTGCGCAGTTCGTCCAGGGTCGGCAGCCACACATACGCGGCGTCGATGTCCCCCCGCTGCCACGCGGCGAGGATCGCCTGCGGCTGGAGGTCGACGAGCTTGACGTCCGACGCCTTGAGGCCCGCCGCGTCCAGCGCCGCCAGCAGGCTGTAGTGCGAGGTGGAGGCGAACGGCGTCGCGACCGTCTTCCCCTTGAGACCGGCCACATCGGATATGCCGGTGCTCTTGCGGGCCACCAACGCCTCGTTCTCGCCCGCGACATCGAGGATGAACGCGGCCTTGTACGGGATCGGCGAGGAGCCGGAGATCCCGCGCGCGAAGGGGCTGGAGCCGAGGGCGCCGATGTCGAGGGACTTGCCCAGGAACGCCTGGTTGACGCTGGCGCCCGAGTCGAACTTGATCCAGGTGATCTTGTAGTCCGGCAGCGCCTTCTCCAGCAGCTTGTGGTTCTTCACGAGCAAGTCGCCGCTGGGGAAGGCGAAGTAGCCGATGCGCAGCCGCTTGGAACCGCCGGACGAGCTGCCGCCGTCCGAGCCGCAGGCGGTGAGGGCGACGGAGGCCGCGGCGGCCAGCGCACCGCCGAGCAGCAGGCGGCGCGAGGGTCCTTGGGCGGCGGTGCCGACGGGAACTCGGTGCTTCCAGGCAGACATGGGGAGCCGTTTCTGTGCGAGGAGGGGACGGGCGGGGCGAAGGGCGTACGGGGTACCGGTTGCGGGTTGCGGGTTGCGGGTTGCGGGTTGCGGGTTGCGGGTTACGGGGGCCCGGAGTCGCGGGCTGCTCGCTGCGGGCCGCGAGGGACCGGGCCACGGACGGGGGGCGGGCGGTCGGCCGGGAACTAGGAACGGCCGCGCCACGGCACGACGCTGCGCTCCAGCCACAGCAGCAGACCGTCGATGACGAGTCCCGAGACGCCGATGGTGAAGATGCCGACGAGCACCACCGGCGTGTTGTTGTAGTTGGCGGCGTCCTTGACCATGCCGCCGATGCCGGGCAGCCCGTTGACCAGCTCGGCGGCGACGAGGGAGGAGTACGTGACCCCGACCGCCAGCCGGACGCCGGTGAGGATCTCCGGCAGCGCCGACGGGGCGATGACGTCCCGCATGACGTCCCACCGCGACCCGCCGAGCGCGTGGGCCGCTTCGACAAGGCCGCGCGGCGCGGCGGCGACGGCCGCGGTGGTCGACACCGCCACGGGCGGGAAGGCGGCGATGGCCAGCAGGGTGATCTTCGGTTCCTCGTTGATGCCCAGCCAGATGATCAGCAGGGAGAAGTACGCCAGCGGCGGCAGCGTCCGCAGGAAGGTGATCCAGGGTTCGAACAGCGAGCGCACCCAGCCGACCGTGCCCATGAGCAGGCCGAACAGCACTCCGAGGGCGATGCCGATACCGCCGCCGATCGCAATGCGGCGCAGGCTGATGGCCAAGTGGTCGACGAGAGTGGTGCCGTTGTAGCCCCGCACCCCGTCGTGCGTCGTGGACACGTCGATGAACGCGTCCCACACCTTGGCCGGGGGCGGCACCAGCGTCTCGCTCCACTTCCCGCTCGCCGCCAGCAGTTGCCACAGCACGAGGAAGAGCAGGAGCGAGCCGAGCGGCAGCGCGAGACGGCGTACGCGCGCCCAGACGCCCTTCGCGCGAGGACGGCCGCGCCCCGGCGGCTCGGCCGGATCGGTCGGCTCGTCGGATATCGCGGCGGGACCGGCTTCTGGCAGGCGTGAGGTGGCGGACAACGGACTGCCTCCATGGGGGTGCCAGGGCAGGCGCGGTCGACGTCAAGCGACAGCGGCGACTGTCCCCGAGCGAGAGCAGAAGGGGAAAAGGGCAGAGCCGAACGCCCCACGACGGGGTGGGCTCAACGAAGTTCGGGAAAGGGGCCGCGCCGGGTCGAGGACCGAACGGCGGGCGGCGTCAGAGACGCGTGATCAGCGACAACACGAAACCGGGCGTCGGCACAGGTCGATGACCAGGCGTCGCACCAAAAGATCGTGATTCATGGGTCATATTTGTACAGCAGACCCGTCCCCGCACCAAGAGTCCGTCCACCCTCTGGTACAAACCCCTCCGCCCCCGCCCCTCCTGACGCGCCCGTTCCGCCACTACGGACGGCGCCCGGCGCCCCGCGTATCGTCGGGCCCATGCGTCTGAGTGTTGTGATTCTGCCGATCTACCGCTGGGCCGCCGAGGGGCGGGAGGTGTGGCGGCGGGCCGAGGACCTGGGGTTCGGGACCGCCTATACGTATGACCATCTTTCCTGGCGGAGCTTCCGGGACAAGCCGTGGTACGGCGCGGTGCCGACGCTGACCGCCGCCGCCGCGGTCACCGGCCGGATGCGCCTGGGCACCCTGGTGACGTCGCCGAATTTCCGGCACCCGGTCACGCTCGCCAAGGACTTGATGACGCTCGACGACGTGAGCGAGGGGCGGGTGACGCTGGGGATCGGTGCCGGGGGGAGCGGGTTCGACGCGACGGCGCTGGGGCAGGAGCCGTGGTCGCCGCGGGAGCGGGCGGACCGGTTCGGGGAGTTCGTACGGCTGCTGGACCGGCTGTTGACGAACGGCCAGGTGTCGTACGAGGGGGAGTTCTACTCGGCGCACGAGGCGCGGACGATTCCGGGGTGTGTGCAGCGGCCGAGGATTCCGTTCGCGGTGGCGGCGACGGGACCGCGGGGGATGCGGCTGGCCGCGCGGTACGGGCAGGCGTGGGTGACGACGGGGGACCCGGCGCTGTACGAGACGGGGACGCCGGAGGAGTCGCTGGCGGCGGTACGCGGGCAGGTGGAACGGCTGGGCGCGGCGTGCGCGCAGGCCGGGCGGGACGTGCTGAAGGTGCCGAAGGTGATGCTGATCGGCTTCACCCCTGACCAGGGGCGCCCGCTGGAGTCGGTGGACGCCTTCGTGGACTTCGCCGGCCGCCACGCGGAGGCCGGAATCGACGAGATGGTCATCCACTGGCCCATCCCCGACAGCGACTTCGACACCGACCCCGCCGCCTTCGAGCGGATCGCCCTGGAGGCCCCCGCCCAACTGGCCTGATCCGCGCGCCGGGTGGTCAGTGTGCAAGGTCGTCAGCGCGCCGGGTCGTCGGGGCGCCGGTCGGTCAGGGCGTCCATGCGGCGGGCCGCGATCTCCCGGTCGGCGGCGGCCGTCACGAACTCCGGTACGTGGTCGGGCCCGACCAGCTCCCGGACCGCGGCGACCGTGGCCGCCGGGAGGGGCACCGGGACGTGCGAGGGCGGCTCGGCGGCCGGGCGCGGCGGCGGCGCGGGGAGCACGGCGTCGCCGAGGTGACGGCGTACGTGCTCGGTGGCGAGCATCCGCATGGCGCGTGCCAGCTCCGCGTCCACGGTCTGCTGGGCCAGCGGGCGCAGCCGCCGGACCAGGGCCGCCGCCTCCTCGGCTTCCTCGTCGGTCGGCGGGTGGCGCAGGAACCGCTCGAAGACGTACTCCGTGGTGAACTCCAGGAACCGCTCCGAGATGTGCTCGACCTGGACCCGCAGCTCCCGCAGGTGGCCGGTGATCGCGGGCAGCGGCACACCGGCGGCGTGCAGCTCCGCGGCGACCGCCAGCTCCTGGGGGCTCGGTACGAGGAATTCCTCGTCGCTGCCCGGCACCGGCTCCAGGATGCCCAGTTGCAGGCCCTCCTCGACGGCCGTCAGATCCGCCGTCCCGCCGAACGCCTCGATCAGCTCGGCCAGGCTGATACGCGCGGGCGTCTCGTCCGACCACGGCCGGTCCACCTCCCCGACCAGGCCGAGCACTCCGCCGAGGCCGGTGCCCGCGTCCCACGCCGCCAGCAGCTCCTTGATGCTGGCCAGCGTGTAGCCGCGCTCCAGGAGATCGGCGATCTGCCGCAGCCGGGCCAGATGCGTGTCGTCGTACACATTGGCCCGGCCGCGGCGCTCCGGCTTCGGGAGCAGCCCGCGGTCGGTGTAGGCGCGGATCGTACGGACCGTCGTCCCGCTCAGATGGGACAGGTCCTCGATCCGGTACGCGCGCTGCTCGGCGGCGGTGGTCACGCCCACACTCCTCCGTACTCCTCGGTGGTCAGGAGGCCGCGGTGCGGCCCGCCGGTCTTTCGCTGGCCCTGGCCGCGGGGGACATGGCCAGATACTCGACGGCCTTGCTCAGCGACCCCTCCTGTGACGGATGGTACGACCGGCGCAGGTACCTGGGCATCGCCCCGTTGAGCGCGGCCCAGGACGGCAGCAGGCCGCGGCGGGCGGCGGCGCGGTGGTTCCTGAACCGGTACTTGCCCTTGACCAGCCCCGGGTCGTGCCGCATCAGGTAGCGGGCCCCGACCACCCACAGATAGAACAGCGTCGGCCACGCGAACGCCATGCCCTCCGCGCGCCGCAGATACCGCCCCGCGCCGCCCCCGCCGACGTGCTGGTACATGTCGAACGCGACCGCCCGGTGCTCGACCTCCTCCGCGCCGTGCCAGCGCAACAGGTCCAGCATCACCTCGTCGGTGTCCACCTCGTCCAGCGCGTCGGCGTCCAGGATCCAGTCGCCGAGGACGGCGGTGAAGTGCTCGATCGCCGCGATCAGCGACAGCCGGAACCGCAGCCACTCGCGCCGGGTGACCGGCGCGCCCCACGGCGGCTTCTCGCCGAGCAGCACGTCGAACATCCACTCCACGTGCTTGGTGTAGCCGCTGGTGTCGAGATTCTGCTCGGCCAGGTGCTCCAGTACATACGCGTGCTGCACGCTGTGGGTGGCCTCCTGGCCCATGAACCCCTTGACGTCCTTGAGTAGTTGCTCGTCGCTGACGTAGGGGAGCGCCTCCTTGAACACCTTCACGAACCACCGCTCCCCCGCGGGCAGCAGCAGATGCAGCACATTGATGACGTGCGTCGCGGTCGGCTCGCCCGGAATCCAGTGCAGAGGGGTCTGCTTCCAGTCGAACGTGACCCGGCGCGGCTTGATCGCGTAACTCATGGCGGTGCGTCCTCCTTCGGAGAAGATCGGCGGTGTCGGCGTGGGGATCGGTGCTGCCAGCAGGGTGCCGGTGGTGAGCCGGCGGCGGGCCTACAGCGGCGGGTCCACGCGGGCCAGCGCCCGCAGCGTCTTGGGGGAGAGCCGGGACAGCAGCCGCGCCCCGCGGGCCTCCGGCGTGACCGGGACGACCGCGGAGTTGCGCTCCACCGCCCGGACGATCGCGCGGGCGACCTTCTCCGGCGGGTAGTTGCGCAGCCCGTAGAGCCGGGCGGACCGCGCCCTGCGCCGCTCCTGCTCCTCCTCGCCGACCCCCGCGAACCGCGCGCTGCGGGTGATGGGCGTGTTGACCAGCCCCGGGCAGATCGCGCTCACCCCGATGCCGTGCGGCGCCAACTCAGCCCGCAGGCACTCGCTGAGCATCAGCACCGCCGCCTTCGACGTGCTGTACGCGGGCAGGGAGCGGGACGGCTGGAAGGCGGCGGCCGACGCGGTGTTGACGATGTGACCGCCCTGGCCGCGCTCCACCATCTGCCGGCCGAATAGGCGGCAGCCGTGGATGACGCCCCACAGATTGACGTCGAGCACCTGCTTCCAGTCCTCGGGGGTGGTGTCGAGGAAGGCGCCCGCCAGACCGATCCCCGCGTTGTTCACCACCACGTCGGGGACGCCGTGGAGGCCGGCCGTGCGCTCGGCCAGTTCCTCCATCGCCTCGGCGTCCGACACGTCGACGGTCTCTGGCCACGCGTCGGGCGCGCCGATCAGCCGGGCCAACTCGGCGGTTCTGGCGGCGCCTTCCGCGTCCCGGTCCACCGCGACGATCCGGGCACCCGCCTCCGCGAAGGCGAAGGCGGTGGCCCGGCCGATGCCGCTGGCCGCGCCGGTGACCAGCACCAGTTGGCCGCCGAACCGCTCCTTGGCGCCGGTCTCCGCCTTCCCGAGCACCGTCCCGCCCGCCCCGGTGACGGTCGAGGTCGCGGCCGGGACGGCGGGGCCGCCGTACTCGTGCGCCGTGACGAACTCGCCGATCCAGCGCGACAGTTGCTCGGGCCGGGAGCGCGGCACCCAGTGCTTGGCGGCCACGGTGCGCCGGGTCAGCCGGGGCACCCACTGCTCCAGGTCGTCGTAGAGCCGCTGCGACAAGAAGGCGTCGCCGGTCGGCGTGATGAGCTGCACGGGGACGTGGGCGTACGCGTCGGTGCGCGGACTGCCCAGCCTGCGGCGGACGTTGTCCCGGTACAGCCAGGCGCCGTGCGCCGCGTCCTCGGGGAGCGAGGCGGTCGGGTAGCCGTCGGACGGCAGCTTCTCGGCGCGGGAGAGCAGCTTGGGCCACTGCTTGCCGAGCGCTCCGCGCCAGGCCAGCTCCGGCAGCACCGGGGTGTGCAGCGCGTACACGTACCAGGACTTGGCCCCCTGGCCGAGCACTTGGGCGACCCGGCGCGGGGTGGGGCGGCGCACCCGGCGCTTGATCCAGTGGCCGAAGTGGTCGAGCGACGGGCCCGAGATCGAGGTGAAGGAGGAGATCCGGCCCTCGGTCCCGCCGACCGTGACGAATTCCCAGCCCTGCACCGAACCCCAGTCGTGCCCGACCAGGTGCACCGGGCGGTCCGGGCTGACCGCGTCCGCCACCGCCAGGAAGTCCTCGGTGAGCTTCTCCAGCGTGAAGCCGCCCTTGAGCCGCGCCGGGGCGCTCGACCTGCCGTGCCCGCGCACGTCGTAGAGCACCACGTGGAAGCGGTCGGCGAGCAGCCCGGCCACCTCCGACCACACCTCTTTGCTGTCCGGGTAGCCATGCACCAGCACCACCGTCGGCAGCGCCGCGTCCCCGTACTCGGCGACGCACAGCCGTACGCCGCCGCCCCCGGTCACGAACCGCTCCCGCGCCGCCGCGTCGGCCGCCCCGTCCCGCACCTCCCCGTCCCGTACCGCTTCGCCCGGGCTCTCGCCGCCCTCGCCCGGACCCGCGCCCTCGTCCCGGTCGTCCCGCTCTTCCCACTGGTCCCGCGTCATGCCGCCACCCCCGTCCCCGTCCCCGAACTCGATTCCGTGCCCGTCCCCATCCGTGACCTCGACATCGATCCCGTCCTCGTGTCCGCGTCCGTCTCCCGCCAGCGCCTGACGTGCGGGAGGTCGTCGTCCAGCCAGTAGGCGCCGGTCTCCGTGACCACGAGGATCTCCTCGAACTTCGCGCCGGTGCCGCGGAATCCCACATGTGGCTCCACCGCCCACAGACCGGGGTATGGGGGGTGGTCGGACATGCGGTGCGGACTCCACAGCGGTGACCAGCCCTCGCGGTGTCCGTGCAGCGCGTCGGAGGCCAGGCCCTTCAGGCTCCGCGTGCCGAATCCGGCGATCCGCGGCGACCAGCGGCGCTCGCGCACCCGGTCGACCTTGTGGGCGATCACGCCGAAGGGATACGCGCGATGCCGGTTGGCGTACCCCTGCCTGACCATCAGCCGGTCGACGTCCTGGTAGACGGTGCGCAGCGGGCGCCGCTCGCGCACCCCGCGCAGGATCAGCTCGCGGTGCTCGCGCAGATCCGCCATCAGCCGTTCCTGCACCGGATTGGGGCCGAGCGAACCGGAGTAGCCGACGTCGGCGGTACAGCCCGCGTATACAGGGGCCAGGTCGAGGATGAACGGCATGCCGGGTTCGAGCCGCCGCCCGGTCGGGAAGAACTGGAGCGGCACCTTGAAGCCGGTGAAGGCCGTACGGTCGCCGAACCAGGCGAAGGGCAGATGGAACCAGTCGCGGACCCCGCGCTCCCGCGCCCACACCCGCATCGCGTGCGCCGCGTCCCGCTCGGTCATCCCCGGCCGCAGCTCCGCCGCGACCGCCTCCGCGCACGCGTACGCCAGCCGCTGCACCTCACGGAACCCGTCGAGCCCGTCGACCTCACGGAACCCGTCGCGCCGGTCGACCTCACCGCGCCCGTCGAGTTCGGTGAGCCGATCGTGTCCACCGAGCCCGTCGAGCCCGTCGTGTCCACCGACCCCGTCGCGTCGACCGCGCGCGTCACACCCGTCGCGCCCGCCGTCCCACCCCTCGCCCATGGCCGCTCACCCCAGACCCCGCGCCGACATTCGAAAGCTGACAGCAATCAATGTGACATCGGCTCGTGGCAGGGTCAAGAGCCCCGCGACCCCCTGTGGATAACTCCCCGAAACCCCCCGACCCCTACGGGTGGTCAGCCCGCAGGAGTACCCCGATCGCGGCGGATCCGATCCTCGGGACGGACGCGGGAGCGTGGCGCCCGCCACTACGGTCGGACACGTGACTGTGATCGCTACCGAAAGCCTGAGCAAGCGGTACCCGAGGGTGACCGCTCTTGACCGGCTGACCGTCGACATCACCCCCGGTGTGACCGGGCTGGTGGGTGCCAACGGCGCCGGGAAATCGACCCTGATCAAGATCCTGCTGGGACTGTCCCCGGCGACCGAGGGTCGTGCCGCCGTGCTCGGACTCGACGTGGCCACCAACGGCGCCGAGATCCGCGGCCTCGTCGGCTACATGCCCGAGCACGACTGCCTGCCGCCCGACGTCTCGGCGACCGAATTCGTCGTCCACATGGCCCGGATGTCGGGGCTGCCGCCGACCGCCGCGCGCGAGCGGACCGCCGACACGCTGCGCCACGTCGGCCTCTACGAGGAGCGGTACCGCCCGATGGGCGGCTACTCGACGGGCATGAAGCAGCGCGTCAAGCTCGCGCAGGCGCTGGTCCACGACCCGCAGCTCGTCCTGCTCGACGAGCCGACCAACGGCCTCGACCCGGCGGGCCGCGACGAGATGCTGGGCCTGATCCGCCGCGTGCACACCGACTTCGGCATCTCGGTGCTGGTCACCTCGCACCTGCTCGGCGAGCTGGAGCGCACCAGCGACCACATCGTCGTCATCGACGGCGGCACACTGCTGCGCGCCTCCTCCACCAGCGACTTCACGCAGGCCACGGCGTCGCTCGCGGTCGAGGTCACCGACCGTGAGAAGGAGCTGCTGGCCGCGCTGACCGGCGCCGGGCTCACCGCCCAGACCAAGGGCCACCTGCTGCACGTCGACATAGCGGACGACGCGACGTACGACACCGTCCGCGACGCCGTCGCCGCTCTCGGGGTCGGCCTGGTGCGCATGGAGCAGCGCCGCCACCGCATCGCCGAGCTGTTCACGGACGACGAGGACCTGACGTACGACGACCCGGACGACCCCGACCGCCCGGACCCCGACCCCCCGCACGACCCCGGCACCCGGCCCGACAAGAGCACTTCGCACGACAAGAGCACCCCGCCCGGCAAGAGCACTTCGCCCGGCAAGAGCACCCCGAACACCCCGGACACCGCGACCCTGACCAAGGAAGGAGAAGGCCGTGACGCAGCCTGACACGGTGACGCCCGGCACGCCGAACCCCGGCCCCCCGGGCACCGGCACCGCCCCCGACGTCATCCACAACATCGGTTACCGCAAGTACACCGGCCCGCGCCTCGGCCGCGCCTACGCCCGGCGCTCCCTCTTCAGCCAGAGCCTGCGCGGCGCGTACGGCCTCGGCCGCAGCGCGAAGTCCAAGGTGCTGCCGATGATCCTGCTCGCCGCGATGTGCGCGCCCGCGCTGATCATGGTGGCGGTCGCGATCTTCACCAACATGACGAAGCTGCCGGTCGACTACACCCGCTACGCGGTGATCCTCCAGGCGGTCATCACCCTCTTCGTCGCCTCGCAGGCCCCGCAGTCGGTCTCCCGCGACCTGCGGTTCAAGACCACGCCGCTGTACTTCTCGCGGCCCATCGAGCGCGTCGACTACGTGGCCGCCAAATACGCGGCGCTCGCCACGGCGCTGTTCCTGCTGACCGCGCTGCCCCTGCTCATCCTCTACGTCGGCGCGCTGCTGGCGAAGCTCAGCTTCGGCACCCAGACCGCCGGGTTCGCGAAGGGTCTGGTGTCCGTACTCCTGCTGTCGCTGCTCTTCGCGGGCATCGCGCTCGTCATCGCCGCCATCACCCCGCGCCGCGGCTTCGGCGTCGCCGCGATCATCGCGGTGTTCGTCATCACCTACGGCGCGGTCTCCAGCGTCCAGGGCGTCGCCTCCGTGCAGGAGAACTACGAGGTGATCGGCTGGCTCGGCCTCTTCTCGCCGATCACGCTGATCGACGGCTTCCAGACCTGGTTCCTCGGCGCGAGCTCGGCCTTCCCGCACGCCTCGGGACCGCCGGACGCGCTGGCCGGCATCGTCTACCTCCTGGCCGTCCTCACCATCATCACCGGCAGCTTCGGCCTCCTGATGCGCCGCTACCAGAAGGTCGGTCTCTCGTGACGACGATCAGCATCGACAACGTCTCGCGCTGGTTCGGCAACGTGGTGGCGGTCAACGACATCACCATGACGATCGGCCCCGGTGTCACCGGCCTGCTCGGCCCCAACGGCGCCGGAAAATCCACCCTCATCAACATGATGGCGGGCTTCCTGGCCCCTTCCACCGGCGCCGTCACCCTCGACGGGACGCCCATCTGGCGCAATGAGCAGTCGTACCGCGAGATCGGCATCGTGCCCGAGCGCGAGGCGATGTACGACTTCCTCACCGCCCGCGAGTTCGTGGTCGCCAACGCGGAGCTGCACGGCCTGCCCGACCCGGACGCCGCCGCCCGGCGGGCGCTGGCCACGGTCGAGATGGAGTACGCCCAGGACCGGCAGATCGACACGTACAGCAAGGGCATGCGGCAGCGCGCCAAGATGGCGTCCGCGCTGGTCCACGACCCGTCGGTGCTGCTGCTCGACGAGCCGTTCAACGGCATGGACCCCCGGCAGCGGCTGCACCTGATGGAGCTGCTGCGGCGGATGGGCGCCGAGGGCAGGACCGTCCTGTTCTCCTCGCACATCCTGGAGGAGGTCGAGCAGCTCGCCCACCACATCGAGGTCGTGGTGGCGGGGCGCCACGCGGCCTCCGGCGACTTCCGCAAGATCCGCCGCCTGATGACCGACCGCCCGCACCGCTATCTCGTACGGTCGAGCGACGACCGGCTGCTCGCGTCCGTGCTGATCGCGCACGCGTCCACCGCCGCGATCGAGCTGGACTGGTCGGAGAAGGCGCTGCGCGTCCAGGCCATCGACTTCGCCGGATTCACCGAATTCCTGCCCCGGATCGCCCGCGACCACGGCATCCGGCTCTTCACCGTCTCGCCGTCCGACGAGTCCCTGGAGAGCGTCTTCTCCTACCTGGTCACGGCATAAGGAGCCGACACAGATGTCCGCCACACAGACCCCCGCGCCGCCGAGCGGCAGGGCCGCGGCCCCCGCCCGCTCAGGGCCCGCCGTGTTCCACCCCACCGTGGCCCGGCTCACCTACCGCGCGCTGCTCGGCCGCCGCCGCGCCCTGCTGCTCTTCGCGCTGCCGATGCTGCTGCTGATCATCTCCGTCGCGGTCCGCGCGCTGACCGGCGCGGACGACTCCACCGCCAACGACATCCTCCAGGGCTTCGCGCTCAGCGCGATGGTCCCGCTGGTCGGCGTCATCGCCGGCACCGGCGCCATCGGTCCGGAGATCGACGACGGCGCGATCGTCTACCTGCTGGCCAAGCCGATCAGACGGTCCACGATCGTGTCCACCAAGCTCATCGTGGCGATAGGCGTCGTCGCCGCCTTCTCCGCCATCCCCACCCTGCTCGCCGGATTCATCCTCAACGGCAACGGGCAGAACGTCGCGGTCGCCTTCGGGGTCGCCGCCGCCGTCGCGTCCGTCGCCTACGCGGCGATCTTCCTGATGCTGGGCGTCCTCACCCGGCACGCGGTGATCGTCGGCCTGGTCTACGCCCTGGTCTGGGAGTCCGTCATCGGCAATGTGGTGCCGGGCGCCAGGACCCTCAGCGTCCAGCAGTGGTCGCTCGCGGTCGCGCAGAAGCTGGGCCACGGCGGCATCGTCAGCTCCGACGTCGGTCTGCCGACGGCGATCGTGCTGCTCGCGGTGGTCACCGTCGGCACCACCTGGTTCGCCGGACACAAGCTGCGCACCCTCAAGCTCGCGGGTGAGGAGTAGGGACCGGGGTACGTCACCCGCAGGGAAGGGACCGGGGCCGAGGCACCGGCAGGGAAGGGGCCGGGGCCGAGGCACCGGCGGGGAAAAGACCACCCGCGGGAACGGGAACACGGTGTGACGGCGGCGCAAGCTGTGAATGCGGTGTCAATGGAAGGGAGCGAGTCGCAGCCCGGCTGTGATCGGTGAAGACTGGTCGCGATGGCCCCGGCTCACGAGTCCTCCACCGCCGCCCGCGAGCGCCGCCGCGTCACCCCGAGTGACGCGCGGCGCTTCGCCGCGCAGTGGATACGTGCCTCGCCCGGCACCCACATCTGGCTGCTGATCCTGATCATCACCAGCGGCATCGTCGCCGTCGTGTCGCCGCACGTCCGCTCGTATCTGCTGCACCACGTCAGCACCAACCTGGTCCAGCTGCGGCAGCACCCGCTGCGGGTGCTGTTCGCCAGCGCCCTGTGGATAGAGACGCCCTCGGGCCTCGTCCTCTACTTCTTCCTCTTCGAGCTGATCCACGCCCCGGCCGAACGTTGGCTCGGCACCTGGCGCTGGCTGGTCGTCGTCGCGACCGCGCACATCGGCGCGACGCTCGTCAGCGAGAAGGCCGTCATGTTCGGCATCAGGGACCAGCGGCTGCCGCGCTCCCTCGCGCACACCGTGGACATCGGGGTCAGCTACGGCCTCGCGGGCATCGTCGGCGTCCTCACGTATCTGGTGCCGCGCCCCTGGCGCTGGGGATATCTCCTCGGCGTGCTGGGCTTCTTCGGCTATCCGCTGCTCGGCGACGCGACCTACACCGACCTCGGCCACTTCACGGCCGCGCTGATCGGCCTGAGCTGTTACGCGATCACGCCGCCGGGGCGCGCCCGCGAGAAGACCGCCTGAGCGCCGCGACCCAGCCGCGACCCAGCCGCGACCCAGCCCCCACCCCGCCCCGACACGTTTCAGCCCCGCCCCGGCCTCCTGCGCACCCCCGGCACACCCGGCCGGGCCGTTCAGAACGGCCCGAAGAGCCGTTCCAGCACCACCGCGATGCCGTCCTCGTCGTTCGACAGCGTCACCTCGTCGGCGACCCGCCGCAGCTCCGGGTGGGCGTTGGCCATCGCCACGCCGTACCCCGCCCAGGCGAACATCGGCAGGTCGTTGGGCATGTCACCGAAGGCGATCGTCTCGGCGGCCGTCACGCCGAGCCGCCGCGCGGCCAGCGAGAGCCCGGTCGCCTTGGTGAGGCCGAGCGGCAGCAGCTCCACGATGCCCTCGCCCGCCATCGTCACGCCCACCAGGTCACCGGCCACCTCGCGGGCGGCCCGCGCCAGACCGTCGTCCCCCAGCTCCGGGTGCTGTATGTACAGCTTGTTGATGGGCGCGGACCACAGCTCGGCCGGGTCGGACATGAGGATGACCGGCAGCTCGGGGTTGTACCGGTACCCCTCGCCGATCAGGACGTCGCCGGCCAGGCCGTCGCGGCTGGCCGCGAGGAACAGCGGGCCCACCTCGGCCTCGATCTTGGCCAGCGCGAGCCCGGCGAGCTGCCGGTCGAGGGTGACCGAGGTCAGCAGCCGGTGCGCGCCCGCGTCGTAGAGCTGCGCGCCCTGGCCGCAGACCGCCAGGCCCTCGTACCCGAGGTCGTCCAGTACGTGCCGGGTCCACGGCACCGAGCGGCCGGTGACGATGATGTGCACCGCGCCCGCCGCCACCGTCGCGGCGAGCGCGTCCCTCGTCACCCGCGAGACGGTGTTGTCGCCGCGCAGCAGCGTCCCGTCCAGGTCGGTGGCGACCATCCGGTACGGAATCCGCGCCGGGTCGGTCGCGTCGGCGGCCGGGGCCCTGTGCGCGGCCCTGTCCGTGGCCCTGTCCGTGGCTCTGTCCGCGGCTCCGGTGACGGTTCCGGCTCCGGTCACGGCTTCGGCGCCGGTCACGGCTTCGGCTCCGTCCGCGGCACCCGCACCCGGTCCCGTACCGGCGAGGGCCCCGGCCTCCGACTCGCTCACTTGGCGCTGGACGTGACGGGCTCCAACAGCTCCCGGCCGCCCAGGTACGGCCGCAGCACTTCCGGCACCCGTACGGAACCGTCCGCGAGCTGGTGGTTCTCCAGGATCGCCACGATCGTCCGCGGCACCGCGCACAGCGTGCCGTTCAGCGTGGCCAGCGGCCGGGTGCCCTTCTCGTCACGCAGCCGGATCGACAGGCGGCGGGACTGGTACTCGGTCGTGTTCGACGTCGAGGTCAGCTCGCGGTACTTGCCCTGCGTCGGGATCCACGCCTCGCAGTCGAACTTCCGCGACGCCGAGGAGCCCAGGTCGCCCGAGGCCAGCTCGATCACCTGGAACGGCAGCTCGAGCGCGGACAACCACTGCTTCTCCCAGGCCAGCAGTCGCTGGTGCTCGGCCTCCGCGTCCTCCGGCGTGGTGTAGACGAACATCTCCACCTTGTCGAACTGGTGGACGCGGATGATGCCGCGGGTGTCCTTGCCGTACGAGCCCGCCTCGCGCCGGTAGCAGGGCGAGAAACCGGCGTAGCGCAGCGGCAGCTTGCCCGCGTCGATGATCTCGTCCATGTGGTACGCGGCGAGCGGGACCTCGGAGGTGCCGACCAGGTACAGGTCGTCCTTCTCCAGGTAGTAGACGTCGTCCTCGACCTGGCCGAGGTAACCGGTGCCCGCCATCGCGGACGGCTTGACCAGGGTCGGGGTCAGGACGGGCGTGAAACCGGCGGCGGTGGCCTGCGCGACGGCCGCGTTGACCAGGGCCAGTTCGAGCAGGGCGCCGACACCGGTCAGGTAGTAGAAGCGCGAGCCGGACACCTTGGCACCGCGGTCGACGTCGATGGCGCCGAGCAGTTCGCCCAGCTCCAGGTGGTCCTTGGGGGTGAAGCCCTCGGCTGCGAAGTCGCGCGGCGCGCCGTGCTGTTCGAGGACGACGAAGTCCTCCTCGCCGCCGATCGGCGCGTCCGGGTGGACGAGGTTGCCGAGCTGGAGCAGGAGCCGCTGGGCCTCTTCCGCCGCCTCGTGCTGCTCGGCGTCCGCGGCCTTGACGGCGGCCGACAGCTCGCCGGTCCGCTTGAGCAGCTCGGCCTTCTCCTCGCCCTGCGCCTTCGGGATCAGCTTGCCGAGCTGCTTCTGCTCGGCGCGCAGCTCGTCGAAGCGGGTACTGGACGACCTGCGCCGCTCGTCGGCGGAGAGGAGGGAGTCGACGAGCGCGACGTCCTCTCCACGGGCGCGCTGCGAGGCGCGCACACGGTCGGGGTCCTCACGAAGCAGACGAAGGTCAATCACGCGACCAGGTTACCGGGGAGCGGGCATCGGCCGCGACAACTTACGGACTTTATGGTGTGCTTTGTCCGCTTCGGGGGTAAAGCGAGGAAATTCCGTAAAGGGGAGAAAGGGGGGACGGTCAACCAAATTCGCCGCGTCCCTCCCCCGGGTCATCGCGCCTGTGGAGAACCGGAGTTGATCATCGCCGCCGGGGCTCCGGCGGGGCCTTCGCGGGCCTCTCGGGGGCCGTCCGGCCGAAAGTTATCCACAGGCTGCTGGGGATTTCCATTCTTTGTCCACAGGGTGTGGGGAAGATCTGTGGAGAAGGAGGGAGATCTTTCGGCCGGGCTCGATGCTCGGCTATGGATTCCCCCTTCAAACCCGTTCCACACTCACTTTCGAGTGAGAAGTGTTCCCTCGGGAGAGTTGGTCGGGGGAATTGGGGTGACGAGGGGTGACCTGCCCCGCTGTGGACAGCGATGGTGTCTGTGTACAGATTTGTCGACTAGGTCGGGTTGCTGTGTCGACATGTCCCCAGTTACCCACAGGCTGCGCTCGAAGCCTGTGGATAACTTTTCCCCACGGTGGAAGAACACGCCCTGCCCGGTTCAGTGCCGCCCGGTTCAGGCCCGCCCGCCTCAGGGCCGCCCGTCCAGCGCCCGCCTCAGGCCCGCCCGTCCAGCGCCCGGTTCAGCCAGTCCGCCGCGTCCGTGAACTCCGAGTCCGTCGTTCCCCGCGCCACCCGCACCTCGACCTCGTCGGCCCGGGGGTACGAACCGAGGAAGCGGACGTTCAGGCAGCGGCGGCGCAGCCCCATCAGCGTCTCGCCGACCCGGCGGTCCGTGAGGTGACCCTCGGCGTCCACCGAGAAGCAGTACTGACCGAGGCCGCGACCGGTCGGCCGGGACTCGATCCGCATCAGGTTCACCCCGCGGATCGCGAACTCCTGGAGGAGTTCGAGCAGCGCGCCGGGGTGGTCGTCGCGCAGCCAGAACACCGCCGACGTCTTGTCCGCGCCGGTCGGCGCCGCCAGCCGCGCCGGACGCCCGACGAGCACGAAGCGCGTCGTCGCGTTCTGCGCGTCGCGGATGTCGGTGGCCAGCGGTTCGAGACCGTACGTCGGCGCCGCGAACTCGCCCGCGAAGGCGCCGTCGAAGCGGCCCTCCTGCACCAGCCGCGCGCCGTCCGCGTTCGACGCGGCCGACTCCCACACCGCGTCGGGCAGATTGCCCGACAGCCAGTTGCGCACCTGAGACTGCGCGGCCGGGTGCCCGGTCACCGTCTTCACGTCGGACAACGCGGTGCCCGGCCTGACCAGCAGCGCGAAGGCGATCGGCAGCAGCACCTCGCGGTAGATCATCAGCGGGTCGCCGAACGCCAGCTCGTCGAGCGTGGCGGTGATGCCGCCCTCGACGGAGTTCTCGATCGGGACCAGCGCACCGCCCGCCTCGCCGTTGCGCACCGCGTCGAGCGCCGCGGGCACCGACACCATCGGTACCAGCTCGCGCGTGGCGGCCTCGGGCAGCAGCCGCAGCGCGGCCTCGGTGAACGTGCCTTCGGGACCCAGATAGGTATAACGGCTCGCTGGCGACATGCGTTCAGCCTAATGGCCCGCACCGACCCGGAATGCCGGTCTGTTCATCAGCCCGGAACACCGCCACCAGATCGTGCGATCACTCTTCGAGCAGCCGCTGACCCACGTATTCTCCGGGCCCGCAGCCGCCCGGCACCGCGAAGAGTCCGCTCGCCTCGTGCCGCAGGAAGCGCGACAGGCCGTCGCCGCCGTCCAGCTTGCGCTGCACCGGCACGAAACCCTTGAGCGGATCGGCCTGCCAGGCCACGAAGAGCAGCCCGGCGTCCGGAGTCCCGTCCGTCCCGATGCCGTCGTGGTACGAGAACGCCCGCCGCAGCATGGCGGCGCCGCCGTTGGAGGCCGGGGCCGCGACCCGGACGTGCGCGTCGCCCGCGATGGCCAGGGCGCCGTCCGCGCCGACCTTCGCCAGGTCGACCGGCGTGGTCTCGGTGCCGCCCGACAGCGGCGCCCCGTCCGACTTGCGGCGGCCGATCACCTTCTCCTGCCGGGCCACCGACAGATGGTCCCAGGAGTCCAGCAGCATCCGGATGCGGCGGACGACGGCGTACGAACCGCCCGCCATCCAGGCCGGGGAGCCGGAGTCGGCGGAGCCGCCCGCCGGTACGAAGATCCGCTGATCGAAATCGGCGTCGGTCGGCTTCGGATTGTTGGTCCCGTCGATCTGGCCCATCAGATTGCGCCCGGTCATCGGGTGCGCGGTCGCGCCCGGCGTCCGGTTGAACCCGTTCATCTGCCAGCGCACCCCGGCGGTGTCCCGCGCCGCCTTCTGGAGCACGCGCAGCGCGTGGAAGGCGACCAACGCGTCGTCCGCGCCGATCTGCACCCACAGATCGCCGTTGCTCCGCTTCGGGTCGAGGGCGTCGCCCGCGAAGTCCGGCAGCGGCGCCAGCGCCCCGGGCAACCGCCCGGTCAGCCCCGTACGGCCGAAGAAGGTCCGGCCGAAACCGAAGGTGACCGTCAGCGAGGACGGCCCGGCGTCGTACGCGATCTGATCGTCGTACGACGAGGGCAGCGCGTCCCGGCCCCCCGGCGAGGTCCCGCTCCGCGTCCCCGGCCGCGTCATCGTCGTTCCCGGTCGCGTCATCGTCCGTACCGCGTCCGACCAGCGGCGCAGCAGCGCGGCGGCGGCCTTGCGGTCCGCGCCCGGTACCAGGTCGAAGGCGACGAGGTGGCCGACGGCCTGCGCGGGCCCGACGATTCCCGCCTGCCGCGCGCCCTCGAAGGGGACGTACGCGGAACCGACCGTGTTCAGCGCGACCGGTTCGTCCCGCACGGCCCGCGCGACGCCCGCACCGGCACCGCCGCCGACGACCAGTCCGGCCGCGCCCGCGGCCCCGGCCGTAGCGAGCAGCCGCCGCCTGCTGAGCCCGGCGGGGGCCGCGTCCTCGGTCCGCACGGACTCCGCGGGCTTCACGTCTTCCGCCGAATCGGATGACTTCACGGGTTGACCTGCATGTTCCTCGTCTCCGTCACTTCGTCGATGTCCGAGGTGCGGACGGTGACGGCCACCTGCCAGGCGCCCGGCAGCGGCAGTTGGACGCCCGCCGCGGTCCAGTGGCCCACCGTCAGGTGCTGCAAGGGGACGTCGATGGGGCCGATCTTCTTGGCCGGCAGCGTGAACTGGAGGCGCACCTCCGGCACGTCCACCGAGCTTCCGGCGGGCGTGCTGAGGAAGAGGTGGACCTCGTTGGCGCCCGACCGGGCGGGGGAGACCGTCAGGCCCGCCGTGCCCTTGCCGTGGGGACCGCCGGTGTCGTACGGGATGGACAGGACGACCTCGGTCGGGGCCGTCGCGTTCCCGCCGCCGGTCGCCGCGGGCGGCGCCTTGAGGTCCTTCTGCTCCTCCGCGGCCCGGCCCGGCTGCGAGCCGGTCAGCATCGTGGTGACGGTCAGCAGGACGACGGCGATGCCGACCTCTATCAGGACCGAACGCCGGAGCCGGTTGCGCGCGGGATCCGCGTCGCGCACCTTCTTCGCCTTCGCCGAGTCCCGCGCGTCCTGCTGCCGCCGCAACTGCGCGGCCCGCGCCGGGTCGTCGGAGCCGGACCCCGTACCCGCCACGGCGGAATCCGAACCCGAACCCGAACCCGAGCCCGTACCGGAGCCCTTGCCCCTGGCGGAACCCGTACCGGACCCGGTACCGGACCCCGTACCCGACGCCGTACCGGCGGACGCGGCGGCCGGAGCCCCCACCGCGGACGCCACCGCCTCCGTCCGCGCCACCGGCGTCACCCCCAGCTCCCGCGTCCAGCGCCGCGAGAACCAGGCCACGCCGACCAGCGCGCACACCAGCCAGATCTTGATGAAGAGCAGCTGCCCGTAGTGGGTGTCGAAGAAGGCCGCCCAACTGCCCATCTGCCGCCACGCCTGGTACGTGCCGGTGCCGATCAGGGTCGTCACGGCGGTGAGCGCGATGAGGGAGAAGCGGCGCACGGCGTACGGCTCGACCGTACCGGCGGTGGAGCGGGCGAACAGCGCGGTCAGCAGGGTGATGAGCCCGCCCAGCCAGACCGCCATGGACAGCAGGTGGACGATGTCGACCGGCATCGCGACCTGCCGCTGGATGCCGACGGAGGCGTGCTCGGCCATCGCCCAGGTGGCGGCGATGCCGATCGCGACGACCGTGCCGCCGATGCCCAGACCCCAGGCCAGGTCGGCGCGTTCCTCCGGGTCCTCGCGCTTGGCGTAGCTGCCGAAGAGCACGGCGAGGAAGACGGCCGCCGCCGCGAGCAGCAGCAGCCGGGAGACGAGCGCCGCGCCCGGCCGGGTCTCCAGCACCGCGCGCATCACATCGGGGTCGACCGCGTCGCCGAGCCCGGTGCCGTTGGCGTACGGGCCGCGCAGCATCAGCAGCGCGATGGTGGCCGCGACCAGCGTCGCCCAGCCGCCCGCCGCGATCCGCCGCATGGGACGCAGCAGGGCGCCGCGCGGCCAGCACACGGACAGGAACACCGCGCTGCCGACCAGCAGCGCGAAACCGGCGTAGGCGAAGTAGCGGGCGATCCCGTAGAGCGTGGACGCCGCGCCGCCGCCCGCCGCCGCCGCGCCCGACAGGTCGACGCTGGTCTTGGAGGCCGCGCCGACCGAGAAGGTGAACGCCCCGGCCACCGGGTGGCTGTCCTGCGACACCGCCTTCCACGCCACGGTGTACGTGCCGTTGCCGATGCCCGGCCGCAGCCCGACGGTGGCCGTGGACCCGGAGTCCTTGCCGCTGTCGTGCTGCGGCTTGCCGACCGCCACGTCCTTGCCCTGCGGGTCGAGCACGCGCAGCGAGTCCGCCGACAGCAGCACGCCCTCCGAGAAGGTGAGCACCACGCGCTGCGGCGCGCTCTGCACGACCGAGCCGTCGGCCGGGTCGGTACGGAGCAGCGCCGCGTGCGCGGACGCGGGCGCAGCGACGCCGAGCAGCAGCGCGAGCAGCCCGCCGAGGCAGGCCGCGAGCGCCGCCAGCCGCCGCCCGCCGGTCTGGCGACGTGGTGGCCTCAAACGTGGCAACCGGGCGTTCTTCTTCGCTGCGGGCGCTGTGCGCGCTGGCGTCGCTGGGTTCACTGCGGTCAGCCCTTCGGGTCCGGGCGGTACGTCGTCGCCTCGACGGGCACGGTGACCGTGACCGTGGCGGGCGTGGCGTGGGCGAAGTGGAGTCGCAGGGTGACTGTTTCACCGACCCGCGGCTTGTGGGTGAGGTTCTCCAGCATCATGTGGTCGCCCCCGGTGCCGAGGGTGAGGGTGCCGCCCGCCGGTACGGTCAGGGCCGTCACCTGGCGCATGGTGGTGCCGGTCGTGCTGTGCAGGGTGACGTGCGCGGCCAGCGGCGTGCTGACCGAGGTGAGTTCGGCGTCCCCGCCCCCGGCGTTGGCGACGGTGACGTACGCGGCGGCCTCGTCGGTCAGCAGCGGCTGCGGTATGTACCCGCCGCTCACCGACACTTTGCCGGACCCGCTGCCCGACCCTTTGCCGGACGCGCTGCCGGACGCCTTGTCTGACCCCGCGCCGGACCCGGCGCCGGACCCGGACGATCCGTCGCTCAGCGCGACGCCCGCGCCGGTCGCCAGCGCCACCGCCGCGACACCGGAGACGGCGCCCAGCAGCGCGCGCCGCCTCACGGCGCCTCGCTCCTGACGATCTTCGGCAGGTCGGCCGCGAACTGCCCGGCCGTCGTCCCCGACATGTAGAGGACGTGCGCCTTGTCGTCCTTGGGCCAGAAGGCCAGCACCTCGGCGCCGTGCGTGACGGTGACGCTGCCGTCCTTCTCCTTGACCGGCGGGTCGATGCCGACGCCGACCGAGCGGGCCGCGGCCTGGATGGCGTCGAACTTACCGGTCAGTCCGATGAAGGACTTGTCCATCGCGCCGAGCCACGCCGTCAGCCGCGCAGGGGTGTCGCGCTCCGGGTCGGTGCTGACGAAGACGACCCGCAGCGCGTCCTGGTCGGCCTTCGGCAGCTTCGCCTTGGCCAGCGCCAGGTCGCTCATGGTCGTCGGGCAGACGTCGGGGCAGTGCGTGTAGCCGAAGAAGAGCAGCATCGGGTGGCCCGCGGTCTCTTTCACCAGGTCGTACGGCTTGCCCTGGTTGTCGGTCAGCACGAGCGCGGGCTTCGTGAACGGCGTGTCGAGCAGCGTGCCCGCCTTCTGCGGGGCTTCGGCGGACACCGCCGCCACATTGGCGTTCGCCGACGAGTCGCCGGAGCCGCCGCAGCCGGACAGCAGCAGCGCCCCCGCGACGGCGAGCGCGGCGGCCCCGGTCACGGCGGTGGTACGGGCACGGGTGCGGGTGCGCGTACGGGTCGTGCCGGACGTGCCGGTCGTGCGCGGGGAAGCGGTCGTGCGGGTGGAGCGGGTGGTGCGCATGAAGGTGATGCCCCTTCAGTGGACGGGTGGTGCCGGGCGGCCACGGCTCGCGTGGCCGCCCAGCGGGCTGTTCGGGTCGAACGGGACCGCGAGCGGTCCGGTGGATCCGGTGGAGCAGGTGCTTCAGGTGCTACAGGTGAATCCGGCGATCCGGCCGACACCGGTCGAGCGAGGACCGGCGCCGGCCGTCAGCCGGACCAGCCGTCGGTCGGACCAGCCGTCGGTCGGACCAGCCGTCGGCCGGAGCCGTCGGCCGGACCGGCCGTCAGGTGTCCGGCGTCAGGCCGACGGGTTGCGGCGGCGACCGGCGAAGACGCCGTAGCCGATCCCGATCGCGCCGACCACGATTCCGGCGACGCCCAGCGCACGGGCGGTCCCGTCGCTCGTGTCGGACGAGGCCGCCTGCGTACCGGCGGACGAGCCGCCGGACTTGGCGTCGGCGGCCGGGGTCGCCGTCACGCTCGGCGTGGCCGATGAGCCGTCGGAGGCCGCCGCCGCCGTCAGCTTCAGGGTCGGCGCCGGGTGCTGCGGCTCGGCCTGGCCCTCCTTCGGCACGTCGATCCAGCGCACGATGTCACCGTTGTCGTACGTCTGGAGCGTCTTGAAGACCAGCGCGTCGGTGGTGGCGGGCAGCGGCCCGAACGACACCGGGAACTGCTGGAACTGGCCCGGCGCGATCTTCCCGCCGCTCCAGGTGATCTTCGTGACCGCCTCGTCGATGGTGCCGTCGTCCGACTTCAGCGGGGTCGCCAGCTTCGACTTCGTCACCTGCGCCGTCCAGCCGGGCACCGGCTGGATCGAGACCGAGGCGACCGGGTGGTCGGTGGGCAGATTGACCTCGACCTTCGTCGTGGACGCGCTGTCCTCCTCGTTCGGCACCTTGAAGGCGACCGTGCTGTAACTGCCCTGGGCCGCGCTGTTCGGCGTCACCGTGACATGCGCGAAGGCGGGCACGGCGGCCAGCAGGACGGTGGCACCGGCGAGGGCGGCGATGGTCGCGGCACGGCCGCGCATACGTGAGCTGCTCATTACGAGGGTGCTCCAGTTCTCCACAGGTCTGTGGGAAGTGGGCTGACGGTGGCATGGAACCGCGGACCACGGCGCGTCAGGCGCCCGCGGTCGGCGGAGGCGTGGGCGGACCCGCGCGCCACCGTCGCCGTGCTCCCCGGAAGGCGGCGTAAGTCCTATGGACCTATGCCGTATAAGTCCTATGGACCTACGTAGGACCGATGGACTCATCAGCCCAGTGAGGGCCTCTCAGGTCCGCAAGGACCTGCGAGTCCCCGGGGGCCTACGCCAAGGGGGAGTCAGCGGGGGTGCGTCGCGTCAGACCGCCGCGAGGCCGAACGGCGGCCCGCGCCTGGCCAGCGAGTGCCGCAGCAGCCACACCGTGCGGTGCCTGGCCGCCGTCGCGTCCGCCGTGCAGCGCCGCCGCGGCCGTACGCCCGCGGTCCCGGCCGCCTGCGCCGCGAGCGCGGACAGCAGCGCGTGGGCGCGGCGCAGTACGGCGGGCGAGAGCGCGGCCAACTCGGCGGCGCCGCGCACCGACAGCCGTATCAGCCGCCAGAGCGCCGCCTCGCCGCGCCGCAGCACCCAGCCCGCCACCACGGCGGCGAGCAGGTGGCCGAGGAACATCGGCAGGGAGCAGAAGGGCAGCGACATCACGGCGTGCGCGACGCTTCCCGTACCGCCCGCGGCCGTACCGCCGCTCATGTCCATGCCCGGGGTGTGCACGGGCGCGCCCATCGCGGACGGGTCGAGCCCCGCCTGCTGGACGACCCACTGCGCCTTCCGCGGGGTGAGCGGCGCCGCGGCCGTGCTCCCGCAGACCAGCCGGGCCGCGACGGCCAGCAGACCGCCGGAGCCGGACCCCGCGCCGCCGCCGTGCCCGGCGGCCGTCGTACTCGCGCACATCTGCCCGGCGTTGAAGACGCTGTGCAGCGCGAGCTGTCCGACAGCGAGGGCGGCGGCGATGCCGGGCAGGGTGCGTTCGCGCCCCGCGAGCGGCGCCACGACCGCGAAGACCGAGAGCCAGCCGACGACCAGCGCCCACACCGGCACCGTACGGCCGGACGCCATCGCGTGCCCGACCGCGGCCAGCACGACGCAGACCGCGGTGAACACCGCGGCCCGCAGCAGTCGCATTCCGGCGCCGGCGCGCACGGAGGGGACGGAGCCCCGCGTGGCAGTCATGACGGCGGTCATCTTCTCACCGCGCGCTCCGGGCGGATACGGCGGGTGTCCGGCTCGCGGGGGTGTGCGCGTGAAGTCCCCTTACACCCGTACGCCGGGCATGGGCATCCGCCGAATGAGCGATATCACGTCAACATCGCGCTTACGGGACGCTCTTCGCGGCAATACGTAACCTTATGTCGAGCCGCAGCCAGGAGGCTGGAGCATGAGCATCTGGTGGTCACTCCATTTGCGGCGCGAGGCTGCGAGCGTTCCGCTGGCCAGAAGGCTGCTGATCGGGACCATGGAGACGGCCGGAGTCGATCCGGACATCTCCTTCGACCTGGCGGTGGCCCTCTCGGAAGCGTGTGCCAACGCCGTCGAACACGCCGGATCCGGCACGGAGTACAGCGTCACCGCGCGGATCGACGGCGACCAGTGCCGTATCGAGGTCGCCGACTCCGGTCCCGGATTCCCCCGCGACCGCTTCCGCCACCCGGCCCGGCCGCTGAGCCCCAGGGGCCAGCAGGCCGAGCACGGACGCGGACTCTTCCTCATCGAGGCGCTGGTGGACCACGTCCACTTCCAGAACCGGCCGGGTCACGGCACGGTCGTCTCCTTCGACAAGGTGCTCAAGTGGCGTGACGACGCCCTGCTGAAGGCGTCGTAGCGCCACTCGACTCCGGTTCCGGTGGGACCGGCCGGTGAGACCGGCCGGGACCGGCGGACCGGCTAGGGTCGGCGGACCGGCTGCGCCCGGCGGGACCTGGTGGGGACCATCGGCCGGGCCCGGTGTTCAGCCGCGCAGCCCCGCCATCCACGCCTCGACCTCGTCCGAGCGCCGCGGCAGCGCGTCCGACAGATTGCGGTTGCCGTCGTCCGTCACCAGGATGTCGTCCTCGATCCGGACGCCGATGCCCCGGTACTCCTCGGGCACCGACAGGTCGTCCGCCTGGAAGTACAGGCCGGGCTCGACCGTCAGCACCATGCCGGGCTCCAGGGTGGAGTCCACGTACGCCTCGGTCCGCGCGTGCGCGCAGTCGTGGACGTCCATGCCGAGCATGTGGCCGGTGCCGTGCAGCGTCCAGCGGCGCTGGAGGGCCAGTTCGAGCACCCGGTCGACCGGGCCTTCGAGCAGCCCCCACTCGACCAGCTTCTCGGCCAGCACGCGCTGCGACGCCTCGTGGAAGTCACGGAAGGCCGCGCCCGGCTTCACCGCGTCGATACCGGCCTGCTGGGACTCGTAGACCGCGTCGTAGACCTTGCGCTGGACCGGCGAGAAGCGGCCGCTGATCGGGAGGGTGCGGGTGACGTCCGCGGTGTACAGGTGGTGGGTCTCCACGCCCGCGTCGAGCAGCAGCAGGTCGCCGGAGCGGACCGGGCCGTCGTTGCGCACCCAGTGCAGGGTGGTGGCGTGCGGGCCCGCGGCGCAGATCGAACCGTAGCCCACGTCGTTGCCCTCGACTCGGGCGCGCAGGAAGAACGTTCCCTCGATGTACCGCTCCGAGGTGGCCTCCGCCTTGTCCAGGACCTTGACGACGTCCTCGAAGCCGCGCGCCGTCGAGTCGCACGCCCGCTGCAACTCGGCGATCTCGAACTCGTCCTTCACCGCACGCAGCGCGGACAGGAATTCGGTCAGCTCGGCGTCGCGCTCGGCCGTCACCTTGTCGGTGAGCGCCGCCTCGATGCCCGCGTCGTGCCCGCGCACCACGCGGACCGGACCGGCCGCCTCGCGCAGCGTCTCCGCGGCCTTGCGGACGTCCCGGCACGGCATCCCGAGCAACTGCTCGGCCTCGGTGAGGCTGTGCCGCCGCCCGACCCACAGCTCGCCCTGGCCGTCCAGCCAGAATTCGCCGTTCTCCCGGTTGGAGCGCGGCAGCAGATACGCGGTCGCCGCGTGCCCGCCGCCCTTGCGCGGCTCCAGCACGAGGACGGCGTCCTGCGTCTGGTCACCGGTCAGATAGGCGTACTCGGTGGCCGCCCGGAAGGGGTACTCGGTGTCGTTGGAGCGGGTACGGAGATTGCCCGCCGGTACGACGATCCGCTCGCCGGGGAAGCGCTCGGACAGCGCGGCACGGCGCGCGGCGGCGTACGCGGCCTGCGGCAGCGGGGCCAGGCCGTGCAGCTCCGTGTCGGCCCAGTCGGCCTTCATCACGGCCGCCAGCTCGTCGGAGACAGCCGGGTAGAGGCGGTTCTTGCGCTGCTTGATCGGCTTGTCGTCGCCGTCCGCCGCGTCGCCGTCCGCCGCGTCCGTGGCCGCCGCGTCGCCGTCCGCCGTGGCCGCCGCGTCGGTGGCCGCTTCGACTGCCGCGTCCGTGGCCGCCTCGGCCGCCTTCACGGCCGTCCCCGTCGTCTCAGGAGTCTCGGGCGTCTCCTGTCCGACCCGCTCGACCTGCTCGTCCGGCTGTGCCTGGGCCTCGGCCACGTCCTGTCCTCCTCGCTGTCGTCGCCATAGCTGCCTGGAGGTCCCGCCGGGACCCGCTATGGACCTCTACGCATCGTATGTGCGCGCGGAAGAGGGCGTGCGGGGGGCATAGGTCCTGAATCGCTCACGAATCAGGACCGGGCGGACCGAAGCGGACGCGGGTGACCGCGGCCCGTCTCTCTCAAGGGCCCGTCTCGCAGGGGCCCGTCTCTCAGCCGCCCGTCTCCCGCAGCCGCCCGTCTCCCGCAGCCGCCCGTCTCTCCGTGCCCCGTCTCTGTCAGCCTCAGCCGAAACGGACGGCGAGCAGGACCACGTCCTCCACGCCCTCTGACCGGTCGAGGCCGTCGGGCAGGACGGCGTGCAGGATGTGGTCGACGAGACGGTCGGGGTCGTCGCGGGCCGGGCGCGGGGCGCTCTGCGCGGCGGCGTGCAGCCGGGCGAGCGCCCGGTCGGCGGACTCCCCCGTACGGTGCAGCAGCCCGTCCGTGAACAGCACCAGGGTCTCGCCGGGCCGCGCGTACAGCTCGACGCTGGGCGCCTCCCAGCAACTGAGCATGTTCAGCGGCGCGGACAGCGACGTCTCGACGTACTCGCAGCGGCGGTCGCCGATCACCAGCGGCGGGCAGTGTCCCGCGCCCGCCAGGATCAGCTTGCGGCCGCCGGGGCCGCCCGCCGGGCGCGGGCCGCCGTTCGCCGCCTCCGCCTCCACGTACGCGAACAGCGCCGTCGCGGACCTGGCGGGCTCGGTGAGCCGCATCAGCAGTTCCAGGTCGGACAGGACCGCGACCGGGTCCTCGCCCTCCATCACCGCGTACGCGCGCAGGCTCGCGCGCAGCCGACCCATCGCGGCCACCGCGCCGGGGCCGCGCCCCGTCACCCCGCCGACGGCCAGGCCGAGCGCGCCCTCGGGCAGCGGCAGCGCGTCGTACCAGTCGCCGCCGCCGCGCGGATTCGTCCGGTGCCTGACCGCCAGCCGTACGCCGGGGACGCGCGGCAGCCGTTCCGGCAGCAGTTCCGCGGCCAGCGCCGCCGTGGTGTCCCGTGCGCGCCGCAGGTCGAGCACGCGTGCGGTGTGCTCGGCGGCGAAGCGCAGATACAGGCCCATCAGGCGGCGCTGCCGGTCGTCGGGCTCCGCGGGTTCGTCGTAGAACCACACGGCCGTGCCCAGCCTGCCGGCCGACTGCGCCGTCAGCCGCAGCGCGTAGCTCGCGCCGAGGCCGAGCTGGACGGCGACCTCGCGGTGCCGCCGGTCGAGGCCGGGTTCGTGCAGCAGGTCGGCGTGGACGCGTTCGCCGTCCGCGTCCCGCGCCGCCGATCCGTCCTTCGCCGCTGATCCGTCCTCTGCCCCCGATCCGTCCCGCGCTCCTGACCCGTCCCGCGCTCCTGATCCGCTCGCGTCACTCGGCACGCCGGTGTCGGAGGCGGACGTACGGGGTACGGGCACGGTCTCGATCGTGCCGAGGTCGGCGTGGCCGAGGCCGAGGCCGACGGTGCGTTCGGGGCCGAGGCCGTCGGCTGGCTCCAGCGCGACCATGCCGCGGCGGGCGCCGACCAGGGTGGCCCCGGCGCGCAGCACCTCGTGCAGCGTGTCGTCCAGCGCGGTCGTCCGGGCCAGCCGCTCGGTCAGCTCGTGCACCAGGGACAGGTCGCACACCCAGGAGGCCAGCCGGTCCTGCACGGCGGGGGAGCCGTACCGGTCACCGACCGCTTGCTCCGGCGCCCGGGGACGGCCCGCACCGGGTACGGTCACGGGCTTGGCCGCGGGTTCGGCGGCCTGGTCGGTCGCGGAACCGGTCGTGGAATCGGGTGCGGAATCGATCGTGGAATCGATCGTGGAATCGGCCGCCGGTTCCGTCGCCGGTCCCGTCACCGGTTCCGTCCTCGGTCCCGCTGGTTCCGTCGCGGGTGCGGGCGGAGCGGCGGGGGAGACGGCGGGGACCGCGGAGGCGGCCGTGACCTGCGCGGGGCCTCCCGCGGGGGACGCATTCTGCGCCGCCGCGGAAGGAGGTGGCTCTGTTCCGGCCACTTTTTTCATGTGAGCGGCGCTCATGGCCGGGGGCTTCCGGCCAGTCGCCAATGGATGGGGCATTCCGCGCTTTTCGTCCGCAAAGCGCGGCGCATCTGCATCAATAGCATCGCAAACCCCCATGTCGTGGCGCGTCGCTACCAAGGAACCCACTTGTACACGCACAATCGCGGGCATGTCCAGGATTGTCCTGGTAGACGGAGTGGTGTCGGGACGTGACCGGCGTCACGTGCCGTGGTGCGCCGGTGGCCTGGAGTAGCCGTCAGACCGCCGCAGGTTGGCCAGAAAGAGCTACCCCCGTCTCATGCGCGCTGTCGACTGATCCCGGCCAACAGCGCGTCATATTTGCGGGTGATGGGTAGGAACCCGGAGTCCGGCTCAAGCGTCGTAGTACGTAAGCAATTGACAGCCGACCCCACCCCGAGTGGCGAGCGGGAGCTGCGCCCAACGGGATCCACGACTAGTGGCTCGCGATCGGGGCAAGTGAGCAAGCGCCATGCGCACGCCACCCACCGCCACGTTCCACGCTCGGCCGGCGGCGTGATGCGCTGCCTCGTGAACGGCGTGCTCGACAGATACGTGTGCAAGGGCAGATCCCTGGGCGTTAACGGAAAGGAACGAGCGCTGATGCGCGAGATCCTCGGAAGGCGACGCAAGCTCTCACTGCCGCGAAAGGGGCGGACCGCGTTGCGTGACGCGGCGCTCACCTATGCCGAGCAGTGGCAATGGCGTGTGGTGCCCGGTGTCGGATACGACAAACGCGGCACATGGCGGGCGACCGGTGCGCAGCCGTGCGCCTGCGCCCGCCCCAACTGCCCGGTGCCCGGCGCCCATCCGCACGAGCCGGGACTCCTGGCCGCCACCCGTGACCCGCGCATGGTGCGCTGGTGGTGGACGCGCAGGCCGGACGCGCCGGTGGTCCTCGCGACCGGCGACCGGGTGTCCGCGGCGAGCCTGCCCGCGGTGGCCGGCACGCGGGCGCTCGACGCGATCGAACGCCTCGGCGTACGGCTCGGCCCGGTGGTCGCCACCCCCACCCGGTACGTGATCCTCGTCGCGCCCTACTCGCTCGCCGAGCTGGGCGAACTCCTCGACAGCCAGGACTGGGTGCCGACGTCGCTGCGCTACCACGGCGACGGCGGATACGTGGCGCTGCCGCCGTCGAGCAGCAGCGCGGGGCAGCTCCGCTGGGTGCGGCCCCCGGTGCCCGAGGCGACGGGGCCCGACGCGCCGGTCGGGCTCGGCGGCGCCGCGCCGTGGCTGCCGCGGATCGGCGACCTCGTGGACGCCCTCGTCCGCGCGGGCCGGACCGCGCCGGACGGCGACCGGCTCACCTATTGATCCGCGTATTGATGCGCCGCGTTGACACCGCGCCTGTTCTGAACGCTGTTCAGGGCGGGCGCGGTGTCGTTCGCCGCGCGCTCTGTCACTCGTTCGGGTAGCCGAGGGCCCCGGCCCTGCGCTGAACGGCGCCTGATCGTTCCGAAGTCCCCGGTCCGCCCGCTACGTTCGGCGGACCGCAACCGTCGAGCGCAGGTGGGGTCGTGCCCGTGGAGCCGAAGTCACAGCCGCAGCCGCATTCGCAGGCCGTTCAGCAGGTCGCGCAGGACCATGTGTCGGGGCTTCGCATGGTGGCCCTCGCGAGCGTCGCCGCCCTGGCCGTCGTCCTGCCGCTGGCCGCCGCCACGGACGGCCCCTCGGAACACCCGGGCCACGGCGGCCACTCCGGTCACGCGGGCCTCGGCGCCCCGCACGCCAGGACCACGTCCGTGGACGGTTACGGAATGCTTCCGCCGCCCGCCGAAGGCACCTGAACCGCTACCGACCGGTACGACGAAAAGCGTCGCCGTCGTCTCCCTCGCATGGCGAAAAGCGCCGTCCGGCGCCCCGCGGGCATGGAAACGCCCGGTCGCTGGCGACGGGGGATGCACCAGCGACCGGGCTGACCAAACGGTAACAAGACTTCGTCCGTTAGCAAATTCCCCGATGCCGACGGGGCGCCGATTAGCCGCGATTCAACGGGAGTTGTGACCGGAATCACGGCCTCCCCCTCCGCGCAGCCCCCGCCCCCACCGGCCGGTGGTCCGCAGACCTCCCGATCTGCCCCGCCGGGGCGGGCGGTGACGTCCGGGAGCGCCGTGGCTGGTGGCGCAGTCCCCCGCGCCCCTGAAAAGACCGGCCCCCGCCTGGACGAAAGTGGGTGCGCCCCGTCAGGGGCGCGAGGAACTGCGCGAGCAACCCACCACCGGCGGGTGGTCCGGGGGCGACCGGTTTGCCCTGCCGGGGCGGGTGGTGAGGTGCGGGAGCGCTTCGGCTGAGCGCGCAGTTCCCCGCGCCCCTTAGAAGATCGGCTCGCCGCGAGGCGTAAGGCGGTCGGCGTCAGCTCAGGGTGATCTGGCGGTTGGTGAAGCCGCTGCGGGCGCGCCGCTCGTCGGCGGTGAGAGGGCCGGACTTGGCAAGCGTCTCGGCCAGACGCTCGTTGAAGGCGGCGGCGGGCTTCTCCACCTCGTCGGCGCCCATGCCGACCGGCAGGTCCCACACCGGCACCACGAGCCCGTGCGCGCGGAAGGAGCCGACCAGCCGCGTACCGTCACCCAGCGACGACACCCCGGCGGCGTGCAGCCGGGCCAACGCGTCGAGCAACTCCTCCTCGGGGTGCGGCATGACCCACCGCAGGTGGTTCTTCTCCGGCGTCTCGCACCAGTACGCGGCGTCCACGCCGGTCAGCCGTACGGTCGGGATCGCCGCCTGGTTGGCCCGCTCCAGCGAAGCGGCCACCTCGCCGGTCGCCGCGTCGGCGTCCTCCAGCCAGAACTCGAAGCCGCTGTGCACCTCGGGCGTGAAGGGCGCGTCGAGGTCCAGCACGTCCTGGAGGCGCGGCCCGTCCTGCGGCGGGCGGCGGCCGTCCACCGGATTGCCGGGCGCCGCGGTGAGCGCGCGCAGCAGCGTGTCGGCGAGGTCGCGGCTGACGTCACCGGACGCCGCCTCGTTCTGGAGGCCGAGCAGGACGGCCCCGGTGTCGCGGCGCAGTCCGGGCCACGCCATCGGCAGCACGGTGCCGAGCGTCACCGAAGGAACGCCGTCGGGCAGCGCGTCCTTGAGGGTGAGCGGGGCGGTCGCCGCCGGAACCAGCTCGCGCAGGGCGACCCAGTCGCACTCGCCGGGCAGCCCCTCGAACGGGCGGCGCACCAGCTCGGTCACCGCGTGCGACGCCTCGCGGCCGTGACACGCCTTGTACCGGCGGCCCGAGCCGCAGGGGCAGGGCTCGCGCGCGCCGACCACCGGGACCTCTCCGCTCGTCGGGACCTTCGTCTTCGTCGCGGTCGCGCGCTTCTTGGCCATGGCTCGGTCTCTCCCGTAACGGCGGTGTTCCGGCCGTGAGCCTAGCGCCCGGCGCGGTCGCCGCCGGACCACGGCGAGGCGTGCGGAGGGGGCGGGGGAGGCCACCGGGGCGCCCTGCGTGCTGTACCCCGCGCGGCCCGGCCCGGCTCTGTGCGGCCCGGCGCGCGGCCCTACGCCTGGGCCCGCGACCTCAGCCGCGTTCGTCGACCGCGCCGAAAGCCGTGTTCAGCGACCCGAGCGCGTCGAACGCTTCGATCGATTCGGCCAGGTCCATCGACATGCCCATCGGCAGGCCGCCGCCCGCACCGACGATCGGACTGATGCCCGTACCGCCGATTCCGCCGAGTCCGGCCCGCTGGCCGCGCGTGCCGCCCGTACCGCCCGCGATCAACGGGTCGTCGCGGCGCGCGTGCCGGGCGCGTACCGGAAGGACCGCCCAGACCGTCACCTCGCCGGGCGCGTCGTCGCGCACGCCCCAGCGCAGCGACAGGCTCCCGACGATGCCAAGGCCCCGGCCGCCGTGCGCGCTCAGGGAGGGGGTGGAGGGGCGTGGCCTGGTGGGGCCGCCGCCGTCGGTCACCTCGACCGCGAGGAGTCCGTCCGTGCCTATCGCCCACGCGGCGCGTATCCCGCACTCGCCGCAGTCGGCGCGGTCGCTGTCGGTACGGCCGCCGTCCGTAAGGCCGCTGCCCGTACGGCCGCTGCCCGTACCGCCGTTGCCCGTCCGTGGGCTGTCGTGACGGCCGCCGGCCGTCCAGTCGTCGTTCACCGTACGGGGAGTGTCCCGGGCGGACCGTGCGCCATTGGCGTCACCGCCGCCCCCGGCCTCGTGCGTCTCCAAAGGACGCGCGTGCCGGAAGGAGTTGCTCAGCAGCTCCGACAGGATGAGGACGGCGTCGTCGATCACCGGCTCCGGCACGTCCTGCGCGCACAATTCGTTCCGCAGTTTCCGGCGCGCCACCGCGACGCCGGTCGGACCATGGGGCAGGGCCATGGTCGAGGACGTAGGCACCTCCTGCGCCACCATCAACGACACCCCCGAGACCTCCTTCACGCCCTTGCGCCACGGGATGGATGCCCTCTGCGACTCGGCCGGAAACAAGCCAACCGCGATCTATTGACGTACTCCGTACACATTCACGACGCACAATTGCAGCCCGAACACGATACGAACGCGCCGGGGTACGCCCTGTGACGGCTGTCGCCTGGTGATGTCGGCTGCTCTGTGTTGACTCCTGCTGTGGCCTGCGGACATCTGTGAACTTCAACGACCCAGTTGGGACAGAACCGCACTCGGGCGGTTGGTGATGATGGAATCCACCCCGAGCCGTACGCACAACTCGACATCGGCGGGTTCGTCCACCGTCCAGACGTGGACGCGGTGCCCCGCCTGGCGCAAACGCGCCACGTATCCCGGATCGGCGCGCACGATCCGCATGCTCGGCCCCGCGATCCCGACGCCCGCCGGCAGCCACCCGCTCCAGCGCCGGGGGAGCGCGTGGCGCACCAGGAAGACGGTGGGTACCGCTGGCGCGGCCAGCCGTACCCGGCGCAGCGCCCCCGGCGAGAAGCTCATCACCCGCACCTGAGCGGGCTCCCCGCGCGCCGGGCGGTCCATACCGAAGTGCCGCAACAGGTCGAGCAGCCGCCGCTCGACCTGGCCCGACCACCGCGTCGGGTGCTTCGTCTCGATCGCCACCTCCAGGCGGCGGTCGGTGTCCGCGACCAGTTCCAGCAGGCGGCGCAGCGTGAGGACGCCGCTGCGTTCGCGCACGGCGTTTTCGTCCTCTTCTTTTACGCGTCCCGCGCGAGCACCTCTTATATGCGCGTCTTTCGCACGGGCGTCTCCTGGGTGACGGTCCCGGCTTCCGGCGCCGCCGGGTCCGCCGCGGCCGTCCTTCCACGAGCCGAAGTCCAGCGCGGCGAGGTCGGCCAGGGCGAGGGAGGAGACGGCGCCCCGGCCGTTCGACGTACGGTCCACCCGCCGGTCGTGGACACACACCAGCTCGCCGTCCGAGGTCAGCCGGACATCGCAGTCCAGGGCGTCGGCCCCGTCCTCGATGGCTTTCCGGTACGCGGCGAGCGTATGTTCTGGTACGTCCGCGGAGGCGCCTCTATGGGCGACGACCTGGACAGGTCGCCCGTCCGGAAACGCCTCCGGGACCGCGCGCGCGTAAGTCACCGTGTCATGGTGCCACCGTCTCCCCGGCGGCCCGGTAACACGGCCGTACGACGGGTACGCGAAGATGCACAGCTACCGCTTACGGCGGTCCGACACGCCGTGGGAAATGCTGTGTTCGGCCCACCACCTTGTTCCGCACCCGGTTCGGAATCCTGTTCAGAACCTGTCCCGACCCTGAGGAGAATCGCTGTGAGCACCGAGAACGAAGCCGGCTCCGGCTCGGCTGCGGAGTCGGCAGCGCCCGCGCCCGACGGTGCCTCGGCGGCCCAGGCCCCCGTACCTCCTGCCGCTCCGCCGCTCGCCCCGCCGCCCGCTCCTCCGACGGCCCCTCCGGCCGCCCCGCCCGCGCCCGCCGCTCCCCCGGCGTCCGCGGACGGCGAGTCGCGTACGGAGATCCTGCCGGAGGTACGGGACGCGGCTCCGGTGCCGCCCGCGGATCCGTACCGGGCCCCGGCCGACCCGTACTCGTCGCCGTCCTCTTCTTCCTCTTCGCCCGCGCCCTCGCCTTACGGTCCGCCGAGTGGGCCGCCTTCGCCGTACGGGACGCCGCCTGCCGCGGTGTTCGCGGCGGAGCAGCCGCCCGCGGGGCCGGGCGCGTTCGGTGCGTCGGGTGCGTCGGGTGCGTCGGGTACGGAGCAGGGCGCGGGGGCGGGCCACGGCGGGGCGGGCCACGGCGGGTCCGGCCACGGTGGCGGGCCGCACGACCCGTTCGCCGCGCCGTCGTCCCCCTACGGCGCGGCGAACGCGCCCGGTACCGGCCAGCCCGGCGGCCCCGGCGGTCTGCCGCCGGCCTGGGGCACGCACGTTCCCCCGCCGCCGAACGACGGCCGCAAGCGCCGCGGCGGCATCGGCGGCATGGTCGCCGCCGTCCTGGTGGCCGCGCTGGTCGCGGGCGGCGTCGGCGGAGGCGTCGGCTACGCGATCGCCGACCACAACGACAAGTCGAGCTCCACCTCCTCGACCACCGTCTCCGACTCCGGCAGCCAGAAGGCGTTCAACCGCGCCCCGACCTCGGTGGCGGGCATCGCCAACAAGGCGCTGCCGAGCGTCGTCACCATCAAGGCCAGCGGCAGCCAGGAGAGCGGCACCGGCACCGGCTTCGTCTACGACACCGAGGGCCACATCCTCACCAACAACCACGTGGTCGCCCCGGCGGCCAGCGGCGGCAAGCTCACCGTCACCTTCTCCAACGGCAAGACGTACGACGCGGCCGTCATCGGCCGCGCCCAGGGGTACGACGTGGCCGTCATCAAGCTGAAGAACGCGAGCGGCGTCAAGCTCACCCCGCTGCCGCTCGGCAACTCCGACCAGGCGCAGGTCGGCGACGCCACCATCGCCATCGGCGCTCCCTTCGGCCTCTCCGGCACGGTCACCACCGGCATCGTCAGCGCCGTCCACCGCCCCGTCGCCTCCAGCGACGGCCAGGGCAGCAGCGCCTCCTACATGAGCGCGATCCAGACCGACGCCTCGATCAACCCCGGCAACTCCGGCGGCCCCCTCCTCAACGCCAACGGCGCCGTCATCGGCATCAACTCCGCCATCCAGCCCGCGGGCAACAGCGACCCCGGCACCCAGGGCGGCAGCGTCGGCCTCGGCTTCGCCATCCCCATCAACCAGGCCAAGCGCGTCGCCGACCAGCTCATCAAGACCGGCCAGCCCGTCTACCCGGTGATCGGCGTCAGCCTCGACACCCAGTACCAGGGCGACGGCGCCAAGATCTCCACCGACTCCAACACCGCCATCACCTCCGGCGGCCCCGGCGCCAACGCCGGCCTCAAGCCCGGTGACGTCATCACCCGCTTCGATGACACCCTCATCGACAGCGGCCAGACCCTCATCGGCGAGATCTGGCAGCACTCCCCCGGCGACAAGGCCACCATCACCTACACCCGCAACGGCACCTCCCACACCACCACCGTCACCCTCGGCCAGCGCACCGGCGACAGCAACTAGCCCCCACCCACTAAGCTGTCCCCGCGCCCCGCGCCAGGAGGCTTGCCCGAGCGGCCTAAGGGAACGGTCTTGAAAACCGTCGTGGCAGCGATGTCACCGTGGGTTCAAATCCCACAGCCTCCGCCGAGGTAGTTGTATGTGCAGGCCAAAAGGGGTGTCCCGGAAATCGGGACACCCCTTGGTCTTGCTCCCTGTCCCACCCTGACCCGCGTATGTCCCGCCGTCGACCAGTGCGTGTGGACCACGCGTGGACCGGGTCCACGGCTCTTCGTGAGCATCACTCGGGGTATTCGGCCTGTTCAGCGAGGGCGCGGGAGATGCGGTCGTTGTCCTGGTCCTGGCGGCCCTTGATGACCTTCGCGTAGAACCGGAAGAGCACAGCGACGCTGTGCCCAGCCCGCCGGGCTACCTCCACTGGATCTACGCCGGAACTCAGCCAGAGGGAGACTCCGGCGTGACGGAGGCTGTACGGCACCTCGGCGAGGGGCGTCATGCCGTCCTCTGCCGAGAGAGCCTTGCTCCGAGCGGCCTTCCAGATCCCCGTGTACTCCGTCGACCGGACCCGCCCTCCACCTGATGCCCGGAAGAACCGGCCGTCAGGGGCGGTGCCGTATGTCGCCCGGTGCGCGCGGAGCATCCCGACGAGGACGGGAGGGATCGGCACCGGACGTGTTGCCTTGCGGGCGCGGCGCTTCAGACCGCGCTTGTCGTAGGAAACGCCGTCATCAGTCCATCCCGATCCGACCTCGGGGCGGCTCTCCGAGAGCACGAGTTCGCCCCACTGACTCTCCGCGGTGCCGTTCTTCGGCGCGGGGGGAAGGCGGCATGCGTCGTCGCCGAGGGCGGCGACCTCGGCGGGACGCATGGCGGCGTAGTAGAGGCACCCGAAGAACGCTGCCAAGTGCTCGCCGCGTGGCCCTTGCTCACGCACCGCGGCGATGAGCCGCTGGGCCTGCCCCGGACTGGGCACAAACCGAAAGTCGATCTCGTCGTCCGTCTCCGGCGGCTTCCAGTCGACTTTCCCCAGGGGGAACGAAGCGAGGATTTCGCGTTCCACGGCGTAGCGAAGCGCGTTGGTGAAGACCGTGTACTTCCGGTGGACGGTCGTCTCCGCTGCCTTCGTTCCATCCAACTTGATGGAGAGGGCGCCGAGAGCAGCGCGTAAGTGGGTCGGCTTGTCGAGTTCGGCCGCGTCGACAGACTTGCGCGTGATCCATTCCAGCGCGGCTGCGATGTCCGCCGGGGCGCTCTCGGTCTCCTGCCGAGGCTTCAACTCTCCGGTTACGTCATCACGGTTGAACCGGAACGCCCACGAGTAGAGGGCAGTCCTGAGGGCCTGTTGCTTCGGTCCGCCCCGAGAGTCCTTGACGAGGACGGGCGTGATGGTGGCGAGGGCTTCGGCGATGCCAGCGCGGTGCTTGGCCGATGCGGTCGGCCATTTCATCTTGGCGTAGGCGCATGCGTGCGCGTACCACGTCGGGGACTGGAGACGGTGGAACTCGGACGCTGGGACTCCTGTCGTCTCGTCGAACTGCTCGCGGTTGCGCAGTGCGGCCAAAAGCTCCGAACGGCGGCCGTCGGCCTGCTCCTTGATCTTGTAGCTCTTGGAGTGTGGTGTTGTCCCGACCCGCCAGCGGAGCTGAAAGGGGGTCGCGCGGTCGGGGCGTTTCCGGATGCCCCAAATTTTCACGTCGTAGGTGAGCATGCTTCTCCCCTGGGTGGGGGCGCGCGCCGAGAGACGCTCACCCCCAACGTCATCGTTTCGGAGGGCGTCAGAAGGCGGACTCTTCGTGGCCCTCAAGCCAGGAGTCGAGGTCGCCGCGGCGCACGCGGAGCTGGCCGTTCGGCAACTTGATGCACTTCGGCGCCTTGCCACGCGCCCGCATCCGGTAGAAGGCGGACCTGGACATGCCGATCTCGTCCAGGACTTCGGGGAGTTTGAGGCTCGGGTGCCGCGTCGGCGGACGCGGGCGGCCCGGCGCGCGGCTGCCGCGCTGCGAGGGCGACGAGTTGTGGGGCATGCTGGGGGCTCCTCCTGTGTCGTGTTCGGGATGGGAGGGCCGGGGCAGCGGGTGTTCTTGGCGGATTGGCCGCTGCCCCGGGCGGAGTCAGGTGTCGGTGGGGTCGTCGGTCGGCGTGGCCGGGGCGACCTTGACGCTGGCGATCAGGGAGACAGTGCCTTCGGGGTCGCCCTCGAAGAAGGTCTCCATCCACTCCCAGGCGGTGTCGGCGGTGAGCGGTGCGTAGCCGAGGGCACGCAGAGCGGCGGTACGGGCGCTGACGGTGGGGACACCGTCGCCGACCGGGAACGGGACGTGCGCCCAGCGGGATTCGTCGGGCTCGGCGACGAAGACCTCCCAGGCGGCGCCGTCCCAGGAGTGGATCATGTGGGCGTTCAGGGGGCGGGTGTAGGCCACGGTCAACCCGCCTGGAGGAAGCCGTGGGCGTCCGCGAAGCGGATGAGGTGCTGGAGGGTGCGCCCGGCGCGCTCGCCGTAGGCGTACGCCAGGTCGGCGACGGTGGTGGAGAACTCCGCTTCCCCGTGGGCTTCGGCGGCGTTCTGCGCCTGCTCGCTCTCGATGAGCAGGGCGCGGAGGTCGGCGAGTTCGTGGCTTCCGGCGTCGCTGGTGACGGACTGGCTGACGTCGGGGATGCCGTCCGCGGTCACGGTGTAGTTGCCGTGGCGGTCGCGGGGGAGTTCGACGTGTCGGGGGCGCTCGCTGCGCAGGACGGCGGCGATGGCTGCGGCGGTGCCGTGCGCGTAGCCGAGCGCGGCGTTCTCGTACAACTCCTTCGTCTGGTGCTCCAGGACCATGTAGAGGTCGCTGAGCTGCCAGAGCGCTTCGTCGTGCGGGCGGACGGGTTCGGCGTCGGGGACGGTGAGGACACCGACGACGGGGACGATGCGTGCGGGGTCGGCGGTCCACGCGGTGTGGCGGGCGTGGCTGTGGGCGGTGCGCAGTTCACGGGCGGCTGCGCCGAGGGCGTACACGCTGTCGGTCAGGCTGAGGTGCCAGTCCGGGGCGATGTCGGGCATGGGGTTCCTCCGTTAGGCGGGCCGGGCGGGCTGTCCGGTCCTCCGCGCGTGCCCAACCCCCTCCTAGGGACGAGGGGTTGGGCACGCACAGGGGATCGTCAGGCCTTCAGGCGAGGTGCGGGAGGACGGGGGCGCCGACGGAGGCGGCCTGGAGGACCGTGCGCAGGTCGCCGCCGACGGCCGCGAGCCGCTGCTCGATGGCCTGCCAGGACTCGGGGTCGATGGCCATCAAACCGGCGACGGCGGTGGGGCCCTGGCCGAGTTCGAGGGCGGTGAGGACGTCGCGGAGTTCGCTGATGGCCATCAGGGAGATGCGCGGCTGGGATGCCGCGAGTGCGGGCGTGCACATGAAGTTGCCTCCTTACGAGGACACTTGACGGCTACTTGCCGGAGCTGGGGATCGCGTCCCTGAGCGCGGACATGATCTGGTCGATCGAGGGCGCGGCGTTGCTGCGTGCGAGGTAGAAGCCGAAGAGCAGGGCGACGGCGGCGGCCCCGGCGCCGACCGCGCGGTAGCGCATGAGCAGGGCCAGCAGGACGCCGAACAGCGCGAGGGCGGAAATGCTGAAGGCCATCAGCGGACCCCCTCGCGGTACAGCCGGGTGGCTACGTTGTAGAGGTGACGTCCCACGCGGATCCGTTGGCCGTATCCACGGCAGCGTCGGCACTCCCGGCCGCGCACGATCCGGCCGCGCCGGTTCTGCTTGACCTTGAAGCCGAAGCCGTGGCACTTGCGGCAACTGCCGAGCGGACTCGCGGCGCACAATGCGGCGTAACAGAGACCCGCGATGACGATGAGCGCTATAGCGCTGACGAGCGAAGGCATGCGAACCCCTTCCAGGGCGGAATCAGGGCATGCGTGAAGTGGGTCGCTAGCGGCTAGACGCCAGGTCAGAGGACCATTGGGGCGCTAGCGAGGGTGCTAGACCTAGCGGGGTGTGGTGCTAGCCGGAGTCGCTAAGCGGCGGCGCTGTCGCCGTCACGCTGCGCTATGGCGGCGAGCACGTCGGCGCGCCGAACCCCACGCCGATTCGCGCCCTTGCCGTCCTCCGTCGTGCCCCACACCTGCACGGTGCGGATGCCGTACGGCTTTACGGCGGAGGCCAGTTGCTCAGGGCTCCACTCGCCGTAGACGTCGGGCCGGAGTTCGGCGAGGCGGGCGATGATGTCCTCGCTCCAGGTCTTTGACGTCCCGGCCGGGATGGCGGTGAGCAGATCGGCGAGAAGGTCGTACGAGGGGGAAGCTCCGCCCTCGGGTTCCTCGCCGAGGGCGTGCCCGGTGAGGCGACCCGCTGCCTTGCGCAGCTCGTACAGGCGCAGCGCGAGCGCGTCAGCCGTGGGCGCGTCGAGATAGACGGAGCGCACGATCCGTGCGTCCGAGCCCTCGCCGACGAACCACGCGATGCCCTTGTCGGCCCAGGCCAGCAGATTCGCGCGGATGCCGCGCTTGTACGAGCCAGTGCCGAGGACCATGTCGTTCTCGATCTGACCCATGACCTTCAGGCACCAACGCAGCGTGGCATTCGCTGAGATGCCGGTCGGCAGTGACTTGGAGTCGGGCCGCTGTGTGGCGAGCAGCAACGTCATCCCGAGTGCGGGGCCGCGCTTGACGAGGTCGGTGCAGTGCTCCTCGAACTCAGCGCCATACGTGGGGTGTTCGAACCACTTCTGGCACTCGTCCACGCCGATGAGGATGGGGTGCAGGCCGAGCTTCCTCATGTCCGCCAGCGTGGACGTGACCTTGGACTCGGGACAGAGATCCTTGGGCAGTTCGCGAAGGACCTTCGCCCGTCGCCTCAACTCGGCGCGCAGCTCGCGGAGATCGGCGAGGGCGTAGGCGATGTCCTCGTCCTCCTCGCCCGCCCGGTAGCGGTGGGCGACGCGGCCGACCGTCGACAGGTCGCCCGTCCCCTTGAGGTCGTACGCGTGGATCTCCGCGCGCAGGTCCATGCACGCGATCAGGAGCAAGAGCCGTAGTAGGAAGGTCTTGCCCATCCTGGGCACGGCGCCGACGATCCCGGAGACGTACATCAACGACGTCAGCACCCACCGCCCGCGCTGATCGGTAGCGAACGGCTGCGCTTTGAAGAGGTCGAGCGGTTTGACGTCCAGAAGCGGCCACTTCGGTTGCCTCGTCTGCGACATGTCCTGATCGCCGACCCACAGCCGCAACCGCCCGGTGTGCTCGTCCGGCACCGCCTCCGGCCATACGCAGCCGAGCGGACGCCGCAGTCCGGACGCCAGCCGTTCGCGGCGGTCGATCACGTCCGTGACGGTGACGCCGTACGGGAGGTCGCCCTCGGCGAGCCAGCCGGGGCCGTCGCGGGTGATGGGCGCGGTGAAGGCGAAACCGGGACCGCCCTTGGCCTGAGCCTGGTTGATCGCGGGGATGCCGAGCGCTCCGAGGGCCCGCAGCACGATGTCACTCGTCAGCTTCGTGGCCTTGGGGATCTCCACAGCCCTGTGGATAACCGGATCATCTGCCGGTTGGCCGAGCCGTCCCAGAGCCGCGGTGGCCACCACACCTGACATCGCGACCAGCCAGCCCGGCGCCAGGACGTACGACCCGAGGGCGACGACCGGCCCGACGACCGAGGAGACGATGCCGACAACCGCACGCCACCGCACTCGCCGGTCACGCTGCCGCGAGAGCTTCAGGTACTCCTCGATGTCGCCGCGCGTGGCCGCTGCCTGCCGCAGCGGCTCGCCCTCGGCGTCGACCAGCCACCGCAGCGATCCGCCGACGAAACGGGCAGCACCGCGTGGCGCCCGAAGCGTAAGCCGCAGCACGTACCAGGGCGCTCGCACCACGTGATACGCACTGACGTGTCCGGCGTACACGGCGACGCCGTGCGCCGCCGACTCGAACTCACGTCGCGACCGCGCCCACGCCGGGACGACCGGCCGTCGCTTGGCGCCGCGTACGCGATCGATCAGCCCAGGGCCAGTCGGGCTGCGGGGCTTGTCGACTTCGATCGACCCGTCAGGGTCTGCCGTCTCTTCCGGGGCGAGCGCTAACGGCGCCCGCCCCGGGTCTTGCCTGTCGTGGTTCACTGGCGATTCCTTTCCTGGTTGGGAGGGAATGTCGGGGCCTGGCCCTACCCGCCAAAGCAGCGGCCGGGCCCCGGTGTTGAGAAGTGAGCGGCGAGCCGTCAAGGCTGCTTCGCCGTACGCGCTGATCCGGCCGGTCCGTTCACTGGACGGGGACCGCGTTCTGCGTCGAGCCGTACGAACACGCCGTGTACGTAGCTCGGCGCGCGTGTCGCCCGCCGCGCCGTTTCGCGGACGCTGAGACCGTCGGCCCAACCGCGCTCGATGGCCGCCATGGCCTCGGCGGTACCGAGCTTGGCGGGCGTGCGTTCAGGTGATCGGCCGCCGTCGTCCGGGTCATCCATCGGCGGAAGGTCGGTGAACAGCGTGCGCGGGTAACGGCGGATGTTCGCGGTGGCCCGTGCCATCTCGTCGCGTGTGTGCGCGGCGAGGGCGAACGCGGTGGGGTCCGGTGAACGTTCATCCCACGGCGACATCAATTCAACGGTCGCCAGCGCGGTTGCGTTCCGCCGCGCGGCGAGTTGGTCGAGCAGTACGCGGCGCTGCTCGCGGTCGTTGCCGACCGAGGACTTGGCGACCGCGACGGAAAGGCGCCGCGCGATCCCGCGCCCGCGCCGCTTCCCACGGTCGGTGGGACTCATCTCGGCGAGGCGGGACGCGAGAGCGACCGCTCGTACGGTGGCCCGGTCGCGGGTGATCTGCGCCGCGTCCCGCTGCCGCTCGGCGATGCCGAGGCGAGAGAGGAGTCGTTCACGCAACTCCCTTGCGACCAGGGCGCCGAAGCCGTTGGACGATGCCTCGGGCTTGTGGTGCCGTAGCTCGATTCCCATGGCGAGGTGCCACAGCATCGCGGCCATCACCGGACCGACGAAGGCGCGTACGGTTCCGCCGACCAGGCCGGACTCGGCGTACGCCGGGATGATCTGCACCCCGGTGATGACCCACACCAGGACTCCGGGGACGCCCGGCGCCGCGTTAGGCCCGTTGAGGTTCTGCCGGGCCATCAACGCGGTTGCGAACAGGGCGAGTTCAGCGGCGCCGAACATCGCGGCGCGCTCGACCGTACCCGCCATGTCGAGGTAGTCGGCGGCGAAGCGCCAGGACGTATCCGCGCTGTAGGCGGTGCAGCCGATCGCCGCGAGGGCGGCGACCCGGACGGCGGGAGTACCCCGGCTGCGTTTTTGTCCGATGAGCCAGACGAGGGCGACGGCGACCAGGGCGACGGAGACGTACGCCGCGTCGAGCGTGCTGGCAACGGGTCGAGGCGGGGCCGCGATCACGCCGCCTCCCCCGCCCGACTCGGCCGCATGGTGTGGCGACTGCTCCTCAGCAGCGCGACGCCGCCGAGCCACAGTGCGCAGAGCGCGTCTTCCCTGGTGATGTGGTCGGACGCGCCCTCTTCCAGCAGCTCCGCGAGCACTTCGCGGGCCGCCTCCACACGGGCGGCGCGTTGTTCGTCCGACTCGTCCGGGGGACCGAGGAACAGTTCCCGGAAGTGGTCAGGGGCGTCCGCTAACTCACATTCGTCGTCGACGACGTCGCAGCGGCCTCCATACGTACACATGGCTCTCTCCTGAGGCTGAGGGGTGGGAGAGCCGACGGCGGTGTCTGCGATCTGACGACGGCTGTTGCTGCCACCGGCTCTGGGAGCGAGTGGTCATGACCTCCGGCACCGCAGCTCAGGGCCGCCGTGCCGGGATCAAAAGCACTCGTTCGTTCAGGCGCCCTATGGAGTTCTCAAGGGACCGGCGCTGCCTTCGGACCCGTGTCACGAGGTCCTCCGGGCGTCCTTCTCACGTCTCTCCTGAAGAGAACCTGTCCTCAAGTCCTCTTTAGGAGTGGAAACGACTATGAGGCATGGGTCACTCACTCGTCAAGACCTCTTGATGACTTGTATCCTGGGGCTGCTAACGGATCAGGACGGTGAGGCCCCATGGCCAAGGCATACGAGCGGATCGCTGACGATCTCCGCCAGCTCATCCGTGCAGGTGAACTGCATCCTGGTGACCAACTGCCCTCCGAGACCAAGCTCGTTGAGCAGTACGGGAAGAGCCTTCCGACCCTCCGGCAAGCGCTCAGCCTGCTTCAGGCCGAGGGCCTGATCGAGAAGGTGCACGGCCGCGGCAACTTCGTCCGCCGCCCCCGGACCCTCGTCCAGCGCACCAATGGCCGTCACCAGTGGGAGAAAGACCGCGCTCGCGAGCCCGAGCCCCAGCGGGCCCAGACTGGTTCGACCGAGCGCGACACCGGTCTCGAACTGAACGACCTCGTCTTCTACGCCGCGTACCGCGAGATCAAGGCGGAGGAGGAGATCGCCGAGGCGTTCGGTGTCCCGGTCGGGACCGCGCTTCTGGAGCGGACCTACCGCACTCGGTATCGGGCGGAGAGCGCGCCGTTCAATCTCGTACGGTCCTACCTCGTCCGGGACGTGGTCGCGGAGAACCCTGATCTCCTGGACGAGACCAAGGAGCCCTGGCCAGGGGGCACGCAGAGCCAGCTCTTCACCGTGGGGATCGAGCTGGGCCGGATCGAGGAGCGCATCACCGCCCGCCCGCCGACCGCTGAGGAAGCGGAGGAGCTGGGGCTGCCACCGGGGACTTCCGTCCTCGTCCTCCGCAAGACCTCGTACGACATCGAGGGCCGCCCGGTCGACATCTCCGACGTCACGTTGCCCGGTGACCGCACGGAACTGCTCTTCACCACCGACCTGGAAAGGTGGTGAACGCCGTGACCCGGCGCACCATCGACGTCATCACCGCCGTCCACGAACCGGCCGCGCCGTATCTCGCGGACGCGTACAAGTCGCTGGTCAGCCAGGAACTTCCGGACGGCTGGGACTGGCACTGGATCATCCAGGAGGACGGTAAGGGCGACGCGGTCGCCCCGTTCGTACCTGACGATCCGCGTGTGACTTTCGGCCAGGGGCGCCCTGGCGGCCCCGGCGTCGCGCGCATGATGGCGATGGCCCACGCGGGCGGCGACTACGTCAAAGTCCTCGACGCCGATGACCAGTTGACGCCGGGCGCCCTGGCCCGCGACCTGGCCCTCCTGGAAGCCGACCCCACCCTCGGCTGGACCACCTCCCGCGTCCTGGACCTCCTCCCTGACGGCTCCACCGCGGGCTTCGACCAGGACCCTGACGGCGGCCCCGTCGAACGCGGCGCCGTCTTCGACCACTGGAAAGCCCACAACTTCCGCGCCCAGGTCCACCCCGCAACCCTCTTCGTCCGCCGCGACCTCCTCCTGGCCCTGGGCGGCTGGATGGCCCTCCCCGCCTCGGAAGACACCGGCCTCCTCCTGGCCCTGAACGTCGTGAGCCGCGGCTACTTCACCCGTGAATACGGCCTGCTCTACCGCAAGTGGGAAGGCCAAGCCACGGCCCAGCCCACCCATACGGACGAGGCAGAACGCGAAGCCCGCATGGCGGTCGTCGCGGCGCGGGTGCGAGCAGTCGAGGGCTATGAGTGGCGCTATCCACGCTAATCGCGTCGTGCAGAGCCTCCTGATCAGTATCAGTTGAATCTCTTGCGTCGGATACTGCCTTACCGCAGCTATCACAATGGGTTGATCAGCCGCAGAGCGTGATCGGGCAGTTGGCGAGTTAAAGAACGCATCCGTGGATGTCGGCTTGTCGTTCCGGGCGCATGCGGAGCGAAGCCATGGAGCCAGGCGAAGGACTACTCGACGACCCACCCGTACGCGCTCAGTCCGGCACCCCGTCGGGTGATGGTCGGCACTGTAGGCGGGCGAGAACGTGGTCGCGGCAAGGGGCGGGGCTGCAGGCGCGGTTACAGGAGTCCGGTTTGTACCTGTGGCCCGTGCCGACTGCTGACGGTCGGAGCTGCCGTCGTTGACGATCTTGCCGACATTCTCAGCCAGCCCGCAGTCTGGATCACATGAAACCAGGACATCACGGTATCCCGCGCGTAGACTGGTGACAATCTGCTTGAGGGGGAGTTTCCATGAAACCGATGTCTAAAGAGGAACTATGCGAGAAGTACCCTGACGTGCAGTTCCAAGCCAAGCTATTTCGACTTACCTCAATGAGTGAGATAATAGCAGCATGTTTGATAGCAAACAACTTCCGGCCATCGAAAGATTTCTACGATGCCATAAAACTGACGCCTTATGGGGATGAAAAGGTTCAGCAGCTAATCCGGAAGAAGATTCCTTATCAGGAAGCACGTTTGTACTGCTTTCTAGAGTTTTCCTGGGTAGATCTTCTCGTAGACGTAAGCGCTACGGATGACACCGCGCTCCAGTCTGCAATCGGTGAGCAGATTAGAAAGAAAGATATATTCTTTCCCTTCACGTTCGGGCGGGAGCTCTACGACCGAGCATTTCGCATGATCGATTTGAATGATGAGACCGCAACTTTGACGCTACCTCAAACCCTTGATTTCCTTGACGCCACGCCTCAAGGTGTTTTCCAAGTTCACGACATGGTCACAGGTCCGTTTGGTCTGCTCACTAGCCAACAAAAGCGTTTCTTCTCGCCGGAACGCCACCCTGGGCTGATGCATTGCAGCGACGTGAATTGTTCCACCATCCACCAAGTCCATCTGAGCACGTCTCAACTTGCTTTGATTAACAAGCATCGCCCTGAGATGGTCCGCCTCATGAAAAAGGAGAGCGAAACTCCGAGTGCGTGGGGGTCATTCCTCAGCGATTTGTTCAGTAAGGAGATGAAATCTGCCCGCGATGACATCGGTGACGGACTTATTCCTTTGATCGGGGATGCATTGACCGACGACGAACTCAGGCGCTCAACTGCATGGCTACTCGATAACACGAAAGGACGCCTGCGAAGCGTAACTGATTCGCTCTCGCTACGAGGGAGAGCGGAAGATATAACGAAAGACCTAAGTCGGGCGGAAATGATGCAACTTTGCCTATCTCTTGATGACAGAGACATCGTTAATTGCCTCGATACCCTCGTCTTCTCCAAAGAAATAAAGATTCCTACAGGAGAATATCGAGTTCCTATTGTTAACGTGAGAGCATTCGGAAAGTTTCACATGATGGCAGAAATTGGGCCGTACGGCGTCCATCTTTTGTCGCACACAATGAACTTGGCTCCGCTTCGCCTCCGTCGTCTCATCGAGAGCATGTATCGACTCGAAACCGAGTCGGACAGAGAAGAACTAGAATGGCAACTGCGCGAAGAAGAAGCCGAATCTCTCGAAGCAAAACTTGATATTTATCTACAGAAGCGCTCCCCTGAGCGTGTGCTTACGTCCCTAGTGCTTGCGAGGAAGAGCAATGCGATCACGGCCTGCGAAGTGCTCGGGTTGCGAGATGGTGCTTCAGATGATCCTGATTTTATTTCATTGATTTTGTGGAAGCTAGGATTTGCCTCTCAGCTCGACTCTGATCCACACGCGAAATTCTGGCGCCTGCACGACGAAATGGAAAAGATGGTGCGGAGCGTGCCCGGAAGCCCTCTAGGGCCTACCTATGACGACTTCCGCGGAACCGCAGCTAACTATTTTGTCGAGTTGGAATCGATATTGGATGACAGTCTGTGCTTCACCAGTTGGGCGCTAACGAACGACCATGTCATAAGCCAGAAGCCTTTCGTTTACCAGGTCGATCATGAGATTAATAATAGTCACAACTGGCTCCAAGGAGCAGCGGAACGGTCATCCGATAACATCTTGGAATACGGGGAAAATGTCTCCCTCTACGGTCTATGTCGTGGCTTTCAAGTTCTGGGTGGAGAACTGATTCACATCGCGAGTGAGAGGGAAAATTATAGGCGTTCAGTTGATCAAATACCCGAGTGGGCGCAGCAGCAAGATCTTCAGAAGTTTCCGTTTCTTCACACTGTCCCGTATCTTGATCTCACAGACGAGGCGCGCACCAATATTGCCAGCTCTCTGCACTATGTGAGCAAGATCCTAGTGAATGAAGAGGTGTACCTTGCGCGCAATGACTGGCTTCATGGACGCAGAAACGAAACGCCTGTTGAGAAGATGCGAACAAGCCTTCAGGTCATAAAGACCGCCATCCAGATGATAGAGGACTCCGGATTTGCCCGTATACCCTACGCTATATCGAAACAGTCTAGCGATGGTCATGGGCGTAGCACTACGATCATGACAAGCACTAGAGGCTTTCAGTTCAGCATTTACAATCCGAACCAATATGAATGGCTAAAGCTACCCGGTGTGGGAGATGCAAACCATGTGATGAACGCGGCGGTATTTTCGGCTCCTAATCACGTATTGCGATTCCAATCGGAAACTTCTTCGCCTTACACTCGAATGTGGGCCGACTATCCGAAGCGAAAGCCGCGGTCCCAAAGGGCCATCAAGGCCATCGATAAATTGGAAGTAGCGGAAGAGTAGCGTATTCGCTCCTGTGCAGCTTCGAGTTGGGGCCGTTCGCGGGCGCGGTAAGCGCGCTCGGAGCTTTATGCCCTTCAATGTGCCAGTGCCTATTCTCCTGAGAGTTTTTAAACCGCTGTGGTCACAAACTGGCGGTCGACCTCGCCGATACTACTCAAACGCATGCAGGCAAAGGGCATACCGTCAGCGTCGCCGTCGGTCACCGTGAAATTAGGCCCTCGATCCAAACTTTGGGGCACCGTCGAACACCGTCTATGTGTGAGCGTTAGCTATTAACGGGGACTTCGTAGACGATTTCGCAGAGTGCCGCGGGCACCACGATGTCCGCCGTCTCTACCGGGTGGCCATCGTCGCTGTAGTACGTGCGCCTGATGTGGGTGACCAGTGAGCCGCGCTGGATGCCGAGAAGTGTGGCCTCCTCTGTCGTGGCGACGCGGGGTTCGGGGCGCTCGACGGCGTGGCTGACCGTGATGCCGATTTCTGCCATGCGGGTCACGACTCCGGCGCCGGCGTGCGGGCCGCCCTCCGGGAGCACGACCAGCGTGCCGGCCGTCAGGGCGTAGGGCTCCCAACTGGTCGAGAGCTGGACGGGTTTGCTGTCCGCCAGGAACTCGTAGGCGGTGCGCACGGCCAAGTCCCCCTCGGCGATGCCGAGGCGGGCGGCGATGTCAGCCGGTACCGGCACCTTGGCCTCGGTCCGGCTCTCCCAGGTCCCGCGCTTGCCGAGCGCGGACATGTCCGCGCGGAACGGCGATCCGCCAGCCTGCTCGCGGTAGGTCGCGCGCACGATGCGGACGCGTTCGCGCGGCGCGGCCACGTACGTCCCTGATCCCGCTCGCCCTTCGAGGATGCCGCGCGAGATCAGCAGCTCCTGAGCGCGCCGGATGACGTTCTCGCCGACGCCGTGCTCCTGGGCCAGCTCGCCGCGGGACGGCAGGCGGTCCCCGGGTGTCCACTCCTGGCTTTCGATGCGCTCGCGGAGCACGTCGGCGATGCGGAGATAGGGCGGCTGCTCAGGCATGTGGACAATCTAGTCCACTAGCTCTAATCTAGTTAACTAGCTTCACTGAGAGTGCTTCCGAGGTGACGGAGATGCGTTGTGCCCGAACCCGAAGCCCGCACCGAAGACATCCGCGCGGGCCTCGCCGCCGTAGGACTCACCCCGGCCGTGAAGGAGTACCGGGACCACACGCGGATTGAGGCGGCACTGCCCGCCGCGTTCCCCACCGAAGCGTGGGGCGAGGTGCTGGCACTGCTCGCCACGGCGGACTGGTTCGGCCTCGCCGACAGCGGCGCACGCGGCCGTTCGTTATGGGCCGCCGTCACCAAGAACACCCCCACGTCTCCCGACGCCACCTGACGCCGAGGGACACCACCATCAGCCGTAGGAGCTGACTAGCGTGTTCAACCACATTCGCCGCGTTGCTACTTGGATAGCGCGACAGTTCGCCTCCGCTCCGGGACGTCACCGACAACGCCCGTCCGTGCAGGGCCCGTTCGCGACGCACGTGAGCCCGCAGACATGGCCTGTCTTACGTCGCCCGCAGCGCTCACAAGCCGCTGTGATCTGGCTCGCCGACGACACCCCGCTCGTCCGCCCGTACGTCCTGAGCCCTGAGGAACGGGCCTGGCGACGCAACCCAGCGCTGGCCGGGGAGGTGCTTGCCTCCCCATGACTTCCCGCCATCAGCATGTCGCCGACGACCTCCGCCGCCTCATCACTTCGGGGGCGCTCGCGGTCGGCGAGCGGCTGGCGCCGGAGACCCGGCTCGCCGCCCGCTATCACGTCAGTACGCCGACTCTCCGTGATGCCCTAGAACTGCTCCGCACGGAGGGGTTGATCGAGAAGTTCCAGGGGCGCGGCAACTTCGTCCGCCGACCGCCCCAACGCCTCACCTACCCGGGTGTGGCCGTCGATGGCGATGACGGTCTCCAAGTGATCGTCAGCTCAGCGGACATCACCGCGACCGGAGACCTGGCCGCCCGGCTCCGCACACCGCCGGACGCGCCGATCACCCAATACGTCTGCCTGAGCCATCGCGACGACTCCCCGCAGGGGCTCGCGCACCTCTACATTCCCCACGCCGTCACCCGTGCGACCAGCGATGTCAGGAACCCCCCTGTCAGCGCGTCTCCTTGGGCTGACGACATCGTCCGCAGCCTCACCACTGCGACGGGCGAGCCCGTGGCGAACAGCACCGACCTGGTCACCGCCCGATTCCCCACGGGGGCGGAAGCACAGTCGCTGCGGATCGCCACCCGTACACCCGTCCTCTCGATCGAGCGCACCATCACCGCCGACGACGGCCAGGTGTTGGCGTACGTCCTTCTCGTACTCCCCGGCGATCGTGCGGAGGTCGCCTTCGTCACTCCGATCGACAAGAAGACCGACAAGAAGATCGACAAGAAAGCGGAGACGCGATGAGCGCACTGCCCTGTCCCGAGAGCGCCACGCTGGTCTGGGTGCGTCGGTGGTCTCGCAGCCCCCGGCGCGTCCAACAGGCGCGGCGCGAACTGCGAGATGTGCTGAATGCCTGGGGGCTGGGCGAGTTGGCTGAATCAGCCGAACTCGTCCTGTCCGAACTCCTCACCAACGCGGTTTGCCACGCGCGCCCTCCGTACGGTCGTGAGATCGAGACGCGATGCGAGCGCGAGGGTGGCGGAGTGCGGATCGAGGTGCATGACGCCAGCGAGAAGCGGCCGGTGCTGCGGAAGGTACCGACGGACGCGGAGGAAGGGCGTGGCCTGGCACTGGTCGACGCGATCACGGGCGCGCAGTGGGGAGTGAGCAAGCGCGAAGGAGTCGGCAAGCTCGTGTGGGCGGTTGTCAGTGTCGACGGCAACGCCGAGTAGAGGGGGTCACGCCGTGAGTAGTAGCAACGCAGCGGATTCCCGTACGCGTGATGGGTCGGTGCCCGCGCTCGGGCCGGAGAAGAGGCCGGGCGAGGCCGCCGAAACGGGAGGCCGTACCTGGCGCATCACCACCACCTGTGGCTGCACCGCCTCGGGCTACTTGCCCGACTGGGCCGAGGCCGACCCGAGCGAGACGGGTGTACTCCTTGAGGAACTACCCACGCTGCTCGCCGACATGAACCACTGGGCTCGCTTCCTCGGCCAGCGTCTACCGGTCGCCTGCGATGGCGAAGAGGGGCAGGAGACTGAGGTCTTCCGGACGAGTATCGATTGCAACCCGTACGTCGGCGGCCCGCTGCCGAGGATGCCAGTGGTCAACATCAAGATCGTCGGCAACTACTGGATGCACGCCCTCTCCCCGCCCGCTCTTGCCGAGGTCGCAGCCAAGTTACGGGCTCACGCGGCGCTGTTGGACGACGAGGTACGGCCACGGCTCGTCGCCGCCCGCGAGGACTGGCTCGGCCGTCACGCGACATGATCCCGCAACCTGACGGGCACAGGTCCGGTGCTCCAATTCCCGGAGCGCCGGGCCTTGTTGGCGCTACGGCAGCGTCTCGGCGTCCATCTTGGAGAAAATAAGGTCGCTCTCGTCCGTGACGGGCCCCCGCCAGCGGACGGGTACGGCCGACGGGCCGCGTAGTGCGGACGGATACGTCGCTGCGGCGTATTCGTTGGCGAGCCGGTAGACGTGGAAGCCGTGCTCGCGCATTGAGTCCAGCAACTCCTCTACGGAGTCGCCGAGTTGGGTCATGCGCTCCGGGGTCACCTCGACCGTGATCTCCGCGTCCGGCCGGAGCTGGTCGAGCAGCGGCACCATGCCGCGTACGACGCTGCCCTCCGCGCCCTCGACGTCGATCTTGATGACGCGCGCCTTGGTGATCTCCTCCGCCTCAAGCACCTCGGGCAGCGGGAACGCCTCGATGTCGAACGTCGACTCCGCCGGACCGTCCCACGGCACGATGCTGTTCGCGCCCATGTTGGCGGAGCTGGCCAGTATGAAGGTGAGCGTCTGCTGCTTGTCGGAGACGGCGGTGTGGACGGCGCGGATGTTGGTGAGGTCGTTGAGCCGGGCGTTCTGCTCCAACCGGTCGTTGAAGGCCTGAGACGCTTCGATCGCCACGACCCGCCCCTCGGTGCCGACGAGTTGCGCGGCGAGCACGCTGAAGTACCCCACATTGGCGCCGACATCGACGTACGTGTCCCCGGGCCGGAGCCGCCGCTGGAGCCACTGCGTCATCCGCGGCTCCCATACCCCGAACAGGTAGAGATATCGCTGGATGAGGTCTTGGGTATCGACAGCGAAACGGGCTCCGGTCGTGGATTCGATGACGCGCCGCCGCGGCTCGTCCCGTAGCCGCGGATTGAGGTAGCGACCCGCCAGCGGCGCCTTTCCGAAGGTCCCGGGCGCGTTGCGTACGTACCAGCGCCCGAGGGTGACCAGCGTCTCTGACGTGGGGTTGCTCATCGGATCACCTCTCCACAGGGGCCAACGGGAACCGTAGCACTGCGGGTCGGCCCACTCTCAGAGCTTCGCCGTGGGAGGTGCGGTCTCAGGCGTCGGCGGCCTTACGGTCTCGGTCGAACGGCAGGTCCAGCATCCGGATGGCGTTGCCGCGCAGCAGTTTGTATGTGACCTCGTCGGACAGCCCCGCCATGTGGTCGGCGGCGACCTGCTTGGTGTCGGGCCAGGTGGAGTCGACGTGGGGGTAGTCGGTCTCGAAGGTCGCGTTGTCCTCACCGATGGTGTCCAGGGACGCGACGCCGTGCTTGTCGCGGAAGAAGCAGCAGTAGATCTGCCTGCGGTAGTACGTGGACGGCGGCTCGGGTATCAGGTCCTTGACCCCGCCCCAGGCCCGGTGCTCGCGCCACACGTCGTCGGCCCGCTCCAGCGCGTAGGGCACCCACCCCATCTGGCCCTCGCTGTACGCCAGGGTCAGGCGCGGGAACTTCACCAGCACCCCGGAGAACAGGAAGTCCATCATCGACGCCATCGCGTTGTTGAAGCTCAGACTCGCCTGCACCGCCGGAGGCGCGTCGGGGGACGCGGCGGGCATCTGCGACGACGACCCGATGTGCATGTTCACCACCGTGCCGGTCTCCTCGCAGGCAGCGAAGAACGGGTCCCAGTAGCCGGAGTGGATCGACGGCAGCCCCAGGTAGGTGGGGATCTCGCTGAAGGTGACGGCGCGCACCCCCCGGGCAGCGTTTCGCTTGATCTCCGCCACCGCGAGGTCGACGTCCCACAAGGGGATCAGGCACAGCGGGATCAGCCGCCCGCCGCTGTCACCGCACCACTCCTCCACCATCCAGTCGTTGTAGGCCCGCACACACGCCAGGGCCACCTCCTTGTCGTGCGCCTCCGCGAACGTCTGTCCACAAAACCGGGGGAAGGTGGGGAAGCAGAGGGATGCCTCGACGTGATTGAGGTCCATGTCCTTCAGCCGCTCGACCGGGTCCCAGCACCCGCGCCGCATCTGCTCTCTGGTGATCCCGTCGAGCGTCATCTCGTCCCGCGAGAACCCCACCGCCGCGATGATCCGCTTGTACGGGAAGAACTCGCCCTCGTACTGCCACCAGTCGGTGAGCTGACCCTCGGGATCGGTGGTGAACCGGTACTTCCCGCCGATGTAGGCCAGTTCACCGATCCCCGCCGTCAGCGGCTGCGGTCCCCGCTCGCGGAACTTCTCCGGCAGCCAGGTCGAGAAGAGATGCGCGGGCTCGATCACGTGATCGTCCACGCTGATGATCCTGGGCAGTTCCATCGGCTACTCCCTCACGCACCCGGCCGGACTCACTGATCTGACGGATCGTCAGATTGAGAGTATGGGCTCCTCTCTCAAGCGGCAAGCCTGGTGCGCCCGGACGCCATCGTGTGAGGGGCAGGGGCTTCGGGGGTCATCGTTTGACGCGTCCGCGGATCGCGAGGACTGCAAGGCCAAGCAGGACAGGTTCTGCGATCCGGGATGCCATTTCGGTGTAGGTGCCAAAAGTCGTGAGGTCGTCACTGGAAGATCGGAATATCACGGAGTTCACAACCACGCGCAGAGACTTCTCCCATCGATCACTAGTTAGTTGCGGTGGCCAGCCCTTGGGGTCGACTGGGTCGGGAGTGTCTGTAGTTAGCTTGATCCTGCCTTGGGACAATGTCCCGGTGAAATCAGGTTGCGGAGCAGACTGCGGTAGACCCCACCCCATCATCATGAAAATGGTCAGAACCATCGCGATCAGCAACCAACCTAGAGCCCGCGAGGCGCGCAACCCGTAACCGGACAAGGCCCAGTAAGCATTTATGAGCACACGTTCAGCTCTCGGCCGATCATTATCATGTCGCCGCATCTCCATTTCCCCGTAGTAGAAATCTGCGGCATCTGGCTCGTTCTTTCCATCTTCCAGAGCTTTGCGGAGGTGGCGATAGCTGGCGGCAATATGACGTGGGCCGTTGTTTATTACGTGTAAATCGGTAGGGTTTTGCCTCCATGGATTCCGAGCCCTAGGGGAGGAGGCGGCGTCGTGTCGCCAGTAGTGCTCCTCTGCAAGCATTCGGCGGGGAGTCCATCTAGTCGGAATCCCAATATTCCAAACTATCCCAGTGGGCGCCTCGGCGAACTTGTTGTCACCGTTGAAGTTGATCTGGTCAAGATGAAATGCCCCAGTAAACATGCACTGAGATAGATCTAGATCCGTAATAACAAGTTGTGCCGCATCTACGCCAGCTATAGAGAGTAGCTTGGGCTGACGAGGGGCCGGGTCACTACCGAAAGTCGTCATGGCCTCCGTCCGCTCGTCTCCTCTGAATGGCAGTAGGGAAGCAGAGACGGCCATTGGTTGATCCAGGACGGCATCCTCAAGATCCAGTAGTGCGTACCTGAGTCGCAGCGTCGCCGTGGACTCCCAGTGCGTTCGAATACATCGGACCTGGCTTGCCGATATCTTGATTGTTACCGGGGCCTGAAAAACAGCTCCGGCTAAATTTACTGAAGTTCTGCAATAAAGTGGCCCGAGTTGAGGCGTGTTCCCGAACTTTGATTTCGAGAAGTCTACGTTTTCGTGGAATCCGGTCGCGTGGAAAGAAGCTTCCCCGTCGAACGTTACATTGGAGAAGTCTGCTGGTCCGGAAAATGTCGCTGCGTCAAATCTAGCATTCTTGAGATGACGTCCTACCGCGACTAGCAGTTGAGACAGTAGAGTAGAATCGAATGCTGTTCCGCGATGATCTACATGAGAGCCAGGTGCGAGGCCACGAAAGTACGATGCGCGGTCCTCAGTCGATAGATGTGAGAGGCAGGTCTGTCGCATTACCTGCGCTCCGTAACACTCATATCTTTCGCACACGGCCCAATCTAGGGTAGTGAATGGTGCTAGTTCGCTAGTGGACCACATAAAACGCCCTCTTTTCTTCTATTCTGGTCGGCCGCTCGGATATTGTTCATTAGTCCTGAGGGTCGAACTGAGGGTACTGATCCCCTCGCTCGCGAGTAGGGGGATCGTACTTTTTGGGCTGGAAGGTGGCTATCGGGATTGTTCTGTGAGAGCGGAGCTGCAACACCTCAGTCCTTGGCGGCGCCCATTGGAACAGGTCACTTCATACACGGGGCACCCTGCTTGCGTTGCCGCCTGGACCTTTGGCACAGCCGCACCCTGGCTGCTCACAACCTGCATGCGTTCTCGGACTCCTGCTGCGGTGCAACCGTCCCCGCTCCTAAAATCCTCAAGACATCTTTACGACTCGCGGGTGGGGGATGGGGACAGCTTGGGGACCTCCGAGCAACTGTTGACGATCGCGGCCGTCCTCCTGGGCGCGATGACCACGTACGTCACCAACTACTGGACCGAGCGGCAGCGCATCCGCCGTGAACAGCTCACCCGCTGGGACAGCAAGAAGCTCGACGCATACGAGAACTATGTCGACGCGGTCCGTGCCAGCGTCTTCCTTGCCGTCGAGCTGTACGAACACCGCGAGGGCATCCGCCGCAGCGATGACCCCGAGTCCCAGATGCTCGCCGACGTGGCCGCCGCTTCCCGTTCCCGGGGCCGCGCCTTCGAACGCATCATGCTTCTGGGCGGTGACGACGTCGTTGAGGCCGCCCACGACCTCAACGCCGCTGCCCTCGCCGTCGACTGGCAGGCCACCGGCAAGACCCCGGACACCCTGGAAGCCTGGCGCGACCGCAACCGCGCCACCTTCCGCGCCATCAACGCGTTCCACGAGGCCGCCCGCGTGGACCTCGGAGTCAGCGGCACCGTCACGGGCGACACCCACCCGGACCGAGACCTCTTGCTTCCGCCAGCCCGGCGTGACGATGACGCTGGCGTTTGAGAGTGATGCAGCGCTCTACTCGCTGCTGTCCCTTGGCCGTTCGCAACTCTTGGGTGGCATTCGATGCTAATGATTGACACGAGCGACTCGCTCCCGGCCTGCGGGTCGCTGTGCTGACGAGCGAGTAGGTATCGACCTGATGGCGAATTGCATCAGTATGCGCCAGATGATTACGAGAGGGGAGATATGCCGGAGTCTCGTGAAGTAAGTAAAATCGGCTGTCAACCCGCGTAAAGCACCAGGTCACTTCCTCTGCTCCCCGCCCGCGCGGGGCTGTTCCCAGCGAGAGCTCTGGCTCGAATCGCAGCCCGGTCTGCTCCCCGCCCGCGCGGGGCTGTTCCCGTGGAGCTGGACAGGTCGAGCTGGCTGGCCAGCTGCTCCCCGCCCGCGCGGGGCTGTTCCCTTGCTGACGTCCAGGGTGATGCTGCGCGGCGCCTGCTCCCCGCCCGCGCGGGGCTGTTCCCAGGTTCGCCCACCCGCCGTTGTACGACTCCGCCTGCTCCCCGCCCGCGCGGGGCTGTTCCCAAGGTCATCGCGAGGGAGTGGCCGCTGATCCCCTGCTCCCCGCCCGCGCGGGGCTGTTCCCAAGGCCGGAGACGTGTCCGGCTCAACCGGTGTCTGCTCCCCGCGTCCGCGAGGACGCCTTTCCGCCCGCAGGCGCGGTACATCGCTGTGGCCCACCGGTGGCCCGGATATCGATTCAGCGCAGGTCAGGGTCGGCATTTCAGCAGGTCAGAGGCGGAGAGGGTCCGTCCGGCTGACCCGTCTTGAAAACCGTCGTGGCAGCGATGTCACCGTGGGTTCAAATCCCACAGCCTCCGCGGTAGGTAGTGAACATGCAGGTGGGGTCGGGTCTCGATGCGATCGGGAGCCGGCCCCACCTTTTGTGCGTCCCGCTCGTGTGCCACCGAATCCCACCGATGACCAGTGCGTGTGGTCAATCTGTGGTCAGGTTTCGCGACCCCTTCTGCGGACTACGCTCCGCTATCCCGCCTGGTCAGCGAGTGCTTGGCTGATCAGCTCGCTGGCCCGGTCCTGCACGCCGCGAAGGATCTTCGCGGAGAAGCGAAAGAGCACGGCGACGCTGTGCCCGGCCCGCCGTGCGGCCTCCACCGGGTCGACGCCCGCCTTGATCCACAAGGAGATGCCGGCCTGCCGCAGGCAGTACGGCACCTCGGCGAGCGGCGTCTCCAACTCCTCGGCGGAGAGCACCTTTCCCCCCGCCGCCTGCCGCATCTCGGTGTACTCGGTGGAGCGAACGCGTCCCCCGCCGACAGCGCGGAAGAGCCGGCCGTCCGGAGCGGTGCCGTACGTCCTGATGTGCTCGCGGAACATGCGGACGAGGACCGGCGGACGGCACCGATCTGGTCGCCTTGCGTGCACGGCGCTTGAGTCCGCGCTTCTCGTACGGCTGCCCGTCGTCGGTCCAGCCCGATCCGACTTCGGGCCATGACTCGGAGAGGACGAGTTCGCCCCAGGCATCCTCGTCCTCCTCGTCGGGGAGGAGGCACCCTGTTTCGCCGAGTGCTGCGGCTTCGGAGGGTCGTGTCGAGGCGTAGTAGAGGCAGCCGAAGAACGCTTCGAGATGCTCGCCGACGTGGCCGCCGCTTCCCGTTCCCGGGGCCGCGCCTCTGGGCGGTGACGACGTCGTTGAGGCCGCCCACGACCTCAACGCCGCTGCCCTCGCCGTCGACTGGCAGGCCACCGGCAAGACCCCGGACACCCTGGAAGCCTGGCGCGACCGCAACCGCGCCACCTTCCGCGCCATCAACGCGTTCCACGAGGCCGCCCGCATGGACCTCGGAGTCTCGGGCAATGTCACCGGCGAAGCCCACCCCGCCCGTGATCTCCTCCTCCCCCCCGGCCCGCCGCGACAACAACGCCGGCACCTGAGGGCGATGCGGGGCTCTCCTTCCTTGCGTCCTCTCGGCCGTCCATGGTCCCTGGGTGGCCAATGGATGCTAAGGATGTCGTGGGGCTCGCTCCCCGCCTGCACGTTGCTGTGTCGAAGAGCGGGCAAGTCTTGCCCTGGTAGCGAAGTGCCTGAGTGTTGGCAGATTATTGCAATAAGGAATATATGTCCGAATCTCGGCAGGTGAGTAAAATTGGCCGTCGAACCGAATAAAGCCCCAGGTCATTTACCTGCTCCCCGCCCGCGCGGGGCTGTTCCCTGACGGGCACCCGTGCCCGCATGCTCCACCATCTGCTCCCCGCCCGCGCGGGGCTGTTCCCAAATCGGCGAAAAGGTCGGTTTCCAGCTCGAACTGCTCCCCGCCCGCGTGGGGCTGTTCCCGACACCGAATATGAGGTGTTACCCGGCTCCTGCTGCTCCCCGCCCGCGCGGGGCTGTTCCCCGCAGCCGAGATCGAGCGCCTGCAACTGCTTCCTGCTCCCCGCCCGCGCGGGGCTGTTCCCACCCGCGTAACGGCGCACGACGGCACTCTCGTCTGCTCCCTGCCCGCGCGGGGCTGTTCCCGGGCTGACGTCGCTCCTCACCGACGGCTGGGACTGCTCCCCGCCCGCGCGGGGCTGTTCCCCGCCGGAGGTTTGCCACCCGACGAGTTCGACTCTGCTCCCCGCCCGCGCGGGGCTGTTCCCCACGACATCAACGGCTACGGCACCTACGTCCTCTGCTCCCCGCCCGCGCGGGGCTGTTCCCTCGAAGCCGCCGCCGCACGAGACGACCAGGACCTGCTCCCCGCCCGCGCGGGGCTGTTCCCGGCACGTCGGGATGATTTCCAGCTCCTGTACGCTGCTCCCCGCCCGCGCGGGGCTGTTCCCCACACCGGCATCGTGACGTTCGCCGGGGACAACTGCTCCCCGCCCGCGCGGGGCTGTTCCCCTCGCGGCGGCGGGCGGCGACACGGCCTCTGGCTGCTCCCCGCCCGCGCGGGGCTGTTCCCGCGTCTGGAGCGTGGACCAGCGCGACGAAGACCTGCTCCCCGCCCGCGCGGGGCTGTTCCCTCCGACAGTGCGATGCTGAGCTGTCCGGCGGCCTGCTCCCCGCCCGCGCGGGGCTGTTCCCTCCTTGGGTACCTCCGCGTCCGAGCCCAGCACCTGCTCCCCGCCCGCGCGGGGCTGTTCCCCGCTCGCTGGTGCGGTGGCGATCACCCGCAAGCTGCTCCCCGCCCGCGCGGGGCTGTTCCCTCCGACAGTGCGATGCTGAGCTGTCCGGCGGCCTGCTCCCCGCCCGCGCGGGGCTGTTCCCGGGAAGAAGAAGCGCGAGGTCGGCGTGGGCAACTGCTCCCCGCCCGCGCGGGGCTGTTCCCCCATCTGGACGGCGAGGATCTGGGCCTGCTCGCTGCTCCCCGCCCGCGCGGGGCTGTTCCCAGGGCGCCGACCTGGATGCCGCGCCAGGTCGCCTGCTCCCCGCCCGCGCGGGGCTGTTCCCAGCCGGGACCGGCGCGGGAGGCAGAGGCTCGTCTGCTCCCCGCCCGCGCGGGGCTGTTCCCTTCGCATGGGTCGCCGCGACCTGAACGTTCGTCTGCTCCCCGCCCGCGCGGGGCTGTTCCCTCTTCAGATCTGAAGTAATTACCCCTCAACTGCTGCTCCCCGCCCGCGCGGGGCTGTTCCCCGCTTGTCGAGCCGGTACTCCGACCAGCCGATCTGCTCCCCGCCCGCGCGGGGCTGTTCCCCGGCGGGGCCTCGGATGTGGTGGATTGCCCCGCTGCTCCCCGCCCGCGCGGGGCTGTTCCCGCGAACAGGGAGCCGTATGCCTGGCGGATCTCCTGCTCCCCGCCCGCGCGGGGCTGTTCCCAATGCGGCTTCTCCGGCGCCGCCCGCTGTCGACTGCTCCCCGCCCGCGTGGGGCTGTTCCCGCTTACGTTGGACGTGTGCTCCCCGCGCGCGGGGCTGAACCCCAGGTGCAGGCGATCACGGCGAACCTCTTGTAGTGCTCCCCACACACGTGGGGTTATTCAGCCGGGTCGGTCTGCATCGAGAACTTCCGCTGTGTGGCGCAAACTTGGCTTGTCGGACTTGATGGCGGCAACTGGGCGGCGCCTCAGCCTGTCGACGCTCGACGCTCTACTCGGCGTCGGTCTTATGAGGGTTGCTCCGTAGGTCTGCATCTCGCGCACCGGCAGCGTGCGACAGGAGGTCGGGTCAAGACTCGCGTCCCTGTTGGTTAGACCCTCGGCGTTGGCCCCTACCTGGGTCCGTGCCGGGATCCGTGCCCTGGGAGGCGTGCAGGCGGCACGGGCGTGGCTTCGCGTCGCGGTGCTCGTGTTCGTGCTCGTGTTCGTGTTCGTGATCCAGGTCATCCTGGTAATGCCGCGAGCATACCGATCATCCTGGTCGCCGGTGCGGTTCTAAGGACACCTTGTGTGTGCGGTGAGTAGCTTCGACTCACCGCACACACGGCAAGTAACGGGTTCGATCAAACATCTACCTTCGGACAGCCGTGGGTGAAGAATCGTTGGCACCGGTGATCACTATTGGTCAACGTGTGCAATGGTGTTGTCGCACGGGGATCGACGGTGTCGAATATGCCGATGGCTCAGCCTCGAATAGCACTCCTGAGGTCTGCCTTCTCCCTCTCTGTCGCGGCGCGGAGCGCGTGGGGGAAGCATGATCGGGACACCGATGGGTGGCTGCCGTTGTGGCGGCACATGGCGGACAGCGGGGCTGTGGCCTGCCGGTTGTGGGATGCGTGGCTGCCGGGGAATGTGAAGGCGCTGGTGGGGGAGGCGCTGCCCGGAGGGGTGGAGGACGGGCGGCGGTTGGTGGGGTGGCTGGCCGGGGTGCATGACATCGGGAAGGCCACGCCGGCCTTCGCGTGCCAGGTTGATCCGCTCGCGCAGGTCATGCGGGACCACGGTCTCGACATGCCGTCGTTCGAACGGCTCAGGGAGGACCGCAAGTTGGGCCCCCACGGGCTGGCCGGTCAGCTCTTGTTGAGTGAGTGGCTCAATGAGAGGCACGGGTGGTCCAACCGGGTCAGCGGACAGTTCGCCGTGGTGATCGGCGGCCACCATGGTGTGCCGCCAGGGCACCAGCGCCTTCACGATCTCGCGCTGCATCCTGAGCTGATACGTACGCGGGGGAAGAACGAATCGCGCTGGAAGGCCGTGCAGTTCGAGCTGATGGCCGCCTGCGCGGAGGTGGCGGGCATCCGTGAGGACGACTTCAGCGCGTGGAAGTCGGTGAAGCTCTCCCAGCCGGTCCAGGTCACGCTGACCGCGATCGTGATTCTCGCGGACTGGCTCGCCAGTTCGGCAGACCTGTTTCCGTACATCACGGCGGAGGGGACGCGGCAGTCGCAGTCGGAACGGTTGGAGGCGGCCTGGCTGGGCCTCGACCTTCCCGGCCCCTGGGAGCCGGACGAACCGGCGGGTACAGCAGCCGACTTGTTCGCCGCGCGCTTCGACCTACCGCAGGGCGCGTCCGTCCGCCCCGTGCAGGAACAGACGGTCGGCATCGCGCGGGAAATGGACCCGCACGGCCTGTTGATCATCGAAGCACCCATGGGTGAGGGCAAGACGGAGGCGGCTCTCGCGGCGGCAGAAATTTTGGCCGCGCGCACCGGGGCGGGCGGTCGCATGATCGCATTGCCCACGCGGGCGACCGGCGACGCGATGTTCGCCCGGCTGATCGACTGGATCGGCCGACTGCCGTCCGACGGGCCGCAGTCCGTCTTTCTCGCCCATGCCAAGTCCGCGCTCAACGACACCTGGGCGGGCCTCGCCAGCCGCAGTGCCCGCACGGTCGCGGCGGTCGATCTCGACGGCGGGGACGAGTTCGACGGCCCCAACGCCCGGCAACGACGTCGTCCTTCCGGACTCCAGGCCCACCAGTGGCTACGTGGACGGAAGAAGGGGCTGCTCGCGTCCTTCGCGGTGGGGACGATCGACCAGGTGTTGTTCGGCTCGTTGAAGAGTCGCCACTTGGCCCTGCGCCACCTCGCATTGGCGGGCAAGGTCGTCGTGATCGACGAAGTCCACGCCTATGACGCCTACATGAGCACGTACCTGGAACGTGTGCTGGAATGGCTGGCCGCATACCGGGTTCCGGTCGTGCTGCTGTCGGCGACCCTGCCCGCCGGCCGCCGCCGGGCGCTCGCCGAAGCGTACGCAGGTCACCCTGTGTCCGAGGCCGACCGGTCCGGCGACACGTCCGCCGCAGCGTCCGCCGGGACGTATCCACTGCTGACCGCCGTCTCGCCCGGCGGCCCCACCGTGGTCCGGCAGCCTCCCGCCGCGTCCGGCCGCCGCACCGACGTCCATGTTCAGCCGCTCGACGACGACGTGACCATCCTGGTCGACCGCTTGGAGGACGAACTCAGCCAAGGCGGTTGCGCACTGGTGGTACGTAACACCGTCGACCGCGCGCAGGAAGCGGCGGCGCGGCTGCGGGAGCGCTTCGGTGAGGAGCGGGTCACGGTCGCCCACTCGCGCTTCGTCGCTGCCGACCGGGCCCGCAAAGATGTTGAGCTGCTCGACCGCTTCGGCCCCAGGAGCAGACGCCCCGAAGGCGCGCACATCGTCGTGGCGACCCAGGTTGTCGAGCAGTCCCTCGACCTCGACTTCGATCTCTTGGTCACCGACCTTGCCCCGGTCGACCTGATATTGCAGCGGATGGGTCGGCTCCACCGGCACGACCGACCGCGCCCCCCTCGCCTCCGGGACGCGCGCTGCCTGATCACCGGCATAGCCGACTGGGCACAGGATCCGCCGGAGATCGCCCGCGGCTCGGTCAAGGTCTACGACGGAGAACACCTGCTGCTGCGCTCGATTGCCGTCCTCCGGCCGCACGTGGAAGGGCGCCGCTTACGTCTGCCCGAGGACATCAGCCCACTCGTACAGGCGGCGTATGGCGATGATCCGCTCGGCCCGGACAGTTGGGCCGCAAAGATGGCGCAGGCCAGAGTCGCCTACCGCGCGCTCCTGGCCGAGAAGTCCGACCGGGCCGAGGCATTCCGGCTCGGTCCCGTACGCCGCGCGGGTCGACCGATCATCGGCTGGATCGACGCCGGAGTCGGCGACGCCGACGACACCGCGGCAGGACGCGCCCAGGTGCGCGACACCGACGACACGCTCGAAGTCCTCGTGATCCAGAGGCGAAGCGACGGAACGCTGACCACATTGCCGTGGCTGGACAAGGCAAGGGGCGGACTCGACCTGCCCGAGCACGCCGTACCGCAGGGGAGAGCGGCCCGCGCCGCCGCCGCGAGTGCGCTGAACCTCCCCTGGCACTTCTCCAAATCCTGGGTGATCGACCGGACGATCCGCGAGTTGGAGAAATTCTGTCCTGCGGCCTGGCAGGTGAAGGAAAGCCCTTGGTTGGCAGGGGAGTTGTTCCTGGTCCTCGACGAGGACCGCCGAGCCCGGCTGGTCGGTGCCGAGGTCCGCTACAGCCCGTCCGACGGGCTTCTCGTGGTGCCGGAAGGTGCCCACGACGTAAGGGTGGTAGACGGAGTGCCCTCATTCGACCTGGTGTCCCGGCCCTGGATTCCCGTGCAGCGACTGGACGGGACGACGGACGAGATGTCCCTGCGCGACGTCTTCGCAGAGGCTGCCGGGCTGCGGCGGATCGTCGGCGACGTACCGACGCAGGAGTTCGCCCTGATTCGACTACTGCTCGCCGTCCTGCACGACGCCGTGGACGGCCCGCGAGAGATCGAGGACTGGGGTGAACTGTGGGAGTCCGACGAGCCCTTCACCGCGGTACCGGAGTATCTCGACCGGTATCGCGACCGATTCGATCTGCTCCATCCTCAGCAGCCGTTCCTCCAAGTCGCCGGTCTGCACACGGAGAAGAACGACATCGGTCCACTGAGCAGAATCGTCGCCGACGTTCCCAACGGCGATCCCTTCTTCAGCATGCGTCAACCCGGTCCCGATCGGCTCGGATTCGCCGAGGCGGCGCGCTGGCTCGTGCACACTCACGCTTTCGACACATCTGGGATCAAGTCGGGAGCCGTTGACGATCCGAGGGTGAAAGGCGGCAAGGGCTACCCGTCAGGTGCTCTGGGCGTCGGTTGGGCCGGGAACCTCGGCGGCGTCTTCGCCGAAGGCGACACCCTCAAGGAAACCCTGCTGCTCAATCTGATCTCTGCGGACAACGACTTCCTCCAGGTCCACACGGACGACAGGCCCGTATGGCGCCGACCTCCCCTCGGCCCGCAGCCGATCGCGGCGGACCCCGACGACCCCCGCCCGTCCGGCCCTCGTGACCTCTACACCTGGCAGAGCCGACGCATCCGTCTGCACCACGGCGACGGCGAGGTGACGGGTGTCGTCCTCTGCTACGGCGACCCCTTCGCCGTGCGCAACCGGCATCGGCGCGAACCCATGACCGCCTGGCGCGACAGTCCGACTCAGGCGAAGAAGTGGGGCGAGCCTCAAGTCTTCATGCCCAGCCAGCACGACCCGAGCCGCGCGGCGTGGCGCGGTCTCGCCGCTCTTCTCGGTGACAAGGGCCGGGGGAGGGAAGGCGCCGAGCAGCGGCAGAGAGCAGAGCGCACTCTGCCGCCCGGAGTCGTCCAGTGGCTTGCCCGGCTCACGTACGAGGAGTATCTGCCGCGACTCGGCCTGCTGCGCACCCGGATCGTCGGGGCCAAGTACGGCACACAGCAGTCGGTCATCGACGAGATCACGGACGACGAGATCCTGCTCCCGGTCGTCGCGCTTCACGCGGAGCGACCCCTCTACGGGAAAGTCGCGGTCGCTGCCGTCGCCGACGCCGATGACGCGGTGAGGGCGCTGGGTCACCTCGCGGGCAACCTCGCCCAGGCAGCTGGTTCCGACCTGGGACCGGCCACGGCCACAGCCCGTGACCTCGGCTTCGCCGCGTTGGACAGCCCGTACCGGGCGTGGCTCAGCGGCCTGCGGAACATCTCCGACCCTGAGGAGTACCGCGGTCAGTGGCAGCGGACGGTCGGTACGACGATCCGCGCCCTGGGGCGAGAACTCCTCAACGACGCGGGGCCGGCGGCGGCCGAGGGACGGTACGTGGACCTGCCGGACGGCAATGGCCGACGCTGGCTGAATGACGCACAGGCCGAACTGTGGTTCCTGGTGAAGCTGAGGAAAGTCCTGCCGTTGGCGCCGAGTCCGTCTGTCGCGCCCACCGGCGCCGCGATCGGCTCGGGCGGTGCGGAGTCCGGTGAGGAAACAGTGCTCGTCGCTCACTACGCGGCCGGCACACAAGACGCAGCAGACGCAGCAACGGAGCCCGCGTGATGACCACAACCGTCCCCAACCCGTCCGGCGCCCGCGGATACGACCTCATTGGCACAGCGACCGACCGCTGCATCCGCAGGCTCCAAGGCGGCTACCGAAACGACCGGCCGGCCGCGGTCGCGACCGTGGCCAGGCTGCGGCGCGGCGTCGGCCGTCCCGCCTACGACGTACAGGACCTCTGGGGACTGACCGGCACGGAGGAACTCGCCCTCGTCATCGCCGAATCCGCGACCGGCACCGTACAACGGCCGGACGAGGAGCGAGCGGACGAGGCGCTGAACATGGCGGTCACCTTGTGGGCCCTGCACCAGCAGTCCCACCGCGACACCGACACACACGTCCCCGGTTACGGGCTCGGCCGGTCCGTGCGCCTGCTGATGGTGCCCGCGGCCGTCAGGACAGTGGGCGGTCCGGCCCCGGCATCACCGGTCCCTGTGCCTTCCGAACCGGAGATCGACGAGGTGATCCGCCGACGGTTCGTGCGGGTCGGCACCGCCACCACCCTCGATGTCCTCGCCCAGCGCCTGCGGGAGATCGTCCTGCTGCTTCGGAAGAACTCCATTCCGCTCGACTACGCGCTCCTGGCCGATCAGCTCTACCGCTGGCAGCGGCCCTCGGCCCAAGCCGACGTCCGCAGGACATGGGGCCGGGACTTCCACGCGGCGGGTGTGGTGCCCGGCCGCCGAACGCCAAAGGACTGAAAGCGCGCACGCCGGGCAACGCCGAACGGCCTGCTGGCTTCTGACGTTCCCTCAGACACTTATCCGCACTTCCATGCGACAGGACTCAGGACCGTGACCCGAACCATCATCGACGTGCACATTCTTCAGACCGTTCCGCCGAGCAACATCAACCGCGACGACACCGGATCGCCCAAGACCGCGGTCTACGGAGGTGTCCGTCGGGCCCGGGTCTCCAGCCAGGCCTGGAAGCGGGCCACGCGAAAGGCGTTCGACGACCTCGTTGACCCTGCAGAATTGGGCGTGCGAACCAAGAAGGTCGCTGAAGCGGTCGCGGAGCGGATCCTCGCGCACGAGCCGGCCCTCGACCGTACGGCCGCGCTCGCGCTGGCCGCCGAGACGCTGCGTACCGCCACCGGTTCGAAGATCGATCCGCCCAAGCGCAAGGCCAAGGAGGGCGAGCCCGAACCAGCGCCGGAAGCGTCGTACTTGATGTTCCTCAGCGCCCGCCAGCTCGACGCGCTCGCGGAACTCGCCCTCAAGGGCAGCGAAGGCAAGGGCGATGTCGCCGTCCTCAAGGGCTTCTTCAAGAACAAGGACAACAAGGCTCTCGCCAAGCACCTGGTGGACACCCGCCACTCGGTCGACATCGCACTCTTCGGCCGAATGGTCGCCGACGATGCCGGACTCAACGTCGAGGCGGCCACCCAGGTCGCCCACGCCCTGAGCGTGCATGCCGTCGACAACGAATCGGACTACTACACGGCCGTGGACGACCGGAACACCGGCGCGGAACCCGGCGCGGGCATGATCGGCGTCATCGACTTCAACTCCGCGACGCTCTACCGTTATGCGGCTCTGGATGTCGACCGCCTGCATGCCAACCTCGGCGCGGGACTGCGCGAGGAAGAGCACGCGGCGGCTCCTACCCGTCGCGCCGTCGAGGCGTTTCTGGAGGGCTTCATCACGTCTCTGCCCAGCGGCAAGGTCAACACCTTCGGCAATCACACGCTGCCGAGCGTCGTCCTCGTCAAACTCCGTTCGAAGCGGCCCGTCAGCTTTGTGGCGGCCTTCGAGCGAGCCGTCGCCCCGAAGCGCCGCGAGGACGGCTTCGTCGAGGAGGCGTGCCGCCGACTGGCCGCTCACGTACCGGAGTTGGAAGCGGCGTACGGCATCGCGGGCGACGAAGGAACCTGGCTTGTGCGGGTGGGCGAGGGAACCGGGCCGCTCGCCGCCCTTGGCGAGAGCATCAGCATTCCCGAACTGGTCTCGTCGATCGGCGAGTCGGTGGCTGAGCGGTTGATCCATGGCACGGCGGATTCCGCAGGGCGGGAGTCCGGCGCGTGAGCGTGCTCCTGCTGCGCCTGGCCGGTCCATTGCAGGCATGGGGCTCAGCCGCGCGATTCGCCCGCCGCACCACCGAGAACGCCCCCACCAAGAGCGGCGTACTCGGCTTGCTGGCCGCTGCCGAGGGCAGGGAACGCGATGCCGACCTCAGCGATCTGACGGAGCTGCGCTACGGCGTCCGCATCGATCAACCCGGCACGCGTATCAGGGACTTCCAGACCGCCCACCACTTCGACACGGACAAGGCGATGCCGTTGTCGGAGCGCTTCTACCTGGCCGACGCCGTATTCGTGGCGGCGGTCGAGGGGAACCCGCGCTGATCGGGCGCTTGAACGCGGCCGTACGGGCACCGGTGTGGCTGCCGTATCTGGGACGCCGCTCGTGCCCACCGTCCCAGCCGCTCGACCTGGGTGTGTGCGACGACGCGGACATTGTGACGGCGCTGGGAGAGGTGCCCTGGCAGGCATCGGGCTGGTACCGGCATCGTCACGGCACGCCGCGCGAGCTTGCGCTGCTGCTCGACTGCCCGCCCGGCACGTCCCCCGACCAGAGCTTCCGTGACGCGCCGGTCAGCTTCGACCCGCGGCACCGGCGTTACGGGCTGCGCGGTGTGGTGGCGGACTGTGTTCCGAACCCGTCTGTCGAGCGCGCCTCTGTTCACGATCCGACGTCGGCCCTGGGAGCCGTGTGATGTTTATGACCCGGTTTCGCCTCAACACCGCCCGCCGTGACGGCCGCGCATTGCTCGGTTCGCCGCACCGGATGCACGCCGCCGTCGCGATGGCGTTCCCCGAACTGCCCGTGCGAGACGGCTCAGGGCCGCGTGTGCTCTGGCGCGTCGACCGCAACTCGGCCGCCGAAGTGGTGCTGTTCGTCGTCAGCCCCACCCGTCCTGACCTGACACATCTGGTGGAACAGGCCGGCTGGCCCGCCGCCTCGGACACACCGGGCTGGCAGACGTACGACTACGGGGCCTTCCTCGCCCGGCTGTCCGTCGGGAGTACGTGGACCTTCCGGCTCACCGCCAACCCCGTGCACTCCATCCGTCGCACGGACGACGAGCAACGCAAGCGCACCGCGCACCTCACCGCCCGCCATCAGAAGGCGTGGCTGCTGGAGCGGCAGGCCCCAGCGGGCTTCGCCGTCGTCGAAAAGCCGCCCGAGACAAGGCTGTTGGAGTACGGCGACGAACTCCAGCTCGTCCTCCGGGACAAGCGGGACCTGCGGTTCGCAAAAGCAGCCGAGCGCCGCACCGTCTCCCTCACCTCGATCACGTACGACGGCCGGCTCACGGTGACCGACCCGGACGCGCTGCGCCGCACCCTCACCCAGGGTCTGGGCAAGGCGAAGGCGTACGGGTGCGGGTTGATGACCCTTGCTCCGGTGGGCTGACCGATGAGCACGGTCGGCAGGCGCGGCGCCGCCACGCCGCGCGAACTCACCCGTATCGGGGACCGGTTGTCCTTCATCTACCTGGAACGGTGCGTCGTCCACCGTGACGACAACGCCATCACGGCCGAGAGCGCCGACGGCGTGACACACATACCGTCCGCCACGATCGGCACGCTGCTGCTCGGTCCCGGCACGCGTATCACCCACCAGGCGATGAGCGTCCTCGGCGACTGCGGGGCGGGCGTCGTCTGGGTCGGGGAGCACGGCGTCCGCTTTTACGCGGGCGGGCGCGCTCTGACCCGCTCCTCCGGACTGGTCGAGGCCCAGGCTCTCGCGTGGGCGAATCCGCGGCGACGGCTGGACGTCGCCCGCGCGATGTACCGTCTGCGGTTCCCCGACGAAGACCCGGCGGGCAAGACGCGCCAGGAACTCCTCGGCATGGAGGGGCGCCGCCTGCGCCAGTGCTACCGCGCCGAATCCGAACGCACCGGCGTTCCGTGGCGCCGCCGTGAGTACAACCGGGACGACTTCGCGGCTGGTGACCCGCCCAACCAGGGTGTCACCGCTGCGGCTCAGTGCATGTACGGCATCGCGCACGCCGTCGTCGCCGCCCTCGGCTGCTCGCCGGGCCTCGGGTTCGTGCACTCGGGTCACGAACGCTCCTTCGTCCTCGATATCGCCGACCTCTACAAGACCTCGGTGGGCATTCCCGCGGCCTTCGACGCGGCGGCGGAAGGACCGGAAGACGTGGCGTCCCGAACGCGGCGGGCCGTCCGGGACCGGGTCAACAGAACGCGGCTGCTGGAGCGTTGCGTACAGGACATCAAAGACCTGCTGGGCTACGACGCCGTGCGGGAGGATTCGGACACCGCGGCAGGCGACCGCGTAAGTCTCCAGTCCGACCACGGCGTCGAAGTCGAGAGCGGCCGCAACTACGAATCCGAGATCGTTTGGTGAGGGCATCCCCGTGACCGTCATCATCCTCACCAACTGCCCGGCCGGTCTCCGTGGCTTCCTGACCCGCTGGCTCCTGGAGATCTCCCCGGGCGTCTTCCTCGGCACCCCGTCCGCCCGTCTTCGCGACGTCCTCTGGGCCGAGGTCCGCCAATACGCCAACCAGGGCCGTGCCCTCCTCGCCTACCAAACCGACACCGAGCAGGGCTACACCTTCAAGACCCACGACCACGCCTGGCACCCGGTCGACCACGAGGGCCTCACTCTCATCCACCGCCCCCACCCCGGCCGCCGCTCCGACTCCTCCCGCTCCTCCGCTTCCCCACCCACCACCGGTTGGAGCAAGGCAGCGAAGCGCCGCCGCTTCGGCGGCGGAAGCTGAGGGGTGCGCGATGCGGTGGCGCGGAACCCGCGCCGCGCCGTGCGCGGCGCGGGAGCGACGGGGACATCGAGGCGATATGTCGGAATCTCTCAACTTAAGTAAAATCCGGGGCTGGCCGTTCCAACACACCAGGCCAAACACTGTGCTCCCCGCGCCCGCGGGGCTGTTCCCACCAGGCCGGCTGCTACCTGTGCGAGGACGAAGTGCTCCCCGCGCCCGCGGGGCTGTTCCCCTACAGCCTTGCCGAGGCTCACTCCCGCGGAAGTGCTCCCCGCGCCCGCGGGGCTGTTCCCTCGCGGCCGAGCACCTCGTCGTAATGTACGACGTGCTCCCCGCGCCCGCGGGGCTGTTCCCGCGTACCGGCTGAGGGCCGGGTCGGCGGCCAGGTGCTCCCCGCGCCCGCGGGGCTGTTCCCCGGACTCCCCAGGCAGCCGGGCGGCACGCGAAGTGCTCCCCGCGCCCGCGGGGCTGTTCCCTACTTGGTCCCAATCGGCCCTGATCGTGGCAGGTGCTCCCCGCGCCCGCGGGGCTGTTCCCTGGCCGCGCTTGACCGGCATGTGCTGTGCGGCGTGCTCCCCGCGCCCGCGGGGCTGTTCCCGACCCGGCCGTGCACGCCGAGATCGAGAAGGCGTGCTCCCCGCGCCCGCGGGGCTGTTCCCGGTGTCAGTAACGCCCCGCGTAACGGCGTTACGTGCTCCCCGCGCCCGCGGGGCTGTTCCCGGCGGCAGGTCGATGTCCCGGAGACTGCCGTCGTGCTCCCCGCGCCCGCGGGGCTGTTCCCCACGAGGCGCAGATCGTCGGCGCCACCGAAACGTGCTCCCCGCGCCCGCGGGGCTGTTCCCATCGAGTAGAGCCGAAACGGCTCCAGGTCCAGGTGCTCCCCGCGCCCGCGGGGCTGTTCCCCACATCGTGGGCTGTCCGCTGGACTGCGGATAGTGCTCCCCGCGCCCGCGGGGCTGTTCCCCGCGAGTTGTCGCCCGGGGCCGCCGCACGATGGTGCTCCCCGCGCCCGCGGGGCTGTTCCCGCGCAGTTGAGCAGTGCCGACGGATTCGAGCAGTGCTCCCCGCGCCCGCGGGGCTGTTCCCGTCCTCTCGGAGCTGGCGCTGATCGACGTCAAGTGCTCCCCGCGCCCGCGGGGCTGTTCCCTGCTCAAGGCCGCAGTCGCAGAGGTCACGGAAGTGCTCCCCGCGCCCGCGGGGCTGTTCCCCGACGAAGTCCGCCAGCCACGCCAGCGTCGAAGTGCTCCCCGCGCCCGCGGGGCTGTTCCCCAGCCGCCTCTCCCGCACGTCGGTCCTGCGGTGTGCTCCCCGCGCCCGCGGGGCTGTTCCCATCTGGGCGGCCCGCCTGGTCCCGACTGCCGCTCTGCTCCCCGCGCCCGCGGGGCTGTTCCCCCGGCGTCGACGTAGGCGGTGTACAGCTTGTGCTGCTCCCCGCGCCCGCGGGGCTGTTCCCTCCCAGCCCAGCCCGGTGAGGTCGACGACGCCCTGCTCCCCGCGCCCGCGGGGCTGTTCCCCAAGTCCCCGGCCGCCATGGCGGAATTGGGCACTGCTCCCCGCGCCCGCGGGGCTGTTCCCAGGAGGCGGCGATCCGCGCCGGCGGCTGGGTCCTGCTCCCCGCGCCCGCGGGGCTGTTCCCATGCCCCAGGGTCCCGGCGAGCCGGAAGTACCCTGCTCCCCGCGCCCGCGGGGCTGTTCCCAGGCCGGTGTCCTGCGGCGGCAGCGCCTTCAACTGCTCGCCGCGCCCGCGGGGCTGTTCCCTGGGGCCGACGACGGACCAAGGTGGGGTGCGTCTGCTCCCCGCGCCCGCGGGGCTGTTCCCGGACAGGGCGCGCTCACGCAAAGGCGAGGCTCCTGCTCCCCGCGCCCGCGGGGCTGTTCCCCGGGCGGCGGCCTCGCGGTAGGACGGCGGCGACTGCTCCCCGCGCCCGCGGGGCTGTTCCCGGGGCGCAGGTTCGCTGCACCGGCGACGATGTCTGCTCCCCGCGCCCGCGGGGCTGTTCCCGGCACCAGCGTGTCGGGCGGTGCCAACAACGCCTGCTCCCCGCGCCCGCGGGGCTGTTCCCGCACGGCCGCAGCGGTGACACGTCGCCAGGTCGTGCTCCCCGCGCCCGCGGGGCTGTTCCCCCCGGCCCGCAGCAACTCGCCCTCCTCCGCCGCTGCTCCCCGCGCCCGCGGGGCTGTTCCCTTCGGGATTGAGGTCGGGTGGCGGCCGATCATCTGCTCCCCGCGCCCGCGGGGCTGTTCCCAGGCCGAAGGTGATCCCCTCGCTACTGCCGCTCTGCTCCCCGCGCCCGCGGGGCTGTTCCCTCCGGCCGCATCATGGGCCGCATCCGGAAGGCCTGCTCCCCGCGCCCGCGGGGCTGTTCCCGCGGCCAACACCTCCAGCCGCGGCACCTGGCCCTGCTCCCCGCGCCCGCGGGGCTGTTCCCTCGTGCCCCGACGACGAGATTGACGTACCGCTCTGCTCCCCGCACCCGCGGGGCTGTTCCCATGCCCTTGACCGCGCGGAGGGACTGGACAAGCTGCTCCCCGCGCCTGCGGGGTTGCTGCTCGGGGTGGGAGGGCGTTGGTTCTGCGCCCGTGTCGCGGTCATGCGTGTGGGCGACCTGTGGTCGGGGCGTCGTCTTCTTGAGAGGAAGGGCCAGGCTCTTCGTAGGAAGGAAGCGGGGCGAGTCTGTATGGCCGAGCGGTTTTGAAGGCCGTCGTGGCAGCGATGTCACCGTGGGTTCAAATCCCACAGGCTCCGCGGTAGGTAGTGAACATGCAGGTGGGGTCGGGTCTCGATGCGATCGGGAGCCGGCCCCACCTTTTGTGTGTCCCGTCGCGCTCCCTGTGCCGTCGGTTTCTGGTGGTGACCGGAAAATGGCTGAAAAGGGGCAGGAACGTTTTGGCGCTTGGGGGGACTGGGGGGGTGGGGGGTGCGGGTGGGGGAAAGGTGGGGGATGGGGGGTTTGTCGACAGATCGTCACGCTTGCGGGGGAAAAGAAGGGGAGGGGCGGGTTCGGGAGGGGTGGGGTGGGCAACTCTGGTCTCGGCGACGCCGCTCGAAGAAGCAAGACGGCACCGCGGTCGGCCAACCGCGGTGCTCCGGATCGGACCGGGCTTCCACAAGTCCGGACAGTTCAACTAGTCCCGCAACATGTCCCCTTGGAGGGAACACCATGGCAAGCATCCGTACCGTCCGTGCCCTGGCCGCCGTTGCCGCACTGCCGCTGGCGGCTGTGCTGTTCGCCGGCACGGCCTCGGCAGACGACGGCGCGTTCGCGGGTGGCCACTCGAACGCGACGGTGGTGAGCAACTCCGGCGGCAACGTGGGGGGTGGCAACTTCGGCAATGTGACGACGACGCAGCAGGCGGCCACCGGGGCCGGGGCGTCGAACCAGAACAACACGGCGAGCGTGGCCGGTTCCGGCTTCACCGCCATCCACCAGGACAACGTCAGCATCCACTTCGCGCAGCTCTGGTGACCCGCGCCGCGGGTTCGGCGGCGGCGTGAGGGGGCGCCCCGCCACTCCTGACCGGTGACGCGTACGCGCGGCGGCACGCCATGTGCCGCCGCGCGCACGCGTTCCACGGCAGGATGATCGAAGCGGGGAACGGCGAGGACGGTGAACGGTGGGCAGGAGTACGGCGGACGGCGTGACGCTGCTGGTGGTGGGGTCGGCCAACGCGGACCTGGTGGTCAGGGTCGACCGCCATCCCGCGCCCGGCGAGACGGTGCTCGGTACGTCGGGCGTGGCCGTGCACGCGGGCGGCAAGGGGGCCAACCAGGCCGTCGCCGCGGGCCGGTTGGGCGCGCGGGTGGGTTTCTGCGGGCGGGTCGGGGTGGACGCGTACGGGGAACGGCTCACCGCCGAACTGCGGTCCGCCGCCGTGGACACGACCGCGCTCGGCACCGAGAAGACGGTGCCCACCGGCATCGCGCTCATCACGGTCGCGGCCGACGGCGAGAACGCGATCGTGGTCGTACCGGGCGCCAACACCGTGCTCACGGCGGCCGAAGTGACCGCCGCGGTCGGGTCGGCCGTGCGCGTGGTGTCCGCGCAGTGCGAGGTCCCGATGGACGCGGTACGGGCCGCCGCCCGCGCGGCCGAGCGGCACGGCGCCCGCTTGGTGCTCAACCCCTCACCGCCCGAAGCCGTCAGGGACGATGCCGAGTCGGGTCAACTCCTGTCCTGCGCAGACCCGTTGGTGGTCAACGAGCACGAGATGCGCGTCCTGCTCGGCGCGGCTTCCGCCGCGGAGGCCGACCCGCGTGACCTGCTCCGGCTCGGTGTCCGGTCCGCCGTCGTGACCTTGGGCGGCGCGGGCGTGACCGTCGTCGAGCGCCAGGACGTAAGCGCGGGCGGGCGCGAGGACGTAAGCGGGGGCGTACGCGAAGACGTGAGCAGGGACGTACGTGCGGGCGTACGCGAAAACGTACGCGCGGACGCGGAGCCGCCCCGGGGGCGTACGACGCGGCTGCCCGCCGTCCCGGTCGAGGTGGTCGACACGACCGGTGCGGGTGACGCCTTCACCGGGGCGCTGGCCTGGCGGCTGGCGGAGGGGGACGGGCTGGTCGAGGCGGCGGGCTGGGCGGTACGCGTCGGGGCGGCGGCGGTCGGCGAATCCGGTGCCCAACTTTCGTCCACAGCCTGTGGAAAACTTCTGGCCGAGAGCGAGGGGGGTCGCGGGCCGGGCGGAAAACCCGCACAAGAGTCCGCCCCCGCCGCTGTCCCCGGACCCGCGCCCGCCTCCGGACCCGCGCCCGCCTCCGGGCCCGCCCCCGCTCCCGGGCCCGCCCCCGATCCCGGCACGGAAGAGCCCCCGGCCTGAACCCGCCACCCCCGCACGCCCATTGACAACAGCCGCCCTCCCGTCCGAATCTGACGGACAGTCAGATTGTCGAGGGAGGGCGGCACCGCCATGGACGGATCGGACGGAACGGCAGAAAACGACCCGCTCCACGCCGAGTTGCGCCGCTACGAAGGCACCCCGGCCGCCACGGGCGGCATCGGCAAGGACCCCGTCAACGCCCCGATGATCCGCCACTGGTGCGAAGCCCTCGGCCACCCCGTACCCCCAGACGGCACCGCGCCCGCCACCATGCTCCAGGTGTGGACGATGGGCGGCCTGTCCGGCCACGAGGGACGCACTCCCGGCTACGACGACCTGCTCGGACGGCTGGACGAGGCCGGTTACGCGGCCGTCGTGGCGACCGACTGCGAGCAGGAGTACGTGGCGCCGCTGCGGCCGGGTCAGCGGGTCACCTTCGACGCGGTCGTCGAATCCGTCTCGCCGCGCAAGTCCACCAAGCTCGGGGCCGGTTACTTCGTCACCACCCGCACCGAGGTCCGCGCCGACGGCGTCCTCGCGGGCACCCACCGCTTCCGCATCCTCAAGTACGCACCCGCGCGGGCCGCTTCGGCGCGGGACCCGGCTCCCGCCCCCGCACGTACGAAGTCCGCGACCCGCCCCCGCCCGGTCGTCAACCGCGACAACGCCGCTTACTGGCAGGCCATCCGCGAGGACCGCCGACTCCTCATCCAGCGCTGTACCGCCTGCGGCACCCTGCGCCTGCCGTGGCTCCCCGGCTGCAACGCCTGCGGCTCCCCCGACTGGGACACCGTCCCCGCCTCCGGCACCGGCACCGTCTTCTCGTACGTGGTGATGCACCACCCGCCGTTCCCGGCCTTCGATCCGCCGTACGCGGTCGCGCTCGTCGAACTGGCCGAGGGCGTACGGCTGTTGGGGAACGTCATCGGCGTCCCGTACGACAAGGTCCGGATCGGCGCGCCCGTCCTGCTCGACTTCCTGGACGCGGACGACGACCTCACCGTGCCGGCCTTCCGCGCCGTCGACACGGAACCCGCCGATACGGGACCCGCCGACACGGAACCCTCCAGTACGGTCACCACCCCTGAAGCGGAGGCCCCCGCATGACCGCCGTCGGCGACACCCTCCCGCCCTGCCGTATCGACGTCACCCGCACCCTCGTCGTCGCCGGGGCGCTGGCCACGCGCGACTTCCAGGACGTGCACCACGACCCCGAACTCGCCCGCGCCAAAGGCTCACCCGACATCTTCATGAACATCCTCACCACCAACGGCCTGGTGGGCGGCTACGTGGCCGCGCACTTCGGCCCTGACGCGGTGACGACGGCGGTACGCATTCGGCTCGGCGCGCCCAACTACCCGGGAGACACGATGGAGTTGACGGGTACGGTCACAGCGCTCGCGGACCGGACGGCGACCGTCGAGGTGGTGGGCGTGAACGCGCTCGGCCGGCACGTCACCGGCACGGTCACCGTGGAGATCCCGCAACTCCCGGAGGGGTCATGAGTGTTCGGCGGCGGGACGCGCTCGGCGGGCGGGCGGCCGTCGTCGGGATCGGGGCGACGGAGTTCTCGAAGGACTCCGGGCGCAGTGAGTTGACGCTGGCCGTCGAGGCGGTGCGGGCGGCGCTGGACGACGCGGGGCTGACGCCCGGGGACGTCGACGGCATGGTGACGTTCACGATGGACACCAGCCCCGAGATCACGGTGGCGCAGGCGGCCGGAATCGGCGAGCTGTCCTTCTTCTCGCGCGTGCACTACGGCGGCGGCGCGGCGTGCGCGACGGTGCAGCAGGCCGCGATGGCGGTGGCGACCGGGATCGCGGAGGTGGTGGTCTGCTACCGGGCCTTCAACGAACGCTCCGGCCGCCGCTTCGGCTCCGGCGTCCTCGGGCGCGAGCCGTCGGCGGAAGGGGCGGCGCTCGGCGTCAACCTGCCCCCCGGTCTGCTCACCCCCGCCTCGTGGGTGGCAATGTCGGCAAACCGATATTTGTCCGTCTACGGACTGGAACCGTCGGTTTTCGGCCATGTCGCGGTCGCCGACCGCAGGCACGCGGCGAACAACCCGGCCGCGTACTTCCACGGCCGCCCGATCACCCTCGCCGACCACGCCGCCTCGCGCTGGATCGTCGATCCGCTGCGGCTGCTCGACTGCTGCCAGGAGACCGACGGCGGCCAGGCGATCGTCGTCACCTCCGCGGAACGCGCCCGCGACCTGCGGCACGCACCCGCCGTCGTCACGGCCGCCGCGCAGGGCGCGGGGCGCGCGCAGGAGCAGATGACCAGCTATTACCGGGACGCCGACGACCTCGCCCGGCTGCCCGAAATGGGCGTGGTGGCACGGCAGTTGTGGCGCACGAGCGGCCTCGGCCCGGCTGCCGTCGACGTAGCGGTGCTCTACGACCACTTCACGCCGTTCGTGCTCATGCAGTTGGAGGAGTTCGGCTTCTGCGGGCCCGGCGAGGCGGCGGACTTCGCCGCGGACGGTGGCCTGGAGATCGACGGCCGCCTCCCGGTCAACACCCACGGCGGCCAGCTCGGTGAAGCGTATCTGCACGGCATGAACGGCATCGCGGAAGCCGTCCGCCAGGTGCGCGGCAGCAGCGTCAACCAGGTCGCCTCCGTCGGCCACGCCCTCGTCACGGCCGGCACCGGCGTCCCCACCTCGGGCCTGATCCTGTCGGCGGACGGGGCCTGAGGCGGGCGCGGGGTTCCGAAGGCCCGAAGGCCCGAAGGCCCGAAGGTCCGACGGTCCCGGGGCCCGGTGGGATCGGGGTCCCGGACCCCCGGAGGGAAGGGCGGCGGCCGACCGGCCCAGGCCGTCGGCAGCCGCCGGAATCGTGTCAGGCCGTCGGAATCGCGCGCGTCGGGCAGTAGTCGGGATTCGGCGCGTTGAACCAGGCGTCGCCGCTGAACGCGTTGTACCGACAGGACAGCTCGGCGTGCGGGCTGTAGCTGCACACCAGCCAGCCCTGCCCGTACGTCCACACGTACAGACCGTGCGCGCCGTCGTTGAGGAAGTAGGGGCACATGTACGGGGTGGGCGGGGTCGACGCCTGAGCGGACGGGGCGGTGCCTGCGACAAGCCCTGCGGCGGCCAGCGCCACGGCGGCGCCCGCGGCGGCGATACGAGCACGGAGCACGAGAAGGTCCTCCCTACTGGGCCACGCGGTCGACGCCGAAGCGGCCCCGCTCGCGTGGGTGCAAATAGCGACGGGGTGACCGTAGCAATCCGACGCCATCATGCAAATAACCCACGTACTACGGTAATTTGCGTATCAGGCCCGCGTTCCGTCGGCGTATCCGAGTGCCGGGAAGCGCGCACGCGCAGCCGAGCGCGGTAGCGGGTCAGCAGGTCCGGGAGGGGGGAGGGACGGCCCCGACCTCGGGTCCGGCGCCAGGCCCGGCGGAGCCGACGCGGCGGCAGTGCCCGCCGCCCGAGCGGTTCGGGGCCCGTACGGCCCGACCCGGCGGCGTGTCTCCGCCCGTGCGGGCCGCCCGCCACGTTGACTCGGCGAATGACCGAAACAAGTAGGTTTATCCGTTACGCGCACCGCGTGCGCCGTACGCGCCGCACTCGTTACGTCCTCGCCGCCGCGCTGACGCTGACCGGTCTGCTGTTTCCCGCGGTGTCGGCCGTCGCCGACAGCGATGTCCCGGCGGCCAGCGCGGGCCCCGCGAGCGCGGGGGCAGCGGCGGCCGATGGGCACATCGACCCCGTCGACAACAGGACGGACCCCGCCGGCTGGATCGCGGACGCCGAAGCCCAAGCCGCGGCCGCCGAAGCCCAGGCGTCGGATGACGGCCAAGCCTCGGATGACGGCCAAGCCTCGGACGACGGCCAGGTTCCGGACGGCGCCCAGGCTCCCGACGACGCCCAGGCTCCCGACGAGACCGGATTCCCCGGCACCGACGACGCGTCCGACGACGCCGCCACCTTCCCCGAGGACGCCGCCGTCGCCCCGCGCGTCTTCAAGGGCCGCGGCTTCGACACCTGCCAGGCCCCCGACCTCGCCACGATGCGCGCCTGGCGCGCCTCCTCCCCGTACCGCGCCGTCGGCATCTACTTCGGCGGCCGGGCCCGCGCCTGCAAGACGCAGCGCAATCTGACGAACAACTGGGTACAGCAGACCACCGCGGCGGGCTGGAGCCTGCTGCCGATCTACGTCGGTTCGCAGAGCCCCTGCGTGAGAGGGTCTAACAAGAACCCGTTCCGCATCGACCCCCAGCGGGCGACGGCCCAGGGCACGAGCGAGGGCGCGGACGCGGCGAAGGCCGCGGGCGCGCTCGGAATGAAGCGCGGCAGCGCGCTCTACCTCGACATGGAGGCGTACGACCTCAGGAAGGCGAGCTGCGCGAACGCGACGCTGTCCTTCGTACGCGCCTGGGACCGCCAGGTGCGGGCGCGCGGTTATGTGCCCGGCTTCTACAGCAGCGCCGACTCCGGCATCGCGCACATGGAGAAGGCCCGCAGGGCGGGTACGTCCGACCTCCCGGGCGCCATTTGGTACGCCCGCTGGGGCGTCGCCCCCACCCTCACCGCCGAACCGGTCCTGCGCCCCTCCGCCTGGGCCTCGCACAGCCGCATCCACCAGTACACGGGCGCCGTCACCGAGACGCACGGCGGTCACAAGCTGTCGATCGACCGGGACCTGATCGACGCGCCCGTCGCCAAGCTCTGAGCGCCCGAGTCGTGAGCACCTACCGCTGAGCACCGGTCCGAGGCCGGTCCGAGCTTCCAGGACGCTCGGACCGCGCTGATGTACGACCACGGGCTGACGCCGAGGTCGTACGGGGCTGACCCGGGGATGACACCGGGACCGCCCCGGGGCGGACGTCAGGGCCGACCCCGGCGCGGCCCGTGGCGGCGACGGCCGCACGCGTACGGCGACGGCCCCCGCGTACGGCGGCAGCCCGCACACGTAAAGCGGCGGTCCGCCCATACGGCCACCAGGGCAGCGCCCGGACGGCGGCCACGGGCCCGCGCAGGGACCGTGTCCGCCCCCCGGACCCCGCTCTTCTCCGGAGGAACCCCTGCGGGACCCCGGCCCCCGGCTCCCCCCTCGGGGGGTGGGGACAACCCCCGTCCTACGACCTGAGAGTGATCCCGCTTCGGCACCTGCGGCCGATCCGCCACGGGCATGTCGGCTCCTAACGTGAAGCCATGACCACGCCTGTGTGCACCAGCGCCAATACGACGCAGTTCACGGCCTACGTCCGGACCAAGGGCCCGACGCTGCTGCGCACCGCGCGCTCCCTGACCCCCAACCCTTCCGACGCCGAGGACCTGCTCCAGACCGCCCTGACCAAGACCTATCTCGCCTGGGACCGGATCGACGACCACCGGGCCGTCGACGGATACGTCCGCCGTACGCTCGTCAACACGCGCACCTCGCAGTGGCGCAAGCGCAAGGTCGACGAGTTCAGCACCGACGAGGTGCCGGAGCCCGCCGCGACCGGCGCCCCCGACATCACCGAGCAGCAGGCCCAGCGGGACGCGCTGCTCCGCGCGGTCGGACGGCTGCCGCCGCGCCAGCGGGCCATGGTCGTCCTGCGGTACTACGAGGACATGAGCGAGGTGCAGACGGCGGAGGCGCTGGGCGTCTCGGTCGGCACGGTGAAGAGCGCGGTCTCGCGCGCCCTCGGCAAGCTGCGCGACGATCCGGAGCTGGAGCTGTGCGTCGCCTAGGGCCTGCCCGGGCCCTGAGGCGGGCGTCGCACACATCCCCACGACACGTGCCACGCCGTCCGGCGGGCCGCGCCCCGGTCCCCCCGACCGCCGCGCCGCCCGGAACGAACCGGCGGCAATACCGCGCGGGGTAGTGACGTACCGATCGGTATGCACGCAGAATCGCGAGGACATTACCCTCGCGTAGCCGCCGGAGGCCCCCTGTGCTGAGCACGATGCAGGACGTACCGCTGACCGTCACCCGCATCCTGGTCCATGGGACGCTGGTCCACGGAAAATCGCAGGTCACGACCTGGACCGGGGAGGGTGAGCCGCAGCGCCGCTCCTTCCGCGAGGTCGGTCTGCGCGCCGTCCGGCTCGCCAACGCGCTGCGTGACGGGCTCGGGGTCGCCGAGGGCGACCGGGTCGGGACCCTCATGTGGAACAACGCCGAGCACCTTGAGGCGTACTTCGCGATCCCCGCCATGGGCTCGATCCTGCACACCCTGAACCTCCGGCTGCCCGTCGAGCAGCTCACCTGGATCATCAACCACGCCGCCGACCGCGTGATCCTCGTCAACGGCTCGCTGCTCCCGCTGCTCGCGCCCCTGCTGCCGCGGCTCGACTCGGTCGAGCACGTCGTCGTGGTCGGCCCCGGCGACCGCTCGGTGCTGGACGGCGTACGTCCCTCCGTGCACGACTACGAGGAGCTGCTGGACGGGCGGCCGACCACGTACGCCTGGCCCGAGCTGGACGAACGCAGCGCCGCGGCCATGTGCTACACCTCCGGCACCACCGGCGACCCCAAGGGCGTCGTCTTCTCGCACCGGTCGATCTACCTGCACTCGATGCAGGTCAACTCCACCGAGTCGATGGGCCTCAGCTCGCACGACACCTCGCTGCCCGTGGTGCCGATGTTCCACGTCAACGCGTGGGGGCTGCCGCACGCCGCCTTCATGTCCGGCATCAACCTGCTGATGCCGGACCGTTTCCTCCAGCCCGGCCCGCTGGCCGAGATGATCGAGAGCGAGCGCCCCACGCACGCCGCCGCCGTCCCCACCATCTGGCAGGGGCTGCTCGCCGAGCTGACCGCCAAGCCGCGCGACATCACCTCGCTCAAGCAGGTCACCATCGGCGGCTCGGCCTGCCCGCCCGCCCTGATGAAGGCGTTCGACGAGCAGCTCGGCGTACGCCTGTGCCACGCGTGGGGCATGACGGAGACGTCGCCGCTCGGCACGGTCGCGCAGCCGCCCGCCGGGGTCACCCCCGAGGAGGAGTGGGCGTACCGGATCACCCAGGGCCGCTTCCCCGCCTCCGTCGAGGCCCGGCTGATCGGGCCGGACGGCTCCGTCCAGCCGTGGGACGGCGAGTCCGCCGGTGAGCTGGAGGTGCGCGGGCCCTGGATCGCCGCCGCGTACTACGGCGGCGTCGGCGAGGAACCGGTGCGGCCCGAGGACAAGTTCAGCCCCGACGGGTGGCTGCGCACCGGGGACGTCGGCGTCATCTCGGACGACGGTTTCCTCACCCTCACCGACCGGTCCAAGGACGTCATCAAGTCCGGTGGTGAATGGATCTCCTCCGTCGACCTGGAGAACCACCTCATGGCCCACCCGGACGTCGCCGAGGCCGCCGTCGTCGCCGTCCCCGACGAGCGCTGGGGCGAGCGCCCGCTCGCCACCGTCGTCCTGCGCGAGGGCGCCACCGCCGACTACGCCGCCCTGCACGACTTCCTCGCCGGGCGCGTCGCGCGCTGGCAGATCCCCGAGCGCTGGGCGATCGTTCCGGCGGTGCCGAAGACGAGCGTCGGCAAATTCGACAAGAAGGTCATCCGCAAGGCGTTCGCCGAGGGCGAGTTGGACGTCACGCAGCTCTGACGGTGTCCCGGCCGGGGGGTGGTGAGCCCCCGGAGTGCGACCGCTTGGCGACGGGCGGCTCCTACGAAGTGACCGTCCTTCGTACGCCTGTCGCCACGGCGGGCCGTGCCGCTTCGCAAACTTTCCCGGTTGCGCAATGATCAGGTAAAACGATCTGCTGGTGCGGCGGGAGAGCCTGGTCGGCTCGGCGGACGCCGCTTTCGACGCGCCCTCGGCCAGGACGGACACGGGTACTCCCATGACGCACCGATGATCAGCGACGGCAGGTCCGAGGGTGCGCCTGACGGCGGGTCCGCCGGTGTGCGCGGCGGCGGGTCCGGCGGCGTGCCCGAGGACGTATCCGCCGACGTATACGGCGGCGGGTCCGATGGCGGGTCCGGCGGCGGGTCCGATGGCACGTCGTACGCCGGGGGCACCGCGCGCCCGTGGCTCGCCGCCGACGCCCGCGGGTGGCGGGCGGCCGGGCCCAGGGCGGCGTGGGTGCGGCCGACGCTGCCCGCCGTGGTCCTGGTGGTCGCCGTGTTCGCCGCGGTCCTGATGAGTCCCGACCCCACCTGCACTCCGCAGGCGCCCTGCGGCGAGGAATGGGTGGACAAGACCGGCACGATGCTCTTCCTGCCCCACCTCGTGTGCCTGTTCTTCCTGCCGGAACTGGCCGTCCTGACCGCCCCGCTGCTCCTGCTCTACCTGGCCCGGCCCGGCCAGTGGGAGGGCGGGGCCGGCGAGAAGGTCGCGGCCGCGGTGGTCGTCGCCGCGCTGTGCTGGGGCTGGCTGGTTGTGGCGCAACGGCTGCGGGCCCGCCGCCGCCAGCGCGCCCTCATCGCGGAGGCCGCCGGGGGCGTCACCGCGTCCGCTCCCATGCCGGACGGCATCGAGCCGGGGCAGCGGGGCCTGTTCCGTCGGGTCGCCGGGCTGCTCATGTGCGCGGTGGGCGCCGCCCTGATCGTGACCGTCGTCGTACAGGACCGGTCCGATGACCGTACCGCGCGGGTGGCCGTGGCCCGGGACGTTCCCGTCGTCGCCTACAACCCGGACGATTACCTGCTCACGGTGCGCATGCCGGACGGCTCCCGTCACCGCTTCGACGTGGACGGCGACTACCGGGACGTCGGGACCGTGACCGTACTGCTCCACGGCGACTGGGTACGGCTGGCGGGCGAGCCGTACCCCGACGACCTGTCCCACTTCCTCCGCCAGGCCGGCGGCATGGCCCTCGTAGGGCTCGGCATCGCCTCGGCGCTCTCGGGGCAGCTCGCCCGCCGCCGCGTGCTCGCCCTTCGGCGCGGCCCGGTACCGGTCCTGCGGGCGCGTGCCCGGACGAGGGCGGACGGTTTCACCGAGATATACGGCGCCGATGGCCTCGGGTCCGAGGCGGTGCTGCACTACGAGCCGTTTCCGCACGCCCGTTCCGGCGTACACGACGTCATCCTCTACGGCGCGCTCAGCGAGGACGGCACTCTCGTCCTGACGTCCGCCGAGAGCGGCCCCGCCGCGAAGCCGTCCGTCGAGGTGTCCCTGTCCCCGATACGCGGCGGGCCGGCCGTCGACCACGGCGACGCGGGCTCGACGGCCGGGCGACGCGAGGCCGGACACCGTCAGGCCGCCGAGATCGACGTCCAGCGGGCCCTCGGCACCGTGGTGGCCGCCGCCGGGCCGGTGCGCTGGCACGCGGGGCCTGTCGCGCGCTGCGTCGGTGCGGTCATGCTCGTGACCGGAGCCGGAGCGGTGACGTCCGCCGCCGTCGGCGACTGGCCCTGGTCGCGCGTGCTCTGGTTCTCCTTCGTGGCCCTCACCTGGTTCTACGGCGGCTGGTGCCTCATGACCTGGCAGATCACCGCGGACAGCGTCGGCCTGCGCGTCCGCGGCCTCCCGTCCTCCCGCGCCCGCCACATCCCCTGGGACGCGGTCGGCCACGCCCGCTACGGTCGCGGCGGCGCCCTGACCATCACGTGCGTCGAGGCCGACCCCGAGGGTTCCGGTGCCCCGGGTGGCTGGGACGGGGGTTCCGGTGCCCCGGGTGGCTGGGACGAGGGTTCCGGTGCCCCGGGCGGCTTCGACGAGGGTTCCGGTTCCCCGGGTGGCCCCGGTCGTCACCGTGGGCTCGGCGGTTCCGAGGAGATCTCCCTCGGCGTGGTCGGCTGGCCCTTCGCCGAGCGCCTCCTCAAGCGGCCCGGCCGTGCCGCCGTCGCCGCCGCCGAGATCACCGCCATGATCCGCCAGCCTGGCCTCCGGCCCGGCCCTCCCGAACACCTTCCCTGACCCACGCCGCGTCTGCCCTGCTGGGGCCGGTGGTGACGTGCGGGCTCGTCGTGGCTGAGCGCGCAGTTCCTCGCGCCCCTAAATGCCCGTGCCTGGCCCTCGGCCGAGAGGCGGTGCGGGCCGTTAGGGGCGGGAGCGTCGTGGCTGAGCGTGCCCGCGCGGCGGCGGCCGCAGATTGAACACAGTCCCGCGCCCCTGAAAAGACCGGCCCACCGCCCGGACGAAAGACGGTGCGGCCCGTTAGGGGCGCGGGGAACTGCGCGGGCAACCCACCACCGGCCGGTGGTCCGGGAACAGCCGATCTGCCCCGTTGGGGCGGTGGTACGTGTGCGCTCGTTGTGGCTGAGCGCGCAGTTCCCCGCGCCCCTAAATGCCCGTGCCTGGCCCCCGGACAAGAGGCGGTGCGGGCCGTTAGGGGCGGGAGCGTCGTGGTTGAGCGCGCCCGCGCGGCGGGGGCCGTAGATCAAACACAGTCCCGCGCCCCTGAAAAGACCGGCCCACCGCCCGGACGAAAGACGGTGCGGCCCGTTAGGGGCGCGGGGAACTGCGCGGGCAACCCACCACCGGCCGGTGGTCCGGGAACAGCCGATCTGCCCCGTTGGGGCGGGTGGTGAGGTGCGGGAGCGCCGTGGCTGAGCGCGCCGCCCGCGCGCGGCGGCGGCGGGCGCAGATTAGACACGGTCCCGCGGCCCTTGAAGGATCGGCTCGCCGCCCGGGGGAGGGAACCGCGCTGGGGCCGCGCCCCCAAGGATGGGGGACCTCCCCGGAGGGGTCAGGCTCCGATTTTGGCGAGCAAATCGACGATTCGGGCCTGGACGTCGGGGCTGGTGGAGCGCTCGGCGAGGAAGAGGACGGTCTCGCCGGAGGCGAGGCGGGGGAGCTCGGCGGGGTCGATGTCGGCGGAGGTGTAGACGACCAGGGGGGTGTTGTTGAGGCGGGCGTTGCCGCGCAGCCAGTCGACGATGCCCTGGCGGCGGCGCCGGATGAGCATGAGGTCCATGACGACCAGGTTGGGATGCATCTGGGCGGCCTTGGACATGGCGTCGGTCTCGGAATCGGCGTGCGAGACCTGCATGCCGCGCCGTTCGAGCGTGGCCGCGAACGCCTGGGCGATCGGCTCGTGGCTCTCGACGAGCAGAACCCGCGGGGGGTGCTGCTCGCTGTCGCGCGGGGCGAGCGCCTTGAGGAGTACGGCCGGGTCGGCGCCGTACGCGGCCTCGCGGGTGGCCTGCCCGAGACCGGCCGTGACCAGGACGGGCACGTCGGCCGCCGCGGCGGCCTGCCGTAGCGACTGGAGCGCCGTACGCGTGATGGGCCCGGTGAGCGGGTCCACGAAGAGCGCGGCGGGCGGCTCGGCGATCTGCGCGTCGACCTCCTCGCGGGAGCGCACGATCACCGGCCGGTAGCCGCGGTCGGTCAGGGCCTGGCGGGTGGAGGTGTCCGGCTCGGGCCACACCAGCAGGCGGCGCGGCTCGTCGAAGGACTCCTCCATGCGGTCGTCGGCGATGTCGGTGACGTCGACCGCGCCATTGGGGCCGTCCAGCGGTTCGGGGCCCTCGGCGGCGCCCTCCGCGGGCGCGCCTATGGCGTACGCCCGGCCGCCCGCCTCACGCGGCACCGGCGGCTGGGACTTCGGAACGGGATCGGCCGCCGGGACCGGCCGCAGCAGCGCCGTCTCGCGGTCGTCGTCGTCCGGCGCCGGGGCCTGGCCGGGGATCGCGGACCGGCCCGCGCCGCGCTGCGGCTGGGGTTCGGGGCGGCGGATGGGGAGTTGACCGCTGTCCGGGTCGGCCTGCGGGTGCTGACGGGCCTGCGTCTCGCCGCCGGGACCGTGCTGTAGCTGTTGCTGTTGCTGTAGCTCGGGCCGGCCGTTCTGCTCGGGCTGGCCGTTCTGCTCGGGCTGACCCGGTTGTACGGGCTGACCCGGTTGTACGGGCTGCGGCTGCTGCGGCGGGTTCAGCCTGCGGCGGCGGCCGGAACCGCTCGCCGTCACCTGCGCGGGCAGCCCCGACTGGGCCTGCACCGCCTGCGTCTGGGTCTGCGGATCGCCCGCCTGCTGCCCGAACGGCATGCCCTGCCCGAGCGTACGCACGCTTATGGCACGGCCGTGGCTGCTCTGGGACGGGTCCTGCTGCGGCGCCGGGCCGCCGCGCTGCGGGGACGGTCCCGCCGTACCCGGTCCGGCCGCCGACGCGGCCGGAGCCTGCGGCGGCTGACCCTGGCCGGGCGACGGCGGCTGCGAGGACGGCGCCTGCTGCTGCGACGGCAGCGAGGTCGACGGCTGCGGATTCTGCGGCGCCGCGGGCCACGCGGTCGGCTGCGGCTGCGGGGGCTGCTGCGACGGCGCGGGCCACGACCGTGGCGGTACGGGTCCTTCCGGCTCCTCGTCCGCCGCCTGACCCGCGCTCTGGCCGGGGCTCGGCCAGGTCTGCGGCTGCGGCTGCCGCGGCGGCTCGGGCGCGTGGCCCTGCTGCTGCGGTACGACGGCGGCGCCGCTGTCCGGCGCGGCGGTCTCGATGGCGCGGCGCGCGCGACGGCCGGTGCCCGCCTCGGGAGCGGGAAGCCCGCGCGGGTCCTGGCCGGGGCTCTGCTGAACAGGCGGTTGGACGGCCGGCTGGACGGGCGGCAGGGCGTGCGGGACCTGGGCCTGCGGAATCTGCGGCTGCGGAAGGTGGGTCTGGGGGAGCGGGCTCTGCGGTAGCCCCGCCTGCGGCTGCGGAAGCTGGCTCTGCGGAAGCCCCGCCTGCGGAAGCGCGGACTGCCCCTGCGGGAGGGCGGGTTGACCCGCCGCGCCCCCGCCTCGTTCCTGCTCCTGGTCGTCGGTCCTGGCCCGCCGCGCCCTGCGGCCGGTGGGCTGCGCCCCGTCGGCGGGCGCGATCTCACGCCCCGCGCCGCCGTTGCCGCCCGCGCTCCCGCCGTCCGACTCGTCGCCGGGCCGACGCAGCGCGCGGCGCCGCCCGGTCGGGGCGGAGTCCTGGTCGGGCGCGGCCGGGATCGACCAGGGCGCGACCGCCGCCCCGCTGTCCTGCGGCGCCTGCCGCTGGTGCGGTCCCCGCCGTACGCCGCTCCCGGAGTCCGGCCCGGCGCCATTGCCCGCGCCCGGCGCCGCGTTCGACCCCTGCCCGGTGGTCCCGCGCATCGGCTCGGTCGGCAAGGGCATCACGGTGGTCTCGGACTCACGCGGCTGCTCCGACGCGTCGCCCGACCCCGACGTACCCGAGCCCGTACCCGAGCCCGTATCCGTACCCGTACCTGATTCCGTACCGCCGTCCGTACGGCCACCCGTGGCCGATTCCGTACCCGTACCCGAGGCGTCGGAAGCGGCGGCCGAGCCGTTCCTCTGACGGGCGCGGCCGACCGGGACCTCCAGGACGTACGCGCTGCCGCCGGGCACCTCGTGGGTCTGGAGCACGCCGCCGTGCCGTTCCACGATGCCGCGGGCGAGCGGGAGATGGACGGGGTCGCCGCCCGCGTGCGGGCCGCGGACGTCGATCCTTATGACGTCGCCGCGCTGGGCCGCCGCGACCACGATCGTCGAGTCGCCGGCGTACGCGATGGCGTTGCCCGCCGAGTCGACGCCCGCGACGTCGGCGACGAGGTGGGCGAGGGCCTGCGCCATCCGCTCGGCGTCCAGGGACGCCTCGATCGGCGGCGCGTGCACCGCGTACTGCGCGCGCCCCGGCCCGATCAGCTCGACCGCGCCCTCCACGGCCGCGGCCACCACCTTGTCGAGCCCGACCGTCTCGCGCCGCAGCTTGTCCTCGCCGCGGTCGAGCCGCTGGAAGGCCAGCACGTTGTCGATGAGGGTGGTGATGCGGGAGTAGCCGGCGGACAGGTGGTGCAGGATCTGGTTGGCCTCGGGCCAGAGCTGCCCGGCCGGGTCGGCGGCCAGGCCCGTCAGCTCGCCGCGCAGTTCGGCCAGCGGCCCGCGCAGCGAGGTGTCGAGCAGCGCGCCGAGTTGCAGTGCGCGGGCGGCGAGCGCGTCGTACGCCGTACGGTCGGTGAACGTCATCACCGCGCCGACGAGCTGGTCGCCGTCCCGTACCGGCGCCGTCGTCAGGTCCACCGGCACCGCGCGGCCGTCCTTGCGCCACAGCACCTGGCCGCGGACGCGGTGCTTGCGCCCGGAGCGCAGCGTGTCGGCGAGCGGGGTCTCCTCGTACGGCAGCGGAGAACCGTCCCTGCGCGAGTGGTGCACCAGCGGGTGCAGCTCCTTGCCGCCCAGGTCGGTCGCCCGGTGGCCGAGGATCTGCGCGGCCGACGGGTTGACGAGGACGACCTTGCCCGCGGTGTCCACACCGACCACGCCCTCGGCCGCCGCGCGCAGGATCATCTCCGTCTGGCGCTGCTGGCGGGCCAGTTCGGCCTCGGTGTCGAGCGTGCCGGTGAGGTCGCGGACCACCAGCATCAGCAGCTCGTCGCCGGTGTAGTGGGGCGGCTGGGGCTCACCGAAGTCGGCGTACGGGGTGCGCGGGTCCTCCAGATTGGCGCTGGTGACCTCGACCGGGAACTCCGTGCCGTCGGTCCGCCGCGCCACCATCCGGGTGGGCTTCGTGCGGGTGTCCTCCGCGGCCTCGCGCGGGCTGCGCATCGAGCCGGGAATCCGCTTGGAGTCAAAGGAGGGCAGCAGATCGAGCAGGCCCCGCCCCACCAGCGCCGTACCCGGCGACTCGAACGTCTCGATCGCTATCGCGTTGGCGTTGACCACCGTGCCGTTGACGTCGACCAGCAGCAGCGCGTCGGGCAGGGCATCGAGTATCGAGGCGAGGCGAGCAGCGCCTCTGGATGGCCTGCTGCTCACGAGACGCGTCCTCCCTGTTACCGCACGTGCCGCACTGTCCTGCGCCGCCGTTTTCCCGCGCTGATGTCCGCTCTTGCTTGCGCTTTCGTTTCCGCTCTTGTGCTGCCAGCTCTCACGGGCGGGCGGCTTGTCACGGGCGGCCCATCTTGCCGCCACCCCCGGGACATGTCACTAGACCGAGTGTACGGGTCGGGCCCCCTCGCGCGGCCCCGGATGTCCATGTGCCCCTTGGGAGCGGGGTGTTCGGGCGCCGCGTTCGGCCGGGGGCGCGCGGGTGTGGCGTACGTCACGAACGTACGGTCGTGTCCGTCCGTGTACCTCCGGCGCTCGCGTCGGCGCTGTTCACCGCGTCGCTCGCGGTATTCGCGCCGTTCAGGCCGTTCGCGCCGTTCGCGGCCGGGAGCGCGGGCACCATCCGCTGCCAGCGCGACACCTCGCAGCCGTTCGTCCTGCTGTACTCCTCGTCGACCGTCCGGCCCCGCCACACGCCCGTCACATGGGCCGTCTGCGGTCCCCCGTAGATCATCGAGCACATCTGCCCCGCGGGCACCGCACGCTCCGGTCCCCCGATCTCCACGAGATGCTCACACGCCGGGTCGGTCTCCTCCTTCGCCCCGGCGGGGCCGCAGTCGAGGGTGTACGTCCGCGGCTGGGCGTCGGGCGCCGCCGCGTACGTCACGGTCAGGCGGCTCTCCATCAGCCGCTCGACGGGGGTGGGGCGCGGGACGCCGACCGCCGCGGCGCCGCCGGCGGCCACGAGGGGAGCGGCGAGGGGCGCGGCCAGGGTGAGAAACGCGAGGACGGTACGGGTGCCCTGGGGTGCGCGGGTGCCCTTCGGGGCGCGGTTCCGCGTCGTACGGGGTGCGGTGGCTCGGGGGTTTCGCATGCGCCCCTCCCTACCCGCGCGGGCCCGCCCGCCCCCGCAACCCACTCCTTCGTGGGCGCGTCCCCGCACTACCCCTTTGCCCTGCCCACCGGCGGCCTTGTACCGTAGTCTGCGATTGGTCGCGGCCCGCACGGCTGTGTCATCATCTGCACACGCGCCCGCTCACCCGGGCACGTACCAGGAGGCGTCGCCTAGTCCGGTCTATGGCGCCGCACTGCTAATGCGGTTTGGGCTTTACCGTCCATCGAGGGTTCAAATCCCTCCGCCTCCGCCACCACCCCGGAGCCCCGCCCGTCCTCCACCGACGGCGGGGCTCCTTCCGTTCCACCCCCCGGCCCCCACCCCATTCCCGCAGGTCACCCCGCCTCCCGGTTATGGATTTCACCTCCCGCCACACCTCATGTAATGTTGTTCCCGCAACGCCGACCGGCCCAAAACCCCGCGAAGCGCTCGCACTCGTAGCTCAACGGATAGAGCATCTGACTACGGATCAGAAGGTTGCAGGTTCGAATCCTGCCGAGTGCACCACAGGTCAGAGGCCCTGTGCCCCTTCGGGGGTGCGGGGCTTCTGTCGTAATTTCTCACAATCGCCGAATGATCTTGCGTCAGCGCAACAGCTCGGCAAGCTTCTCCGAACCGGCCCGCAGTGACTGAGGGTCAGGGTGCACGTAAGTCCGCTTCGTGAACGACAGATCCGAGTGGCCCGCCCACGCCGACACGGAGGTTTCCGGGCGCCGGGCGGGCAGCGGGCGGACCTCGAAGCTGGGCACCGGGTTGGCGTACTGACGGTGCTTCGGATCGAGGCTCACGACATCCTCGCTTTCAGGTCGCTCTGGATTCGGGTGGCTCGGAGCTGGCCGACGCCGTAGCGGTCCTTGAGTACGCGGATCGACGCCGCGAGGCCCTGCGGGTGGCAATCCGCGTCCACCGGTCACGGGTGATCTGCGCCGCGTCCCGCCCCCGCTGGGCCAGGCCGAACCGGGACAGCAGCCGCTCCCGCAGCTCCCCCCCGGTCACCACCCACACCAGTACCCCTGGCGTACCCGGCACCCCGAGGGCGCCCAGGTTTTGCCGGGCCATCAGCGCCATGGAGAACAGCGCCACCTCGGCGGCGGCGAACATCACCACCCGCTCCGTACCGGACGCTCATGGGGTGCTCCGAGGGGGGTCGGAAAGGCCCGCTACGGTGGCAGCCATGGAAAAGCGGGGGGACGGGTCGCCGCTGAGCGCGATCAAGTGGGCGTTGGTCACCGGGGTGGTGCTGGCCGCGGGGGCGCTGGTGCCGATGCTGTGGGGCAACGCCACCTGGCCGCAGTCGCGGCACGCGCTCTGGGTCACCGTGCCGGTGCCGGTGGTGGCGGTGCTTGTCGTCAGGCTGGTGCTGCCCTGGCGCGAGCGGCGGGCGGCGCGGCGGGCGGCGGATCGGGCTGCGTTCACTTCGTCCTCCGGATCGAATGACCAGTGATTCGCGGCCGGGCCAGCAGCCCGGGGTGAACGCCCACAGGACGGGCTGGCAGGCCACCCAGTGGGCGGCCGTGGCGGCGGGGTCGGCGCCTCGCCCGGCCAGGTGCGGGAACGCCAGCGCCAGGCCGAGCAGGGCACCGAGGACGATGTGTCTCATGACGGCTCACCCGCCCGGACGGCGTCGAGGCGGCGGCCGGCCGGGACGATGCGCCGGGCGGCGTCCGGGGTGAGGAGCGCGGCACCGCGCTCGACCGCGTCGGCCAGCTCCCGCAGGTTGGTGGCGAACGCGACGGCGTCGGCGCGGTTGGTGGTCCGCAGCAGGTCGCGGCCGTCGTTGCCCTCCCAGATCACCAGGTGCGTGGTCCGGTCCTCCTCGGAACTGACGTTGACGACGAGCGTCGCGCCCGGCGTGGTGATGTCGGCGAAGGTCGCCTCGCACACCCCTTCCTGGTGCCACACGCCGTCGCAGCCGGGGATGCGGTGCTGGTCGACGGTCTGGTCTCGTGTCGGCCGTGGCGTTCGCGTGGCGGTGTGAGGTGACGGTCCGGCAGATGTGAAGAGGGGTAAGCACAGTCGGGGGCGGCGGAGGGTGAGCGACGCGCCGGGGGATGTGGTCTGAACGGGGCAAAAATGGTGTGAAGGTGTGTGAATAAGTCACATTATTCGTATCTATGACTTCGTTGGGCACGTACGTCCCCCTTCTCGGGCCATCAGGGTCCGAGGGCGTGCCCTCGCGAAGGAGTCCCATGCGTTCCGCTCGTGCTCTCGCCGCTCTCGCCATCTCCAGCATTGCCCTCAGCGGCGGCGCTCTGGCGCTCTCCGCCCCGATGGCGTCCGCCGAGACGGGTCCCCACTCGGAGATCTGTGAGCAGGCCCAGGTCAAGACCCATGAAGCGCAGAAGGAGCTCGACCGGCTGGAGAAGCTGCCGAACAAGACGCCGGAGATCCGTAAGCAGATCGCCACGGCCGAGGAGATCCTGGAGCAGGCGCAGGTCGGCGAGCGGGACGCGTGCGCGAGCGTCACCGGTCCGGTGCACGCCGGTTCCGGCGGCCTGGCGGGCGGGATCAGCGGCACCGAGATGACCGCGGGCGCGGCTGTGCTCGCCGTCGCGGTCGCCGGTGGCGTCGTGATGATGCGCCGCCGTTCCGTCGAGGGCTGACCTCGGTTCCACCTCCGCCCCTTGTGGCCGCGCGCCCCGCTCGAAGCGGAGCGCGCGACCGCAGGGGGCGTCATACGTCCGCAGCTCGTTCGGCACCAGGCACCAGGCACCAGGCACCAGGCGTCAGGTGCTAAGCGCCAATCGCTAGGCGCCAGGCGCCAGGCGCTGATCGCTGGGCCCCGGCCCGAGGCGGACGGACGCAGACTTCGAGAAAGGCCCGCCCCGCATGCAGCACCCCCGCGCCGCCCACCGCCGCCGCCATGCGGGCCTCGCACTGCTCCTGGCAGGCATGGCCGTGGGCGGCTTCCTCGTGGTCGACAGCGCCTCCGGCACCGGACTCACCCCGCCCAGGCCCTCGGCCGCCGACGCCTTCTCCGGCCCCGTCGCACCGGCCGTCCCGGCCCCCGCGGTGGACCCGCTGCCGCCGTCGCCGCCCACCCGCATCACGATCCCCGAGATCGGCGTCGACGCGCCGATGACCGGTCTCACCACGGACAAGGACCACACCCTGCAACCCCCGCCGCCGGACGACAAGAACCTCGCCGGGTGGTACCGGAACGGCCCCACGCCCGGCAGCACCGGCACCGCGGTCGTCGTCGGACACCTCGACACCCACAGCGGCCCCGCCGTCTTCTACCGCATCGGCCAGCTCCACAAGCAGAACACCCTCACCGTGCGGCGCCAGGACGGCCGCACCGCCGTCTTCACCGTCGACGCCGTCGAGCAGTACGAGAAGAGCGACTTCCCCAGCGAGAAGGTCTACCGGCAGGCCACCCGCCCCGAACTCCGCCTGATCACCTGCGCCGGCACCTACTCCCGGGCCACCAGCTACAGCGCCAACATCGTCGTCTACGCCCACCTCACGAAGGTCGGTCCGCCCGCTCCCGCCCCGGTGGCGTCTCCCGTGGCCACGGCAGCCTCGGCGCCTCCGGCCTCCCCCGCCGCTACGTGGACCGCGCCGTGGTGAACGGGAGGAGCTGAGCCGCGGTCTGCGGCGGCGACGCAGCCGCAGCCGCAGCCGCAGACGCAGCCGCAGCCTCGGCCTCGTCCGTGTCGACCACCTCGCCGCCGGGGTCGGCTGGAGCCGCGAGCGCCTGTGGACCCGCTTCCACGCCCAACTCGGCTTCCTGCCCGAACCGTTACGGCGCGCCCGCGGGCGCGGGCCGTCGCGGCGGGCGAGGTGATCCTCAGTGGCGGAGTCGAACCCGGCGCCCTCGTGGCCTCGTTGACCCGCCTCTCCTGCCTCCCCGGCCTCGCCCCGGACGCCGCCCGGACGATCGCCCACCGCCTCGGCGCCCGGCTCCGGCGCGCCGCGTACCGCCCGTAAAGCCCTCGCGTCCCGCCCGCCCGGGTCCGTAGCATCCGGCCCGTGCTGACGATCCCCAGTCGGGAACTGACCCCCGCCGACCACGAACTCATCGCGTACGCCCGCGCCATCGTCGACGAGAACACCGACGGCGACGGCGGCGTCCACACCATGGGCGCCGCCGTCCGTGACGCGGACGGACGCATGCACGGCGGCATCAACCTCTACCACTTCACCGGCGGGCCCTGCGCCGAACTCGTCGCCCTCGGCCACGCCCGAGCCTGCGGGGCGCGGCAGTTGACCACCATCGTGGCTGTCGGGAACCTCGGCCGCGGCCCCGTCGGCCCGTGCGGCCGCGACCGCCAGATCCTCTTCGACTACCACCCGTCCATCCGCGTCCTCCTGCCCACCCCGGACGGCGTCCGGAGCGCCCGCATCACCGACCTGATGCCCCTCGCCGCCCTCTGGACCCCGGACGAGGGCACCCAGCCCTTCGACCCGGCGCTCTTCACCGACCCCGCGCCGGAGGATCCTCCACCTGGAAGGTGACCCCTTCTGCCTCGGCCGCGCCGCAGACGCGGAGCATGCGGTGTTGCGACGGGGTGCAGCGCACCGTCGTGCCCCGGGGGAGGCGGAGGGTGGTGCCTGCGCAGTGGGCGTCGAGGAAGGAGAGCGGGGTGAGGTCGAGGAGGGCGGGCGGGGGGTCGCTGGTGAAGGCGGCGCGGAGGGCGAGGTCGAAGTGGAGGCGGGTGGCGAGGTCGGCGGTGCCGGTGAGGCGGAGGCAGGAGCCGGTGCGGTCGGCGTGGAGGGTGTCGAGGGAGGGCAGGACGGCGAGCGGGTGCAGGGCGGCGATACGTGAGAGCAGGGGCGCCGGGACGGCGCCGTGGTCGTACTCGCAGATCGCGGTGAAGCCGGTCCTGGCCGAGAAGGGCGTCAACTCCGCTTCGTAGGAAGAGAGTTCGGACTCGGGGAGGCCGGAGTGCGCGGCGGCGGCCCACGTCATGTCGCCGACCACCCGCATGCCGGTGAAGCCGCGCCGCCGCGCGGTGCTGGTGCCCGCCGCCCAGAAGGCCGTACGGGCCGCCGGGTCGAAGGCGCCGGACGCGGGGTCGTAGCCGGGGGCTTCGGAGGAGAGCGCCAACTGCCCGGTGCGCGCGCAGCGTTCGGCGGGGACGCCGTGCGCGGAGAGATGGGCGAGGGCGTCAGGACCGGCGGTGTCCCCGCCGGTGAAGATCATGACGCGCTCACCGAGGGCGAGGCCCGCGACGGTGAAGGCGGCGCGCACCGCCCACCGGTCGTCGTCGCCGTGGATTCCGAGGCAGGCGTGGTCACCGGGGCCCATACGGTCGACCGCGACCGCCCGCGGTATCGCCTCGGCCACCGACGTACACCCGGCCCCGCTCCCGTCATGGCCGCCTGCCGCGACCGACCGGTCGCGCTCCGCGCCCACGGGGTCACCGCGGCCACCCCCGCCGCCCGCCATGCCACCTCCCATGGACCGAACGTACGCCGCCCGCACCAACCTTTCGGCCCGCGCATCGCATATCGGCCGCCGATGACGAAAAGTGCCCAGGAAGATGCCCAGAACGACCGCCGAACCGTCCGCCTCCGACCGTTCACCCCTTGATCGTTCTCCGCGCCGGAGTCGGCACCCGGTCCCGCGCGGCACCCGCCGCCGTGCGCACCGCCATGCGGACCGCCGTACGGCCCGCCGCGCGCACCGCCGCAAACAACCCTCACCCCGATTCTCAGACGATTCACAGAATCGGCCAAGGCTCCTCTCATAGCGCGCGCACAGGGTGAACACCATGCCTTCCACATCGATGAGCACCGCCACCGCAGCCCCCGCGACCGCGCACGCGGCCACCACCGCCACCGCCACCGACCTCGCGCGCCCCGACGGCTCGCCGGTACGCGTCCTCGTCGTCGACGACGAGGCGCCGCTCGCCGACCTGCTGTCGATGGCGCTGCGCTACGAGGGCTGGCAGGTACGCACCGAGGCCGACGGCGCGGGCGCGCTGCGGGCGGCCCGCGAGACCCGGCCCGACGCGGTCGTGCTCGACGTGATGCTGCCGGACATGGACGGCCTGGAGGTGCTGGCGAAGCTGCGCCGCGACACCCCGGACGTCCCCGTGCTGTTCCTGACCGCGAAGGACGCGGTCGAGGACCGGATCGCCGGGCTCACCGCGGGCGGCGACGACTACGTCACCAAGCCGTTCAGCCTGGAGGAGGTGGTGGCCAGGCTCCGCGGCCTGCTGCGCCGCTCGGGCGCCGCCGCCGTACGCAACGAGTCGCTGCTGGTCGTCGGCGACCTCGTACTGAACGAGGACAGCCACGAGGTCAGCCGCGGCGGCGACAACGTCCACCTCACCGCGACCGAGTTCGAGCTGCTGCGGTACCTGATGCGCAATCCGCGCCGGGTGCTGAGCAAGGCGCAGATCCTCGACCGCGTGTGGTCGTACGACTTCGGCGGTCAGGCCAACGTCGTGGAGCTGTACATCAGTTACCTGCGCCGCAAGCTCGACGCCGGCCGCGCGCCGATGATCCACACCCGGCGCGGCGCGGGCTACCTGATCAAGCCCGGCGAGCCCGCCGCCTGACGACCCCGGAAGCCGAGACGATGCCCCACGCCTCCCCGCCCCCTACTCCCCACGCCTCCCCGCCCCCCACTCCGCGCGCCGACCCGAAGCCCAACTCCCGTACCCGCAAGCGCCCCTGGTCCCGTCCCTGGTCCCGCCCCTGGTCCCTGCGCCGCAGGCTCGTCGCGTCCTGCGTCGCGCTCGTCGCCGTCGTGTGCGCGGTCATCGGCGCGGTCACCATATTCGCGCTGCACGACTTCCTGTACGGGCAGCTCGACGGCAAGGTGCAGGACGTGGCGGTACGGGCGGCGGGGCCGCACGGCGGCCCCGGGGACGGCCCGGAGGCCAACCGCGCGGCACGGCTCCCGCAGAGTCCGCTCACCGAGCGGCCGTTCGGATTCCTGGCGGGCGGTGGCCAGCCCGGCGAGACCGTCGGGGCGATCGTCGGCGCGAACGGCACGGTCACGCGGGCCGCGGTCAGCGCGACACCGTCCGGCGGCGGCCTGCTCGAAGCGGACCCGCTCACCGCGCGGCAGACCGCCGCCTTCGCCTCCGTACCGAGGGACGGCAAGGCCCACACCCTCAGCGTCCCCGGCCTCGGCACGTACCGCGTCGCGTCGGCGCAGCAGTCCTCGGACGGCAGCACCGTACTGGTCGGCCTGTCCACCAGCGGGATCGAGGACACCCTCAACACCCTGATCTGGGTGGAGTTCTCGGTCGCCGCCGCCGGTCTCGTCGCGGCGGGCCTCGCGGGCGCGGCGCTGATGCGGATCGCCCTGCAACCACTGCGCCGGGTCGCCGCGACGGCCACCCGCGTGTCCGAACTCCCGCTGCACAGCGGTGAGGTGGCGCTGCACGAACGCGTCCCCGACTCCGACACCGACCCGCGGACCGAGGTCGGCCAGGTCGGCGCGGCGCTCAACCGCATGCTGGGGCACGTGGGTTCGGCCCTGCACGCGCGGCAGGAGAGCGAGACACGGGTCAGGCAGTTCGTCGCGGACGCCAGCCACGAGCTGCGTACGCCACTGGCCTCGATCCGCGGCTACGCCGAACTCACCCGCCGCGGAAGGGAACCCGTCGGCCCCGACACCCGGCACGCGCTCGGCCGGATCGAGTCCGAGGCCGGACGGATGACGACCCTCGTCGAGGATCTGCTGCTGCTGGCCAGACTGGACGCGGGCCGCCCGCTCAGCTTCGCCGAGACCGACCTGTCCCCGCTGGTCGTGGACGCGGTCAGCGACGCCCGCGCGGCGGGCCGCGACCACATCTGGCGGCTCGACCTGCCCGACGACCCGGCGACCGTGCACGGCGACGCGCAGCGCCTCCACCAGGTGCTGACCAATCTGCTGGCCAACGCCCGCACCCACACCCCGGCCGGTACGACGGTCACCGCCCGCGTCGTACGCGACGGGCCCGGCGTCCTGCTCCAGGTCCAGGACGACGGCCCCGGCATCCCCGCCGACCTGCGACGCCATGTCTTCGAGCGGTTCGCGCGCGGCGACGCCTCCCGTACCCGGACGGCCGCCGCCGCGCGGTCCGGCAGTACGGGGCTCGGCCTGGCGATCGTGCGCTCGGTGGTCACCGCGCACGGCGGCGAGGTGTCCGTGGACAGCGTGCCCGGACGTACGGTCTTCACCGTCCGGCTGCGCGCCGCACACTCACAGCCGCCGCTCAGGCTCGCCACAACGTCGTGACAGCGCGCCCGCCGAGGGTCGGATCATGCGAACCCAACTCGGCAATCTGCCCGCCCGGCAGCACCTGCCGGCCGCGGGCACAGCTCCGGAACACCCGGCCGGGCCCGGTGCCCAGGCGGCCCCGGTCCTCGACGTCGTCATCCCCGTGTACAACGAGGAGAACGACCTGGAGCCCTGCGTCCGCCGCCTGCACGCGCATCTGTCGGGCACCTTCCCCTACCCCTTCCGGATCACCGTCGCCGACAACGCCAGTACGGACCTGACGTCCGCGGTGGCGAAGGCGCTGGCCGCCGAACTCCCCGAGGTCGAGTCCTTCAGGCTCGAACAGAAGGGCCGCGGAAGGGCGTTGAGGACGGTGTGGTCCGCCTCCGACGCGCCCGTGCTGGCGTACATGGACGTGGATCTGTCCACCGACCTCAACGCGCTGCTCCCGCTGGTCGCGCCGCTGATCTCCGGCCACTCCGACCTGGCGATCGGCTCGCGGCTCGCCCGCTCCTCGCGGGTGGTGCGCGGCGCGAAGCGGGAGTTCATCTCCCGCGCCTACAACCTGATACTGCGCGGCTCGCTGGCCGCGCGCTTCTCCGACGCGCAGTGCGGATTCAAGGCCATCAGGGGCGATGTCGCCCAGCGGCTGCTGCCGATGGTCGAGGACACCGGCTGGTTCTTCGACACCGAGATGCTGGTGCTCGCCGAACGCGCGGGCCTGCGCATCCACGAGGTGCCGGTCGACTGGGTCGACGACCCGGACAGCAGCGTCGACCTCGTCCGCACCGCCACCGACGACCTGCGCGGCGTCTGGCGGGTCGGCCGGGCCCTGGCCACCGGGCAGTTGGCGCTCGACCGGCTGCGGCGGCCCTTCGGGGACGACCCGCGCGACCGCGAACTCACCGGCGTGCCCGCCGGGTTGGCGCGGCAGCTCGTCGGCTTCTGCGTCGTCGGGGCGCTCAGCACGCTGGTCTACCTGGCGCTCTTCTCGCTCTTCCGGCTCGGCACCGGCTCCCAAGTGGCCAACGCCCTGGCGCTGTTGCTCTCCGCCTTCGGCAACACCGCCGCCAACCGGCGGCTCACCTTCGGCGTACGCGGGCGCGACCAGGCCGTACGCCACCAGGCGCAGGGCCTCGTCGTCTTCGCCATCGGCCTCGCCCTGACCAGCGGTTCACTGGCCGCCCTGCACGCGGCGACCGCCCACCCGGACCACGGCACGGAACTGGCCGTCCTGATCGCGGCGAACCTCGCGGCGACGGTGCTCAGATTCCTGCTCTTCCGGGCGTGGGTCTTCCCCGAGGGCGCGACCGGCGGCGCGGCCTTCCCCGAGGGCGCGACCGGCGGCTCGGCTTTCCGCGAGGGCGCGACCGGCGGCGCGGCCTTCCGCGACGGTGAGACGGTCACGGCGGCCTGCCGCGACGGTGAGACGGTCACGGGGGCCGGCCCCGTCTCGTACGAGGCCCGGTCCGCCGACCTCCCGGCCCACGAAACCCCTTCCCCCCGCGACGACTTGAGGAGGGCGCGATGAGCGCGCCGGGCAACACCACAGTGGACACGGACGTGTTCGGGCATCCGGTCGCGGAACCGGCGCCGCGACCAGCGGGGCACCGGGGAGGGCTCGCGCGGCGGACCTGGCGGGGCCGGGCGGAGGACGCCGCCTGGGTGCGCCCCGCGTTCTTCGCCCTGCTGCTCGGCACCCTGGTCCTCTACCTGTGGAATCTGAGCGCCGCCGGATACGCCAACTCCTTCTACTCCGCGGCCGTCCAGGCCGGGAGCCAGAGCTGGAAGGCGTTCTTCTTCGGCTCCTCCGACGCCGCGAATTCCATCACCGTCGACAAGCCGCCCGCCGCGCTGTGGCCGATGGCCCTGTCGGTGCGGCTGTTCGGCCTCGGCTCCTGGCAGATCCTCGTGCCGGAGGCGCTGATGGGCGTCGCCACGGTCGGCGTGCTCTACGCGGCCGTACGCCGCCGGTTCAGCGCGGGCGCGGGCCTGATCGCGGGCGCCGTCCTGGCGCTCACCCCCGTCGCGGCGCTGATGTTCCGCTTCAACAACCCCGACGCGCTGCTGGCGTTGCTGATGGTCGTCGCCGTCTACGGCGTGCTGCGCGCGCTGGAGGACGCCCGGTCGAAGTGGCTGCTGATCGCGGGCGTCGCGCTCGGCTTCGCCTTCCTCACCAAGACCCTCCAGGCGTGGCTGATCGTGCCGCCGCTCGCGCTGGTCTACGCGGTCTGCGCGCCGACGACGCCGCGCCGCCGTATCGGCCAACTCCTCGCCGCGGGCGGTGCGATGGTGGTGTCCGGCGGCTGGTGGGTGACGATCGTCGAGTTGTGGCCGACGTCGTCCCGCCCGTACATCGGCGGCTCGCAGGACAACAGCTTCCTGTCGCTGACCTTCGGCTACAACGGCTTCGGCCGCATCACCGGCAACGAGACCGGCAGCGTCGGCGGAGGCGGCGGGGGCCGCGGTGGCGGCGGTGGCGGTGGCGGGATGTGGGGCGAGACCGGCATCGGGCGGCTCTTCAACTCCGAGATGGGCGGCCAGATCGCCTGGCTGCTGCCCGCGGCCTTCGTCCTGCTCGCCGCGGGACTGTGGCTGACCTGGCGCGCCAAGCGCACCGACACCGTCCGCGCGGCGTTCCTGGTGTGGGGCGGCGCGCTGCTGATCACCTTCGCGACCTTCAGCTTCATGTCCGGGATCTTCCACCAGTACTACAACATCGCCCTCGCCCCCTACATCGCCGCCGTCGTCGGCATGGGCACGGCACTGCTGTGGGCCCGGCGCACGCACATCGCCGCCGCGGCCGTGCTCGCCGTGACCGTCGCGGGCACCGGCGTGTGGTCGTACGTACTCCTCGACCGTTCCTCCGACTGGCTCCCGTGGCTGCGCGGCGCGGTCCTGATCGGCGGGTTCGTCGCCGCCGCGGGGCTGCTCGCGGGTGCGATGCCCGGGGTACGGGTCGCCGCCCGGCTCGGCGTGATCGCCGCGTTCGTCGGCGTCGCCGCGGCGCTCGGCGGGCCCGTCGCGTACACCCTCAACACCGTGAACACCGGTCACTCCGGCTCCATCGTGACCGCGGGGCCCGCCGTCCAGGGCGGCATGGGCGGCTTCGGCGGCGGCGGACGTCCCGGCGGCGGTGGCGGTGGCCGCGGCGGCATGCCGCCCGGCATGGGCGGCGGCCCCACCAACGGCCAGGGCCAGGGCCAGGGTCAGGGCCAGGGCCAAGGTCAGGGGCAGGGCATGCCCGGCGGCCAGAACGGGCAGACCGGCCAGGGCGGCCCCTTCGGCGGCGGCCAGAACGGCCAGACCGGTCAGAACGGTCAGACCATGCCCGGCACCGGCCGCACCGGCCAGGACGGCGCCCCGGGCGCCCCCGGCGGCAACGGCGGCGGCATGGGCGGCCTGCTCAACGGCACCCAGGTCAGCTCCGCCATGAAGAAGCTGCTCCTCGCCGATTCCGGCGACTACACCTGGGTCGCCGCCGCGATCGGCTCCCAGAACCAGGCCAGCTACCAGCTCGCCACCGGAAAGCCGGTGATGTCCATCGGCGGCTTCAACGGCAGCGACCCCTCGCCCACCCTCGCCCAGTTCCAGAAGTACGTGGCCGAGGGGAAGATCCACTACTTCCTCGGCGGCGGCCAGGGCGGCGGCGGTGGCATGGGCGGCAGCGGTACCGCGTCCGCCATCACCACCTGGGTCGAGGCCCACTACACGGCCAAGACCGTGGGCGGCACGACGGTCTACGACCTGACCGCGCCCACGTCCTGACGCTCTCGTCCCCCGACCGCGCCGCGGCGGCGCCCCGCACACCCGGGGGCGCCGCCGCGGCGCATTCCTTTACGGCTTCGCAATCCACCCCATGTTTAGCTGAATCCGGCGCGACGGGTGCGACGGCCACGACGTACCCCCACGCACGCCGTACGCGGCACGCGTGAGCGCGCCAGGACGTACGGAACAGCGGAACAGGCGGAAGCGAGGAAGCCATGCGGGTGCTCATCGTCGAGGACGAGGTGTTCCTGGCCGAAGCGATCCAGACCGGCCTGCGCCGGGAGAGCATCGCGGCCGACGTGGTGCACGACGGCGACACCGCCCTCGAACACGTCGCGGTCAACGACTACGACGTGGTCGTCCTCGACCGCGACGTCCCCGGCACGCACGGGGACGACGTCTGCGCGCGGATCGTCGCCGACCACCCCCGTACCCGCGTGCTGATGCTCACCGCGGCGCGGACCCTCGACGACAAGGTCACCGGCTTCGAGCGGGGCGCGGACGACTACGTCGCGAAGCCGTTCGACTTCCCCGAGCTGGTCCTGCGGCTGCGCGCCCTGGAGCGGCGCAATCAGCCCGCCGCGCCCCCGTCCCTGGAGGCGGCCGGGGTCGGCCTCGACCCGTACCGCCGCGAGGTGAGCAGGAACGGACGGCAGGTACGGCTCAGCCGCAAGGAATTCGCCGTCCTCGAACTGCTCATGCGGGCCGGCGGCGGTGTGCTCAGCGCCGAGCGGCTGCTGGAGAAGGCGTGGGACATGAACGCCGACCCGTTCACGAACACCATCCGCGTGACCATCTCCAACCTCCGCAAGAAGCTCGGCAAGCCGTGGGTGATCCAGACCGTCCCCGGCAGCGGCTACCGCTTCGGCGCCCCCGTACCCGACGCGACCGACCGGGACCGGCCGTGACCGACAGGACGTCCCCCCTCGGCATGCTGTCCTGGCGCCCGCGGATGACGATGCGCGCCCGCCTGACCCTCACCTACGCGACCCTTCTGACGGCCACCGGCGCGCTGATGCTGGGCACCGTGTACGTCTTCATGCGGTACGTGCCGACGTACGCGATCCTGCCGTCGAAACTGGAGGAGGGCATGTCCGTGCCCGGGGTGAAGGTCGCCCCGTCGCCGGTCAGCCCCACCAACAGTGACGCCGACACGGCCTCGGCCCTGCACCTGAGCAGCGCCTCCGACATCCTCAACACGCTGCTGATCGTCTCGGCCGTCGTGCTCGTCGTCCTCGCGGTGATCGGCGCGGTGATCGGCTGGGTCGTCGCGGGCCGGGTGCTGCGCCCGCTGGCGGCGATCAACTCGGCCGCGAAGCTCGCCGCGACGGGCGCGCTCGACCACCGCATCGGCATGCGCGGCCCCGGGGACGAGGTGCACGACCTCGCGGACACCTTCGACGACATGCTCGAAAAGCTCGACAGCTCCTTCCAGGCGCACCGCAGGTTCGCGGCCAACGCCTCCCACGAGCTGCGGACGCCCCTGGCGGCCAACCAGACGATGCTGGAGGTCGCGCTGGCCGACCGCGAGCCCGACCCCGAGGTCGGCTACCCCGAACTGCGCGAGGTCGCCGAGCGCGTCTACCGGACCAACCGGCGCAACATCGAGACCGTCGACTCGCTGCTGACCCTCGCCGAGATCGGCGCGCGCGGCGTCCGCCGGGACGGCCTCGACCTCGCCCGGATCGCGGCGGACGCGCTGCGCGACCTGCACGACGAACTCGACGCCTCGGGCGTCCGGGCCGGCCTCGACCTCCGCCCCGCCGCGGCCGTCGGCGATCCCGTGCTCCTGCACCGGGCGGTCGCCAATCTCCTCCAGAACGCGGTGCGGCACAACGTGGCGGGCGGCTCGCTCCAGGTGCGTACGGGACCGGCCCCGGAAGGCGGCGCCGAGGTGCGCGTGGTCAACACCGGACCCGTGGTGCCGGAAGGCACCGTCGCCTCCCTCACCGAGCCCTTCGTGCGCGGCACGGGACGTACGGCCGGGCGGTCTGAGGGGCGCGCCGGCGGGCAGCGGCATCACGGCCTCGGGCTGGCGATCGTCGCCGCCGTCGCCGACGTGCACGACGCGGCGCTCGGCATCGCCGCGAACCCCGGCGGCGGGCTCACCGTGACCTTCGCGCTGCCCGCGCGCGGTGTCATCAAAAGCTAAAAGAATCCCTTGACTCCCTCGCAACCGCGCGATCGATGGACTGTCCGGGACGAGCGGCACCACGGGGTGCCGCGCCGAAAGGACGACACCATGTTCCTTACGAAGCAGCGCCGGCGCCTGCTCGGGTCCGTGGCCGCGGTACCGCTGACGATCGTGCTCCTCGGGGCCTGCGGCGGCGGCACCGACGGCGGCGGCACGGCTGACACCGGCAAGCCCACCGCCAAGGCGAAGAGCTTCGAGGACTGGCAGCTCGCCTTCTCCACGTGCATGCGCGACGAGGGCATCGACTTCCCCGACCCGGGCAAGGGCGGCCTCGCCGTCACCGAGTCGCAGGACGCCTCGGAGATGGCCGCGCTGGAGAAGGCCAGTACGAAGTGCCGCGGGACGCTCGGCGACCCGCCGCCCGTACCCGGCATGGAGAACAAGACGGACGAGCAGTTGCAGGAGGACGCGCTCAAGAGCGCCAAGTGCTTCCGCGACAACGGCGTGGACGTCCCCGACCCCGGCAAGGGCGTCATCGGCCTGACCGTCCCGCAGGACGCACCCAAGGACGTGGTCGCCAAGTGCGCGAGCGGCGGCAACGCGGACATGGGGGGCGTGCGCCCCAATGGCTAGGAAACGCTTCGCCGTGACCGGCGCCGCCCTCGCGGTCGTCCTCCTGCTCGGGGGCGGCGGCGCCGCCGGGATCTACGCGTACGGCAGTGACCGCTCGCCCGCGACCGCCAAGGAGACCCCGCACGTCGAGACCGCGCCGGTCGAGCGCGGCACGCTCACCGGTACGACCAAGAACTCCGGCACCCTCGCCTTCGCCGTCGCGCGCGACATCGCGGGCGGCCTGGACGGCGTGGTCACCCAACTGCCCGCCACCGGCACGCGGATCAGGCTCGGCCAGCGGCTCTTCGCGGTCGACAACGTGCCGGTGTTCCTCTTCCGCGGGCCGCTTCCCGCCTGGCGCGCCTTCCGCGCCGGGATGGACGACGGGCCCGACGTCAGGCAGTTGGAGCGCGGCCTCGCCAAGCTCGGGTACTTCGGCCTCGCACCCGACGAGAAGTTCACCGCGCGCACCGCGGAGGCGGTCCGCGCCTGGCAGAAGGCCACGGGCCAGCGCCGTACCGGCACCGTCGAACTCGGCCGCGTCGTCTTCGTGCCGGGGGACGTACGCGTCGCCGCCGTGAAGGTGTCCGTCGGCGACCGGCTCGGCGCGGGCGCGCCGGTCCTCGGCATCACGGGACTCGACAAGAAGGTGGACGTCGACCTCAAGCTCGCCGATCAGCAACTGGCCGTCGTGGGCGGCAAGGTGACCATCGACCTGCCCTCGGGCACGTCCACGAAGGGCACGATCACCGGTGTCGGGGTGCCCACGGAGAAGGAGGGCGGCACCGGCAAGGCCGTGGTGATCCCCGTCGTCGTCTCGCTGGCCGACCCCGCCGCGGTGGGCGCGCTCCAGCAGGCGACGGTGACCGTCAACTTCCCATCGGCGACGCGCGAGCACGTGCTGTCCGTACCCGTCGGCGCCCTCCAGGCCCTCGACGGCGACCGGTTCGGGGTCGAGGTCGTCGGACCCGACGGCAGGACCACGCGCGTCCCCGTGAGGACCGGCCTGTTCGCGGGCGGCCGGGTGGAGATCTCCGGCGACGGCGTCGCCGAGGGTCAGAGGGTCGTGGTGCCGGGACTGTGAGCGACACCAGGGAACTCAGCGGCGGCCGCGACGAGTTCGGCGGCGGCGACAGCGGCGACAGCGGCGACAGCGGCGACAGCGGTGACAGCGGTGACAGCGTTGGCATCGTCGTACTGCGCGATGTCGAGCGCGGTTACGGCGAGCCTCCGGTACTCGCGTGCGCGGGAGTGAGCCTGACCGTGCGGAAAGGCGAACTGGTCGCGCTCGTCGGCCCCAGCGGCTCCGGCAAATCGACCCTCCTCAACCTGATCGGGACCCTCGACCGGCCCACCGCGGGCTCGGTCGCCATCGAAGGGGTGGATGTGAACGACCTCTCCGACCGTGCCCTGTCCGCCTTGCGCGCGCACCGGATCGGCTTCGTGTTCCAGCAGTTCCACCTGGCCGACGGCGTCACCGCGCTCGACAACGTGGCCGACGGGCTGCTCTATTCGGGCGTCCCCCGCTCCGAGCGGCGCGAGCGCGCGCGGGCCGTCCTCGACCGCGTCGGGCTCGCCCACCGCCACGACCACAAGTCGAACCAGCTCTCCGGCGGCGAGCGGCAGCGCGTCGCCATCGCACGCGCCGTGGTCGGCGACCCGCCGCTGCTCCTCGCGGACGAGCCGACCGGCAACCTCGACTCGGCCTCCGGCGCGGGGGTCGTCGAGCTCCTGCACGAGATCAACGCCCAGGGCACCACCGTCCTGGTCATCACTCACGACGCCGAGCTGGCCGCCCGCCTGCCCCGCCGGATCGCCATCCGCGACGGACGAGTCCTGTCGGACTCGGGCCCGGCCGGGGCGTCCACAGCGCCCCGGCCTGCCGGAGCGGCCGAGTCTGCCGGAGCTGCCAAAGCGGCCGGTGCGGCCGGTGCGGCCGGTGCGGCCGGAGCGGCCGGTGGTGCGGGAGCCGGTGGGGATAGCGGGCCCTCCGGGGGAGTGGCGCGAGGGGCGTCCTCTGTCGCCTCCGGCGAAAGGGCGTCGGCGTGAGCGCCCAGGCCACGGCGGCGGCCTCTCCACCGCGTCCGGGCCGGAGGCCGCCCCGCTCGCGCCTGCTCGGCCGCGACCTGCTGCGACTCGGCACGGTCGGGCTGCGCACCCGTCCCGCCCGCGCGCTCCTCTCGGCGCTGGGCATCGCGATCGGCATCGCCGCCATGATCGCCGTCGTCGGCATCTCCGCGTCGAGCCAGGCGAAGCTCAACGCCCAACTCGCCAAGCTCGGTACGAATCTGCTGACCGCGCAGGCGGGCAAGAGCCTCTTCGGGCAGGACACGAAGCTGCCGCAGGACACGATCGCGAAGGTCGGCCTCCTGGACGGCGTCGAGAGCACCAGCGGCTACGGCGACCTCAGCGTCCCGGTGTACCGCAGCCACTTGTCCGACAAGGACGCCACCGGCGGCATCACCGCCCGCGCGGCCGACCTCCGCCTGATCGGCACCGTGGGCGCCAGACTCGCGGCCGGATCGTGGCTCAACGCCGCCACCGCGAAGTTCCCCGCCGTCGTCCTCGGCTCGAAGACCGCCGAGCGGCTGGGAGTTGTCTCCCCCGGCTCCCAAGTGTGGCTGGGCGACCGGTACTTCACCGTGGTCGGCATCCTCGAAGCGGTGCCGCTCGCCCCGGAGCTGGACACCTCCGCACTGGTCGGCACCCCCGTCGCGCGCTCGCAGTTCGGCTACGACGGCAGCCCGACCGTGGTGTACGAGCGCTCGGCGGACGCGGCCGTGGACTCCGTACGCTCCCGCCTCGGCCGTACGGTCAACCCGCAGGCGCCCGACGAGGTCACCGTGTCCAGGCCCTCCGACGCGCTCGCCGCGAAGAACGCCGCCGACCAGGCGTTCACCGGGCTGCTCGTCGGGCTCGGCTCCGTGGCCCTCCTCGTCGGCGGCATCGGCGTGGCCAACACGATGATCATCTCCGTGCTGGAACGCCGCCGCGAGATCGGGCTGCGCCGCGCGCTGGGCGCCACCCGCCGCCATATCCGGGCGCAGTTCCTCGCGGAGGCCCTGCTGCTCTCGGCGCTCGGCGGCGTCCTCGGCTCGGCCCTCGGCGTCGCGGTGACGGCGGGCTTCGCCGTCATCAAGGGCTGGCCGCTGTCGGTGCCGCCGGTGACCCTGCTGATCGCGGTCGGCGCGACCTTGTTCATCGGCGCGGTGGCCGGGCTCTACCCGGCGATCCGCGCCGCCCGCACCCACCCGACCGCCGCCCTGAGCGGCTGAGGGCAACGACCGCTCAGGGGACGGGAGTCGGAACCCCCGACGGGACGTGGAGTGCGCGCTACGCCAGCCGGGCCGGGAAGCCGCCGGTGGCGATGGGGCCCCACCGCTCCGGGGTGACGCGGATCAGGGACTTGCCCTGCCGCACCATCGCGGAGCGGTACTCGTCCCAGTCGGGGTGTTCGCCCGAGATGTTGCGGAAGTACTCGACCAGCGGCTCGACGGACTCGGGGCTGTCGATGACCTCGGCGGTGCCGTCGACCTGCACCCAGGGGCCGTTCCACTCGTCGGAGAGGATCACGACCGAGGCGCGCGGATCGCGGCGGGCGTTGCGCGTCTTGGCCCGCTCGGGGTAGGTCGACACGACGATCCGGCCGGAGTCGTCGACCCCGCAGGTGAGCGGGGACGCCTGCGGGCGGCCGTCGGAACGGGTGGTGAGCAGGATCGCGCGGTGCCGCGGGCGCACGAACTCCAGCAGCTCATCCAGCGTGACGGACGTATTCGTGGCGATGTTGGGAGCCATGCCAGCACCCTACGTCGGGCATCCGCGGATGCGGCCGCAGGCGCCTGCGGCCTTACGCCGAAACGGCGTCCGACGAGAGGGGGCGGGCCGCCGTGCCGTGACATCGGCTCCGGCGGCACGCCCTTCGTGCTGGGTCCCGGTGGACGGCCTCGGCCGTCCCCTGCTCCGGCCGTCCTCCGGGACCCGGTCCCGTCCGCCGCCCTGGACCTCTCCGCTGTGGGAACAGGACAGTCGGCCGGGAGTTCCTGCGGGCCGGGTGACCGGCCCTCCCGGTTACCGGGTCTGGTCGCCCGACCGGTCCCGGACGGCTTCCGCCTCGGGCGTACCCGTCTGGGTGGCGGCGATGTCCGCCGCGCCGGTCTCGGCCGCCGCCAGCTCCGCGACGGCGACTTCCGCCGCCCGGCCCGTACCCGCCTCAGCCTGCTGCAAACCGCTGCGGGTGCGCAGGGCGGTCTCCTTGACGAAGATCACCAGCAGGAAGGAGAGCAGGGCGAAGGGCGCGGCGTACAGGAAGACGTCGCCGATGCCGTGGCCGTACGCGCTCTCCACGATCCCCCTGACGGGGGCGGGCAGTTGCTCGACGTCCGGGATGCCGCCGCCGGTCCCGGCGCCGGTGATGTGGTGGTCGGCGAGGCCCGTGGTGACGAAGTGCGTGACGCGGTTGCCGAGCACCGCGCCGAGCGCGGTGACGCCGACCGCGCCGCCCAGCGAGCGGAAGAAGGTGACCAGGGAACTGGCCGAGCCGAGGTCCGCGACGGAGACCTGGTTCTGCACGGCGAGCACCAGATTCTGCATCATCATGCCGACGCCGAGGCCCAACAGGGCCATGTAGACGGCGACTTCCCAGTACGGGGTGTCGTTGCGGATCAGGCCGAGGGTCGCGGAGCCCGCGGTGAGCAGGACCGCGCCGGAGACCAGGAACGCCTTCCAGCGGCCGGTGCGGGTGATGATCTGGCCGGAGACGGTCGAGGCGATGAACAGGCCGCCGATCAGCGGGATCGTCATGATGCCGGACATCGTCGGGGTCTTGCCGCGGGCGAGCTGGAAGTACTGGCTCAGGAAGACCGTGCCGGCGAACATCGCGATACCGACGAAGAGGCTCGCGATCGAGGTGAGGGTGATCGTCTTGTTGCGGAACAGCCGCAGCGGGACGATCGGTTCGGCCGCGCGGGTCTCGGTGTAGACGAACAGCGCGCCGAGCACGAGGGACAGCGGCACCATCACGTAGCTCTGCCAGGACACCCACGCGTAGCTCTCGCCGGCGAGCGAGATCCACACCATCAGCAGCGAGACGGCCGCGGTGATCAGGAAGGCGCCGGTCCAGTCGATCCGCACCTTCCGCTTGACCACCGGCAGGTGCAGCGTCTTCTGGAGCACGACCAGCGCGGCGACGGCGAACGGCACACCGACGTAGAAGCACCAGCGCCAGCCGAGCGTGGAGTCGACGATGACACCGCCGATCAGCGGGCCGCCGACGGTCGCGATGGCGAAGGTCGCGCCGAGGTAGCCGCTGTAACGGCCGCGCTCCCGGGGCGAGATCATCGCGGCCATGATCACCTGCGACAGCGCGGACAGACCGCCCGCGCCGACGCCCTGGACCAGGCGGCAGGCGATCAGCATGCCGGGGTTGGTGGAGAAGCCGGCCACGATCGAGCCGACCACGTAGATCACCAGCGAGAGCTGGATCAGCAGCTTCTTGCTGAACAGGTCGGAGAGCTTGCCCCAGATCGGGGTGGTCGCGGTGACCGCGAGAAGCGAGGCGGTGACCACCCAGGTGTACGCGCTCTGCCCGCCGCCGATGTCGGCGAGTATGCGGGGCAGGGCGTTGGAGACGATCGTGGACGACAGGATCGCCACGAACAGGCCGAGCAGCAGCCCGGACAGCGCCTCCATGATCTGCCGGTGCGACATGGGCGCGGATTCCTGGCCGCCGTGGCCCGGTTCCGGTGCCTGCCCGTCCCGCTTGCCGGCCTGGGTTGTTGTTGCCATCTTCAGTCCTCTTCAGCCCGTCTGGGCGCGCGATATGTGGTGGGCGCCGCCGCGCGAGGCGGCGGAGCGGCAGTCGCCGAAGCTGTCACGCAGCCGGGCGAGCAGTTCGGAGAGCCGGGCCACGTCGGCGTCCGGCCAGTCGGCCAGATGGTCGGCGACCACGGCGGCGGCCCGGTCGGACGAGGACCGCAGTGTCCGCGTGCCGTGTTCGGTGAGCCGCAGCAGCCGTGAGCGGCGGTCCAGCGGGTCGGGGGCCCGGTCGATCCAGCCGCGCTCGACGCCGAAGGCGACATGACGGCTCGTCACGGACATGTCGACGTCGAGGAGTTCGGCGAGCCTGCTCATCCGCAGCTCGCCGTGGCGGTCGAGGGCGCCGAGCACCATAACCGCCGTGAGCGGGGTCTCGGGCGGCAGCCCCCGGGCGATCTCGCGGCTGACGACGAAGGTGGTGCGGAGCTGGTGTGCGAGTTCCACGCACTGCTCGCGGTCCGCCATGCGACGGTCACCTGTCCTTCCGCTGCGGGAGCTGCCTGTGAGTCCGCTGTGATCTTTGGTTGCCTGAAGCAACTGTAAAGTAGTTGGTTGTGCCAGACAAATTCTTTGCCCGGAATCGCGGCAAAGATTCAGCAAAGGAAACGCCTGTATCCGCCCAAGAGGTACGTGTCCGGGTTGCCTGAACGGCTCGGGCCGGAGGCCGTGTGGCCGCCGGGCGGGCCGGGGGTGCGGGCCCTTCCGTCGAGACGCTAGGGTCAGGCGGCATGTCGAACCCTGAGAACAACTACGACCCGGCCGGCAACACCCAGATGTTCCGTGCCTTCGTCGACGAGCAGCCGCCCGCCGCCGAGGTGCAGCGGGCGCAGGGCCGCAGCAAGGTCGGCCTGGTGATCGGTGTGATCGTGGCGGTGGCCGTGGTCATCGGAGTGGTCGCGCTCGCGATGCGCTGACCGCCCGGCCTGCCCGTCCCTACGCAGCAGGATGTGCCAACGGGGGCATATCGCCACGGATGTCCGTGGACAGGTCGGCAGGCAGGTCGGTGGGCAGGTCCGTGGACGGGTCTTGACGGGTCCGTTGTCGGGGCTGTCCTTGGGTCCACGGGCGGATCGGGGGACAGGCCGGGACCGGGTCGGCGCCAGGACGGCGCCGGTCAGGACAGCGTGACGTCCCTGGTCTCGATGTGCATGCCCAGCGGCACCCGCCAGGCGTCCACGCACAGGTCCCAGGAGGCGGTGCGCGACGCCCCGCCCGCCAGCGGCACCGGCACGGGCTTCGCCGTCTCCACGGTTGCCCAGTCGATGCCGAGCCCGCCGATGATGTGGGTGCCGAAGGTGACCGTGCCCGCCGTCACCGGCAGACCCCCGGCGTTGGTGAAGGTGACGGCGACCTTCTCGCACCAGCGGTCCGCGTCCGCCGTACGCGTGGGCGCGCTCACGGTCAGCCGCGCGGCCGTCGTGGCCCCGCCGCCCGAGCCCGTACCGCCCGAGCCCGTGCCCCCTGCATCCGTACCCCCTGAACCCGTGCCGCCGCCCGTAGCCGTGCCCGAGCCCGTACCGGAGTCCGTGCCGCCGCCCGCTTGGGCCGTCGAGCCGCTGGCCGGTCCGCCGGGGGTCGTGGGGGTCCCGTGGGGCGAGGAGGGTGTCCGGGGCGCTCCGGAGGAGGGTGTACGCGGCCCCGTGCCGGTGTCCGTGCCCGAGGGCGTACGGGAGGGCTTCGCGGCGCCGGGGGCCGGGCCGTCGAGCGGGACCAGGACCACGTCGCCGTCCGGGGGGACGTCGTGGGGAGCGCTCGGGGAGGGGCCGACGCCGCCGATCGCGACATGGCCGGTGGTGCCGCCGCCCGCGCAGCCGGTGGCCATGACGAGCAGGCCCAGCGCGGCGAGCGCCGGAGTCGTGGTGCGCAGCAGGGCTTGGGTCTTCCTCAACGCGACGTACGAGACCAACGCGACCATCACGTCAGTTTACTGACGGGGTGTCAGGTCGTCACCACCCCGTCAGTGCCACCTCATGCCTCTGCGGTGAGGCCGTCACGGAGCTGTGCGAGGGTGCGGGTGAGCAGCCGGGAGACGTGCATCTGGGAGATGCCGACCTCCTCGCCGATCTGCGACTGCGTCATGTTCGCGAAGAACCGCAGCATGATGATCTGCCGTTCGCGCGGCGGCAGTTGGGCCAGCAGCGGCTTGAGCGACTCGCGGTACTCGACGCCTTCGAGCGCGGTGTCCTCGTAGCCGAGGCGGTCCGCGAGGGTGCCCTCGCCGCCGTCGTCCTCGGGCGGCGGGGAGTCCAGCGAGCTGGCGGTGTACGCGTTGCCCACCGCGAGGCCGTCGACGACGTCCTCCTCCGACACCCCGAGGCAGACCGCCAGTTCGGCGACCGTCGGCGACCTGTCCAGCTTCTGGGAGAGGTCGTCGCTGGCCTTGGTGAGCGCCAGCCGCAGTTCCTGGAGGCGGCGCGGGACCCGGACCGACCAGGAGGTGTCGCGGAAGAATCGCTTCACCTCACCGACGATCGTCGGCATCGCGAAGGTCGGGAACTCCACCCCGCGCTCGCAGTCGAAGCGGTCGATCGCCTTGATCAGGCCGATCGTGCCGACCTGGACGATGTCCTCCATCGGCTCGTTCCGACTGCGGAAGCGAGCGGCTGCGTACCGCACGAGTGGCAGATTCAGCTCGATGAGCGTGTCACGTACATAGGTGCGTTCCGGGCTGTCCACCGGCAGTTCCGCGAGGCGCAGGAACAGCGATCGGGACAGCGTGCGGGTGTCGATGGCCTCGCCGTGAAGAGCATCGTGCGGTGCGGTCGCCGTGTCGGGCTTGAGCACCTTGGGACTGCCCACCTGTACGGACATGCCACCCCCTTGAGGTCGCGGACGGGTGTCGCGAGCGACGGTTGTTCCTCCACTGGAATACCGGAGGCCGGCTCGCGACAAACGCGGTACCCGCAGAATGTCACATGTCGGCAACACGCTGTAGCGCCATGTCGACATATCCGTGCAGGTGACTTAATCCTCTTCAGCTACGCTTCGAGCTGGTTTGCGGACCTCAGCCGCGCGAAGCTCCGGGACAGCAGACGGGACACGTGCATCTGCGAAACCCCCAGTTCCGCACTGATCTGGGACTGCGTCAGGTTGCCGAAGTAGCGGAGCAACAGGATGCGCCGCTCCCGCTCGGGAAGCTGGACCAGAAGATGGCGGACGAGGTCGCGGTGCTCGACCCCGGACAGCGCCGGGTCCTCGTAGCCGAGCCGGTCGAGCAGCCCCGGCGCCCCGTCGCCCTCCTGTGCCGCCTCCAGCGAGGTCGCGTGGTAGGCGCGGCCCGCCTCCAGGCACGCCAGCACCTCCTCCTCGGCGAGCTTGAGCCGCTCGGCGATCTCGGCCGTCGTCGGCGACCTGCCGTGCAGCACGGTCAGGTCCTCGATCGCGCCGCTCACCTGGACCCACAGCTCGTGCAGGCGGCGCGGCACGTGCACGGTCCGCACGTTGTCCCTGAAGTAACGTTTGATCTCGCCGACGACGGTCGGCATCGCGAAGGTCGGGAACTGCACGCCGCGCTCCGGGTCGAACCGGTCGATCGCGTTGATCAGGCCGATTGTGCCGACCTGGACCACGTCCTCCATCGGTTCGTTGCGGCTCCTGAAGCGGGCCGCCGCGTAGCGCACCAGCGGCAGATTCACCTCGATCAGCGCGGCCCGCACCCGTGCGTGCTCGGGGGTGCCGGGCTCCAGCTTGGTGATCTGCTCGAAGAGCACCTGGGTGAGCGCTCTCGCGTCCGCCGCATTGGCACTGGGCGTACGGGTTCTGCCTCGGGGATACGTTGTTGACGCCGTATGGGCCGACACCGGCACACCACACCCCTTATCGGTCCACTCATCCGGCAAAAGCGGTCATAGCATCACAATTCATGTCCGCTTTGTGCAAGCACCGCATATTGCCGTGTTGTACGAACCGGCGGCCCGGAAGTCCCCCGTCCGGCGGTGTGAATCCGGAGCGAAGGGTGCGCGGAGGTGGCGCGCGAGGGGGCTCAAAGGGCGCGAAAACGCCCCCCGCGGGTCGGCGGGGGGCGCGTGAACGCTCGTCGTGCGCTCGGCCGGGAGGTCAGATCTCCAGGTCCGCGATCACCCAGGTGGCGAACTCCGACCAGAGCGCGACGGCCGCCCGGTGCTCCGGGTGTTCGAGATACGCCGTCAGCGCCGCCGCGTCCGCGACGGTGGAATTGATGGCGAAGTCGTAGGCGATCGGGCGGTCCGTGATGTTCCAGCCGCACTCCCAGGAGAGCGTTTCGGGCACCTTCTCGCCGAGCTCGGCGAAGGCCCGCGCGCCCGCCTGGACACGCGGTTCGTCCTGCCGCACGCCCTCGTTGAGCCTGAACAGGACCAGATGCCGGATCATGGGACTCCCTCGCCGCCGGCATGCCGCCGCGTGCCGCTGGGTACTGGTGGTGCGCCGCCGGAGCGGCCGGGACGGCCCGCCGGTCAGTTGGCCAGGTCGTGCATGAACTTCCCGATGCTCTTCGCGGCGTTCGATATGCCCTGGAAGCCTACCTGGACGAGATCAGCGGCTCGGGCCGGCTGATTGATGATCGTGTAGAGGATGAAGATCACCAGTACGTACATGGTGATCTTCTTCGCCTGCGCCATGCGCCTTTGCCCTCCCCAGCCCGCAGCCCGCACCGACGGTCACAAGTGTGCAATCACGGAAGTCTATCCATCAGATGGCGTAATCAGACGGCCTGTTGTCCCAATCATCCTCTTAGAAGATGAAGGTCGGGCTCGGGTTTGCGGCAGGTCCGGAGCGTGGGATCGGCCTGTCGGCACCGCTTGCTGCCGCTTGCCGCTGCTTACCGCCCCTTGACCTCGCTTTGCCGTCGCTTTGTTTCCGCCCGCCCGCTGTCACGTCCTGCGGCGCCGGAGCAGCAGCAGCCATGTGCCGCCCGCCGCCGTCAGCAGCACCACCAGGGCGGACCCGCCGGCGATCTCCGTGCCGGTCAGCCGGGCGCCCCGCCCCGAGGCGGCGGGCGCGCCCGTACCCGGTCCCGCCGTCGTGGCGTCCGCGGCCGACGCCGTACCGCTGCTGGTACCGCTGCTGATACCCGTGGTCGTACCGCTCGCCGTACCGCCCGACGCGCCTTCCGGGAGCGGGGTCCGGCGGCCGGGCGTCACTCGTACCGGCACGGTCTTCGCGACCGAGCCGTCCGCGTTCAGCAGCACCGCGCGCTGCTGGGGCCGGGCGAAGTCGAACATCGGGTCGAGCGGGTGCGCGGTCGCGTCGAAGGAGCCGTCGCCGATCCGGCCCGTCCCCCAGTTGTCCTCGATGAAGCGCAGGACGGACGACTGGGTGGTCAGCGCGTGCTCGACGTGATCGCGCCGGGTGTAAGGGGACACGACCAGCAGCGGCAGCCGCGGTCCCGGACCGCAGCGGTCGAGGTAGCCGCCCGCGGCGGGCGGGCCGTCGGCGCACATCGCGGTGTCCGCGCCCGCGTCGGTGGAGCCGTTGGTGATCGCGGCGGCGACCTGGTCGTACCAGCCGTCGGAGTCGTCGTACGCCACGATCACCGCCGTGCTCGCCCACTGCGGCGACCGCTGGACCGCGTTGATCTCGCGGACCAGGAAGTGCTGCTCGTCCAGCGGGTCGGAGTAGCCCGCGTGCCCGTCCTGGTACTCGGCCGCCTTCAGGAACGACACCGCGGGCAGATTCCCGGCCGCGAGCGCCGTGTCGAAGTCGGTCAGGTCGTACTGGTGGTTGGCCCGGTCCTGGCGGCCGATCATCGCGGCGGACGTCGGCGGCAGGTGGTGCGGGTTCGCCGTCGACTCGTAGTACTGGAACGGCTCGTGGTGCGGCGAGTAGTCCACCGACGCGTTGCCGCCGACATTGGCGTGGGTCGCGCCGCAGACCGCCGTGCCGCCCGGCGAGGACGTCGGCGCGAAGCCGCCCTGGAACCAGCCCCAGCTCACGCCCTTGTCGTTGAGCAGGTCCCCGACGTTGCGGCCGCGCATCGCGGTGAGCTGGCCGCTCGCGGTGTGGTTGTTGTCCGAGCAGTCGTCGTACGCCGGGTCCGGGTCGGTGACGACCGTGCCGACCCCGGTCGTCGGGTCGGGGCTGCGTACGGTCGTGGACCGCTCCACCGGGACCTGCTCGCCGGTCTTCGGGTCGATCGAGACGCCGCCGTGCGTCTGCCCGGAGACCAGGCCGAGCGCGCCGGGCGTGGAGGGGCCGAAGACGTCGCCGAAGCTGTTGTCGCCCAGCGTGTAGTTCTGGGCGTAGTTCCACAGCGCGGTGACGGTGTTCCCGTCGAAGTAGTCCATCGTCAGGCCCGGACTCCCGTACAGGCCCGAGCACTTGTCGCTGCTCGTGTGCTGCACGAATTGGTCCATCGCGCCGCCGTCGTACGCCTGCTGCTCGGGCGTGTAGCTGTGGTTCTGGTCGCAGGTGAGCGCCTGCGACGGGCTCAGGCGGCGCGGCTGGTACTGGTTCGGGTTGTGCGTCAGCAGCCGGGAGCCGTCGCTGAGCAGATTCACCGGGGCCGGGGTGCCGGGGGCGGCCGTGAAGCGCGTGCCGTCGGTGTTCGCGGCCTTCGGATACGTACCGAAGTAGTGGTCGAAGGAGACGTTCTCGTCGAAGATGACCACGACGTGTTTGACCGGCGTGGCCGTCGCGGCCTCGGGTCCCGGAGCGCCGGACGCCCCGGACGCCCCGGACGCCCCCGGCGCCACGGCCAGCACGGCGGCGGCGGTCAGGGCCGTCGCGGCCAGCGCGATCCGCCCGCGGTGCGCGTGTCCGCGGTGCGCGTACCCCTGGTGTGCGTGTCCCTGGTGTACGTGTCCGCGCCGGACCCGCCCTCGGCTTCTCGTCCGCTCAGCCAGGTCCATGCTCCCGATCCCACCTTCGCTCTCGTGCCGCCCACACCAGACATATCAGGACACACCGACCGTCGCGCCGCCGTCGCCGATCCGCCCTTCGGTGAACGCGACCCCGACTCCGTACGAACGTACGGAGTCCGCCCTCCAAGGGGAACGCCCCCGCCCGCCCCGGCCGCCCCCCGCGCGACGAGATCAGGCCACCCCGGCCAGCCCCGCGAGGTAGGTCGCGTTGAGGGACGGTTTGACGTATTGACGGGATGATGGTGTCATTGCGTCATGTTGTATGAAACGCCTGGCCTGGACGACGTGGATGAGCGGGTCCTCGGTGAGATCGAGGGGATGCGCGACCGGCTCCGGCTCCACCTGCGGACGCCGCGCCGTTGGGAGGGGCAGCTCCGCCGCAATCTGACAGCGCGGGCGATCGCCGGCTCGAACACGATCGAGGGATACGCGGCGAGCGTCGCCGATGTCGAAGACATCATGCTCGGCGAGGCGCCGATCGAGGCCGACCAGACGGTCTCCGCCGAGATCGAGGGCTACCGGCAGGCCATGACGTACATCCAGCGACTGACGGACGCCGGGCCGGACTTCGCCTACGGCAAGGGTCTGCTCAACGGTCTGCACTTCATGATGCAAGGCCACCACCTGCTCAAACGTCCGGGCTGGTGGAGGTCCGGTGCGGTGTACGTGACCTCACCCGAGGACCCGACCATCGCGGCCTACACCGCGCCTGACGCCGACTCGGTGCCGGATCTCATCGCGGAACTGGTCGTCTGGCTCAACGAGGGCGACCTGGAAGCGCCCGCTCTGGTGCGAGCCGCGATGGCGCACCTCAATCTCGTCGCGATCCACCCCTGGGCGGACGGAAACGGCCGGATGTCCCGCGCGCTCCAGACCTTGGTCCTGGCGCGGGAAGGGATCGTCGCGCCGGAGTTCTCCAGTATTGAGGAGTGGCTGGGCCGGGCCCGCAACACCTATCGCTACTACGACGTACTGGCGGAGGTCGGCGGCCCGGTCTGGACGCCGGACCGGGACACCCGCGCCTGGGTCCGGTTCTGCCTGCGCGCCCACCATCAACAGGCCCAGGCCGTACAGCGGCAGGTCGAGACCACCCGCACGGTGTGGTCCGCGCTTGAGGAGGCCGTCGAGCGACAAGGGCTGCCCGAGCGCACGCTGTACGCCCTGTACCCGGCCCTGATGGGAAACCGGGTCCGGCGGGCGACGTACCAGGCGGACGCGGAGTTGAGCGAGCAGCAGGCCCAACGTGACATCCGTGAACTCGTCAGGGCGGGATGGCTGTCGGCCCACGGTGAAGCGCAGGGGCGCTACTACGCACAGGGCCCCGGGGTGCCGGAGGAGATCGTTCGCGGAGTACGTGATCCGCGACCGCTCATCGAGCCGTACTCCGCGACGTGAGGCCCGCGAGGTAGGTCGTGATCGCTTCGGGGGGCCAGGTGTGGGCTTCGCGGAGGCCCGCGGCGAGGTGGGCGAGGTAGGCGGGGGACGGGGGGACCGGCTGGGCGTCGGGGGCGTGCCAGGGGGCGGTGAAGGTGAGGAGGGGGTGGGTTTCGAGGTCGCCGAGGTGGAGGAGGGTTTCGTAGCGGCCGGGGCCGAGGCGGTCGCGGCCCTCGGCGAGGACCCGGGTGAGGTCGAGGTCGTGGCCGGGGGCGGCGTACATCTCCTGGGCGGCGATGTCCGAGAACTGACCGAGGGTCAGGAGGTGGGCGCGGGCCCAGGCGCGGCCGGGGGCCAGCGGGTCGTAGAAGGCGCGTCCGCCGTGCCAGACCGGCGACCAAGTGGCGAAGTACACCGTCCCCGGCAGCTCGATCCCCACCGAGCGCTCCGGCATCCGCGGGTCGCGGCAACCGGGATACGTACGCCCGCCGCCGTCCGCGGTGTCCTGGGCCGTGCCGCCCGTCAGGTAGCAACGCAGGCGCGCCAGCGACATGTTGGAGCCGTACGACACGTACCAGACCAGGCGCTCCGACGTGGCGGGCATCGGTTACGGGCCGGGGGTCGTCGGTTCCGTCGCGGGCAGGCCGCGCGGGAGGACGTCGGGGAAGAGGCCGAACCGCGGTTCGCCGTCGCCGGGTTCGAGGGCCTGGGGATTGCGCCGGTGCGGGCGCGAGGCGCGGGCCGCGTCACCCGGCACCGCGAGGAATTCGTCGTGCGTCGACCACCCCGGCCACCGCGGCGCGCCCGGCGCCGCGCCTTCGCCGGTCGTGGCGTTCACGGGGGAGGGCATGGCTCCGATTCTACCGGGGGAGCGGGCCGGGTTTACTGAGTAACCGCTGGTCACTCACGGGGTTGCTTCGGCGCGGCCAGCCTCGTCTGCGGCCTCGTGGACGTCAAAGAGGGCACATACCAAAACTGGTATGTGCCCTCTTCGTTCAGCTCGTGGCGGTAGCGGTGGGATTTGAACCCACGGAGGAGTTGCCCCCTCACACGCTTTCGAGGCGTGCTCCTTAGGCCGCTCGGACACGCTACCGAGAGAGATCCTAGCCCACGCGGGGGGGTGGTCAGAAATCGGTTGTACGGAAGAAGCGGGTGAGGAGGGCGGCGGAGGGGGTGGGGAGGACGTCGGGGATGACTTCGGGGCGGTGGTTGAGGCGGCGGTCGCGGACCACGTCCCAGAGGGAACCGGCGGCGCCCGCCTTGTCGTCGGCGGCGCCGTAGACGACGCGGTCGAGCCGGGAGAGGACGATCGCGCCCGCGCACATGGTGCACGGTTCGAGGGTGACCGCGAGGGTGCAGCCGGTCAGGCGCCAGCCGCCGACGGAGGCGGCGGCGCGGCGGATGGCGAGGACCTCGGCGTGGGCGGTCGGATCGCCGGTGGCCTCGCGCTCGTTGCGGGCACGGGACAGCACCGTGCCGTCGGGGGCCAGCACGACCGCGCCCACCGGTACGTCACCGGTGAGCGGGGCCTGTGCCGCCTCTTCAAGGGCCAGCCGCATCGCGGCGACCCAGGGGTCCTTCAGAGGGTCTGTCAGCGGACCGCCTCCAGCACGTCCCCGCACCCCAGCGCGTCGGCGATCTCGCCGAGCGCCTCACCGGTCAGCGCGCCGTCACCGCTGAGCGCCAGCAGTTCCCTGGTGCTCATGCCGAGATCCGTGAGGATGTCGGTTTCGCCGAGCGGACCGGTCGGCACATGGTCTTCCGAGGGGCCCGCCACGGCGTCCTCGGTCTCGTCGTCCTCGCCGTCCTCGGTGCCGTCGAGGTCCACGAGTTCGTCCAGGTCCTCGGGGTCGCGGCCCAGCACTTCGTCGGTGAGCAGGATCTCCCCGTACGAACTGCGGGCGGCGGCAGCCGCGTCGGACACATAGATCCTGGGATCCTCTTCACCGTCCACACGGATGACGCCGAACCAGGCGTCCTCCTGTTCGATGAAGACCAGAACCGTTTCCTCCTCGTCGCCGGCCGCGCGGGCCAGATCGCTCAGATCGGCGAGGGTTTCCACATCGTCGAGATCGGGTTCGCTCGCTTGCCAACCGTCCTCGGTGCGCGCGAGCAGTGCGGCGAAGTACACCGTGACTCTCCCACAGGGTCTCAGGCCGTCCGGACCGGATGGGGGCCGCTTTCGACTTCCGTTGGCCCCACCCACTCGGCATCGTGGCAGAAACCGGGGCGTTGCGAAGGGTCTTCTGCACCGCGACGTGCCAGGTCTTCGTCACTTCTCTGGAAAGTCCGGCCATCGGGGGCCCGGAACGGTCACCCGTACGGTACTGATCCGTCACGCTGTGTACGCGGCGCGTACGCGGCGTAAACGTGATCCGTACCCGGTCACGCGCGCGGCGCGGTCACCAACGGAAGGTGCGCATCCGCATTTGCTGACGGAGCCGGGCGACCCGGGCGCGTCGCGGCTGGACCCGCTCGCGCAGCTCCTTGGCCTCGTTCAGCTCCCGCAGGAACAGCGCGCGCTTGCGGCGCCGCTCGATGTCCGTGTCGCGGGCGGGGGAACGGCCGGGAGACCGGTCGGCGGATCGGTCAGCGGATCGGTCGGCAGTACGGTCCGCAGATCGGCCCTCAGATCGGTCCGCAGCGTCGGCGGGGGCGCCGTCGGAGGCGCGATCCGGAGTGCGGTCGGTGCGATCCGCGTCACGGTCGATGGCTCGGTCGGTTGCTCGCTCGGCTGCTCGGTCGGGCTCCGGCATCTCGGGCACCATCCCTGGGGCTCGCTTCACCCGGAAGGCACACCGGGCGTATCTGGCCAGTTTCCCTCGTTCGCGCCGTTTACCCCACGCCAGGCGCAGAAGGTGCGCGGAGCCGGGCTGCTCATCGCACTGGCGACGCGCCCCCCACCCGGCGGATACAGTCATATTCATGCGTCTCCATGTTGTCGACCACCCGCTGGTCGCGCACAAGCTCACCACCCTGCGCGACGAGCGCACCGACTCGCCGACGTTCCGGCGGCTCGCCGACGAGCTGGTCACCCTGCTCGCCTACGAGGCCACCCGCGACGTGCGGACCGAGCAGGTCGACATCCGCACCCCGGTCGGCCCGACCACCGGGGTCAGGCTCTCCTACCCGCGCCCCCTCGTAGTGCCGATCCTGCGCGCCGGGCTCGGCATGCTCGACGGCATGGTGCGGCTGCTGCCCACCGCCGAGGTCGGCTTCCTCGGCATGGTCCGCGACGAGGAGACGCTGGAGGCGGCGACGTACGCCACCCGTATGCCGGAGGACCTGTCGGGACGGCAGGTCTACGTGGTCGACCCGATGCTGGCGACCGGCGGCACCCTGGTGGCGGCGATCGACCTGCTGATCGACCGCGGCGCCGACGACGTCACCGCGCTGTGTCTGCTGGCCGCGCCCGAGGGCGTCGAGTCGATGGAGCGCGCCCTGGCGGGCAAGCCGGTCACCGTGGTCACGGCCGCGGTCGACGAGCGGCTGAACGAGCGCGGCTACATCGTGCCCGGCCTCGGCGACGCGGGCGACCGGATGTACGGCACGGTGAGCTGACAATCGGCCCGGCCCGACCCGGCGTGTCGCGGACGCCCCGGAAGGGCTGAACGGTCCGGACGGTCAGGGCGGGCTGTACGGTCCGGACACCCTGAACGCTGTCCGGCCGCTGATCCGACAAGCGGAGGGGCGGGACCTGGCTCAGGTCCCGCCCCTCTCGCACATACGCTGTCGGCCGCCACGAAGGCAGTCACCCGCGCAAGCGCCACCCGCGCAAGCGCCACCCGCCAAGGCGGCGCCCGCCACGGCGGCTAGTGCTTCGCCGGCGCGCCCGCCTTCGTCGTGGCCCCCGTCTTGCCGGGGGCGCCCCCCGACGCGCTCGGGCTCGGCGTCACGCACACCGGCTTCGGCGGCGGCGGGTTCGCCGCCACGATCCGGGCCTTCGCCACGTCGGTCGGACCGGAAAGCGCCGTGAAGGCCGTGCCGATCATCACATCGACGGTCTTGTCGGTCCGCTTGGGGTCGATCTTCACGGTCGAGCCCGCCACCTGGGTGCCCGCCGTGCGGGCCGCCGCCTCGCCCGCGGGCCCGGCGACGATCAGCGCGGACTCGCCGACCTTCTTGTCGTACGGGTCGGGCGCGTTGCCGAATTTGTTGACCTTGAAGCCGCGCTTGGCCAGCTCGTCGGCCGTGGTCTTGGCCAGACCGCCCTTGGCGGTGGCGTTGAAGACGTTCAGCGTGACGCCCGCGGGCTGCGGCAGCGGGGCCGGTTTACCCGTGGGGGCGGTGGGGGCCACGGTGACGCAGGGGCGGTTCTGCGGTGCCGCGTTCGCCTTCGTGTCGCCGTTGTCGTCCCCGCGGAAGACATGGACGAGTTGCAGCGCCCCGTAACCGAAGAGGCCGAGCACGACGACCGAGGCGAGCACGGCGGTGACGACACGGCCGCGGCGGCGCGGGCGGCGCATCCTCGGGTACTGCTTGCCGGTGACCCGGTACTTCCCGCCCATACCGGAGGGGGTCAGCATGCTCATGAGCGCAGCGTAAGCGGATTGTCAGTCCATCTCCAGGACCCGGGCGTGGAGCACCTGGCGCTGCTGGAGCGCGGCGCGTACCGCCCGGTGGAGTCCGTCCTCGAGATAGAGGTCGCCCTGCCATTTCACGACATGGGCGAAGAGGTCGCCGTAAAAGGTGGAATCCTCGGCGAGAAGTGTCTCCAGGTCGAGCTGTCCCTTGGTGGTCACCAACTGGTCCAGCCGCACGGGACGTGGGGCGACGTCGGCCCACTCGCGCGTACTCACCCGGCCGTGGTCCGGGTACGGCCGCCCGTTTCCGATGCGCTTGAAGATCACACGGAAAGCCTACCGGCCCGGCTTGTCCGGGCGCAGCACCGCTGCCGGGGTGCGATGGTGGCAAAAGCCTCATCGTCGTATGAATCGGGAGCATGTGATGACCGATCCCCAGCCGAATAGTTCCGCCGGTGAGGCCGTCACGGGTGAGGCGGCCGTGACACCGGGGTCGACTCCCGCACCGTCCGGGCCGACAGCCCCACCGTTCGGGCCGACAGCCCCACTGTCCGGGACGACTCCCGCACCGTCCGGGCCGACAGCCCCACCGTCCGGGACGACTCCCCCACCGTCCGGGCCATCAGCGGCGCCGTCCGGGACGACACTGCCGTCCCCCGCCGCCGACATCGCCCGCGGCTACGCCTTCACCGGCCCCGCGCTGGACCTCGGCGCGCTGCTCTGGGAGGGCGAGTGCCACCCCGACGCGCCGGTCCGCATCCCGCTCGGCATGCTCAACCGGCACGGCCTGGTGGCGGGCGCCACCGGCACCGGCAAGACCAAGACGCTCCAGCTCATCGCGGAACAGCTCTCCGCCCAGGGCGTCCCGGTCTTCCTCGCGGACGTGAAAGGCGACATCTCCGGCGTGTCGGCGCCGGGCCAACCGGGTGAGAAGGTCCAGCGGCGGGCGGCGGAAGTCGGCCAGAACTGGACGGCCACCGGCTTCCCGGCCGAGTTCTACGCGCTGGGCGGCCTCGGCCCCGGCATCCCGGTACGGGCGACCGTCACCGCCTTCGGCCCCGTCCTGATGTCCAAGGTGCTCGGCCTGAACACCACGCAGGAGCAGTCGCTCGGCCTGATCTTCCACTACGCCGACACCAAGGGCCTCGAGCTGTACGACCTCAAGGACCTGCGGGCGGTCATCGCCTTCCTGACCTCCGACGCGGGCAAGCCGGAGCTGAAGGAGATCGGCGGGATCTCGTCGGCGACGGCCGGGGTGCTGATGCGGACCCTGACGGCCTTCGAGGCGCAGGGCGCCGCCGCGTTCTTCGGCGAGCCGGAATTCGACACGAGCGAGCTGCTGCGTACGGCGTCCGACGGGCGCGGGCTGGTCTCCGTGCTGGAGCTGCCCGCCGTGCAGGACAAGCCGCAGCTCTTCTCGACTTTCCTGATGTGGCTGCTCGCCGACCTCTTCCAGGACCTGCCCGAGGTCGGCGACCTCGACCGGCCGAAACTGGTCTTCTTCTTCGACGAGGCGCACCTGCTCTTCAACGGCGCCTCGAAGGCGTTCCTCGACGCGATCACCCAGACCGTACGGCTGATCCGCTCCAAGGGCGTCGGCGTCTTCTTCGTCACGCAGACGCCCAAGGACGTCCCCGGCGACGTGCTCGCCCAGCTCGGCAACCGTGTCCAGCACGCCCTGCGCGCCTTCACGCCCGACGACGCCAAGGCGCTGCGCGCCACCGTCTCCACCTTCCCCAACTCCGCTTACGACCTCGGCGAGTTGCTCACCTCGCTCGGCACCGGCGAGGCCGTCGTCACCGTCCTCAGCGAGAACGGCGCGCCGACGCCGGTGGCCGCCACCCGGCTGCGCGCCCCCGAGTCGCTGATGGGTCCCGTGGACGCGGCCGTGCTCGACTCCGCCGTCAAGTCCTCGCCGCTGTACGGGCGGTACGCCGAGACGGTCGACCGCGAGTCCGCCTACGAGAAGCTGGCCGCCGCCGAAGCGGCTTCCGCCGCGCGGGCCGAAGCCGCCGAGAGCGCGCCCAAGGCCGCCCCGAAGAGCGGCCGTTCCTCCGCCAAGGGCGCCGCAGCCGACGCCGGAATCGTCGAACAGGTCGTCCACAGCGGCGCGTTCAAGTCCCTCGCCCGCTCCATGGGTACGCAGCTCGGCCGCGAGATCAGCCGCTCGCTGTTCGGCGTCCGCAAGCGGTAGCGACGCCAGGGGACATGGCGGCGGCGACGCTCACGGGCGCAGCGGGCGGCTCCATGCCTGGCGGGGGCCGTGGGTGTCGCCGAGGTAGGTCCACTCCCAGGCGCGCAGGGCGTGGACGGCGTCGGCGTCGGGCGCGGTGAGGACGGTGACGAGGGCCGCGTCGCTGCGCAGCAGGAGCTGGTCGAGCAGACCGGTCGCGATGCCCTGCCTGCGGTACGCGGGCACGACCATCAGCTCGGCGAGCGCGAAGACCTGTCCCGAGGCGGTGAGCTCCTCGATGTCCGTGCCGTCGGGCCCCGCGCCGTCGGTGCCCGCGACCGTGAAGTCCCGCCACCAGCCGTCGGCGCGGTCGAGGACGTAGCCGTACGCGACCCCGGTCAGCCGCCGCTCGCTGGCCACGATCATGTCGAAGCCGGGCCGCTGCGTGGCCTCGGCGAAGCGCCCCAGGAAATCCTCCCGGTCGTGGAATTCCTGGCCCGGCACGCCTCGGTACGCCTCGACGTAGACATCCGCGACGGCCTCGCGCTGCTGCTCCGCCTGCCATCTGGACATGCGGCGCGTGAAGACCTCGGCCACGTGTTCCCTCCCCCATCGGCCCCGTGTCCCGGCGGTCCGGAACGGTGACCTTCCATCATCGTCCCAGACACCCCGGACGGAGTAGGGTGAACGGACCGAGGGCATTCCGTACACCGGCACTCAAGTCGGCGTCGTTCGCGGTGAGCGACGGTGCCGGACCCGTTCCAGCGGGCCCGTGGACGGATTTGTTCCATGCTCTCCTCTCAGGATTCCGCACACCCCTCGGCGGTCCGTACGGTCCCGCGGCCTCCTCCCGCACCCCCCGCGCCGCGGCTCTCGCTGTCGCCCGGCGTCAGCGCCCTGCGGATCGGTTCGGCCGAGCTCGGCCACGGACCGGGGCCGCTGGACGGCGCCTGGTGGCCCAAGTCCCGTGACCTCTCCCTCGAACTGCCGTCCCTGGTCGGCGCGTTGGACCTGTTGTGGGGACGGATCACCCGGGTCACCGTCAACCCCCTGTACTGGCCGACCGTGCCGAAGAAGGTGCCGGTCGCCGGGCACGTGGTGCATGTCGGCTGGTTCGTCGAGGAGCAGGACCCGCACAAGCTGCTGGTGCTCTCGTACCGTACGGGCCGCTGGGATCTGCTGATCGTCCCGCCGCGGACTCCGGCGGCGACGGCGGCCCGGCTGATGGCCGCGGCGGCGGATCCGGCCAATGTCCGTACCGCGAGCGAACTGATGGCCCAGGCCGACCCCGACCGCGGGGCGGACGCCGCCTGGGAGGCCGAGGGCGGTCCCGCGGGGCTGGCCCGGCCGGAGCGGGCGGCCTGATGCCCCCGCGCGAGAACGAGTCGGGCGAGCCGCGCGCGGCCGGTGCGGGGACGGGGGCCGATCCGCGCATGGCGGGTACGGCCGGGCCGCCGCGGGGCCGTACCGGGGCCGGGCGCGACGACGCGGGGCGGGACGCGGCGGCGGCCACCGGCTCCGGCTCCGGCGGCGCGGAGCGGGCGCTGCCCGCGCCCGGCTTCGCCGAGGTCAGCATCGTGGCCGCGACCCCGGAGGCGGCCCGCAGGATCGCGCAGGTGCTGCGCTTCCGCTTCGCCGCGACCGAGCAGCCGCCCCCCGGCCGCCCGGTGGTGGACGAGGACGGCGGCACCCGGCTGCGGCTGACCGTGGACACCGTCCACTTCCCCGACGCGGGCCCCTTCCAGCTCCGCCTGGTCGGCGGCGAGGAGCGCGTACGGGACGGCACCGGGACGGCCGAGGTCACCGGCGTGACCGGCGTCACCGAGGCCGCCCAGGACGCGGACGCCACCCAGGACCCGGACGCCGCCCAGGACCCGGACGTCAGCCGAGGCACGGACGTCACCGAGGGGACCGCCGTCGACGGCGTACCGCCGGCCGTACGTCCGCCGTCGCCGCCCCGCCCGCCGCGGCCCGCCCCGAACACGCGCTTGGCACCACCCACCACCCCGGACGAACCGTCCGGAGACAGGCCGACACCATGACGATCACCACCGCGACCGAGACACCGCCGCCGCTGCCCGCCTGCGCCCTGCCGGTCTGGGACGGGCCGCCCGCCCGGCTGTCCCTGATCCACCCGGGCGGCAGCCCCGTACGGATCGACGGCGCCTGGTGGCCGCGGACCCGTGACGTGACCAAGGAACTGCCGCCGCTGCTCGCCGCGTTGAACGGCCGCTGGGGCCGGATCACCGACATCACCCTCGACGCGGCGAACTGGCTCGACGGGCCCTCCGCCCTGCTGCTCGGCGGCCACACCCTCCGTATCCACCGCTCCACCACCACCGGCCACCGCGACTCGGTGTGCCTGCTCTGCCGGGGCGTCGGCCGCTGCGACCTGCTCGTCGTCCCGCCCGAGACCCCGGAGCGCCAGGCCCGTCAGCTCCTCACCACCTCGACGGTCCCCGTACGCGGCTGACCGGGCCTGGTCCTACACCGCTCGCGCGTACCCGTCCAGCGCGTCCCGTACGTGGCGGGACATCGTGGCGCTGCCCTTGTGGCCCGCGTCGTCCACGACGGTCAGGGTGGCCTGCGGCCAGGCGGCGGCGAGGTGCCAGGCGGTGTCGAGCGGCGAGCTGAGGTCGAGGCGGCCGTGGAGCAGGGTGGCGGGGATGCCCCGCAGCAGGGGCGCGTCGCGCAGGAGGGCGCCCTCTTCGAGCCAGGCGCCGTGCGAGAAGTAGCGGGCGCAGATCCGGACCATGGCGAGCCGGGCGGCGGAGGGGCGGTCGCTGTACGGGCGGGCGGAGCCGCTGGGCTCCAGGGAGAGCACCGCGTCCTCCCACGCGCACCAGTCGGCGGTGGCCCTGGCCCGTACGGCCGGATCGGGGTCCTCGGTGAGGCACGCGTACGCGGCGACGAGCCCGCCCGCGATGCCGCCCGCCGTATCGGACGCCATGCCGGACGCTATGCCGGACGCCATGCCGGACGCTGAGCCGGGCGCCGTACGTGACCCCGTGCCGTCGGACGCCGGACCGGCCGCCGCGCGGAAGGCCGCCCACTGTTCGGGGAAGAAGCGGCCGACGCCCCGGTAGAGCCAGTCGATCTCCGCTCTGCGGGTGGTCGTGACGCCGTTGATGACGATCTCCGAGACCCGCTCGGGGTGCCGCTGCGCGTACGCCAGGATCAGCGTCGAGCCCCAGGAGCCGCCCGTCAGCAGCCAGCGGTCGATGCCGAGGTGGACGCGCAGGCGTTCCATGTCGGCGATCAGGTGGTCGGTGGTGTTGTGGGTGAGGTCGGTCGCCGGGTCGCTCGCGTGCGGCGTACTGCGCCCGCAGCCGCGCTGGTCGAACAGCACCGCCCGGTACCGCTCCGGGTCGAAGTCCTGCCGGTGCGACGGCCTGCACCCCGAGCCGGGGCCGCCGTGCACGACGAGCGCCGGCTTGCCCTCGGGTTTGCCGCAGGTCTCCCAGTACACGAGGTTCCCGTCGCCGACATCGAGCATGCCCCGGTCGTACGGCTCGATCGGCGGGTGGCCCCGCTGCGCCTCGGTCATGGCGGTCCGTTCCTCTCGACGGGCGCGACGCCTCAACCGTCGAAGCGCCGGGCGACTAATCTAACAGCGCTGTTATATCAGCCCGCGCCCCGCGCCCCCGACCCCGCCGAGCCTCTCCGCCCCAATCCCCGGACCCCCGGACCCCGTGGGTACGGCCGCCGCGCGGCCGCTCCGCCGTCCCGATTCGCGGCCCCGCGACCCTGCGTGCACTGTGGAACAGGTGAACGCGGATGAGTCGCTGTGGCGCGCGCTGCTGGAGGGGACGGCGGCGGGTGTCGCCGTACTCGGCCCCGACCTGCGCTACCGGTACGTCAATCCGGCGCTCGCCCGGATGAACGGCGTCGAAGCGGCCGCGCACATCGGCAGGACCATCGCCGAGACGGTGCCGGGCGTGGACGTGGGCGAGGGCGTCCTGCGGATGGTGCTCGCCGACGGCACACCGCGCGAGCTGCTCTCCAGCGGCCAGACCCGGGCCGATTCGCCGCACACCACGCGCTACTGGCAGTGCACGTACCACCGGCTCCAGGGCCGGGACGGCGGGGTGGGCGGGATCGGCGCGGTGATCATCGAGGTCAGCGAGGACCACGAGGCGCAGCGCGAGCTGGAACGGGCCAAGGAGCGGCTGCTGCTGCTCGACGCGGCGGCCGTCCGGATCGGCTCCACGCTGGAGATGGACCCGACCTGCCAGGAACTGGCCGACCTGCTGGTCGAGGTGATCGCGGACACCGCCACCGTCGAGGTGCTGGACAGCGGCCCGCGCGCCCGCCGCCGCCCCCCGCCGGACGGCGCGCTGCGGCTGCGCAGGGCCGCGATGGCCGCGCGGCCCGCGCTGCGCGAGCGGGTGCGGATCTTCGGGACGCCGGGGGAGTACGTGGTCTACCAGCGCGGCTCGGCGATCCCGACCTGCCTGGAGACCGGGCGTCCCGTGGTGCAGAATCTGCCGCGCGACGAGGAGATCGCCCACTCCGCGCCGAACGCCGAGCGGGTCGCCGCCTACCGCGCCGCGGGCATCCACTCCGTGCTGGTCGTGCCGCTGAGCGCCCGCGGCGACCGGATCGGCACGGTCACGCTGATCAGGGCCGGGACCTCGCCCGGCTTCGACGACGAGGACACCGCCATCGCCCGCGCGCTGGCCGACCGGGCCGCGATCAGCCTCGACAACGCCCGCCGCTACACCCGCGAGCACGGCATCGCGGTGGAGTTGCAGCGCGCCCTGCTGGCCACGCCTGGCGTCCCGCACCCGGGGGTCGAGGTGGCCACCCGCTATCTCCCGGCGGGCGCCACGGACCTGGTCGGCGGCGACTGGTTCGACACCCTGGCGCTGCCCGGCGGCGTGACGTTGCTGGCCATGGGCGACGTGATGGGGCACGGCGTCGAGGCGGCCGTCGAGATGAGCCACTACCGCTCGATGCTGCGCGTGGTCGCGGGAGAGGGCGACGCGCCGGACCGCGTCCTGCGCCGGATGGACGCGCTGCTGGCCGCCGCGGGCGCCCAGCGGCCGGGCACCTGCCTGCTGGGCCTCGCCGACCCGGCGCGCGGCGGCTGCTTCTTCGCCAGCGCGGGCCACCTCCCGCCCGCCGTCGTCACCCCCGACGGCCGTGTCCGGCTGCTCGCCGTACCGCCGGGACCGCCGCTCGGCGCGGATCTGCGGGGCACGTACGAGACGGTGTATGTGCCGTGGCGCGCGGGGGAGACGCTGCTGCTCTACACCGACGGGCTGGTGGAACGCCGTACCGAGGACATCGACGCCTCGCTCGCCCGGCTGGCCTCGCTCGTCCTCCCGCCCGACGGTGAACCGCTGGACGCGCTCCTGGCCCGGATCGTGCACCGCCTGGCGCCCTCCGCCGCCGAGGACGACGTCGCCCTGCTGGCCGCGCGGGCGCGGCCGTAACCTGGTACGTACGCCACCCGCTGCGTGCGCCCACGTGAGGAGCGAGGTATGACCGACCGCAAACCCGCCGGTGTCTCCTTCGAGACGTGGGTGGACAAGCAGATCCGCGAGGCGGAGCAGCGCGGCGACTTCGCCGAACTGCCGGGCGCGGGAAAGCCGTTGGCCTCGCTGGACACCCCGTACGACGACTTGTGGTGGATCAAGGGCAAGATGCACCGCGAGGGCCTGTCCGCGCTGCCGCCGACGCTCGTGCTGCGCAAGGCGGCGGAGGACGCGACGGCCGCGATAGCGCGGGCGCGCTCCGAGCGGCAGGTACGGCAGATCCTCACCGAGATCAACGACCGCATCCGCGAGGCCCTGCGCCGCCCCCCGGAGGGACCGCCCCTCAACCTCGGCCTGTTCGACGTCGAGAAGGTCGTGGCGGACTGGCACGCGGCGCGGGCCGTCGGTACGGGCACGGACGACAGCGCGGATACGGGTACGGGTACGGCCGCCGCTAGCGATACCGAAACCGATACCGATTCCGGCAGGGGCGGGCGGCGGACGGGGTTCGGACGGCTGTTCCGCAGGGACCGTTCCGCCTGATAGGGATGGGCCGTGCGCTTTGACTCCGTGCCGATGCCGCCGACCGTCGAGGTCAGGCCCCGCGACCCGCGCGGCTACCCGGTGCCCGCGATCACCCCGTGGCAGGACGACCAGCCGCAGTTCGCGCTGACCGACTACGACCGCAGCGCCAACTGCGCCCGGCAGCGGCTGTGTTCGGTGTGCGACACGCTGATGCCGCGCGGCCCGGTGTGGCGGGTGGTGGGCGGTTCCGAGAGCGCCGCGATCGGCGAGGCGCTGGCGGCCGGGCGCCCGTACCGCAATCTCGCGCCGACCCTCGAAGGGCCCGGCCACCGCGCCTGCATGCTCTACGCCTCGATGGTCTGCCCGTACCTGGCGCGGCCCAACGCGCGGCGCGGCCTGGACGCGCGGAACCCGGACGACATGACCGCTCATGTCGTCCGGGGCGCGGTGCGCGGCACGCTGGGCGCCGTCGTCGGTTTCGCCGACTACGAGTTCGCGGTCACCTCGTCACAGGTGCTGTTCCGCTTCGTCGACGTGGTGGAATTCCTGCCGCACGACACCGCCGACGCCCATCTGGACGCGCTGCGGGCCGAGTTGGCTCAGGCGCGGTAGGCCGGGAGCCCGACGTAGTCGGAGACCTTGACCGGCGCCTGCGAGCCGTCCACGGGCAGCCGCACGATGCCGTTGGGCGTACGGGCCACGACCGTCCTGCCGTCGGGCTCGAAGGCGGGCTCGGTGTAGTCGGTGGTCGCCCGCGGGGTCAGGTCCTTGTACACGGGCGCGCCGTCGTGGGGCGTCTCCAGGAACAGGTGGTCGTGGCCCCCGACGGACCGGACGAAGACGATGCCGTCGTCCTCGGTCGGCCCGATGGCGGGCTCGGACCCCGGGGTGAGCGCGTAGCCCTGCTGCCGCAGGTAGTCGTCGCGGATGTAGACGTTGCCGTCGCCGGTGTTGGCGTAGACGGCGGTGCCGTACTTCCCCGCCGAGCTGGGCCATACGTTGCCGGTCTGGGGCAGCGGCTTCACGTTCTCGTCCGACTCGTGGTTCAGGCTCAGCACCTTGGGCGTGCCTCCGTGCGCGGTGGCCGGGACGCCGTACAGCCGGGCGGTGCCGCCCCGGCGGCCGGCGAAGAGGATGTTGTCGAGGGCGGGAAGGCCGTTCTGCGGGTCCTTCGCGCGCACCTGCCAGGTCGGGTGCGACCAGTTCTGGTCGCCCGGGTTCCTGGCCACGATCACGCGCCCGCTGCCGTCGGGGTCGCTGACCGCCAGGTCGCCGTCGCCGTCGATGAAGGCGGCCTTCGCGCCGTTCGGCGACCAGGCCAGGTCGCGGACCTCGGTGCCGAAGTCCACCCGGGTGCCGTTCATGACGACGTAGCGGGTGCCGTCGCTGATGGTCAGACCGGAGTGCGCGGTGCCGTTGAGCTTGGTGCTGCTGCCCACCGGGCTGGCCCCCGAGCCGTTGGCGCCGTCGTCCCCCGCGTTCCCCCCGGTGCCGCCGCTGCCGCCCTTCCCGCTGGGGGTGGGCTGACCGCTCGCGCCGCTCGTCGCCGAGGGCGCCGGGTCGGAGGCGGTGCCGTCCGTGGGGCCGCAGGCCGACAGGAGCAGGGCGGCACCCGCCGTGATCCCGGCGGTGAGCGCGATGGCGGCGGCGGTGCTGCGACGGCCACGGGCACGAACGGACATATCGGGTTCCCCCCAGGAACGGATGCGGTGCGGCGTTCTCCGGCCGCTCGCGGCGGTGTCCCGCTGTTCCGGCCGGCTCCGGCTGTTCGTGCCGGTGACACAAAGAGTGCTCCCGCAACGTCCGTCTCCTGTGCTGCCGTTGTCACGCCAGTGCAACAGCGGGGGCGCGCGCGGCGGGAGGGCCCGCGGTCCCGCGCCGACCAGGACCGGTACGGTCCGCGTGCCCTGCGGGCGGTTCGCGCGTTGTATCGATCATGAACGTAAGCCGAATCCTCACCACCGCCGCCGCCGGTTCCTTCCTGATCGCGGCGGGCGCCCCCGCCGCCATGGCCGCCGAGCAGTCCGCCGACCTGGGCTCCACCCTGAGCAGCACCGCGATCACCGCGAGCGCCGCGGGCGAGCAGGCCAAGGGCGCCACCGCCAGCGTGCTCGGCGACTACAAGGTCGACCAGAAGGTCCAGGACGTGAAGAACGTCGCCCAGGCGGGCACCGACGCGGTCACCGCCGCCAACGACCTGGTCCACTGACCCGAGCCAAACGCCGTACGCACGGGACGCGTGCGGGCGCGTAGGCACAGACCCACCACACGCAGGGGCGCCCCGCGGGACTTCTCCGGTCCGGCGGGGCGCCCCTGCGCGCGAGTGTCGGGCTCTAACCCTTGAGGGTGCCCACCGGCACCAGGCAGTGCGCGGCGGTGCCCAGGACGTCGGTGTCCCCGGCGAAGCCCTGGAGGGTCTCCTCGGTCACCGGGGTGCCCGGCTTGGCCTCGGGCCACGGGCGGGTGGCGAGGATGAAGTACACCGCGCCCCGGTCCTGCGCCGCGGCCACCCACTGCTCGGGCACCGGGCACGCGGCGTGCAGGTACGGCATCGTCAGCACGGCCTTGCCGCCCTCGACCAGCACCTTCACCGGGACGTTCGGCGCCTGCTTGACGTCGAGGATCGCGCCGCCGACCGGCAGCCCGACCTCCTCCGCGACGGCCAGCGCCGCCTCCTGCCCCGACTCCGGGCCGTCCGGCCCGTCACCGAGCGAATAGGCCATCAGGAACGGCATGTCGCGGCCGTCCTCGTGGTGTTCACCGGCCCACGGAATCACCACGAGGGTGCCGAGTCGGCGCTGGAGGGCGGAATTCAGGGCGGTATTGGTCTGGCTCATGCGCCGGACCCTAACCGCCGGGAGAGCCCGGCCGGGGCGGATATCACCTCCGCGGGCGACCCGAGGCTCCCGGATTCCTCCGTTAGGGGAGAAGTCGGCCGCGCGTACGCACCCTAACGGCCCATCAGGGTGATGTGGATCGGCAGCGGTTGAAAACAGGAAATCCGCAGTTCACACAGTTCGCGCCGCCACCCTCGTGGGCGGCGGCCATTCTCAGCAGTTGCGGTAATACCGTCTGCTTTTCACGGTGGTGGCGTAGCTGTTCACCACCGAAGGGAACTGTTTTCCATGCGTACCCACCGGATCACCGGCGTGGTCGTCGCCTCCGCGCTCGTCGCCACCATCGCCGGCGGCGCGCTCACGACGACCGCCGCTGCCGCCACTCCCGCAGACACCAAGCCCGCGGGCACCGTGACGGCACCGGCCGCGCCGGACGCGACCGCGCTGCTCGCGCAGGCCAAGTCACTGGGAGACGTGGCAGGCGTGCTCACCCCGGTCACGAAACTGGTCCAGGACGTGCTCGCCAAGCCCGGCACCGTCAAGCCCGAGACCATCACCGCCGACGCCGCCGGGGCCAAGTCGGCGATCGACGCGGCGAAGGCCGCCGCGCCGGCCGCTCCCGCCGCTCCTGCGGCTCCCGCCGCCCCGGCGGCTCCCGCGGCTCCGGCCGCGCCGGCTCTTCCCGCCGCTCCCGCCGCCCCCGCGGTGCCGAGCCTCGGCAGCCCCTCGGGCAAGGTCGCCACGCAGCCGTCGGCGAAGCCGTCCGCCACGCGGGACCTGAAGGCCGACGCCCTCACCGCGCTCCAGACGACCGTCGACAACCTGGTCAAGGCGTCCACGGCCGGTGACCCGGCGGGGCTGCTGACCGCCGCCACGGCCGTCGTCACCGGCCTGGTCAACGTCGTCGTCGCCACCGTCCTCGGCGGTGGCCTGCCGGCGCCGAACCTGCCCGGTCTGCCCGCCCTCCCGTCGCTGCCCGGCGGCCTCCCTTCGGCCCCCGGCCTGCCGCTCTGACCGAGCGCCGGGCGTAGCCGGAGCCGTGGTTCACAGGGTTCCTGAGCGGCGCTTCGAGCCGTGCTCCGGCCGGATGTGACACCCGAAGGGGTGAGCGCGAACCGCGCTCACCCCTTCGGCCTATTTTGATACGCCGTCACCGATTCAGCCCAACATGCGTGACTATTCGTGATCTCCCCCCGTTGCGCACAGCGTCAACGCCGCAGGTATTTGCGGTTGGGTTTCGTCTCAGGGAGATCTTGATGTCGCGTATCGCAAAGGCGGCGGCCGTCACCGCCGCGGCGGGTGCCGTTCTGGCCGCCGGCGCCGGTATGGCTGTTGCCGACTCCGGCGCGCAGGGTGCCGCTGTCGGTTCGCCGGGTGTGCTGTCCGGCAACCTCATCCAGGTGCCCGTGCACGTCCCGGTCAACGTCTGCGGTAACACCGTCGACGTCATCGGCCTGCTGAACCCGGCGTTCGGCAACCAGTGCGCCAACGTCTCCGGGCACGACGGCGGCGAGTGGTAATTCCGCGCCACCGCGGCCTCCCGTCACCTTGTGTGCGGGAGGCCGTTTTCTTTTCCCTCGGCCCGTCACCCTCGGCCCGTCACCCTCGGCCCGTCACCCTCGGCGCGAGCGCGTCAGCTCTCCTCGTAGCGGTAGAACGAGCGGTGGTCGAAGTAGTCCGACGGCTTCTCGTTCCACGGCGGCATCAGCTCGTTGCTGCTGATCACGCGGCCGTGCTCGGGGTCCTTGGCCGACAGCGGCATGGACGGCAGGTACGCCGACTTCGGGTGCAGCCGCTGCCAGCGGATCCACACCAGGTCGAGGAAGGCGTGGTGCATCCAGAACACCGGGTCGTTCGGCGAGGTGCCGCCGATCATGTGGCCGCCGACCCACTGGTGGACCCGGTTGTGCAGGTAGCCGCCCTTGGTGTCGCTGACCGTCCAGCCCTCGATCTTGTTCCTGAAGCCCTTGGTGGACGGGGCGGAGTTCCACGGCGCGACGTCGTAGACCGGCATCGCGAGCGCGTTGTCCAGCTCCGCCTTCGTCGGCAGCACGATCGGCCGGTCGGGCCGCCCCATGTTGCGGGTCAGGTACTTCTCCTGCGTGACCCCGTAATTGATCGGCCAGTCGCCGGTCTGGTACGCGAACGGGCCCGTCATCACCTGGCCGTCGCTGTCGCGGCCGTTGCCGCCCATGAAGTCCGGGCCCCACAGAGAAGAGCTCTGCGCGTTGTCGTACGTCCAGTCCCAGTACGGGATGGTGACGCCCGGGTCGAACATCTGGAGATCGGCCTCGAACTGGAGCAGGAACCGGCGGTGCCAGGGGAAGAAAGTCGGCGCCATGTGGGCGACCCGCAGCCCGCTCTCGCCGTCGGCGGCGAAGTACTTGCCGTGCGTGATGACGTACTTGTCGTAGCCGCCCACACGCTTGAGCTCCAGCACGGCCTCGACGAACCGGGAGCGTTGGCTGCTGGTCAGATGCCGCTGATTCATTCGCGTGTACACAGGAACTGACCCCTCGGCGGTCGTACGGCGCTCAGCCGTCAGTGGTGGCGCGTGGTGCCGCGCTCAGTGGTGGCGCTCAGTGCGGGCGCCCGTGGACGGCGCTCAGTGGTGGTGCTCCGCGGTCGTGGACAGCTGGGCGCGGCCGAGCACGTCGACCGCGCCGCGGGCCGTGCCGAGGGCGGTGGGGAAGGGCTGGTAGTGGTTGGCCATGCTGATGAAGCTGCCGTCCACACGCCGCATCACGTGCAGCGGGCGCCCGTCGATCCGGATGTCGACGCCGCTGTCCCGCGCGGAGCTGAACCCCTGGATGCGGCGCCCGCGGTAGACCTCGTCGAAGAGGGCGGCCCCCGCGCCCGGCACCGGAGCGGGCTCGTACCCGGCGGCGGCGGTGTCGTACCCGGCGGCGGGCTCGGCGACCGCGGTGTCCGACTGCCTCGCGGCCAGCATCGGACGCAGCGCCGCGGTGGTCCCCGATACGGCGGCCACGGTCGTGATGCCGCGCCTGATCAACCGCCGTCGCGTCGCCACCCGGGGTCGTGAGTGTTTTCCGCTGCCGTTCTCGATGGCTTCGCTCATGTCCGACACACTCCTCTCCTCCGGCCGTTTCCGCGGCTCATCATGCCGCCGTAGGGGTGAGTCACCCGGATAATCGGTGGGCGATGCAAGGAATTTCATCCGCCCGAGTGATATCGCGATCGGCCCGGTGCCGGTATTGACGGACCGCCAGGTTGTTTGAGGCCGGGTAGGAACTGTCGTGGGAACCGCTTTTGGTCTACGTCAGGGGGCGCGCTTATTACTCATACGTTATGACTGATCGTTAGGAGTCCGATTTCCGTGCGGTCGCACGGCGGTCACCGCACCACGCACCACGCACCACGCACCACGCACAGCGGACAGCGAACGAGGAGTGACCATGGCCAACCGACGCCAGTGGCTGACGGGTGCGGGCGTCGGATTCGTGTCGGCCGCCTTGATCGTGTCAGGACTGTCCGGCATCGCGGGTGACCCGCCGGGCGCGGGCCGCCGCCTGGTCACCGCGCTCGCCGGTGCCGTCGGCGCGGAGGGCGCCACGGGACCGGGCGGCCCGGACGGCGTCAACGGGTCGAGCGGCGCCAGCGGATCGAACGGCCCTGACGGCCCTGACGGCCCTGACGGCTCGAACGGTCCCGCCGGTGCTTCCGGGTCCACGCCCACGCCCCCGCCGCGCGCCTCGTACGCCCCCATGGGTGCCTTCACCGACTCCGGCGCCGAGGGCGTAGCACGGATCGGCGCCCTGGAATCCTGGCTCGGCGGTACGGAGGCGACGGTCGGCCATACGTATCTGCCCGGTGACGACTGGTCCGGCATCGAGGGCAGCGGCGGGCTGCTCCAGCCGTGGGCCGCCTGGAAACGCGCGAAGCCCGACCGGCTCTTCGTCCTCAACGTGCCGATGCAGGAGCACAACGAGGACCGCGTCCCCGACCGCGACGTACGCGAACTGATCCAGGAGGGCGCGCGCGGCGACTTCGACGGCCACTTCACCCGGCTCGCCCACCGGCTGGTCGACCTCGGCGTGCCCGACACCGTGATCGTCCTCGGCTGGGAGATGAACGGCACCACGTACACCCACCGCTGCGGGCCCGACCCGTCCGGCTGGAAGACGTACTGGAACCGGATCGTCAAGGCCATGCGCGCCGTCCCCGGCCAGCGCTTCCGCTTCGACTTCACCCCCAACCGCGGCCAGGACGCCATCGGCTGGACCGAGTGCTATCCCGGTGACGCGACCGTCGACATCGTCGGCATGGACTCCTACGACCAGCCGCCCGGCGAGACCTTCTACGACCAGGTCAACGAGGCGTACGGGCTCCAGGCGCAGGTCGACTTCGCCGACCTGCACGGCAAGGAGATCTCGTACCCGGAGTGGGGCCTGTTCAGGAACGGCGACAACCCCGACTACATGCGGCAGATGCTCCAGTGGATCAACGACCACCAGCCGGTGTACCAGACCATCACCGACTACTGCCCGCACGGCGTGTGGCAGTGCACGGAGAACCCGAAGTCCTCGAAGGTGTATCGCAACGCGCTGTTCGACCTGAAGCCGGCGCCTGCTCCTTCGGAGACGCCGACGCCTACGGAGACGCCGACGTCCACGGGTACGCCCACGCCGACGGAGACTCCGACGCCGACCGGCACTCCGACTCCCACGGACACGCCGACCGGCACTCCGACGCCCACGGACACGCCGACCGTCACGCCGACGCCCACGGATACGCCTACGGTGACGCCGACGCCCACGGATACGCCTTCGGGCACGCCCACGGATACGCCGACCCCCTCGGTCAGCCCGTCCGCGACGCCGACCGAGACCCCGACGCCTACGGACACGCCCACGGTGACGCCGACGCCGAGCGGCACGCTCACCCCGGAGCCGTCGCTGTCGCCGAGCCCGACTCCGACCGTGCCGACGACGCCCTCGGTGTCGCCGTCCCCCGACCTGTCGCCGAGCCCGGCGGTCAGCCCGAGCGCGAGCCCGACGCCCAGCGTGCTGCCGCCCGTGACACCGACCCCGGCGCTCACACCCGTGGCCGTACCGACTCTGCTTCCGGCCGTCACGCCGGGCCCGACGCCGGTGCCGCAGGCCGGGCCCTCGCCGCTGCCGCCCGTGGTGGAGGCGTGCCTGCCGCTCCAGCTCAGCGAGGAAATGCAGAAGCAGTACGCCAGCGGTCAGGTCTGCATCAAGCTGCAACCGAAGGCGCCGGGGGAGCAGACGGCGACGCCGACGCCGAGCGCGTCGACACTCGGTTCGCCGACGCCTGGTTCGCCGACGCCGACGCCGACCGCGCCGACGTCCGAGTCGCCGACGCCTGAGGCGCCGACTCCGGCCGTGCCGACGACACCGACACCCACGTTGCCGCCGACGGCCACGTCCGCCGTGAAGCCGGAGTCGGTGCAGGAGGCCGCGCCCGCGACGAGCCCGACGCCGCCGGCCGGGTAGCCGCAGGGCGGCTTACGCGCCCTGAGCCTTGCCGCCGCGCCTGGCGAGCCGGTCGTTCAGCCCGGCCCGCCAGGCGCGCAGCACCGGCAGGCGGCGCTTGGCGGTCGCGACCAGGCGCGTGCGGGCGGCGGCCAGGGCGACGCGGCTGTGGAGGACGACGGCCAGCGGGCGGGTGGTCAGCAGCAGGCGGCGGTTGGCGAGGTGGTCGGGGCGCCAGTGGAATTTGTGCGGCTCCGCGCCGCGCAGCAGGCTGAGGGCGGCCCGGCCGCCGTCCTGGGTCTGCCGGACGCCGTGCCGCATCAGCAGCGTCGTGACGTCGACCTTGGTGGTGCGCAGGTCCGGGTGGGCGCCGTAGAGGTAGCCGCCCGCCAGGCTCGGGCAGAGCACGGTGAGATTCGCGGCCACCACCTCACCGCCGAGGCTGAACTCGGTGACCGCCGCGTCGCCGTTCGCCACCATCAGCCGCGCGGCGCGGGTCAGGTGCTCGGCGAAGCGCGGGCGTACGTGCTCGGGGGTGACCCCTCGGCCCTGCCACTGGAGCAGGTGCAGCCGCAGCATCGTCTCGACGGCGGGCGCCACCTCGTGCGCGGGCACCGCGCGTTCCTCGACGCCCGCCGCGTCCAGCTTGCGCAACTGCGAGCGGATGCGCTGGCCGCGCGAACTGCCGACCCTCGCGATCAGGCCGTCCATCGGCAGGCCAGGCAGCTCCAGGCAGACCGAGTCCTCCAGGTCCTTGCGCGGGCCGCGCCACGCGCCGTACACCCGCTCGGCCGCCGCGCCCGGCCGTACCTCGCGCAGGTCGATCACGGCCGTCCGCGCCAACCGCCGCAGCGCCCCGGTCAACGCCGCCGCGTACGCCGGATCCGCGTCGTCCACCAGCACGTCCGCGTAGTCCGTGATCGCCCCGCCGAGCGCCACCAGCACCGGCACCGGCCGGTACGTCACCATCAACGGCGCCGCCGCGACCAGCTCCTCGCCCCGCCGCACCACCACGACCCGCAGCCGCCCGCGCTTGCCGTACGACAGCCACCACGAATACAGCCACGCGTGACTCTGGAACGGCGTCGCCGCCCCGCACCGCCCGTACAACCGCCCCCACTGCGCGGCCATCCCCCCGAACGCCTCGCCGTCCCGGCACACCTCCACCCTGAGCCCGCCCCCGTCCCCGTCCGGTGCGCCGATGTCGGCGCCGGGGGCAGTGCGTGGCTCGGATACGCGTCCGGTCGCGTTGCCGCCCGTGCTGCCGGTGGTCGCTCGCGGTGCCTGCGCTGGCGTGGGCGCAGCCATCGGCGTTGTCGCAGGCCCGGGGGCGGGCGGGGGCTTCGGGGGTGTCTCGGGCGTGGGCCGGGGGTGGGCGGAGGCGGGGGTGGTCATACGGATTCCCTGGGGATCGCTGTCGGGGCGTGGCCCGGGGTGGGGGCCGGGAGGGAGGCGCCGTAGGCGGGCTCGCGGCGGGAGCGGGGGCGGACCAGGAGGAAGAGGGCGCCGAGCAGGCCGCCCGCGCTCGCGCCGACCGCCGCGGACAGGGCGGTGGAGGGCGAGGAGGGGGAGGTCGGGGCGGTGGCGGGGGAGAAGACCAGCAGGCGGACGCCGGTGCTGCCGGCGTTGCGGTTGCCGGTCGCGGCCAGCGAATCGGCCACGGCGTTGGCGACCTTCGCGGCGGTCGCCCCGCGCCGGGCCGTCCCGGTGATCGAGATCATCGGCGCGTCGGGCGAGGTCGCGGCCTGCACGCTGCCCTTGAGGTCGTCCACCGCCATCCCGGACGCGGCCTGCGCCCCCGCGAGCACCGCGGAACCGGTGACGACCCGCCCGTACGCCTGCGCGAAACCGGTGGTGGTCGTCGCGTCGCCGTGCTGCGGCACCACGATGACGTAGCTGGTGGCGGCGTACTGCGGGGCCGCCGTCAGGCCGTACCCGAGGCCGCCCGCGAGGCCGATGCCCAGGCACAGGGGCAGCGGCAGCCAGCGCGGCGGCGTCCGCCACGAAGCGCGGCGCCCGCGCCCCTGCCTGCCCGCGGGGGCGCGGCCCTCGTCGCGGATCGCGGCCTTCTCCTGCACTGCGGTGTCCTGCATGAGCGGTCTCATTTCTTCTGTCCCGGCCCCACGCCGGTGGCGGATGCGGATGCGGATGTGGTTGCCGTTGCGTACAGCCGCATCACGCGGTCGGCGGTGTGGGCGATGTGGTAGCTGTCGACGGCGGCGGGCACCGGCAACCGCCGTACGCCCGCGCCCTGTTGGGCGTGGAGCGCGGAGACGAGGTCCCGCGGGCCGGTGCCGATCCGGCGGGCGCCGGGCGCGCTGTCCGGCGGCAGGTCCTCGATCGCGGGGCACGCGGTGTGCAGCACCGGCAGCCCGGCCGCCAGCGCCTCGACCATGGCGAGCCCGAAGGACTCCTCGCGCGACGCGGACACGAAGACGTCCATCGCGGCCAGCAGCGCGGGCATGTCGGGCATGACACCGCTGCCGTCGTCCCCGCCCGCCGCGCCCACCAGATGCACGCGCGGCGCGACGCCGGTCGAACGGGCCAGCCGCAGCAGGGCGTCGTGCTCGGGCCCGGTGCCCGCGACGAGGAGATGGGCGTCCGGGACACCGGCCAGCGCGCGGATGACGGTGTCGAAGTTCTTGCCCGGTACGAGCCTGCCGACCCCGCCGACGACGAACGCCCGCTCGGGCAGACCGAGTTGGGCCCGAGCGGCGGCGCGCACCGCCGGGTCGAAACGGAAGCGGGCCGGGTCGATGCCGTTGGGCACCAGGTGGATACGCGGGTCGGGCACGCCCCACTCGCGCAGCCTGCGCGCGACCGTCGCGGAGACGGCGACGGTGGCCACGCCCAGCCGTTCGGTGGCCCGGTACAGCGCGCGGGTGCCACGGGTGAGCGGGCGGCCCTCGATCTGGGAGTCGCCGAGCGAGTGCTCGGTGGCCACGACCGTACGCACCCCGGCCAGCCGTGCGGCGAGGCGGCCGTAGACGCAGGCGCGGTAGAGGTGGGTGTGCACGACGTCGTACCGGCCCGCCCTGATCTGCCGGGCGAGCCGGGGCAGCGCGGACAGGTCGCGGTTGCCGGTCATGCCCAGGTGCGTGACGCGTACGCCGTCGGCGCGCAGCGCGTCCGCGACCGGGCCGGGGTTGGTGAGGGTGATCACCTCGCTCTCGCAGGAGGCGGGCAAGTGGCGTACGAGCAGCCGCAGTTGCTGCTCCGCGCCGCCGATGCCCAGACCGGTGATGACGTGCAGGACCCTCACCTGGGCTCCTCCGGAGCGGCCGTCCCCCGGCCGGACCCCGGGCCGGACCGCGCGCTGGTCTGCCCGCCGTCCCGCACGCCGGGCAGGACGCTGATCCCGTCTCCCGGCACGGGCGTCGGCGCGGGCGCGGCGGGCGGCCCTCCGGCGGCCGTCGCCGTCCGCAGCTTGTGCAGCAGCCGCTTGGCGTTCAGCCGCCCCGCCGCGTCCCGTTGGCCGACGTACGCGCGCGGCAGCGCGAACGTCCCGGCGAGCGGGCCGGGGTCGACCGAGCACGCGTAGCGGTAACCGGCGCTGCGGGCGGCGGCCACCGTGCGGGCGTCGGTCGCGCCGTACGGGTAGCAGAAGCCGTCGGGCTCGTGGCCGGTGATCTCCCGCAACAGCTCGCGGCTCTCGGTGAGTTCGACGGTCAGCTCGTCCTCGTCGACCGCGGTGAGGTCCAGGTGCAGCAGGCCGTGCGAGCCGACCTCCATCCCGGCCGCCGCCGCCGCGCGGATGCCGTCGGCGGTCAACAGCGGCTTGCGCGGGCCCTGTTCGTCCCAGGCGTTGACGCCGCCGAGCCTGCCGGGCAGCACGAAGACCGTCGCGGTGTGGCCGTACCGGAGCAGCAGCGGGACGGCGTACTCCAGGAAGTCGGCGTAGCCGTCGTCGAAGGTCAGCCCGACCATGCGGCTCGCGCGTCCGGCCGCGTGGGCGCGCATCAACTCGCCGACGCCGACGCCGGTCAGGCCCCTGCGGCGCAGCCACTCCAGTTGGCGGCCGAGCCGTTCGGGCGAGACGGTCACCAGATACGGGTCGTCCCGGCAGTCGCCCACCGAGTGGTACATCAGCGTCCACGGCAGCGCGGCCTGCCGCCTGCGGCTGCGCGCGGCGCTGTGCGCGCGGGCCCGGTCGGCGGCGCTGTCGGGCCGGGGACCTGGGACGGGTCCTGAGCCGGAGCGGGCGCCGGAGGCGCACACGGGCGACGGGCGGAACGCGGTCGTCCGCGCGCTGGTGCGTACCGAGGCCGGTCCGCTGGGGGACACGGGCGCGGATTCGGGGGCCGGGCCGGGGGACGGCCTGCGTACGGATCGGAGGACGGATTCCGGCACGGAGCCGGGCATGGCGTTCGAACTAGGCATGGGACAGCCTTCGTTTCGCTGTGGCGAGCAGGTGCGGAACCTCCGGCACCCGCACCGCGGCGGCCGCCGCGGCGAAGGTGACGGGCACGGCGATGCAGCACACCGCCGTCGCGGCCAGCGGATCGGGGATCAGGGATCCGAGGCCCCAGCCGGCGACGGTGGCCACCGCCGCGGCAAGCGTGATCCGGCCTACGCCGGTGAGGAGTTGGCGTGCGCCGATCGCGATGGTGTGCGCCGCGAGGCCGCGGACCAGCAGTCCGGCGGTCACGGTGATCCCGGCGGCGTTGCCCGCCGCGATGCCGTACGCGCCCCACGCGCCGACCGTCGCCGCGTCGGCGCCGATCGTGACGAGCAGGCCCGCGGACATGGCGGCGGCCGGGTACCAGGTCGGCCGGGCGGCCGAGAAGTACGGCCTGATGAGCGCGCCCACCAGGCTCTGGCCGAGCAGCCCGAGCGCGTACACCCGCATCACGGCGGCCGTCGCCGCGGTGTCGGAGGCGTCGAACGCGCCGCGCTGGAAGAGCACCTGGATGATCTGCGGGGCGCAGCCGATGATGAAGGCGGTGCCGAGCAGCACCACGACGCACACCACCGTCAGGTCGCGCTGCACCTGCCGTCTGGCCCGCTCCCGGTCGCCGCGGGCGAGCGCCTGCGAGACGACGGGGAAGGTGACCGTGCAGATCATCACCGACAGCACCATCGGCATCTGCGCCACTTTCTGGGCGTAGTTGAGGTGCGAGATCGCGCCCGACGGCAGGGGCGCGGCGAAGAACCGCTCGATCAGCACCTGGGCCTGGCGGCTGACGGTGAAGAATATGACGGGCGCGACCAGGGCGAGGCCGAGGCGGGGCGCCTTGGGCCGCGTGGGGAGTTGGGGGCCGGTCCGGACGCGCGGGGCCCGGTGGGAGCGGGCTCCGGCGCACGCTCGGCCGCCTGCCGGGGCGGATTCGCGTGTCAGTGACGGCGCTTCGGGCCCGGACCGGCCCGCGTTCCTCAACTGCCCTTCTCGCTGCGGCTGTTCGGGAATGGCCGCGGTCTTCGCCGGTACGGTCCGCCGCCCGGTGCGCAACTCGGCCAGAAACGCAGGCAGTTGGATGAGCACCATCAGCAGGCCGCCGACCGCGACACCGGCCGCTGCGGCCCGCGCGCCCCAGCGGGCGTGCAGCGCGAACAGCGTGCCGATGATGCCGACGTTGTACGCCACGTAGATCGCGGCGGGCGGCAGGAAGCGGCGGTGGGCGCGCAGCGCGGCGCTCAAGTACCCGGCGAGGCCGAAGGTGAAGACCGTCACGGCGGTCAGCCGCGTGCAGTCCACCGCGAGGCGGTGGTCGGTCAGTCCGGGCGCGAGGACGTCGACCACGAGCGGCGCGGCCACCGCGATGGCGGCTCCGACGGCGGCCAGCAGCAGCGTCAGCCGCGGCAAAGTGGCGGCCAGCAGGGCCCGTACGGGATCGCCCGCCCGCCCCGCCCGGCCGTCGGCCGCCCTTCCGTCCGCCCGCCTGCTGAGGGCTGCGGCGAAGGCCGGTACGAGCAGCAGCGCCATCGCGTCCTCGATCAGGACGGTCGCCGCCAGCTCCGGGACCGTCCAGGACACGAGGAACGCGTCGCTGGCCGCCCCGGCTCCGAAGAGGTGGGCGATGGCCTGGTCGCGCACCAGCCCCAGCACGGAACCGGCCACCGACAGCACGGCGGTGACCAGGGCGGCCCGCGCGAGCCCCTTCGCCCCCCGGTCGCCCCCGGAGCCGGAACCGGAACCGGAACCGGAGCCGGAGCCGGAGCCGGGACCGGAGCCGGAGCTCGGGCCGGATTCGACGCCGGTGTCGACGCCGCTTCTGGTGCCGCTTCCGGTGCCGGTGCCGCTTCCGTTGCCGTTGGCGTCGCCGTCGCCAGGAGCCGGGTCCGGGGCCCGGAGCGTACGGCCGGTCGGCGCGTCGTCCTCGTGGGCGGCGGTCGCCGCACTCGCGGTCATCGGCGGCGGCCGTCCGTGGCGTCGGCGCCGAGGTCAGCACCGGCAGCGGCGTCCGCCGCGGGCGACAGCGCCCACCAGGCCGTCAGGCCGAGCAGCACCGCGGTCAGCACGGTGGAGGGCCCGCCGATGTCCGCGTAGAGGAAGTCGACGCACTGCCAGATCAGCAGCCCGACGGCGGCCAGTCCGCTCGCGGCGGCGCCCGGTGCGCGGTTGCCCGCGCGGCGGGCGCGCAGCAGACGGTCGGTGCCGCGGGTGAGGAAGGCGGCCCAGCCGCCGACGAGGAGAGCGAAGCCGATCAGACCCTGCTCGCTGAGCGCGAGCAGATACATGTTGTGCGGCGACAGCAGCGGTTCACGGGTGAAGCGCTGCCCGGCCCCCGCCGTGTCGCTGCCCGACGACAGCGCGAGCGAGGCGTGCCCGTCGCGCTCGTCGGGGAAGCGCTTGAGGCCGACGCCGGTCGCCGGGTGCTGGCGCCACATGCTGACGGCGGCGGCCCACAGCGTGTACCGGTCGGTGACCGAGGGGTCCGGGTCCGCGGTGACCTGCGTGATGCTGCTGACCCGCTGCCCGATCATCTGCGAGCCCACGCCGAGCCCGCCGACCAACAGCACGGCGGAGGCGGTCAGTACGCCGAAGACGCGCAGCGCCTGACGCCGCCCCGACAGCACGATCATCGCCGCGCACGTGACGGCCGTGGCGATCCACGTACCGCGGCTGAAGGACACCGCCAGCGGTACGAGCAGCGCCGCCGCGCAGGCCAGCGCGGCGGGGCGCAGCCAGCGGGGCGCGCCCGCCGCGGCCGGTACGAGCGCGCAGCCGGTGGCGATGACCAGGCCGTACGCGACGACCGTCGCCATCCCCATGATGTCCGAGGGGCCGAAGGTGCCGACCGCCCTGATGTCCTCGCCCATGTAGGAGGCGCCGGTCGCGGTCGCGTACTGCCACACGCCGATCGCGCCCTGGACGAGGGCGACCGCGACGACGGCTCCCGCCACCACCGCGAAGTCCCGCCGGTCGCGCAGCAGCAGCACCAGCGAGGCGGGCACCAGGACGAACACCTGGGCGTAGCGCAGGAATCCGGCGAGTCCGGCCGCCGGGTCGACCGAGGTCATCGCGGACAGCGCGAAGCCGACGACGGGCGCGCCCAGCACCACCGCGGCGGTCGCGGTCAGCGGCCGTGCCCGGTCGCGCAGCAGCCGTACGGCGACGGTCAGGATGAGTACGGCGGACGCGGCGTCGGCCGGGGTGACCTTGCCCGAGGTGCTGACGTCGCCCGTGCTGACCGGCGCCGCGAGCAGCAGCACGGTCGCCAGGGCGGGCAACAGCGGTGCCAGCCAGCGGTATCGGGCGAGGCCCGGGGGGATACGAGGGGCGGGTTCGGCTCTGTGCGCGGGCGCCGTGTTTCGCGCGGGCGCGGGCGTGGCGATCGTGGCCATGATTCAGCTCCCACCGAACCGGAAGAGCGAAGTCGCCGTGCGGGCGAGGATTCTGACGTCCTGCCAGAGCGACCAGCTGTCGATGTAGTGGTTGTCGAACCGCGCGCGGTCGGCGATCGAGGTGTCGCCGCGCAGCCCGTGCACCTGGGCGAGCCCGGTGATGCCGACCGGCATCCGGTGCCGGTCCTGGTAGCCGGGGTGGGTCTGGCTGAACTGCTCCACGAAATAAGGGCGTTCGGGGCGCGGTCCGACCAGGCTCATGTCGCCGCGCAGCACGTTCCAGAACTGCGGCAGCTCGTCGAGCGAGGTGCGCCGCAGCAGTCGGCCGACCGGGCTCACCCGGCGGTCGTGCGCGATGCTCCAGCGCGTCGCGGACTCGCCGGGGTCGGCCGGCCGCAGCGTACGGAACTTCAGGAGCGTGAACGGGCGTCCGCCCAGGCCGATGCGCTCCTGCCGGAACAGCACACCGGGGCCGTCGGTCAGCCGTACCGCGAGGCCGCAGCCCGCGAGGACCGGCGCGAGCGCCAGCAGGGCGGCCGAGGCGAGCACGATGTCGAGGGCGCGCTTGCCCCAACGGCCGGGCGGCGCGGGCGGATACGGGTCGAGGCGGCGGCACGCGAAGCCCCACAGGTGGCCGGGGGCCGCCTGGCCGTCGCCGGGGCCGGGACCCGCGGTGACCTGCCAGACGCAGGCGCCCTGCGCGGCCAGCAGCCGTACCGTCGCGGTCGTACGCGCGTCGAGCGGCTGCGGTCCCGCGACGACCGCGTACCGCACCGAGTTCTGGATCACCGCGCGCGTGATGTCGCCGTGGCCGGTCAGCACCGGCAAGGGGAAGTCGTCGGGCGCGGTGCCGTGTCCGGGCCCCGGGCCCTGCTCCTGCCCCGGCACCTGGCCGGTGGCCGCGATGCCCACCGGGTGCATCCCGTACTCGGGATGCGCGTGCAGCACGGCGGCGACCTCGCGTACGGACCCGTCGCCGCCCACGATCAGCGTCGATCCGGGGTGCAGTCGCGCGTACCGGCGCCGCGCGCCGTGCACGACCCCGCGCAGCACCCACTGGCCGAGCACGGTCAGCACGAGCGCCGTCAGCAACTCGCCCCATCCGAGGGCGCTTTCGGGCGCGGTCGCCGCGGCCGTCACGGCCACCAGGCCCCACGCCAGCGTCGCGCACAGCGCCAGCGCCGGCACCTCGTCCGACGCCGTCGGCGCGAACCCCGGCCGGTACAGCCGCGCCCTGCGCAGCGCCGGGACCAGGCACCCGAGCAGCGGCGCCAGCAGCAGCGGCCCCACATCCGCCCGCACCGCGAACGCGCCCATCAGCGCCGCCGCGCAGTCCGCCGCCACCAGCGGCCCCGCCACCCGCTGCCGAAACGCCCGGTGCCGCGGTCGGGACACCGTCGCGGGCGTCTGCCGCGGTGCCGACGCGGGCGTCTGCCGCGACGCCAACACGGGAGCCCGCCCTCCGCCGTCGCCGCCCTGCCCCACGACCACCCCGAGCACCCGCCCGGCCGAGGACGCCTCAGCCGCCTGCCCGTTGCCCCGCCCGGCTGAGCCGGTCCCGGGCCCCGTGTCCAGCGCGACACCGACCCCCCGGTCCACGGCCCGCCCGGGCGCCGGGCCCGCAGCGGCTTCCGGCTCCTGGCCGCGCGTGACGGCGCGGGGGCGTTCCGGGGCGCGGGTGGCAGTCGCGGGGGTCGTGGACTCGGGGCGTGGGCCGAGGGTGAAGCGGAGGCTGCGGTCGCCGCCCCACCTCGGGGGCGTGCTGGACGCGGTGTCGGAGGCCGGGGCGAGCGCGAAGCTGAGCCTGCGGTCGGCGGCGCGCGCGGGCGCCGGTTCTGGCCCGCCCCCTTGGGCGCGGTCACCGCCCTGGCCGGGCGTCGCCGTGGTGTTCTCCGCGGCCTGGCCGACGACGCCCAGCACGCGCTCGCCACGGCCCCCGCTCGCGGGCGCGCGGTCGGCCGTACGGGCCGCGGGTGCGGGTGCGCGGTCGGACGTACGGGCCCCGGGTGCGGGTGCGCGGTCGGCGGGGCGGCTTCCCGACGCGGGCGCGCGGTCGGGCGTACCGCCTCCGGACGCGGGTTCGCGGTCGGCCGTACGGGCCCCGGGTGTGGCTGCACCGCCTCCGGACGTGGGCGCGCGGTCGGGCGTACTGCCTCCGCGGTCGGGCGTACGGCCCCCTGGCGCGGGTGCGCGGTCGGCGGGGCGGCCTCCTGAGGGGAGGGGGCGGCCGGTGGGGGTGGGCGGCGGCACGCGCGCGCTCTCCCACGTCATCGGGTGACCCTCTCGGTGGGGCGGCCCGGCTGGGGCAGCGCGAGGACGTCGCGGTAGAGGTCGGCGACGGCGGCAGCGGTTCTTCGTACGTCGTGCCGTTCGCGGACGTGCGCGAGCGCGCGGTGACCGGCGTCGGCGCGCCGTACCGGATCGGTGAGGAGCCTCAGCATGGCGTCGGCGAGGGCGCGTTCGTCCTCGGCCGGGACGACGGAACCGGCGGCGTCGGCGGGCGGCACGCTCTCGCGGGCGCCGCTGACGTCGGTCTGGACGACCGGCCGTCCGCAGGCCATCGCCTCCAGGGGCGCGAGCGCCATCCCCTCCCAGCGGGACGGCAGGACGACGACGTCGGCCGCGCGGTACCAGGGCGCGGTGTCCACGGTGCTCCCGGCGAACAGCACACCGGGCGGCGCGTCCCGCAGCAGCGGCCGCAGCGCGGGGCCTTCGCCGACGAGCACGAGACGGGCGTCCGGCAGCCGCTCGCTGACCCGGGGCCACGCCCTGAGCAGCACGTCCTGGCCCTTCTGCGTGCAGAGCCTGCCGACGCACACGACCAGCGGGGTGTCGGGCCCGAGGTCCGACAGCGCGGGCAGCGCGGCCCGCGCCGAACCGACGTCCGCGGTGGGCGTGAAGTGCGTGAGATCCACGCCGTTCGGCACGACCGCCCACGTACCCCGTACCCCCGCGTCCTGTCCCGCGCGCCGCTCCGCGTCGCTGACGCACAGCACCCGGTCGGCCCAGCGGGCGGCGTACCGCTCCCAGCGCAGCGCGGCCCGCGCGGTCGGTCCCGTGACGGCGTCGAACGACCAGGCGTGCGGCTGGAAGACGGTCGGCAGGCCGCCGCGTACGGCCAGCCGTACCGCGAGCCCGGCCTTGGCGCTGTGGACGTGCAGCAGGTCGGGGCGGACGGCGCGGATCAGCCGGGCGACGGTACGGACCTCGCGCGGCAGGCCGGGCCCCGGCGAGCGGCCGGCCGGCCACCGTACGACGTGGCCGCCGGCCGCCGTGACGGCCTCGGGGAGCGCGCCGTGCGGCGGACAGGCCACCACCGCGCGCGTACCGCCGTCGAGCTGGGCCCGGACCAGGTCCGTGACGACGCGGGCGACTCCGCCCTCGACGGGCTGGGTCACATGGAGCACCGTCAGCCCGGCGAGTTCGTACTGGTGTTGCGGCATCGCGCGCCGTCTCTCTGTCCGTGACCATCTCCGTGACCGTCTCCGGTGGACCGACCGGGGCCGAGGAGAAGCCGATGGGTTTGCTGCGTGTCATGTGCGCGCCCGCGCGTTCGAGCGGGCTGCGTGGAGTCAACGAATCCCGTGCCTGTCAGGTAATCCTCGTGAAACAGGAATGCACGGTCGCAGACCTCGGCGCACGATTCACGTAAGGCGCGCGGCCCGCCGAGCAGGACGAATGTCTTATGACGATCACATGACCGGTGTTGACGAGACGTCAACCCACGTCACCGCCGTCACCCTTCCGATACGCCCTGGCGCCCGGCCTCCGGGGGTTCTATCCATTCGGGTGAAACATCATTACTAATCGCCTGGGAGCCGGTTGGTCAGTGCGACCCATGTAGACCCATGTACAGGGCAATCTCACCCAAGAAGGACCAACCGTGATCAAGAAGTTCCTCGCCACGGCCGCCGTCGCCGTCTCCATCGCGGGCGTCTCGGCGTCGGTGGCCCCCTCCGCGATGGCCATCGGTGACGACCACGGAACCACCACCGCCAACGGCAACGGTTCCGAGCAGAGCTACGGCAACACGTACACCAGCGGTTACATGAGCCCGTCGTTCGCGCTGGTCCAGGGCTCGCTCAACAAGCCCTGCCTCGCGCTGCCGCTCAAGGGCAACGTCGGCTCGCTGGTCGGCGTCGTGCCGGTCACCGTCCAGGACATCAACGTCCTGTCGTCGCCGCAGAACCAGCAGTGCACCGAGAACTCCACCCAGGCCAAGGGCGACGAGCCGCTGTCGCACATCCTGGACAACATCCCGGTGCTGTCCGGCAACGGTGCCGCCAACCACTGAGCCATTCCCCTGGCTCCGTACGGCCCCGGCCGTCGACTTTCCGTCGACGGCCGGGGCCGTACGCGTTTTCCGCGCCGGGTTTCCGCGCCGGGTTTCCGCCCCGCGCCTTCCGCCTCGGGGTTTCCGCTCCGGGCGGAAAAAGCCGAGCCATTCGAGTGGATGATGGAAGGCGCCGCACGCTGGGGAGTTGCTTACGGTCGGCACCCGTCGTTAGCCCGGTCGGTAGTGGTGTTCACGGACGCGGATTTCCTGTGTCCGGCCCGTACGAAGGACGTGCTGGTGCCAGACACCGCTCCGGAAAGGGAGCTCAACGTGAAGTACTCGAAGGTCGCGGCGGTCGCTGCCGGAACGCTCATGGCTGTGGGTGTCGCGGCCCCCGCGTTCGCCGACTCCGACGCCAGTGGCATCACCTCGCACTCCCCGGGCGTCCTGTCCGGCAACAGCATCCAGGTGCCGATTCACATCCCCGTGAACGTGTGCGGCAACACCGTCAACGTCATCGGTCTGCTGAACCCCGCGTTCGGCAACACCTGCGTCAACAAGTGACGAAGTGAAGTGACGTCGTCCTGTCAGGCCGTCAGGTTCTGATCCCGGACCGCCCCGGAGCGTGTGCGTCGCGCTCCGGGGCGGTCCGTCTTACGGGATGGGCACGGGACGGCCGCGGGACGTATTCGGCGCAGCCGAAGAACCGAGCGGAGAAAAGAAGTCGATGCGACACATCTTGAGCCGGAGCCTGCTCACCGTCGCCGCCGCCAGCAGCATCCTCGCGGCCACCGGGGGGTACGCCAACGCGGATTCCGACGCGCAGGGCGGTGCGTCCAACTCACCCGGCCTGCTGTCGGGCAACAGCGTCGAGGCACCGGTCGACGTCCCGCTGAACGCGTGCGGGAACAGCGTGAACGTCGTGGGAGCCGACAACGCCGCGCTGGGCAACCACTGCTCCAACGAATCGCATTCCCACCACCACACCGCTTCCGGCGCCCCCTCCTCCGCCCATTCGTCGGGCACCCAGGGCTCCGCGGGCGTGGCCTCAGGGAACTCGGTGCAAATTCCGGTCGACGTTCCGCTCAATGTGTGCGGAAACACCGTGGACCCCCTGGCGCTGCTGAATGCGGTGTCCGGGAATTCCTGCGACAACGACGGCACGGGCGCGCACGCGGTCACCGGCACCGACACCAGTTCGGTGCACACCGATCCGACGGTCGACGTCCGGAGGCTTCCGCCGGCTCCCGAGCCGAACCACGCGGTCCCCGCCGTCCTGGACGGGGTTGACCAGCAGTCGCTCGCTGAGACCGGCGTCGCCGGCGGCGAGTTCGGGGCGGCCGGGGCGACCAGCGCCGCGCTGCTGCTCGGCGGCGCCATGCTCTACCGCCGCGGGCGCGGACCGCGGGTCGCGCACGCCGCCGCCCACGGCGCGCACGCCGCGTCGGGCGCCCACGCGGCCTCCATGGCCCGTATTCGCCGCACGTATTCGTAACCCTGGGCAACGGAATTAATACGAGAATTGGGCGAGGCGGCTCTCACGTTCGGGTGATTGTCGAGAGGCCGGTTTACTCCTCGTTTCCGTTGCTATCCGCGGTCGTTGACCATGCCGACAGACACCGGCACTGAAAGGGTGGCAATGAAGTACTCGAAGGTCGCAGCAGTCGTGGCCGGATCGATGATGGCGGTCGGCGTCGCCGCGCCTGCCTTCGCCGACGGTATGACGGCGCCCGAGATGCCCACCGCGGCCACGATGCCCACCAGCATCAACGGCGGTGTCGAGCAGGCCCTGAACGAGCAGCCGCTGCAGCAGCTCAGTGACGGCCTCAAGGTCGACTCCGCGCTCCGGACGGTCAGCGCCGCCGCCGACCGCCTGCGCGGTGAGACCTCGACCGACGCGCTCCTCGGCCAGGCCACCTCCGCCACCAAGGATGCCGCCACCTCCACCGTGACCGGTGCGGTGCCCGGTGCCTCGCTGCTGGGCGGACTCCCGCTCGGCCGCTGACCCGGCCCCGGCTCCCCTCACCTGCCGCGCGTCGGCTTCGGCCATCCTCGCGGCAGCACTCCGCCATCGGAGTGAATCGCCGGAACCAAACCCCACGTGAGCGGTTGATCAGATCGCTCCAGAACCGTGCAATCGAGCACCAAAAAGGGATTTCAGATGATCAAGAAGATGCTGGCCGGCGCTGCGCTCGCCGCCTCGGTTGTTGCTGTCGGCGTCACCGCCGCCCCGCAGGCCATGGCCCTCGGCGACGACCAGGGCACGACCACGGTGAACGGCAACGGCGCCGAGCAGAGCTACGGCAACACCCACACCGGCGGCACCCAGAGCCCGCAGATCGGCCTCGTCCAGGGCACCCTGAACAAGCCCTGCCTCGGCGTCCCGGTCAAGGCCAACGTCGGCTCCCTCGTGGGCCTCGTGCCGGTCACGGTCCAGGACATCAACGTCCTGGCCTCCCCGCAGAACCAGCAGTGCGCCGAGAACAGCAGCCAGATCAAGGGTGACGAGCCCGCCTCGCACATCCTGGACCAGATCCCGGTCCTGTCCGGCAACGGCGTGCACAACGGCTGATCCGCCCCCCACGGCTGATCTGCTCCACCGCACCGCACAGCGAACTGCCCGACCCGGCCGCACCGGCCGGATCGGGCAGTTCGTCGTTGAGGGGTGTTCCTAGCGCAGCGTGGACGCGTCGCGGCGGCGGGTGACGCGGGTGACGTACCAGTGGATGAGCAGGCCGGTCGCCATGACGATCGTGACGATCTGGGACCACACGGCGAGCTTCTTGTCGTAGAACCAGACCGGCTCGTACATGTTGGGGAACGGGCCGTGCGCGCCGACGTCCACATAGCGGTAGAGCATCAGGGCGAAGAGGCCGCCCGCGGCGACCAGCCAGGCCAGGGCGGCGCTGAGCGGGCGGCGCCAGACCAGGATGAGCAGGGCCGCGAACGACGCCATGCCCGCCTCGATCCGGAAGAGGGTGCCCTGGCTGATGTCGGCGGACACCGCGTCGTACTGGTCGGCGAGCTTGGCGTGCACATAGGCGTCCACGGCGAGCCCGGCGGCGGCGACGAGGCGTGCCGCCAGGTCGAGCGCTCGGCCGGTGGAGCTGACCCCGGCTGACGGCATGACGGATCCTCGTTTCCTCGTACGGCGCGTACGGGTCGTACGGCCACGGTGGGGGGAGCGGAACGCGCGGTGATCCGACGGCGCGTCAGTTCACGGTGAGCGTGCCCTTCATGAACTGGTGGATCGTGCAGATGTAGTCGTACGTGCCCTTGGCCGAGGGGGCCTTGAAGGTCACCGTCTTGCCCGGCGCGATGTCGTTGGTGTTGAACTGGCCGCTCTTGACCGAGGTGACCGTGTGCGCCGTCGAGTCCTTGTTGGTGACCGTCACGGTGGCGCCGGCCGCGACCGTCAGCGACGCGGGCGTGAAGGCGAAGTTCTGGATGACGATGGTGTCCGCGCCACCGCCGCTGGAGGCCGACGCGGAACTCGACGCGGAACTCGACGCGGACGAGGACGCCGACGTGGCAGCCGCCGACGTACTCGTACCGCTACCGCCGCTCGAACCCGAGCTGGAGCAACCGGTCAGGGCCAGCGCGGCGCAGGCGGCGGCCAGCAACGGCGCACGGCGTACGCGTACGGGGACGCGCGAAGGCACGCGTACGGGGACGGGAGCGGTGCGTGCGTGGAGCCGGGTGACGATCAACTCGGGCTTTTCCCTTCGGAATTCGGGCGAGGCACGGGACGGCCCGTGTGGGGGTGCGGGCCGTCCCGTACAGGTGGGGTCAGACGGTGAGCAGGGTCGGGCTGGCCGCCTTGTCCACGGGCAGGAAGTCGTCGGGGACCGGGTACTGGCCCAGGACGAAGTTGAGGATCGCGGCGTGCTGCGCCTCGACCGGCGCGATGGTCGCGGCGGTCGCGATCCCGGCGGGGCTGGTGACGTTGTAGGTCGCGAAGAGATACGTCTGCGCGGCCTGGTCCTCCAGTTGCAGGGCCAGCTTGGCGACGGCGCCGTAGGTCTTCGCCTCGCCGAGCGCCTTGAGGGTGGCGGCCTGGTTGGACAGCGGCACATTGGTGATGGCGGGCTTGCCCGCACCCGTGAGTACCGCGTTCCACGCCTTCGCGTGGTCCGCGTGCTGAGCCATCGCGGTCGTCACGAAGGTGGCGACGGCCGGCGGCACCGTACCGAGCTTGCCCGCCTTGGCCGCCTCCAGCGTCGCCTTGTAGGCGCCGACGGCCTGGTTCTCCAGCGCCGTCGCCAGCGCGACGACCTTCAGGTCACCGGTGTACTGGCTGCTCCCGGACGCCGACGCCGAGGCGGTCGGCGAGCCGCCGGGCGCACCGGTCGCGGAGTCCGCGGAGGTCTTCTTGTCGCTGCTGGAGCACGCCGCGAGCGCGAACGCCGCCGCCACCCCGCCGGCGCCGAGCAGGAAACGCCGCCGGGAGGCGTCGGCCACCCCGCCGCGCCGGTCGCTTTGTGCCTTGTCGCGCTGTTCCGCTGCGAGGTCCGCGGCCGCCGCACGCATCGCGGGCAGCGTGTCGCGGTGGGCCTCTTCCATGTCCTGGGTGAGACGGGCGAGCTCGCGCTCGCTGATCTGCAGCTCCCAGCCGTCGCGTGCGGTGGTCACTTCACGGCCCCCTCAGAGATCGGTGAAGCGTTCTTGGTCGGGTAGAAGGCGTTGGGGAAGCCGACGCTGCCTGCCGCGGCGGGCAGCTTGGCGACGTCCGTCGGGATGGCGATCAGGTCGCCCATGTTCCCGGCGAGCAGCGCCTGTACGGCCAGCAGCGTCGCGCGGTGCTGGGCCTCGACGGGCGCGACGGAGGCGAAGAGCTTGCGCAGGTCGCCGTTGCTGACCTGGCTGACGTTCTTCGTGTACGTCTGGGCCGCGACGTCCTCCAGCGTGATCGCCAGCTTCACGACGTCCGCGGGGGTCTTGATCGACGGCAGCGCCTGCTTGACCACGGCCGCGTACTTCGGGTCCGGCTGGTCCTGCGCCTTGCCGCCCGCCTGGGTGGCGGCGGAGTTGAACGCCTTCGCGTGCGCCTGGTGCTGCGTGGTCGTCTTGGCGATGAACGCCGCGATCGTCTTGTTGCCGTCCTTGATGAACGGCAGTCCCGCGGCCGTCTGGTAGACGCTGATCGCCAGGTTCTCGATCGACGCCGCCGTCTGCAGCGCCATGATGTCGTCGCTGGAGGAGGCCGCGGCGACCCGCGAGGTGTGCAGCAGAGCGGCGGCGCCCGCCACTCCGGCGACCGCTCCGCCGCGGTGCCACCAGCGGCGCGAGGACGCCGGCGCGGGCTGTGCCGCCGCGCGGAAGTCGTCCAGCGCGCTCGCGGTGATCCGCAAGGCGTCACTGTTCAGGTCTTGTGACTGCTCCGTCAGTTCTTCGAGCAGCCGGGTGTCGATGCGCTCTACGCCCATCACGCCCCATCTCTCACGGTGCCCGCTCTTGTGAGGGCACTCCTGCGACAGGTTCGTGGCGGCGGCTCATCCGGATTGGTCCCGTCCTCCGTACGGGCACCGAGACCACTCTTCCGGGTGACGGCAGGGGGCCGTTCCGCCCAGTAAAAGCGTCTGTACGGTGCGTGGCGGTACCGCCAGGTGTCACATCGGGCCCGTCCGGCGGGTCACTGCCACGACGACGAGGTGACGGAGGTGGGTGGCCCGATGGACGAGTACGAGTTCCTGGCGGCGCGTTTCGAGGAGCAGCGCGGCCGGTTGCGCGCGGTGGCGTACCGGGTGCTCGGCTCCACCGGCGAGGCGGACGACGCGGTGCAGGAGACCTGGCTGCGGCTGAGCCGGATCGACGCCGACGAGGTCGACAATCTCGCCGGGTGGCTGACCACGGTGGTGGCCCGGGTGTCGCTGAGCATGCTGCGCTCGCGCGGCAGCCGCCGCGAGGAGCCGCTGGAGACGCCCTCGGGAGGCCCGGTCACGCGCGCCGCCGCGGCCGAGGACACCGACCCGGAGCAGCAGGCGCTGCTCGCCGATTCGGTCGGGCTCGCCCTGCTCGTCGTCCTCGACACGCTCGGTCCCGCGGAACGGCTCGCCTTCGTCCTGCACGACATGTTCGCCGTTCCCTTCGACGAGATCGCGCCGATCGTGGAGCGCTCGCCCGCGGCCACCCGTCAGCTCGCCAGTCGCGCCCGGCGCCGGGTGCAGGGGGTCGCCGTCGTCGACGAGGAGCGCTCCGCGGTACGGCGCCGCGCCGTGGTCGACGCCTTCCTCGCGGCCTCCCGCGGCGGGGACTTCGAGGCGCTCCTCGAACTCCTCGACCCCGATGTCGTGCTCCGGGCCGATCCCGCCGCCGCCCTGTCCGGCGCCACCTCCGTCCGCGGCGCCGCCGCCGTCGCCACCACCTTCCTCACCCGGGCCAAGGGGGCTCGCCGCGTCCTCGTCGACGGCGTCCCCCAGCTCGCCTGGATGCACGACGGCCGGGCCCGCGCCGTCTTCGCCCTCACCGTCAGCCCATCCGGGCGCGTCGCCGAAATTCACGTCCTCGCGGACGAGGCCCGCCTCTCGCTCCTGCGGGTCGTCGTCGTGGACGAGTGACCCTCCCCCGCGCCGCGAGGACGGTTCCTCTGCCGTGGGGGGCGCCGATGGTTTTGGGGCGCGGCCCCTGGGCGGTTCTTCTGCCGGGTGCCGGGCCTAGCGGGCGCGGTAGGCGTCGATCGCCGCGAAGGTCGCCTCCGGCTGCTCGATCTGCGGGAGGTGGCCCGCCTTCGGGACGACCTCGAAGCGCGCGTCGGCGAAGGCGGCGGCGTACGCGGCCCCGTACCCCGGGGTGAAGACGCGGTCGCTCTCGCCCCAGAGGACGAGGGTCGGGACGCGGACGTCGGCGAGCCGTTCGCGCAGGCCGGGCGTGTGCATGTACGGGTCGCCCGCGATGATCCGCATGGTGGCCATGTTCGCCTGGCGCGCGGCCAGTTGACCGGCCGGGAGGGTGGCGGGGTCCACGAAGAAGCGGTCGGGGTCGTGGAAGGAGTGCTCGGCCACGCCCCGCGCGTCGAGCGCGAAGAAGTCCGTCATCGGCTCGCCCTCGACCAGCACTCCGGCCGCGTCGATCAGGACGAGCCCGGTGATCAGGCCCGCGCCGTCCCGTACCGCCATCTCGGCCGCGATCCAGCCGCCGAGCGAGGAGCCGACCACCAGGACGTCACGCAGCCCGCGCTCCCGAAGCAGCTCCAGGTACGCCACGGCGAGGTCGTCCACACCGTCGTACGCCTCGGGCCGGGGCGTGCCGTCCCAGCCGGGGAGGGTCGGGGTGAGGACACGCGCGGTACGGGCGAGGTGGGCGCCGAGGCCCGCGACGGTGAAGGGGCCTCCGCCGCCGTGCAGCAGCAGTACGGGGCGGGCGGCGGCGGCATCGGTCTCCGGGTCGGCGGGGCCGGTCTCGGCAACGGTGAGCTGCGATGGGGTCGTCATACCGTCGACTGTAACTAAGGATATTTATATAAGCAAGCTTAGTTGGAGTGTTAGGCTGTGCCCATGCCCGTTGAACTCCAGCTCCTCGGACGAGCCGTCAAGCAGGCGCAGTACCGCCAGCACCGCGCCCTCGACAGTCGCCTGGCCACCGTCGGCACCACCCTCGCCCAGTGGGACGCCCTGCGCGCCGTCGCCCGCACGCCCGGCGCCTCGGCCCGCGACCTCGCCGCCGCGACCTTCCAGACCGAGCAGTCCTTCGGCACCCTCGCCACCCGCCTCGCCGACCGCCACCTCATCGACCGCCGCCCCGGCCGTGGCCGCCGCATCGAACACCACCTCACCCCCGCCGGCGAAGCCCTCCTCTCCGCCGGCCACCGCATCGCCGACGACGTCCTCTCCTCCGCCTTCTCCGCCCTCGACGACACCGAACGCGCCACCCTCCTCGCCCTGTTGCGCCGCATCGGCGAAGAACCGACGTGAGCCCGTGACCCTGTTACGGGTCACGGGCTCACAAGGCGCGGTCGCGTGGCGTCAACGACCCCTGCGGGTCAGTCCAGTTCGGTCAGCCGGGTCAGGGTGTAGCCGGCGATGCCCTGGCCGGCGGCGATCGCGTCGTCGTCCTTGACGCCCGCGGTGCCGTTGTTGGGACCGGCGATCGTCGTGTAAAGGTAGCGGTCGTGGACGGCGTGGGTCACCGCGCACGCGACCTTCTCGCAGAAGTTCGGGATACCCGACTTGTTGGTGAGCGGGATCAGTTCGCCCTTGAAGGCGCTGTTCACCGCGTTCGCCTCCTTGGCGCTGGGGAAGACCATCACGCCGACGGTCACCGACGACTTCGCCGAGGTGTAGGTGGCGAGCACGACCTGGGCGCACTTGTTCGGCCCGAGCGTCGGCCCGAGACCGCTGCGGGTGGCCTTCCAGCACGGCGCTTCGTGGCTGGTGGTCTTGCGCGTGAAGGTCTGGCCGTTGACCCGCGTGGACGTGTCGGAGAAGAGGTCCTTGCCCTGCATCGTGGGCGTCGAGGTGGCGCTCGGTGATCCACTCGGCGATCCGGTCGGTTCCGTGCTCGGCGAATCGCTGGCGACATCGCTCGGCTGGACGGCCGGCGCGGTCGTCTGCTTGTCCTTGTCGTCCTTGGCGACGGTGTCGCCGTCCTTCTTGGACCCGCCCATCAGGAACAGCGCGGCGCCGCCCGCCAGCGCGAGGACCACGACGGCGGAGACAGCGATGATCAGCATCCGCTTCTTGCGCGCTCGCTGCTCGGCCACGTGCTGGTCCGCGAGCGCCGACCAGTCGGGCTCGTTGGGGTTGGGCACATACGGCTGCGGATGCGGGATCTGCGGAACCCCGGGCCTGATCTCGTACGGAGAACCCTGGTGGACCGGCTGCGAGAACTGGGTCGGGGGGAAGCCGTAGCCCGGTTGTGCCGGTCGCGCCGGTTGCGTCCGCTGCGCCGGTTGTACGGGCGGTGTCTGCCGCGCAGGTGGCGTCTGCTGCCGGTCGACCTGCGGTACGGCACCGTTCTGGTGCGGTATGCGAGGATCTTCCGGGGGCCCCGTGGGAGTACTCATGGCCGGAGGAGTTCGCCTTTCCCGTCACTCATTTCGGTGAATCATAGCGTCAGACATGTACGCGGGGTGTCTTCTCCCCTTATTGGGGCGCATCGGGAGTGACCGGCCACGGGCTCAGGGTGAGGGAATCAAGTCCCTTCCGGAATGCGGCCTTGGTCTGCGGATTGACGTCGAAGCGGTAGTCGTACTGGCCGCCTTCGTCCACGCTGTGCTGGAACCACACGAAGCCGATCACATTGGGCGTCCGCTTGATCCAGCGGAAGAGGTCGGCGGTCCAGCCGGGTTGCTGCGGTCCCGGTGAACTGCCGGTCTCGCTCAGCAGGATCGGCTTGCGCGAGAACTTCGTGATCTCGTCCACCGTGGGCTGGATCACCTCGGTGGCCGTCTTCTCGCCGAAGCCGTAGCCGTCGACACCGATCCAGTCGACGTAACTGTCGCCGGGGTAGAGCGGCTTGAGCGGGACGCCGCGGGCGCCGCGGAGCGCGTTCGGGCTCCAGACCCAGATCACCTCGGTCGCGCCCACGGCCTGGAAGAGGTCGTGGATGTGCCGCCACGCCTTCACGTAGTCGCCCCGCGAGTTGCCGCTGTTCTTCTCGGACCAGGGGTACCAGTCGCCGTTCATCTCGTGCGCGAAGCGCAGGGCGATCGGCTGTCCCGCCGCTTTGACCTGGCGCGCGAATCGGATCACATAGGAGTCGAACGACCCCGACGCGATCTTCTTCAGCGAGTACTCCGGCTGGTCGGCGGCCCGTGACTTGGCGAACGGCTCCCAGGTGAGCAAGGGCACCGCGCCCTGTTTGTAACTGAGTTCGGCGTCGGCGGCGGAGAAATCCTCGTTCCAGCCCTGGTAGTACTCCAGCATTCGCGGGTGACGCCCCGACGCCACGGTCACGGCCGCGGTGGTCGCCCATGCCGGCGCGTGGAATGTCGCGACGCCGAAATAGACGCCTTTCGGATGCAGATACTCCGCCTTGCTCAGGGTTTTGGTGCGCGTCACGGGGTCTGCGGCGGATGTTCCGGAAGGCGTGGACTGTGAGGGATTGCCGGAGTCGTCGATGCGCTCCTGGCCTCCGGAGGAGCACGCGGCCAGCGGCAGCAGCAGGGCGCCCACGAGCGCGCCTGCCAGGGCGTTCACCAGGAAGGGCCGCCGCCGCGTCCCTCGTGTGAGCACATTCATTCCCGGCCATTCTGCTCGGCGAACCGTCACGGGAAGCATCTCATCAGACGAACCTATGGTCGTCTCTAGGTGTGCGGGCGGTGCGGCCGTGGCCGGTTCCACGAGCCGGGCCTCCGGGTCGGCCGGGCCGTCGCGCACCGAACCGGTGCGACGGCCGGACGGCCGCACGACCGCACGACCGCACGGCCGCGGAGGCGCGGAGGCGGGGAGGTGGGGAGGCGGGCAGGCGCGGAAACGCGGAGGCGCGAAACGGCGGCGGGACGGGGTGAGTCACGGGCGGGACGGCAGTGACAGCAGTCCGATGGACACAGGACCTACACGACTGTGACCGGGATTTCACCGCTCCGGTCGTTTGTCCAGGTAATTCGCCGCCGGGCGGAACGGACTTGTCGTCGGGGTGTAACACAGCTCACGCGACAGGGCCGTTGTGTACGTGGCAGAGGCGTTACTCAAGGTGATCCTGTGAGGGACGCTAAGGTTCATATGATAAAAATCGTGTCACCACTTACGCTCTCTGCGGCACGCCGCCTTGTATGTGGCTCGGGGGAATCGGCGCGATAAGGAAGACATGCTGGCGTTCTTGCTGGAGATCCGTGAGTTGCGGCTCCAGGGGGTGGTGTACCCCTTCGCCGCCTTCATGGCGCTGATCTGGTTGCTGTGGCTGATCAAGGTCGTCCTCGCGCGTCGCTACAAGCCGTGGAAGCGCCCGTTCCAGACCACCACCTCCGTGATCATTCCGGTGGTGGACGAGCCCGAGGACCTCTTCCGCGAGGTCGTCGGCCGGATCATCGACCAGCGGCCGACCGAGATCATCGTGGTCATCAACGGCCGCCGCAACGAGGCGCTTGAGCACATCTGCGACGACCTCGGCGTGTTCTGGCGGTGGACCCCCGTCCCCGGCAAGCGCAACGCGCTCAAGGTCGGCCTGGCCGAGTCCAGCGGCGAGATCGCCGTACTCGTCGACTCCGACACCATCTGGACCGCCAACACCCTCAGCGAACTGGTCAAGCCCTTCCGCGACCCCCAGGTCGGCGGGGTGACGACCCGTCAGCGCATCCTCCAGCCGAGCCGCACCGTGCTCACCCGCTGGGCGGACTGGCTGGAGAGCGTGCGCTGCCAGTACGCGATGCCCGCGATGAGCGTGCTCGGCACCGTCGGCTGCCTGCCCGGCCGCACCATCGCCTTCCGCAGCCACATCCTCTTCGACTGCATGGACGCCTTCCTCGGCGAGAAGTTCCTCGGCGTCTTCCTGGAGGTGAGCGACGACCGCACGCTCACCAACTACACGCTCAAGGCCGGGTACAAGACCGTCTACCAGTCCACGTCGCTCGTCTACACCGACGCCCCGCTCCAGTTGAAGAAGCTGGCCAAGCAGCAGTACCGCTGGGCGCGCGGCTCGCAGTACAACACGCTGCGGATGATGCCGTGGATGCTGCGCAACGCGAAGATGCTCGCGCTGTTCTACTTCGCCGACGTCGCGGTCCCCTTCGTGCTGCTCGGCACCTTCGCCTCCTGGCTGATCGCCGCCTTCCACCGGGGCCGGCCCACCATCTACCAGGACCTGCCGCTGCCCGGCGACCCCACCAAGGCCCTGGTGCTGCTCCTCGCGCTGGCCGCCGTGATGTCGCTGTTCTCGCTGATGTTCCGCTTCGGGCGGCACTTCGCCTACCGGCCGCAGGACCTGCTCTTCCTGCCCACCTTCATGGTGATCAACACCCTGCTGCTGCTCCCCGTGCGCCTGCTCGGCTTCTTCCGCTGTGCGCACAACGCGAGTTGGGGCACCCGCGCCGACAGCTTCGCGGGCGAGAAGTCGCACAGCGCCCTGGTCCTGGTGCCGTACCTGATCGGCGGCCTCATGCTCGGGGGGTCGGTGATGATGAGTGTCTAGCCACAACGGGCCGGCCGCCAACCGGTCCGGGAGCCGGGCGGAGGCCAAGCGACGGCGCAAGAAGCCGTCGCACTGGTGGAGCCGCGGCACGGGCATCCGGCTGCGGATCTGGATGGCCGTCAACGCGGTCCTGCTCTCCGCGCTGTCCTACGGCGTCTACATGGCAGTCGTCTCCAACGCGGAGGGCACCGGCTACTCCGGACTCGGCGGCGGCAGCAAGAGCAACCCGGGACTGCTGGACCGGCTCAAGGGCAAGAGCGACCCGAACGTGCCGACCAAGCAGCAGTTCATGAAGCCGGACGGCATCTACTTCGGCGCGGCCACCGTCAAGGCCCCCTACGACGCCAAGGAACTGGACGAGTTCACCACCGACGACGGCGGCATCCGGCCGACCATGGCCTCGTTCTTCCTCGACTGGGAGCACGAGTTCAACCCGTACTCGATGACGGCGGCCTACGAGCACGGCACGCTCCCCGTGCTGACCTGGGAGCCCTGGGCGGGCGGGGTGCAGAATCCGGCGGGCGGCGTCATCCTCGACACGAACACCGATCAGCCCAAGTTCCGGCTCGGCAACATCATCAGCGGCAAGTTCGACGCCTACATCACCCGTACGGCCACGGCCATCGCCGACGCCAAGTGGCCCCTGGTGCTGCGCCTCGCGCACGAGATGAACGGCGGCTGGTACCCCTGGTCGGAGGCGGTGAACGGCAACAAGCCCGGCGAGTACGTGCAGGCGTGGCGACACGTGCACGACCTGTTCGACAAGGCCGGGGCCACCAATGTGATCTGGACCTGGTCGCCGAACATCATCCGTCCGAAGCCGAAGGTGAAACTCCAGCCGTACTACCCGGGCGACGACTACGTCGACTGGATCGGCATGACCGGCTACGGCGTGCGCGAGAAGACCCCCGCGATCACCTTCGGCGCGACGGTCAAACAGGTGCGGACCTTCGCCGACAAGCCGCTGATCATCATGGAGACCGGCGCGCAGATCGACAAGCAGCAACTGAACTGGGTCCGGGCCTTCTTCCCCTGGCTCCAGGCCCATCCGGACATCGTCGGCTTCATCTGGATGCAGAAGGACCGGGACACCGGCGCCCGCGCCAACTGGCGCTTCACCTCAAGCAAGGCCGAACAGCAGGCGTTCCAGGCCGGTCTGGCCACACTGCGGCTGGCGACCGGGCAGACGAAGACGTCGTCCGGTCCTTCACCGGGCGCGCCGCCGAGCGGTTCACCCGGCACCTCCCCGTCTTCCGGGAGCACCCCATGAACGAGCGGGAAGTGCTGGATCCCCACCCCGATCACCCCGACACCATTCCCATCTCGATCATTCCGCAGCCGCGGAACTCCCATCACGGCCAAGGCGAGTGGGAGATCCAGGACGACAGCACCGGGGACCGCCCGGCCCCGGGCGGGCGGGCGGCGCGCCGGCGGGAGGAGAAGCGCCAGGAGGAGAAGCGGCGCGGGATGGGCCGCGCCGCGATCATGCTGCCGCCGATGCTGGTGACGCTCGTCGCCGGCGGGTACCGGGTGGGTGCGGCGCAGGTCAGGGAGGACGAGGCGGCGACGTGGTGGGCGGCGCATCTGTCGTGGTCGGACCTCGGGCGGCTGCTGGACAACACCGATGTGGTGCTGGCGCCGTACTACGTGCTGATGCACATCTGGGTCGCGGTCGCCGGGAGTTCGCCCGCGATGCTGCGGGTGCCGTCGGTGGTGGCGATGGCGGTGACGGCGGGACTGCTGGCGCTGCTCGGCCGCCGGATGTTCGACGCGCCGACCGGGCTGGTCGCGGGGCTGGTGTTCGCGGTGCTGCCGGTGACGACCCGATTCGCTCAGGAGGCACGGCCGTTCGCGCTGGCGGCGCTGTCGGTGGTGGCGGGGGCGCTGCTGCTGTACCGGGCGCTGGACCACGTGGGGGCGGACCGGTGGGGCGGATACGCGTTCGGGATGCTGTGCACGGGGCTGTTCCACCCGGTAGCGGCCACGGTCGTGGTGGCGTATCTGCTGATCACGCTGGCCACCGAACGCCAGCGCACCGGGGCGTGGTTGGCGGTGACGCTGGTGCCGGTCGCGCCGCTCTTCGCGGTGCTGATGCTGGCGCGCGGCCAGAACCACCAGGACCCGCAGGGCGGCACCGACGTGCACGCGCTGCTGCGGCTGCCGCAGGAGCTGATCGGCTCGCAGCACGCCGCCCTCGCGGTGGGCGGCCTCGCGCTGCTCGGGGTGCTGCTCGGCCGCAGGAACGGCGTACCGCTGCTGGTGTGGGCGGTGCTGCCGCCGGTCGCGCTGTTCGGACTGCGCTCTTACGGCAACCTGTTCACGCCGTCGTACTTCGTCTTCACCGTGCCCGCCGTCGCGCTGCTCGCGGGCGCCGGGGTGTGCGGTCTGGCCAAGCTGCTGCCGGGCAGGGAGCGCGGGGCGGCGACCCGGCAGATCGTGCTCGGCGCGGTCGCCGCCGTCGCCGTGGCCGCGGTCTCGCTGCCGGCCTTCAACGGCCTGCGCACCGACCCGCGGCCCGGACTCCCCGACTACCAGGCGGCGTCGGCCTGGCTGCGGACGCAGACGCGCGGCGGCGACGGGGTCGTCTACAGCGGTGAGCTGGACAAGGCGATGCGGGGCACCGCGTACCAACTGCGCGCCGTGGCCGACCCGCCGGACGCGGTGTACGTGACGGTGTCGCCGCAGCGGGACGGTACGTACACCGGACAGCCGTGCTCCGCGCCCGTGGTGTGCACCAAGGACGTCCAGCGGATCTGGCTGGTGGCCACCGCGCCGCGCACGCCGTACGCGGGGATGACGGCCGACGAGGGGAGATTCCTCCAGACCGAGTACAAGGCGGGCACCGCGAAGGACTTCGCGGGCGGCCTGCGGATTACGCTGTTCGACCGGCTGCCGCGGAAGTCGGCGCGGTAGCGGACGCGTTGGGCGCGCCGACTCGGCCGGTCGCGGGCGTGGCCGGGCCCGAAGGGGGCGGGGCGCCGGGGGCGGGGCGCGCGGGGCGTTCAGGGAATCGTCGGGGGAACGGGTGACGGAGGCGGGGGAGCATGCTCGGGGGAAGACGCGACCGGTGGACGCGCGGAGGTCCGCTCGTCAACTGGCCGGGGCGGCTGTCCAGCCCCTTCTACGGCCAGGTCTGGAGGCGGGCGAAGTACGTCGTGCCCGCCGCGGTCCTCGCGCTGCTGATCGGGGTCGCCGCGCTCGCCTGGGGTGACGGCGGGGACGGGGGCGGCGACCGTAGCGCGGGAGCCGACCGAGCGGCCGACAGCAGCGCGGCCGACGGCGACGGGGTGTCGACCATCGCGCCGGGACCGCCGCGGACCGCCGTGCCCGGCAAGGACGCCATCCGCCGACCGCTCGCCGGGACCACGTACTTCGGCGTCGCCAAGCCCGACGCGCCCTGGAATTCGGCCGTCCTGGCCGGAGTCGGCCGCGACGCGGGCGGAGTCACGCCCAACATGGTGGAGTACTACGTCAATTGGACCCGCGGCTTCGACCCGGGCCCGGTCCGCGCCGCCTACGCCCAGCACGCCGTGCCCGTCGTCTCCTGGGAACCGTGGGCGGGCTCCGCGAAGGGCACCGAGCAGCCCTCGTACGCGCTGCGCACCATCATCGACGGTGCGCACGACCCGTACATCAGGTCCTTCGCCGAGGCCGTCAAAGCCAACCGCTTCCCGATCGCGCTGCGCTTCGCCCACGAGATGAACGGCCACTGGTACCCGTGGGCCGAGCCCAACGGCGGCAACAGACCCGGTGAGTACGTCGCCGCGTGGAAGCACGTCCACGACATCTTCCAGCAGGCCGGTGCCACCAATGTGATCTGGGTCTGGGCCCCGAACACGCTGCGCGGCGCGGACGACATCAGCCTGAAGTCCCTTTATCCGGGAGACGGTTACGTCGACTGGGTCGGCCTGGACGCCTACGGGGTCGCCGAGCGCACGGCGGGCGAACTCCTCGACCCGTCGGTGAACGCCCTGCGCGCGTTCACCGCGAAGCCGCTGCTCATCACCGAGACCGGCGCTCAGCCGGGCGGGCGCAAGGCCCCCTGGATCGCCAGCCTCTTCCCGTGGCTGGCGAGCCGCCATGACGTCATCGGCTTCATCTGGTTCCAGTACACCCACGCCGAAGGCGGCGGCTCCGACTGGACGTTCATGTCCAGCACTGCGGCGCAGGAGTCCTTCAAGGCGGGAGCGAGGACGTTGCGGCTGGCGCAAGTGCCGTGACGCGTAAGGCTGTTCGTACGCGGGCCGCCCCCGGCGCGTGCACCGGGGGCGGCCTTTGATGCTTACGTGCTCACGTGCTCACGTGGTCCTGAGGGTCAGGTGCCGAGCACCTGGAACTCCCAGAGCGAGTAGCCGTACTGCGTGGCGCGCGCCGTCCCGTACATCCGCACGTACCGTCCGGTGCCGGTGACGTTCAGCGTCTGATTGCCGCCGGTGCCGGTGGTCGTGGAGTAGACGTCCGTCCAGGTGGTGCCGTTCGCGGAGGTCTGGATCCGGTACGCCGTCGCGTACGCGGCCTCCCAGTTGAGCTTGACCTGGCTGACGGTGTGGCTGGCGCCGAGGTCGACCTGGAGCCACTGCGGGTCGCTGAAGGTGCTGGACCAGCGGGTGCCGGGGTCGCCGTCCACCGCGCTCGCCGCCGTGAAGCTGCCGTTCTCACTGGACGAGGCCGTGGCCGTCTTCCCCTGCGACAGCAGGGTGGGCGTGCCGGGTCCGCCGGGGTCGCCGCCGCCGGACGTCGGTGTGCCGTACAGCGCCAACTCGTACAGCGAATCGCCGTATTGGGATGTTCTGGCGGTCGCGTAGACCCGCACGTAGCGGGCCGTGGCCGACAGTGCGGTGTCCTGGATGTCGGCCGGACTGTTGTTGTTGGAGTAGACCGTCGTCCAGGTCGTGCCGTTGGCCGACGTCTGTAGCTGGTAGGCGGATGCGGCCGCCGCCTCCCAGACCAGACTCGCGTGCGTGAGGTTGTAGGACTGGCCGAGGTCGACCTGGACCCACTGCGGGTCGCTGAAGCCGCTCGACCAGCGGGTGGTGACATCGCCGTCGGTCGCGTTCGACGCGGGGAACTGCGCGCTCTCGGTCGAGGAGGCCGTGGTCGGCTTACCCTTGGCGATGTTGGTGCCGGTGCTGCCGGGCGCGGCCTTGTTGTAGACCGCCACGTAGTCGACGTTCAGCGAACCGCCGCTGACCGTGGCCGCGTTGGGGCCGCCACCGAAGGCGGCGGGGAAGCCGCCGCCGATCGCCAGGTCGAAGATGATGTAGAAGCTGTGGTCGACGGCGTTGGCCCACGCCGTGGCGTCCACCTGGTTGGAGCTGAGCGTGAAGTAGTTCGCGCCGTCCAGGTACCAGCGGATCTGCTCGGGTGACGTCGAGCGGTCGATCTCCACCGCGTACGTGTGATAGCCCGTCTGGCAGCCGGAGCAGGCCCGTTCACCGCTGCCGACGCCGCTGGACTCGTTGCACGCGCCGCCCGGATTCGTCCCGCAGTGCAGGGTGCCGAACACCGAGCTGCGGCCGTTGATGTCCTCCAGGATGTCGACCTCGCCGGAACCCGGCCACGGCACGCCCACGCGCAGCGGCGACCCCAGCATCCAGAACGCGGGCCAGTAGCCCGCGCCGTTGGCCGTGGTCACGTTCGGCTGCTGGATCGACGCCTGCATCCGGACCACGCCGCCGGGCTGCGCGCCGAAGCCGTCCGCCTGGGTCTCGACCCGTCCCGACGTCCAGCCGGTGTTCGGGTCCGTGCCCGAGTGCAGTGCCTTGAGCACCAGATGGCCGTTGCCGTCCTGGTAGACGTTGGCCGTGCTGTTCGTCATCGTCTCGATCTCGCCGGTCCCGAAGGTCCAGCCCTCACCGGCGTCGTAGCGCCATGTCCCGGTGTCCAAGCCGGTGTTGGCGGCGCCGTTGAAGTCGTCGCTCCAGGTGGTGGTGAAGCCGCTCGGGGCGGCGGGGACGGCGTTCGGCTGTACGGCGGCCGGTTGTGCGGCCTGTCGCGCGGCCTGTTGCGCCGCCGGTTGTGCGGCCGTTTGTGCCGCCGCGGTCCGGGTCGCCGTCTGTGGGGAGACGGTGCCCTTTCCTACGGCGGACGCCGACGCGGACGCCGAGGCCTGCGGCGAACCGGCCAGCGCCACCGCGGCCATCGCGCTGACGGCGACTAATCCGACGCCCAGCCGTTTCCGCAAGCGCTTGTCTCTCATCGACATGCCTGCTCCTTGTGTGGGGGGTTGCGTGAGAGCGCTCTCTCCACGCGAGAGTCGGCCTTGCCCCAGCCCCTGTCAAGGCTTCCGGCAACGTTTACGGAGCCGTCCGCGCGCCGTACGGGAGGAGGACGGTGCCCGGCCAGGGAGGTATGCGGCAGCGGTGTGCACCCAGTGCAATTCCGGGCCGTGGCCGTCCCCGTGGGGCGCGGGTCTGCGTAGCGTGGCAGCTCTGTCCGTCGAGGGGAGTGCGCGGTGTCGGGACGTCCGGAGAAGGAGATGGCGCCGGGCGACGACCCGGTACGCCAACTGGCGCGCGAGCTGCGCGACTTGCGGGAGGCGGCGGGCAAGCCGACGTACCGGACGATGGCCAGGGGCGCGGGTTTCGGCGCGAGCACGCTGTCGCGGGCCGCCTCCGGCGAGACGTTGGCGACGCTGCCGGTGGTCCTGGCGTACGTCCGCGCGTGCGGCGGCGATCCGGCCGACTGGGAGCGGCGCTGGCGGGCGGCGGCCACGCGGGCCGCGGGGCCGCGGGACGCCGAGGACGGCGACGACCCGGCGCCCTACCGCGGCCTGGCCCGGTTCGAAGCGGGCGACGCCGACATCTTCTTCGGCCGCGACCGCCTCACCGACCGCCTGCTGGAACTCACCGCCCGCCGCCGCTTCACCGCCGTCTTCGGCCCCTCCGGCAGCGGCAAGTCCTCCCTCCTGCGCGCCGGCCTCATCCCCCGCCTCCAGCAAGTCGCCGACCCCGCCACCCGCCCCGCCGCCCTCCGCATCCTCACCCCCGGCGCCCATCCGCTCCGCGACCACGCCCCCCACCTGACGCCTGCGGCGAGCTCCACGTACGACCCTGCGGCCAGCACCGCGGGCATCCCGGCCCCCGGCCCGGCGGGCGGTCGTGCGACGGGCACGTCGGCCGATCCGGAGGGTGGTCCCGCGACGGCCTCGGCCGCGAGTGCGGCGACGGATTCGACCGACGGTCGGGCGGCTGGGCTTGCGGCTGGTCCGGGGCCTGGCGTGGCGGGTGGTCCGGCGACTGGGCACGTGATCGGCTCCGAGCCCAGCCCGGAGGGCGGTCGCCCTGCCGGGCACGCATCCGGTCCGGCGTCCGGCTTGGAGGGCGGTCGTGCGACGGGTACGACGGCCGATCCGGAGCGAGGCCCGGAGGCCGGTCCGGCGGACGGGCACGCGTCTGGTCCCGCGACGGCCTCGGCCGCGAGTGCGGCGACGGATTCGACCGACGGTCGGGCGGCTGGGCACGCGTCCGGCCCGGAGCCTGGCCCGGCGGTCGGTCGTGCGACGGGCACCGCTGGTCCGGCGGCTGGGTACGCGGCTGACGCGGGGTCCGGCTCGTCCGGCGGTACGGCGGCTGGGCATGTGACCGGCTCCGAGTCCGGCCCGGAGGGCGCTGGCGCGGCTGGCTTCACGGCTGGTACGGCGATCGGCGCGACCGGCGGTCGGGGGGCTGGTCCGGGACTTGGGCCGGTGGGCGGTCGGGGGGTTGGTGCGGGGTCCGGTGCGGAGGGTGGCGGGGGGGATACATGGCTGATTGTGGATCAGTTCGAGGAGCTGTTCACGCTGTGCGCCGACGCGGCGGAGCGGGAGGGGTTCATTGAGCGGCTGTTGGCCGCGGCGCATCCGGCGGGGCGGACGCGGGTGGTGATCGCGGTGCGGGCGGACTTTCTGGGGCGGTGCGCGGAGCATCCGCGGCTGATCGGGGCGTTGCAGGACGCGACGCTGCTGGCGGGGCCGATGGACCGGGACGAGTTGCGGGAGGCGGTGGTGCGGCCGGCGCAGGCCGCGGGGCTGATCGTGGAGAGGGCGCTGTCCGCACGGGTGGTCGCGGAGGTCGTGGGGGAGCCGGGCGGGCTGCCGTTGATGTCGCACGCGCTGCTGGAGACGTGGCGGCGGCGCGCCGGCCGGGCGCTGACCGAGCGGGCGTACGACGAGGCCGGTGGTCTGCACGGCGCCATCTCCCGTACGGCGGAGGACCTTTACCACCGGCTCACCGCCGAGCAGGCGGCCCTCGCGCGCCGCGTGCTGCTCCGCCTGGTCATGCCGGGCGACGGCACCCCCGACACCCGCAGACCGGTGGCCCGCGCCGAACTCGCCCTGGGCGCGGACGACACGGCCGTCGTCCTGGACGAGCTGGCCAGGGCCCGGCTGATCACCGTGGACGACGGGACCGTCGACCTCGCCCATGAAGCCCTCATCCAGGCGTGGCCACGCCTGCGGTCCTGGATCGACGCCGAGCGGACCCGGCTGCGCGTGCACCGTCGGCTCACCGACGCGGCGGTGATGTGGCACGAACTCGACCGCGAACCGGGCGCGTTGTACCGGGGCTCGCGGCTCGCGGCGGCCGAGGAGGCGTTCCCGGCCGAGGAGGCGTTCCCGGCGGCGGAGGCGAACGGCGGACCCGACGAACTGACGCCCACCGAAAGGGCGTTCCTCGACGCGAGCACCGCCGCCCGCCGCCGCGAGGAACAGGCCGCCGCCCGAACCACCCGCAGACTCCGCGCGTTGACGGCGACCCTGTCCGTACTCCTCGTCCTGGCCGTGGCGGCCGGGGCGACGGCGTGGACGCAGAGCCGAAGCAACGAGCGGCAGCGCAGGGCCGCCGACGCCGCCCGGCAGGTCGCGCTGTCGCGGCAGCTCGCCACCACGTCGGACGCGCTCGTCGGCTCCGACCCCGAACTCGCCTCGCTGCTGGCCGTCCAGGCGTACCGCGAGAGCCCCACCACCGAGGCGGTGGTCAGCCTCGAAGCCGCCGCAGCGCTGCCCCTCAAAGCCGTCCTGCGTCCGCCGGACCGCGAACACGACGTGGAGTCACTGGCGTTCAGCCCGGACGGCCGCACCCTCGCGACCGGCGACAGCGCGGGCACGGTGATCCAGTGGGACGCGGCGGGCGGCCGGGTCCGCTCGACGGTAGGCCACCCGAGCGCGGGCGCGACCGCGCTGGCGTACGGCGCGGACGGCCGCACCCTCGCGATCACCGGCTGGAAGGGGGAGTTGGACCTGCGCCCGGTGTCCGCCGAGGGCGGCCGGGCGGCCAGGACCGTGGCCCTCGGCCCTGAGCCGCCGCTGGACTGGGAACTCGGCCCCGACGCCCGCACCGCCGTCACCGCGGACCGCGGCGGCGCGATCAGGCTGTGGGACGTGGCGACCGGCCGCGACCGGCGGATCGTCACCAGCCGCGAGAAGATCCCGGGACCGGTGGCGTTCTGCGCGGGCGGGCGCGTCGTGGCGATGTCCGACGCCGGGCGGATCCGCGAGTGGGACACCCGGACCGGCCGCCCGCTGGCCGACTTCGCCGCCAGGTCGCAGGCCCACGAAGTCCCGGACGACGGAGGGGACTTCCTCGACCTCGCGTGCGGCCCGGACGGCCGCAGCGTGGCCACGGGGGACTTCGCCGACGGCAAGGTGCGGATCCGGGACGCGGCGACCGGCCGCGTACGCGCGGTGCTGTCCGGGCACGCGGGCCAGGTCGGCGCGCTGGCGTTCAGCCCGGACGGCCGCACCCTCGCGACCGGCGGCGACGACCGGACGGTACGGATCTGGGACGTGGCCACCGGCAGGGCCCGCGCGGTGCTGTCCGGTCACACGGGCACCGTCCGCGCGCTCGCCTTCAGCCCCGACGGCCGCACCCTCGCGACGGCGGGCGCGGACCGCACCGTACGGCTGTGGGACGTGACGAACGGCCCCGCCGTCCTGCCAGGCGTCGCGGCGGCGGCCTTCGGCGGCGGTGGCGTCGTACTGGCCGGAACGGACGGCGGACTCCGGCTGCGCGACACGGCCACCGGACATGTGCGCGTCCTGGCCGGTCCGTCCTCGGGACCGCCGCCGGTCGCGGTCGCTGTCACCAAGGACGGTCGCGCGGTGGCCAGTTGGGACGGCGACGGCTCGGTGCGGCTGTGGGACACCGTGTCGGGGCAGGTCACCGCCACCCTTGCGGCGGTCGGGAACGCGGGCGGCCTGGCGTTCAGCCCCGACGGCCGTACGCTCGTCATCGCCGACTACGACGGCCGGTTGCGGCCGTGGGACGTGCGCGCGCACCGCTTCCGTACGACCTTCCGCGTGTGGATCGCACCCGGCACGGGACCCGTCTTCGGCCCGGACGGCCGGATCGTGGCCGCGCAGACCGTGGACGGCGCGGTCGCGCTCGTCGACCTGGGCACGGGGGAGACCCGGTCCATCCTCAACGGCGCTCCTGTGCACGGCAGTTCGGGCAGCATGCCCATGGTGGACTCGGGCGTCGCGCTCAGCTCGGACGGGCGCACGGCCGCCGTCGGCACCTGGGACGGCCACGTCCTGCTCGCCGACCTGACGACCGGCCGCACCCGCGCGCTGGCCACCGGCCGTACCGCGCCCGTGACGTCGGTGGCCTTCACCCCCGACCGCCGGACCGTCGCGGCGGGCGACTGGGACGGGCCCGTGCACCTCCTGGACGTGGCCACCGGACACGTGCGGGCCACCCTCACGGCGGCGCCCCGCTCCGCAACCGACCTCGCCTTCGGCCCCGACGCGCACACGCTCCTCGTCCTCGACCCGCAACAGACCGTGCGGCTGTGGGCCGTTGACCTGCCGGACCCCGCGGCGGCCGTCACCGCCGTCTGCCGCGCGGTCGGCCGCGACCTCACCCGGGTGGAGCGCGGCACGTATCTCCCCGACGAACCGGCCCACCCGGTCTGCGGCACCACCACGGACCGCTGAGGCCCGCCCGGTCTGCGGCACCACGGCCCGCTGAGGCCCGCCCGGTCTGCCGCACCACCGCCCGCTGAGGCCCGCGCCGCGCGGGCCCGGCATTGCGCTCTCGGTCAACTCCCTTGCGCACAGGGCCGATGACGGGCGGCTCGGCCCCCGGCAGACTCGGTGGCCCGGCGCACGGGGGAGGGTGCCCGGGGCCGGTGGGCCGAGAGCGCGGCGCGCGGTGCGGGTCGTCAGTGGCGACGACGATCGGGGAGGACGACCGCAGTGAGCCGCGATGGGGGCAGGGGTCGCGCCTCGGCCGACCGGTCGTGTGGGGGCGGGGAGTTCGGGCGTACGGTCGCCCGCTCGGCGGGCGTGCGCGGGGGCGGTGTGGACGCTCACGCGCTCAACAGCCGCCTGCGGTAGGCGCCGGGCGCGACGCCGTACTCCTTCTTGAAGGCACGGCCGAAGACCGCCGCGTCCGGGAAGCCCCACCGCGCGCAGATCCGGTTGACGCTGCGGTGCGCCATCCGAGGGTCGGCCAGATCGGCCCGGCAGCGGTTGAGCCGTTCGGCGCGGACGTGTCCGCCGACCGTACGGCCGCCGTCCTGGCGGAAGAGGTGGTGCAGGTAGCGCACCGAGATGTGGTGCGCGGAGGCGATGGCGGCGGGCGACAGCCAGGGCGCGGCGAGGTGGCGGTCGATGTACTCGCCTATGGCGCAACGGAGTTCGAGGGTGCGGGACGCGGGTACCGGCGCCGGTTCCGCGAGCTGGGCCAGGAAGGCCGTGGCCAGGCTCAGCGCCGCCGAGCCGAGGCGCGCGCCTTGCGGGGCGAGCACCGAACCGGCCGCCTGGTCGGCGAGCCCTTCGACGTAGTGCGCCAGCAGCGCGGCGGGTCCGGTGTCGGAGGGGAGCGGGCGCGCGACCAGGTGCCTCAGCGACCTGGCGGGCACCGGCACCGCCTCGCGCGGCAGGTGCAGCACGATCGCCCGCCCTCGCGGCGCGGCGGACTCAACCGCCCTGACGAGCAACGGCCGTGAGGGCTCCCACAGCCCCAGCTCGCCGGCCTCCAGCCGCGTACCGGCCCGGTCGCGTTCCGCGTCCCCGCCGAGGTCTCCGCCACCGGTCCGGCCGACGTTCGCGGCACCGTTCCCGGCAACGCTCAGGTCCCCCCGGTCCACCCCGTCCGCCCTGCGCAGCGTCAGCGGCCCCTCCGACACCAGCGCCAGCCGCCAGTGGTCGACCCCCGGCCCAGGCCCATGCCCCGGTCCACGTCCAGGCCCCTGCCCAAGCCCAAGCCCAAGCCCCGGCCCCGATCCCCGCCCCGGCCCCGGCCGTACGGTCAGCGGTCCCGGCGGGCGCACCACCGTCAGCCAGACCTGCCCCAACTCCCATGCGTGCGGACGTGCTTCGTCCATCGGCGGTGCTGCCCTTCCGCGACGATCCCCGCGGACCCCGTATGCGACGCCCGCGAGATTGATTCCACGGCAGCGCGCATTGATGGGCAGCCCCCGCCCGCCGGGTGAATCAATTCCGTTCGGGGCGACGGCCGTTCGCCGGGAACGTCTCGACCAGCTCTTGCGGCGCCGCCTGCTGCCACGAGTCGAGCAGGATGTCGTACAGCTCGCCCTCGTCCTCGAGCGCCGCCAGCCGCGCCCGTACCCACGACGAGTGGGCCTCGTGCGCGGGCACCCAGAACTTCTCCGGCTCCGAGGCGATCAGCTCCGCGCGCTCGTGCCGTGGACAGCGCACCGCGAACGACGTCCCGTCGTCGGGCACCGTCACATACATCCGGCGGCCGACATGGAACGTGGGATGTCCCCACAACTCCTTCTCGACGGTCCCGGGCAGCCCGAGCGCCACGCGCCGCACATCCCCGCTCCCCAGCACTGCCCGCCGCCCCACGACTCTCCCCATCCCGGCTCCGTCCGCGTGCCCGCGCGCCCGCCTCGCTCGAACGCACCCAATTCCACCACGGCGGGGCGCGCGTGCGGGGGAGGCCGCCGCCCGGCGCCGCGGGCGGGCCTACGGGTGCAGCACGATCTTCCCCACGTGCCCCCTGCGGGCCAGTTCCTCCTGCGCCCGCGCGGCCCGCACGAGCGGGAACGTCGCCGCGACGACCGGGCGGACAGCGCCCTCGCGCGCCAGGTCCATGAGGAGCCCGAAGTGCGCGGGCGTGTGCATCGAGGAGCCGATCACCCGCGCGTTGTGCAGATACAGACGGCGTACGTCCAAGGTGACGCCGTACCCGCCGAGCGCCCCCGCGACCACCCACCGGCCGCCCTCGCGCAGCAGTGGCAGGCACGCGCTCACCAACTCCCCGGCGACGACGTCGAGTCCGATGTCGATGCCGTCCGGGGCGGCGGCGCGGATCTGCCCGGCGACGTCCCGCGCGCGGTCGATGACGACGTGCGCGCCCGCCGCGCGGACCGCGTCGGCCTTGGAACCGCTGCTGACGGCGAGCACCTTCGCGCCGCGCGCGCGGGCGAGTTGGGTCAGGGCGAGGCCGACGCCGCCGGACGCGCCGGAGACCAGGGCGGTTTCGCCGTCCCGCAGCCCGCCGCGCTCGATCATGCCGAGCGCCGTGCCGTACGCGGTCGGCAGCGACGCCAACTGGTCGTCCGTGAGCGGGGATTCGGTCATGTCGTGCACGCGGCCGACCGGCGCGGTCACGTATTCGGCGTAGCCGCCGTCGCGTTCGCTGCCCATGAGGCCGATGGGATTCGCGTCCTGGCGGTCGGAGTCGTAGACGGCCGGGTCGATGACGACGCGGCGGCCGAGGAGGCCCGCGTACGGGTTCGGCTCCGCGGCCGTGCCCCGGGCCGCCGCCTCGGCGGCGTTCCCGGCGACCGCCCGCGCCGTGTCCCCGTCAACCGCCCGCGCCGTGTCCCGGTCAACCACAGCGCCCCCGTCGAGGCCAGTGCCCCCTTCGAAGCCAGCGCCCCCGTCGGCGGAGACGTCCTCCCGTGGCCCGACCGCCACGACCCGCCCGGCCACGTCGGCCCCCTGGATCCGCGGAAAGTCGATCGGCCCGCGCCAGCCGGACAGCGCCGTCGCGTCCTGCGGGCTCCCGTACGCACCCTCGCGCGTCCACAGGTCGGTGTTGTTGAGCGCGACGGCGGCGACCTCGACCAGCACCTCGCCCGCCCCCGGGGCGGGCACAGGCACCTCCACCGCCTCCAGCACCTCCGGCCCGCCGTGACCGGCGATCCGTACCGCACGCATGGTCCCGGGCACGCTCATCGCTCCACCGTCCTCCTGAGTACACTGATCTGTGAACATCAACCCACGGTACACCGATCAGTGAAGGGGGGCCCGATGCCGGAGGTCCAGGAGACGGAAGCGGGCGACGTAAGGCCCATGACCGCCGCGGGCCGCCGTATCGCGGCGGCTGCCGAGGAGCTGTTCTACGGGCGCGGGATCACGGCGGTGGGCGTGGACCTGATCGCCGAGCACTCGGGCGTGACCAAGCGGACGCTGTACAACCAGTTCGGCTCGAAGGACCGGCTCGTGGCGGTCTACCTCGGCGAGCGCGACCGGCGCTGGCGGGCCCTCGTCCGCGCCGCCGTCGACGCCTGCGACGACCCCGTCGAGGCCGTCACCGCGCCCTTCGAGGCGCTGCGGACCTGGAGCGCGACCAACACCCGCGGATGCGCGTTCATCAACGCCCTGGCCGAACTCCCCGACCCCGCGCACCCCGCACACCGCGTCGCCGCGGACCAGAAGCTCTGGCTGCTCGGGCTCTTCGAGCGCCTCGCCACTGCGGCGGCCTGCGCGTCCCCCGCCGCCCTGGCCACCCGGCTCCTCCTGCTGCACGAGGGCGCGCTCGCCACCCAGCCGCTGCCGCTCGACACACTCGCGGAAAGCGTCGGTCTGGCACGGGAGTTGGTACGGGCGAGCGCGCCGTCCTCCGGCGCGGCCTGAGCGCCGACGGGTGAAGTCGGCTGCTAGCCAGGGGCCTTGGGCGTGAAACCGTCCGGGTCCTGCGCCAGCAGCCCGTGCACCCGGCCGACGAGGCTGCTGTCCTCGGACGGGCTCAGCCCCTCGCGCGCGGTGCGCAGCACGGCTTCCACCAGGTGCCAGCGCTCCTCCAGGCGGTCGTACGCGCCGGAGGGGATGGCCGAGGCGGCGTCGATGTCGCGCTTGCGGGCCGTGAGGTCGCGCAGCTCCTCGGCGGCGTCGGGGCGGCCGACGTCCTCGAACTGCTCCGGGCGTACGCCGACGACATGCGCCATCCGGGCCAGCGTCTCGTCACGGCCGCGGACGGGGACCGGTGTCCCGTCGACCGACTGGTAACCGCTGACGATCTGCCGCCACCGCGTGTCGCTCATGCCGGCTCGCCGCGAGGCCTCCCGCTGGGAAAGGCCGGACGCCGCGAGCGCGACCTTGATCAGCTCCCCCTCGGGCGGCGCGTCCGGGCGCTCAGTCATGCGGCGAGCTTCGCACAACTACGCATTATGCGTCCAGCGATACGGCGAAGAGGGGCGGGTATCGGCCGGTCTGGCCTGCGCATATGCGCGGCGCAACGTGCGCAGGTGTGCGTAGTTCCCGATAAATACTTGTGCTACGCGCTACTACGCGCTAGTTTTTGCCCATGTCGCACCGCACCCGGCCGAGCAGGCTCCATCAGGAGCCCGAGGCCGTCACCTGGGCGCGGGAGAAGTCCGGGCTGACCAAGCGGGCGCTCGCCGACCAGGTCGGCATCTCGGAGCAGCTCATGGGTGAGATCGAGTCGGGCTGGCGCAGTGCCACCCCCGCCAATCTCATCAAGATCGCCGATGCGCTGAACTGCCCGCTCGTCGTCCTGGAGCGCAAGCGCCACGCGGGCGCGGTCCGTACCGCCGCTCCTGAAGGCGCGGCCGAGTGAGGCCGGGGGGCGCACGCCGCGGCCGAATGAGGCCGGGGCGCGCACGTGAAGGAACGCTCGACGGGTGGATTGGCATATGCCAAAGTCGTGCGACTCGCGGCCCGCGGGGCCGGGGCGGCACATCATGAGATGAGTACGCGGAGGCCGCCGCCGCATCCCACGAAGACGGCCCCCGCCCAGCCGGATTACCGGTCGTTGACGTGCTGATGGATCCAGACGGCAATCTGGACGAGCCACCAGCCCATGCGTAATCGATCGGTAGTCCGCAGCCTCTTCGGCCTGCGGTGACGCGCCACTGCACTGCTCCTCTCTCCGGACACCGCCGAATGCGATGTACGGAGAGGGCACCAGCGTCCAGGCGCCCGGCTGACGGTCAGGTTACGCGGCCGTACTCTCCGTGTCCGGCGGTCGGTGAATTGCCCCGCTTGACCGTTTCTGCCGGTGCCGTCGCTTGTCTTCCGGTGCCATCACTTATTTTCCGGTGCTGCCGCTTGTCCTCCGGTGGTGCCGTCTGTCCTCCGGTGCTGCTGCTTGTCCTCGGTGGCGCCGCCCCCGTCTGCGTACGGCTTCGGGCGCGGCTCCGCGTAAGGCTCCGGGTACGACGCTGCCCGCCGTCCCCGGCCGGGTGCGGAACCGGGGGTGGCGGGCAGTGGGGCGATCCGGAAAGGGGAAGGGGCAGGTCAGACGGTGGCCCCGGCCTCGCTGTGGACCAGCAGGACCGACACGGGAGAGGACTTCGCGACGGCGCGGCTGACGCTCGGGTGCAGAAGCGCGGAGATGCCGCTGTAGTGGCCGGGGCCGACGGCGATGAGGTCGCTGCCGAGGGCTTCGGCGCGCTCGACGAGTATCGCGGCCAGGTCCTCGGTCAGGCCCTCGTCCACCTCGCCGTCGGCGGTGATGCCGTCCGCGCGCAGCCGCGCGAGCGCGTCGTCCACGACCTTGCGGCTCTCGGCGCTCTCCTCCACCGGCACCACTGTGCTGGTGATCCCCCCGGAGATCACCTGCGACGGCCGGATGTGGATGATCTGCACCGTCCCGCCGGTCAGCTTGGCGAGCGCCGACACCGCGTCGAGGACGGCACTGCCGTGGGCCGAACCGTCGACAGCGGCGAGGATCTTCTTGTACATGGGGTCAACTTCCTTGTCCGAAGGGGTCTCACGGGAGGTGCGGCCTCCGTACTCCCTCAGCCTCCGGCCGCCGGGCGCGCATTCCCGGAACGGTGGTGACCATGGCCACTTCGTGCGTTTCCGCTTTCCGTCGCCCGTCACCGTTGCCTCGCCGTGCGGGGAGCGCGAGGACTGACTAGCGTGGAGACGTACGTAAGTGACGTACGTCACATTCGTTGGGACGGAGTCGCGGGTCATGACTGATTTCCCGGAAGGCGCACCGTGCTGGGTGGACGCCATGTTCGTGGACCTGGAAGGGGCCAAGCGTTTCTACGCCGACGTGCTGGGCTGGACGTTCGGGGAGAGCGCGAGCGAATTCGGCGATTACGCGCAGGCGTTCTCGGACGGGGAGGCCGTCGCGGGCGTGGTCCCGCCGATGCCGGGAGAAGAGGGGAAGTCGGCCTGGAACCTGTACTTCGCCACCCCGGACGCGGCGGCGACTGCGGAGAAGGTGAAGGCGGCGGGCGGCGAACTGCTCATGGAGCCCATGCAGGTGGGTCGGCTCGGCACGATGGCGCTGGCCAAGGAGCCGACCGGCGCGGCCTTCGGGCTCTGGCAGCCGGATCAGCACAAGGGCTTCGCGAAGGTGGGCGAGCCGGGCGCCTTCTGCTGGGCCGAGTTCTTCACGCGCGAGCCCGACGTCACGGACGCCTTCCTGACGAAGGCGTTCACGTACTCCGCGCAGCAAATGACCGACGCCGGGGTGGACTTCAAGGTCTTCAAGGTCGGCGGCAGCCCGAATCCGGTGCTCGGCCGCATGACCATGGGTGACGAATTCCCGCCGGAGGTACCGGCGTACGTGAACGTCTACTTCGCGGTCGGCGACTGCGACGCCGCCGTACAGAAGGCCGTCGACCTCGGCGCCACCCTCCGCTTCGGCCCGATGGACAGCCCCTACGGCCGGTTCGCCGCCGTCACCGATCCGCAGGGCGCGAACTTCTCGGTCATCGACACCGCGCGGACGGTGGGGGAGATGCCGGAGTCGGCGCAGGCGTAGGGGTTTCGCCGCCGCTTGTCCGCCGGGCCAGGTCGGCGCGGGCGCGGGGCCGGACCGGTCCCGAGGGCGTACGGGCGGCAGGTCGGCGCGGGCGCGGGCCCGGGTTTCGGCGGGCGGCCACGTACGCTCGATGGGGGACGGGGCTGGGATCGGGAGGTGTGCGGTGCGGCGTACGTACCTGCTGTGGGCGACCGCGGCCGTCGGGCTCGTAGTGGACCAGACCACGAAGGCCGTCGCGGCGGTGGTGGTCGAGGGGCACGAGGCCAGCCACGCGTTCGGCGGCGCTGTGACCTTCACCGCCATCCGCAACTCCGGCGCGGCCGGTTCCTTCGCACCCCGCGCCACCCTCGTCTTCACCTTCCTCGCCCTCTGCGTCCTCGTCTTCATCGCCCGCGTCGCCCCCGCCGTCCGCTCCACCGGCTGGGCCCTCGGCCTCGGCTTCCTCTTCGCGGGCGCGGGCGGCAACCTCGCCGACCGGCTCTTCCGCACCCCCGCCTTCGGCCGCGGCGCCGTCCTCGACTTCATCCAGGTCGGCAACGGCGGCATCTTCAACCTCGCCGACCAGTGCGTCACGGCCGGCGCCCTCTTCGTCCTCGTCCAGGCCTTCCGCGGCGTTCCGATGCGCGCCGCCAAATCTCCTGGCGGAGAGCCGGACGCGATGGGCAGCGCGTAGCCCACTGGCGGGTCGCCGTCTTGACGCGCGTCCCGGGCTGGACGCGGGCCCGTCCTTCCACGGCCACGTGGTGCGGCCTCGCCTTGACGCGGCCCCGTCCTTCTGCGGCCTCTTGGCGCGGCCTCGCCTTTACGTGCCACGTATGTCCTGGTCAGGGAGCAGGGAGCAGGGGGTCAGGGAGTCAGGCGGCGCTGTCTCCGCGCGCCCCGGTGTGCCTCCGCCCGCGTGTCGCGGAGGCGGGGAATCGGACTGGCGTGCCATGGGTGAATATGCGCGGATCGGGATGTGCCGGAGGCCAAGTGCCAGGACTCTGTGAGGTGTTGATCCAATTGCGGTGACGGTGACGGCCGGGGGCACCTGTGACGGTGGAGCGAGACAGCGGCACTTCGGTCGTATGGGACACCGGAGTCCGCGTGGGCAGACAGCCGCGACGGGCCACGTCACTGACCCCGGCCCCGCGGCACGTCGCGTGTGTGATGGACGGGAACGGCCGCTGGGCGGAGAGCCGTTCGCTGCCGCGGACGGCGGGCCACCGCGCGGCGGAGACGACGGTGATCGACGTCATCGAGGCGGCGCGCGGAGCCGGGGTGGAGTGGCTGAGCCTGTACGCGTTCTCCACCGAGAACTGGAGCCGCCCGAGCAACGAGGTCGACTACCTGATGCGCCTGGTGCGCCGCGTCGTACGCAAACACGCGGCACTCCTGCACGCGCGCGGCATCCGCTGCCGCTTTCTCGGCGTCGCCGACCCGAGAATCCCGGCTCCGCTGGCCCGCGACTTCGCCGACCTGATGACACTCACCCGCACGAACCGCCGCATGACCCTGACCGTCGCGTTCGACCACGGCGGACGCGGCGACATCGTTGAGGCGGCCCGCTCCCTGATCCGCAGCGGGGTGTCCGCCGACGCCGTGGACGAGAGCCACTTCGCCGCACACCTGCCCTTCCCCGACACACCCGACGTCGACCTCGTGATCCGGACCTCCGGTGAACAGCGCATCTCCAACTTCATGCTCTGGCAAGTCGCTTACGCGGAATGGACCTTCCCCTCGGTGCTCTGGCCCGACTTCCGCGCGCCGCACTTCCTGGAGTGCCTGCACACGTACCAGCAACGCAAGCGCCGCTTCGGCGGCGTGCCGCCGCACGCGAACGGAGAGTCCCGCACGTGACGGAGACAGGCAGTAGCAGCAGCATCAACCGGCCTTCCAAGCGCGTGCGTTCGCGGGCGGCCGGGGCGGCCGGGGCGACCGGGGCGGCCGAGGCGGTCGGCACCGTGAAGCCGGACGCGGCGAAGCGGAAGGCGGTGAAGCCGCGGGCCGTGAAGCCGGACGTCGTCGAACCGCGGGCCGTCAAGCCGCGGGCCGTGAAGCCGAAGCCGGTGCAACCGGTGCAACCGGTGAAGCAGGTGAAGCCGGTGAAGCCGAGAGCGTCGAAGCCGGACGCCGTAGGACCCGACCCCGTAGCACCGGACGCCGTAGGACCCGGCGCCGTAGCACCGGACCCCGTAGCACCGGACCCGGCCAAGCCGCCCGCAGGGCCACCTCCGGCGGCGCCCGCCCCGCGGATCGAGTCCCTCTTCGGCCCCGACTCCCAGTTCCACCGCTTCTTCAACGACCCCCGCTGGGGCCTGGCGGTGATCAGGGCGACGGTCCTGGAGGCGGCGCACCCGCAGATCGGCGCGGCCCTGGCCGACAACTCCACCTTCGTCGCGCACCCGTGGCGGCGGCTGCGCAACACCCTCGTGAGCCTCCAGCGGATGTTCGGCGCGGACGACGCGGTACGGCAGCGGGAGGCGGCGCGCCTCAACCGCCTGCACGCGCGGCTCAACGGTGCGGACGCCCGGCACCGTCCGTACGACGCGATGGACCCCGAGGTCCGCGCGTGGGTGGTCGCGACGCTCTTCGAGAGTTCGGTCACGATGTGCCGGCTGAGCGGGCAGCCGCTCGACCAGACGACGATGGAGCAGCTCTACGCCGAATTCCAGGCGTTCCTCGGTGCCTTGGGGGACCCGGCAGGTCAACTGCCCGCCACACTTCCGGAGTTCTGGCAGTACTTCGACCGCATGGTCGAGGAGAAGCTGGAGAACACCGAGGCGCTGCGCATCATCCTCTACAAGCTCTTCGACCACCTCCCCGCGCCGCCCCTGCTGGACGGCCTGCCCACCGTCTGGGCGGCGGGCCGCGCGCTCGCCGGGCCCGTCATCGGGCAGATCACCGTCGCGTCCCTCCCCGAGCCCTTCCGCCGCCGGGCCGGTCTGCCCGAGATCCCCGGCGCCCAGACGCTGATGCAGGGCGCCTACATGGCCGCCGGCCTGGCCCGCTTCCTCCCCGAGGGCTGGATCAGGACCGAGACCCTCACCAACCTGATGGCCCTCACCTCCGACAGCGACGACCCCGCCTACGCCACGGTCACCGCCGTGCGCGACCGCATGAAGCAGGCGGGCGCCTTCATCCGCCTCGTCACGCCCTTCCCCGCCCAGCGCGAGTCCGCCGACGACGGCCCCACCGCCACCGGCGCCTCCGCCACGGGCGGATCGCGGCGCAGCGCCGACGAGTTCTTCAGCGAAGTCCTCGACCAGACCGGCGACGGCTTCCTCGACTGGCCCGATCTCGCCGCCATGGCCCGTGAGTTGTCCTCCCGCCTCGACCTCGACGAGCCCCAGGAGACCAAGCTCTACAACGCCTACGCCGACTGGTGGCGCGAGCTCCAGTCCGCCCTCGACACCGACGGCGACGGCCGCGTCAGCAGAGCCGAATACACCGCCGCCGCCCCCACCCTCGCGGGCCCCGCCCTCATCCGCGTCGCCGAAGTCCTCTTCGACGTCACCGACAAGGACGGCAACCAGACCATCGACGCCACCGAATACCGCGCCCTCTTCCGCACGGCCTTCACCCGCACCGTCCCGGCCACCGCCTCCACCTACACCCGCTCCGCCTTCATCACCGACTTCCTCACCTTCATGTCCGCCCGCCACCGCTCCACCCCCTACGACCCCCTCCTCGCCGACGCCTGACCCCGTTCCGGCCCCGGGGCTCATGGACTGTGGTATTCGTGGCCGGTCGACCTCAGAGGGGGCGGGGGAGCGGATGACCGATCAGTCGGTGTTCGTGCTGGGTGCGGATCTCCAGGCTCTTGAACCGGCCGGGTTCGAGAGCGAAGCCGAGTTCCAGGAGCTTCTCGCGCGGCATCCCAGGGTGCTCGACTTCGGTTCGCTGGCGGACGGTCAGCCGCTGCGGCTGGTGCTGGTCGCCCGGGAGATGGCCGTACCGACGAGCCCGGACGGTGGTTCGGCGTACTGGCTGGACCACCTCTTCGTCGACGCGGACGGTGTGCCGACGCTGGTGGAGGTCAAGCGCGCGAGCGATACGCGCATCCGGCGTGAGGTGGTGGGCCAGATGCTGGACTACGCAGCCAACGGCGCGCGTTACTGGCCCGCGGCACTGCTTCAGCGTTCCTTCGAGGAGACCTGCGCCGCCGACGGCCGGTCGCTGGAGGAGGCGTACGGGGAACTGCTCGGTGCCCGCGCGCCGGAGGACTTCTGGGCGACGGTCGAGGAACGGCTGGCCGCCGGGCAGATGCGTCTGCTGTTCGTCGCGGACCGGATCCCCCTGGAGTTGAGGGCGATCGTGGAATTCCTCAACCGTCAGATGCGGCAGACCGACGTGTACGCGGTCGAGTTGACCCAGTACCGGGGCAGCGGCGACGTCCGCGTCCTCGTGCCGCGCATCCACGGCGAGGTCGCCACCGCGGCCAAATCCCCCTCCGGTCGCCGTACCGCGCAGCGCACCACCCGCGCCGACATGGACGCGGCGATACGGACCCGCCTGTCCCCGGAGCCGGGTCTCATCGCGACCGCCGTGCTCGACCACGCTGCCACTCTCGGCCGATTGGTGAGCGGCACGGCCAGGTACCTCAGCATGTCCGGCTACTACCCGATCGGCGGTAAGCAGGTACCGATCTGGACCGTGTCGCTCTTCGACGACACCGGCAAGGCCGAACTCGCCTTCAACTTCACCTCGGTCACCCATCACCTGGGCCTGGAAGCGTCCGCCGCCTTCGCCGACTCGCTCTCGGCCGTCCCCGCGCTCACCGAGAAGCTGCGTGCGTTGCGCACCAAGAGCTACACCGGCTGGCCGACCGTCCCCCTCACTGCCCTCGCCGCCGAACCCGCCTCGACAGAGGCGATCATCAACGCGATCCAACACCTCATGGACGCCCACGAGCCGTCGGCCTGACCGCCCCCCCGGTCAGCCGGGGTCGACGCGGTAGACCCGGGGCGGAGTGGGGGGATGGGTGGGGGTGTCAGGATTTCAAATACGTTTCAATTGGATGGGGTTGATGCTTTGTGGTGGGGCTCTTGACCCTTCGGTGGGTGGCCGCTTAGGTTCGCGGCCACGGACTTGAAACGATTTTTTCGTGGGCGACGCGTGGGGTCGACGCATGGGGAGATCGTGCCGAAGCAGAGATGCAGAGGAGACCCCGGTGATCGTGCGTGCGGTGACGGCGGTGCTGAGCTTGGTGGTCGTGGGGGTGGCGCCCGCGCAGGCCGGTGGGGCCGGGCACGGCGGCGGGGGCGGCGGGGTGCGGGCCGGGGGGTTGACGGTGGAGCATCAGACCGAGCCGCTCGGGGTGGACGAGGCCAAGCCGCGGCTCGGGTGGACGCTGAGCGCGAGCGGCGACGCGCACGGCGCCAGGCAGACGGCGTACGAGATCGCGGTGTCGAGCACGCGCGACGGCCGCGCGGATGTGTGGGACAGCGGCGAGGTGCGCTCGGCGCAGTCCTTCGATGTCGAGTACGCGGGACGGCAACTGCGGTCGCAGAAGCGGTACTTCTGGCGCGTGCGGGTCTGGGACGGCGCGCACAAGGTGTCGCGGTGGAGCCAACCGGCCTCGTTCGAGACGGCGTTCCTCGATCCGTACCAGTTCAAGGGTGGTTGGATCGGCTCGCCGACGAAACCGGCGACCACGACGCTCACCGGCGCGGACTGGATCTGGTACCCGGAGGGCAAACCGGCCGATTCGGCGCCCGCGGCCACGCGGTACTTCCGCCGCACCGTCGACCTCCCCGCCAACGCCGCCGTCACGGCGGCCCCGTTCGAGCTGACGGCCGACGACAGCTTCGTCCTCTACGTCAACGGCAAGGAGATCGCGCGCTCGCCGCAGGTCAGCAACTCCTGGAGCACGGCCACCGTCACGGACATCGCGGCCGACCTGCGGCCCGGCCGTAACGTCATCGCGGTCCAGGCCGTCAACACCTTCCCCGGCCCGGCCGGGGTGATCGGCACGCTGCACATCGACGGCTCGGCGGGCGTCCCGCCCGACCTCGTCACCGACGCCGCCTGGAAGGCGAGCGACACCGCGCCGACCGGCTGGCAGCAGCCGGACTTCGACGACGCGGCCTGGCCCGCCGCCCTCGAAGCCGCGCATTACGGCGACGCGCCCTGGTACAGCTCGGTCAGCGTCCCGAGCCCGCCCGAGCCGCTGCTGCGCAAGGACTTCACCACCGGCGGCGCGAAGGGCAAGGCCCAGCGCCCCAAGAAGGTCGCGTCCGCCCGCGCCTACGTCGCCGGGCTCGGCTACTACAAGCTCTACCTCAACGGACAGCGCGTCGGCGACCACGAACTCGACCCGGCCTTCACCGTCTACGACAAGACGGTGCTGTACGCGACGTATGACGTCACCAAGTCCCTGCGCAGCGGCGGCAACACGCTCGGCGTGAGCCTCGGCCGCGGGTACTACGCGATGACGAACCCCGACGAGTGGAACGCCTCGCCCTGGCACAGCGAGCCGAAGCTGAAGCTCGAACTCGACATCACCTACACCGACGGCAGCACCCAACAGGTGACCAGCGACGGCAGTTGGCAGGCCGCCGACGGCCCGACGCGCACCGAATCCGTCCTGTACGGCGAGACGTACGACGCGCGGCTCGAACAACCCGGCTGGAACAAGCCGGGGTTCGACGCCACCGCCTGGAAGCCCGCGCTCCCCGTCACCGCCCCGGGCGGCACCCTCCGCGCGCAGGCGTTCCCGCCGATCAAGGTGACCGGCACCCTCCCGGTCAAGCAGGTCACCACGCCCAGGAGCGACGCGACGAGCACCGTCAAGGTGTACGACTTCGCCTCGCCCACGGCGGGTTGGGCGGACACCGCGCTGCGCGGCCCCGCCGGCTCCGTCGTCACGATCACGTACGGCGAGAAGCTGCTCGCCGACGGCACGGTCGACAACGCCGGGCTCCAGACGTACACGTACACGCTCAAGGGCGCTCCGGGCGGCGAGAGTTACCGCCCCAGCTACAGCTACGACGGCTTCCGCTACGTACAGGTCGCCGCGCCCGCGGGCGTCACCGTCACCTCCGTCAAGGGCGAGCGGGTGCACACGGCGGTCACCGCCACCGGCGACTTCAGCAGTTCGAGCGACCTGCTCAACCGCTTCCAGGACGCCCAGGCGAACACGACGCTGAACAACCTGCACTCGATCCCGACCGACACCCCGATGTACGAGAAGCGGCCGTACGACGCGGACGCGCACCTCACCGCCGACTCCGCCATCGCCAACTTCGACATGGAGAACTTCTACGAGAACTGGATGCGCGCCCACCGCGACGACCAGAACGCGGACGGCACGCTCGGCCACACCGTGCCTGGCACCGTCGGCGCCAAGGGCGTGAACGACCCGGTCTGGTCGGCGAGTTTCGTGCTGATCAACTGGGATCTGTACTGGTACTACGGCGACATCCGGCCGCTGGCGGACAACTACGCCGCGATGAAGCTGTGGCTCGACCACTACGAGCAGACCATCGCGAAGACGGGCAACGTCTACACCGGTTTCAGCTACGGCGACTGGGTCGCGCCCGGCGCCGCGTTCCCACCGGAGGGCACCCGGCTCTCGGGCACCGCGTACATCCACCAGACGGCCACCATGATGGCCAGGATCGCCCGCGCCCTCGGACACGGCGCCGACGCCGCGCACTTCGACGCCTTCGCGACGACGACGGCGAACGCCATCAACGCGAACTTCTACGACGCCAAGGCGAAGGCGTACTACGACAACAAGGACGCGGGCTACCGGCAGACGTCCAACCTGCTGCCGCTCAGCCTCGGCATCGTCCCCGCGTCCGAGCGCGCGGCCGTCGTCGCCAACCTCACGAACGGCATCAGGACCCGTGGCCGCCACCTCAACACCGGTGCGCTCGGCACCAAGTTGATCCTCCCCGTCCTCACCGACACCGGCAACGGCGACCTCGCCTACGACGTCGCCACCAACCCCACCTACCCCGGCTGGGGTTACTGGTTCCAGGGCCTCGGCGCCACGACCATGTGGGAGGAGTGGCAGGACACGTCACGCTCCCACGACCACGCCTTCCTCGGCACGGTCGACGACTGGCTCTACCAGCGCGTCGCGGGCATCGAGCCCGCCGCGCCCGGCTACACCCGGATCACGATCCGGCCCCACCCGGTCGGCGACCTCACCGAAGCCTCCGCCCACATCGAGTCCCCGCTCGGCCGCGTGGCCTCCTCCTGGACCTTCGGCCACGGCCGCTTCACGCTCCGCGCGACCGTCCCCGTGGGCGCCTCGGCCCAGATCCTGGTCCCGGCCCGCACCCGCGCCGCCGTCCACGCCCCCTCCGACGCCCGGTTCACCGGCCTGAAGGACGGCTACGCCGCCTACGAGGTCGGGTCCGGCGACTACGTCTTCCGCGTCGCCGGCTGACGGCGGAGCGGCGGGGCGGCGCGACGGCGGGGCGGCGCGACGGCGGGGCGGCGCGACGGCGGAGCGGCCCGGCGGCACCGGCTTGCCGCCGAGGCGGCGATATCCGGCCACGGCGGCAGGGGCCGGTGAGGGGGCCGCGCGAGGTGGTTCCCGTGGGGAAAGTGGGGCCAGGGCCGGGGGCGGGAGAAATGGATTTCCCGTGCGTGGCGGGGCGCCGCCCTACATGTGTATGCGGCATGGCGCATGCCAAAACACCGTCCCGCGGAATCTGTCGACCGTGTGACGGGCGGGGTGGATGTTTTGGCTGAGGCCGGTTGGGGCCCGTTGGGGCCGGGCTGAGGGGAAAGGGAATTCGGCGGGCAGAAATTCACCGACGGGCAAATTCCGACCGCATATTCCGTCCGGCAGGGCCGGTGGAGCCGGGGGTGCCGGGGGTGCCGGTGGACCCGGCGGTGCCGTTGGACCCGACGCGGCGGATGGAGCGGATGGAGCGGATGGAGCAGGTGGAACGGATGGAGCGGGTGGAGCCGGTGGGGCTCAGACCTCCAGGCCGTTCTCGACCTGCTTGAGCACGTGCCGCGCCAGGGCGAGGTTGGCCCGGCTCCGGTCGAGCGCGAGGTAGAGGAAGAGCGAGCCGGTGCTGCTGCCGAGCAGGCGGATCAGGTGGTACTGGGTGCCCAGCGTGATCAGGATGTCCTCGATCGTGTCGTCGATGGCGAGCATCGACAGCGTGCGGACCTTGGCGCGTACGACCTCGGTGTTGCCCGCCGCCGCCACCTCCAGGTCCAGGCCCCGGCCGCCGCCGAGCGTGCCGAGCGCCATGCCGCTCTCGTAGTCGACGAGCGCGACCCCGATGGCGCCTTCGACGGACATCGCTTCTTTGAGTGCCGACTCAATGTTCACGGGAATTCCCTTGGTTGTGCAGGTCCATGGGTGTCGCGGACCGTACGGGCGAGGATCGGCGTGAGCGGAAAACAGCTATGCGCGATCACAGGTGAAAGAGTTCGGCGTTAAAGTACTCTGCCAGGTGTTCGAAAGTGAAGGGGTGCCTGTGGACGCGCTGGAGTCGGTACTCGGCGAAGTCCTTTCCGCTGCCGGGACGTCAGGGACTGCTGGGACCTCGGGTGCGTCCGGGACGTCCGGTGCGGCCCTGGTCGACGCGGTGACCGGTCTCACATACGCCGAGAGCGGGGACTGCGCGGTGGCCGGAAACGGACCTGAAGTCTGCCGTCTGCTGAGCCTCATCGAGGACGGGCTGCACGAGGCGGGAGCGGAGGGCGAGTTGGAGAGCGTGGTGGTGACCGGGCGGCGGACGTACCACGTCGTGCGGGTCGTGGCCCGGCAGGGCGACCCGGTGCTGATCTCCACGGTGCTCGACCGCGCCAACACCAATCTGGCGCTGGCCGCCCGGCACATCGCCACGGCCGCCGAGGGCCTGTTCGCATGACGGCTGACAGCGGGACCGAGCCCGACGACGTGTCCGAGCCTGAGTCCGTGTCCGTGTCCGAGCCCAAGTCCGAGCCCTGGGCAGCGTCCGAGCGGGAGATTCCGTCCGACGCCCCGGCCCCCGCGCGCTCCGACACCCCGGCCATCGACCACCCCGACGCCGAGCCCGAGTCCGTGTCCGAGCCCGATCCCTCGCCCGACTCCGACTCCGACTCCGACCCCGAGCTGCGCGTGCCCCGGAACGTCCCCGCTCTCCTCGCCCAGCTCCGCCAGGAGCGCTTCACCGGAGCCGTCACCGTCGAAGGCGGCCCCGGCGGCACCCTCTTCCTCCGCGAAGGACTGGTCGGCGCCGTCGAGACACCCGCCGCCCCCTCCGCCCGGTCGCTGCTGCTGAAGTCCGGGCGGATCGACGAGCGGGAGTGGGAGGCCGCGCTGGCCGCGCTCCCCGAAAACGGCGAACTGGGCGCGGTGTTGACCGCGCGCGGATCGGTGACGGCGGCGGAGCTGTTCGTCGTCTGCACCGCCGCGCTCTTCGACGGCGCCTTCGCGATGGCCCTGCAACCGGTGACCGGCTGGCGCACCGACCCGGAACGCGGCCCAGGACACGGTCCCGCACGCGGCCCCGAACTGGCCGCCTGGCCCGGCCAGGAACCCGCCCGCCTGACTGAGGAGACGGCGCTGCGGCTGCGGACGCTGCGCGAAATGCTGCCGTCCGTAGGGGAGTTCGCGCGCGGTGCGGTCCGCGCGGAGGCCAGGTCCGACGCGGACCGTATCGGCGAGCGCGGCCGTACGCTGCTGCTCGCCGCCAACGGCCGCCGCACACCGCGTGATCTCGCGTTCGCGCTGGGGCGCGGGGTGTACCCGGTGATGCTCGACCTGGCCAGGATCGCGACCCGCAGGGCCGCCGCGCGCGACGACGACCCGCTCGCGCCGCGCCCGCTGCTGACCGCGCGGGCCGCCGACCGGCAGTCACCGCCGCCGCCAGGCGCCGACGACAGGCCGCTTCCGCGCCGCCAGCCCGGCGGCCAACTGCCGTCCACACGAACGCCGTCGGAGCGCAAGCCGCCCGGTCACCCCCATCACTCGTCACCGAACCACCCGTCACAGAACAACCTGTTGCCGTGAGCGGGACAGCGACCGGCCTGCCCGAGGAGAGTGCACCATGACCAGTGCCGCCCCTTACGAAGCGCTCGTCGCTTCGCTCAAGTCCCTGCGTGAACGCGTGATGGGCGTCAACGAAACGGTGATCTCCACCTCGGACGGGCTGCTCGTGGCCGCCGACACCGCGACCGTGCAGCCCGAGTCGGTGGCGGCGCTCGCCGCCGCGAGCCTCGGCGTCGGCCGCCGCACGGCGGCGGAGGTCGGTCTCGGCGGGCTGCGCGACGTCGTCGTCCGCTGCAACGGCGGTTACATCGTCGTCCTGTCCGTAGGCGAGCACGCCCTGTTGGTGATCCTCGCCGACGAGGGACTCGACCTGCCGGGCCTCCACCGCGAGTCCCCGGCGACGGTCGACCACCTCGTCTCCCTCCTCAGCGCCGCCTGACGCCTTCGGCCCGGACGACATCCCGGCCCGACACCGCCCGACACGGCCCGACACCGCCCGACACGGTCCGGACACCGACGCGGCCCTGACACCGACACCGACACGGACGCGGCCCCGACATCGCCCCGCATCGGAAGCGGGGCGGAAGCGCCCGGCGGGTACCCGCGGAAGCGCCCGCCGCGGTCGACTGAGGTGTGCGCGGCCGGCCGGGCCGACGCCTCGGGCGGGACGGGGACGGGCAGATGGGCGGGTACAGCCGGTCGTACGGTACGGGCTCGGGGACGCGTACGGTCGCGGCTACGGCTACGGCTACGGCTACGGCTACGGCTACGGTCGCGGCGACGACCACGCACCCGCCGTCACTCGGCCAGGTCCGCCCCCGCGAAGGGCTCCGCGATCTTCTCCGCGCGCCCCGCGACAGCCCCCTCCGCGACCCTCTCCACCACCGGCCGCCCACCCGGCTCCGCCACCGCCTCCCCGTACCGCTCCTCGAACCGCCGCTCCACCGGCGACAGATCAGTCCTGCCCAGGTCCTCGGGCCTGATGACGATCCGCAACTCCGGTGTCAGCGCCGCGTATCGACGGCACGCGCCGATGAACGAGTCGACGATCAGGGCCGCGAGCTGACCGCGGTCGAGGTCGGTGACGCGCGCGAGTCCGGAGCCGATGAGCGGGACGGCCAGCGGCTTGAACAGGCCGTGCACGGCCACCGACGCCCAGAGGCTGTCCAGGCTGGCCCGCAGGTCGTCGTGGCCGGAGTGCGCGACGAGGTCGTTGCCGATCCGCGAATACGCCGTCGCGAAGACCCGACGTCCGTCCACCGGTACGGCGACGGTCGTGCCCACCGGGTAGCGCACGCGCCGGCCGCGCGGTTTGGCGCGGCTGCTCTCCGTCCCGACGGCGGGCACCGCGCGCAGCCCGGCCCGCAGCTTCTCGTCCAGCAGGCGGCGCTGGCCGGCGAAGAGCCGGTCCACGAGCTGGCCCTGGACGCTGCCGCGGCTGATGACGACGTCCTCGTCGGTCGCGGTGTCGAAGGTGTCGGTGAAGCCGACCACCAGATTGGCGTCCGTCTGGTCGAACAGGTCGCCCTGCACGAGCACGACGTCCACTTGTCGGCCGGGCAACGGCACCGCGTGGCGCAGCAGTTCGGCGCCGTGCCGCGCGCGCAGGGCGGCCCGCAGGGCTTCGAGCGTGCGGGCCGCGTCCCGGTCGCCGGGATGCTCGCGGGCGATCAACTCGGCCACCGGCAGGGCGAGATCGGGGCGGCCGAGTTCGGTGCGGGAGCGGACCAGACCGCGCCGGGCGGAGTCCTGGAGCGCGGTGAGCCGCCGGACGAAGTCGACGGCGAACGCCTCCCCGTTGACCTCGGCAAGCGGCCGTCCGCGCACCATGCCCAGCGCCTCGGCCAGCCGGTGGGCCGCGGTCGCGGGCGGCGCGAGCAGCGCCTCGCCGACGACCGCCGTGAACCGGGCGCTGTCCAACTCCTCCGCGCGCGGCACCAGTCGGTACGCGGTCTCCGCCCCGCCCACGGTGACCTGCTGCTCGGTCCGCAGCAGCCGGGCGGCCGTGCCGTCCTGACCCGGGTCGAGGGCGCGCCGCAACTCCAGGACACGCTTTTGCACCTCGTTGCGATTGCGCTGGGCCTGATGCCGCGGCTCGTCGGCCAGCCCCCAGACGTCGCGGCGCAGTTGACGTACGGGAACGGCCTCGCCCTCGGCGGCCACCAGCCGGACCAGCAGCCGGGTCGTGAGCGGTGTCAGCCGTACCGGAAGACCGTCGACTTCGAGCAGTACGGGCCCCAGCACATTTATCCGAACGTGCGTCATTGCTTTCCCCACCCGTTTCCGCCTCCCTCGACGCAAACCCCCGGAGGCGAATGCCAGATTATCAAGCCGCCTAGGAAAAACCATGAGTTCCGCTGATCCCACAGGCCCGGTTCCGGCCCGCCCGCCGACAGGGGTGCGGCGCAGGATGCGCGTGCGCGCGCGGTTACGCGTGCGGTTACGGCGCGGATCGCCTACCGGGCCGCGTTCCCCGTCGCTTCCCCCGTCGCTTCCCCCGCCGCGTTCTCCGTCGCGTTCTCCGTCGCGTTCCGTGTTACGGACTCGGCTCCGCGCTCGCTTACGGTTGCGTGTGGCGCGGCGCGCCCGGCAGATCTTCGTGCGCAATGCCATTGCGGCATTCGGCGGAATATCCGCGGTCCTCCAGTTCGTGGGGCAGCTCTTTCCCCAGAGCTTTCCCGATCCGGCCCCGGTGACCGCGGCATCGGTGGCGGCCTGCGTGCTGTGGGGCATCGGCAGGGCCCGGCCGGTCACGCGCGTGCGGCAGGAGTTCCGGCGCCCCGACATGACGGTGGTGGTCGAGGAGGGCGACCTGTTCGAGCAGGCCGCGCACCTCGTGATCGGCTTCACCGACACCTTCGACACCGCCCCCGAGGGCGGCCTGGTCATCAACGAGGCGAGCGTCCAGGGGCAGTTGCTCGCCCGCCGCTACGACGGCGACCTCCCGCGCCTGGACGCCGAGTTGGACGCGGCCCTCGGCGCGGTGACGCCCGTCGCGCGCGAGGACCGGGCGCGCAAGCCGCTGGGCAAGCTGGACCGCTACCCGATCGGCACGGTGGCGGTCCTCGGCACCCGCCCGCGGCTGACGTTCGCGGCGGCGTACAGCCGTATCGGCAACGACTACGTGGCCGCGTCCAGCGTGGAGGACCTCTGGTTTAGCCTCAACCGGCTCTGGGACACAGTGAGCCGGTACGCGCGCCCGGAGGCGGTGGCGATGCCGCTGGTCGGTTCGGGGCTGTCCCGTCTCGACTACCTTGACCAGGACAGCCTGTTGCGGCTGATCCTGATGTCGTTCATCGCAAGGTCCCGCGAGGGCGCGGTCTGCCGTGAGCTGCGGGTGGTGGTCCGGTCCGCGGACTTGGAGCGCGTCAACATGCCGGAAGTGGCCGCTTTTCTGCGGACGTTGGCGTCGGGCGTCGACCGCGCGTAAGGCGGACGCCGGATGGCGCGTGCGGACCGTACGAGAAGGGGCGGCCGGTCTCCGGCCGCCCCCTGCTCCGTCCTGCGAGGTGATGCGGTGCGTGTCCGGCGGGCCGCGGGTCAGGCGAGCCGCCGATAGGCCGACAGATTCTCGAAGTACGACGTGTCGCGCCAGTCGGAGCGGCTGTCGTCCACCGGGCACTCGGCCACCTTCAGCCGGGCGACGACCTTCTCCAGCGACGACTGCGAACCGTCGAAGCGGATCACGTTGAGGCCCTCGATGTCGGTGGCGTGCCGCAGCCGGCCCACCTCGACGATGACCGTGCGCGCGCGGTACGCCATCAGCACCATGCCCAGCTCGATCAGCACATTCTGCCGGGGCTGCCCGGTGTACTGCACCTCGTCCACCCGCTCGTAGTCACCGAGGAGTTCGGGGTGCAGCTTGGCGGTGTCGTCCGGGGTGAGCAGCACGAGCGCGGCCTGCGCGAGCGACGGCGCGTTCGCGATCACCTCACCGATGTAGGGCGAGGTCTTGCCGGTCGCCCGCACCAACTCCTCCCACTCCAGCGGGCGCAGGTCGAGCCGCCGCAGCAGGCCGAACATCGCGAGCCGCGCCTGTTCGTCCCGGCCGTGCACGACGAAGACGTTGCGGCTGCGGAGGCCGTCGTACGGCGTCGGCGCCGGGGAGTCCGGCCGTGCGGTCCCGGTGGCGGCCGGCTTCTGCGCGGCGGCCAGAACGGGACGGTATTCGTACCCGAAGTGCTCATTTCCGGAACCGGAAACGGTCATGCGCTTGTCCTGGTGATCCATTTCGTCGCCCATGCCGCTCAATCCCCTTGGCCGTTCGCGGTTCCGCCGTTGCCCGGCGCGTACTCGTAGCCGAAATTCCTGTTGTTGTCGCCGGAGACGTGCATGCGCTTGTCCTCGTAGTTGAGGATGTTGTTCTGCGCCCTGTCGTGGTCGGTGAGATCCACATTGTGGTCGTTCAGGAACGTCCGGATGATTTCCAGCAGACGGCGCTCGACGATCTGCGTGTACTTCACGGCGTCGGACTTCTGGAAGAAGGCGTGGTAGTAGTCGTTCGTCGCCAACTCGCGCACGCTGGTCAGCGCGCCGCAGTTGACCGACTTGGTCACGTAACGCCCCAGGCGGAATTCGCTGCTGTCGACCGAGGTCACGCTCGTGCCGATCCGGATGGAACTGGGGCCGCGGCGGCCGGGCCGGACCAGGGAGCGCAGCGGCGACGGCAGGAAGCGCTCGGGCAGCAGCCGCAGCGGCGAGAGCAGCAGGCTGAACCCCCAGCGCGGCGTCGCCTTGACCATGTCCCAGGCCACCCGCACCGCCAGCCGCCCGTCGAAGGCGTCCGGCAGCCGGTCGACCAGGTGGAAGTCCTCCACGAGCGGCCCGAGGACGTACGGGTAGAACTCGGTGTGGAGCGTGTTCCCCTTGAGGTCGAAGCCGACGAAGATCGAGGTCACCAACTCCTCGTTCCACGAGCCGATCCGCACGCACAGGTACTCGCGCGCCGAGTCGTAGTCCTCGCGCCAGTGCAGGTCCGGCAGATCGCCGATGCCCGGGAGCCGGGACCAACCCTCGCCGCTGGTGCGGTCGTTGGTCCGGATCGCCGTGGTGAAGCGGCGCCGCTCGACGGCCAGGCCCTCGATGCGCTCGCCCGGCTTCGCGCCGTCGCGCAGTTCGGCGGCCATCCGCTCGCCGACGTATGCGGTGATCTTGTCCACGGTGAACGGCAGGAGCGGCTTGCGCTCGTCGGTGTCGAGACCCGGCGCCGTCCCCTCGACGTCCCGCTTCCCCTCGTGGTCCCTCGACTTCAGGCGCAGCTTCCGCGCGCCGATGAGGAGTTGGGCGTTCGCCCAGTCGCGCAGCGGTTCGCCCGCGCCGACGAACGGCCGGAAGCCGCCGTAGAAGACCAGGCTGTCGCTGGCGGACTGCTCCCGGTCGATCTTGCGGATCAGGGTCTCGGTCAGGCGCGCGTTCGCCGGGTACGCCCCGTCGAAACCGCCGTCGGTGCCGGTCTCCTTCAGCCGCGTCATCAGGATGTTCAGGGTCACGATCCGGCGCAGGTACGCCAGCGCCCACAGCGCCCAGAACACCAGCAGGACGGCGATGACGGGATTGACCGCGCCGCTCGCGGTCAGGATCAGCGCGGCGACGACCGATCCGGCGCCCAACCACCGTTGCAGACGCCGCAGTCGGCGGGCGGCGAGGGCGTGCGCGAGGACGGACACGTTGTCGTAGCCGTAGGACGGCGCGACCACGCGGAAGCGGTTGCGCAGCAACTCCCTGATGACGGTGCCGCGGTAGACGGGGTCGAGGTACGTGCCCGCCGACAGCAGACGGGTCGCCTTCGTACGGGCGTACGCGCGGGACACCGGCGGCGCCTGCGGGGGCTCGGCGGTGTGCGGGAGCACGGTCCGGGTGACGGTCATGGCGGCTCAGCGCTCCGCTCTCAACAGGTCGTCGGCGGCGGCGCGGTGTGCGGGCGCGCCGTGGGCGGAGCTGAGGCCGGTGCGCGCCCCGGAGGTGAGGCCGCTCGTCGGGTGCAGCGCCGAGCCGGCGACGAGGGCGATCAGCGCGATCAGCAGCAGGGGCGCGGCGGCGACGACCAGCCCCCACCCGCGCGCGGGCCCGGCGCTCGGTATCAGGCCCACGTGCCGGTACGGCGTCGGACCGGGCGCGGACACGTACGGGGGGAACTGCGCCGGTACGGAGACCGGTTCGGAGGCCCGTACGGGTACGGGTACGGGTACGGACGGCGGTGTGGACGGCGGCACCGATGGCGGCACCGGCAGGTCGGCGGATCTGGGATACGGGTACGGATTCGGGTCGGGGGACGGGAGGCCGGGGTCGCTCATGGACCACTCCAACGGTCGGTGCGGTGTGCGCCCGATCCCGCTCGGCACGCTGGCGTACGCGCCTGCGCGGAAGGGCTGTTGACACCTCAGATGCGACCAGTGCCGCCGCTTCCCCGGCCAGAACCGGACCGCTTCCGATCCGCTTCCGCCGCCCGTTCCGGCTGGACGCCAGCCGTTCCGCCCGGACGCCGCCCGTTCCGGCTGGACGTCAGCCGTTCCGCCCGGACGCGGCCCGTTCCGGGGCGCGTGGCAGCGTGTCCGGATGTGGCCGGAGGCGTCGGCGTCGACCTGGAGGACTCCCTCGCGGCGGGCTGCGTACGCCGAAGCCCGGCGCCGACAGCATCTTCGTCCCCGGCCTCGTCGACCTGCCCGCCGTGGCGGCCCTCGTCCGCGACAGCCCGCTGCCCGTCGACGTCATGGCCGGTCCCGGCTCGCCGTCAGGGGCCGACTTCTCCGCCGTCGGCGTCCGTCGGATCAGCGTCGGCACCGCCCTGGCCCAGGCCGCCTGCGGTGCCGCCCGGCGGGCCGCCGCTGAACTGCTCGGCGAAGGACCGTACTTCGGGATGGCACACGGCCTGGACTTCGGCGCGCTCAACGCCGCCGTCAACAGGGCTGCCGGGAGCGGGCGTTCGTACTCGGCCCGGTCCGCCCGTCCGGGTCGCGGGGCGGGCCGCCGCCCGGAGGAGGTCCGCCAGGAGCCGGGCCGAGGGGAGGGGGGACGGGGGAAGCGCGGTGTGGACGGTGCGGCGGGGGAACGGGGGCGCCAGGGGGCGGAGGGCGAGGTCGGGCGGGACGGCCCACAGCGCGAGGGAGGGCACGAGGGCGACGCCGAGCCCGGCGGCGACGTAGCCGAATTTCCCGCTCCACTCCGCGACGCGGATCAGCTTGCGCGGCGCGAAGCCCGCCTGCGCGCAGGCGTCGAGCAGGAGGGCCGGGTGCCCTCCGGCGGGCGCGTCCTGAATCCAGGACTCGTCGCGCAGGTCGCCGAGGCGGACCGCATCCGCGCTTGCGGCCAGCCGGTGGTCGCGCGGCAGACCCACGTACAGCTCGTCCGCCAGCAGCGCGTCCGTCGTGACGCCCTCGGCCGACGGCAGGCCCGACGGGTAGTCGCTGACCACGGCGATGTCGAGCGCGCCGTCCGCGAGGCGCTGGACCAGCGCGTCGCTGCGGCCCTCGACCGCGACGACCTCGACGTCGGGACGCGCGCGGGTGAAGGCACGCAGCGCGGCCGGTACGAGGGCGATGTTCGCGGTGGCGAAGGCACCGACGCGCAGGGTGCCGCCCCGGCCCGCGTGGATGGCGGCCAACTCGGCTTCGGCGCGGGCCAGTCGGTCCAGCACCTCGGTGGCGTGCCGGTGCAGGGCCGCTCCTGCGGGCGTCAGCCGTACGCCTCGCGGCAGGCGGACGAACAGCGGTCCGCCCGCCTGCCGTTCGAGCGCGGCGATGCGGCGGGAGACGGCGGACTGCGTGTAGGCGAGCCGCTGCGCGGCGGCGGTGAAGGAGCCGGTGTCCGCGACGGCGAGCAGCAGCCGCAGCGCGTCCGTACCGAAGGTGTCGCGCACGCCATTCCCTCTCTGCATGGGTCACATGAAATGTAGTCGCTGGTGGAATGGGGCGGGGGTTCCTACCGTCGAGGGGACCGAACGGGGCCTGGTCCGACCGGACCTGAGCCCGTTCCCTCTGACGCGGGAGTCGCCATGGCGCAGCCGAAGTCCGAACCCCCTTTCTCCTTGCGGGAGATGCTGTCCGACCTTGAGGAGCTGGTCGTCTGCGAGTCCTTCTCCGCCGACCACGTCGCACTCGCGCGCAGCGCCGACGTGGTCGGCGCGCTGGGCGCCCGCCTGCTCGGCGCCGCGCCGGAGACGATAGTGAGCGACGGCGTACCGCACCTGCGGTGGGCCTTCGGCTCTCCGCGCGTCCTGCTCGTCGGGCACCACGACACCGTCTGGCCGGCCGGCACGCTCGCCACCCACCCCTGGTCGGTGACGGACGGGATCGCGCGCGGCCCCGGCGTCCTGGACATGAAGGCCGGGCTGGTGCAGATGTTCCACGCGCTCGCCTCGCTGCCGTCCCTCGACGGCGTCTGCGTGCTGGTCAACGGTGACGAGGAGGTCGGCTCCCCGACCTCCCGCGCGCTGATCGAGGAGACCGCGCGGGGGTGCGCGGCGGCCTTCGTCCTTGAGGCGTCGGCGGACGGGACCGGCGCGCTCAAGACGGCGCGCAAAGGGACGTCACGCTACGAGGTGGTGGTGCACGGCCGCGCCGCGCACGCGGGACTGGAGCCGGAGAAGGGGGTCAACGCGGCGGTCGAGGCCGCTCACCAGGTGCTGGCGCTGGCCGAATTGGCGTCGCGGGAAAAGGAGTTGGGCACGTCGACCGTCACCCCCACCCTGCTGTCGGCGGGCAGCACCCGCAACACCGTTCCGGCCCAGGCCGTCGTCTCCGTCGACGTCCGCGCGCCGACGCGTGCCGCGCAGGACCGTATCGACGTCCTCATGCGCGGCCTCACCGCCCGTACCCCCGGCGCCCGGCTCTCCCTTCGCGGCGGCCCCCGCCGCCCCCCGATGGAACCCGCCTCCTCCGCCGACCTCTTCGCCCTTGCCGCCGCCCTCACCGCCGCCTCGGGCCGCCCCCCATTGCGCGGCCTCCCCGTCGGCGGCGCCTCAGACGGCAACTACACGGCCGCCGTCGGCTGCCCCACGCTCGACGGTCTGGGCGCCGTCGGCACCGGCGCCCACGCCCCCACCGAACACGTCCTCACCTCCGAACTCATCCCCCGCACCCGCCTCCTCGCCGCCCTCGTCACCCGCACCCTCCACCCCTGACCCCGGCGCCGCCGTCCCGCGCGGCCTCCACGGACGGCACACCGCCCCCCGCCCGGCTGCCGCAGCCGTACGCTCTACGTGGCCACGAGCGGGGATGGCCCCGAATTGCGTGACCGCTGATTCGGTACCGTCCACGGCTCCCCGCACGCGCGGGGACGGACGCCGGCCGGGCCGCCGAGCGGCTGCTCTCGGTTCGCGCGGGGAGGCTGCTACCAACTGCCCGCGTTGCGTTGGGCGATCGCCAGATTGCGGGCGATGTCCTCGCGGAGCGGATGGCTCGGGGGGAGGCGTTGGGCGGAGGCGTGGGCTCGGCGGAGGAGGGTGAGGCCGTCGGAGCGGGCACCGGCGGTGAAGAGCGTGGCGCCGAGGGTGTTGGCGGTGGTCAGGGTGTCCTCGTGGGCGTCGCCGAGGCGGCGGACGCGGCGCTGGAGGGTGTCGTCGAGGACGGATACGGCGTCGGAGGTGCGGCCCTGGACGGCCAGCGCCGCACCGTAGTTGTGGGCGTAACCGAGCGTGGCGGGGTCGTCGGACCCGAGGACGCGGGCGGCGCGGGCCATGGCCTCGCCGTGCAGGGCGGCGGAGGCGCCGAGCTTGCCCTGCTGGTAGAGGACCGAGCCCAGCAGATTGCGGAGGCCGATCGACTCGCGGTGGTCGCCGCCGAAGGCGTCGTCGCAGTCGGGCATGAGGCTGCGGAGCAGCGCTTCGGCCTCTTCGAGGGCGCCCTCGTCGAACAGGGCGCGGGCCGTACGGACCTGCCGGTGCAGCCGCCTGCGGGTCGAGCCGTTCCCCATGGCTGCCCCCTCCCTCGCCGCGCGGGCGTGACCAACAAGGCTAACCGCCGGGCGGTTCGGTGGCACGATGGAAGCACCTGGCCACGCCGCGGAAGGAAGCCGATGATCGAATCCCTGGCGACGCTTGCCGCAGCCGCGTCCACGACGCTGGTCGCCGCGATGGCCACGGACGCCTGGCAGACGGCGCGTACGGGAATCCTGCGGGTGCTGCGTCGAGGTGGCGAGCACGAACCGGCCGCGCTGGCTGCGCAGTTGGACAGCGAGGCCGCGCTGGTGGTGGCGGCGGACGACGCGGGGGCGGCCAGGGAGAGCTTGCAGCCGGGCTGGCGGCTGCGCCTGGAGCAGTTCCTGCGGGACAACCCCGAGGCGGCCGAGGCCATTCGGGAGTTGACGGTACGGCTGGAGGCCGAGCTGCCGGGTTCCGAGCAGCAGTGGGTGCGATACCACCAGAACGTCGAGGCACACGACAACGCCCGCGCCTTCGGCGTCCAGAACGGCAACGTGATCATCCACGAGGCCCCGGCGGCGGGCCCCGTAACGCCGAGCGCCGGAGGCGTGGCTCCGAGCCCCGTCACCCCGAGCACCGACCCCGTCACCCCGACGCCCCACGCCCCAGCGCCCCACGCCCCATCGCCCGACGGCCAGGCACCCGGTGCCCGCCGCGACGGCGGACCCATGACGTGACCAGCCAGAATGTCACCGCGGTCGGCGGCTTCGCCTACGGCGCCATCGGCGCGGACATCCACGTCTTCGGCGACGGCACCCCCCTCTACCTCCTCAGGCAGTGGTCCCCGGCCCCGGAGCCCGCGGCTGAGTGGCTGGCCCAGCAGCCCAGCCGGATGCTCAACGCCCGTTACGCCGTGGCCCCCTTCACCGGCCGCGACACCGAACTGGCCTCCCTGCACGCCTGGTGCGCGGACGGCCCGCGGCGCGCGGCCCGCTGGCTGCACGCGCCCGGCGGCCAGGGCAAGACCCGCCTCGCCCAGCAGCTCGCGGGGCACCTCGCCGAGCAGGGCTGGAAAGTGGTCACCGCGGTCGAGGGACCGGGCACCGTACTGCCGCCGCAGGGCAGCCAGGATCTGCGGCTGGATGACGCGGCGGGACTGCTGCTCCTGGTCGACTACGCCGACCGCTGGGCGCTGACCAGCCTGACGTGGCTGTTCAGCAACGCGCTGCTGCACCGGCCGGACGTGCCGACCCGCGTCCTGCTCCTGGCGCGGAGCACCGACCCCTGGCCCGCGCTGCGCGCCGCCCTGAGCAATGAGCAAGTCGACGTCTCCACGCAGGCGTTGGGCCCGCTGGACATGGAGGAGGGCTTCCGGCGACGGGCCGGTGACCCGCGCCGCGACGACCGCGGCCCGATGTTCCGCGCGGCGCGCGACGGCTTCGCCGCCCGATACGGCATCCCCCCGCCGGACCGCCAACCCGACTTACGGCCGCCCGACTTCGGCCTCACCCTCGCCGTCCACATGGCCGCGCTCGTGGCGGTGGACGCCGAGGCCACCGGCCGCCGCGCCCCGGAGGACCTGGCCGGACTGACCGTCTACCTCCTCGACCGCGAGCAGTTGGGCTGGGCGCTGCTGCACGGGACGCCGGGCCGCGTCACCGTCCCGCCCGCGGTGATGAACCAGGTGGTCTTCGCCGCCTCGCTGGGCGGCGCGCAGCCCACCGCCCGCGGCACGCTCCTGGTGGACGAGTTACGCCTCGGCCACCCGCCGCCGACCGTCCTCGCCGATCACGCGGTGTGCTACCCGCCGCCCGAGGAAGCGGCCGACACCGTACTCGAACCGCTCTATCCCGACCGCCTGGCAGAGGACTTCGTCGCCCTCACGCTGCCGGGCCACCCGGCCGACTACCCCGCGCAGCCCTGGGCCCCGGAAACGGCGGCGACCGTACTGCGCCGCTGCGGCGGTCCCGCCCGGCCGGTCACGGCGCTCGCCACGGCCGCGGGCCGCTGGCCGCACGTCGGACGCACGTGCCTCTACCCGCTGTTGGCCGCCGAGCCCGCGCTCGGCGTCGCGGCCGGGGGCGCCGCGCTCACCGCCCTGGCCGGTCTGCCGGACATCGGACCCGACCTCCTCGAAGACGTCGCCGCCGAGCTGCCGGAACCGGTGCCCGCGGACCTGACGGTAGGTCGGGCGGCGCTGCTGGTACGGCTGTTCGAGCACCGGCTGGCGGCGGCGGACGACGTGGACGCGCGAGCCAGGCTGCACGTCAACCACGGCAACAACCTGGACGACCTGGGCCGTACGGAGGAGGCGCTGCGGGCCACGCGGCGCGGCGCGGACCTCTTCGCCGAGCTGGCCGCGACCGACCCCCGGCGGTACGAGGAGCACGTCGGCCGCGCCCTGACCAATGTCGCCAACCACCTCGTCTCGCTGGGCCGGTTGGAGGAGTCGCTGAGCACCCAGCAGCGGGTCGTGGACCTCTTCGAGCGGCTGGTCGCCGAGGACCGGCCCGACGACGCGTCCGCTCCGGTGACGGACTACGTGTCCGCGTACACCCCCCACCTGGCCACCGCGCTGGCCAATCTCAGTACGCGGCTGGAGGCGGCCGGTCGCTGGGAGGACGCGTACCGCGCCAACGAGCGGGCCACGCGCACGTATCGGACCGTCGCCGCGCGCGATCCGTCGTACCGCAGGGGGCTGGCCATCGCCCTGGTCAACGGCGCGACGCTGACCTTCCGTCCCCCGGCAGGCGCCGACGCGCTGCGCGAAGGGGTCGCCCTGAGCCGGGAGTTGGTGGCCGAGGGCGAGCAGGTCGAGGACACGCCGCTCGGCAGGTCGCTGTCCCTGCTCGGGCGGCAACTGACCGCCGAGGGACGGCACGACGAGGCCGTCGAGGTGGCGGAGGAGGTGGCCGCGATCAACCGCCGCCTCGCCCGGGCCAACTCCCGGCACTACGAGGAGGCTTGTGTTACCGCGCTGAGGCTGCTGCACTCCGCCCTCCTCGACGCGCGCCGCCCCCGCGAAGCCATGGAGGTGGGCGAGGAGGCGATCGCGATCCTGCGGCGGCTCGTCGAAAAGGCGCCCGCCACGTACGAGATGGAGCTGGTGGGCGCGTTGCACGCGCAGAACGACGCGCGGCGGTCGGCGGGCCTGGCGCAGGACCCGGAGGCCGACGCCCGCTCCCGGCGCGTCGAGCTGAGGGATACGTACACGGTCCCGGGCGTTACCGTCACCGTGCACGGCTGGCAGCCGGAGTTCCTGCCCCGGCCGTCCCCGCCAGCCGCCGCATTCGGCGCGGAGGCGGCGCGGCTCGCGGACGCGCGGGACTGGCCCGCGTACTGGGAACGGATCTGCGCCGCGCCCCTGGCCGAGGCGGTACGGCTCGCGCGCCGCGTTCCCCGGCGCGGCTGGCTGCCCGCGTCCCGCTCGGACCAGGAACTGCTGGCCTGGCTGCGCGAGACCTCGCCCCGCAAGGCCGAGGCGCTGATCGCCGAGGCCGCGAAGGCCGCCACCCGCCCGCTGCCCGCCGACCTGACCTTTGTCTCGCCCTCGTTCTCCGCCTTCTCCCACGGCGGCGACGTCCTGGCCCTGGTCCCGATCGACTACGTGCCGGAGCGGGGGGACGCGGAGGCGACCGAGCGGATCGAGACCCTCGACCTCGGCTCGGGACCGAAGCACCTCGGCTCGGGACGGAAGCACCTCGGCTCGGGACCGGAGTCCGGCCCGGAGGCGGGACTCGACCCCGCCCGGCGGACCGTCCTGTACGAAGGCCCCGCCTGCCACAGCACCCTGGCCTGCCTGAGCGCCACCGAGGTGATCGCGGTCCGGCGGGGGGCCGGACGCGACGCGGGCACGGAACTCGTCCGCCACGGCCCGGACGGCACGACGGTCCTCGCGCAGGGCACCCAACTCCTGGGAACGCGGCTGGCTTCCACCGCCCGCGGCTGCGTGGCCACCCTCGCGCTCCATCCCGCGGCGCTCACGCTCGGCCCCAACGGACGGCTTGAACAGGTCAACCTGGAGGCGTGGGGCCTCGGTTACGACAACCGGATGGCGGTGACGCCCCGCGGCGACCGCCTCGTCCTGTCCGACGGCGGCCGGATCATCGCCACCGACGCCACGCTCAGCTCGGTGTTGGCCGTGGGCGCCGTGCCCCGGTACCACGCGCCGGTGTCGGAGCTGGTCTTCGCCGACGACGACCTGCTCATGACGGCGGGCCACCAAGGCGGCCTGATGCTCTGGCAGTTGGACGGCACCGAGCTGACGCCGGTCGCCCACCGCGACACCGTACGGCTGTCCGGACTCTTCGCCGTGCCGCAGTGGGGCGTGGCCGGCGGCCAGGCGGGCTCCGAGGACCGCGTGCACTTCTTCGACCCGGCCGACGGTCTCGCACCGGTCGCCGCCCCGGCCGCCTTCGTCGGCGACCCCGGCCACCTCAAGGCCGTGATCACCTCACCCGGCGGGCGCCACGTCGTCTACTACGGCCAGCTCGACGTCACGGCCCCGGCGCGCCGCCGCTCCTTCGACTGGATCAGCAGAGTCCACGACCTCCAGCACCCCGGCGCGCTCCTCCAGCGCCCCCTCGCCGCCCTCGACACCCCGCAGCTCGACGTCCTCGCCCGCGCGACCGCCGCCGACCCCCGCCACCGCGACCTCCTCCGCCTCGCCCACACCCTCGGCGCCCGGCCCCGCCCCGGAATCATCTAGCGCCGAATGGGCTCTGACCAGCGCCAACACCGAACGGACGGAGACGCGTCATCGCGGACAGAAGCTGACCGCAACAGCTCCTAGGGTGGTGATCAACGGGGGACCGAGCAGCACTGCGAAGGGCGTGGATCATGAGCGAGACCATGACGGTGAACGCGGCGGAGAGCACGGCGGAGAGCACGGCGGCGAAGGCTGCGGAGGACGCCGCCGGGGCCGTCACCGATGAGCGGGCGGACCTGCTGGCGATGCTCGCCCAGCACCGGTACTTCCTGCGCGTCACCACGCGGGGCCTCACGGACGAGCAGGCGCGGCAGCGGACGACCGTCAGCGAGCTGTGTCTGGGCGGCCTGATCAAGCACCTGACCGGAGGCGAACGGGCCTGGACGGACTTCATCGTGGCGGGCCCGTCGGCGATCGGGGACGCGACGGCCATGACCGAGGCCGACTGGCAGCGGCGGACCGACGAATTCCGTCTGCTGCCCGGCGAGACACTGGCCGGGGTGCTGGAGGAGTACGAGGAGCAGGCCCGCATGACCGACGAACTGGTCGCGGCACTGCCCGACTTGGACGCCTCCCAACCGCTCCCGAAGGCGCCCTGGTTCGAGCCGGGCGCTCTCTGGTCGGCGCGGCGGGTGCTGCTGCACCTCATCGCCGAGACCGCGCAGCACGCCGGTCACGCGGACATCATCCGCGAGTCGTTGGACGGCGCCAAGACCATGGGCTGAGCGGCGTACGCGGTACGGGACACGGGGGTACGGGGACAACGCGGACAACGGGAGTACGCGGACAGCGGGAGTACGGGGCCGCGCGCGGTACGGGGGTTCGGGCCATGGGGGGTCTGCCTCGGGGCCGCCCCGGCTTCGCGCTCGGCGCAACCGCACCGCCCCCAAATCTGTTGTCCGCCGTGCGGACCTGGGACAGCATGCCGTAAATGGGATCCCTCCTCCGCACCGAAGCCGCAGCCCGCGCCGCCCTGCTCGACGTACGGTCGTACGCCGTGGCCCTGGACGTCACGCGCGGCGACCGTCTCTTCCGCAGTACGACCACGATCCGGTTCGGCTGCGCGGAGCCGGGCGCGTCGACCTTCGTGGAGATCCAGCCGGAGACGCTGCTGCGCGCCGAGTTGAACGGCAGGCCGCTCGACCTCGCGCGACACGTCGACAACAGGCTGGAGTTGGCGGACCTGGCGGCGGACAACGAGCTGCTGGTCGAGGCCGACATGGCGTACTCGCGTACGGCGGAAGGGCTGCACCGCTTCACCGACCCGGCGGACGGTGCCGTCTACGTGTACTCGGCGTGCGCGCCCGACCTGGCCTCGAAGCTCTTCGCCTGCTTCGACCAGCCGGACCTGAAGGCGCCGTTCACCTTCACCGTGACCGCGCCCGAGGGCTGGACGGTGGTCGGCAACGGCGCGTCGTCCCAACTCAAGGACGGCCGCTGGGAGATCGCGCCGGTCGGCCCGATCTCCTGCTACCTGGTCGCCGTGGCCGCCGGGCCGCTGTACGCGGTGCGCGCCGAACACGACGGCATCCCGCTCGGCTTGTACGCGCGCCGCTCGCTCGCCGCCGAACTCGACCGCGAGGCGGCGGACTTGTTCGCGGTGACCCGAGCGAGCTTCGACCGGCTGCACGGGCTCTTCGAGGAGCGCTACCCCTTCGGCGGCTACGACCAGGTGTTCATGCCCGAGCTCAACTGGGCCGCGATGGAGAATCCGGCCTGTGTCCTCTTCCAGGACGAGATGCTGTTCCGGTCCGCGCCGACCGACACGCAGCGCGCGCTGCGGGCCGTCGTGGTGTGCCACGAGATGTCCCACATGTGGTTCGGCAACCTCGTCACCCTGGCCTGGTGGGAGGACGTATGGCTCAACGAGTCCTTCGCCGAGGTGCTCGGCTACCGCATCGCCGCGGAGTCCACCCGCTACGACAGCGCCTGGACGCTCTTCTCCCGCCGCAAGAGCTGGGGTTACGACGCCGACGAGCGCCCCACCACCCACCCGGTCGCCGCCACCGGAGCGGAGTCCGCGGCCGAGGCGCTGTCCGCCTTCGACGGCATCTCGTACGCCAAGGGCGCCTCCGCACTGCACCAACTCGTGCACTGGATGGGCGACGAGGCGTTCTTCGCCGGGCTCAACAAGTACTTCGCCGCGCACCGTTGGGGCAACGCGAACCTCCGGGACTTCCTCGGCGCGCTCGCCCTCCCCGCCGGCCCGGCGGGCGCACAGGGACCGGACGTGTCCGGCTGGGCCGACGACTGGCTGCGGACGACCGGCGTGGACACGCTGCGCATCGAGGTCGAGGCCGAGGCCGAGGCCGATGTCAAAGCCGAGGCCGACGTCGAGCCTGAGGCCGAGGCCGACGTGGATACGGCGCCCGGCGTCCTGACCTCCGCCGTCCTCGTCAACGACGGCACCCGCCCGCACCGCGTACGCGTCGGCGTGTACGACCGGGACGGCGCGGCGGTCGTCCCGCGCCGACAGTTGGACGTCGAGGTCGCGCCGGGCGGCCGTACGCCGCTGTCCGAACTGGCAGGCGCCCCGCGCCCCGCCCTGCTGCTGCCCAACGACGGCGACTTCACCTGGGCGCGGCTGCGCCTGGACGCGCACTCCGCGGCCACCGTCGCCGCCTCGCTGTCGGCCGTCACGGACGAACTGGCCCGCGCGGTCCTGTGGGAACACCTCCGCGACCTGACGCGCGGCGCCGAGACATCGGCCGCCGCGTATCTGGACCTGGTCGCCGCGCACCTGCCGGGCGAGACCTCGGACTGCGTCGTCGAGGCGGTGCTGGCCTTCGCCGCCGACCACGTCATCGGCCGCTATCTCGCCCCCGCCGACCGGCCCGCCGCGCTCGCCCGGCTCGGCGACACCGCCCGTGCCGTCCTGGCCCGCCCGGCCGCGGCCACGGGCAGGGGTCTGCGGCTGGCCGCCCTGCGCACCGCCGTCGCCACCGCGTCCGGTGACGCGCAACTCGTGCAGCTTGAGGGCTGGTTGGCGGGTGATGACGTGCCGGACGGCATCGCCTTCGACGCCGATCTGCGCTGGTCGGCGCTGGCCCGGCTGGCGGCGGCCGGGGCGGCCGACGAGGAGCGGATCGCGGCCGAGCTGGCGGCCGACCCCGGCAACGTCAGCGAGGTGGGCGCGGCCCGGGCCCGCGCCGCGCTCCCGGACGACGCCGCCAAGGAACGCGCCTGGCACCTGCTCTTCGCCCCGGGCGAGCTGACCATTCATCAGCTCGTCGCGACCGCCGAGGGCTTCTGGCGCTCGGGCGCGCCGGAGGTCCAACGAGCCTACGTACAGGCGTACTTCGAGCGGCTTCCGGCGGCCGGTGAGCGCGGCGGCGCGGTGGTCCAGGCGCTGAGCCGGGCGCTGTTCCCGGTCGGTGCGGCCGACGCCGACACCGTACGCGCGGCCGAGGAATGCCTCGCCCGTACCGATCTGGTCCCGTCCATGCGCCGCCAGCTCGCCGACGGCCTGGACGACCTCCGCCGCGCCCTCGCGCACCGGGTCTGAGCGCGGTTATGCCGAGCGCGGCCCGCCCCTGACCTGAGGGCGGCGTTCCGCTTCCCCCTTTAACGGCGCCTTTTTCTCATTTTTTCTAACGATGCAAAGAGCCGCGAGGCGCGCGGGGACGGCCTCCGGCGGGGAAGGTGCCGGGCCGGAGGACTCCGGTGCGGCCCTCGTATGCCCGCGCGCCTTCGCAGTCCGCACCCCCCGTGCCTCCCCTGTGCCCCATGTGGTGAGCCGTGCCTGGTGTGATCGGGCCGCTCGATTTTTCACAAACTTTGCGCGGAGGGTGGACGGCGCTGAAGCCTGCTGGTTTCATGCTCCCGGTCCAGGTTTCTAACGTTGGAAAGTCGGCAGGGCCCCCAAGGCGCTGTCGTGGAGCCGCACGTCCTCACCCGCTTCCTGGACGCCGAGTTCTCTTACGGAGAGGTGTATCCGCAGTGAGATCAGGCATATCCCGCACAACGAACAGCCGCCGACCGGCGGGCACGACCGGGTCGTCCCGGCTGTCCCGGACGGCCCGGCTGACCGCACTGGTGCCGCTGATACTGGGCGCGGCGCTGCTGACCCCGGCCGCGGCGGGCGCGGCCCCGGCCGCCGCACCGGCCTCGTCCACCGCCGGGGCGTCCGCCGCTCCGGCCGACACCGCTCAAGGTCTGCGCGGCGACTACTACCTGAGTACCGACGCCACCTCGCTCGACTTCGCGCAGTACAGCAGCACCGCGGTCGAGCCGTCCTTGAACGTGCCCGACCTGATCCCCACGCTGCGCGGCTACGCGGGCTCGACGGAGAACGTCGCCGTGCACTGGACGGGCCAGCTCGACGTCCCGGCCGACGGCACGTACACCTTCTACATCAAGGGTGACAACGGCTTCCGGATGTCGCTCGACGGGTCGAGCGTGATCGACCACTGGACGACCGACTGGGACGTGCAGACGACGTCCGAGCCGGTCACCTTGACCGCCGGCGCCCATCAGTTGGCGTTCGACTACAACCAGGGCAACGGCGGCGCGTACATCAAGACGGAGTGGTCGGGTCCCGGCATCGCCCGCCAGGCGATCCCGGACGCGGCGCTGCATCTGCCGGTCGGCTACGCGCCGTCCGACGTGCACGCCGTGGTCGCCCCCTCGGGGAAGACCGCCACGGTGCAGTTGGCGGGCCCGGTCACCGCGGTGCCGTCCGACATCACCAAGCACCTCGCGGTGATCGCGGGCGCGGGCCGGTGGACGCCGGGCGTCTCCGTGAACCCGGCAAACAGCTCCCAACTCCTGCTCACGGCCGGGGAGTCGGACACGCCGGTCTCCCTGCACTCCGATGTGCGGATCAGCTACGACGGCCTCGGCGGCCTGACGACGTCCGCCGGTCCCGTACCGCTCTTCTCGGGTCTGGCGACCAACAACTCCACCTGGTACTTCGCCAGCAAGTACGCCAAGGACGTCGACCCGTCCCACGTGCTCCCGGACTACCCCCGGCCGCAGTTGACGCGGGACAAGTGGCAGAACCTCAACGGGACGTGGCAGTTCCAGGGCACCTCGGAAAGCGCGCCGCTGCCCACGTCGAAGCTGAGCGGCAAGATCCTGGTGCCGTACCCGATGGAGGCGCCGCTGTCCGGCGTCGCCGAGCACCACGACTGGTCGCTGTACCAGCGCACCTTCTCCGTACCCGCCAACTGGCGGATCGGCTCGGGCCAGCGCCTGCACCTGAACTTCGGCGCCGTCGACTACGAGACGTGGGTGTACGTCAACGGCCGCCAGGTCGCCCACCACGTGGGCGGATACGAGGCGTTCACCGCCGACGTCACCGACGCGCTCACCCGCGGCGGGCCGCAGACCGTCCTGCTGAAGGTGAAGGACACCACCGACGACGGCACGCCCGTCGGCAAGCAGTCGCGCAGCCCCAGCGGCATCTGGTACACCCCGACCTCCGGAATCTGGCAGACGGTGTGGCTGGAGCCGGTGGCCGCCGCGAGCATCGACTCCCTCGTCCTGACGCCGAATGTGAAGGACGGCACGCTGTCCGTCACGGTGCGTCCCGCGGCCGGTACGTCGTCCTCCTCGCTGGTGGCCGCCGTCGCGTACGCGGGCCACAAGCCCGTCGGCGCGGCCGTCGGCCGCGCGGGCGCCGAACTGCGGCTGCGCATACCGCACCCGGAGCTGTGGAGCCCCGACCACCCGTACCTGTACAACCTCCAGGTCACGCTCACCAACGGCCGCTCGATCGACACCGTCGGCTCCTACTTCGGCATGCGGTCGATCTCGGTCGGCAAGGTCGGCGGCGTGAACAAGATCGAGCTCAACGGGAAGCCGACGTTCGTCCTGGCCACCCTCGACCAGGGGTTCTGGCCCGACGGCATCTACACCGCGCCGACCGACGCGGCCCTCAAGTCCGACCTCGAACTGCACAAGCAGCTCGGCTTCAACGCGGTGCGCAAGCACATCAAGGTCGAACCCGCCCGCTGGTACTACTGGGCGGACAAGCTCGGCCTGATGGTCTGGCAGGACATGCCGAGCCGCAACACCGGCCCGGACTCCACCCCGGCCAGCGACGCGGCCTTCACCAGCCAGGTCCACGAGATCGTCGACCAGCACATCAGCAGCCCGTCCATCGTCATCTGGACCATGACGAACGAGGGTTGGGGCGAGAAGACCAAGGAAGCCACCGGCGCCCTCGCCGACTCGGTCAAGCAACAGGACCCGAGCCGCCTGGTCGACCCCGCCTCCGGCGTCAACTGCTGCGCCTCCAAGGGTGATTCGGGCCGAGGTGACCTGATCGACTACCACCTCTACCACGGTCCCGCCTCCCCGGCCCCCGACGCCACCCGCGCCGCCGTCGACGGCGAGCACGGCGGCTACTCCCTCACCGTGCCCGGCCACATCCTCGGCGTCTCCGGCGGCCAGAACTACGGTGACGTCCCCACCATCGAGGAGCTCACCAAGGCGTACGTCGCCAACACCGCTCTTCTCGTCCCCGACGCCTCCACCGACCTCTCCGGCTCGGTGTACACCCAGATCAGCGACGTCGAGGGCGAGTTGAACGGCCTCATCACCTACGACCGCGAAGTCCTCAAGGTCCAACCGGGCCCGGTCCGCGACATCAACCGCAGGCTCATCGCCGCCGGCGCCGCGGCAGGCACCACCGGCTGACCCCCCTCCCTCCCCGAGCCCTCGCGGGCGGCCCGCACCCCGGGTCGCCCGCGAGGGCTCTTTCACAGGCGGCGGGCCGCTTCCGCGACCTCAGGCGTGGCGGCCCCACTGGCCGCGGTGGACGACCTCTCGGGGGTCGCGGCGGCGGTCGCGGGTGCGGGGGCTCTGCGGGGGAAGGTCGTCGGCGCGGTAGCCGATGGTGATGCCGCCGAGCGGCGCGTACGCGTCGGGGACGCCGAACTCGTCCCGGAACGGCTGGAGATGCTCGGGCATGATGCCGAAGAAGCAGGCGCCCAGGCCCTCGTCCACGGCGCTCAGCAGCATGAGCAGCGAGGCCATCCCCGTGTCGATGTACCAGTACGGCGCGGGCCAGCGCGCCTCGGCGCGGTCCTCCCAGCCCTTGTCCGGCTCCGCGTACCGTTCGAGGTACGTCGCCTTGTGGGCCAGGGGCACCACGACCAGGGGCGCGTCCTGCATGGTCGGCGTGTTCTCGACCCGCGTGGGCACGAAGGGCCAGAACCGCGCGCGGTCGGCCGCGTCGGTCAGCGCGAGGAACGCCCACCCCTGCGAGAAACCGGCCGAAGGCGCCCGCAGCGCCGACGCGAGAATCCGCTCGGTCACCTCGGGGGCCAACGGCTTGTCGGAGTAGTGCCGGATCATGCGTCGACGGCGGACGACCTCGGAGAATTCCATACCCCCAGATGCTGCCACGCCGCCCCCGCCCCGCGGCACCCGCGGCGCCCGTCCGCCCCCGGCCGTGGTCACCGGAAGGAGCTGGCCCGCCATTCCAGCGCCTCGGGCTCCTCGGTGAACTCCACCAGGTGCTGTCCCGCGTAGCGTTGGAGGGCGTCCCGCACGTCGGCGGGAGTGACGTAGAAGAACTCCTTGCGGCCGTTGACCTGGTTGACCCTGCGCGAGGCGAAGGTCTGGTGGAGCTGGGCCTCGAGGCCGACGGCGTCCTTGCTGAAGATCAGCGCGTGGACGTCGAAGCGGAACGGGACGGAGGCGCCGCTGAGTTCCTGTACGCGTTCGAGCGGTTCGAGCCGCCGGGTCAGGCCGATCTTGACCATGCGGTCGCCGAAGGCTCCGATGTTGGAGATCACGTAGACGTAGCCCGTGCGGATGTTGGCGGCCCGGCTCTCCACGTCGCGCAGCGCGGCCTCGATCTCGGCCAGCTTGGTCTCCATCTCGCGGACCGCCGCGTGGTCGCCGCGCTCCCGCAGCCGCTGGAGCGCGGCCTCGTAATGGCCCTGCTCCTTGCGCAGCTTCTCCCGCTCGCGGTCGAACTCCCGCTGTGCCGCGGCCTCCTCCTTCTCGCGGGCCCGCAGTTCGCGCTGGGCCTCCTTCTCCTCCTCCTTCTTCTGCAGGAAGTCCGAGGCGAGCTCCAACTCCCGTACGCGGGCGTTGTGGTAGCCGTCCGAGATGCGGATGTGCATCGTCGCGCCGAGCTTCGCGATGGTCTCGCGGCTCTTGTAGAGCCGGTCGACCAGCGAGTTCAGGCGGTGCGGACGCATGGTCCGCACGGCGTAGTCCGCCTCCGCGTTGTAGGCGCGCAGCATGAGCTTGGAGAAGTCGCGGACCATCTTCTGGCCCTCGCGCTTGGAGCCGTTGACGGTCCAGTCGGTGGCGGCGAGGACCGCCCGGTTCGTCCGCGCGAGGTTCTTGATCTCCGCCTGCAAGGAGTCGAGACGGCTGCGATACGCGACGGCGTCGTGCAACTGGTGCCGGTAGGAGTAGATCCCCACCTCCTGGAGCAGCGCCGTCTCGTCGGTGGTGACGATCCTGGCCTGCGTCGCGGCGAGGTGCGCCTGCGCCTCGTACGTCTCGCGGCGGTACCTCTCCGCGTCCTTCTGGAGACGCTGGGTCTCCTTCGCCTGCCTGCGGGCGTCGTCCAGGATCTCCTTCGCCACGTCCCGGGCGTCGCGGTGAACGCCCTCGGCCTCCGCCTCGGCTCGCGCCCTCAACTCCGACGCTTCGGTGCGCACTTGGTGGATGAGCCCGGCCACCTGCTCCGCGTTCGCCCCCTGCGACCTGGCGATCCACGCACGTAACTCCGCGACCTCGGAGGACTCGTCACGTCGGCGGCGGCCGAACAGACCGCCGCGCTGCTGCGGCAGGCTTTCACCGCTCCGCGTGACGTCCGCGTCCGCCTGAGCCCACGAAGGTCTCCTGTTCTCCGGCTGGTTGACAGATCGATCCACCACAAGCCCCTCCGACCCCGCTGCGCGCCGAGGCGCTCACCCTTGACGATCTCCACACCGCCGACACGTACCGGCACCGCCGACACGTACCGGCACGCACCGCTGATACGTACGGTCACGCACCGCTGATACGTACCGTCACGCGACGGCTGCGGAGAGGGGTATCTTCCCGGCCGGCCACCCCCCGATACCGGAAAAGTCCCGGCATTGTGACCTTGTCGTAATTGGTGGGGATGAGCCCGCCCCGAAGCTTGGGCGCGCACCTCGGCCGAGGGCGGAACCTCGCGGTCACGGCCGGGGCTGGGGTGGGATGGCGGAGAAAGGGCGGGAAACGGGTACTTGTGGTGGGGGATGGGGGCGTGGTGCCCTGGGGGACTGCGGGGCAACTGGTTCTGAGGAGGTGGGTGAGTCTCATGATCACGCGAATAGTCGCTGTGGCGGCGCTGATTCCGGCCATGGTGGGCACCGCGTCCGGGGTCGCTTCGGCGCAGGCCGAACCGAAGGCGGCGACGGCGGTCGTCACCTTGACCTATGACGCCAGCCAGGCGGGGCAGTGGGCGGCGGCGATCACGCAGGGGGTGCAGAACTGGAACAGCGCGGTGCACAACGTGCGTCTGCAAGCGGCCAGTTCGGCGGGCTCGGCGAACTTCGTGTACAAGGCGACCAGCGGGTGGCCGCAGACGACGTTGGGGCCGATCGTGCCGGGAGGCAGCAGGGGACAGGTGCAGTTGGGGCAGGAGGCGGTCAACGAGGGGTACGACGTGACCCGGATCGCCGCGCACGAGACGGGGCACATCCTCGGGCTCCTCGACCACTACAGCGGCCCGTGCTCGGAGTTGATGTCGGGGCACGGCCCCGGCACGGCGTGCCTCAACGCCAAGCCGAACGCGGCGGAGGCGGCCCAGGTCGACCGCAACTACGCGGGCCGCGCGGCGGCGGTCCGCCCCGAGCGGCAGCAGATCGTGATCGACATCTGGTCCCCCTCGGCGTCCACCGCTCAGCGCTGACCCGTCACCAGACGCGCGGTACGGGCACGGGCTCCGTACCGCGCGTCCGGCATGTCCTGCCGGAAGGCACGTCCGGCCCCAAGGCACGCGCGGCCGGAAGGTTGTAGGAGCCCAGGGACCGAATCGGGCACGGTACGGCCACCGCGGGGACAAGGCGCCGTGACGGATCGGCGGCCCGCCCCAATACGATGGCCCGCTGTCACAGCCGTGCCCTATCGTGCTCATGGTCAGCGCCGCGAGCAGGCCGGGTCCGCATCGGAACCCGCGCTCGGCGGCGCGCCCGCATCGTGCCGGAGGACGTCCGGCCCCGCACGTGTTCCTGGGGGGAACCCACTTTGCTCACCCGTCATGTGGCGGGCGGGACGGCTCTGTCCGTCCTGCTCGCGACCGCGTCCCTGCTCGGGGTCGCGGCCGAACCGGCCGCCGCCGACAGCGCGGCCACCCTGCCGATCACCTCGTACTCCGACATGGTGGTCGACGGCGCGCACCGGCGCGTCTTCATCAGCACGACCGACAACAAGGTCGTCGTCGCCGACTACAACGGCAAGACCGTCGCTCAGATCACCTCCGAGCCGGGCGCCGCCGGGCTCGTGCTGTCCGCGGACTCCTCGACGGTGTACGTGGCGCTCCCGAAGGCCGACGCGATCTCGGCGATCGACACGGCCACCCTGCGCGAGACGGCCCGCTACCCGCTCGGTGTCGCCCCGCGCCACCTGGCGATGACCAGGCACACGATCTGGTTCGGATACGCGGCGGACGGGTCCGCCGACCTCGGCTCCCTGGACCTCGACCCGGAGACCGACCCGACGACCCCGCCGACGACCCCGCCGACGACTCCGCCGCCGACGACCCCGCCCACGACTCCTCCGACGGACGCCCCGACTCCGACCCCGACGGACCCCGAGTCGACGCCGACCCCCACCCCGACGGACACCACGGCCCCGAGCCCCAGCCCGTCGGACACACCGTCGGACACGCCGACCGATACCCCGACCGACACCCCGACCGACACGCCAACGGACTCACCCTCGGACCCGCCGGTCACCACCTCCCCGGCCCCGGACGCCACCACCCCGGCACCCCCCGCCCCCTTCGCCGCCGACACCCCCACCCGGACCACCAACGGCGCCGTCGTCACCCTCGGCCAGGGCGGCCCCCACACCTGGAGCACCGCCCCGATGCTCGCCTCCTCGCCCGGTAACCCGGACGTGGTGGCGGCCGGGACGCCCGTCCAGAGCCCGATGGAGCTCCAGGTCTACGACGTGTCGTCAGGGCACGCCGAGCCCCAGGCGTACCGGTGGAACGCCAACAACGCGGGGAACATGCAGGACATCGCGCTGTCCGCGGACGGCAAGCAGGTACTGGTCGCCAGCGGCGCCCCGTACTTCCAACAGGCGTACCGGACGTCCGACTTGGCCGACGACGGCCGCTACACCACCGACGCGTACCCGAACGCGGTGGCGGTCGCCCCCGACGGGACGATCGCGGCGGGCATCGACGGCGCCTACGAGCCGGACGTCTACATCTTCCGCCCGCGCTCCGACCACCGCGTCCGCACCTACGACTTCGGCGTCGTCGGAAACCCCGGCACCGCCTCCGCCCTGGTGGCGGGCGGCCTCGCGTGGGCGCCCGACAGCAGCCGCCTGTTCGCGGTCACGGCCGACGTCTACGGCCAGCACCCGACCCTGCGCGTGCTGACCGACCCCACCAAGTCGGTCACCGCCGTCACGGTCAGCGCCCCGTCGACCGCCAAGCGCGCCACGAAGATCACGGTCAGCGGCAAGCTGACCGCCACCACGGCGTTCCCCGCGGGCGCCAAGGTCACGGTGACGCGTACCGACCTCACCTCCCCCAAGGGCACGGTCCTCGGCGCCAAGTCGGTCGCGGCCAACGGCACGTTCAGCTTCACCGACACCCCGACCACCGGCGGCGGCGTCACGTACACCGCCACGTACGCGGGCGACGCCACGCACACCGCCGGCTCCGGCAAGCGCGTCGTCCAGGTCTCGCGCCTGGCCACCGCGGCGAGCGTGAAGACCAACCGCGCCACGTACGCCTACGGGTCCACCGCCACCGTCACCGGGCACCTGGGCAAGACCGGCAAGAGCCGCGTGCTCTCGATCTGGGCCCAACCGGCGGGCGGGCAGAAGAAGTTGGTCAAGTCCGCGAAGGTCAACGCGGCGGGCGACCTGAAGGTGACCTACCGGCTCAGCCGCAACACCACCTTCTGGGCCTCGTTCGCCGGTGACGCCGTCTCCGCGCCGAAGTCGGTGACCCGCTCGGTCGGCACGCAGGTCAGTGTCTCGCTGGCCGTGTCCGGCAACTACCGCAAGGGCAAGGTCGGTTCGACCTCGTACTACTGGTTCCACAAGAAGAAGTCCGCGCTGTTCACCACGCACATGACGTACGCCAACGGCCGCTCGCAGCGCCTGGACCTCCAGGTCTACTACAAGGGCCGCTGGTACTCCTCGGGCAGCGAGTACTTCCGGCTGGCGATCACCGGCACCTCGCGGGTGGGGCTCGCGGGACCGGGCGAGTCCGGCATCCGGGCCCGCGTCCGCGCGGTGTACGTCAAGGGCTCCTCGGGCGACCGCCTGAACACCACGACGTCCACGGGGTGGAAGTACCTGTACTACACCAACTGACGGCGCCCGCCCGCGCCGTACGGCCGAAGGCCCCGCTCACCGGAGACGGCGAGCGGGGCCTTTTCGGCAGAGCGCCCCTTCGTCAGGGGGCCTCTTGATCAGCGGGCCCTTTCGTCAAGGGCTCTCGTCGAACTGGCGCGTCAGCGCTTGAAGGCGTAGTCCATCAGCTTCTTGGCGTCCGTCGCCCGCTGGTTCACCGAGCTGGACGACAGGACGGTCCCGATCACGGTGCGGTTGCCGCGGGTGGCGGCGAAGACGAGGCAGTAGCCGGCCTGCGGGCCCGAGCCCGTCTTGAGGCCGATCGCGCCGCTGTAACTGCCCAGCAGCGTATTGGTGTTGGTCCAGGTGTAGTAGCGGTAGCCGTTGCTCTTGGTGGTGGCCTTGGTCTTGATGGAGCGGGTCTTCACCACCGAGCGGAAGTCGGCGCTCTTCATGGCGGTGCTCGCGAGCTTCGTCAGGTCGCGCGGCGTCGAGTAGTTGTTCCCGTTGCCGATTCCGTCGAAGGAGTCGAAGTGGGTGTTCTTCAGGCCCAGCGCCTTGGCGGTGGAGTTCATCTGGCCGACGAACTGCTTGACCCGCGCGGCGCGCGTGGAGCCCACGCCGTACTTGTCGGCCAGCGCGTACGCCGCGTCGCAGCCGGACGGCAGCATCATCCCGTACAGGAGCTGCCGCACGGTGACCTTGTCGCCGACGATCAGGCGCGCCGAGGAGGCGTTCTTGCTGACGATGTAGTCGCTGTACGCCTTCTGGACGGTGACCTTGGCGTTCAGGTTGAGCTTCTTCTGCCGCAGCACCACCTCGAAGGTCATGATCTTCGTGGTGGAGCCGGTGGACCGCTTGGTGTCGGCGGTCTTGGTGTAGTAGGTCGTGCCCGTCGAGTTGTTCATCACGTAGCCGCCCTTGGCCACGATCGGGGGCGGCGCGGGCGTCGCCGCCTGGGCCGTGGAGCCGAGCGCTCCGACGGTCAGTACGGCGCCCGCGGTGACGGCCACCACGGACGTACGACGAATGGCCTTGCTGCCGGTTATCACGTTGATTGCTCCAAATGCCCCTGCGGCGCGGTCACACGAGAGTGTGCGGCTCGAAGGTGAGACGCGCCACCCGGCCGGATGGATGTGGTGCCCGGCCGGTTCTCACCGAGTCGTTATCCACCGGAGATGTGGCGCCCGGTCCGACTCACCTCACGGCTCCCCTCCAACTCCCGTCCCACACCCCTTCACATCGGCCATGGGGGCCGGTCCGCTCCGGCCGACGGGCCACCGGCCGCATGAGGCGAGGCCACGCCCCGGCCCGTGCGCCCGGAGCGCACCTTCTGTGCGGATTCCGTTTGTCCCCCGTACGCCTTTCCCGTGTCTGATGGTGGACGTCCGTGGGCGCTTGCGGGAATACTCCGGCGTGTCCACCGCCATCTCACTCTGCACGCTCCAGTGTTGGGTTGACAACGTTGTCGTCCCGGGGTCGTGCGTGCGTTCCGCGACTCCGGAGAGGCCACATGCCCATCAGATCCCACGCCCCGACGCCGCGCGTGACGCCACCGGGAGCCGCCCGCGGGCACCACGGCCGCCTGCGCGCCACGGTCGCGGCGCTGCTCACCGGGTCGCTCGCCTTCGCCGCGCTGGCGGGCGCCGGTACGGCCGCGGCGGCACCCTCGGCCAAAGCGTCCAACACGTCCCACACGTCCGGCACGTCCGGCGCGACGAGCGGCACCGACTACACCAAGCTCGTCGACCCCTTCGTCTCCACCGCGGGTGACGACGGCAACGACCTGCCGGGCGCCGAGGCGCCGCACAGCCTCGCCAAGGTCAATCCGCTGACCACACCGGGCCGCAACCACACCGGGTACGACTACAACGAGAGCCGCATCGCCGGGTTCACCGCGACGAATCTCGACGGCGTCGGCGGCTCGGGCGGCGGCGGTGACCTGCTGGTCGTCCCGACGTCCGTGCGCTACGACAAGCGCCCGGCGCCCAGCACGTACGCGCACCAGTACAGCCACAACGACGAGACGGCGACGCCCGGTTACTACCAGGTGGGGCTCGGGTCGGTCTCCGGGACCGCCTCGGCGGTGACGCGGGACGCCGGGACCGTCAAGGCCGAGGTGACGGCGACGACGCGTACGGCCCTGGAGCGCTACAGCTTCCCCGACGGCGCCGAGCCCCAACTCGTCCTCGACCTCGCGAACAACTTCACCAGCCGCACCCGCACGACGATGAAGGCGACGACGCTCCCGAACGGGACGACCTCGATCACCGGCCTCATCGCGGGTTCGTTCAACGGCGCCTCGTACCAGCTCTATTACGCCGCCACGACCAATGTCCCGGTGACGTCGCTGAAGAGCTGGGGCAACGACGGCACGCTGGGTGACGCGACCACGCGGGACGGCTCCGACGCCGGAGCGGTCCTCGGATTCGACACGGCGAACGGGCGCGACGTCGAACTGCGCGTCACGCTCTCGCCGATCAGCGCGGAACAGGCCGTGACCGACCAGCGCAACGAGGTCGGCGACCTCACCTTCGACCAGGCGCGCGCGCGGACGAAGGCGGAGTGGAACAGCACGCTCGGCGCGGTCGCCGTCAGCGCCTCCGCGACGTCCGACCCTGGGTCGACGCTCACCAAGGAGTTCTACACGCACCTGTACCGGATGTACGGGCTGCCGGTGAACGCCACCAGCACAAGCGGGACCTACCGCGGCGCGGACGGCGCGGTGCACACCGCGAACGGCTTCACGTACTACGACGGCTGGTCCACCTGGGACGACTTCAGGAAGTACTCGGTCGAGGCGTACATCGACCCGGCCACGTACCGGGACCTGGTGCAGTCGCTCATCGTGCTCTTCGCCGACGCGCAGGCCTCGGGCAAGAGCCTCGGCAGCCTCACCCACTCGGTGCCGACCGTGCGGTGGGAGCGCTCGGCGGTGGTGATCGCCGACGCGCTGTCGAAGGGCTACAAGAACTTCGACCGGCTGGACGAGGCGTATCCGGCGCTGCTGTCGTACTCCGGGTTCTACACGGGCGCGCAGTTGCGCCAGGGATACGTCACCGGTGATCCCGGTACGACGGTCCAACGCGGTTACGACCAGTGGGCGTTGTCCGTCATCGCGGGCGCGCTCGGCAAGGACGCGGACGCCGCCAAGCTGCGCACGCAGTCGACGATGGCGATCGACAACCTGGTGAAGTCCGGTGCCTGGACGGCCGGTGACGGCACCAAGGTCGGTCTGCTGACGCCGCGCGCGTCCGGCGGCGACTGGCAGAGCGCCGACTACGAGAAGTTCGAGGCGGCCGGTCTCTACCAGGGCACGCTCTGGCAGTACCACTGGTACGACGCCTACGACATGGGCGGCCTCATCAAGGCCATGGGCGGCGCCAAGGCCGGAAAGGCCGCCGTCGACCACATGTTCGGCGAGGACTCCGCCCTCGACAACGGCTCGACCATGCTGCACTCCAACGCGAACGAGATCGACCTCCAGGCCCCGTACCTCTTCAACTACGTCGGCGAGCCCAGCCTGACGCAGAAGTGGGTGCGCGCCATCTACACCGGCTCGACCTGGAACCGGTACATCGCGACGGGCTCCACCAACGAAGCCCCCAGCGGCGGCGGCGAGTTCACTCCGCCGGTCAAGACGCAGGTCTACAAGCTCGCCCCGAACGGCTTCCTGCCGACCATGGACAACGACGCGGGCACCATGTCGACCATGTTCGTCGCGGCGGCCCTCGGCCTGTTCCCGGTGACCGCGGGCTCCAGCCAGTTCCAGATCGGCAGCCCGTTCTTCGACTCCACGACGATCACGTACGCCAACGGCTCGCGCTTCACGGTGAAGGCCGGCGGGGTTTCGCCGACGACCTACTACGTGCAGAGCGCGACCCTCAACGGCAAGCGTTTCGGCGACACTTGGCTGGACTACTCGCAAATCATCGCCGGCGGGACCCTCGACTTCACCATGGGCGCCAAGCCCTCCCGGTGGGGCGTCGACACCAAGCCCGCGTATTCGCTGGACACCGACACCGGCCACGGCGGCACCGGAACGGGCAGCACAGGCACCGTCATGTCCGCCCGCCCGGACACCGTCGCCACCGCCGCCGACGGCACCGTCCACGGCAGCGTGAAGCTCACCCTGTCGGGACCGGCGTCCTTCGCCGCCCGCAGCGGCACCAGCCTCACCAGGACCGGCGCGGCGAGCGTGATCGGCCTGCCCGGCGGCGTGACGGCCGACCTCCGGGTGACCGGCTCGCGTACGGCGACGCTGTCGCTCACCGGCACCGCGAAGGTCGACGCGCGCTACGGCATCACCTTCCGCGACGCGGCCTTCGCCCACGGCGTGCGCGCCTCCACGGTGAGCGGCACGGGCATCTCGGCGACCGACCCGCTGACCGTCTCCGCCGCCGCGGTGTACCGCGCCTCGCTCGGCGCGCTCGTCGACCAGGCGTCCCTGGTGCACGGCGGCAACTACTCCGACGGCTCCTGGACGCTGTTCCGTTCGGCGCTGGAGCGCGCGCGGACCGTCCTCGCGGACACCGCCGCCAGGACGGGCACGCTCATGGCGGCGCAGGACGCGCTGCGTTCGGCCGCCGACGCGCTCACCATCGACGAGGGCGGCTACGCCGTACTCCAGGCCGAGGCTCCCGACCAGATGGAGGGCCCCAGCCTCGTGAAGGAGGCGTACTACTCCGACGGCGACCTCGGCGGGGTCACCGAGGGCGCCTGGGAGCGGTACAACAAGCTGGACTTCGGCGGGGTCGCCCCGCGCAGCGTCGCGGTCCGCTACGCCAACTCGCAGGCCACGAGCGCGAAGCCGAGCAGCGTGGACGTGCACGCGGGCGCCGCGGACGGCCCCGTCGTCGCCACCGTCTCCCTGCCCGGCACGGGCAGTTGGCAGACCTACACCACCGTGCGGGCGGCCGTCACCGACCCGGACGCGCTGCTGGCCGCGTCCGGTGCGACGTTCGTCTTCCACGCGCCGTCCGGCCAGCAGTGGGTGTCGAACTTCGACTGGTACCAGTTCTCGCCCGAGGCGGTCTCCTCATCGCCCTCGACCACGCTCGCCACGCTGACGGCGGCCAACAGCACGACGACCGGCGGCGGTTCGCTGCCGCTCAGCCTCGGCAACGGCATCTTCGAGAACACCACGAACGGCGCGTGGGCCCAGTGGAAGGCCGCCGACCTCAAGGACGGCGCCGACACCGTCACCGTCAGCTACGACAAGCCGCAGTCGCGCGCCGCGTCCGACTCGCACCTCGAACTGCACCTCGGCTCGAAGGACGGCGAGAAGGCCGTCAACATCCCGCTCGACTACACCGGCTCCGGCTGGGGAACGCTCGCCACCGCGACCGTTCAGCTCGACCCGGCGGTCTTCACCGGCGTCCAGGACGTGTACGCCGACTTCGTCTCCAGCACCCAGTCGTCCTCGCAGCCGTACGTGGCCAACGTCTACTCGCTGACCCTGACGCGCACCGCCGACGCCCCGGTGGGCTTCGACGCGACCGCGTTCGACTCCAACAGCGGCGGCGGCCTCAAGAGCGAGCCGGTCGGCTGGACCGGCTCCGGCTCCACCACCGACCTCGGCGGTACGTACAACGGCGCCTGGGCCGGCTACGGCGCCGTCGACTTCGGGTCCGCCCCGAAGAACACCGTCACCTTCACCTACGTCAACAACTCCACGCGCTGCGGCACCGGTTCCGCCGTCCAGCTCTACCTGGACTCCTTCGACGCGGCCGATCCGGGGACGCCGTACGCGACCGTCCCGCTGCCGGTCACCGGAAGCGCGTGGTCGTCGGGAGGCACGACGAGCCTGACGCTGCCCACGCCGGTCACCGGCACCCACACCGTCCACCTGCGGCTGCTGACGACGCCGGACTCCTCGCACCCGTACGTCGCGAATCTGGGCCGGATCACCTTCAGCCATGTCGACACGCCCACCGCGACGGACAAGACCGCGCTGCGCGAGGCGATCGACCGGTACGCGGGACTGTCCGGTGACGCGGCGCGCTACGACACGATCGACTTCGGCGTGTTCCGGCGTGAACTCGCCTCCGCGCAAGAGCTGTTGGCCGCCGACGACGCGGCCCAGCTCGAAGTCGACACGCAGACCCGCAGTCTCACCCTCGCCGCCGACCAGCTGATTCCGCTGCCCCGGCTGCGACTTGAGGGCCTGGTCGGCACGGCGTCGGCCCTCGACAACGCGCGCTACACGGACGCGTCGTGGAAGGCGTTCACCACCGCGCTCGCCGCGGCCAAGGCGGCCGTCGCGGACGACAAGGCGACGGACACGGCCCTCACCGCGCGCTACCAGGCCCTCGACCGCGCGATGTCCGCGCTCAGGACGAAGCCCAAGACCGTTCCGGCCGCGCCCGGCGCGGTGTCGGCGACCTCGTCCGGCGTGAGTGTGACCGTCGCCTGGGCGGCGCCGCAGGACACCGGCGGCTCGCCCGTCACCGGCTACCGGATCAGCCTCGGCGACGGCCACCAGGTCGAGATCCGCGACCCGAACAGCCGCGGCACGGTGTTCACCTCACTGCCCGCGGGCCGCTCGTACACCGCGCGCGTCCAGGCGCTGAACGCCGTCGGCGCCTCGCGGCAGAGCGCCGCGACCGCGCCCGTGGTGACCGGCGGCGGCAAGCCGCAGAAGCCGCACGTGACGGGGGTGACCACGGACGGCGGCCACGTCCGGGTGACCTGGCGGGCGGCCGGAGACGGCGGATTCCCGGTCATCGGCTACACCGTGACCCTCGACGACGGTTCCACCGCGCACCTTCCCGCCACGACCGGCACGGCGCTGCTCACGGTCTCGGGCAAGTCCGAGGGCAAGGCGGAGGGCACGACGGCGGGCAAGTCCGAGGGCAAGGAGGAGGGCATTTCGGCGGGCAAGGCGGCGGCCAAGGCCAAGGTCCACTCGGCCACCGTCACCGCGGTGACGCTGGCCGGGACCTCGGACGACCCGGCCGCCGCTCAGGACACGGCGGCCCCGGCGTACACCCCGTCCCCGTTCCCCGACGAGACGCTGAAGGCGAGCTACGCGTCGGACAAGTGGCCCGCGACCGGCGACGGTTCCGACTACTTCACCAATCTCCTCAGCGGTTTCGACCACCTCCCCTCCAGCGTCCTCGGCGCCAACTCCAAGGTCGCTAAGGGCGTGTCACTCACCGCGGAGAACGACGAGATCGCGGTGCGCGTCAACAACGCGGCCACGCAGAAGGAGGTCGACAGGGCCGAGGTCGACGCGACGCACAGCGCCACCGTCACCCTGGCGGACGGCCTCGGCTCCCGGCTCGGCGCGATCTACAGCGACGCGCTGAGCGGCGGCCAACTGCCCAAGACCAACGCCCTGTTCGGCCGGGTCACCCAGGGTCTCGACACCCACGACGCGGCCAAGGACCACTACGGCTACCTGCGCCCGTACGTCCGGCTCGGCTTCGTCGGCGACGGCGGGGACGTCTACGAGTCGCAGGACGGCTCGTACAGCGGCCTCGCCACCAGCGGCTCGTACCCGAGCGGTCACACGTACGGCGGATACGAGGCCGGGACCGTACTGGCCACGCTCCTGCCGGAGTTGGCGCCGTCGATCCTCGCCCGCACCTCGGAGTACGGCGACAACCGGGTCATCCTCGGCTTCCACTACCCGCTCGATGTCATGGGCGGGCGCATCACCGGGCAGGCCACCGTGGCCCACCGATGGGCCGACCCCGACTTCGCGCACCTGCTCACGCAGGCCCACACCGAGATCGAGAACGTGCTGCTCGCACAGTGCGAGAAGCGGGGATACGGCGACACGCTCGCCGCCTGCGCGGGCGATTCCTACGGCGGCCTCACCACGGCGCAGGACATCGACGTCTACACGCAGCGCCTGACCTACGGCTTCTCCCGTACGGGCAAGGCCGGTCAGCCCCTCACGGCGCCGGCCGACGCGGCGGCCCTGCTGATCACCGCGTTCCCCGACCTCACCGCCGGGCAGCGCACCCAGATCCTCCAGCAGACCGCCACCGACTCGGGCTACCCGCTCGACCTCACGGCGGACGGCGCACCGAGCTGGGAGCGGATCAATCTGGCCGCCGCGATGGCCGCGCGCGTCGTGGTCAACCACGACGGCTCGGTCACCGTCACCAACCACGCCGACGCCACGAAGGCGAGCGTCGCCGACGCGAGTGCCCTCAAGGTCGGGGGAGTCGCCGTCGACGGCTTCGACCCCGAGGTCTCCACGTATGTCGTCGACCTCCCCGCCAACGGCAAGGTCCCGGCCGTCACCGCCGTCCCGGCCCAGCCCGGCACCCGGGTCAAGGTCACCGACGGAAGCGCGGTCGTCTCCTCGACCGCGCCGCGCTCCACCACCCGCACCGTCACCCTGACCTCACCCAACGGCTCGGTGACCCGTACCTACACCGTCGCCTTCCACCGGTCCGCGCGGGGCAACGGGCACTGACCGCCCCCCCGATCCGCCTAGCCCCGCGGGGCCCGACCGCATCCTGGCCGGGCCCCGCGGTGTGTTGCGGGGCTGGCGGACGGAACACCCCTGCGCGGCCTACCGGTTCGAAGTGGCGGGACCCTCCGAGGAACGGTCCGTCGGGCGGGCCGTGGTGGGGGTCGGAGTGGGCGAGGCGGAGGCGGATTTGGAGGGCGGTCCGGTCCGCGTGGCGGCGCTCGGGGACGGGGCCTGGGCCGTGGGCCGGGTCTTCGCCGTGGCGGGGGCGTCGGTCGGCGCGGGGCGCGGCGTCGGGGTGGTGGCGGCGGGCCTGGCCGCGGGGCCGCTCGCGGGCGGCGTGCCGAGCGGGATCGCGGGCGCGGCGGGCGACTGCGGTCCCGCCATGCGCAGCGGCAGCGCGACGAGGACGGCGACGGCGCCGGACAGGCCGACCCCGACGGCGATACGGAGCAGGCGGCGGCGGGCCGCGCCCCGGCGGATCTTCTCGTACCGGCCGGGCGGCAGCCCGAGATGGTCGGGGGCGGGCCGCAGGATGACCGTCAGCGGGTCCTCGGGGTCAAAGTCCTGACCGTCGTCAGACTGTGTGATCAAGGCTTCTCCTCAAGTGGGCGCGCAGCAGTTCCCTGGCGGTGTGGAGGTCGGACATGACCGTCCCCTCCTTGCGGCCGGTGAGCAGGGCTATCTCCCGGATCGGGAGGTCGGCGTAGTAGTGCAGCAGGATCGGCACGCGCAGGCGTTCCGGCAGCGACTGCACCAGCATGCGCAGCGACGGGTCGGTCTGCTCGGCCGGCGGCCGTACCGCGGCTTCCACGGTGGCCCGGCGTACGGCCCTGCGCTCGCGCTCCAGCTTGCGCCAATGATCCCGTACGAGATTGGTCGCGGTGACGTACAGGAAGCCGCGCGGCTCGGCCACCGCCGTCCAGCGCGCCCAGAGCCGGGTGAACGCCTCCGAGGCGATCTCGTGGGCCGTCTCGTCGTCGTCGACCAGGCGGCGGCACCAGCCGGCGAGGCGCGGGTAGAAGGCGGCGAACAGCTCGGACGCTGCCTTCTCGCGGGACCGTTTCAACGCTCTCCATGTCGGGGGCAGGGTGGTGCTGTCGCGGACTTCTTGCGGGTCGTGCGGGTCGTCGCCGACTTTTGGTTTCTTACGGTTCCTCGCGGTCCTGTGCGGTCGCTCGGGGAGGGTCCCGGGCCGCCGACGTACGGGGATCGGCGGCGGCCCGGGACTCGGGGAAGGCGTCAGGAGACCGCCTTGGCCATGGTTCGTCGTGACGCGCCCGCTACGGGATCAGCGAGGCGAAGACGATGACGTTGTCGCGGTAGCCGGTGCCTTCGCGCGGGCCGCCGCACGTGATGAGCCGCAGCTCGGGACGGTTCACGTCGCCGTAGACCGCGTCCGTCGGGAAGTCCGACTTGGCGACCGTACGGACGTCGGTGACGGCGAACCGCGCCGCCTCGCCGTTCTTCAGGCGTGCCACGATCCGGTCGCCCGCGCGCAGCCGCGAGAGGTGACGGAAGACCCCGTCCCCGTAGGCGCCGACCGTGACGTGGGCGAGGATCACCGAGGGGCCGGTCTGACCCGGTGTCGGCGAGCCCCGGTACCAGCCCGCGCGGTCGTGCGCCGTGATCGGCGGGACCTCGACGGTGCCGTCCGGGGCCAACCCCAGTTCCATGACCGGGGTGTTGACCCCGATGGCCGGGACCTCCAGCCGCACCGGGACCGAACGCGCCAGCGCGCGTACCGACTTCGCGGCGGGCCGCGAAGAGGGCGGTGCGCCGGTGGGACGTTCGGTCACGGCGGTACGGCTGGAGGTGTCACCCGAGGCGTCGCCCGCTGCGTGGCCCGCGGCGTGATGGCCGCCGCAGCCGGTGAGCAGGAGGGCGGCCGTCACCGCGGTGACGAAGGCGCGCCGGGGGCCGGTGAGTCGGAAGCCCGCGGTTCGGTCGCCCGCGGTCCGATCGCCCGCGGTTCGGTCGCCCTCGCCGCGGTCGCTCACGTCTCGGAAGCCCGTGTCTCGGAATCCCGCGCCGCGGTCGCCCGCGCCGCGGTCGCCCGCGCTCCGGTCGCCCGTGCGGCCGGAGGTCACGCCCCGGTCGCCCGCCGGCGGCGTACGAGGAGGACCGCCCCGCCGCCGAGCGCGAGCACCGCGGCCGCGCCTCCGCCGATCAGGCCGCCGTCGTTTCCGCCGTGCGAGGCCACCGGCGCCTCACCGGTGTTCGGCGCTCCCTTCGGCACCGCGGGGACCTGGCCCGACGTCGCCTTGGTCGGCGCGGGGGACGCGGAGGGCCGCGCGGACGAGGTGGCGTCCGAAGGCCCGGTCGACGGCGCGGCCGACTGCGTCTTCACGCTGGTCGGGGTGGGGGTCGGGGACGCCCCGTCGGCGAACGCGGGCACACCGCTCGCCAGCACGGCAGTGCACGCGAGTGCCACGGCGCTCAGAACAGTTCGGCGCATGAATCGCTCTCTTTCGTCGGCCCGCCCGCGCGGTCACGCGCGGGCTGAGGTGCGGATCGACTGAAAAGACGAGACGCGGGCGGAACGGATTGTAAAGAGCTGGCAAAGCCGCCGAACGGTGCTTCAGGCGCCCTGCCCGGCGTCGCGGTCGACCGCGCTCATGTCGCCGGCGCCGGGGACGCCGTCGGCGCGCGCGTACCGCAGGTGCACGGTGCCCTTCGGGCTGGCCACGGGCGGTGCGAGCAGGGTGACGTTCGTGGGGACCGCGCCGCCGTCGAACACCTTCTTCCCGACGCCCAGCATGATCGGGTGCACCCAGAGGTCCAGCCGGTCGAACAGCTTCTCGCGCAGCAGCGTCTGCACCAGGTTCAGGCTCCCGACCACCTTGATGTGCTCGTGCCGCTCCCGCACCTCGCGCACCGCCGCCACCAGATCCGGCCCCAGGTGCGTCGACCCCGCCCACGACAGATCGGGCGTACCCCGCGAGGCCACGTACTTCGGCACGCTGTTGAAGAGCGTGGCGAACCCCCCGTTGTCCCCGTCCTTCTGATGCGGCCAGTACCCGGCGAAGATGTCGTACGTCCGCCGTCCGAGCAGCAGCGCGTCCGTCCCCTCGTACGCCGCGTCCACCTGCGCCCCGGCCACCTCGTCCAGCATCGGCACCTGCCACCCCCCGTACGAGAACCCCTCCGGATCCTCCTCCGGCCCCCCGGGCGCCTGCCCCACCAGGTCCAGCGTCGTGAACAGCTCGATGTGAATGAGACCCATGACGTACTCCCGATCGGTGTCTTTTCCCCGTCCAAGAGGTAGACCCCCACCACCCCCCGAACTCATCGCCCGGCTTCGGGCCGCTGCCGGCTGACCGGGTCCGGTCCGGGGGCCTTCTCTCGGCGTGGAGCCGCCCTGCCCGGGGGTGTCCGCGCGGCCCCGGGCAGGGCGGGTGGGTCGGGTCGGGTTGTGTCAGGTGGCGGGGCAGGGGTCGGTGGAGGTGAGGAGGGCGGCGGTGCTCTGGGCGATCGTGACGTGGACGCCGGTGAGGAGGGTCAGGGAGAGGGCGGTGACGGTGATGCCCTTGCCTCCGGCGACGGTCGTCTGCTGATTGATGACGAGGGAGCCGACGAGCGGCAGGGCGATGGTGGTGTTGGGCGCGGCGTTGGCGGCGACGGTGACACCGGCGACGCGGAGGTTGGTCAGGACGGTCGAGCCGGTAGAGGAGACCGGTCCCGGCCCGGTGTCGGTGAGGGACTGCCGCGCCCGGGCCGAGGTGCCGACGAGGTCGGCGGTGATCAGGCCGCCGAGGAGATTGACGCCGGTGGTCTGGGCGTGGGCCGCGGCCGTACGGGTCCCGTCGCTGTCGACGGTCCCCGAGGCGTCGGTGGTCAGGACACCGAGGTTGCCGACGGAGCCGAGCCCGGCGCTCACCACGGAGTGGCTGTCGCTGCCGGGCAGCGGCGTGCAGGAGTGGGCGGACGGCGCCAGCGGCCCGATGTCGAGCAGCGGCGAGGTGAGCCGTACGCCGTGCGCGCGGGCGTCGAAGACGGGCGCGGTGAAGGTCACCGAGGCGCAGCCCGGCAGGTCGACGCCGACCGGGGCGGTGATCGACGAGCCGCAGATCTGGTACGTGCCACCGTCGTTGGAGGTGAGCTTGACGGTCGCGGTGCAGGACTGCTGACCGGCGGCGAGGTCACCGCTCACGGTCACCGTGCCGTCCGCCGCGTTCGCGGTGGCCGTTCCCGTACCGCAGTCGGTGGTCGCGCTGCTGCCGTCCAGCCGCAGCCCGTCCGGGAGTTGGGCGCCGAAGGACCAGCCGTTCTTGGCGGCCAGCTCACTGGTGTTGGTGACGGTGAAGGTCAGGGTGGTGGGCGCGCCCACGGGCAGGTGCGCCGGTGCGAAGCCCTGGTCGAGCTGCGGAGTGGCGTCCAGCAGACGGACGTTGTCGATCGCGCCGTCGTTGCCGTTGCCGCTGGCCTGCTCGTTGACCAGCCGGATACCGGCCGAGTCGCCGCTGAACAGCACCGAGCCGTTGCTGGCGTACGTACCCACCGAGGTGCCGCCGATCACCGAACCGGGGTTCTGGCACGGGTCGATGGGGGAGGTGAACGCGGCGCGCGCGGTGCCGCCGTCGAGCAGGTAGAAGGCGAGCAGGGGGTGGCTGGCGAAGCAGTTCTGGGCCGCCGCGTCCACCGAGAAGGTCAGGAACCGGTGGTTCGCGCTCAGCGGGATCGGCCGTACGGTCTCCAACTCGGTGCGCCCGGCGCCCGGATCACCCGAGGTGTAGGCGGTGAGCGAGTGGTTGGTGGACGCGTTGCCGCCCGCCCACGTGCCCAGCGCGACGGCCATCTGCTTGTTCGCGTTCCAGAAGCCGCCGCAGTTGACGCCCGGCGGGGGACTCGCGGGGCCCTGCTGCGAGACGAGCAGACCGTTGCAGGAGGTCAGCCACGCCGGATCGGCGGTGTACGTCTCCGCCAGCGGCGCCGCGCCCGTGTAGTCCGGCAGCGTCGTCACCGCCGGGCCCTGACCGTTCTCGAAGTCCTCCGTGAACACGCTCGTCGGCGCGCTCGGCGTACCGGGCTGACCGGGCGTGTTCGCCTGCGCCGGGCCGCCCGCGACCAGCGATCCCGTGGCCAGCACGGTCACCCCTAACAGCGCCGTGGCCACCCGCCTGCGCCACCGCCGGTCCGCCCGGCCACTGGCCCCGCCGCTCCCTTCGCCGCGCCGTCTTCCGTCGATACCGGTATCTGCCAGGCCGAAGCCTCTCATCGACAATCTCCTTCGTACGGGCACGCCGGTGCGCCGTCCGATCGCTCGTCAACAGGCCCGCCGTGCCGACGCGTTGCGCGTCTGCGGTCACCCTCCCCGCCCCCCGCCCCTGCGCACATCGGCGCGCGCCGCCCCGCTTGATGCACACGAGGTCCCGTACGCCGCACAAGCCGGTGCGTACTGCCGCAAGCCCCCGGTCTGTGCCCGGCCGACCGATTCGGGAGGTTTGCCGAGCCGTTTCCCGGCGGTCACGCGGTGACGAGCTTGCGGCCCGTCCGGCCGCCCGCGACCTCGACGCTGTTCCACGGCTCGGTACGGCACCGGAAGCCGATCGCCGCGAGCAGCGGCACCCCCCGCGCCTCGCCGACCGCCCTCACCCGCGCCCGCGCATTGATGCGGTCCTTCGCCGCCGGCCCCGGCACCGAAGTGGACCCGACGTGGACCCGACGTGATCGACCCCCGACGCGTGGTCACCCAGCGCCTCCCGCAACCGCCCCGCACGCAGCTCGAACTCCCCCGGCCACCGCGACCGGTACTCCACCGCATCGACCTGACCGCGCTCATCGGGAAACGGCACGTCGCGACACGCTACCGCCGAGGTCCCGGTGCCGTTCAGGCACTGCCCTCGATCAGCTTGTTCAGCGCCTCGTCGCCGGACCCGGCCAGCCGGTAGGGGTCGTCCATGCCCGTGAAGACCGCGCCGGTGGGCGCCATGCACAGGTAGGCGACTCCGCCGTCGACCGAGCCGAGAGGGTAAAGGCGCTCTCCCGCCTGTTCGCTGAGATCGTCGAAGATCTCGGACTCGTAGAGCGCCGCCAGAGGATCGAGGCGGAAAGGCGAACGGGCCATCGTCCGCCCGGGCCCCCGCTGGACGATCTCCAGGCCGCCGAATTCGCCGAGGAACCGCCGGGCGGCCTCGTGCATGACGAAGCCCTCGTCGTCCTCGCGGAGCCGCCGTTCCCAGTCGGCCGTGGACACCTCGCGCCCCGGACGCCAACCGCCGCGCCGCAGCGCCCAGTCGGTCTCGGCCGACCAGCGCGTGCCGATCTCCGGCCGCCGGTCCTGCTCCGGATCGCGCGGGAACACCAGGTGATCACCGTCGAGGACGAACGGCAGAGGCGCGGCGGTGTGCCGCTCCATGACGAGTTCCTCGATCGCCGCGTACGCGTCGTCCGCCAGCGGCTCCGGCCGGTCCGTGCCGATGTGCACGGTCCCGTCGACGGCCACGGCGAGAACGCTCTCGCCGCCGTCGGCGAGTCCGACGGGACACAGATCCGCGCCCGACTCCCCGCTGATCCGGGCGAACCGCTCGAGCTCCGCCCGCCCCGCGCCGGGGTCGAACCGGAACGGCGACTGCGGCATGACGGGTCCCGGCGTCCACGTATCGGTCCGCAGCCCGCCGAATTCGCCCAGGAACCGCGTCGCCGCGTCATGCAGGCGCACCCCCGCGCCGAGCAGCGCGCCTTCCCAACGGCCGACCGGCACCGCGCGTCCCGGATACCACCCGGCCGCCCGCGCGACACGCTCGGTCAGGGCGGACCAACGCGGCGGGACGGGCCCGCAGCCCGGCACCGGCCGACGCCGGTCGCCCCCCGTGGATCGGCCTCTCCAACGCCCGGCCCCGTGTTCCGCGAGCGGTCAGTCGCCGAAGTGCTGGGGCAGGTCTCCGGCCTCCCAGAGCGCGTCGAGCTTGGCGAAGAGCGATTCCAAGTCCTTCAGGAGGATGTCGCGCGCCGCTTCGGGGAGTTGGAGGAGCGGGTCATCGAAGCTCGGCCCGGCGTCGGGGCCCGTCCATCCCTTGTGGCGCCGACAGGACGCGCACCACATGTAGGTGATGCGTACGGTGCGGTGGGGTCCCACCCGCCGGTAGACGTACGTCCGCACCGCGACGGCTCCGCATGCCGGGCAGGCGCGCTCACCGGGTTCATCGACGAATCTCGGGCCGGCCAGTAGCTGCTGGACCTGCTCCGCATCGAATTCCCGCACCGCTCGCCCCTCGTCAGCCTGTCCTGGACTTGAACAGCGACAGCATACGTTGGCCGTATTCCTCCGCCGCGTCCTCCGTGCCGCCCCAGATATGACTGGGCGCGACGGTCTCGCCCCACAGCGGCTTCGAATTGAGCGACAGCCGGAACTGCTGATGGTGGTAGATCTCGTGGAAGACGGTGGCGACGCCCTCGTCCATGCTGCGCAGACCCAGGTCGGAGATCTGGATCAACGGCAGCCCCCGGGGACCGAGTTGGGGCGTGCCGGACACCAGGTGCGGGCTGTTGCCGAAACCGAGTCCGGTCGGCGTGTGGATCTCGGGAACGTGCACGATGTCGTAGTGGCTCACGGACATGTCCGCCTTGCCCAGCGCCATGCGCAACTGCCGGATGCTGATGGGCGCACCGAGCTGGCCGCCGGGAAGGCCCTGCGACGGGCCCCGGAACACGTTGATCAACGAGGAACAGGGTGAGAGGCCGAGCGGATCGGCCAGCACCGTGGGGTTGATGACATCGGCGTAGTCGTCGGGCCCCGGAGCCAGACCGAGCGGATCGGGGCTCAGGTAGCGTCCGGTCTCGGGGTCGAAGTAGCGGTGGTAGTTGTAGTCGAGGCCGGTCTCGGGGTCGTGGTAGCGGCCCGGACTGCGCAGCGGGCAGTCGACCGGGTCCCCGGCGGCCGTCTCCGACGCGGCAGCCGCGGTTTCCTCTTCCGCCGTCCGCGTGGTCTCCGGCAGCCACGGATGACCGCGTCGCCGCCAGGCGACGGTGCCTTCAGGACCGACGAGTTCGGTGGGAGCACCGGCCAGGTCCGTGATGACGGCGAGGAACCGGCGGTCGATCTCTTCCTGCGGCAGGTCCGCCACCGCCTCGGCCGTACGCCTGCTGTGCACCTGCGCGACCGCGCGCGGGCCCTCTCCCAGCAGGCACTCCCAGGTGGTGACCGCTTCGTGGGACCCGGTGACCACGGTGTCCGCCGCCGCGGCCGGGACGCGCACCTGCTCCGCGAGGACCTCTCCGTCCCAGGCGAACCGGACTTCCCCGGCCGCACTGCCGTCCGCCGTCACCAGCTTCTTGGACGTACGGCGTCCCAGCGCGTCGTAGGCGTACGCGGCGACACTGCCGTCCGGGTTGGTGACCGACCGGAGCCGGTCCTCCGCGTCCCACCCGAAGGTCCAGCGCAGCCGACCGCCGGACAGCAGCATCCGGGTCTTGACGGCGACGCGGCCCCGCTCGTCGTACGTGTAGCGGACGCGGCCGGAACGCAGCACCCGCGATCCCGACACCTCAGGAAGCGGCGGACGCCGGTCGTCCGGCCCGGCACCGCGGGGATCACCGGTGTCGACGTCAGTGATCCGCCCGGCGGCATCGAGCGTGAACCGGTGCGTGCCGCCGACGAGTTCGGCGATCTCCGTCGGATATCCGTCGGGCCGGTAGCGGTACCTGCGCTCCTGGACCGGGCGCCCGCTCGCCTCGTCCACAAGGGACTGGACCGTCAGACGGCCGACCGGGTCCCAGCTCTGCCGCAGCCGGGCCGCCTGCCCCAACCGCCGCTCGGTCTCCCGGCCGTCGCGGTCGTAGGTGAACTGGAGCGACTGGTCACCCATCCGCAGGCCCACCGGTCGGTTGCCCTCGTCGTAGGTCCACGCACTCTCGACGCCCGAGGGAGTCCGGCGGCCGATCCGGCGTCCCATCGCGTCGTAGCGGCTGGTCATGACCAGCCCGTCGCAGCTCTCGGCGACGAGCCGACCGCCCTCGTCGTAGGTGAACTCCACGACGGCGGAGGCGTTTTCGGCGCGCAGCATGCGACCTGTGGCCGAGTAGGCGAAGACCGCGTCGCCGTCGGGCGTGACCATCCTGGTCACTCGTCCGCCCGAGTCCCGCTCGTAGCCGGTCGTCCCCCCGTGGGCGTCGACACTGCCGATGAGCTGCCGCGCGGCGTCGTAACGGTGCGTGCGCGTACGCCCGTTGAAGTCGGTCTCACTGACCAGGTTGCCCACGGCGTCGTAGGTGTACGACCAGGTCAGACCGTCGTCGTCGCGCACCTCGGTCAGTCGCAGCTCGGTGTCGTAGGTGTAGCGCAGACGTGATCCGTCGGGTGCGGTCCGCTCGGCCGGGAGACCGAAGTGCGTCATCGTGAAGCGGTGCACACCGCCCGCCGGATCGCGGTAGGCGACAAGGTCGCCCTCGGCGTCGTACTCCCACTCCTCCGCCGAACCGTCCGGCCGCCTCCGCCACAGCGGCCGGCCCTCGGACGACCACCCGGTCCTGACGGACTGTCCCGTGTGATCGGTGACCTCCGCGACACGGCCGAAGGCGTCACGGACGTACGCGGATTCCCCGCCGTCGGGGTCCACGACCGCCACGGGCAGCCCGGCCGCGTCGGTCCGTATGCGCCGGGTCGCACCGAGAGCGTCGGTGACCGACGTCAGCGCGCCGCGGTCGTCGTACGTGTACGCGGTCGTCGCACCGGCCGCGTCCGTGGTGTCCAGCAGATTCCCGTGCGCGTCGAACCGCTGGCCGACCCGCGCCCCGTCCGGATCGACGGCCCGTACGGGAAATCCGAGGCCGTCGTACTCGATCCGTGCGACGGCGCCGTCCGGATAGGTGATGCCGGTGCAGTGGCCCAGGCCGTCGTACGTGTAGCGCGTCGTGCGTCCCAGCGGATCCGTACGGCTCAGCAGCCGGTCGTAACGGTCCCACGCCGATGTCGTGCTGTGCCCGAAGTGATCGGTCTGCCGGATCAGTTGGCGAGCGACGTTGAACTCGTAGGTCGTCGTGGCGCCGACCGAATCGGTGGCCACCGTCGTCCCCGGCGCGCTGTCGTAGACATAGCTGTAGGCGAGGACGCCGTCGGTTCCCCCGGTGCGGACGCAGCGGCCCCGGTCGTCGTAGGCGTACGTGTACCAGGTGTCGTTGCGGTCCTGCCAGCGGGTGATGCGGCCCCGGTCGTCGTAGCCGAAGGTCAGGGGCACGCCGGAGGAGTCGGTGACGGCGGTGAGGTGGCCGTCGGTGTAGCCGAACGCGCACAGGGCGGGCCGGTCATCGGCGGAAGCCAGGTGGAGGGCGGTGATCCGGCCGTCCGCGGTGCTGACGGCGACGCGGTAGCCGCCGCTGTGGGTGACGTCGACGGGGGCGCCGAGGTCGTCGTACGTGATCACGATCCTGTTGGCGTTGCGGTCGGTGATCTCCGCCAGGGCCAGCCCTCCGCGCGGCTGCGCCCGGAAGCGCAGGGTTCGACCGGTGTCGGGCTGGGCGACGGTCATGGTGCTGCCGGGGGTGCCGTCCCAGGTCAGGGGCCAGCGCGGGCCCTCGACGGGGAGCAGTGGGTGGCCGGGCTCAGGTACCGGGTAGTGCAGGACCATGCCGTCGGCGGTGGTGAACCGCACGCCCTGGTCGTCGAGGACCAGCCGCTGGTCCAGCGTGGACGCCCAGGTCGGCCCGAACCACCGGCCGCCGCGGAACCCGGTGCGATGGGCGCGCTCCAGCAACAGCGGGAGGATGCCGGGCAGATGCACGTCGGTGGCGGACATGACCATCTCACCGGTGGCCATGTCGATGGGGTCGCCCGAGGTGAACAGGCCCTTGATGGTGCGGCCGGCGTCGCGTATCGCTCCCGCGCCCTTGCGGACGCTGTTGGCGATGTTCTCCAGCGCCCGCCCCGACTTCAGCAGCGCCGGGAGTTCACGGGCCATCTTCAACAGGCCGCCGGCGGTGGTGAGGCCCTTGAACATCGGGATGCAGTCCAGCGCCGCGAACAGCACGTCCCACAAACTGGCCTGGCCCTTGAGATATTTCATGACGGTGTCGGCCAGGACGAGGACGGCGGCGGCCAGGACCAGCCAGGCCAGGGGGCCGCCGATGATCAGGACGACGATGCCCAGGACCGCGACGATGACCTTGCAGACCGCGATGATGTCGTCCCAGTGGTCCGCGACCCAGTCGACCGCCTTCTCCCACCAGTGCTTGTTCCTGATCCCCGCATCCGACGCCTCATGCAGCGCGTGCTGCGCCGTCGAGGCGGCATCGTCCCTGAGCTGGGCCGCGTCGGCCGCCAGCTGCTTGGCCGCGTCCAGCTTCGCCTGCGCACTGTGGACAGCCGTCGAGGCGGTGGTGTGGGCGCTCTGAGCGTCCGTGGCATTACGGGCCGCCGCCCGCACCTCCTCCGCCGACGGCGGCGGCACGTCCGGCTTCGGGTCCTCCTGGTAGGACTTCGACTTGTCCTGCGCCCGCTTCACCCACGCATCAGCGTTCGTGAGCTGCGACTTGGCGGTGTCCAGCTCCTGGCGCGCCGTGCGCCCCTGCGCCAGCGCCCGGTCCGCGTCACCCTGCGCCGTCTCCAGCTTCGGCCAGTAATCATCCAGAGCACCCGACGCCAGACGGTAGGACCGCTCCAGCTTGTCCAGCTCACCGGGAAGATCCCCGAACTGCCGCCGGTAGGCGTCCCCCGACAGCCCCGCCCACTCCTGGACGACGGTGTCACCGCTCAGACCCCGCACCGACCGCAGCGCCGAGGCGACATCATCGGCGAAATCCCCCAGCTTCCGCGCGAGTTCCTTCACCTCGAACGGATCACCCGGCACCGGATCCCGGTCCAGATCCAGCACATCCCAATCCGTCGGACGCCCCGTCACCCCGCCAGCACCCCCATCAGCCTCGGCGAACGCCCCCATCCTTCCAACGGCCCGCAGCCCTCGAAAGACGCCCCTGCTCACTCCGACGTCCCACGGGCAACTCATAGTTCCCGGCGCCCCGGCCCGAGCCGGTCGCTCCGTAGCATGGGGCAGGGGTGGTGGCCCCGGTATCGGCGGGGCCACCACCCCTGTGACGATCTGTCAGGTCACCCCGCGCAGAGGGTCAGATTGACGGTGTCGCCCTTGTGGACGACGGTCGGGGCGTGCGGGGAGACGGCGATGACGGTGCCCGGCTTGCAGCCGGGGGAGGCCGTCTTGATGACCCGGCCGATCTTGAGCTGGGCCTTGTCCACCAGGACGGGCCTGGCCAAGTCGAGCGTGAAGCCCGCCAGTTGGATGGGGATCTCGCTGTACTGCACGGTGGTGCGGTTCTTGTCGGTCGTGGCGGACGTGTGGGCGGCGGGCCGCGAGTCGTGCGAGCCGCCGGTGGTGCCGATGGCCAGGGCGGTGCCGGTGCCGGCCACGACGAGGGCGGTGGCGATACCGGCGATGGCCGTGGCCCGCTTGCGACGGGCCCCGCGCGCGATGGCCGCGGTGTCGAAGTGCGGCGCCTCGGCGCCGTTGACGAAGTCGTTCATGGAGTTCACCAGTTCCTGCTCGAAGGGTGTGTAACCCGTGCAGCCGGAAGGCCGCGAACCGTGTGACGTCATCGTGTTCCTTCCGTGGGCTGCGGCGGCGAAGGGGCGGAGGGCGCGGGGAACCGGCCTCTGAGCTTGTCGATTCCGCGAGTGAGCTGGGACCGTACGGTGCTCACCGAGATCCCCAGATCGGCTGCGATCTGGGCGTCCGACAGGTCGTGGAAATACCGCAGCACCACGACCGTCCGCATGCGCATCGGCAGACCCTGAAGAGCGCGGACCAACTGGTCCCGGGTGTCCACCTGTCCGTACTGGTCCCCCGGAGCGGCCCTGTCGACGCCGTCCTGATACGGGACCGTACGGCGGAATCTGCGCCATCTGTCGTTGGCCAGATTCACCATGATCCGCCGTACGTACGCGTCCGGGGAGTCCTTGGCGGCGATGGTGCGCCACTTGCGGCACGCCCGTTCCAGAGTCTCCTGGACCAGGTCCTCCGCCGTCTGCCGGTCTCCCGTCAAGACGAGCGCGCCGTGGAACAGTACGGCCGACCGGGCGACGACGAAGGCGTGGAAGTCGTTCTCCACCGGCTCGGGTCCGCTCAGTTCCGTACGCGGTATCCGCTCGGTTGCCAGTTCCAGATCCACACGCTCCTCCCTTCCTGTCACCCCTCCTTGACGTGGAAGCGGCCCCGTCTGCTGCACGGCCCCGGTGTGACCTGGACCACAGGCGTGTGGGACCTACGTGGTGGGGGTGCCGGCGTCGAGGGTGTTGGTGTGGCGTTCGGTGAGGGGGCCGACGCGGAGGTCCTCGCGCATGAGTTTGCGCATGTCGGCGGCGGCTTTGCCGCGTGCTTCCCAGCGGGCGCGGTCTTCGGTGCTGCCGAGGGCGGTGCCGTCGGCGTAGCCGTCGCAGATGCGGCGCAGGCAGTGGAAGACGTTGTTGGAGGCTTTGACGACGGGTTCGGGTGCGATGAGCCACATGCGTTCCGAGGCGGTGGCGATGCCTGATTCCCGGAAGGCTTCGCGCAGCGCGAACGCCCGTGCGTCGTCGGAGGGGTGGTCCCGTCCGGCCAGGGCCCGCAGGGTCTCGCCGAGCACTTTCACGGTGCTGGTGTACTGCGTGTAGATGTCCAGCCGCAGCCGGAGGGCTTCTTTGTCGTCCTCGCGCTTCCAGCGGTTCCGGTCGGCTATGAGGGTGGCGACGATGCCGATCGCGGCACCGGCCAGGGTGGAGAGCAGTGGCAACCAGTCCATGCGGGCCACCTTGGGCCATCGCGTGACGGCGGCGCCAGAGGACGCCGGGACCGGACTCGTTGGCCGTCCGTAACGCGCCGCCGTCCGTATCGCGCCTGTCGTACGGGGAGTTGACGGCCCGTCACTCCACAGTGGCCGCCGCCGTGTGGAAGGCGTGGCGGACGGCGGTGATGCCGTCGGCGGTGCGGGAGGGGTGGACGCGGTTGGTGAGGAGGACGGCGTAGCGGGCGGTGGCGGGGTCGATCCAGAGGCTGGTGCCGGTGAAGCCGGTGTGGCCGAAGGAGTCGGGGCCGGGGGAGGGGCCTACGGGGGAGCCGACCGGGTCCTGGCCCTGCCAGGCGAGGCCGCGGCGCAGGGCGAGGTGGTCGGTGTGGGGGGCCGTCATCTCGGCGAAGGTCTCGGGGCGCAGCAGTTCGCGCGCGCCGCCCGCGAGCGACCGGCCGAGCCGTTCCACGTCCGCGAGAGGGGCGAACAGCCCGGCGTGGCCGCCGACTCCGCCCATGACCACGGCGTTCTCGTCGTGCACCTCGCCCGCCACCACGCGTCCGCGCCAGGGGCAGTCCTCGGTGGCGACGGCCCGCGCGCGGCCCGCCTCGTCCGGGTTGAAGCCGGTGTCCTTCAACCCGAGCGGCGCGCAGACCAGTTGGTCCACGAGTGCGTCCAGCGGTTCGCCCGCCGCGCTCTCGGCGATGAGGCCGAGCAGGATGAAGCCCTGGGAGGAGTACTCGACCCGGGTGTCGGGCGCCGAGCGCGGCGGCAGGAGGCGCAGCGCCTCCAACAGGGCCTTGCGCGTGGGGTGTTCGCGGTAGAGCTGGACCTGGCCCGGCAACCCCGAGGTGTGCGTGAGCAGTTGCCGTACGGTGAGGTCTGCCTTGTCGCCGCCCCGGTAGGCCGGAAGATACCGTCCGACGGTGCCCGCGAGGTCCACCGCCCCGCGGTCGACCAGGGCCATCACGGCGAGGCCGACGACGGGTTTCGTCACCGACGCCAGGTCCCACAATTCGTCGCCGGTGAGCGCGGGTCCGTCCCAGGCGCGGGTGCCGGTCCAGCCGCGGTCCAGCGGACCCGCCGCCGTACCGACGGACCAGGCGGCGCCCGAGTACGCGCGGCGCGTACGCCCGGCGGCGACGATCTCCCCGAGCGCGCTCCCGACGCCAGCTCCGACTCCGACACCGGCCCCGTCCCCGACTCCTGCGTCAGCCCCGCTCCCGGCCCCGCCCCCGACCCCGCTCACGCCAGCTCACCCGCCTCGGTGTCCACCACAAGAAACGGCGTCGCGGGCACGCTGCCCAAGATGCCTCCCGCCGCGCCGACCGGGCCCCTGCCCGACACACCGCCCGAGCCGCCCACGCGACCCGAGCCGCCCACGCGACCCGGGCCGCCCACACCGCCCAGCCCCCCCGACACCGTCCGCGCCGCCGCCCGCACCATCGGACCGAACATCTCCGCACTCCGCTCGTCCAGCGTGAAGGTCAGGCCGCGCACGCCGATCGCGCCCACCACCCGCCCCTCGCCGTCGAGGACCGGCGCGGCCACCGACCGTACGTCCGGCTCGTCGTACTCGTCGTCCACGGCGTAACCGGTGCTCGCCGCGTCCCGCAGCAGCGCGCGCAGCTCCGCGGCCTCGGTGAGGGTGCGCGGGGTGCGCGCGGCCAGCGGCCCGGCGTCCAGCAGCGCCGCCGTCTCGTGCGGCGGCAGCGCGGAGAGCATCGCGAGCCCCACCCCGCTGCTGTGCAGCGGGACCCGGCCGCCCGGCCGCCCGCTCATCCGGTACTCGCTGGCGGGCTCGGACTCCGCCAGCAGGACGGCCTCGTCGCCGTGGCGTACGGCGTACTGCGCGAGCAGTCCGGTGCGCCGCCGCAGGTCGGCCAGGACCGGGCGGGCGAGCGCGAGGTCGCGGCTGTCGTGCAGCGCGGCGGCGGCGAGCCCCAGCAGCCGGGGTCCGGCGCGGTAGCTGCCGCCCTCGGCGGGCTGGGCGAAGCCGTACTCGGCCAGCGTTCTCAGATGGCGGTGGACGGTCGGTTTGGTCAGTCCTGTGCGTCGTGCGAGATCGCCCAACCGGTGCGGGCCACCGGTCTGTACGAGCGCTTCGAGCACCTCCATCGCCTTGTCGACGGGACCCTTCGCGGGCTCTTGCTCGCTGGCTCGGGTGTTGACCGCTTTCGACATGTCGCTTAGCTTAACCCAACCGCATTCCATCTGCCGGAACGGATGTGTTGTTCAATGGAACGAATACGTCAAGGGCGGGCCGTGGACCGCAGCCGTCCGCGCCGCCGCGACGTCCTGCGCCTCGGCGGCCTGCTCGTGCCGGCCATCGCCGCGCCCGGGCTGCTGACGGGATGCGGCGCCAACCCGGCGAGCGGCGCGGGCAACGTCCTGCGGGTCTCGCAGCCGGGGGACCCGGTGACCATGGACCCGCAGAAGCAGGGCGACATGGTCTCGATGAACGCCCTGATCAACATGTTCGACACCCTCACCACCCGCGGGCAGGACACCACCCTCCACCCGCGGCTCGCGCTGACGTGGACGGCGCGCGACGAGCGCACCTGGCGGTTCACGCTCCGCCCCGGCGTGACGTTCCACAACGGCGAGGTGTGCGACGCGGCGGCGGTCAAGTTCTCCATCGAGCGGCTGCTCGACCCCAAGACCAAGTCACCGATCGTCGAACTGCGGTACGTGAAGAGCGTCTCGGTGGTCGACCCGCTCACCATCGACGTCCACACCACGCTGCACGACCCGATCCTGCCCGACAAACTCTCCCTGTTCGGCGGCGTCGTCGTGCCGCCGCGCTACCTCGCGGAGGTCGGCGACCGGGGCTTCGCGGCCCACCCCGTCGGCACCGGGCCCTTCACGTTCGTCAGTTGGCAGCGCGACCACGAACTGCGCATGCGGGCCTACCCGAAGCACTGGTCAGGCCGCCCGCACGTGGACGAACTGGTCTTCCGCCCGGCGCCCAACGCCTCGTCCTCGCTCGCCGCACTCCAGAGCGGCGGCGTCGACCTCGTCGCCGGACTCACCCCCGACGCCGCGCAGCAGCTCGACGGCTACCCCGGCGTCACCCTGGACGCCTACACCGGCATCCGCACCTCGTACCTGTCCCTGAACACCCTGGAGAAGGGGCCGCTCAGCGACCGGCGGGTGCGCCAGGCCCTCAACCACGCCATCGACGTACCCCTGTTGATCAAGGCGGTGCTCGGCGGCAAGGCGCGCGAGGTGCCCGCGATGATCCCGCACGGCGCCTTCGGCTTCGACCCCTCGGTCAAGCCGTTCACCCGCTCGGTGGAGACCGCCCGCGCGCTGCTCGCCGACGCCGGATACCCGCACGGCTTCAGCACCACGCTCACCGCCTCCAACAACGACTCCAACGTCGCCGAGGCGCTGTCCGGACTCCTCTCCAAGGCCGGTGTACGCGCCAAGGTCAGCCTCCTCGACCCCGGCACGTACGCCAGCCGGCTCACCTCCACCAACCACTCGGCGCTCGGCCCGATGTACCTGGCCGCCAGCACCATCTGGACGCTGGACGGCGAGAGCATGATCCAGTCGAACGTCCGCAGCGACCGCAGGCAGAGCCGGTGGCACTCGAAGGAGGCGGACCGCCTCGTCGACATCGAGGAACTCTCCGTCGATCCCGCCAAGCGCACCCAGGCGTTCGCCGACCTGCAACGGCTGATGCAGCAAGAAGCGCCGTTCGTCTTCCTCTACCAGCTCGACAACATCTACGCCCGCAACCGACGGCCGCGTTGGAAGCCGGGCCCCGCAGGCGTCCTCGACATGTCGAGCGCGGAGGTCTCCCGATGACCGACATCTCCCTCCAGCGGCGGCCGTCCGCCGCCGACGGCGAGCCGCGGGAACGCACCCGCGACCGCGCGGGACTGCGGCTGCTGCGCACCGTCCTGCTCAGGCTCGGCACCGCGCTGCTGGTCCTGCTCTGCACGGCGACCGTCTCGTTCTTCCTCGTCCGGCTCTCCGGCGACCCCGTCAAGCTGCTGCTGCCGCCCGACGCGACGGCCCAGCAAGAAGCCGTGCTGCGCGGGTCGTTGGGCCTGGACCGGCCGCTGTTCACCCAGTACCTCGACTTCCTGTGGGGGCTGCCGCGCCTGGACTTCGGCAACTCCCTCTTCTACAACGAGCCGGTACGCACCGTGCTCGCCGACCGGCTGCCCGCCACGCTCCAACTGGCCGCCGCCGCACTGGTGGTGACGCTCGTCGTCGCGGTCCCCGCGGGCATCTTCGCGGCGATGCGCCGCGGCCGGGCCTCCGACCGCACCGTGATGACCGGCGTGCTGCTCGGCCAGTCGACCCCGCCGTTCTGGGTCGGCATCCTGCTGATCCTGGTCTTCGCCGTCGGACTGCACGCGCTGCCCGCCTCCGGCTACGGCACGTTCGCCAACCTCGTGCTGCCCGCGGTCACCCTCGCCGTGTACTCCGTCGCCGTCGTCGCGCGGCTGCTGCGCTCCTCGCTGATCGACGTCCTGTCCTCCGACCACATCCGCACCGCCCGCGCCAAGGGCTTCGGCCCGGTCAAGGTGGTGCTCACCCACGGCCTGCGCAACGCGTCGCTGCCGGTGGTGACCGTGGTCGGCCTGGAGGTCGGCAGCCTGCTGGGCGGCGCGATCCTCACCGAACAGGTCTTCTCCTGGCCCGGCGTCGGACAGCTGACGATCGAGGCCATCTCGCACCGCGACTTCCCGCTCGTCCAGGCCACCGTGCTGTTCTTCGCCGCCACCTTCGTCGTGGTGAACCTGCTCGTCGACCTCTCCTACAGCTTCCTCGACCCGAGGGTGAGGACGTCCCGATGACCGTCACATCACCGGCCGTCGCCGCACCGGCGACGACGGCGGGGCCCGGCCCGCGCGCCGCCGCCCTGCGGACCCTGCTGCGCAACAAGCTCGCCGTCGTCGCGCTCGCCGTACTCACGGTCATGCTGGTCTTCGCGGTCTTCGCACCGCTGATCGCCCCGCACGACCCCAACGCCCAGGACCTGCTGCTCCGGCTGAAGCCGCCCGCCTGGCAGTCCGGGGGCAGCGGCGCCCATCTGCTCGGCACCGACCAGCTCGGCCGCGACATGCTCTCCCGCGTCATCTACGGCACCCGGATCTCGCTGCTGGTCGGCGCGGGCGCGGCGCTGCTCGCCGGAGTGATCGGCACCGCCGTCGGACTCGCCTCCGGCTACTTCGGCGGCTGGCTCGACCGGGTGCTCATGCGGCTCGCCGACGTCCAACTGGCCTTCCCCTCCATCCTGCTGGCCCTGGCCGTCGTCGGTTTCCTCGGCTCCGGGCTCTGGTACGTGATCCTCGTGCTCGGCTTCACCGGCTGGGTCTCGTACGCCCGCGTCGTGCGCTCCGAGGTGATGTCGCTGCGCTCGCGCGACTTCATCACCGAGGCCCGCGCGATCGGTGTCACCGACGGCGCGATCATGCGCCGCCACCTGCTGCCCAACGTGATGGCGCCGCTGGCCACCATCGGCACGCTGCACATCGCGGCGGCCATCGTCGCCGAGGCGTCGCTGAGCTATCTCGGACTCGGCGTGCCCAAGGAGACCGTCACCTGGGGCTCGATGCTCGCCGACGGCCAGCTCTACCTCGGCACCTCCTGGTGGGTCGCGGTGTTCCCGGGCATCGCCCTGATGGTCACCTCGCTCGCCGTCAACATCACCGGCGACGCCCTGCGCGACGTCGCGGACCCGAAGGCGTACCGCCGATGACAACCGACCGCACGAGGCCGAGCGACCGCACGAGGCCGAGCGACCCTACGAGGCCGAGCGACCGTACGACACGGGCCGGGGTCGCACCCGCCCGCCCCGAACCCGTACTCGACATCATCGATCTCAGCGTCGACTTCAGGCTCGACAGCTCCACCGTGCATGCCGTCCAGGGCGTCAGCCTCCAGGTCGGCGCGGGCGAAACCCTCGCCGTGGTGGGGGAGTCGGGCAGCGGTAAGACGGCCACCGCGCTGTCGGTGCTCCGCCTCAACCCCGAGCCGCCGTGCGTGTACGCGGGCGGTGAGATCCGCTTCGGGGGACGCGACCTGCTCGCCGTGAGCGAGAAGGAACTCCGCGCGGTCCGCGGCCACGACATCGCCATGATCTTCCAGGACCCGATGACCAGCCTCGACCCGCTCCAGCGGGTCGGCGCCCAGGTCGCCGAAGTGCTCAGGCACCACAGGGGCGTCTCCCGCGCCGAGGCCAAGGAGGCGGCCGTCGCCGCGCTGGACGAGGTCGGCATCCCCGACCCCGAGCGGCGCTACCGGCAGTATCCGCACGAGATGTCCGGCGGCCTGCGCCAGCGCGTGATGATCGCGACGGCGCTGGTCGGACGGCCGCGCGTGCTCATCGCCGACGAGCCGACCACCGCGCTCGACGTGACCGTGCAGCGGCAGATCCTCGACCTGCTCGTCGCACTCCAGGAACAGCACGGCATGGCCGTCGTGCTGATCACCCACGACCTCGGAGTCGTCGCGGAGACGGCCGACCGGGTCGTGGTCATGAACGCGGGCCGGGTCGTGGAGAGCGGGGACGTCATGGACGTCTTCGACCACCCCGCCGAGGACTACACACGGCGGCTGCTGGACGCCACCCCACGATTGGAGTCGGCATGACGCTGCTCGAACTCGACGGACTGCGCAAGGAGTTCGGCGGCAGGCCGGTCCATGTGGCGGTCGACGACGTCTCCTTGACCGTGACCGAGGGCGAAACCCTCGCCCTTGTGGGCGAGTCGGGCTGCGGCAAGACCACCCTGACCCGGCTGCTGCTCCGGCTGATGGAGCCGACCGCCGGAAGCGTCCGGTTCGACGGCCAGGATCTCGCCGCCCTCTCCCCGGCCCAACTGCGGTCCGTACGGCGCCAGATGCAGGTCGTCCTCCAGGACCCGTACTCCAGCATGAACCCGCGCATGCGGATCTCCGACATCGTCGCCGAACCGCTGATCACCCACGATCCGGACGCCCGCGGCAGACGCGGCCGGGCACGTACCCGCGAACGCGTGGGCGAGCTGCTGGAGTCGGTGGGCCTGCCCGCGACGATCCAGGACCGCTACCCGCACGAGTTCTCCGGCGGTCAGCGCCAGCGCGTGTCGATCGCCCGCGCGCTCGCCCTCGAACCGAGGCTCGTGGTGCTCGACGAACCCACCAGCGCGCTCGACGTCTCCGTGCAGGCGCAGGTGCTCGACCTCCTGGCGGAGCTGCAACAGCGCCTCGGCCTCACCTATGTCTTCGTCTCGCACAACCTCGCCGTCGTCCGGCAGGTCGCCGACCGGGTCGCCGTCATGCGGCACGGCAAGCTGGTGGAGGTCGGCGCCGCGGCCGATGTCTTCGGCGATCCGCGGCACCCGTACACCCGGCAGCTGCTGGACGCCGTGCCCGTACCCGACCCGCGCCGCGCCCGCCGTACGCGGTCCCGCCCCCGTACGGAGGCGGTCTAGAGGTGGGGTCCGAAGCGGGACCTGAGGTGCGGCGTGTGGTGCGTCCGGAGGCGGGTTCGGCGACGGGGCCGGGCCTAGAGGTGGGAGAGCACCAGCCCCGCGCCGCCCAGCAGCGCCACATCGTCCACGGCCGCGCCGCTCACCAGCACCTGCGGCAGCTCGGCCCCCGCGGAGGCTCCGGCCGAGGCGACGTCGGAGCGCAGCCGTTCCTCGATCAGCGTCCGGAACCGTTCGCCGCCCTCGCGCGCCTCGCCGTGCAGGACGAACAGCCCGGGCGCGAACAAGTGCTGGACGTTGATCAGCCCCAGGGCGACGTTCTCCGCGTACTCCTCGACCGTCCGGCGGGCCGCCTCGTCGTCGCGCTCCACCAGCGCGGCGAGGGTGGCGCCGTCGCCGAGCCCGGCCGCCCGCGCGCGCTCGCGCAGCCAGCGCGTGGTGGCCACCGTCTTCCAGCAGCCGCGCCCGCCGCAGGTGCACGCCTCGCCGCTGGCCGACACCGTCATATGGGCGCCGCTGCGCCCGCCGGCCGGGGCCAGCACCTGGCCGTCGTACAGGATGCCGACGCCCAGCACCTCACCGGTGGACACCGACGCGAACGTACGGCGGCCACGCCCGGCGCCGAACCACCGGTCGCCGAGCACCTGGAGCCTGGCCCGGTGCTCGACCCGTACCGGGGCGCCGGTCAGCGCCGCGAGCCGGGCGGTCACCGGATAGCCGTGCAGCGCCGGTACGTCGTTGACCTCGGTGATCAGACCGGCGCCGGGATCGACGATCCCGGCCGCCGCCACGCCGACCCCGACCGGTTCGTACCCGGCGAAGACCTCGGCGGCCAGCGCGAGCGCCGCGTCGATGTCGGCGGGCAGGGCCGTGGCGGCGTCGTACGACGCCTCGGCCCGGCGCAGCACCGCGCCGGACATCGTCAGCACCGCCGCCCGGACCCGTCCGGGCACCAGTTCGACAGCTCCGAGCGTCCGCGGCGGCCGGGGCGCGACCGTCCCCGGCGCGGGCTCGGGCACCAGCCGCAACGGAGAACCTTCATGGACCATGCGCCGACTCTGCCACGACACGGTTTCCGGGAGGTAGCGCTGTGAGAGATCTGACCCGGCTGACCTGGCGCGAAGTCCGCGGGGCCGGGGCGACCGGAATCGCCCTGGTGCCCATCGGATCGCAGGAGCAGCACGCCGCCCACCTGCCGATGGGCACCGACACGCTCCTCGCCGAGGCCGTCCTCGACGCCGCCGCCGCGCTGCTCGACCGGGAGCCGACGCCCTCGGAGCTCGTACGGCTGCCCGCCCTCCCGTTCGGCCACAGCCCGCACCACCTGTTCGCCGCCGCCGTCTCGCTGTCCGCCGCCACGCTCGGCGCCGTACTCGACGACGTCCTGGACTCCCTGGTGACCAGCGGTTACCGGCGGATCATGGTCGTCAACGGGCACGGCGGCAACGACGAGATCATGCGGCTGGCCGTGAAGCGCTTCGCGCTGCGCGCCGACGTCACCGTCGCGGCCTGCTCGTACTGGACGGTCACGTCCGGTGACGGCGAGCCCGACGGGGGCAGGCCCGAGGTGACTCCGGGGCACGCGGGCTGGTTCGAGACCTCCCTGATGCTCGCCGCCCACCCGGAGCTCGTCCGTACCCCGGTCGCCGCCCGCGCCCCGGTCGATCCGCCGCCGCTCTTCGACAACCCGCCGTATCCGGGCCTGACCGTGGAGCGCCACGGCGAGTGGGCGCGGGTCGGCGGATCGACCGACGACGCCTCCGGCGCGGACGCGGGGGCCGGGCGCCGGCTGCTGGCCGACCGGGCGGTGGGGCTCGCGCGGGCGATCAGGGCTTTTGACGAGGCGACGGCGGGGGTTTTTGACGAGGCGACCGCGGGGGCTTTTGACGCGGTCACCGTACCCGCGGCCGACGACGTGACCACTGTCCCCGCGGCCGACGCGGCCACCGCTGTCCCCGACGCGGCCACCATCCGAGCTGAGGAGAAGAATGAAGATCACTGACGTCGACGTATGGGTGGTCAATCTGCCCCTGCTCAACCCGTTCACCAGCTCCTTCGAGACCAAGACCGGGGAGACCAGGACGGTCGTGCGGATCCGCACCGACGACGGTGTCGAGGGCTGGGGCGAGACGATGTGGGGCCGGCCCGTCGCGGCGATCGTCCGGGCGATGGCCGACGATCTGATCGGCACCAGCCCGTTCGCCCTGGAGAGCTTCCATCGCAAGCAGCACATGGTGCCCTTCTTCCACGGCTACCTCGGGTACGCGGCGATCGCCGCCCTCGACGTGGCCTGCTGGGACGCCATGGGCCAGGCCACCGGCCAGTCGCTCACCGACCTGCTGGGCGGTCCCGTACGCGACGAGGTGCCGATCACCGCCCTGGTGACCCGCGCCGACGCGCCCGGCGCGAGCGCCGCCGCCCTGCCGGGACAGCTCGCCGAGCACGCGACGCGGGTGGTCGAGGAGGGCGGCTTCAGCGCCGTCAAACTCAAGGGCACCACCGATGTCGCGGGCGACGTGGCCATCCTGCGGGCGCTGCGCACCGCCCTGCCCGGCATCAATCTGCGGGTGGACCCGAACGCGGCCTGGTCCGTACCGGACTCGGTACGCGCCGGGATCGCCCTCGAGGAGCTGGACCTCGAATACCTGGAGGACCCCTGCGTCGGCATCGAGGGCATGAGCCAGGTGAAGGCGAAGGTCCGGATACCGCTGTGCACCAACATGTGCGTCGTACGGTTCGAGGACTTCGCCCCCGCGATGCGGCTCAACGCGGTCGACGTCATCCACGGCGACGTCTACAAGTGGGGCGGTATCGCCGCCACCAAGGCGCTCGCCGCCCACTGCGAGACGTTCGGGCTCGGCATGAACCTGCACAGCGGCGGTGAGCTGGGCATCGCCACGGCCGCGCATCTCGCGGTCGTCTCCAGCACCCCCGTGCTCTCCCGCGCGATCGACAGCATGTACTACCTGCACGCCGATGACATCATCGAGCCGCTGCACCTCGCGGACGGCCGTCTGCGCGTACCCACAGGGCCCGGCCTGGGAGTCAGCGTGGACGAGGACAAGCTGCGCCACTTCGCCGAGGCCAACGAGCGGGACGGGGATCTGACCGGATGACCAAGGAAGCGGTACACACCGCCCACGCGCCCCAGCCCGCGGGCGCCTACAGCCAGGGCGTCGTCGCCGGCGGCTTCCTCTACACGGCCGGCTTCGGCCCCAAGGACCCCCTCACCGGCGAGGTCCCCGAACTCGTCGGCGACCAGACCCGCCAGGTCCTCCGCAACCTCACCGCGGTCCTCGCCGAGCGCGGCCTCTCCCTCGACGACATCGTCAAGGTCACGGTCCACCTCCAGCACCTCCACCGCGACTTCGCCGCCTTCGACGCCGCCTACCGCCCCTTCTTCACCGCCCCCTACCCCGTCCGCACCACCGTCGGCTCCGACCTCATGAACATCCTCGTGGAAATCGACGTCGTCGCCCTCCTCCCGACCGCCTGAGCCGCCCGCTCCGACGGTTCTCCGCGGTCCGTCGCGGCCGATACGGGGATCCCTCCCCCGGCCGCGGCGGAACCGTCCGGGGCGCCGGCGGCCGAAGCCGTACGCGCCGCGCTGAGCGGTGGTCCGCGTAAAGAGCGACGCGGGGTTCGACTCCCCACCGGACAGCGCAGCTCAGCACCGCGTAAAGGTAACGGCGTACGTCACCCAGCACATCACCACCGTGCAGATCCGAGACCGCGAGGGCGGGTTCGGGGCTTTCCCCTCACCTCACCAGGGACCCCGCTGCCCAACTCACCGGCGCCGTCCTCCCGGGAACGCCATCCGGACTCGTCGCCCCCCGGCCCGCCACGCCCACCGTCGGACCCGCCCCAACCTCTCGGGAGGGCCTTCGCCCCGAGGCGAAGACCCTCGCGGTCGGTCAGAAGGCGCCGCTGTCCAAGCCCCACCAACTGGCGTTGTACCGCTCGGCGGCGCGCAGACCGCCCGTGCCCAGCCCTCGGTATTGGACCAGCCAGTCGCCGCTCGTCGCGAGAAGGTCGGCACGACCATCAGCCGACCAGTCGCCGACAGCGATGAGAGAACTCATCGCGTTCCAGCCGCCGGAGCCGATCAGCACACGCGACCCGACAGACCCGGTCCTGCCGGGGTAGAGCCACAACTTGCCGGTGGACGCCTCACGGGCGATCAGGTCGGGGCGGCCGTCACCGTTCATGTCACCGGCACCGACCAGGGCGTTCACGCTGTTCCAGCCGCCGGTGCCGATGAGCTTGCGCGTGCCGAGCCCGCCGGCGCTGGTGCCGGGGTAGAGCCACAACTTGCCGGTGGCCTTCTCCACGGCGACAAGGTCGGCCCGGCCGTCCCCGGAGAGATCACCGAAGGCGGTGATCTTGGTCATGCTGTTCCAGCCGCCGGTGCCGATCAGTTTGCGCGTGCCGAGCCCGCCGGTGCCGGTGCCGGGGTAGAGCCACAGCTTGCCGGTGGACGCCTCACGGGCGATCACGTCCTCGCGCCCGTCCCGGCTGAAGTCACCGTGCCGGGTCAGGGCGTTCATGCTGTTCCAGCCACCGGAGCCGACCAGGCGCCCAGTGTCGTCACCAGGCAGAAACCACAGGCGTCCGACGGGATCACGGACCAGGAGGTCCGACTTCCGGTCGGCATTCATGTCTCCGAATCCGGACAGCTTCGGCGCCGTCGCCGCGTCCCAGTACGGATAGGCGGGGCCCTCGCACTCCCGCAGCGTGCGGACGAGCTTCAACGAGCTGATGTAGGGGCGCATGCCCGTGGGGTAGCTCTGTCGGGGCGCCCAGAATCCGTAGCCGTGCGCGACCCCGTAGTTCGGGTCGTCGAACGTGCAGGCGATCAGGGCCGAGCGGTTGATGACCAGGGCGAAGCTGTTGTTCCAGGTGCCCAGCGTCGCTTTGCTCGTGTTCGTCTTGAACATCGGCCCTGTGCCCCTGTCGTCCTTCCAGGCACAGAAGTACCCCGAGGGGCAGTCGCCGACCGCCGCTTGTGCGGGCGCGGCGCCCGCCGCCACCAGGCCGAGTGTGGAAAGCCCCAGCGCAACGGCCGCAGAAGCCGCCCGGCGAAGCAGTGTGGTGCGCATTCGTTCCCTCCCCTGTCGCGGCCCGCACAGGTTCTTCCCGGCAAGCCGCGAAGATGACCGTATCCGCGCCCTGCCTCACCGCGCCAAATGATGGAGCCGGTCGCGGTCGAAGGCGGCCGTTGTCGCTGACCGAGGGGGCCGGACGGCTGAGCTTCGGCTCCTACGAGGCTCACGCCGGCGGCAGGTCGGCGTGGCCCAGTTGGCTGTCCCCGCCGTTACCGCTTGCGTCACGGTCGGCGAGGACGGCGACGACGGTGACGCGGAAGTCGCCCCCGGCGCGTTGGCCGCGGTGCGCGCAGTCGTGGCGGGCGTGGCCGATTCCGATCACGGTGTCCCCGTGTACGCGGATGGAGTCGAGCGTCCAGCCGAACGCGTACGTCACGAGGTCGCCGCCGCCGTAGCGATCGAGCCACTGCCCGCGGTCGAGGACGAAGCCGAACGGTCCGACCATCGTGAGGTCATCGGTGACGAGCGCGGCCAGGGCGTCGGCGTCGCCGGTACGTTCGACGTCGGCCCAGCGGTCGGTGAGTTCGGTGAGTTCGGTGAGCGACGCGGCGGGGTCGCCCGTTGCGGTCGTCATGACACTCTCCTTCGTACGAGTACGAGTACGGGTACGGGCGTGGGCGCGGCGTCGACGGGTCGGTGACGGACGCCGTCAGAGCCAGTACGTGCCGTGACGGCGCATGAACTCGTCGCGCTCCGCGTCGCCCAGCGGGTCCTCGGCCAGGGTGGCCAGCCGCTCGAAGTACTCCTCGCGCGGAGCGCCCGGTGAGAACAGCAGCAGCATCGAGGCGGCCTCGCCGGAGTCGTTGCGGAAGCCGTGGACGCCGCCGGGCGGGATTAGGATCTCTAAGCGTTGGATATCAAACGATTAGGTCAGCAAGGATCCGTTGTAGACTCGCGGCCATGCCAGCGCCGCAGGGCCCGCCGTTCGGGACGCATCTCACCCGGGTGGCGAAGGTCGTCTCAGGACAGTTCGACGCGGCGCTCACCGCTGCCGGTGGGTCGCTGCCGGTGTGGCTGATCCTGATGTCGCTGGAGACGACACGGTTCGGCAACCAGCGCGGTCTCGCCGCCGCCATCGGCATCCACGGCGCGACCCTGACCCACCACCTCAACGCGATGGAACGCGACGGCCTCCTCACCCGTCGACGTGCCGACGACAACCGCCGCGTCCACGTCGTCGAACTCACCGAGACCGGCCACGCGCTCTTCCTCCAACTCCGCGACGCCGCCGTCGACTTCGACCGCCGCCTCCGACTCGGCTTCACCCCCGCCGAACTCGCCGCCGTCTCCGCGGCCCTCGACCGCCTCGCCTCGAACGTCACCGACTGACCACCCGCCGCGCGGTTCCGTGCCCCCGCCGCCATGACGGGCCGACGCCGTATTGCCCGGTGAGAGAGCAATGGCGGAGGACACGAGATCCGAACTCGTGGAGTGCTGCCCCCGCACGCTTTCCCACGGGCCACTGCGTCGTTCACGAGGAAGCACGGGAGTTCCGACCTGCGGCGGGTGCTGGGTGGAGCGACGGCCGAGCAGACGTTACCTGCTGAGCGGACGGCCGCCCGCGACAACGGCGAACGGGGCATCGGGGTCCGACGAGGGCGCGTCGCCCGCGAGTGCGTGGCCGATCCGTAAGCCCCTACCCGAGATCCGGTACGGCGCTGGCGTGGGCGGCCAGGACGCGCCAGGTGCCGTCAACGTGGATCCAGGTGCGGGTGTAGCGAAGGCGCGCCTTGAACGGATGTCCGCCGGCGGTGCCTTCAAGCCCGGCCAGTACGCGGGTGATCCCGGTGGAGTCCACCACGGTCACGTCCAGGTCCTGCTGCTCGAAGACCTCGACGGCCAGGGCCCCGGACCTGTGCGCCCCCAGGTCCTCCTCCTTCGTCACGGTGCTGCCGTCCGGCCCCGTGTAGACGACACGGTCGTCCAGGAGCACGTCCAATGCCCGCGCATCACCTGATCGAACAGCGGCCTGCAACCTCTGCTCGGCATCGTGAAGAGCGGCTTCCAGAGCCACCTGATCCATCCCCATCCCCATCCTCCTCGCCCTGCCGACCTGCGAATCCTCCGCCGATCGCGACGGTACCCACCTCGCCGGATCCACCGGTCACAGCATCGAGGGGCTGGCGGAGACTGCTGGAACGGTCACCGCCGCCGTACGAGATCCGCCCCAGCCTGATCCCGGTCGATTCGCGTCGTGGCCGGCGAGCCTTCTGGAGGATATGGGTTTCGAACCGGTGAGGGGTTGCCTTCAACACGCTCTCCGACGTTCTGCTTTGGTGTGCGCCGGGGCGTGGATGGTCTGAGCTGGGCCGGGGTGGTGGCTCCAGGGCTTGCTGGACGCTCGTGGACGGGGGCGACCGCCCCCGACCTGCAACCTTCGGGGGTGCGGGCGCTGGCCCTGTCAAGCCGGTGTGTCGGGTGATGGGCTGGGTTCAGCAATCTGGGTCTGGGGGAGGTGTGGGTCTCATCCCTGCTGCTTCTGCCGGCTGCGCTCGTGGCTTGGCCGTCTGTAAGTTGGTGCGGCCAGCGCGGGCAGGTTCGCGTAGCCGGGCCCCTCGTGGTGGCCGTAGGCTGGGCGACTGCGTGTCGGCCCGGGGCGGCAATACGTGTTTTGCGGCTTTCTCTGAAGTTGGTTCTGTGCGGCCTGCGTCCACGCAATGACTGCAGGTCAGGCAGCCTGTTCCCCGCGCGAGCGGGGATGGACCCGCGGTGTCGGCGGTGCGCGCGTCGCGGACGGTCTGTTCCCCGCGCGAGCGGGGATGGACCCCGGAACCGGCCGCCGCACCGCAGCGGGACGTGCTGTTCCCCGCGCGAGCGGGGATGGACCCCGATCTGGAGTTTCCGCCAGGCAAAGGCGACGCTGCTCCCGCGCTCGCGGGAATGGGCCCGCCACCTCCCTGCACAGCGCGGTGATCAAATACCGCTCCCCGCGCCCGCGGGGATGAGCAGCCGGATCTCCGGCGTGCCGTTGACCAGCGTCAACTCCTCGTTGTGCGCGGTGGAGCCCTGCATCGGCACGAAGCCGCAGATCTTCGCGGACTCGCTCTCCAGGTGGTCGCCGACGCGGGTGAAGGCAATGGAACGGGTCAGGCCGCGCATCCGCAGCGGCACCACCAGGCGGCCGTCGGGCTTGAGTTGGTCGATCCACGTCGGCGGGACGTCCCAGGCGTCGACGGTCACCATCAGGACGTCGACCTTCCCCAGGCCGGGAGAGGGCTGGGCGGCGTCGGCCGTGACGACGGTGACCCGGCTGTAGCCGTGCGCGTCCAGCGGCAGGCGGGCCCGGTCGGTCACGACGGGTTCGATGTCCACCGTGGTGACCTGGCCGTCGGCACCGCCGCGTACGGCTCGTACGCCTTCCTCACGCTCACCTCGGGGGTGAACGTGTGCCGGGAGACGGCGCGCATCACGGCCTCGACCTCGGGAGTGGTGATCCACCCCTCCGCACAGAGGGTGTCCGTGACGAAGCCGGACCCCGGCTCCGCGCGATGCTCCACACGCGAGAGGCATGGGCATTGGCCGCGCTGGGCAGGACGGCCGCGTTCAACCTCGCTACGGAGCAAGCTCGGCACGTGCTTGCAGCCGCCGGTCTCGACGAGCCGTACTGGATCGGCTACTTCGATCAAGCGGAACTCGCCGGTGTCACCGGCGGTCGCTTGCTGGAACTCGCCCGGCGCGACCCTCGGCTCCACACCGGGCATGCCGAGGAACAGAGCCGCACCGCGCTCACCCGTCGGGGTCCGGAGGCCGGGAGATCGCACGCGTTGGACCGACTTGGTCTGGCCGAGGCCTATTTCCACTCCGGCGACCTCACGGCGGCCGTTGCGGAGACCCACGCAGCCTGCGACGTCGCGGAGGGCGTCCACTCCGGGCGCGTGCGAGAGGGCATGGCGGAGCTGTACGTCTACACGGGGGGTCACGGAACTTCGGCACCCGTACGGGAGGCGCGCGCTAGGCTCCGCGAGCAACTCGCCGACTGACAAGGAACGCTGTGACCATCCTCGCCGTGACCGGCCACATGGACCTCACCGATGCTTCTGTCCCCCTGGTTCGAGCAGCCCTCGGCGAGTTGATGCGTGACGTGGCGGACGGTGAACTGGTCGGCGTCTCCTGTATCGCCGCCGGGGCGGACTCCTTGTTCGCCGAAGCCGTCCTCGACGCCGGCGGAAGCCTCGTCGCCGTGATCCCTTCCCGCGACTACCGCGAGACGAAGGTCAAGGATGCGCACGCCGCCCAATTCGACCGGCTTTTGGCTGCCGCCACCGAGGCGGTGGTGATGGATCACGCCACCGCCGGTCGCGACGCGTACGAAGCCGCCAACAGCGAATTGCTGCGCCGGGCCGACCGTCTTGTCGCCGTCTGGAACGGCATGCCGCCCGGCACCGAAGGCGGCGGCACCGCCGACGTCGTCGAAGAGGCCCGCGCCCTCGGCATTCCCGTCACCGTCATCTGGCCGACGGGAGCGGCACGGCGTATCGCGTGACCTCAACGCGTCCCTACTGTCGCTCCCAGCACGCGAGTTGCGAGTGGCGGGGCTACTCGGTTCGCCACCAGCCGTGTCCCGTGTGCCAGTCGGTCGCCCAGGTCAGGACGTCGCCTGCTTGCTGATCCTGAGGTGCATCGGCGTAGGGCGCGGCGCATCCGTCTCTGAGCCACCAGACCTGGCCGCGTTGCGGCCCGGCCACCACCAGGGTCCAGTACGCCCCTGGTCTGCCTTTGCCCAGCAGCGCCGAGCCGTGCAGGTAGGTCTCGTGGAGCAGCGGCGAGTGGAGGGTGTCGTCGGAGTAGTCGTACTCCTACTGCCACTCCTTGGCGAGGGGGAAGGCGATGCCGGGCACCCGTGCGGCGGCGCCGTCGAACGACTCGGGGCTCATCCAGCAGTCCGCCTCCCAGACGAACCAGCTGCCACCGGTCTCAGACGACCAGCCTGCGGGGCACTTACCCCCACCCGGCGCACCGTCAACCGAGCCCTCGCCCAGGCACGTACCCCCGTCGAACGCGGCATCGCACGGCTAAAGTCCCCTTCCGCTATAAAGCTCAGCGTTACCTCAACGCTGTTAAGCCCGCAGATCCGCGGGTGGTGAAATGTGATTGTCCCAAGGCGCCTTGGGAGAAATCCCGCGGATCCAGCAGATTCGCGTGAGGCAACGACTCTGAGCCCAGGGAGGAATTCAGTGGAAGGTTCTAGCGCAGTCGAACGGACCGAGGGGTCGGCTCCCAGACCTCGAACGCGGCGCGCGCCACGTGGGCGGTGGGGAGCAGCGGCGGTAAGCGTGTTCGCCGCAATCGCCTTCATCCTGGCCCTTTCGGCGCCCGCGCAGGCCAATGTGATCAACAAAATGCCGCAGAACGCAGACGGCACGGAGCAGGCATTCTCTCCCGCCTATGACTACGACGGGGACGGCTGCTACGCGACAGCGGCGATCAGCTCTGACGGATACGTCAATCCGGGACTGAAGCCGGGCGGCGCCACAAATGGGCACTGCCACGACTACGGTCAACTCGACCAGTCCAACACCTATTCGCGCAAGTGGTGCAACCACGGATGGTGCGCGATCATGTACGCCAGCTACTTCGAGAAGGACCAGGTCTCGGCATGCGTTTCCGGCGCCTGCGCTGGCCACCGTCATGACTTCGAGCACGTCATCGTCTGGGTCCAGAACAACCAGATCCAGTACGTCTCGGTCTCGCAGCACAAGGGCTGGGAGACCCACGACCGCAGTCAGGTTCGCTTCGACCCCGGCGGTCACCCGAAAGTCGTCTACCACAAGGACGGCGGCTCAACGCACTGCTTCCGATTCGCCAACAGCGGTGACGACGCGGTCGAGAACGTCACGGGCAACTGGTTCTTCCCGCGCCTGGTCGGCTGGAACGGCTATCCCAGCGTCGCTTTCCGGAACAAGTTCATCTATCACACGAGTTTCGGCAGCGCCACGATCAAGCTCGGTACCGGCACATTCGGCGACCAGCTCAACCAGGCCAGGGGAAACCGGTACATCCCCCTCGACCTCCAGGGCGCATGACGCCTGCCGCCCACGCGGAAGCGCCCCGTTAACCACGGTGCGCTCCAGAGTGGTCACCCCGGCCAGCCCTGACTACCACGACGCCCCCGCCGACGCGGGGGCGTCGTGCGTGTCGGTCCGTTGTCGAACCCGCTGGCGGCGCGGATACCGGAACCGCCGCTCCCACTTGGGCAACAGCGGCTCGATCCGCTCCCACGGCGCATCCGATACGACTCACGGCGAGGCTCCCCCGACCAGCCCAACGCCGAACTCGGAGGCCGGACTTAGGCAGCCGCAGAGGTGGCGCATATGTGCGGTCAGCCATACGAGGTGACCTATCCTGCCAGACCACGGGACAGGGCGGGACATCGGAGCGCGGGGGATAGGCATGGGCGGACAAGACGTCGTTCTGCGGAATCGGTATCGGTTAGTGCGGTACGTCGGTTCGGGGGCGATGGGTGAGGTGTGGCGCGCACGGGATCTTGTGCTGGGACGCGAGGTCGCCGTCAAACTTCTTCACTCAGGCCTAATGAACAGTCCCCGGTTCTCCGAGCGTTTCCGGGACGAGGCGCGCATTCTGGCGAGCCTGAAGCATCACGGCGTCGTGACCGTCCACGACTTCGGCGAGAGCGACGACCCGCGTGCCGCCTTCCTCGTGATGGACCTGCTCGACGGGCGTCCCCTGAGCGAACTCACGGACTTGGCCGAGCCGCTGGGCGTCGTCCGCACGCTGACGATCGTCGTGCAGGTCCTCGACGCCCTTCGGGCAGTGCACGAGCGCGGGATCACGCACCGGGACCTGAAGCCGGCGAACCTGATGCTCGGTGACGGTGACAAGGTGATTGTCACCGACTTCGGCGTGGCCCGGGCGGTGGGAGCGGCCCGGCTGACCTCCCACGGCATGGTCATGGGCACCCCTCAGTACAGCGCCCCGGAACAGGCCGGGCCGGGCGAGGTCACGGCGTCAGCCGACTTGTACGCGGTCGGGGTCATCGCGTACGAGTGTCTGTGCGGTCAGCCGCCCTTCTACGCGGAGGACCCGGAGTCCTACGTCGCCCTGCACGCCTCGGCCCCGGTACCGGACATGCCCGAGGGGATCCCGGACGCCGTGCGGAAGCTGGTGCTGCGCGCGCTGTCCAAGGCTCCGGAGGACCGGTTCGCCGACGCGGCGGAGATGGCGGACGCCGTTCAGGCCGCTCTGGTCGGCCTCGGCGCCGATGGCGTATCGCGGTGGCGAAAGGGGGATGGCACTGCGGACCGGGCCTCCCGCACCGCGCCCGGTCGCCTCGCCGCCGTACTGCGGAACAGGGCCCAGGCCGGCCGGGGCGGCACGTCGGTGCCCAAACAGCGCCCCTGGCCCACCCCGTCGGTGTCCTTGGGCGCGGAGCCGGGTCGCCGCAGCGTGCGCGCGATTGTGCTCACGGCGGCCGCGGTGGTGCTCTGCGTCGGCGTGGCGGCAGTCCTGACGACGCCCCAGCACCACCGAGCGCGTCCGAGTGCGTCCGGCCCGCCCTCGCTCCCCGCTTCTGCGAACTCGGCCCCCACGGCCGGGGGCCCGCTGTCCACCGCGCCCCATCCGTCCCGTTCGCCGCGCCCGACGCACCACGGCGCGGCGGGCGGCCCCGCCGTCGGACCCGGTACGGAGGCCACGGGCGGCCCTCCCACGGGGGGCCCTGCCACGACCGACCCCGCCACGACCGGCCCCACCACGCCGTCGACGGTGCCCACCCGGGCCCCGACCACTCCGGCGGGCGGCCCGTATTCCATCACCGCTTCTGTCACCTGCGACTCGGGAAAGCCGGTGGACGACGGCCTCTACGTGCAGGCGGACACGGGGAGGGGGGAGGCCACCAAGGTCGTCTCGGGCGGTGTGACGACGTGGCGGCGCACGCTTCCCAAGAGCGAGTACTACACGATGCACATCGGCTGCGGCACCGACGCGAACCGTGAATGGGAACCCCTGATGTCGGACGGGACGCGAGGTCTGCACACCGAATGGGTGACCGGCACCTACCACGCCTTCGCCTGTCACGACGTCCAAGGGGCCGCGGGATACGGCAAGTGCGAGGAGCGTCCCGGGGCGTAGCCCGGCATGGGGGCATCTCCAGCGAGGCCGGGACGCCGACGGGCGTCACGGCGCCGGTGCGGACCGACGGGCCGGGGCTGCGGTGCGAGGCGGACGGCGTGCGGAGCAGGTCCAGCGGCAGGTGACGCGCGGACGCTCGCACACGGGGCTCGTCCACCGACGCAGGGCGCTCCCGAACCGGTGCTCCGTCTCTCGGTCGTCGGGGGTGAGCGCCGAGAGGTGCTCGCCGATCCGGTCGGCCCCCTTCGGCCATCGCCCCCTGACGTTCTTTTGGAGCCGGAGGAGGGACTGGAGGATCTCGATCCGGTCATCGGTGTTGCGGAAGGCGAGCATCCCGTGGATTCCCGCCGCGCGGTCGAGGTCCCGCAGAGCGGGGCCGTACCGGTCAAGGTGGGTCAGCGTCCCGCATCGGGCCACCAGGATGTCGGCGAAGCTGGTGCGGTAGGTGTCGGGGAACCGTGCGGCGAGGTCCTCGCGGAGCCGGACGGCTCTGTCGAACGCCTCCAGAGCCTCCTCGGATCTCGACAGTGCGGTCAGGCACCGCCCCTGAATACTGAGCATCTTCGCCAGGCTGGCCCGGGTGTCGGGGAGGACGTCGCGGAACTGCTCCTGGATGCCGATTGCGCTGCCGATCGAGGCAAGGGCCTCCGGGTGCCGTTTGAGCCCGTGGAGGTACGCTGCCCGGTTGCGGAGGGCGGACGCCAACTCTGCCTGCCCGTCAGGGCTAGAGTCGGCCAGCTTCCTGTGGATCGCGATAGCGTGATCGATGACACGGAGTGCTTTCCCCCGTCGGCGCACGCAGTTCAACAGCGTCGCGCGGGTCCTGAGCACCGAGGCGTACAGGGACCTCTCCTCATCTGTGGCCCTGGCCCGCGTCAGTCGTTCGAGCCTTTTCTCGGCCCGGTCGGCGTACGCGAGACCGTCACAATACCGACCCGCGTCGAACAGCCTGAACGCGACCTCGCTCTCAGCCCGTGCCAGGTCCGCGAGACGTGTGCGGCGCTGAAGCGAACGGATCGAGCCGTGGCGACTGTACGACCGGCGGCGGTCGGACACCTGGCGGAGCGCCGCGGACAGGGCCAGTTCGGCGAGCATTTGCGTGCTCTGGGGAATTGCCTCAAGAAGAGCCGTCACGGCCCGGGCGTCGGTGAAGGATTCCATCCGCACCTCCCGGAGGGCCTCGGACAGGACGCGGCTCGTCCGGGAACGGAGCGCCACCTGGACAGCCGGTCGGGCGAGCCGCTCCGCGTGCTCGGCGATCAGCTCCCGGACAGGGCCTTCGAGGAGCGGAGTCTCGTCGGCCAGCGGGCCGAGGATTCCCAGGGCGCGCCCTGCCTGCCGGTCGCTGACGGCGGGAAGGACTCTGGACAGCAGGGCGCGCCCGTCGAGCTCCTCGGTGAGCGCCTTTTTCAACCAGTGTTCCGCGAGGCTGTCCGGTTGCAGGCTGCCCCAGTACTCCTGCCCTCCGGAGGACGGGTACAGGTCGCTGATCGTGGCGGCGAGGCGGCGGCGATCGGCTGTGGCGGCGGGGCTCGGTCCGGTGTCCTCCAAGGCGGCAAGGGTGCGTTCGGCCTCGTCCCTGTCTGCGGCCCCCACCAGGAGGGCGGCGGTCAGCGCGGTCACGGGCGGCTCGTGACCGAGACCCCGGGACTCGGCCATAGACGCCCAGTAACGAGTCTCGTGGGCCAGGATGACGTCCATGGGCGCTTTCCCGCCAGTGGTTCTCCCGTCGACCGACGCCGCTTCAAGCACGGCGGCCAGCGCGGCGTTGTAGAGCGTCAGCGGATGACCGTCACGCAGCACATCCGGGGAGGGGGCGTCGAGCGGCAGGGGATCGAGGTCGGTGTGTGCGTAGCCCTCGACGCTCCGCAGTGCCGCCGCGAAGCACTTCACGGCCTCGGCGTAGGTCTCGGCGCGGTCCGCTTCCGCGAGCGGGCCCAGTTCGAGGGGCGGGTGCGAGAGGACCTGGTATTTGTCCTCTTGCTGAAGTTTCTGCCACCATTCCCCGTCGCTGCGAGCCAGCATGAGGACACGGACCTGGCTCAGCGGTGTGTCGAGGGCGAGGGTGTTGATCAGCGCCCGCATCGCGGTGACGTTCTTCTCGGCGTAGTCCACGACCAGCAATACCTTGGAGGTGGTGCGGGCGACTGCCTCCGCGACGTCACGCGACCCTGCCTCAGCGGGTGCGGCGCTGGCGGCCGCGTGCTCCGGGGTGCGGAGACGGCCGACGGTCCAGCCCTCGCTCAGAAGTTCCGCCGCCAGCTCGCGGGCCAGCCGGGTTTTCCCCTGGCCGCCTTTCCCGATCACCAGGCGTCCCGAGAGGGCTCCGTCGGCCGCGCACCACTCCCTCAGCTCGACGAGTTCCGCGCGCGACCGGAAAGGCACCGTCTCGTATTCCGGTCGGAGCAGGCAGGCCGGGGTCCTCGGGCGGATGTCGAGGTGCCAGGGGGCGAGGTATCCCTGGAGCTCGGCGGATTCCAGCATGAGGGGGCGCCCGGTCGCCTCCTCCACGAGCGCGCGGAATTCCGCACTGCGGGCCATGACGTACACCGGCAGCACACTCAGCCGTCTGCTTCCGAAGTTCTTCCGATCCTCGATGACGATGCCGCACACCAGGCGGCCGCAGGTCACCGCGGCCCCTGACATGCCGGCCCATCCCGAGCCGCCGGACGGGTCCCGGTCCGGGGCGATGACCAAACCCAACTGATATCGCTCCGCGCGTTGCCCGGCGAGGGGGCCGATGGACCCCTCGACCTGATCGGAATCAACGCCGCTGTCGGGATGACGGCGCACACTCGCGGGCAGCCCAACCGCGCTGACACGTACGGGTGAACTCCCGCTCAGCACACCCCACCTCAGCTCGGCGGTGACATCGGGCGGCCGCCAAGCGCTGTCGGCGGATTCCACGACCCGCAGCACAGCGGCGTCAAGGTCGCCGTCCCCCAGCCAGGCGACGGCGGCGCGGACGAGGCCGGGGCGGTTCAGGAAACGCACCGCGACGGTTTCCAAATGCCGCTCCTCGTCCAGCAGTACGTGCCGGGCAGTGAGGATCAGGTTTCCCCCGATCCACGTCCCGGTCCCGATCCGCACCTCGCCGCGCCGCAGGGGCTCCGCGAAGACCTCCACCACGCGACTTGTTCCACTGCTTTTCATGGCGTCCCTTCCGTCGGCTCGGCCTAGAACTCCGGGATCGCGGGGAGGGTGCCGTTCACCAGGATGTCGTGGCCGCGATCGTCCAGCGGGGAGAGCGTCAGCTTCAGGCGGTGCGTCACGGTCGAGGTCCGGTCCACCTTCCCGCTGAGCACGTAGACCTTGGCCCCGGCCCCGCCCGACCGGACCACGGACACGTCGAATTCGAGTTCCACCGGCCCGACCCTGAACCGCAGGTCCTGCCCCGCGCCCTCAGCCATCGCCGCCTGGAGTTCGGCGCGCACCCCGAGCACCGCCGCCGCGAGGCCCACGCTCGCGTCAGTGTCCACGAATGTGCTCCCAGGCAGGGAAGCCATGTCCATGGAGCGGTGCGGCCACACCGCGGGGGAGGGCCGGAGCCGCATCGAACTTCGAGATGTTCGAGTCGTTGCAGGCGCACAGTGACGCGACTCCCAGCAGGAAGATCGCGCAGCCCAGAGCGCCCCTGCGCCTGGTGTTCCCCGGTCCGCGGCTTTTCTTCTTGTTCATGTCCTCGGCAGCTCTCTCTTCGGCGAGGGGGCCCGATCAGTGCGTGTCCCCCCGTGGTTTCCTGCGGTGCCGGCCGCGCCGGAACCGGCCACTTCGAGCAGCCCCCGACGTGGCAGTGTTGCGTTCCCAGCTCACCACGACATGACCGCGGGGCACCTCCCGCGTTGAGCTGACGATGAGCTTCGGCGTGGTGTTGACTGACCGTCATGAAGGTGTTGCTCACAGGTCCCGTCCGTCGGCACAGGGAGATGGTGATCCTCCTGCAGCCGATGGGGTTCGCCCTTCTCACGGTGCCGCGGATCGACCAGCTGGCGCTGGCGGGCCACTGGCCGGACGTCGTTCTGCTGGAGTGCGACACGATCAACAATCCGGTTCTGGGAAAGTGCGGACGGCTGCGTGCCGCCTGCGGCGCCCCGATCGTCGCCATCACCCGGCACGCCGACACGGATGCCTGGAAAGCCGGGCGCGAGGCGGGGATCGACGAATTCCTCGTGGAGCCGTTCAGCCTGGATGAACTGGTCGCACGGCTGCGCATCGCGGGACACCCGGCCCCGGCCGTCACGACGGGAAACAGCAGCTCCCACATCGCCTACGGACCGCTCCGGATCTCCCAGGAGTCCAGGAGGGTGACCGTGCGCGGGACCGAAGTGGAACTGCGGCCGATAGAATACGAGTTGCTCGTGACGCTGGCCCGTCGGGCTGGCCAGGTGCTGAGCCGGGACCATCTCGTCAACTGCCTGTCACGCAACGGTGCGAAGGACCCGGAACGGGCGCTCGAAGTGCATATCCACGAACTGCGGTCGAAACTGGCCGTCCCCGGCCTCATCGCGACGGTGCGCAACGTCGGATACCGCCTCATCACTCAGGAGAGTTACCGGCGCCTGGAGGGGAACTGAACACGGTCGGTGTCCCACAGGGAGTGGCCGCAGAGCCACGGCCGCCGAGATCGCCGGACTGGTGGCGATCATCCAGCACCACCCCGGTGACCAGCGCGACCCGCTCGGCCACTCGCGTCCGCTGCGGACCACCAAGGCGCGCTTCGTTCTGTGGCCGACGCCCGCCTGATCGCGGAGCGCATCGACGGGAGTCAGGCCGCCGACACGTGGTTCGGCCACCCGCTCCAGAAACACCACGTCCACTTCTCGCAGGCGTTCACCCTCATGGGGCGTAGGCGCGAGGCCTACGCCGAGCAGGAGGCGGCGCTGGATCTCACCGCATCGCCGCCCGTGATGACACGGGCGATGCTGGGATAGGGACGCCGCCACCTGCCTGAACGCGGACGGCGACCCGATGGGGGCAGCCGACAAGGCCATTGATATCTGGGGACGGCTGCCGCCAGCGTAAGGCGACCGGCTCGTCCGCTCGCGTGCTGAAGCCCTGTACCAGTCACTCCCGGGCGCTGCCCACGCCAGGCTCGGAGAGACGCTGGCGAGCTGACGTCGGCGCGGACTGCGCGCCAACACGCCGGATACGTCGTGGGCCCGCTGCGGACAGCGGGGCCCCACGAGTCGTGCCCGGTGAGGCACTAGCGGAGGATACGAGATTCGAACTCGTGAGGGGTTGCCCCAACACGCTTTCCAACGGGCCACGAGGCCATGGACGACGGGGCGCAGAGATTCTGACCTGCGGCGGAGCAGGCATCTGGGCGGCTTTTGGACGCCCTTGGGCACAGCTGAACAAGACCGGAACTGAGACCGGCGATCCGCTCGTTCTTGCTGGTGGGAGGATGCCTCCGGCTCGACACCCGCAGGCGGCGCGTGACGTGACCACGGTCGCCGACGGCGCCGAACCTCCGGGCGCCCACGTGAGCAACGTCGAGGAAACAGCGGCTCCGGTCGGCCGCGCCGATATCGCCGAAGATCCCTCGGCCATGTGCCCGGCCGAACCGTAGGTCTTCACCCGAGATACGTGATGGCGGTGGCGTGGGCGGCCGGGGCGCGCCAGCTGCCGTCGGCGTGTGTCCAGGTGCGCGTGTATCGAAGGCGCGCCTCGAACGGTGTCCTGCGACGGTGCTTTCGAGTCGGGTCAGTACGCGGGTGACGCCGGTGGAGTCCGCTACGGTGACGTCTGGTTGCTGCTGGTCGAAGACCTCGACAGCTAGTGTTCGGGACCCGAGCGCACACACGTCTTCCTCTTTCGTCATGGTGCTGCCGCTGGGCACCGGCGTTGGTTCCAGGGCTTGTTGGATGCTCATGGCCGGGGTGACCGTCCCCGGACTGCAATCCTCGGGGATGCGGGGCGCTGGCTCTGTCGAGTCGAGTTGTCGGCCGGCGGGGACTGGGTTCAGCAAGGCTGGGTCTGGGTGAAACGTGCACCTCGTGGTGCTCCTACTGGCCGTGGCTGTGGGCTGACCGTATGGAAGTGGGTGCGGATCAGGATGGGCAGCTTCGTGTAGCCGGGGCCCGTCTCGGTGGCCGTAGGCTGTTTGGCTGGGCGATTGCATGTCGACCCGAGAGTAAAAATGCGGTTTGCGCGGCTTCCTCTGAAGTTGGTTCTGTGCGGCTCACATCGATGCAATGACTGCAGGTCAGTCAGACTGCTCCCCGCGCGAGCGGGGATGAACCCGGGCCGTAGACCGCATGGAATTGGACCGTCTGCTGCTCCCCGCGCGAGCGGGGATGAACCCGACCACCAGCGCCGTCGTCGCCGTACACCAGCCTGCTCCCCGCGCGAGCGGGGATGAACCCAGCTCGCTCGCCGAGACGTGAACCTTGCCGTTCTGCTCCCCGCGCGAGCGGGGATGAACCAGCGGGGTCCGCGTCGGCGAGCACGTCGAACCACTGCTCCCCGCGCGAGCGGGGATGGACCCTGCGCCCAGACCAGGTTCGACGTGCCGACGACCTGCTCCCCGCGCTCACGGGGATGACCGGTCAGTAGCTGTGTCTGCCCTCCAGTTCACTCGCCCCAGAGCCGGATGGCCATGACGGTTCCATCGGCGCGGACGGACACCGCGTTCCACTGCTTCGATGTGCTGTGGTCCGGCCACTGCCCGCGCAAGTCGTGTACCTCGCGTCGGTATTCGTTGACGCGCCCATGGTGGAGGTGCAGGTACAGGCTCCTCCGGAGGCCGGAGAACGCCTCTGCTCGGGTGCCGTTGAGGCGATAGATGTGATCGGTGCCGACGAAGTCGATGCCGTGGATGGTGTGCTCTGCGTCGCGCAGCCTGGCCGTGTTGGCGTAGGCGTCGTGCTGGAAGTGGCGTTTCCCTTGTTCCTTGGTCAGATACTGGACAGTGGGCTTGCCGCCTCCAGTGAAGGCCATGAGAGCGGCTGCTTCCGTCAGTGCCAGCACGGAGCTGAACCAGGCGAAGGAGTCGCGCATTATCTGGAATCCGGGGACGGTCGTCTCCCCGTGACCCGCGGGCCGTACGGTGTCGGCCGCGCGGTTCTCCTGTTCCAGGTAGAGGTCGAGATCGGGCGCCGATGGCTTCCCGGGCGGGCGGAGAGCGGTGGCGCCCGGCACCTCCAAAACGTGCACGGCGAGGCTTTCCTTTGTGGGGATCTCGGTGCCGATGAGCAGGTACGGGACTGTGCCGTACGGTCCGATGTGCACGGACTCCACGTGGGCGCTGGCCGTGCTGAGCTGCTTGTGCACCTGACGAACGCTGCTGTGTCTGCCCTTGGATGCGAGCAGGAGGACGTGGGACGGCTGCCCCGGTTGCCAGGCTTCGACGAAGAAGTGGGGCCGTCGCTGTAGCGCCTCCGGGCGGCCGTCGGTACCGGAACTGCGCAGAGTCCAGCCGGCCTTGAGGGCGACATCCGCCGGGATCACAGAGACCGAGTGGTCGGGGTACCGGGACCTGACGATGTTCTCGGCCAGCAGCGAAGCGAAGCCGGTGCCGATTTCCCCGGATTGCGTGGCCTTGTAGAAGCGCAGGAGATCGCGTCCCTCGGACGATAGCTGCAGGTAACGGCCCCGGTTGGCTTCCATGGCCTGGCTGTAGCGGAGGCTGCCCCAGTGCTCGGCGAGCCCTCGCCCCGCGCCCTGGCGGGCCGCGGCGGCACCGAGGCCGATGGCGTGGATGACCTGCCACGGCGTGAGTGCCAACGATTGCGGAGCTGTCCGAACGGCTCGGTAGTCGGTGCGGCGGCGCAGCGGACCCCGCCCGTCCTCCAACCGTTTCTTGTCCTCCTCCGCTGCTGCCTTGCTGACCTGGTCGGCGAGTTCGGCGGATGAGCGGACCTGGACATGGGAGGTGGTGCTCAGCTCTTCGAGGATCTCGGCGATGGCTTTGGACTCGTCCTCGTTCACCGACAGCCCTTCCGTTGATGTCATATGACGTGAGCCGGAGGGCGGTAGGAGGAGGCGGGGGAGCGCAAGCAAGTGCGCATAGGTCGGCGCAGGTTGGTATTCGGCCAGACTGTGGCTCTGTCAGTGACCGCCGGGCGGGGACCGCTAACTGCCGTGCAACCACATCGCAACAGCGGCGAGGTCCGTGTCGGTGAGGCCGTGGCGGTGGTCGACGCGGTGGAGAAGGGTTCGTGCGGGGTGGTGCGCCTGCGCCCACGTGCGGTCGGCGTCGGAGATCTCGTCGTCGAGCCAGGCGAAGGGGCGCTCGGCAGCCCAGTCGAGAAGAGTGCGCGTTTTCCAGTGCAGCCCGGACGGATTGCGTTCCTCTGAGGGTTCCGGCCAGGTGACCACGGGGAGTTGCGCCAGCCCCAGGAGCGGCGCGAGGCACTCGTTGGCCTCGGCTTCCCACGTGGTCGCCCACACCAGATTGCAGGGCAGCGCCAGCAACTTGCGCCCGAGAGCCGGATCGACCCTGGCAAGCAGCGGATTCGCACCGGCTTCCTGCGGCACGTACGTCGGATATCCGTCCGGGTACTCCTCCCGTGTCGCCCCGAAGGGAATGAGTGGTCCGTCGACATCGAGAAAGAGGAGGGGCCGGGGCGGGGGAGCGATCACACCCGCACCGTACGGGCAGACAGGTTGTCCCGGAAGCGGATCGCCGACTGTGCCACATGGTGTGCGCGCCGTTGGTGTGATGCACCCGCCAGGTGCCTCGCTTGCCGTCCGTATTCTGTTTGCTGGACGACTAGGTGTCGGCCCATGGAATGTTCTTTTTGCGGCTTTCTTTGAAGTTGATTCTGCACGGCCGACATCCACGGAACGACCGCAGGTCAAGCAGACTGCTCCCCGCGCCCGCGGGGATGGACCCGGCCGCCCCCGGTCCTCCTCCCGTGCCCTCAGCTGCTCCCCGCGCCCGCGGGGATGGACCTTCCACAGCAGGGTGAGCGTGTGGGAGCCCGATCTGCTCCCCGCGCCCGCGGGGATGGACCCAGGCAGCCCCTCAGGGACGACAGCTCTCCTAACTGCTCCCCGCGCCCGCGGGGATGGACCCGGCCCGTTATCCGGTCCATGTTCTTGGCGATACTGCTCCCCGCGCCCGCGGGGATGGACCCTACACCGCGCTCGTTGCCGAACCCGCGGGATCCTGCTCCCCGCGCCCGCGGGGATGGACCCCAGGGGATCGGCCAGCGTCTCGCGGTGCCCGACTGCTCCCCGCGCCCGCGGGGATGGACCATATCAACGGGGGCCGACGCTCTGACCCCGGCCAGGGTGAGGGTCAACTTACGTGTTCACCAAACCGCTGGGCGGCCCGCTGAGTCCGAACACGGATTACCACGACTGGAAACGGCCCTTGGTGGGAGCCGGGCACGTCGGCGAGCACGCGGGCGCGGTACCTGCATGTGCCGGACGCAACGCTCAAGGACGTGGCGCGGAAGATCGCCGGTGCCATCTGGGGCCACCCGGGAATGCCCGCTGCGGGCAAAAACCAGGACAACGGGGGCTGGGAAGACACCGCTGGCCCCCACCGCGAACGGTGGGGGCCATCGGCATATTGCCCGGTGAGAGCAATGGCGGAGGATACGAGATTCGAACTCGTGAGGGGTTGCCCCCAACACGCTTTCCAACGGGTCATGAGGACGTACGCGGCGGGGCGCGGAGATTCTGACCTGCGGCGAAGCAGGCATCTGGGCGGCCTGCGGACGCCTTTGGGCGCGGCTGAACGAGACCGGAACTGAGACCGGCTAACCGCTCGTTCTTGCTGGTGCGAGTGGTTCCGGCTCGGACAGCTGCGGGGATTTTTTCTCGCGCACTGCGGAGCGTGGCGGGACCACGGTCGCTGACGGCGCCGACCCGCCAGGCAATTGCGTGAGCAACGTCGAGGCAACAGCGGCTACGGCTGGCCGCGCCGGAATCGCCGAAGATGCCTCGGCCGTGTGCCTTGCCGAACCGCGAGTCTTCAGCCGAGATCCGGGACGGCGCTGGCGTGGGCGGCAAGGCCCCGCCAATTGCCGTCAGCGTGTATCCAGGTGCGCCTGTAGCGAAAGCGCGCTGTGAACTGATTCCTCCGGCGGTGCCTTCGAGCCCAGCCAGCACGCGGGTGATGCCCGTGGAGTCCACCACAGTGACGTGCAGTTCCTGCGGCTCGAAAATCTCGACGGTCAGGGTTGCGCGGGGAGCGCGGGTGGTCCGAGCTGGGCAGGCGTGGTGGCTCCAGGGCCGGCTGGACGCTCGTGGGCGGGGATAAGCGTCCCGGGGATGCCGACCAGGGTTGGCAACTTCGCATTGCTGGCGCCCGTCTCGGTAGCCGTAGGCTGTTTGCTGGGCGATTGCATGTCGATCCGAGGGCAGGAATGCGGTTTTTGCGGCTTTCTCTGAAGTTGGTTCCGTACGGCCTGCGTCCCCGCAATGACTGCAGGTCAATGAGACTGCTCCCCGCGCGAGCGGGGATGGACCCAACTGTTCGTCGGCCGCCCGTGGCTGCTCAGCACTGCTCCCCGCGCGAGCGGGGATGGACCCTTCGCGGCCTCGTTGTCGACGGTGTACGACGGCTGCTCCCCGCGCGAGCGGGGATGGACCCGCCTTCACCCCGCGCCTCTACCGTGTGATCAGCTGCTCCCCGCGCGAGCGGGGATGGACCCGCCTTCACCCCGCGCCTCTACCGTGTGATCAGCTGCTCCCCGCGCGAGCGGGGATGGACCCGCGGGGATCGTCCATTTCGATGTGCGGCAGGGGCTGCTCCCCGCGCGAGCGGGGATGGACCCCATGCAGGGAACGTGTTCCCACGCTGCTCACGCTGCTCCCCGCGCGAGCGGGGATGGACCCGTCGCACTCGGCCACAGAGCATAGCCAGGGGGCTGCTCCCCGCGCGAGCGGGGATGGACCCTGTCGAGCACGTCGACCAGGGGGATACGTCCGCTGCTCCCCGCGCGAGCGGGGATGGACCCACCGGCTCCGGCTTGCCCGTGTGATTGAAAACCTGCTCCCCGCGCGAGCGGGGATGGACCCACCCTGCACGGCTTCGTGCCGCGGCTCCAGCTCTGCTCCCCGCGCGAGCGGGGATGGACCCGACGACAAGGCCAAGGCCGACGCCACGTTCTGCTGCTCCCCGCGCGAGCGGGGATGGACCCAGCTCGCGCAGGATCTCCGCCAGCGTCTCCGGCTGCTCCCCGCGCGAGCGGGGATGGACCTTCCACAGCAGGGTGAGCGTGTGGGAGCCCGATCTGCTCCCCGCGCGAGCGGGGATGGACCCGCCTGGCTCTGCACGCCGGTGGTGTGCAGGATCTGCTCCCCGCGCGAGCGGGGATGGACCCGTCGCCGGGGTCAAGCTCCCGCGCACCTCGGACTGCTCCCCGCGCGAGCGGGGATGGACCCGTCATCGCGTTCACTCAGGCGTCCACCGGACACTGCTCCCCGCGCGAGCGGGGATGGACCCCAGTGAGCGTGATCCACGTCGTCACCGCATACCTGCTCCCCGCGCGAGCGGGGATGGACCCGCTCACCGGCGCACGGCGCGCCACCCGGGACGCTGCTCCCCGCGCGAGCGGGGATGGACCCAGCCCTGGCCAGCTACCTCGCTGACCAGGGCCCTGCTCCCCGCGCGAGCGGGGATGGACCCTACTGGCTGGGCGGGAAGGACCACTATCCGGTCTGCTCCCCGCGCGAGCGGGGATGGACCCGTGTCGAGCATGGAGACCAACATCTCCGGCTGCTGCTCCCCGCGTGAGCGGGGATGGACCCGCGACGGTGACGGCGATCAGGGCGAGCGTCCACTGCTCCCCGCGCGAGCGGGGATGGACCCCGTACGCGTTCACCGTCGTGATCTCCTTCGGGCTGCTCCCCGCGCGATCGGGGATGGACCCTCGCCCCCGACGGGTCCGGTTTCCGCGAGACCCTGCTCCCCGCGCGAGCGGGGATGGACCCTCACCGACGGTACCCCCGTCACCTGCGCCGCGCTGCTCCCCGCGCGAGCGGGGATGGACCCTTGGTCGACGGGTGGGCGGGGAAGCTCGATTACTGCTCCCCGCGCGAGCGGGGATGGACCCTCGACATCGTCGGGCATCAGCCGGATCGAGATCTGCTCCCCGCGCGAGCGGGGATGGACCCGGGTCGTCGTCGGCCGGCTGGGTGTTGTTCGTCTGCTCCCCGCGCGAGCGGGGATGGACCCTCGGGCACCCTTGAGGCCCAGAGAATCACCCCCTGCTCCCCGCGCGAGCGGGGATGGACCCGCGGTCTTGTACTCCGGCGGGAGGCTGTTGAGCTGCTCCCCGCGCGAGCGGGGATGGACCCACGATGTCACCGCGGCGGATGCCGGACCCGGCCTGCTCCCCGCGCGAGCGGGGATGGACCCAGGCCGGTCTCGGCGCCGAGGGCCTTGAGCGACTGCTCCCCGCGCGAGCGGGGATGGACCCGCCGCCGTGATGCCCTGCAACTGCCGCTGAAGCTGCTCCCCGCGCGAGCGGGGATGGACCCGACTACGCTGCGGCAGCACTCAAGGAGTCTCGCTGCTCCCCGCGCGAGCGGGGATGGACCCGGTCAACGCAACGTCAGAAGAGGGCCCCCTGCCTGCTCCCCGCGCGAGCGGGGATGGACCCACGCATTTCACCGCGAGGTGACCGAGGAAGCTCTGCTCCCCGCGCGAGCGGGGATGGACCCAACCCACTTCACCGGACCAGCCTGCTGAAGACCTGCTCCCCGCGCGAGCGGGGATGGACCCCTCACGCACATCCGCCAGTCCCTGTGGCAGGTCTGCTCCCCGCGCGAGCGGGGATGGACCCGCAGCAAGCACCGCGGCGACCGACACGCGGTCCCTGCTCCCCGCGCGAGCGGGGATGGACCCGAGACGCTGCTGTCGGGCATCGGCACGCTGACCTGCTCCCCGCGCGAGCGGGGATGGACCCGGGTCCGTGCTCGTGGTCGGCAGACCAGCGGCACTGCTCCCCGCGCGAGCGGGGATGGACCCGCGACGCCGACCGCCTCAAGAAGTCCAGCGAACTGCTCCCCGCGCGAGCGGGGATGGACCCGCGACGCCGACCGCCTCAAGAAGTCCAGCGAACTGCTCCCCGCGCGAGCGGGGATGGACCCGCGCGAGCCGACAGCCACATCTCGTCGCGCTTCTGCTCCCCGCGCGAGCGGGGATGGACCCGCGGTGATTTGCCAGCCCGCGCCGGGGTGCCTCTGCTCCCCGCGCGAGCGGGGATGGACCCGTACGGGACTTGCGGGAGGCGATCCGGAGACTCTGCTCCCCGCGCGAGCGGGGATGGACCCGCCACCGACATTCGCGGAAACGCGGTGTCGCACTGCTCCCCGCGCGAGCGGGGATGGACCCATGCCGCGCGTCGTGCTGTGGTTCTCGGTGTGCTGCTCCCCGCGCGAGCGGAGATGGACCCGTGATGTCCGTGCGGTGCTGGGAGGCCAAGGGCTGCTCCCCGCGCGAGCGGGGATGGACCCGTCGTCAGTGATTGGGAGAACGCCAAGCGGCGCTGCTCCCCCCGCCTGCGGGGATGGACCCGACCTGGGTTTTCCCCTTCGGCCGGCGACCTCTGCTCCCCGCGCCTGCGGGAATCGCCTGGGCAGCGAGGACGGCGTCCCTCGATCTGCACGGTAAAGAACTGCGAGCCGTTTCCAGTAATGATCGACCTTGCGTCGAATAGAAAGAATTTGATCACTTCGTACTACTGTGCCCCGGTCGTGCTCCCCGCCCTGTTGAATAAGCGGCGTGCGTGGCGATGACAGAGGGCCGGCGCCCCTGGGCGACCGGTTAACAGGTGCGGCCCGGACCGTGTGGGCGAAGCACGACCGGGATACGGCGAAGTGGCTGCCGCTGTGGCGGCACATGGCGGACAGCGCCGCCGTCGCCGGGCTGCTATGGGATCACTGGCTGCCGCGCAACGTGCGGGAGATGGTGGCCGGGCCGCTGCCCGGGGGAGTGGACGACGGGCGGCGGCTGTGCGTGTGGCTGGCCGGGACGCATGACATCGGGAAGGCGACGCCCGCGTTCGCGTGCCAGGTGGACGAGCTGGCCGATGTGATGAGCGCGACCGGTCTGGCGATGCGTACGCGCAAGCAGTTCGGCGACGACCGGCGGATGGCTCCGCATGGCCTGGCCGGACAGGTGCTTCTGCAGGAGTGGCTGGAGGAGCGCCACGGGTGGACGCGGCGGGCGTCGGGGCAGTTCGCGGTCGTCGCCGGCGGTCATCACGGAGTTCCGCCGGATCATATTCAGCTGCACAACCTCGACGCCCATCCGGAGCTGCTGCGAACTCCGGGCCCGTCCGAGGCGGTGTGGCGACGGGTGCAGGGCGAGTTCCTAGATGCCTGTGCCGGTACGTTCCAGGTGGAGGAGAGGCTCGCCGATTGGCAGCGGGTGAAGCTGCCCCAGCCGGTGCAGGTCCTGCTCACCGCGATCGTCATCGTGTCCGACTGGATCGCGAGCAATCCGGACCTCTTTCCGTACTTCCCCGAGGAGCATGCGCGTAGCGAGACCGAGAGGATCGCAGCGGCGTGGCAGGGGCTGAGGCTGCCGGCGCCATGGGCTCCCGCCGAACCGCGTGAGCCGGCGGCGGAGTTGTTCGCCACGCGCTTCGGATTCCCACCCGAAGCGCGGATCAGACCCGTCCAGGAGCAAGCGGTGACGATGGCCAGGGCCATGCCGGAGCCGGGCATGCTGATCATCGAGGCGCCGATGGGCGAGGGCAAGACCGAGGCTGCGCTCGCCGTCGTGGAGGTGTTCGCGGCCCGCTCCGGAGCCGGCGGCTGCTACGTCGCGCTTCCCACGATGGCAACGAGCAACGCCATGTTCCCGCGCCTGCTGGACTGGCTCGACCGGCTCCCGCGCAGCGACGTATCGGACGACGAAGCAGGTGCCGGATCCCCAGCCGGTCCGTCCGCCGGTGAGCAGCACTCGGTGCTGCTCGCCCATGCCAAAGCGGCCCTCCAGGAGGATTACGCGCTGCTGTTGCGCAGCAGTCATCGCACGATCGCCGCAGTTGACGCATACGGCAGCGAGTACGCACAACAGACCGGCGGGGCCAAGAGCGCGTCCGCCGACCTCGTCGCCCACCAATGGCTGAGGGGTAGAAAGAAGGGGTTGCTCGCGTCGTTCGCCGTCGGCACGATCGACCAGCTCCTGATGACCGGGCTCAAGAGCCGCCACTTGGCCCTGCGGCACCTCGCGATGGCGGGCAAGGTCGTCGTGATCGACGAAGTGCACGCCTACGACGCGTACATGAACACCTACCTCGACCGTGTGCTGTCGTGGCTCGGTGCCTACCGCGTACCGGTGGTGGTCCTTTCCGCGACGCTCCCCGCCGCCAGGCGAGCGGAGTTGGCCGAGGCGTACACCGGGTCGGGCGCCAAAAAGCTGAGGGACGTCACCGGCTATCCGCTGCTGACCGCCGTCGCTCCCGGCTCGGAACCCGTGACGGCATCGCCCGCGCCGTCCGGTCGCCGCACCGACGTGGCGCTCGAAGCGCTGGCCGACGACGATGCCGTACTCGTCGATCGTCTGGCCACGGAACTGACCGACGGCGGCTGTGCGCTGGTTGTACACAACACCGTCGACCGGGTGCTGAGTACGGCGGCCGTACTGCGCGAGAGGTTCGGCGAGGAGCACGTCACCGTCGCGCACGCACGCTTCATCGACGTCGACAGAGCGCGCAAGGACGCGGCGCTCCTGAGGCGTTTCGGTCCACCGGGCAGCGACGGCCGGTCGCCGGACCGCCCGCGACAGGCCCACATCGTGGTGGCCAGCCAGGTGGCCGAACAGTCACTGGACGTGGACTTCGACCTCCTGGTGACCGACCTGTGCCCGGTGGACCTGCTGCTCCAGCGGATGGGCCGGCTGCACCGGCACCCGCGCGGCGCCCAGCAGAGCGACCGCCCGCCCCGCCTGCGGGAACCCCGTTGCCTGGTGACCGGGGTGGACTGGCAGGCAGAGCCGGCACCCGAACCGGTACGAGGCTCGCGCACCGTCTACGGCGCCTACCCGCTGCTGCGCTCCCTCGCCGTCCTGGCCCCGCACCTGGGCACGACGGACAGACCGGGCCTGCCGGTACGCCTCCCGGAGGACATCAGCGTCCTCGTCCAACTCGCCTACGCAGAAAGCGAAGAGCACTGTCCGTCCCAGTGGGCCGGAGCCCTTGAGGCGGCACGCGCCCAGCACGAAGAAGACCGCACGACGCAGCAGCGGAAGGCCGAGGTCTTCCGGCTCGACGAGGTACGCAAGCCGGGCAGGCCGCTGATCGGCTGGATCGACGCGGGTGTGGGGGACGCGGACGACTCCCCGGCCGGGCGCGCGCAGGTGCGTGACAGCCGCGAGAGCCTGGAAGTCCTGGTGGTGATGCGCCGGTCCGACGGCACCCTGTGCACCGTGCCGTGGCTGGACGGAGGACGCGGTGGCCTCGAACTGCCCACCGACGCGGTGCCGTCCGCGCGGGCCGCCAAAGCGGTCGCCGCATGCGGCCTGCGACTGCCGTACCACTTCTCCTTCCCCGAGAGATTCGACCAGGCCCTGGCCGAACTGGAGGAGTTGTACGTCCCCGCCTGGCAGGAGAAGGAGAGCCACTGGCTCGCGGGAGAGCTGATTCTCGCGCTCGACGAGCAGTGTCGGACCCGGCTGGCAGGGTTCTTCCTGACGTACGACCCCGATGAGGGCCTGATGGTGAGTCGTGACGAACCGAGCAAGGAGGAGGAAGGAGCAGCGCCGATGACCACTGCGGAACCGTCCTTCGACCTGACCAACCGCCCCTGGCTACCTGTCCAGTTCACGGACGGGTCCGAGCGTGAGCTGTCCCTGCTCGACGTGTTCGACCAGAGCCGTGACATCCGCCGGCTGGCCGGGGATCTGCCGACGCAGGATTTCGCGCTGCTGCGCCTGCTGTTGGCGATCCTGCACGACGCACTGGGTGGTGAGACGCAGCGAGCGTCGGCGCCGGCCGATATCGAGGAGTGGGAAGAACTGTGGGAAGCCGATACCCCGTTCGCACCGGTCAGCCGCTATCTCGAGCGACACCGCGGTCGGTTCGACCTGCTGCACCCACGAGAGCCGTTCTTCCAGGTCGCCGGGTTGCGCACCGCCAAGGACGAGATCTTCTCCCTCAACCGGCTCGTCGCCGATGTACCCAACGGTGATCCCTTCTTCAGCATGAGAAGGCCCGGCGTCGACCGGCTCGGCTTCGCCGAGGCGGCGCGCTGGCTGGTGCACGCCCAGGCGTTCGACTCGTCGGGCATCAAGTCCGGTGCGGTTGGCGACTCGCGCGTCAAGGCCGGCAAGGGCTACCCGCTGGGCGTCGCCTGGGCCGGGAACCTCGGTGGCGTACTGATCGAAGGCGACACCCTGCACGAGACGTTGCTGCTCAATTTGATGGCGGCCGACACCGCGCACCAGCATTTCGGAGATGCCGACCGGCCCGCGTGGCGGGCCGAGCCGTGCGGACCCGCCGAGGCGACCGACCTGGCCCAACGCCCTTACGGACTGCGGGATCTGTATACCTGGCAGTCACGGCGCATCCTGCTGCACCACGATGCCGACGGTGTGCACGGCGTCGTGCTCGCCTACGGCGACCGGCTCGAACCGCACAACAAGCACCCGTACGAGCCCATGACGCGCTGGCGTCGCAGCCCCGCGCAGGAGAAGAAGCGCGGCGAGGCGCTCGTCTATCTGCCACAGGAACACGATCCCGCGCAGACGGCCTGGCGCGGTCTGAAGGGTCTCCTCGCGGGACATGATGCGGGGACCACCCAGGGGGACGGGGGCGCCGATCGTCTGTCGCCCCGCATCGTGGAGTGGATCGCCCGGCTGACCACCGAGGGGTTCCTCCCCCGCCGGCACCTGATCCGCGCCAGGGTCGTCGGCGCGCAGTACGGAACCCAGCAGTCGGTGATCGACGAGATCATTGACGACGGTGTGCTGATGTCTGTCGTCCTCCTCCACCGAGAGGACGACCGCTACGGGCAGGCAGCCCTGAGCGCGCTCGGCGACGCGGAAGCCGCCGTACGCACGCTCGGAGACCTGGCCGCCGACCTCGCGCTCGCCTCGGGATCCGATCCCGCCCCTGGCAAGGACGCCGCCCTCGACCTCGGGTTCGGCACCCTGGACACGCCGTACCGCCAGTGGCTCCGCGACCTCGGTGCGGCACCCGACCCGTACGAGCAGCGGGACCGGTGGAGGCGCCAACTCCACAAGGCCGTCCTCGGCCTCGGTGCCGGTCTGCTCGACGACGCGGGACTCGCCGCCTGGGAAGGCCGTGTCGTCGACGGCAGGAGCGGTCCGCGCTGGCTGAATGACACCGCCGCCGAACTCCGCTTCCGCACTCGTCTCGGCCGGCTCCTGACCGCCGCTCCGGAAGAGACAGCCGGAGACCGCCGACCTGCCGACCTGCCGAACGCTCGATCCGTTCCTCTGGAGTCGCCGGTATGACCGTCACCACCCCCACCGCTGCGCCCGCGACCAGTGTCCGGCAGCAGCCCCTCGGCCCGGTCGGCGCCGCCGTGCACCAGCGCATCGGTGTGCTTCAGCGCGGTTATCTCGACGACCGCAGCGACGCGGTCGGAGCCCTGGCCCGGCTGCGCCGCGGCATCGGACGGCCGGCGGGCGAAAGCCCCGACCTGTGGGGCCTGATCGGCACCGAGCCGCTCTACGAACGTTACGAACGCGGCGACCTCACCGAAGAGGCGATGCGCTGGGCGGAAGAGGCCGCGTACGCCGCCGTCACGCTGTGGTCGCTGCACCAGCAGTCCCACCACACCACCCGTATGCACCGCAGGCCGGGCCCCGAACTCGGCGCCGCCGTACGACGGCTCCACCCGGGAGCCGAGATCGACGAACCCACCCGTAAACGCTTCGTGCGCGCCGGCACCGCCGCCACGCCCGCCGAACTCGGCGGACGGCTTCGCGACCTGATCCTGCTCATGCGACGCGAATCCGTCCCGCTCGACTACGGCCTGCTCGCCGACCAGCTCTACGCCTGGCAGCAGGCCGGCGGGCCTCCCCGTGTACGCCGCTCCTGGGGCAGGTCCTACCTCGCCGTCCGTCCGGTGCCGGCGGGTAGCGCCCAGAACGACGCCGGAGGCGGCGCGGCGGACGAACCCGACACCACCATTCCGGAGGACGACACCCCGTGAGCCGCATCATCATCGATGTGCACGTGCTGCAGACCGTGCCGCCGAGCAACCTCAACCGCGACGACACTGGCACCCCGAAGACCGCGGTGTACGGAGGCGTACGCCGTGCCCGCGTCTCCAGCCAGGCGTGGAAGCGTGCCACCCGCCGGGCGTTCAAGGACCTGCTCGACCCGGCCGACCTCGGCGTGCGCACCCGTCGGGTCGCCGAACTCCTCGCCGAGCGCATCACTGCGCTGCGTGAGGAACTGGACGGCGACAAAGCTCTGGCGCTCGCCGCGGAGACGCTGCGCGTCGCGACGGGTTCGAAGATCGAGGTGCCGCGGCGGAAGGCGGAGAGCGCGAAGAAGAAGGGCGAGCCGGAACCGCCGCCGGAGTCCTCGTACTTGATGTTCCTCAGCGCGCGGCAGCTCGACGGCCTGGCCGAGATCGCGGTCGACGGTGCCGACGACATCGCCGCGTATCTGAAGGTCAAGGAGAACAAGGACAGGGCGCGCGAGATCGCCGACACCCGCCACTCGGTGGACATCGCACTGTTCGGCCGGATGGTCGCCGACTCCGCCGACATCAATGTCGACGCCGCTGCCCAGGTCGCGCATGCCATCAGCGTCCACCAGGTCGAGAACGAGTCGGACTACTACACCGCCGTCGACGACCAGAACGAGAAGGACGAGGAGTCCGGGGCCGGCATGATCGGCACCGTCGACTTCAACTCGGCCACCCTTTACCGCTACGCCGCGCTCGACGTCGACCGCCTGCGCGACAACCTCGGCGTCGGCGCGCGCTCCGACCAGCCGCTGGACGAGCCGGTGCGCAGGGCGGTGCGGGCTTTCCTGCACGGCTTCGTGGCGTCCATGCCGACCGGCAAGGTCAACACCTTCGGCAACCACACGCTGCCCGAAGCCGTGATCGTCACCCTGCGGTCGGCGCGGCCCATCAGCTTCGTGTCCGCCTTCGAGGAGCCGGTCCTCGCAGCACAGGGTTCGGGCGGCCATCTGCGCGGTGCCTGCACCCAGTTGCTCGCGCACGTCTCCGACATCGAGAAGGCGTACGAGGTCACCGAGGACCCCACCTGGGTGCTCCGGGTGGGCGCCGCCACCGAGCCGCTGGCCGCCCTCGGCACGGGGGTCACCATCGGCGGCCTGCTCGACGAGGTGACCGACGCCGTTGCCGGGCGGCTGACCGCCCAACCGGCCGGGGAGAAGGTCAAGGCCACTCGCGCATGAGCGAACCCACCGGCGTCCTGACGCTGCGCCTGGCCGGCCCATTGCAGTCCTGGGGCGCGGCGTCCCGCTTCGCCCGGCGTACGACGGAACGTGCGCCCACCAAGAGCGGAGTCCTGGGTCTGCTCGCGGCGGCTCAGGGCCGTGACCGCAGCGCCGACCTGTCGGATCTGGCGGCACTCCGCTTCGCTGTCCGTCTCGACCAGCCCGGCACCCGCGTGCGCGACTTCCAGACCGCCCACCACGCCGACACGGGCAAGTCGATGCCGGTCTCCGAACGGTTCTACCTCTCCGACGCGGTGTTCGTCGTGGCTGTCGAGGGTGACCGCGACTTGATCGAGGTCCTGCACGCCGCGGTCAGGTCTCCGGTGTACCTGCCATTCCTCGGCCGCCGGTCCTGCCCACCGTCGCGTCCCGTCGACCTCCGGGTACACCGGTCCGGTCTGTGGAAGGCGCTGGAGACCGAGCCGTGGCAGGCGTCCGCCTGGGTGCAACGCAGCCGTGCCCGTGAGCGTCGCGTCGAGTTGGAGGTCATCGCCGACTTGCCCGCAGGCGAGGGTCCCGGCGACGCCGTACGGGACCAGCCGCTCAGCTTCGACCCGCGGCACCGCCGGTACGGCCTGCGCGCCGTCCACTCGCGCGCCGTCACCGTCGCCAATCCGCTCAGCATCCCCCGCCGGGCCTTCGTACCGGCACAGCACGATCCGATGGGACTACTGGAAGACTGACGATGTTCCTGACCCGATTCCGCATCAACACCGCGCGCATGGGCGCCCGCCGACTGCTCACGTCCCCCCAGAGCCTGCACGCCGCGGTGATGGCGTCCTTCGCGGAGCGGCCCGACCACCAGGGCGACGGTCCCCGCGTGCTGTGGCGTCTCGACCAGCAGTCGCGCAGCGAGGTGCTGCTCTACATCGTCAGCCCCGAGCGGCCCGACCTCACCCACCTTGTGGAGCAGGCGGGTTGGCCGACCACGGGCGGCTGGCAGACCAAGCCGTACGCGCCCTTCCTCACCCGCCTCACCGCCGACGACACCTGGACCTTCCGGCTCACGGCCAACCCCGTCCACAGCATCAGGCGCCACGCCGCCGAGCCGACCAAGCGCACGGCGCACGTCACACCGCGCCACCAACTCGACTGGCTGCTCGCGCGCCAGACGGATGCCGGCTTCGCGATCGTGGAACGTCCCGAGCCGCGCCCGGACGGACTCCCCGGCGCCTGGCACGAGGTCGTCGTCCACAACCGCGGTGACCTCTCCTTCGGCAAGCGCAGCGAGACCGACGACCGTGCGCACCAGGTGAAACTGACCCGCGTCACCTACGACGGCCGCCTGCGCGTGACCGACCCCGACGCCCTGCGTCGCACTCTCACCTTCGGTCTGGGCAAGGCCAAGGCGTACGGCTGCGGACTGATGACCCTGGCGCCGGCGGAGTAACCGGTGACCACCGTCGGCAGACGTCCGGCCACCAGCCCCCGCCAACTCACCCGGGTCGGTGACCGGTTGTCGTACATCTACCTCGAGCGCTGCCTCGTGCACCGCGACGCCAACGCCATCACCGCCGAGGACGCGGAAGGCGTCCGCCACATCCCGTCGGCGACCATCGGCACGCTGCTCCTCGGCCCCGGCACCCGGATCACCCACCAGGCGATGGCGGTTCTCGGCGAGAGCGGCGCCGCAGTGGTGTGGGTCGGCGAGCACGGCGTACGGTTCTACGCCGGCGGCCGGGCGCTGAGCCGTTCGTCCGCCCTCGTCGAGGCTCAAGCGGTCGCCTGGGCCAACCAGCGCACTCGCCTCGACGTCGCCCGCGCCATGTACCGCCTGCGCTTCCCCGACGAGGACCCTGCCGGATGCACGCGCCGCCAACTACTGGGCCGGGAAGGCGATCGGGTCAAGCGCTGCTACGCGCAGGAGTCGGCTCGCACGGGAGTCCCCTGGCGAGGACGCCGCTTCACCCCGGGCGACTTCGGCAGCGGCGACGCTCCGAACCAGGCCGTCACCGCTGCCGCGCAGTGCATGTACGGGGTCGCGCACACCGTGGTCGCCGCTCTGGGATGCAGTCCTGGACTCGGCTTCGTGCACTCCGGCCACGAACTGTCCTTCGTCCTCGACGTGGCCGACCTCTACAAGACGGACATCGGCATTCCCATCGCCTTTGACGTTGCTGCGGAGGGCCCGGAGGACATCGGCCCCCGTACCCGGCGGGCCTTGCGCGACCGCATCAACACCACGAACCTGCTCGACCGTTGTGTGCGCGACATCCAGACGCTGCTCGCGCCGAACGGCCTCGACCTGTCCGACGACGGTGACCGGGTCACGCTCCATTCCGACCGAGGCGCCGAGGTGGCCGCCGGCCGCAACTACGGCGACGACGTAGCCGTATCGGACACCCTTACCCAGGAAGCCCTCGTCCACGAAGGCGTCATCTGGTGACGGTCATCGTCCTCACCCACTGCCCCGTCGGCCTGCGCGGCTTCCTCACCCGCTGGCTCCTGGAAATCTCCCCCGGCGTCTTCCTCGGCAACCCGTCCGCCCGCATCCGCGACGCCCTGTGGGACGAGGTCCGCCAATACGCGGGCAACGGCCGCGCCCTCCTCGCCTACTCCACCAACTCCGAGCAGGGCTACACCTTTCGCACGCACGACCACAAATGGCACCCCGTCGACCACGAGGGCCTCACCCTCATCCTCCGCCCGTCCGACCGCCCCGCCGACGGTCCGGCTTCTCAATCACCCCAGCCTTCCCAGGGCTGGAGCAAGGCGTCCAAGCGGCGCCGCTTCGGGAATCGAGCGCGGTAGCTTCGCCCTAGGTGGGCCGGCTGCTCAACCGGCGCGGTCACAGGCTGCCGCCACCGGCTCGGCCGACGCGGGGATTGTCAGGTAGTCCCTGGCTGGCCCTGGGCTTTATTCGGTATCTTCCTGCCCGCCGGAAGCATCCACGCTCGTAGACGGTGCGGGAGCAGCGGCCGCTAACAGTGGGTCCGAACTGCTTCCGTAGTAAGCCGGGTCGGATCCCCGTAGCCTTGCTGGGCAGTTTCGGATTGGCTCGTCCCTTATGCCCTTTTCTCTCATCCTTGCTGAAACAAGCACTGCTCATTGATAAAACCGCAGCTCGTAAAGACTGCTCCCCGCGCCCGCGGGGGTGGACCCGCCCAGGGCTACGGCATCCTTCGCCGACCCTCCTGCTCCCCGCGCCCGCGGGGGTGGACCCCGCGGCCAGGCGCGCCGTCATCAGCTCCTGGCCTGCTCCCCGCGCCCGCGGGGGTGGACCCTCGGCCCCCCTGTTCGACGGCCTGGCCAATGTCCTGCTCCCCGCGCCCGCGGGGGTGGACCCATGGTCTTCCCCGATGACCCGCAGATCTCGAAGCTGCTCCCCGCGCCCGCGGGGGTGGACCCTCCGCGGCCAGCAGGCTGCGGACCTTGTTGACCTGCTCCCCGCGCCCGCGGGGGTGGACCCCTGGTACGCGGACTGCCCTGCGGCGCCGTCGGCTGCTCCCCGCGCCCGCGGGGGTGGACCCGCGGCTGCCCATGCGGTGCGAGACGGTCCAGGCTGCTCCCCGCGCCCGCGGGGGTGGACCCCAGACGGCTTTGGCGAGGTCGGGCTTGAGAATCTGCTCCCCGCGCCCGCGGGGGTGGACCCACCCGCTTCTTGATGAAGCCTTTCACGACGCCCTGCTCCCCGCGCCCGCGGGGGTGGACCCGCGTTCGGCGACTCCAGCGTGCTGCCGCCGATCTGCTCCCCGCGCCCGCGGGGGTGGACCCAGGGGGGCGAGCGCGGCGGCGGCGCCGATCCACTGCTCCCCGCACCCGCGGGGATGGACCCACCGGCCCAGTCGGGGAACTGTGCGGCGAGGACTGCTCCCCGCACCCGCGGGGATGGACCCTGCTTCATCTCCATGAAGATCGTCTTCGCGAACTGCTCCCCGCACCCGCGGGGATGGACCCCGCGTGATCGTGTCCAACGGGGCGTCGTCAAGCTGCTCCCCGCACCCGCGGGGATGGACCCGCGGCGGGCTGCATTCGGATCTTCTCCGACAACTGCTCCCCGCACCCGCGGGGATGGACCCGACGCCGCGGTGCCAGGACGGCGGCTGCTCCCCGCACCCGCGGGGATGGACCCACCCGCGCGCTGTACGCCAGCCAGGACGGCGGCTGCTCCCCGCACCCGCGGGGATGGACCCACCCCCTGGCCTACTGGCCTACAACTCCCGGACTGCTCCCCGCACCCGCGGGGATGGACCCCTGTACGCGTGCTCGCCCCCGAGGTCGATCCACTGCTCCCCGCACCCGCGGGGATGGACCCGTGGCCGCGACCTCGTAGGGGAACCGCAGACGCTGCTTCCCGCACCCGCGGGGATGGACCCGCGGCGATGGTGCCTGTGACGGCCGGACAGTCGCTGCTCCCCGCACCCGCGGGGATGGACCCCTGTACGCGTGCTCGCCCCCGAGGTCGATCCACTGCTCCCCGCACCCGCGGGGATGGACCCGTGGCCGCGACCTCGTAGGGGAACCGCAGACGCTGCTTCCCGCACCCGCGGGGATGGACCCGCGGCGATGGTGCCTGTGACGGCCGGACAGTCGCTGCTCCCCGCACCCGCGGGGATGGACCTCCATGATCAGCACGGCCGAGAAGTCCCTCGGCCTGCTCCCCGCACCCGCGGGGATGGACCCTGATGGAAACGGCCGCGAAGGGAGCCACAGTTCTGCTCCCCGCGCCCGCGGGGATGGACCCGGTTCCAGGAGGTCAGCGAGCCAGCGCCGTAACTGCTCCCGCGCCCGCGGGGATGGACCCAACGCTTGCTACAGCACCGGACACCGCATGGTCTGCTCCCCGCGCCCGCGGGGATGAGCCCTGCTCGCGTGCAGCGGCGGGCGGGCGGCCGGGCTGCTTCCCGCACCCGCGGGGATGAGCCCGCGATGAAGTACTCCCCGGCCGGCAGCGTGGCCTGCTCCCCGCGCCAGCGGAGATGAACCTGCCCTGATGCCAGCGGCGGAAATGGCCAAGAGCTACTCCCCGCGCCCGCGGGGATGGACCCGAACCTCGCGAACGGCGGCTACGACGAAGCCGCCGCTCCCCGTACCCGCGGGGATGGACCCTCGTTGGTCAGCGCAGCAGTCCGATGTGAGGACGGCTCCCCGCGCCCGCGGGGATGAGCCCCATTGAGAGGCGCTCGGCAAGTAACCCTGCTCCCCGCGCTCGCGGGGATGAGCCCGCCATGAAGGTGTACTGCTGGTCAGGAGCCCACTGCTCCTCGCGCTTGCGGGGATGAGGCTCTCTGCTCTTATCAAGCGTGGCAACCAGTATTTTCAGCGACCGTAATGCCCCTTGTGCTGCCGTTCTACTTATTTTCGGATTTTCAATTCAGGTTGGTTGGCATGAGTTCGGGTGTTCGCCGACCCGCGTGGCGAACGCAGTTACCTTCTCCATGCCCATATCCTCGGCGTTGTGGGAACCATTTGAACCGAGTACCTCGCAATGGTTCCGCAACTTCGACTAGCCGCCAATGTTGCAACGCAGGTGCCTTAAAGCAGGTGCCCACCTAGACCAAGGGAGGTTATTTGTGTATGAGGATGATGGGGGTACTGACTCGCGATGGTGGCGTCAGCCTGCTTGGTGGCAGGTGTGGATCGCATTGGTCCGTGTCGTGTGCGCTCTGATTAGCGCGCTGCGCTGACCAACCTCAAGCGTCATGTGTCGCCCCCTAGAGGTGCGTCCTAGGAAGCGATTGCTGCCGGCTCCGGTTGTCGTCAGCCTAGTTGTCCGGTGACACATGACCTAATTCTTCGGGTCATCCCGAAGCTTCCTGTGATCACAGCATTTCAAGAGGAGTGAAGAACTGCGGCGCGGGCTGCCCAGGCGAGGGTGCTTTGGGTGCGGAGGGAGAGGCCGAGGCGGTTCCAGTGGAAGATGACGTGGTAGCTGAGGACTTGGCGTAGGCCGCGGTCGAGGGTGCCCGCTTGGAGGGCGGCGGCGAGGGTTCGGCCGGTGTGGCGGAAGGCTGCTGTCCACTCGGCGAGCGGGGCTAAAGGGCCGTCAGGGCTCAGTAAGGAGTCGCTGTCGGTCAAGAGCAGGGTGTGGATCTCTGCTGCTCTCGCGTTCAGGGTTTCGCGGGGGATGTCCGCGATGGTCGAGCGGTGGTCGGTGGTGATGATGCGGTGCCAGACGTCGCCCTGTTCGTACCATTCGAGGCCGGCTGCGCGCATGAGGGTCGTGCAGAGCACGATGGATAGCTCGCGGTGGCCGAGGGGGAGGTTCTCGCGGGAGGGCAGTTGCTGGATTTCGCGGCTGTCGGCGATGAAGAGGTTGTGTGCGGCGGTCATGCTGGCGGGGCCGCCGAAGGCGGCTGTTTCGGGTTCGTAGATGCCCGGCCACCAGCGGTGGAGGTGGCCTTCGGCGACGAGGCGGTCGAGGCCGTCGCCTATGGGGGTCGTGGTCTTGAGGCGGAGGCGCCAGCAGGGGTGTTTGCGGGTGTACCACCAGCCGTCGAGCGTGCCGTTGGCCTCCGCGGCCTGTAGCAGCGGCAGGACGTGGGTGGCGAAGGTGTGGTCGGCGTGCACCCAGTCGGTGAAGTGGAGATAGACATGCCACCACTCGCGCTGTACTGAGTGCCGGGCGAGGGCGTCGCGGCCCGCTTGTTGGAAGACCTGAAGGGCATCGGAGAGGTTCGCCGGGTCCAGGCGGGCCTCGGCGGCTGCTTCGGCCAGCGGCTGGCCGGCGAGCACGGCCAACACGGCGTGTTCGGCGGAGCCGGGCTGGGTCAGTTGATCAGGAGGCATGCGTCCCATCCGGTGCTCGGGGGCTGCTGGGTGGCGAGGGCGGACAGGGCGAGGGCGGTGCCTGCGGCGCCGTTCAGCAGACCGGGTGCCGCTGTGAGGCCGAGCCGCGCGTGGTCGAGGAGCGCGCGGCCGAGCGTGGGGAGCAGCTCGGTCAGGCGGGGGTCGAGGGAGTCGGTGGCGGCGCGGCTGGCGGTTTGGTAGATGCCGGCCCAGCCGTGGCAGAGGCCGGTGTCGGTGACGTTGGCGAGTTGGGCGGGATCGCTCAGGGCCCGGTGGAGGGCGTCTTCGTAGAAGGTCTGGAGGCTGGTGTCGCGCAGCGCGATTCCGGCGAGTTGTCCGGCCCGCGCGATGCCGGTGGTTCCGTAGCACCAGCTCGGTCGGGCGTCGTGAAACCGGTGAGGGCGGCGCCGTTCGAGGTCGTGGCGCGAGAGGTGCTCGGGCCACCACGGACCGGTGTCGGTGTCCTGCCGCCAGCTGTCGAGGTGGTCGCAGACGGTCCGGATCGCGTCGCGGTGGCCGGGGACTTCGATCCCACGGCGTAGCGCCTGGGCGAGAAGGAGGAGCGGGCCGGTGATGCCGTGGGCGGCACCCAGGTTGGCGTGCCCGCCGGGGAAGTACGGGGAGTGGCCGCGCTGCGGGTCGTGGCGGACCCACCAGCCGGGCAGACCGCGGCCCCCCGGGGCGAGCGGGTGCGTCAGCGCGACGAGGTAGCGCAGGACGCGTTCGTGAGCGCCGTCCTCGGGGCTGGCACGCATCAGGTAGGCACCTATGCCGGTCAGGCCGTAGAAGATGTCGTACTCGGCGAAGGTGGCCAGGTCGCCGCGGCGGATGCGGGCGAGGGCGGCGTCGGTACGGCGGTGGGCGAGTGCCAGGACGTGCTGGTGCACGGCGCGACGGGCTCGGGCGTAGAGGTGGTCGTACTCGGCGGGCGGTGTGCTGAGCAGGAAGCTGATGGCTGGTGCGCCGAGGAAGAGGCCGGTGGTGTCGGCGGCGCTGACCTGTCCGGAGGCCGCGGTGGCGATCCAGCGGTGGGCGGCTTGCCAGGCATGGGCGTGATGGCGGGCGGCTTCGACGTGGAGCAGGGCGGTTCCGGCGGCACCGTCGGCGAGGGACTGTACGACCCATGGCTCGTCCGGGTGAGGGGGCGCGGGTTCGGCCAGGTCGTGGACGACCTGAAGCACCATGTCGGAGGCGCTGGTTGTCGTCGCGGTCATCGGGCTGCCTTCTGCTGGCGCAGGGCGGCGGTACGGGCGAGGCGGAGGGTGAGGGCTTCGGCGGTGGGGTCGGCGCCCAGCGCCCGGACGTGGTGCTGGTGCAGCAGTGAGCGGGCGGCCCGGAGCGGATCGGCGTCGGCGAGGTGGAGCCGGTAGGCGTCGAGGGCCGCGGCGCGGGTCTGCCACGTCCGGATGATGGCGTCGCCCCCAGGCAGGGCACATAAGGCGTCTCGGCCGCCGGGCGAGGTGAGTTCGAGGGCTTGGTCGCGCAGGTGACGGTCCAGGTGGCCGGTGGTCTGCGGCAGCCGCTGGATGAGCCAGTCCGTGCCCTGGGTCTCGGAGGATGCGAGGTGCTGGGCGAGGTCGAGGATGCTGGCGGCGGCGAGGGCTTGCGGAGTGACGGTGTCGGTCTGGCCGATGAAGCGAATCTGCGCGAGGGCGGCGGCGGAGTCTGTGGCGAACACGCCGTGTGCGGCGTCCATCGCGTCGCCGTGCCCGAACCGGCCGGTCTGCGGCCGGTAGTCCGCCAGGGTGAGACCGGCGACGAAGCCGCTTCGGTAGAGGGTGTCCGCCCAGTCGTGCACGGCTTCGGCCGCCGTGGCGTAGGTGCCGGAAGAGAGGTGGAGGACGAAGTCGAGGTACTGGTCGGCGTCCGGGCGGGACATCTCGCGGTGCCGGATGAACCACCACATCGGCTGCACGTCGCCGAACACGGCTAGCAGGAACGGGAGTTGCTGGGTCAGGATCTCGTCATAGCGGCCAGGGTGGGCGTGCAGTCGGGCGTACAGCACGCTGCCCGCGCCTGGAAGGTGGAGCCGGGCCGGTGCGGCTCTGACTCTGACTGCCGGCGATACGTCGCTCTCCTCGGCGCGCGGGATCTGCGCGGTGTTGCGGAGGGACACCCAGATTTCGTGAGCGCGGCCGATCCAGCCGTGCACGTCGGCGGCGGGCGCCTCGCGCAGCTCCAGGCGACGGTTCTGGTCGAGTTGGGTGCGCAGCAGGCGGCGTTGCACCGGGTGGGTCAGGTCCAGCGGGAGACGCTGGTCGTACTCGATCATGCTGACGGTGTCCGGCACGCGCAGCCGCGTACGCCAGGCGGCGACCTCCCGTTCCCACATGCCCTGTTCGGCGGTACGGCCGGGCAACTCCTCGGCGGGGAGCAGCCAGCGGGCCGGGGCGAGGATCGTGCGGCGGTAGCGCACACGGGGCAGGTACGGCAGCCGGGCGGCGGCGCCGAAGTCGAACGGCTTGTACGCGGCGTATCGGGCGCCGGCGACCTCGGCGAGGAACCGGGCCAGCGCTGGGGTCTGGGTGGCGGCTTCGAGGGCGTGCAGAACACGCACGTCCAGGCGACGGCTGGTGGAGCGCTGGATCAGGTGGAAGTGGCGGGCGTCGGCGGTGACGGCGATGTCGTCGAGGCCAATCGTCTCGCCGTCCGCAGCCGGGCATTCGCCCACGGCGATGACATGGGGCAGGAGGCGGGGCGTGCGGATGACGTTCTCGACGCGGCGTTTGCGGGGCGGGAAGCTGAGCTGCGCGGTGAGCGCGTCGGGGTCGGTGCGGAAGCCGGCGGCAAGGTCGTTCTGTTGGCCGGGGGTGAGCAGGTGGGCGAACCGGCCGGCCATGCTGCTGCCCGGCCGGGGTACCGCGGCGATCTCGACCTGGAAGGCGCCGCGCGCGAGGGCCGTGATGGAGCGGGCGTGGATCTCGAAGGCGGTTTCGACGCGGGGCGCGAAGTGCGGGTCGGTGCCAGCGGCGTCCGCGAGAGCGTCGACCGTCTTGTCTGTGAGGACGAGTTCGTCGAGCCCTTCCATCAACACCGGTTCCAGCAGCGCGAGCAGGGTCTCGTCCCGGTCAGTGAGGAGCTTGGGCGGTCGGTCGCGCTCCGAGCCGAGGTATCCGGCTGGTAGGCCGAGGCCGCTGTCGGAGGTCAGCTCCAGGACGGGCACGAGCGCGCCGACGCCGTACCGGGCGCGGAAGCGGCGGTGGTAGTCGCGCCAGTGCCGGTAGCCGTACGGCTGCGAGGTGGTCCGGTACAACGCGGTGACGGCGGCCTGTACTTCTTCGAGTACGGCGGCGGGGATCTGGATGTCGCAGTCGAGGCCGGTGTCGATGGTCAAGGGTGTCGGTGTCGCCGTCGAGAGGGCGCGCATTTTCGGGATGACGCGGTCCAGTGTGATGGCGGCCGACGAGGGCTGATGGGCGGCGATGTCGTCGCGTATGCCGTACAACTCAGTTATCTGGTCGTGCAGTTCGGGGACGGTGCGCGCGTCGAGCCGTTCCAGCTCGGCGCACAGGTGGCCGAAGGCGTCCGGGATGGTCGTCGGCGCCCACAGGCTCGTGATGAGGAGCTGCTGGCCGATCAGATCGCGCAGGAGTTGGTCGATCTGGTCGGTGGCGGCCTGCGGGAAGAGCTGGTGCAGATGGGCGGCCAGGTCGGCGTAGGCGATCAGCTCGCGTGCGGCAGCCATCGCGGCGGCTATGGGGCGGGTGTTGCGCACGGATATCTCGATCGGGGCGATGAGCGGGGCGAAGGCGTCGGCGGGAGGCCCTACGGCGACGAGGCGGTCGCCGCGCTCGCGTGCGGTGTTGTTGGCCGTCAGCGGGAGCTGGCGCAGCAGCTCGGGACTGGACTGGAGGCGCGTAATGATGTCGGTGACCCATTCGGTGTCTGCGCGCAGCAGCGCCCGGTGCTCGCCGTGCCACTGGGCGCGGGCAGTGTCCGCGACGGCCACGGAGGCGGTGCCGGCGAACAGGCCGAGCGGGGTGGGCCTGTTCTGCCAGCGCAGCAGGTAGGCGATCGTGGACAGCGCCGTACGCCTCACCTGCCGGGGCCGGGTCTCCCGACCGCCGACGACGGCTTCGACCGCTTCTGTCAGTACGGGCGTGGCCGCGCGGAGGGCGTCGCGGAACGCCTCCTGCTGCCACTGACGCGTCAGCCACGTACGGGTGGCCGCCACGTCGTCCAGGTCGAGGCCGCGGGGCAGGTCTGCCGTCCCGGGGATCGTGCTGGCTCGCAGCATCGCAGGCTCCTGCCACCTGTAGCTGACGGCCGGGTGCGGGGCCATGGGCAGTCCCTTCCTGTACAGGCACGCGGGCGGCCGGTGGGCCGGGCCGGGTGTGCGCCCGGCCCACCGGATGGGGAAGTTGCCTGCGATCAGGCGGGGTCCTCGACGAAGGAGCTGCACGCCGAGGCGCCGTTGGAGCACGTGCTGCCGCAGCCGTCGCTGGTGGTGCACATGAGCTTGCCGTGCGGGTGCGCGGCGATGACGACCCTCACGTCGAGCGGGGCGAAGTCGTCGAAGTCGTCCTCGAAGGCCGTCGGTTCGAGGGCCGGGGCCAAGATGGCGGTGGTCATGGAGGTGCCATTCCTTCCGTTAAGGGGTTGGTGCGGAGTCCTGGTCCGCGGTCAGCGCTGCGCGGGCCAGGAGAGCGAGATCCGGCTGTGGATCTTGTCGATGACGCGGTCGCCGGAGATCCGGTCGTCGGGGGTACCGGCCGGATAGACCCGGATGACGGGGCCAGGGCCGCCGCGGTGTTCGCCGGCCCAGTCGCGCAGATGACCGGCGAGGGTCTCGGCGAACACCGCGGCGTCGGGGCCGAGGGCGTGCACGCCGAACTCGACGTGCTTGTTGTCCTCGGTGCGACGCGTGGTGAGGTAGGCGAAGGTGCGGCCCTCGTCGTCCACGGCGGCCAGCGCGAAGCCCTTGTTGGCCGGGGCGACGATGCCGGAGTCCAGTTCCGGGTCGACGGCCATGATGCAGAAGCCGGGAAGGCAGATGGCCAGGTGCATCTGGAGGGTGTCCACCAGCTCACTGACGCCGATGGTCACCCCGGTCCACCTCTCGAACCGCGTGAACGTCACGGCGTTGTCGAGCAGGCTCGGGTCGGAGGGCAGTCCGTCGTCGAATCGCAGGCCGATCTCCGGGGTGCCGTTGACGAGCAGCAGTTCCTCGTTGTGAGCGGTGGAGCCCTGCACGGGTACGAAGCCGCAGATCTTCGCGGACTCGCTCTCCAAGTGGTCGCCGACGCGGGTGAAGGCGACCGAACGCGTCAGCCCTCGCATCCGCAGCGGCACCACGAGGCTGCCGCCGGGCTTGAGCTGGTCGATCCATGCGGGCGGTACGTCCCAGGCGCCGACGGTCACCATCACGATGTCGACCGTCCCCAGGCCGGGGATTGGTTCGGCGGCGTCGGCCGTGACGACCACGACCCGGTCGTACCCGTGCTCGCCCAGCAGCCGCCTGGCGCGGTCGGTCACGACGGGGTCGATGTCCACCGTGGTGACGTGGCCGCCGGTGCCGACGAGTTCGGCGAGGTATGCGGCGTTCAGGCCGCCCGACCCGATCTCCAACACCCGCATTCCCGGGCGGACGTGGGCCTGTTCCAGCATGATCGCCTGGATCTGCGGCGCGGACACGGAGCTGAGCTGCACACCGTGTTCGTCGGTCTTGGTGATCACCGCCGCGTACGGGTCGTACGCCTTCTCCACGCTCACCTCGGGGGTGAACGCGTGTCGGGGGACGGCGCGCATCACGGCCTCGACCTCGGGAGTGGTGATCCACCCTTCCGCGCAGAGGGTGTCCACGGCGCCGTTCCGCAGGCGGACGGCCTCGTCGGGTTCGACGGTCGTACCGGTCATGAAAGGAAGCTCCTTCGATGGAAATACGGTGAGTTGCCAGCTAGCTACGGAACGCGCCGATTCGTCGGGACGGTATCGCCGTGCCGGCGGGCTCCTCGTGCGCGGTGAACCAGTCGTCGCGGGCTTCTTCGAGCATCGGAACGAGCTCCGTCTCAAGGCGGTCGGCTTGTGCGCGGAGCCGGGCGGCGAGGTCGGTGAGGTCTTCGGGGGTGAGGTTGTTCAGCCAGAAGTCCTCCACCACCCGGACGTCGGCGTACGGGGCCCGTTCCTTGGGGTTCTCGCTGTACGGGTAGCAGGTGATGTATCCGTCGAAGAGGCTCTCTTCGGTCCCGCCGGCCTGTCCGTCGACCCCGGTGCGTGCGGGGTGGTGGACGCGCATCCGCTGCCCGGCGAAGGGCTGGCGGTGCGCGAGGTCGATCAGCGTGACGGACAGCCGTTTCAGCGGGACGTCCGTGTCGCTGGGGTCTTCGTCGGCCCACGGCGGCAGGTGTCCGGTGAGCGTGAAGCCGCCCGTGGTGCTGATGGACCACGTACGGCCCGGCGAGGCGGCGGCGGATTGGATGGGCGGTGAGACGATGGCTGGGTTCTGGGCCAGGGATGTTGCCGTCACGACACGCTCGCTTTCGCCGGCGCCGAGAATTCCACCGGCGTATCGGTGAGCTGGTGGGTGTGGGCGCCGGGGTGGGACGCGAATTCGCAGCAGGCTTCGCGTGTTTCGTGGTTGACGAAGGAGCAGTCCGGTCGGACGTCCAGCGCCTCGACCGGCTTTCCGTCCGCCCAACGGGCCCAGACGGCTCCGGTGTCCACGCCTCCCAGATCAAGGACGAGGGCGAAGTGGTCGCCGTCGTCGTGGATTTGGAGGTGGCACCATAAGCTCCGCTCGACGTCCGCCTCGTCTGCCGACCCGTACGGGGTCGCGGCGCGCAGCGTCTGCTGGACGAGATGTTCCGGGAGCCGGGCGGTCCGGCCGCAGACCGGGAACAGGATCTTCGCGTTCTTCATTGCGCGTTGCTTTCTGCGTGGATGCGGAAGAAAGGTGGCCGTTGCCGCGCCGTCACCGGCGCACCGGGGCGGTGCGCAAGGTGCACCAGGTGGTCGTGCCGTCGGGGCTCACTCCCCAGTCGTCGGCTATCGCGGCGACGAGGAACAGGCCGCGGCCGGTCTCGCTCTCCTCGTCGACGACGCTCAGCCGCAGGCGGCGGCCGGACCCGTCGTTCACTGCGATCAGCACCCCCTGCAGGGTGATCACGAGACGGAACCCGATCTCGCCGTCGTCCCCGTACCGCAGAGCGTTGGTGACCAGCTCACTCACCAGCAACTGGACGTCGTCCATGAGCGAGTTCAGGCCCCAGGGGCGCACCTTGGCCGCGCTGATATGGCGAAGCCGCCCCACCCACCGGCCGTCCACGTCCCGTTCAAGGGTGCCGTCCATGGCGGCGGCACCGGAGACACGTACCGCGAACTCGTCGCAGACGGGCTCGGCGAGGGTCGGAACGGGCGCTGTGGGCGTGGCATCCGTCGCTGCGTGCAGTGTGCGGGTCATGAGGTTGTCTCCTCTCTCCGGGCGCGGAGGAGACGCGACATCTTCACAGCCGGAATCCGGGTACGCATCGGCGACGGTTGTGCCCGCCGGGTGCAGGCCAGCGGCAGCCGAGTGGAGGGTTCGGCGGCGTTCGCGGTCGGCGGCGGTCCGCCGTGGCCGGGTCATGACGCGGCCTCCTGGCCGCCGGAGTGCAGCAGCGCCACCAGTTCACCGCAGAGCGCTTCGGCTTCTTCGGCGGTGAGTACCAGCACCGTCGCGGTGGCGGAGACACGCTTGCCGATCCGGCGGAGCAGGACCGGGATGGCGACGCGTCCGGCCTGAGTCAGCTCGGCTGCGCCGGGAGCGCGTTCGACGCGCCAGGCTCGTAACTTCCCACTCAGCGGCAGGTGACGTTCTGTCATGTCACTTACCGTAAAAGCGTCGTCGCTGACTGACCCTGAGGAAAAATCAGGGCTGACACAGGGTCAGAGCGTGCCGATCTCCAGGCGACTCTCTACGCGGTCATGCCGATGTGCTGCGCCACGGACCTCAAATCCTGCCGCCACATGGGCTTTTCCCGCTTGAGCAGGTCCGCGACCGCCTCCCGGACCAGCGGCGAGAAACCCACCTCTTCGGGGGACTGGCTGGTGATTCGCTTGAGCATGTAGACGGTGGCGAAGTCGTCACGCTGGATGCGGTTGCAGTTCATGACCTCGATTAAGTACCTGGTGCGCCGCTCAAGCGGCAGCTCGGGGTTGTCCTCCACGCTGTCGGCCACGCGCAGCGCCTCCACCGTGTCGCCTTCCTCAGCCCGCAGGTGCACGGCGTGCATGGCCACGTTCGTCGGCCCGAAGCTGGTGTGCCAGTCGTTGCGGTCCTGACCGAGACGCGCCGCCGCCCGCTCGGCGCCGTGGTACAGGTCCCACGCCACGGGTCCTTGATGGTCGCGCACCGCGGCTACGGCCGCCGACAGGTGAAGCGCCCCGTACGCGGACAGGTGCTCCGCCGAGGCGTCCTCGCCCGGCCGGCAGCTCGCAATGGTCTCGCGCGCCAGGGCGACGCTGTCGGCTACATCGCCGGTGGAAGTGAGCACGCACGCCAGGCTCCACGTGGCCGCCGCGAGCAGTGCCGGATCCCCGACCTGGTCGGCGAGGGCAACGCCCCGGTCGGCGGCGATACGGGCCTGCACCGGCTCTCCGACGCGCCGCAGCCAGACCTGGGCCATGCCGTACACCGAGATCAGCAGCGCCACCGCCTGCCGCTCTTGCTCCTCGCCTTCGGCGTCACGCACGGCCGCGTAGCCCTGCCGCAGGAGATTCGGCAGCCGACCGCCGATGTCGGCGTACCGGTCCTTGGTCTGCGTCTCGTACACCCGCCACGCGTCGTCCACAGCCGCCCGGTACTCGTCCACAGGCACCTCTCCGATCCCGGACGGCAGCAGCGAGGAAGGCAACGCCAGCACACGGCGGATCGCGGGCACACCCTCGTGCTCGGTCTGCGACCCCGATACGGCGCCCGTCAGGACACCCCCGGTCAGGTCGGTCAGATCACGGATGTACAGCACCCGCGCGAGGTCGATCAGTACCGAGAGGCGGTCGATGGGCAGCACGCCCTTCTCGACCTTGTAGGCCCAGTTCTCCGTCTTGCCCACGAGTTCGGCCATGGCCTTCTGCGACAGGCCCCGACGTTCGCGGTAGTAGCGGATACGAGCACCGATACCGAAGTCCTGCTCGACAGTCATGAGCTGACGTCCCCTCGCCTGTACGGCAGTTGCTACGGCCCTCCATCGCCAGGGTACGACTCCGGCCCGGAAGGGCGAGGGCAATCGACCGACGGCTACGATCCGTGCAACAGCGTGCCCCAGCCCTGTGCCCCCTGGGCGAGTCACCTCCGATGGAGCCAGCAATGACCTACCGCGGCCTGATTCTCGATTTCGGCGGCGTCCTCACCATCCGGATGCGGCTCAACGGCGAAGCCTTCGAGCGCAGCGAGGGCCTGGCCCCCGGCGCCTACACCCGCGCGCTCAACGAGCATCCCGACGGCGTAGCGGTCTATGCGGCGTTGGAGGTCGGCGAGGCCACGCAAGAACAGTGGAACCAGGTCATCGGCGGCATCCTCGGCATCGACCCCACCGACCTCATGCGCCGTGCCCTGGCCAACCTCTACCTCGAACCCCGCATGGTCGACGCCGCCCGCCGCGCCCGCGCCGCCGGCATCAAAGTCGCCATGCTCTCCAACAGCTTCGGCCTGACCCCCTTCAACCCCTACGAGGCCCTGGGCATGTGGGACGGGCAGTGGGACGCGATCGTCCTGTCCGAGCAACTCGGCGTACGCAAGCCCGACCCCGGCATCTACCTCCACACCCTGGAACAGCTCCAACTAACGGGTGAGGAATGCGTCTTCGTGGACGACCACGCGGTGAACCTGCCACCGGCCGAGGCGTTGGGCATCCGCACCATCCACCACACCGACGCGGCCGAAACTGTGGCGCAGCTCGATGCGTTGCTCGGCTGCGTCACGCCAGCGACGTAATTGCTTGAGTTGCCCATACTCCGAGGGGCTTCGCAACTGGCAGTTGGCCACTGGCCTGGTGCTTCGGAGCAGAATCCGGAACGGACAGAACCAGAGCGGGACCAAGGAGGCGGCCCAGACCGCGAGCTGGGTGTCTCAGCTACTCGGTCCGCCACCAGCCTTGTCCGACGTGCCAGTCCTTCACCCAGGTCAGGAAGTCGCCCGCCCGCTGTTGGGGCGGGGGGTCGGCGTAGGGTGTGGCGCATCCGTCTCTGAGCCACCAGACCTGGCCGCGTTGCGGCCCGGCCACCACCAGGGTCCAGAACGCCCCCGGTTTGCCTTTGCTCAGCAGCGCCGAGTCGTGCAGGTAGGTCTCGTGGAGCAGTGACGAGTGGAGGGGGTCGTCGGAGTAGTCGTACTCCCACTGCCACTCCTTGGTGAGTGGGAAGGCGATGCCGGGCACCCGCGGTGCGGTGCCGTCCCTCGGCTCGGGGCTCATCCAGCAGTCCGCCTCCCAGACGAACCAGCTGTCCGGGTTCTCTCCCAGGGGCAGCAGACCGCCTTCGTCGGGCTGGGAAGATCTCGGCCAGGAGGGCGGTCGCACTCGACGTCGCATCGTCCACGCGCCATGGATATCAACGGGGGCCGACGCTCTGACCCCGGCCAGGGTGAGGGTCAACATACGTGTTCATCAAACCGCTGGGCGGTTCGCTGAGTCCGAACACGGACTACCACGACGGGAAACGGCCCTTGGTGGGAGCCGGGCACGTCTGCCAGCATGCGAGCGCGGTACCTGCATGTGCCGGACGCCATGCTCAAGGACGTGGCGCGGAAGATCGCCGGTGCCGTCTGGGGCCGCCCCGCTGCGCCCACTGTGGGCAAAAACCAGGACAACGGGGGCTGGGAAGACACCGATGGCCCCCACCGCGAACGGTGAGGGCCATCGGCATATTGCCCGGTGAGAGCAATGGCGGAGGATACGAGATTCGAACTCGTGAGGGGTTGCCCCCAACACGCTTTCCAACGGGTCACGTTGGCGTGCGGGAGGAAGCGGATGCGGTCTGACCTGCGGCCGATCCGACGCATGGGCGGGTAGCGGACGGACCCGAACGCGGCTGAATGAGACCAGAACTGAGACCAGCAGACCATACGTTCTTGCTGGCCAGAGGGGGTGCATGGCCGGGTGCCACCACGACGGCCAGCGCCTAGCGGTGCGAGGTCGAGCGTACGGCGGGACGAGACGGACAACAGCAGTGGGTCTTCGGTCTCCTCAAGGCAGCGCGGGAGAAGACCGGGCGCCCCCCTCCACAGGCGATCTGTCTGGGGGGAGGTGAGCCGGCGGCATCGAGTCAGCTCGAACCCGCGCACTCCGGGTTGCGCAGTATGGCAAAATGCGACGCCTCGGTCGGGTATATCCGGCTGTTACGGCCATCTCTGGGGGATCCATGCGTTGTTGCACCGCCCTGTCTGCGTTAGCTGCCGTGCGCGCGAGGGGGGAGGCTCAGTGCGCATGAGCTGGCGTGTCCCGCTCCCTGGTCCGTTCTCGATCAGCGGCCACGTCGGCGGTAGGTCACGCCGCCGCGGGACAAGCAACAGCGGGGGGCCGGGCTGCATCGCAGGCGGCTTCAAGTTGTTTGGATACCTGCTGCTAGGCGAACTGTGGCTGTGCTGGTGGGCCTTCAAACCCCTCTATATCGCTGGGGTACTGGTGCATCGAAAGGTGGCGGGTCAGCACACGCCGATCTGGCGTTCCCGTAACGGCTGGTGGTAACGCCCGGTCTGCGTCGGATTTGTCGGACGGGGCCCGATGGGGGCGAATGAGGCCGGAGCCGAGACCATGCCCCGTGCCTCGCGAGGATGTCGGGTGCGACTCCGCGGCTACCGAGGGCGCCGTTTCGGTGGCACCGGCCCGGGGATGACGTCGAGATTCATGTGCTCCTTGAACAGGTGCACCAGGTTGGCTCCGTCGAGGAGTTCGAGGCGCCCGTGCTCGTTGGCGAACGCCTCGCTGGCTCGGCCGAACCAGGAGGTGGTCACCAGGATGCCCTTGGCTGCTCGCTTGTGTTCCACGACGCCGGCGAGCGCGGAGACGGTCTCGAAGGGCACTACGTTCTTGGTGCGCTTGGCCTGAATGATGCACAGGCCCTTCATGACCGGGTCAGTGTTCATCGCGACTGCGTCGACGCCCTCGTCCTTCGAAGGCTGAGTGTTCACACTGTCGAGGCCGATAGCTTCGAACAGCTGCCGGATGAGGTGTTCGAACTCCGTGGGCTTCAGGTCCATCAGCACGGGTCGGCTGTCCAGGCCAGCCACGACGTCCAAACTGTCCATGAGCCGGAACTTGGACAAGTCGAACGTGACGAGCGGGCGCACCGGTTCGAGCTCGTACGGATTCGGCGAGATAAGCGAGCGTAGCCGTTTCAGACAGGCCCGCGGGTCAACCTGGGTCAGCACCAGCTTGCTGAACTCGGAGCGCTCTGCTTGGAGTGTGATCAAGCACGGATGCACTTTTCGGCCCGTGGCACGGTCGATGGTGGCCACATGCCCGTTCAGCGCGATCGACTGCACCACGCCATCGGTGTCTGCGGCGAACAGTTCGTGCACCGTGCGCAGAGCCGTCTGGGCCAGGACCGATGCGTACAGTTCCTTCCGCTCCTTTTCGGGGCGCGGTACGGGCGTCATCTCGTCGCGCGTCTTGACGTAGCGGTAGGCACGAGCGGCGGGGACCACGTCTTCCAGGGGGAGGTCGATCTCAACGAGGAGGTCGCCGGTGTCTGCCTGGTAAGAGACCTTATGCGCCTTCGGGAAGCCGTGGGGGTACGCGGAAGCAGCGAGGGCCTGGTCGACGAACCACTCGACCGCTTCGACATCCCGGTCACGATAGGCGTTGCGACGCTGCCCAAGTGCGTCATTCCACGCCCCGATCCGCGCGGCCTCGTCCCGATTGTGTTCCGCGTGCCGAGCGCGCGCCTCCTGTAGCTTCTTACCGCGCTTCTTCTCGTCGCGTGCGTGATCCCGCAGCGCCCTGTCGAAGCGCTCACGAGCCACTTCGACCTCCGCCTCGTATCCACGCCGGCCGAACCCGAGTGCCCCCCGCAGACCGCGTGGCGCCTCTGGTTCGTATTCCTCCCAACGAGGTGTTGGGGCGGCTTTGGTACGTCCGACGGGTGGGACGAACGGAGCGGGGACGAACTCCTGCCGCAGCTGATCGAACGTCAATGGACGCCCGTCGATCACCGCGGTACGCAGCAGCGTCGACAGCTGTTCGACGTCGTGCTCGGTCACGCTGGTGCGGTCGACCGCTTCCTGCGCACGGGCTGCCTCGTACGCAAGTTTCTCCTCGCGTGCCTTCCGTTTGGCCTCGGCCTCGGCTGCTTTGCGGGCCCTCTCCTGCTCTCTGGCCTGCCGCGCAAGCTCCCGTGCGTATGGGTCGTTCGCCCCCGCCACCGCTTCCCCCAGCCCTGTACGTGAGTCTCAAATCGGAGCCGTTCCGTAGTATCCCGCACCGAGTGGATCGCGTCAGTAGGCCCTCGTCGAGCGGCTCCCTGGTCACGAACAGCCCTATGGAGCTATCGCCGGACACCATGTCGTCTTCCTCGGGGGCAACTCGGCGACCCTTCTGGCAGCGGATGGCACATTCGTTCTTGACCGTCCCCCGGTCAGTGGCTGCCGTTGATAGCTCCTGACCGCCGACGTCTCGGCAGCGTCGGAAGCTGGACAGCACCTGCGCCGACCTTGCTGCACGACTCGGAAATCTGGTGAGCCCTGCCATCCATTGCAGCGCAGTGGAAAACAAACAGAAGTAGTCGGCCGAGTGATCTACGATCGCTGGCCATGGTCGTTTACACCAACTGGGACCGTACGGATGCGTCGCCGAAGAGAGCGGCGGAGAGGGACGCCGAGTTCTTCGAGAGGATCGCCGGTCCTTTTTGGGACCAGGTTCGGGATGTGATCAACGAGTGGTGGTCGCACCTCCCGGACCACGCTCAGCCCGGCGTGTGCAGCCGGCTGTTGGACCGGAACTCCGACACGAACGTCTTCTCCGCGCTATGGGAGCTGTACCTACACGAGATGCTGCTCGGTTCCGGATGCACCGTGGAGATCGAGCCCGGCATAGGCACCCGTGGCAAGAACCCTGACTTCCTGGTCACCCGCGACGGCGAGCAGTTTGTCGTCGAGGCGATCTGGACGGCCCAGCGCCTGAGTGGCTACGCGTCCAACCCGCTCCCGCCCCAACTGGCCGACGCCATCGATCGTGTGCCGAGCCCCAACTTTTTCGTGTCCTACCAGCTCGAAAGAGCCGGATCGGCAACGCCGCCGCAGAAGCGGCTGAAGGCCGAGCTGACGCGGTGGCTCGCAAGCCTGGATCCCGACCAAGTCATTGCCGAACACGAGCGCAAGGTTCCACTGCCGAAACACACCTGGCAGGACGGCGACTGGAGCGTCACATTCCAGGCCTTCCCCCGCGATCCCGGTGCGCGAGGTAACCCAACAAGCAGGACGATCGGCATCCATCCCGTGTCAGACGGGCTCGACGACCAGCCGGGTCGGGTGCTTGACGCGGTCAGGAGGAAAGGCGGGAAGTACGGCGACCTAGCGCTGCCGTTCATCGTGGCAGTTGGCCATGCGGCCTTCTTCCCTGAAGATGTGGACACCGAGACGGCGCTGTACGGAACCTCCGTCGAGTATGCCCACGCTGGCACACCTGCCCTCGGCCGAAAGCGCGACGGCTACTGGACTGCAACCTCCGCCCACGGCCACGGCCGGGTCAGCGGCGTACTCACCGTCCACAACCCAGCACCGTGGACTTGGACGAAGAACCCACCCGTCCTCTGGCAAAGCCCAGACCCCAGCTCACTTCCAGCCCCCATCCTTCCTACCTGGGCAACTGCACAGCTCGTCGGCGTCCAAGTCACACGCCAGCCAGCGGCTTCCTCTGTCCATGCTGTCCTCGGTCTGCCAGAGGTTTGGCCGGTCGGCGAGGCATTTCCCCGCCATCACACGAGTAACTCCGACTGACTGCGCCCGCAGGGCTGGGCGAAGATGTCGAAGTGCGCCGCTGCACGCGTATGGCCACTATCTTTTCCCCCCATAGCGAGCAAGGTGCGGGTAGGAGGAACGCTGCCGTTTCCCGGCCGATGGACGGAGCCAGCGGACCCACCGCGGGCGGGAAGGGAAAGCATTGATGGGCAAGGTTGCTGGAGTCCACCCGTACGCCACGGGCGGGGGCGGTACCCGGCTTGAGCACCAGCAGGGGGCGGTGTTGCTCTCTCACCTGCTGACGAGGGCACCGGTTCCCGGTCTCGGCGACGGCGTGAGTCCGGAGTCGGTGCGTTTCCAGGCGTGGTCGGACAGTAGCGTGGATGACCTGCTGGTGCGAGGTGTGGGGGTGCACGGCACTCCGCATGCGCTGGCCATCGGGGTCCGGCGGCGGCCCAAACTCACCGCGGCGGACGAGTCCTCCGTTCGGCTCATTGGCGCGTATCTCGACGTTGTCCATGAGCGGTGGCCGCTCCTGAGAAGCGGGCGCTGGGCCCTCGGGTTGGCGGTCGTGCCCGGATGCGTACCCGCGCACGAACTGGGGGCGCTGGCGACGATCGCGGTTTCGTCCGGAACCGAGGGCGTCTTCCGCGCCAAGGCCGCGAGCGATGCTGACAGCAGGGCTCGTCGTCGGCTTGTGCAGTTGGACGCGATCGTTGAGGCGGCAGTCCGGGGCGGAAGCGGGACTGCGGATGTGTCGGTACGGGAGCTGACATGGCGCCTGTTGTATCGACTCAGCCTCCTGACGATCCGTCTTGAGGGAGCTGACCTCAGCGACAGGACGAGCGCGGTCGAACGACTCCTGCCCAGCACGCCGAACCGGTCGAACCACGAGGCCGATGCACTGTTCTCGCGCCTTGCGGAACTGGCCGGCACCTACGCCTCCAGGGGAGCTGAGGTCACGCGTTCGATGATCTGCGCCGACCTGTACGGACACGCCGCCTTTGCCGGCGGGCCCCCTGTGCCCGCGGAACCGAACGGACCCGGGGCCGCCACTCCTGTGGCGAAGCGAACGTCACGTCGTACCGATGGGAGGTCCGTCCGTGACGGTGCTGACCTCTGGCCGCCTCTCAAGGTCGGCGAGGGCGCAACCCAGCCGCAGTACTCCGAAGGGGTCCTTGTCGTGCGCGACCGCAGCCTCTTGCGCGCTGTCGACGCGGCTACTGGTGAGGAACTGTGGAAGTACCCACGCACGTCGAGCCTTCCGGTGGTCGGAGCTGGAGCGGTCTACGAGATCGCGGCCATGCAGCAGTTACGCTCCCGGGATCTTCGATCGGGACAGCGCCGGGGACCGCTGCCGTTTCGAGTCCGCGAGGGCGCGGTCGTTCACGATCGCGGAACCCTGTACGTCGTGGATGAAGCCGGCGGACTGATGGCGATCGACTGCCGGTCCAGGGGACGGCTCTGGTCGTGGCGCGATAGCAGCGGAATGGTCGCCTCACCGCCTGTCGTTCGTGGCGAGAACGTGTATGTGCTGGTGACGGATAACTCCGGCTCTTCCCAGCCGGGGGTGTCGCGCCTTGTGGCAGTGGACGCGACCGTCGGCAAGGAACGCTGGCGATCAGGCGATCTGCCGTCGATCCGGCACTGGACGATTGGACAGACGTCCGCCTACATGGTCTTGAGTGCCGACAGGTCCCACGATAGGACAATGGCCCTCAGCCTCGACGATGGCACCGCTCGGTGGGAGCACGCCACAGCGCAGGCTGTGGTGGCACCGCAGGAGGCGGGCCCCGTGGTGTTCCTCGTGGACAGGGAGAGCCGGCTTCTCGCCGTGGACGCGGTGAAAGGGACCACCCGGTGGGGTATTGAGGTCGGCGCGAGAATAAGCGCTGCTCCTCTGGCGACGAGCCGGACCGTCACTGTTCCCACCCGGAATCCTCATCGACTCACCTCCTACGACTACCGCGCCGGAGAAGTCCTGTGGACCCACCGCGGGCCGGGTGCATTCGACAAGCAGCCCTTCGCCGTCGGCGAGACCGTGTTCGCCGCACACCGCGCCGGTCAACTCCTCGCATTCGACGAGAGCACCGGGAAGAGGCGCACCGTCGCAGATGCGCTCTGGTCCCACGATCCCGCGCAGCCACCCCCAGTTGTCGACGGAGTTCTCTACGTGGTGAGCGGAGGCTTCCTTCGAGCGCTACCGCTTGTATGAATTGACGCATGTGTTAGTCGGGGATTTGAGGTCGACGCGGCTGCTCACCGCACGAGTCTTGGTCACCGGGCGGTGAGTACCCGTCCGGCGGTGTCGAGGGCGCCGGAGAGAGTTGCCTGGAGCTCATCTGGGATGGTGCCGACTCCCAGTGCGCAGGCTCGGATCAGGTCACGGCAGTCCTTGGCCTGCGTGGCCTTGGCGAGCGCGACGGCCACAGGATGAATCGCGAGTTCGTGAGCCGTGTATCCGTCGCGGACGCCCGTGGTTCGGCGGACGATACTCTCGATGAGGTTGCGCGCTTCGGGATGCCGTGATGTGCCCATTGCGTCCAGAACCGTGAGGCCGAGGCGAACGTCGAAGACGGTCAGGCCCGGCTTTGCCTCGTGGCCCAGATACGCGTTGATGAGGTCTGCGACTTGGCGGTCGTCTGGCTGGCCAGCTTCGCGGCGGCAGAGCACCGTCAGACAGGCTGTGACGAGCTGCTCCCATGGTTCGCCCGGTGCCGTGTCGGCGAGGAGTTCGGCGGCGTGGTCCGTGTCGCCTTCGGTGAGGGCGGCGACTACGGCTACTTGGCGGCCGTCGAGCATGCGGGTGCCGATGCCGTGGTGCTGCTTGATGTGGGCGAGGGCTTCCTGCCAGCGGCCGGTGGAGGTCAGGGTACGGGTGCCGTCGGCGAGGAGGACGCGCCAGAGCCAGGCGTGGACTTCGTGGCGGTCTTTGTCGGTGTGTGTGAGGTTGTCTGGGACGGTGATGCCCTCGAAGGTGACGGGGGTGCCGGTGCCGACGGCTTCGTAGAGGGCGAGGAGGCGTTGGCGGGCGTTGTCGGGGTGGCCGGCGCGGATCTGCAGGCGGGCGAGGTTGATTAGGGGTTCCAGGCCGCGGATGGCGCTCGTGGCGGGCAGCGGGCCTGCGGTCAGGTATGCCTTGGCGTGGCGGTGGCACATCTGGCGGGCGAGGTCGGGGAGGCCGACGTCGGAGGCGAGGAGGGCGGCCTGGTTGAAGACGGTGGAGGCCAAGCCTTGGTCGTTCTGCTCGGCGGCCCGGCTGGCCAGGTCCACCAGTGTCTGCACGCGGTCGGGAAGCGGCAGGCAGGCGGGGCGGAAGCGGGCGACGAGTGGGAAACGTTTGGCTATCGGGCCGTGCGGGTCCATGGGTCCGCCTGTCGGTGACGGTGTGGGTAGGGACCGGGGGAGCCCGTCGGCTACGCGTGCGGGCTCCCCCCAACGCCAACTGGCGTTACCGCCAGTGCGCGACGATGCGGTTAAGCGGGGTGTCGATGGCGAACAGGCCGGGCCGCTGCTCGATCTCGGGTGCGTCGAGGCGCTGGATCTCGAAGGACGCTTCGCGGCCCCGGTATTCGCGGTCCCAGGTGCGGATCGCGTCGGCGACCTGTGCGGCCAGTCCGTCACTGCCGGGGCCGTGGCCGATGACGCCGAATTCCCAGAGCTTGCCGCCCTCGGCCGTCGTCGTCTTCAAGAGGCGGCGGGCGAGGTAGGTGACGGCGCCCTTATCGACGGCTGCTGTGGATGACGGGTACGGGTCCTCGGTGAGCAGCGTGCCCTTGGCGTCGGCCGGGAACAGCATCCGGATCAGACCCGAGGGCAGGGAGCAGGAAACGAACAGCTCCATCCACTCCGGTGACTCCATCGCCCGGACGGTCATGCCCGTCCATTCCTCGGTGCGCGGCTGATCCAGCACGCCGGCCAGGGCGTCGGCGTCGATGGGCTGTCCGGCGGGGGTCTGGAGCCGGACAGTGCCGTCCGTGCTGAGGGGGATGACGCGGCGGTCGTCGTCGGCGATGCCGCGTCGCAGGGGCATGAAGGTGTTCATCTTGCTGCTGACGCTGGTCCAGCGGCCGTCGTGCTGCTCGTAGGCGATGGAGCGGGACACGCTGCCCTTGAGCCGTTGGGGGACGACGAGGCGTCCGCCGGGTGCGAGCTGGTCGAGCCAGGCGTGGGGGACGCCGTGTGCTCCGACGGTGGCAATGATCCGGTCGTACGGTGCGCCTGCGGCGTTGCCGACGGCGCCGTCGCGGGTCAGGGCCTCCACGTTGCTGAACCCGGCGGTGGCAAGGTGGGCGCGGGCGCCTTCCACGAGGTCGTCGTCGACGTCGATCGTGGTGACGTGGCCCTTCTCGCCGACGAGGTGGGCGAGGAGTGCGGCGTTGTAGCCGGTGCCGGCGCCCAGTTCGAGGATGCGTTCGCCGGGGAGGGCGTCGAGCTGGTCGAGCATGAGGGCGACGACTCCGGGCTGGGAGGCGCAGGAGATCGACGTGCCGTCGGTGTCGTACTTGATGTTGACCGGGTTGTTGCCGTAGGCGTCTTCGAGTGGTGCGTCGGGCACGAACAGGTGGCGGGGAACGGTCCGCAGCGCGGTCTCGACGGCGGGCGTTCGGGCGTATCCGGAGGTGCGGATCTGGTCGACCAGGGCGTTGCGGAGTCGAGCGGCTTCGGCCCCGTTGGGGGTGATCGTGTCGGTGGTCACCACCTTGACGCTAGTGGTGTCGGGCGTGGCCTCGGTGGACGACGCGGTGTTGTCACTCGATCCCATGACTGCCTCTCGTGCGGTGGTGAACAGGGCGCTTTGGTCCTCCGGGAGGAGGACGGCGCGGTTGGCGTGGAAGATCACGTGGTGGGCAATGACGGCGCGCAGACCGCGTGAGAGCCCGCCTCCGGCGGCGAGGTAGGCCAGCGTCGTACCGGCCCGCTCGAAGGCGGCCACCCATTCGGCGTGCCCGTCGAGAGGGCGGTTCGGACGGCACAGGCTGTGGGCGTCAACGGTCATCAGCGTGCGCATCGCCGGGATCAGGGCAGCGGCCTGTTCCGGGGTGAAGTCGTTGGCCGGTCGTAGCGCTGCGGCCTTCGCCCACACGTCGCCCTGCTCGAACCAATCCAGGTTGGCGGCGCGCATCATGGCGCTGAGTAGGAGGACGGCGGTCTCTCGACGGCCCACGTGTCCCGGGCCGGGCTGGTAGGTGAGCAGGTGCCGGCTGTCCTCGTGGAAGAGGTCGTGGGCGGCGTCCATCGAGAGGGCTCCGCCGAAGGCGGTGGATTCCGGCTCGTAGATGCCGGGCAGCCAGGACTTCACCGTGCCGTCGTCGACGAGTTGGCTCAGGACCGACTGGACCAGTGGCGACGGCCGCGCGGCCCGGTATCGCAGTGGCCAGGGCTGCTTGTTCATGAACCACCAGCCGTCGAGCTGCCCGGCTTCCTCGGCCGCGAGGAGGGCGGGGCCGAGGCGTTCGGTAATGGCGCGCTTGCTGCTCTCGCGGTCGGTGAAGACGACGTTGTGCTGGTACCAGCGGTCCGGGTCCATGGGCGGTGGTCCTTCAATCAGTGGGTTCAGGCGAGGAGCAGGCAGGAGTCCCAGGCGGATACGGACGCGCTGGTGGTGGCGGGGGAAAGTAGTGCCAGGGCGATACCTGCCGCGCCGTCGAGGAACCCGGGACCAGCTTTCTCGTCCTGCACGAGTGCCTTGGCCACGGTGGCGGGGTCTTTGCCCGGTGGGCACACCGCGGCCAGGAGGCCCGGGATCGCGGTACGGAGCTGCCCGGCGGTCGGAGGGTGGGCGTCGGCGGCGGTGCGGGCCGCGATATGGGCGAGCCCGGCGTAACCGTGGCACAGGCCGTTGTCCGTGGTGGCCTTGAGCTGTGCGGAGTCGGTGAGGGCGGCCACGAGCGCGTTCTCGGCCTCGACTTGGCGGTGTGCGTCGCCGAGTGCGAGGGCGGCGAGCTGTTGGGCGCGGGCGAGGCCGGCTGTGCCGTAGCACCATGAGGGGCGGCGCGGTGTGGAGGGGGCGGAACGTTCTTCGCGGAGTTCGGCACGGGTGACCCAGTAGGGCCAGGCGACGCCGGGGCCGGTCTCTTCCTGCCAGCGGTCGAGCCACGCCAGGATCGTTCGGATCGCGTCGTGGTGGCCGACGACGGTGTTGCCGCGCCGGGCGGCGAGGGCCAGCAGCGCGACCACTCCGCCGATGCCGTGCGCCATGCCGCTGTTGGCGTGCCCGCCGGGGAACCTTTGGTCCGGGCGGCCGGAGGGACCGGAGGTCGTCCACCAGCCGGGCAGAATCTCGCCGTCTTGGGCGACTGGCTCGGTGAGGCGGACGCAGTAGTGGAGGAGCCTGCTCAGGGTGGGGCCGAGCGGGGCGCGGTGAAGGAGGTAGGCGCCGTAGCTGGCGAGTCCTCGGATCACGTCGAACTCGGCCAGCTCAGGCAGGCCACCGGCGTCGATGCGGCGGTGGGCGGTGTCGAGGCGCCGATGGACGTCGCGGTCGGTCTGCGCGTCGAGGCGGAGAAGGGCGCGCTGGTAGGGGCCGGGCTGGCGCTCGGCTGCGCAGGCCACGGCGTGGGCGAGGGGCGGGGCGCCGTAGAAGGGGTGGCTGTCGGGTCCGCTGGTGAACGGCTCCCGGGCGGCGGCGGTGAGCCAGGCGTGGGCGCGCTGCCACGGGCCCAGACCGGCCGCGGCGCGTTCGATGTGCAGCAGCGCGATCCCCAGGGGTCCGTACGCGAGCTGCTGCCGGTGGGCGGTCATCGTACGCGGACTCACCGGGGCCGTGTTGGGGTCAGCCAGGAGGTCGGAGACCGCGTCCGCCACCTTCAGCGCGAGGGGATCGGTCACCGTGACCTCCGGGAGAGCCAGGCCAGGGCGGCGGCGCGGGTGAGGTAGAGGCAGATCTCTTCCTCCGGAAAATCGACCGCGATGTGCCGTACGAAGTGGACGTGCAGCAGCGAGGACAGGACGTCGTCCAGGCGGATGCCTTGGGTGTCCGGCCCGGGGAGGTGGGAGCGGTAGGCGGCGAGCGCCGCGTCCCGGTCGGCCCACGTGTCCACGATGCTCTGTCCGCCGGGTACGTTGCGCATCGCCGCCCAGTCGTTCGACGGGTCGGCCAGTCGTACGGTCTCGGTGAATTCCGGACGCGGAACCGGTGCGGGCGCGGCGGACGGAACGTGGTCGATCAGCCAGCGCATCGCGGCCTCGGTACTGCCGAGGAATGCCGTGGCGATGCCGATGCTGTGCGCGGCCACCAGCGCGCGCTGCGGCGGACGTTGGCGCTGGGCGAGTTGGGCCACCACGGCCCGCGAGTCGGTACGGAACACCTCCTCGGCGGCGTCCCAGGCCGGACCGGAGCCCCAACGGCCCATCTCGCGGTAGGAGGTGGGGAAGCACAGGTCAGACAGCAGCCCGGCGGCGCGCAGTTCGTTGGCCCAGGCGCCGACGGTACGGGCGGTCTCGGCGAAGTCGTCGGGATCGGGCAGCGCGATGCGCAGCCGCAGGTGGTGGGCGGGGTCGCGGAAGCGGACGAACCACCACGGCGGGCCGCCGAGCCGGTCCAGCAGGTCGGGGATGTGCTGAGCGAGGAGAACGTCCTGGCGGCGCAGGTCGCCGTAGAGGGTGGCAAGCAGCAGCGAGGAGAGACCGGGCGTCTGCATCTGTGCCGGAGAGAAGGTACGGGCCGGGGTGGGAGTCGGCAGCGCAGGCCAAATCGGAGGCCGGGTAGCCTTGAGCGGCACGACGACCTCGTGCGCGCGGCCGTCGCACCACCCGTAGGCATCGGCCTCCGGGGCTTCCACGAGCACCGCCAAGAGGGTGCGGTTCAGGTGCTGGCGCAGCAAGGTCCGGTGCGCGGCGTGGTCGAGGTCCAGGACCAGGCGTCGATCGCCCTCGGCCAGGTGGACCCGCTGCGGCATCCGCCGCCGGGTCCGCCAGTCCTCAAGTGCGGTATCCCACAGGGCTTGCGGACGGTCGCGGCCGGGCAGCTCGGCGGCCTCCAGCCGCCACCGGGCCGGGGCGAGCACCGTACGGCCGTAGCGCAGCCGCGGCAGGAACGGCATCGCGTTCGCGGCGCCCCAGTCGAACAGGGTGACCTGCGAGCACTGAGCGCGGGCCAGCTCGGTGAGGAAGCGGACCAGCGGCGGCGTGTGCTCCTTGAGGTTCAGCGCGTGCATACCCACGGCCTCGATCCGCTGCCCGCGTGCGGGCGCGGCCAGGTACATGCGGCGGCCGTCACAGGCCACTGCCAGGTCGGCCGGAGTGAGCACGCCGCTGGTCGGTGCGCGGTGCTCCTGGACGCTGACCACGATGGGCAGGACCTGCGGAGCGCGCGTGACGTGGGCACTGGTGGGGTGCAGTGGGGGGAAGGACAACTGGGCGGCGACGGTGCCGGCGTCGGCGGCGGGGAGGCTGGCCAGCTCTGCTGCCAGCCGTTCGCGGTCCTCGGGAGCCAGCACGCTGAGGAATCGGCCGGTGGTGACGCCGACGCCGCGGGACACGCTTGCCAATTCCAGCCGGAACCGACCGCGTCGCAGTTCCTCGGCGCTGCCAGCGTGCACCCGGACGCCGACTTCCAGGTGCGGCGGCACTCTGGGGTGCTCCGGCCCCAAGCCCATGGCACCGATCAGCTCATCGGTGAGGACCACTTCGTCGTGGCCGTCGAGGACGGCGGCCTGCGCCAGCCGCACCAGCGTGTCATCGCGTACGGAGAGACGAGAGCGGCGCCAGTCGGCGGGGGCTCCCGGGTACCCGTCGGGGAAGCCGGTGCCGCTGTCGGCGATGACGTCGGGGAGCGGCACCATCGTGCCGATGCCGTACTTCTCGTAGAACCGCCGCTGGTAAGCCTTCCACGCCGCGGTCCCGTACGGCAGGGCGCTGACCCGTACCAGAACGCTGGCGGCGCGCTCGACCTCGCGGGCGACCTGTTCCGGCAATTCGACCGTGGCGTCCAAGCGCAGGTCGAGGGCGAGGGGGTGGCGGTTGAGGTCCGGAACCACAGACCGCATCCGCGCGGAGGTGCGGACCCGGCCGCCGGGCGAGTCACAGTTACGCAGGTCGTCCTGCACGGTACGTAGTTCGCGGACCGTACCGGTGACCGGGGCGACCGTGTCGGCGTTCACGGCATCGAGCTGGCCCAGCAGGTAGTTCAGGGCATCGGTCTCGGTGCTCGGCGCGTGCAGGCTGGTGATCAGCACGTGGTTGTGGATCAGCCCCTGCACGAGTCGCTGCGCCCGGCCCGGACCTGCCTCTGGGAAGTCTGCGGCCAGCTTGTCGGAGAGGACACCTGCGCAGATGGGTTCGCGGGCTGCTGCGTCCAGGATCACCCGCACCGGTTCGGTCAGCACGATGGATGCCTCGACCGCACGTCGCCGGTCGCTGCGGACGTCGGACTCGTACGGGACAACCAGCTGTCCACCGCGTACCTGCACGGTGTTGTTGAGTAGCACCGGAAGTCGCTCCAGCAGCTCGGGACATGACTCCAGCCGTTCGATGACGGCCGTCAGCCACTCCGCGCTCGCCCGCGCGATGACCGTATGGTCCGAACCCCACGTCGCCCCTGCTCCTGTCCCGATGGCGGCGGCGGTGACGCCGGCGAACAGACCGAAGGGAGTTGCCCGCTGCTCGGCACGCAGTACATAGCGGGCCACCGAGGCGGCGGCGCGCCGCACGTCACGGTCGGCCGGGGCTTCGCAGGAGCACAGGGCCCGCACCTGGGAGGCGAGGGCCGGACTCGCGTGCTCCAGCGCCTCGGCAACGTGCCTCTCGGACCAGACCTCTCGCAACCACGCCAGCCGGAGAGCCATGCCGCGGGGAGAAGGGTCATCGAGGCTAGGGACTGGAGGGACAGGGACTCTCGGCCGAGCGACCGCGCGGACGAGCGCGGTGCTCCCGGCACGGAAGGTGGTGCTCGGAGCCATCACGACCTCCTGGTCCAGACGGGCGGCCGGTGCCTTCGCACACGAAGACACCGGCCAGATACCGAGTGCCTGGGATCAGGCCACGTTGGTGGTGCAGGCGCCGCAGGTCGAGCCGCAGCCGTCGTCCGTCAGGCTGATCAGACCTGCGACATCGCCGACCTCGACCAGGGTGACGTCCAGTTCGAAGCCGTCCGATGTCGTCGTGCTTGCGGCCACCGGCTGCGCCTTCGTGGTGTGCGTGATGTTGGGGCTCATGCCAATTCCCTTTCGTTTTTTTGGGGGGTGCGGATGGTGCTGCTGACAAGTGCCTACGTGCGGAGCGCATGGAGACAACCACGCCGCGGAGGTGGTTACCGGCCACCGGCCCGAGGCGCTGGCTTGGGTGCGGCGTCGGACGCAGGCGTGGCACCGGCCTGTTACGAGGTGTGACTCGTCTCACCGACCGGAGCGCAACGGGGGTTCCAGGGGGTCGTCAATCTGCCAGGTGTGACCACCGGGGTGACCTTCGTACTCGCCACAGCCGCCGTGGGCGGGGTGGGAGGCGGGGCAGTCGGGGAGGACGAGCAGCGTGTCGGGGGTGCTGTCATGGAGCCAGCGGCTCCACGCGGCCGTTTTCTCGGCGACATCGTGGACCAAGGCGTAATGGTGGCCGCCAGTGTGGTGTTCGAGGGTGCAGCGCAGGTCGCGGATGTCGGCGGGTATGCCGTGGCGATCGCCGGCCCAGGCGAGGGCGGTGCGGGCGAGGGGGTCGGGCAGGACCGTCATCGCGGAGCAGAGGGGCGGTCGGCTGGGCACCGGGTCGCGGTCCGTCGGGGAATTGGAGGTGGCGGTGGTCACGGCGTATTCCTAGGAGGTGGGTGTGGATCACTGTGCGGATCGGATCGGCCGAGGCGGCCGGAGGCGGTCTGGCCGAGCGACGGCGCGGCTCGGCGTGCTGAGATGTACTCACGCGGTCACCGCGTGGTTGCCGGTGGTGGTCAGAGCGGGTTCCGGCGGAACGCCGGCCGTGAGGGGGAGTTGGGCCCAGACGGTCTTCCCCGGACGGTGTGCGGCCGGCTGGTAGCCCCATGCGCCATCGCTGAGGCCGTTCACCAGTTGCAGGCCCCGGCCGTTCTCGGACTCGGCGGAGGGCGGGCGCAGGAGAGGCGGGCGCGGGCTTTCGTCGTACATGGCTATGCACAGGCGGTCGGCTGCGATCCACAGGGTCAACTCGCACCGGGGAACGTGCGGTTGTCCGCAGTCGGGGGCGAACGGCTTTGCCTCGGCGCCTGCGTGGCGTACGGCGTTGGAAGCCAGTTCGGCGACAACGGTGAGGGCGTCGTACGCGAGGTCTTCGGGCAGGCCCCAGTCGCGTAAGACGGCGTCGGCGTGCCCCTTGGCGTAACGGACGGCCGACCGTTCGCATGCCAGGTCCAGCACGCTGTGTAAGCGGGAGCTGGAGGTCATGACCACACCCTTCACCGATGTCTCCGGGCAGCCACGGCGTCTGTGAGACGACCGGGGCAACGCTGCTGTCTGTAATCAGTCAACGACAGAAACGATCGGCGAAAGTGCACAAGAAGTGCACAAGCCCGGGGTGGGGGTATGGATGGGCTGAGAGCATGGCTGGGAAGGAAGACGATCAGAGGGACACTGGCGACATGGGATCAGTCATCGCAGTTCCTGGGCCCGGTGCCAACGTCTCCCGGCTCCGCAAGGAACGGGGCTGGGGGCAGGCGCGGTTGGCCGCGGCGGCGGGGGTGTCGACCTCCCAGCTCGGCAAGATCGAGCGGGGTGAGCGCACGCTGACGCAGGGCGTCGCGGCCGCCCTCGCGCGTGCCATGAACCTCTCTCTCGAAGAGGTGCTCGGCACCACGGCCGTCCCGCTGGACGCCGCGGCTTCGGTGAAGGCCCTCAACAGCGCGGTGCGCAGATTCGACCTCCCCCACGAGCCCGAGATGAGCGGCGAGGAGGTCAGGGCGGCCCTGGACGCGATGGGCCGTACCCGTAGCAGCGCCGACCTCGACAAGGTGCTGACCGACCTGCCGGCGCTGGTCTGCGGGGCGCAGAACCACGCGCACGCGGTGGGTACGCCGGAAGCCTGGGCATGGGTGGTGGAGGCGTACTCCTCCGTCTACTGGCTGGCCGCCAGGCACCGCTGGATGACGCTGGCCGATCTCGCCGTCACCAAGCAGAAGCTGGCCGCACAGCAGTCCGACCCGGTGACCGCCGCCCTGGCCGCCCGGGACGAGGCCGGGATCTACCTCAACCACGGCGAGTTCGAGGACGGCCTCGCGGTCGTGGACCGCGCCATTGTCGAGGCGGAGGGAAACGCGACGGGACGGGGACGTACGTACGCCCTGGGCATCCTCCACCTGCGCGGCCTGACGCTGGCCGGGCGCCTTCAGGACAAGCGGACCGCCGACCAGCACATCGGCCGCGCGTGGTCTGTCGCGGACGACTTCAGCGAGGACGTCGAGCGCTGTGGCATCCAGTTCGGGCCCGAGAACACCGCGGTCCACGTGATCGCAACCAGCGGGGACCTGCGCCGGCACGGCGACGCCATCAGCACGATGGAGGACCTCATGCGCGACGGGGTCTCCCTCCCGGCCACCCGGACCAGCCCCCTCCACATGAACACCGCCCGCTCCCGCCTCGCCCTCGGCGACCGGGACGGCGCGCTGGAGGACCTGGAGATGGCATGGGTCCTCGCCCCCCAGATGGCGAAGGTCCATCCCACCTCGCAGGAAGTCCTCCGCGTCCTCACCTCGGCCCACAAACGCAGCAACCCCCGCCTGGTGAAGCTGGCGAAGAGGGCGCACATCCAGTTCTGACGGCCTACGGCAGGTGCTTCCCGGTCAGCCCCCCGCGCGGCTTGGCGAGGCGTTGGCGGGCTGACGCGGGCGCGATACGCGTCAGCGGAATGCGTCACCGTCCACGGCGCCACCCAGGAGCCTCGGACTGCGGATTGGGAGCCGCGGGCGGAAGCGTGTCCGCCTGAACGGCACGGGACGTTCCGATCACAGGGGACCGCAGGCGGGCGGCCTCAGCGCGGCGGTTCGGGGCGGGGTTGCGGTTGGTGTGCTGGATGCGGCCGAGGAGGACGCGGGCTGGCTGGGAGGCGGTATGGAGTTCGCGTTGCTCGGCGGCTTCTTTGAGGAGCTGGAGCGGCTTGTGGCCGCCGGCTTCGGCGTCGGCGAGGACGGTGGCGAGGGCGGGCCAGTCGGGGTCGGCGAGGATGCGGGTGGCGTGGTCGGGGATGGCGGCGCGCACGTCGTTGGCGAGGGTGGCGCGGGTGTCGGGGTTGGGCTGGCGTTGGGCGAGGGCGGTGAGCTGGGGTGCGGCTGCCTGGTCGTAGGCGGCTTGGAGGTGCTGGACGCTCTGGCGGGCGGCGGCGGCCTGTTGGGCGTGGCTTCGGGCGGTGTGCCAGCCTTCGGCGAGGATGGCGGACCAGATGAGGGCTGAGAGCAGGACGGCGAGGGGGCTGCCGTCCTTGCCGGTGCCCGCGTTGACGAGGTCGCGTGCAGCTGCTCGCAGTGTGGTGGCGGTGTGGTGTTCGGCGCGAATCTGGGAGCGCTGGGCGTGGGCGAAGGCTCGTGCTGCCGTGCGGAGTTCGGCACGGAGTTCCGCGGGGGCGGCCTGGGCGGTGGCTTCGATCAGCTCACCGAGGGCGGCGATCTGAGCCTGGCCGCGAGCGTCGGCCCCCTCCCCTGTGCCGCTGATCTCGTAGCTGAAGGTGTCCAGGGCTTCGGTGGCGTGCTGCCATGGGGTGCCGGGTCGGTTGCGGCGGGCGGTGGGGTACTCCTCGGGGGTGCCGGCTTCCAGGCGGGCTTTCAGCTTGGGCAGGGTGAGGTCGGGGGCGATCTTCCCGCCGGGGTGGTAGATCTGCTCGCCGTCCTTGTTGAGGTCGCCGGGGCGGCCGACGGAGTAGCCGATCAGGTCGCCGGAGGGACCGCAGCGCGGTTTGACCACGACGTCGCCGGCTTCGAGGTAGGCGAGGAGTTCTTCGGCGGTGGTGGCGTGGGGGATGGCGGCACGGATGCGGTCCTGGAGCCAGGCGCGGCTGGTCTGTTCCCAGCCGAGGCGCTTGGCCTTGTGCATTTCGGCCTGGGTGGGGGCGCGGGTGGCGGTGCGGTCGCCCTTGTTGAGCTGGCGGAGGCCGTAGTTCTTCTCGATCTCGCGGCAGGTGTTGCCGATGCGGATGCCGCTGTCGTGGAGTTTGGGGCGGCGGCCGTCTTCGCGGACGGTGGTGGCGAGGATGTGGATGTGGTCGTCGGCGTGACGGACGGCGATCCACCGGCAGGCCATGTCGTCGCCCGCGGGGTCGATACCGGCTGCGGCGACGATGCGCTGGGCGATCTCGCCCCACTCGGCGTCGGACAGGAAGCGATCCTCAGGGGCGGCACGGACGGGGCAGTGCCAGACGTGATCGGTCACGCGCTTGCCGAACTCGCTGTTGCGCAAGGCAACGGGTGCGTCGAGATGGCGAGCCAGGGCGGTCAGGGTGGCGTTCTCGTCGCGGCCAGGGTCGGGCATGCCGAGCATGGCGAAGCCAGCGACGATGTGCGGGTCGAGATGCTCGTCGTGGCGGCCGGGGCCGTAGAGGTAGGCGAGCAGGCCGCGGGTGTTGGCACCCGCGGGCTTGATGGCGGCGATCACGGGCGTCCCACCTCCGCCTCGTCGGCCGGCTGGCGGAGGGCTTCGGCGATGGTGACGAGCAGGCGCTGCAGTTCGGCTAGGTGCTCGCCTATCTCGGGTGGGGTGTAGTCGCTGTTCAGGGCACGGGCGATTTGATTGACGTTGTTGCCTATGCGGCTGAGGGCGCGCAGGACCTGAGCGCGGAAGACGTGCGTGCGGCGCCGGTCCTCGCTCAGCGGCAGGTTCGCGGTGAACCGGCCGGTGATGAAGGCGAGGACGATATCGGCGGCGAAGCCGGATTCGCCCTTGTAGCCGTGCTCCGCGGCGGCCTCCTGGAGGAGCGCGTGCTCGTCGGGGGTGAAGCGGAGGGGGCCGACGCGGGCGGTGCGTTTGTCGCCGGTGAAGCGGCGGATCGTGGGCTGCACGCCTTGCGCGGCGGGTTCGGCGGACGCTGGGGCGAGGACGGCTTGCTGGGTGGCGTGGAGCGTGTCCGGGTCGGATGCGGCCCCCACCTCCCGGCCTTGCGCGCCCTCGCGCTGGGCTGTCTCCGCCACCCCTGGGGCGGAGATCCCCCAAGACTGGCCGCGAGTCGGACTCGGGGTACTACTGGCTCCGCCAGGGGCCGTCTTTCCGAACGCCTGCTGCCAACGTTCCCTCAGCTTATGGGACTTCGTGACGGTCGACGGCTCGTCGTGTGGGGCTTCGAGGTGGTGCGGGGTCTGGGTCACGGCTGGTGCTCCGGAGGGTGCAGGGGGATGGTGGGCGTATCGCTGGCGACGGCTCGGCCAGGAGAGGGCCGGTCCTTCTCTTCGGGTGTCGGGACCGAACTGGGGTGAGGAGCGTGACCGCGGGGGACAGGGTGGTCGGAATCGTTCCGACCACCCCGGCTCCGTTCCGGCCGCCGTTGCGGTCACTCATCGCTGCGTTCCGTGCGGAGTTCCGCCCGCAGGACGGCCATGGCCTGGGTGAGGCGTTGGCCACCAACTTTGAGGCCCTTGTCGCGTATGGCTTGTTGGACGACGGCGCGGGTGGCACGCCCGTGTTCGCCGGCCGCTGCCCGCCCGATCTCGACGAGTTCGTTGAGCGTGGCGTCCGCGGGGCGGCCGGCGCGCGGCACGGTCTGCCGATCGACGGCCTGCGGAAGGGCGTGCGGTCGTTTCGCCGGCTGTGCGGATACCGGCTTCCCAGTGTCGTCGGGCGCGGTGACGAGTTGGTGGATCTGCCGCATCAGCACGCCGAAGGCCAGGAGCGCGGCGGTCGGCGGGACGGCGGCGACGACGTAGTCGAGGAGGGGGATGGCGGTGCCGTTCCGTGATCCGCTCACCCCGGCGACGTTGAGCGCAATGGATCCGACCGATCCGGTCGCGGTCAGGGCGACGGCCCACCAGTCCGCTGTGTTGCGCAGGCCCGCGCGAAGCATCAGCAGTTCGCCGGCGACGATGAACGCGTCCAGCGTCGCGGGCCAGGTCCACTGGCGCGCTGGGTAGTTCCTCAGCCCGTGCTGTCCGGCGACTTCGGCGAGGTGGGCGTACGAGAGCCAGAAGCCGCCGGCGGTGAGGATGATGATGACGGTCCCGGCGGCGGCGAGCGCGTATCGCTCGGCGGTGGTCTTGGTCATGCGGGAGTTCTCCATGGTGGTGATGTGGGGCGATCACGGGGCTCCGCCGAGGGGGCGTACACGCGGACCCCCTTCTAAAGGGGGGTCCGCGCGTGTACGCCTGGCCGCGTGTGCGCCGTGTACGGTCGCGTGATCGTCTGACCTGCGGGTTCGTGGCAGGCGTGGACGGTTGTGAACGCTTTTCGCAGGCCGGTCCCGACAGGGCCGCGTGTACGCCCCCGTGTACGGTCCGGGCGGCCCGACAAGGGAGCGGTCAGCCGATGGCGATGTGCAGGTTGGAAACCTGGTAGCGAGCCTGCTGGCCGCCTCCGCTGCCGCCTGCCGCGCCTTCGGTCTTCCTGGCGAGGCCGCTCTTGACGAGGCGTTCCAGGTGCCTCCTGGCCTTCTCGACGGCCGACCGGTCGGGGTTGGCCTGGCCGCTGAGGACGGCGGCGAGGTCTCGGGTGGTGAGCCCGCCGGGATGAGCGCGGAGGATGGCGATCGGGTCGAAGGTGGGCTCGATCGTCGTGGTGCCGCGCTCGTGGTCGTGGATGACCTGGAGGGGGCCGATCTCCCCGGTCGGGGTCTTCAGGTGGTGGACGGTGACGGCTGGGTCGCCCGCCTCCCCGGCGATGAACAGCACGCTGCCCGCCCCGGAGGTGATCCACGTGGAGCCGTAGACGCGGTCCAGGGTGGGGCGTTGGCCGCGCGGTGCGTCGGCGGTGGCCTTGCGCTGGTGGTGGAGTTCCATGACCTCGACGCCGTTGCGCAGCGCGCGCATGCGGGCGTTGTGGAACGCCACGGCCAGCGCGTCGTCGACCAGGGTGCTGACCGCGTCCTTGAGGCTGTCGATCACGATGGTGTCGGCCTGGTGGGCGGCGGCGAGGTCGGCGAGGAGGTCGGGCTCCTTGTCGAGGGTGGCGGGCAGGGGTCCCTGCCAGACGGCGAGCCGGTCACGCAGGACCGGCTCGTGCTCCGGCGCGACGCGGCGGGCCATGGCGTGCGCGATCTGCTTGGGGCGGTCCATGGCCAGATACAGCACCCGCTCGCTGGGGGAGACGGGCATGCTCAGGACGGTGTCCTGGAGGCCGAGGCGGGCGAGGATCACCTGATGGGCCAGTGTGGTCTTCCCGACGCCGGGCGGCCCGACGATCATCAGGCTCTCGCCGGAGGACCAGGCGGTCTGCTCGCGGGTGCCCCACAGCGGGTCGGTGTCCGCGCCGGTCTCGGTGACGAACCGCCATCCGTCGACCAGGTAGCGCGACAGTCGGCCGCCGCCGGAGGCCAGGGCCCGATCGCGTTCGGCGCGCAACTCCGTCTCGGCGGCGTTGCGTATCGCGTCGGGGTCGGCGCCTGGCTCGGCGGCGAGCTGGACGGTGCGGAGGCCGTTCTCCCGCAGGCGGCGTAGGTCGGCCTTGCGGCGGACGATCTCCGCGTAATGCGCTGCGTTGGCGACGGCTGGCGGCGCGCCGGCCAGCACGTGGAGGTAGGGCGCGCCGCCGACGCGGTTCAGGTCGCCGCGGCTGAGGAGGTAGTCGCCGAGCACGATCGGGTCGGTGGGCGCGTCCTCGGCGCGCAGGGCCAGGATGGCCCGCCAGATCGTCTCGTGCGCGGGCCGGTAGAAGTCCTCCGGCACTAGCAGCGCGCGTACTTCGTCCACGGCCTGGTGCCGGAACATGCCCGCGCCGAGAACCGCCTGCTCGGCCGTGATGTCGTTGGGCGGCTCGTCCACGGCCGGGGCTGCTGTCGGGGGACGCGATGGCGTATCCGGCCCCGAGGCCGTACGCTGGTTCAAGGAAACTCCTCACCTGGCAGGCATCGGGACGGCAATCCCAGCCAGCCGGTCTTGATCGTTCGTGGGTACGGGCGGTTGTTGAGGTTTCTGCTTCAGCCCCTCGGCGTTCGTAGCGCCGGGGGGCTTCTTCGTTGTCTCCTTCGCGTTCGTCCCTGTCCCCAGGGGGTCCTACGAGTATACCACGCCCATTCGGAAATGACTAACTTGCATTCGGCTCCCGAATGAGCTTTACTACTTGAGCCCCGCCCGTGCCGTCGCCCGACGGCCCGAACCGAAGGAGGAGGACGCGATGACCGAGGAAGGAGCAGCCCGAGCCGCAGGACCCGAACGCCCTCTGCCGGAGGACCACGTCGCGCAGCGCATCAAGATGGAACGCGAGGTCCGGGGTTGGAGCACCGTCGCGCTCGCTGAGCGCATGACCGAGGCCGGCCACCTGATCAACCAGTCCGCGATCTGGCGCATCGAGAGCGGCAAGCCCCGCCGCCGAGTCAACCTCGACGAGGCACTCGGCTTCTGCAAGGTCTTCGACATCACCCTCGACGACCTCACCAGTGCGCCCGGCCATATCGCCAACCCCCAGGTCCGCAGACTCGTCGGTGAGTACGTCGAGCAGTGGAAGCAGTGGCGCGCACTGGGCAAGTCCATGGACGCCGTCCAGGCCGAACTCCGCGCGTACACCGAGGCCCACCCCGACCAGGACGACATGGTCAAGGCCCTGCTCACCCACGAGCTGACCGTCGCCTCCAACGGCGAGTTCCACCACCACCGAGGCGCTCCCCCCAAACTGCAGAGCTGGCTCCCCGCCCCGGACCAGGACACGGCCTCGTAGTCCCACGACCCTGCTTCCGCCGGTGCTACGAACGCCGGCGGAACAGCCATGTCCTGCCGCACCACCAGCACAACCGCCCGTACCCACGAACGATCAAGACCGGCGAGGCCGGGGTTGCCGCCCCGACACCTCGCCAAGAGAGGTTTCCGCCTTGCACTCCCACGACCTTCCGGTCGCCCAGATCGCCCGCCTCCTCGGCGTCCCCGAGGACGATCTGCGCACGCTCATCGCCGCCCGCAACGGCTCCCACGGCGACCCCACCCTCGTCGCCCTCACCGTCGCCGAAGCCGCCCGCCGCATCGGCATCAGCCGCACCAAGATGTACGAGTACGTCTCCTCCGGCCAGATCCCGTCCGTGAAGATCGGCAGCCTGCGCCGCATACCCGCCGAGGCGCTGGGTGCCTTCGTTGCCCAGCGTTGCGGTGGCGTATCCGACTTCACGACCGCGGCCTGAGGGAGACGGACATGCCCAAAACCCGGCAGCCCAACGGCGCCTCGTCCATCTACCAGGGGAACGACGGACGGTGGCACGGCCGCGTGACCGTCGGCATCAAGGACGACGGCACCCCCGACCGTCGCCACGTCTCCCGCAAGACCCGGGCCGAGGTCACCAAGCTCGTCCGCGAGCTGGAGAGGCAACGCGACTCCGGCACCGTCCGCAAACCCGGCCAGGCGTGGACGGTCAAAACCTGGCTCACCCACTGGATCGAGAACATCGCCCCGATCAGCGTCTCCGAGAACACCATCGCCGGCTACGAGGTCGCCGTCCGCGTCCACCTCATACCCGGTCTGGGCGCCCACCGGCTCATCAAGCTGGAGCCGGAGCACCTGGAGCGCTTCTACAAGAAGATGCAGGATGGCGGCAGCAAACCCGCCACCGCCCACCAGGCCCACCGCACGCTGCGGGTAGCGCTGGGCGAAGCCGTACGCCGTGGCCACCTCACCGTGAACGCCGCCAAGATCGCCAAAGCTCCGCGCCTCGAAGAGGAGGAGATCGAGCCGTACTCGGTCGAGGAGGTCCAGCGCATCCTCCTGGCGGCCGGCAAGCGGCGCAACGCCGCCCGCTGGGTCATCGCCCTGGCGCTCGGCCTCCGACAGGGCGAGGTCCTCGGCCTCCAGTGGACGGACGTCGACCTCGACGGCGGCGTGATCCGCGTCCGACGCGGACGCCTCCGCCCCAAGTACGCCCACGGCTGCGGCGGGGAGTGCGGCCGGAAGCCCGGCTACTGCCGCCAGCGAACGCAGATCCGTCGCGAGACCAAGGACACCAAGTCCCGTGCAGGCAAGCGCGCGATCGGCGTGCCTGACGAACTCGTCAAGCTGCTACGCCAGCACAGGGAGGCCCAGGCGGAGGAGCGCGCCGCTGCCCGTCAGCTCTGGACGGAGAAGGGCTACGTCTTCACCTCACCGACCGGTGAGCCGCTCATCCCGAACACCGACTACCACCATTGGAAGGAGTTGCTCCAGGACGCTGGCGTCCGCGACGCCCGCCTCCACGACGCCCGCCACACCGCCTCCACCGTCCTCCTGCTCCTCGGCGTCCCCGAGCGCATCGTCATGGCCATCATGGGCTGGTCCTCAGCCTCCATGGCCAAGCGCTACCAGCACGTGACAGACCCACTTCTTCAGGAGACGGCCCAGAAGGTTCATGGGCTGCTGTGGCAACCCCAAGGGCTCGGAGAGGAGTAAAAGGCAGCAGCGACGTGGGGCGGACCTGGCGAAACTGGACCGCCCCACGAGGTCCGGCAACCACACGGTTGCCGACCTTCGTCAGTCAACGAGGTAGTGGGCTTCCACGTAGGCGACAGTGGAGCTATAGGGCTCCCCCACCGGCTTCAGCATGTACCGGCGGAAGACTGCCGCAGTAGCACGCCGGACCCCGCGGTTGCGGGCCTCGGCGTTGTCCCATGACTGGGCGAGGGTGCGCTTGACCACCTGGTCGATCTCCTCGGCCAGGTTCTGCTCCGTGACGGTAAGACCGGGCGGAGCGTGGTCGTGGATAATCCGCGACAGGACACCTACGTGGTCGTCGTCCAGCACGACGGCTTCGTCGGGGTGTTTCTCGGCGTTCACGATGGCACGGGCGACCCGAAGCGCTTCGGCCAGGAACTCCAGTGCGTCCTGGGCGTTCTGGATGATCCGGTCCCGCAGCTGCCTTATCCGCTCCGCCAGGGCGGTGTACTTCGCTGACCCCGGTTCGACGCCTTTGTCGAGGGCGGCCTTGATGTGGTCCAGGATCTCCACCGCCGACGGCGGCCTCTTGTCTTCGGTGTCGTCCTTGTCGGGCTTGGGACGGACGAGCGCCAGCAGCTCCTTGAGGATCGTGATGCCCTGGGCATCCAGGACGAGGGCTTCTTCCTGGGAGGCGGCTACCGAGAATGAGTGGACGTGGGCGTTGATTATTTCCAGGACCATCGGTCCCAGCTCCCCCAGTCGTTCCTTCCGTTCCTCGTCGGACGACTTCTTGAACAAGGTCGTGTAGGCAGACCCGAAGAGCCCGAACCCCTCCTGGTACTTGGCGACCCGCTTGTCCGTGTTGATCAGTGGGTACAGGCGGGCCAGAAGTCGGTAGTCCCTGCTGAAGACCTCGGCGGCGTCAGGGTTGGCGTCCAGAAAGCTGTTGATGGTACGTACGGACTCGTACCCGTGAGCTGTGAGGTCGAGGCCGTCCACGTCTGCGAGGAGGTCTTCGATGCGGGCGAAGGTGGTGCGGAATTCGGCGATCAGGTCGGTCAGGTCGGTGACGAACCCGCCGCCCCTGCCGGCGGAACCCTCCGAGGTCGGGTCGACGACGGCGCGCTGGACCTCTTCGGCCAGGCTGATGTAGTCCACGACCACGCCGGTGGTCTTCACGAATCCGGCCGGGGACACCCAGGTGCGGTTCGGGCGGGTGATCGTCTGGAACAGGTTGTGAGCCTTCATTGGCTTGTCCAGGTAGAGGACGCCCTCGTTGGGGGCATCGAACCCGGTCATCAGCTTGGCCGTCACGACCAGGAAGCACAGCGGGTCATCGGGAGTGAGGAATCGCCGCTTCTGGTCCTCCTCGTCGACCTCGGAGAGCCGGTAGGGCCGCATGGCCGCTTCCTCGGTCTTGGCGTCCGAGACGTGGATGTTCACCTCGGCGGTGATCCGGTCGTGCTTGCCGACCTCGGCGAGCACCTGGGACGCCTCGAAGCCGGCCAGCAGCTCGTTGATCTTGTCCGTGTACTTCACGGCCAGCTCACGGTTGTAAGCAACGACCTGTGCCTTGAGGCCGTTGCGATAAGTGCCGGCCAGGTAGTGGTCCACGATGTCCTGGCAGACCGTATCGATGCGTTCGGGGTTGGCAAACACGGAGGTGAGGCGCCCGAACTTGCGGGACAAGGTTTCACGGTCGGGGTCGTCGAGGTCGAATTCCTCGGCGAACTGGTCGAACTCGGCCTGTAGGGCCCGGTCGTTCATCTCGAATATGACCGGGTGCGGGTCCAGCATGACGGGAACGGTTGCCTCGTCCTGCAAAGACCGCGATACCGAATAGCGGTGCAGCACCCTGTTCGGATCGGTCTCCTCACCGAAGAGGGCGAAGGTGTTGGTGGCGAGATTCCTGACGGGCGTGCCGGTCATGCCGAAGAACTTCGCGTGCGGCAACGCTGCGCGCATCTGCCCCGCCAGGGACTCTTCATCGGATGACTGAGTGCGGTGTGCCTCATCTACCAGCACAATGATGTTGCGGCGGGTCGACAGGCTCTTGCCAGCGTCGGCGAACTTGTGGACAGTCGTGGAGATGACGCCGCGCACATCGTCAGCCAGTAAAGAACGCAACTCCTTGCTGGTGGTTGGCTGGTGGAAGTAGGCGTCTCCCATCGCGGAGGTGAACACCCCGGAGGTTTGCCGCACGAGCTGGGTTCGGTCCGAGAGCAAGATGATCGTGGGCGACTCAGTGCGGGTGTCAGCCAGCAGCAGCGAAGCAGCGAACACCATCAGCAGCGTCTTCCCGCTACCTTGGTGGTGCCAGATCAGACCCTTCTTGCCGTCGGCCAGGACCCGCCTATGAATCAGATGTGCGGCCTCCATCTGTGGGTAACGGGGCAGGTACTTCTTATCCGCCCCGCCCCCAGAGGTGCCGAAGAGGACGAAGTTGGCGAGCATGTCCAAGACCGTGGCCGGGTTGAGCAGCAGCCCAACGGAGCGCTGCACGTCGGCCTGTCCGGACAGGTTCTCGTCATCGGCAGTGGATCGGAACGGCTGCCACAGGTTCAGGGGTGCACCAGCGACACCGAACCGCAGCTTCAGTCCGTCGGAGGCGACAGCGAAGACATTGGGGGTGAAGAACCACGGGTATTCGGTGGCGTACACGTCGTTGATCTCGCGTGCGGCGTCAGCCCACCCTGACTTAGCGGTCGGTGACTTCACCTCTACGACAACGAGGGGCAGGCCATTGGCCCAGTACACGAGATCGAATCGGCGGGGGGTCTTGCCGGGGATGGTTATGGTCACCTCGTCCGACACGACCAGGGTGTTGGTGGTCGGGTGCTTGAAGTCGATGACCTTCAAGGCGTGCCACACGCCGTCGGCGCCTCGGAACTCCTTGTGCCCGCGCAGTAGTTCCAGCACCTGCTCGTTGGCTCGCACCAACCCGCCGTCGACGGCGTTGACCATGGCGAGGATCTCCTCGACCACGGCGTCCACGTCGAACCCGTCTATCACCTCAGGGTTGAGCCGGACGATGGCGTCCCGCATATGGCCGGCGAGCACCGTTTGTGTCGTCTCACGCGGCAGTGACCTGCCCGCTTTGTAGCCCCATCCCATCGGGAGGGACCACTGGATCATCGAGTTCTGGAACTCGCGCTCTCGTATGCCCTTAGCCACGGCTCAGACTCCCGGTTCGGCAGATTCAATCTCGATGGTTCGGTCCAGCAATCCCGACAGCAGTCCGGCCCGGACTTCACGGAGACGTGCGGCTTCAGCGACGACAGCCTCACGATGCCCCCTGAGCGCAGACAGCGCCGCGTCTACCGAAGCGATGCTGTCCGGACAGGGCATTGCTACCTGAATCGAGAACAACTGTTTGCGGTTCACCTTGGGCATCTTGGTCCGCCCGGCCATTGAAATCGCTGACTCGACTACGCGCTCTTGGAGCAGTGCCTCACGTAGCAGGGATGCAGGAATGTCAGCCTTGGGCCTGAGCGGGTAGGCGTCCGCACTGCACAGCCCTGAGAATCCCGGCACAGCAACCTTCCGCAGCGCGGGACGGATCTTCGAATAGATGACGTCGCCTTCACGGAATAGGAACTTCCCGCTGATGATCTTGTCTTCCCGAGCGGTTCGTGCGCCGACGATCTCCCCGGTGCCTTTGGCGATCGTCTCAACACCAACGTGGGTCAAGTCCGCGTATTCTTCCAACCTCGGGTCCACGAGGCGAGCGGTCAGCTCGCAGACATCAGAGAGTGGCGTCAAGGGCGCATCCTTGAGTAGCGACTCACGTGTTGCGTCATGAACCCGAGCGAGCGCTTCCACTTCCCCGAGGAGTGTGGTGATCTGGTCATCGACCGCGTCGATGACCTCTACGATTCGAGTTTGTACCTCACGGGGCGGGATCGGCAGTTGGATCTGCAAAAGCTGCTCTGGGTTGAGACGCTTGCGCCGTTGGACTGTCCCGCTCACTCGGTTTTTCATCTCTGCCCACAGTCTCGGTGAGCCACAAACGTGCCTCATCCAGTCGGGCATGAGTTCTGGACCAAGCGTGAACGTCGGGAACTCATTGCTGACGACGAATCCGTCGAACTCGGCAGGTACAACGGTGATTGGCCCTTCCCACGCAGTCAGTTTTCGCATCACGACCTGGTCGGCGCGTAGCACGTTCATTGCTGCGTACTCTGTATCTCCACCGTCGAGTTCTCCCTTAGCGACAACCCCCTTCCCTGCATTCAGGACACCGGCTAGACGGTAGGTGGTTGCAGGCTTCATCGGTGTGCGCTGGATGTCGAGGCGCATCACTTCCCCGAGCGGACGAAGCGGATAGCGGTCACTCGCCGAAGCCGTCGGTGCCTGTGGCGGAGAAATTACCTTGCGACGCACGGGAGACTCCAGACCACCGAGGCTGATCTGCTGCCAGTCACTCATCGAAGCCCTCGATCCCAGCGGCAGAAAGGACCGCGAGCATGTGCTGCTCAGCCTTTTGACGCTCAGCCCGGGCGATGTTGTAGGCGTCGATGAGAGTGCCGAGGTCTTCCTGCTCAGCGGCGGCCTGCTTGATGTAGCGGCCGATGTTGAGGTCGTAGCCGTTCGCCATGATCTCTGTGGTGGGGACGAACCGTGTCGAGAGGTTAGCCTCTCCGCTACCGTCAGAGCGCGAGTGGTAGGCGGTCACGACGTTTGCGATGTCTACGTCGGTGAGAACGTTGCGGTTCTTGGCTTTGGTGAACCGCGCGGAGGCGTCGATGAACAGCACGCCGTCCTTCCGCTCCGGGGCCTTGGTACCGGGGGCGCGGAATACCAGGATGCAGGTTGGAATCGTCGTGCTGTAAAAGAGGTTCGCGGGCAGCCCGATCACGGCTTCCAAGAGATCGTGGTCCAGGACGCGCTGGCGGATGGCTGCTTCCTGGCCGCCTCGGAAGAGGACACCGTGCGGCAGCACAACACCGGCGCGGCCCTTCTGCGGGTTCATGCTGGCGATCATGTGCTGCACGAATGCCCAGTCCGCTGACGACTGCGGGGCGACCCCGCCAATGGCGCGCGGGTCATTGGACCAGGGCTTCCATTTCAGACTGTAGGGCGGATTGGCGACGATCATGTCGAATTGCTTCACGGACCCGTCAGGCTTCTTGAAGCGCGGGTCCCTCAGGGTGTCGCCGACCTCGACCTTGAACTCGGTCAGGTTGTGCATGAAGAGGTTCATACGAGCCACACCCGCAGTGTCTGTTACCGCCTCTTGGCCGTTCAGGCTGAGTGTGTATCCCCGCCCGCCGTGGGCCTTCAGGAGGTTCGCGGCGGCGATGAGCATGCCGCCTGACCCGCAGGTCGGGTCGTACACCGACTCGTGGTTTTTGGGGTCCAGTAGTTCGATGATCAGCTCGACGACCTCGCGCGGCGTGAAGAACTGGCCAGCACGGGTACCGGACCCGTCCGAGAACCGCTTGAGTAGGTACTCGTACGCCCCACCGAGCACGTCGTGGGACATGTTGCCCTCGTGCATCTTGGGGACACGGTTCATCGTCCGCATGACCGACGCCAGTACCTCCCCCGGCAGCACCGCTTCCGAGGTCCAGGCCATGGACCCAAACAGACGAGAGAACTTGTCAGGGTTGGCTGACTCGATGGCCTGGAGGGAAGCGCGCACCCGTTGGCCGAGGCCGTGCTGGGCCACGGTAGCGAGGATGGATGACCAAGAGGCACGGCTCTCGGCGACAGTGCCAGGGAAGATGAGGGGGATCTTGAACGTCTGGTAGTTGCTGTACTCGACCTCGTCGGCCTCTTCGGCTGAGAGGCCAAGGCCCTCGTTCTCTTTGAGGAAGATCTGGTGAGTGTGGTCCCAGGTATCCGACAGGTACTTCCAGAACATCAGAGGGAAGACGACCGAGGAGTACTGCGCTTCGGGCATCGCCACGCGCAGTTCATCGGCGGCGTCCCACAACCGGTTCTCGATCTCCTGCTGGGTCACTGCCATCAGTTGGGGGTGTCCTTGCTCGTATCCGGGTGGTGGGTCTCGGAGCCGTGGAGTTGCCACGGGGCATCCTATTTTGGCCCCCGAGCGTGAGGCCGTGGTCGATCTTTGGGCTGGCGGTTTCGAGGAGTCGACGTGAAGCCCGTCTGGCCCGCAGGTTGTCTCGGAGCCGCATGCTCTGGTCGCCCGCGAGGGTTGCAGTTTCGGTGCGGTCGACGATCGTGTCTCCGGTGACCGACGTGGCCATACTGGGGAGAGCGGCCGAAGCCTGTCCGTGGGGATGCACGGCCGTTCCCCGTACGTAACTGAGACCAGAACTGAGACCACGGGACGACGAAGCCCCCGACCGCTCGGCGGTCGGGGGCCACGTCTGCCCTGGTGGGCCGGTGCGGAGGATACGAGATTCGAACTCGTGAGGGGTTGCCCCCAACACGCTTTCCAAGCGTGCGCCCTAGGCCACTAGGCGAATCCTCCGGGAGGAACAGTACAGGGCGTGGGGGGGTGGTTGCGAACTCGATGGGGGGGTGGGGGATCGGGTAGGGTGGGCGGCAGCCCCTCACGTGGCGCTATCTCGCTGAACTCCCCCAGGGCCGGAAGGCAGCAAGGGTAGGTGGGCTCTGGCGGGTGCGTGGGGGGTCTTCGCGTGGGCCGGCGGGGATGACGGGGCCGGATGTCGGTGGGCCCGGATAACCTCGTAGGCGTGTCCCTTGCTCTGTACCGCCGCTACCGTCCCGAGTCCTTCGCCGAGGTCATCGGACAGGAGCACGTCACTGACCCGTTGCAGCAGGCGCTGCGGAACAACCGGGTCAATCACGCGTATCTGTTCAGCGGGCCGCGAGGCTGCGGGAAGACGACGAGCGCGCGGATCCTGGCGCGGTGCCTGAACTGCGAGCAGGGGCCGACGCCGACGCCGTGCGGGGTGTGCCAGTCGTGCGTGGACCTGGCGCGGGGCGGCGCGGGGTCGATCGACGTGATCGAGATCGACGCGGCGTCGCACGGCGGTGTGGACGACGCCCGTGATCTGCGGGAGAAGGCGTTCTTCAGCCCGGCCAGCAGTCGGTACAAGATCTACATCATCGACGAGGCCCACATGGTCAGCCCGCAGGGCTTCAACGCCCTGCTGAAGGTGGTCGAGGAGCCCCCGGAGCACCTGAAGTTCATCTTCGCGACCACCGAGCCGGAGAAGGTCATCGGCACGATCCGGTCGCGTACGCACCACTATCCGTTCCGGCTGGTGCCGCCCGGCACGCTGCGCGACTACCTGGCGCAGGTGTGCGAGCGCGAGGCCATCGCCGTGGAGGACGGGGTGTATCCGCTGGTCGTACGGGCCGGGGCCGGGTCGGTACGTGACTCGATGTCGGTCATGGACCAGTTGCTGGCGGGCGCGGCGGCCGACGGCGTGACGTACGCCATGGCGACCGCGCTGCTCGGCTACACGGACGCCGCGCTGCTCGACGAGGTGGTGGACGGGATCGCCGCGGGGGACGGGGCGGCGGTCTTCGAGATCGTCGACCGGGTGATCGAGGGCGGGCACGACCCGCGCCGTTTCGTCGCCGACCTGCTGGAACGGCTACGGGACCTGGTGATCATCGCGGCCGTCCCGGACGCCGTGGACAAGGGCCTCATCGACGCGCCGCGCGACGTGGTGGAGCGGATGCAGGCGCAAGCCTCCGTGCTGGGCGCCGCCGAGCTGAGCCGCGCCGCCGACCTGGTCAATACGGGGTTGACGGAGATGCGCGGCGCCACCTCGCCCCGCCTCCAACTGGAGCTGATCTGCGCCCGCGTGCTGCTGCCCGCCGCCTACGAGGACGAGCGCTCGTTGCAGGCCCGCCTGGAACGGCTGGAGCGCGGCGTCGCCGCCGGGGTCTCCGCCGGTTTCGCCCAGGGCGGCGGCCCGTCCAGCGGCACGGGTACGGGCACGGGTACGGCTGCGGGCGCGCCGCAGGCCGTCGGACCCGCCGCCGCCAGGGCCGCACTCGGCGGCGGCCGTACCTCGGGCGAGAACGGTACGGCGTACGCCCCCGCCCCGGCACCGCCCCCGCACCAGGTCCAACCGCAGGCCCAGCCCCCGGCCCCCGCCGTACCCGCGTACGTACCCTCCGAGGCACCCGGCGCCGAGGCCGCCGCGCCCGCCGCACCGCCCGTGCCGCCGCCCCCCGCCCAGACACCCCCGGCCCAGGTGCCGCCCGCCCAGGCACCCCCCGCCCAGCGCCCCGGCGCCTGGCCGTCCGCCGCCTCGCCCGGCCAGCCGCAGAACCGGACCCCGGCGCAGCCCCCGGCTCAGGCGCCCCCGCCCGCCGCGCCGCAGAACCCACCGGCGCAGGCCCAGACCCAGGCGCAGGCCCCCGCCCCGACCGCCTCGCTCGGCGACCCCAGCCGGGTGCGCCAGATGTGGCCGGACATCCTGGAGGCGGTCAAGAACCGCCGCCGCCTGACCTGGATGCTGCTGTTCAACAACGCCCAGGTGGCGGGCTTCGACGGGGAGACCCTCCAGGTCGGCTTCGACAACCCCGGCGCCCGCAACAGCTTCGCGAACAGCGGCAGCGAGGACGTACTCAAGGCCGCCATCAGCGACGCGCTCGGCGTGCAGTGGAAGATCGAGGCGATCGTGGCCCCGAACGGGGGCGGCGGCGCCGGGAGCGCGGGCGGGCAGGGCGGAGGCGGCGGTTACGGAGGCGGCGGTGGCGCGCCCCGCCCCTCGGGCCCGCCGCAGCCGTCGGCCGGTCGCCCCGGGCAGGACCGGCCCCAGGGCGCCCCGAGACCGGACTTCCAGGCCGGACCCCCTTCGTCCCAGGGCCAGGGACAGGGATACGGGCACGACCAGGGGCCGGGCCAAGGCCAGTACCAGTCCCACTCCTCGTCCCAGGCACCGTCCGCGTCCTACCAGTCCGGGCCGCCCCCCATGGACGACATGCCGCCTCCGCTGGAGGACGACGTCCCCGAGGACGACGACCCGGATCTCGTCGACTCCGCGCTCAGCGGCCACGACCTCTTCGTGCGGGAGTTGGGCGCCACGGTCATAGAGGAGATCGCGCACGACTGAGGGCGCGGCGCACAGGGCACGGCGCGGGTGCACGGCTGAACGCACGGCGCGGGGCCCGACCGCGTCCGCGGCCCAGGACTCGGCCCAGGACTCGGCCCACGACCCGACCCGTCCCCGGCCGAGTTCACCACCGGATTCGGGCACCCCACCGCTGGTGGACGCGTTGTACTCCCGTCGGGTGGTCTCCGCCCGGTTCCGATCCTCCGTACGGCGTAGGGCGCTGGGCCGTACGAACACGTAGGCTCGCCCTGTCACGAAAAAGGTGGCACCGCACCGCAGACGCCAGTCAGGAGTGAAACCGTGATTCCCGGTGGTCAGCCGAACATGCAGGCGCTGCTCCAGCAGGCCCAGAAGATGCAGCAGGACCTCGCCACGGCCCAGCAGGAGCTGGCCGAGACCGAGGTCGAGGGCTCCGCGGGCGGCGGCCTGGTCACCGCGAAGGTGACCGGCGCCGGTGAGCTGCGCGGCCTGGTCATCGACCCCAAGGCGGTCGACCCCGACGACACCGAGACGCTCGCCGATCTGGTGGTCGCCGCGGTGCACAACGCGAACGAGGCGGCGCAGGCGATCCAGCAGGCCAAGCTCGGCCCGCTCGCCCAGGGGCTGGGCGGCATGCCCGGCCTCCCGTTCTGACCCCTCCGGAAACCCCACCGGAGAACCGCGGAAACCGTGAGGAAGGCTCGTCGGCGTGTACGAAGGCGTGGTCCAGGACCTGATCGACGAACTGGGCAGGCTGCCCGGTGTGGGTCCCAAGAGCGCCCAGCGGATCGCCTTCCACATCCTTCAGGCCGATCCGGCGGACGTACGGCGCCTCGCGCACGTGCTGTCCGAGGTGAAGGCGAAGGTGCGGTTCTGCGGGGTGTGCGGCAATGTCGCGCAGGACGAGCAGTGCCGGGTCTGCCGTGACCCGCGCCGCGACCCCTCGGTGATCTGTGTGGTCGAGGAGCCGAAGGACGTGGTGGCGGTCGAGCGGACCCGCGAGTTCCGCGGGAAGTACCACGTGCTCGGCGGCGCGATCAGCCCGATCGAGGGCGTCGGCCCCGACGACCTGCGGATAAGGGAGCTGCTGAGCCGTCTCGCGGACGGCACCGTCACCGAGCTGATCCTCGCGACGGACCCGAATCTGGAGGGCGAGGCGACAGCGACGTACCTGGCCCGGATGGTGAAGCCCATGGGACTGCGGGTCACGCGACTGGCCAGCGGCCTCCCCGTGGGCGGTGACTTGGAGTACGCGGACGAGGTCACGCTGGGGCGGGCCTTCGAAGGGAGGCGGTTGCTGGATGTCTGAGACCGTGACGAAGAAGCAGGACCAGGACCAGGGCCAGAAGCAGGCTCAGGCGCAGGGCCAGAAGCAGGCTCAGGCGCAGGGCCAGAGGCAGGACCGGAAGCAGAAGCAGGACCAGATGCGGGGTCGGGCACAGGACGTGGCGGGCACGGAGCAGGAACCGGACGAGTTCGCCGTACAGATCGCGGACCAGATCGAGAGCTTCATCCTCTCGGTCCGCGAGGTCGCCAAGGGCGACGATCCGGACAGCGCGGTCCCGTACCTGCTGCTGGAGGTCTCGCAGCTCCTGCTGGCCGGCGGCCGGCTCGGCGCGCACGAGGACATCGTCCCGGACGAGCGGTACGAGCCGGACGTCGGTCCCGAGCCGGACGAGGACGACCTGCGGCAGCGGCTCGCGGCGCTCCTCGAACCGATCGACGTCTACTCCGAGGTCTTCGACCCGTACGTGCCGCGGTCGACGCCGGTGGCCTGCCGTATCTCCGACGACATGGCCGATGTCGTGGCCGATCTCACACACGGCCTCGCGCACTTCAGGGCCGGGAGGATCTCCGAGGCGCTGTGGTGGTGGCAGTTCTCGTACCTGTCCAACTGGGGCTCCACGGCCAGTGCCAGCCTGCGCGCGCTCCAGTCGCTCGTGGCCCACGTACGGCTGGACAGCCCGCTGGACGAGCTGGACGGCCTGGACACCGGCGGCGACGGGGACGACGAGGAGGAGCTGGCCGAGGAGGCGGGCAAGGTCATGGAGGCCGAGCTGGGGACGCTGGGGCTGCGCCCGGCGACGTAGGACGCCCCCGCGCCTCCGGCCGTAAAACTTGCGGCTGATCACGCCTCGGGCGACGTATCTCACCATGCGATACGTGCGGGGCGGATCGTGCCTGCTCGTTAAACTGGGCCGACCGCAACAACCCCTGGAAATCCCCCGGCACCCCCTGGGAATCCCTGAGCGAGGAGCGCACGTGGGCCTTGTCGTGCAGAAGTACGGCGGCTCCTCCGTCGCCGATGCCGAAGGCATCAAGCGCGTCGCCCGACGGATCGTCGACACCAAGAAGGCGGGCCACCAAGTGGTCGTCGTGGTGTCCGCGATGGGCGACACGACGGACGAGCTGATCGATCTCGCGGAGCAGGTGTCACCGATTCCCGCGGGGCGCGAGTTCGACATGCTGCTGACCGCCGGTGAGCGCATCTCGATGGCGCTGCTGGCGATGGCGATCAAGAACCTCGGGCACGAGGCGCAGTCGTTCACCGGCAGCCAGGCCGGGGTGATCACCGACTCGGTGCACAACAAGGCGCGGATCATCGACGTCACGCCCGGCCGTATCCGTACGGCGCTGGACGAGGGCAACATCGCGATCGTCGCCGGATTCCAGGGCGTCTCGCAGGACAAGAAGGACATCACCACGCTCGGGCGCGGCGGCTCGGACACCACCGCGGTGGCGCTGGCGGCGGCGCTGGACGCCGAGGTGTGCGAGATCTACACGGACGTCGACGGCGTCTTCACGGCCGACCCGCGGGTGGTCAAGAAGGCCCGCAAGATGGACTGGATCGCCTTCGAGGACATGCTGGAGCTGGCCAGTTCCGGCTCCAAGGTGCTGCTGCACCGGTGTGTGGAGTACGCGCGCCGCTACAACATCCCGATCCACGTACGGTCGTCGTTCTCCGGGCTGCCCGGCACCTGGGTGAGCAGCGAACGGCCCGCGAACCTTCCGCGACCGCAGCAAGCGCGTGCCGCGTACGAGTCAGCACAGGGAGACAGTCCGATGGAGCAGGCGATCATCTCCGGCGTCTCGCACGACACGTCCGAGGCCAAGATCACGGTGGTCGGCGTGCCGGACAAGCCGGGCGAGGCGGCGACGATCTTCCGGGCCATCGCGGACGCCGAGATCAACATCGACATGATCGTCCAGAACGTGTCGGCCGCGGCCACCGCGCTCACCGACATCTCCTTCACGCTCCCCAAGGCCGAGGGCCAGAAGGCGATGGCGGCGCTGACCAAGGCGCAGACGGTCATCGCCTTCGACTCGCTGCGCTACGACGACCAGATCGGCAAGATCTCGCTGGTCGGCGCGGGCATGAAGACCAACCCCGGTGTCACGGCGACCTTCTTCGAGGCGCTGTCCAACGCGGGCGTCAACATCGAGCTGATCTCGACATCCGAGATCCGTATCTCGGTGGTGACCCGGGTCGACGACGTGAAGCCCGCCGTGCAGGCCGTGCACTCGGCGTTCGGCCTGGACAGCGACAGCGACGAAGCGGTCGTCTACGGAGGGACCGGGCGATGAGCGCCGCGCCGCGACCGTCGCTCGCCGTGGTGGGGGCGACGGGAGCGGTCGGCACGGTGGTGCGCGAACTCCTCAGCACGCGCCAGGACGTGTGGGGGGAGATCCGGCTGGTCGCGTCCGCGCGCTCGGCCGGGCGGCTGCTGCCGGTGCGCGGCACCGAGGCGGAGGTCGTCGCGCTCGACGAGGCGGCCTTCGACGGGATCGATGTCGCGCTCTTCGACGTGCCCGACGAGGTGGCCGCGCGGTGGGCGCCGATCGCGGCGGCCAAGGGCGTGGTCGTGGTGGACAATTCGGGCGCCTTCCGGATGGACGACGAGGTGCCGCTGGTGGTGCCCGAGGTCAACGCGCACGCGGTACGGATGCGCCCGCGCGGCATCGTCGCCAATCCCAACTGCACGACGCTGTCGATGATCGTGGCGGTCGGCGCGCTGCACGCCGAGTTCGGGCTGACCGAGCTGATCGTCTCGTCGTACCAGGCGGCCTCGGGCGCCGGGCAGGCCGGGATCGCGGCGCTGCGCGACCAGATGACGAAGGTCGCGGGGACGGACGCGGGCACGCAGGCGGGCGATCTGCGCCGCACGGTGGGCGACTTCGGGCCGTTCGCGGCGCCGCTGGCGCTCAATGTGGTGCCGTGGGCGGGCTCGCTCGCGGGCGACGACGGCTGGTCGTCGGAGGAGATGAAGGTACGCAACGAGTCGCGCAAGATCCTCGGGCTGCCCCGTCTGCGGGCCACGGCGACCTGCGTACGGGTCCCGGTGATCACGACCCACTCGCTGTCGGTGCACGCGCGCTTCGAGAACGAGGTGACGGTCGCGCGGGCGCACGAGATCCTGCGGAACGCGCCGGGTGTCGTGGTCTCCGACGACCCGGGGCAGGGTGAGTTCCCGACGCCCGCGGACGCGGTCGGCACCGATCCCACGTGGGTGGGGCGCGTACGGCGCTCGCTCGACGACCCGTGCGCCCTCGAACTGTTCGTCTGCGGCGACAATCTGCGCAAGGGCGCGGCGCTGAACGCCGTCCAGATCGCCGAGGTGGTGGCGGCGGACATCGCCGTCTGAGGCCGCTCGGGCGCGTCCTCGGCAATGTGCCCGGGGACGAAGTTGCTGGTCTGGACCACTTGAACTCACGTACCCGAACGTTGGAGACTTTGCATTCCCCCGCGGGAACCGACTCGCTCGGGGGAGCGTCTTTGTGTCAGCGCACTGCCCTATGGTCTGGTCCCTAAGGTGCTGCACACCGAGCGTGGTCCGGGGGGAAGCGTCGGTGCAAACAGGGCGTTGAGGAAGAGCTGGTACGCATGGGGATATTTGACGCTCCGTCGAGCGGCGTGTCTTGCGCGTACAACCCTGAGGGGGGGATGCGTGTCCAACAGTCGTGGCGGAGGCACTGGGTATCGAGACGGCATTCGGACGGCACGGGACGATCACGCCGCCCCGGCTGCCGCGTCCACGCACGTCGGCGTCCGGTGCGCTCTCCGGTGGCATCCCGGTGATCGCGCCCTGGCCGGTCGTGCGGGTCACGGCCGCGGAAGGCGAGGACTCTGACTCGGCGATGGCAGTAGGCACCACGGTCGACCACCTCACCGAGACCTACCGCGCGCACTACCGTTCACTGCTCGGCCTCGCCGCGCTGCTGCTGGACGACACGGCCTCCTGCGAGGACGTGGTCCAGGAGGCGTTCATCCGGGTGCACTCCGCCCGCAGCCGGGTCCGCGAGCCGGAGAAGACCCTGGCCTATCTGCGCCAGACGGTCGTCAACCTCTCCCGCTCCGCCCTGCGCCGCCGCATCCTGGGCCTGAAGCTGCTCTCCAAGCCGATGCCCGACATGGCGAGCGCGGAGGAGGGCGCGTACGAGATCCTGGAGCGCGACCAGCTCAAGGCCGCGATGCGTACGCTTCAGCGCAGGCAGCGCGAGGTGCTGGTGCTGCGATACTTCGCCGACATGACCGAGGCGCAGGTCGCCGAGACCCTGGGTATCTCCCTGGGCTCGGTGAAGGCGTACGGTTCGCGAGGCATCGCGGCGCTGCGCGTCGCGATGGAGGCGACGGCATGACCACCCCCGACGACGCGCACGGTATGGAAGACCAGAACAAGAACCAGGATCAGGACCAGGGCAAGGGCGCGGACCACGGCGAGGGCCGGGGCCGCGACCTGGGCTTCGGCTCCCCCGACGCCGCTGACGCCTCGGGCTCGGACGGCGCTTCCGCCTCGGGCTCCGGCTCCGACCGCACTTCCGCCTCGGGCTCCGACAGTGCGTCCGGCTACGGCTCCGGTACCGACGGCCTCTTCGGCCTCGACGGCGGCTTCGACTTCGCCAGTCTCGAACTCGACCTCGACAGTGCCGACGGCGTCGAGCACACCCCGGAGGAGGCGGCGCTGCGGGCGCTGCTGCACAACGCCGTCCAGGGCATAGAGGCGTCCCCCGAGGCGCTCGACCACCTGCGGCGCGCGGTCCCGGCCCGCAGGCAGCACCGTCGGCAGGCGCTGGCCGGTGCCGCCGCGGCCGTGGTCCTGGCCGGCATGGCGGTGCCCGCGCTGATCCACGCCGCCGACACCTCCAGCAGCACCAACGCCCTCCCGGCGAACGTCTCCAGCACCCACGCCTCCGCCCCCGGCCAGGACGGCCACACCAACTACTGGGCGGGCGGCCCCTCCTCGGGCCAGGCGGCCACCGGCACCGGCGGCGCGGGCACCTCGACGAAGAGCCCCACCGACGATCCGCCGCCCGCCACCACCACCCCCTCGGACTCGGCGGCGGTCTCCGCGCCCGACTGCTCCAGCGTCCAGCTCGGCCAGGGCACCAGCTCCGCCGACTCCCCGGACTCCTCCGGCCGCGTCTACGGCTGGTTCCGCGTCGCCAACGTCTCCGGCGTCCCCTGTACGGTCCCCGGCAGCGGGCAGGTGCAGGTCCTCGCCGAGGGCTCGGCCGACCCCTCCCGTATCCAGGTCGTCGGCCACACCCCGGGCGACCCGGCGAGCAGGCTGCCCTCCGGCGTCGACGGACCCGTGGTGCTCGCACCGGGCGACACCTACGAGGTGCAGTTCGCGTGGATCCCCGCGGGCAACGGCACCGGCGGTTGCCCCACGACGCCCACCACGCCGCCGACCACCCCGACGCCCACGCCGACGTCGAGCGACCCCGCGAGCACCGGCGGCCCCACCGGCTCCGACCCGGGCACCGGCACGGGCAGTGGCAGCGGCAGCAACGGCGCCTCCACCCAGCTGGGCAGCGGTGACCCGCCGACCAGCCCGCCCCCCGGCAGCGTCGCCCTCAACCACACCCCGGCCGCGGGCGCCCCCGTCGTCGACGGCCCCGTCATCCAGAACGCCTGCGCGGGCACCCTCTACACGACGGCCGCGCTCCCCGGCACCACCAGCGGCAACACCACCCCCGGTACGGGGACGAGCGGCGGCACCGGAACCGACTCGGGAGCGACCGGCTCCGGCTCGTAGGGCCTTCGGGCACTGCGGGTATTGCGGGTACTGCGGCGACTTCGGGGAACTCTCCCTGACCCCCTCCCCGCACCTCGCGGGACCAGGACCGGCGCTCCTGGTCACCGGGGGCCGAGCCCTGCGCCTGGCCGCGCGCCCTGCGTCGGCTCCGGGCCGGTGCGGGTCCCCGGTTGCGGGGCCGCGAACAGCCCCCCGTACCGTTGTGGTGTGTACCGGTTCCTGCTCACCCCGCGCTGGCTGGCGGTCAGCGTGCTGTCGCTGCTCGCCGTGCCGTTCTGCGTCTTCATGGGCAGTTGGCAGTTGAGCCGGTTCGAGCTGCGGGTCGACTCCCACAAGAGCGCCGAGCACGCCCAGGGCAAGGCCGTCGCCGAGGCGGCGGTGCCGTTGGCGACACTGCTGCCGCAGCCGCGCACCCAGGTGCCCGACGGCGCCTCGGGTCGTTCGGTCAGCGCGACCGGCCGCTACGACTCCTCCCATCAGCTCCTGGTCCCGGGCCGCACCCTCGACGGCCACGACGGCTACTACGTACTGACCCCCCTGCGGGTCGGCGCGGACGGCGCCGCCCTGCCCGTCGTCCGCGGCTGGCTGCCGGGCGACGCCTCCGCCGCCGCGCGTACCGGTGCCGTACCGGCCGCGCCGACCGGCGAGGTCACTGTGACCGGCGCGCTCCAGTACCCGGAGAGCACCGGCACCGACGGCGTGCAGTCCAACGGCGCGCTGCCCTCCGGACAGCTCGGCATGATCAGCGCCGCCTCGCTGGTCAATGTGCTGCCGTACCCCGTCTACAGCGGCTGGATCACCGCGAGCGACCCCGCCGCGCCGCTGAAGGCGGTGCCCCCGGCGGCGGCCCCCAACAGCGGCCTGGACATCAAGGCGTTCCAGAACCTCGGCTACACCGGTGAGTGGTTCGTCTTCGCCGGCTTCGTCGTCTTCATGTGGTTCCGACTGGCCCGCCGCGAGGCCGAGACACGCGCCGACGCCGCGCTGGGTCTCGTTCCCGACGACGGTGACGACGAGCCGGGGTCCGGGCCGAAGGCGGAATCAGGGCCGGACGCCTCCGGCGCGGGCCGGGCAGACGCTGTGGCCAGCGCGTCTGCGTCCGCCGACGCCTAGGGCCGGACGCCTCCGGCGCGGACCGGGCGGACGCTGTGGTCAGCGCGTCTGTGTCCGCCGACGCCTGGAGCCGTACGCCGAGGCGCACCCTGGCCGCACGTCCAGCCGTGCGCTGGCCCGGCTGACTGTCCGGACGCCTTTCGTACGCCGAGGCGCACGTCCAGCTGTCCGGCCGTACGCGCATCCGCCCGCCCGGCCGCTTGGCCGGAGGCCCGGGGCTGGCCCGGGGGCGGACCCGCGCTGGTCCAACCCCGGTCGGCCACCGGCCCCCTACCGCCCCACCGCCTACCCGCCCGCGTGCTTCAGCGCGAAGGCCAGTTCCAGACGGACCTGTTTGATCCGCTCCTCCACGACCAGCGAACCGTGCCCCGCGTCGTACCGGTACACCTCGTGCGGCTTGTCCAGCTCCCGCAGCCGCTCGACGTAGTTGTCGATCTGGCGTATCGGGCAGCGCGGGTCGTTCATGCCCGCGCTGATGTAGACGGGGGCGGCGACCCGCTCGACGTAGGTGAGCGGGGAGGACGCCTCGAAGCGGGCGGGGACCTCCTCGGGGGAGCCGCCGAAGAAGGTGCGGTCCAGCGACTTGAGGGCCTCCATCTCGTCGGCGTACGCGGCCACGTAGTCGGCGACCGGGACCGCCGCTATGCCCACCGTCCACGCCTCCGGCTGGGTGCCGAGGCCCAGCAGGGTCAGATAGCCGCCCCAGGAGCCGCCGGACAGGACCAGCCGCCGCGGGTCGGCGAGGCCCGAGGACACGGCCCACTCGCGGACCGCCGCGATGTCCTCCAGCTCGATCAGGCCGACGCGGTGCTTGAGCGCGTCCGTCCACTCCCGGCCGTAGCCGGTCGAACCGCGGTAGTTGACCCGGACCACCGCGAAGCCGTGGTCGACCCAGGCCGCGGGACCCGCCGCGAAGGAGTCCGAGTCGTGCCAGGTGGGACCGCCGTGGATCTCGAACACGGTCGGGAACGGCCCCTCGCCGACCGGCTTCTGGACCAGCGCGTGGATCCGGCCGCCGGGACCCTCCACCCACGCGTCCTCCACCGGCACCGACTCCGGCGCCCGCAGCCCCGGCGCCTCCAGCACGACGGCGCCGGTCGTGGACCGCACCGCGGGCGGGCGCTGCGCCGACGACCACAGGTACTCCACCGTCCCGTCGGGCCGGGCGGTGGCGCCGCTGACCGAACCCGGCGGGGTGTCGAGCCGCGCCAGGGTGCCGGCCGCCAGGTCGTACCGGAACATCTCGCCGCGCGCCTGGTAGTCGTGGACGACCAGCAGCGCCGAGCCGTCCGGATACCACTCGGCGTGCACGTCGCCGGGCAGGTCTATGGCCAGCCGCGTCTCCACGCCGGTCGCGGTGTCCCAGATCATCGGCAGCCAGCGGCCGGACCGCTGGTGTCCGACCAGGAGGCGGGTGTCGCCGACGACGGGGGCGAATCCCAGGCAGTCCAGGCCCAGCTCGGCCCGGCCGCCGTCGGTGTCGTCCAGCTCCGCGACCGTCGAGCCGTCCGCGACCGACAGCACCCGCAGCGCGCTGTGCATCGCGTCGCCGTGCTCGGTGTGCTCGATCACGACCAGCGTGCCGTCCTCCGAGAGGTCGCCGACGCTCGCCGACTCCGCGTGCCGGTAGACCTCGACCGGCTCGCTGTCCGGCCGCACCACGTACACCGACGTGCCCTCGTCGTCGGTGGACCGCCCGACCACGGCCAGGCCGCCGGGGCCCAGCGCGAGACCGGCCGGGTAGGACGCCTCCAGACCGGGCGCCGCCGGTACGTCCTCACCGCCCGCGAAGGGCTGCCGCATCCATATCCCGAACTCGTCCCCGTCCGTGTCCGAGAACCACCACACCCACGCGCCGTCCCGGCTCAGCGTGCCGTCCGTCGTTCCGTTCGGCCGGTCGGTGACCTGCCGTCGCCCGCCCGTCGTCCGGTCCCAGGCGTACAGCTCGTACGTCCCCGTCACGTTCGACACGAACAGGCTGCGGTCCGGGGCGTCCTCGGCCCACTCGGGCAGCCCGACCCGCGGCGCCCGAAAGCGCTTCTCCCACTCCGGCATGGACCCCGCCGGGGATCCGGTGACCTCGTTCATGCCCCCATGATGCTCCGCCCCGACCACATTCGGGCACCCACTCTTCACAGCCTGTGGATAACTCCGTGCCCCGGCCGCCGCGGATCATCGCCCCGCCGTTACGACGCGCCGCCCGCGGGGGCCGTGCCCGCCGTGCCGCGTACGACCACGACGGGGCACGAGGCGTGCACGGTGACCGTGTGGCTGACCGAGCCGAGGAGGGTGGAGCGGAAGGTACCGTGGCCGCGCACGCCCACCACGATCAGGTCGGCGCCCTCGCCGCTGTCGAGGATGGCCTGGGCCGGGTTGCCGAGCACGGTACGGCGGGTGACGGTCGCTGCCTGTTCGGGCGTGAGGGCCGCCTCGACGGCCCGCGCCAGGATCTGGTCCGCGTTGGCCTCCAGATCGACGTCGTCGGGCAGCCCCGGCAGCCCGGCCCAGCCGTACGCCGACGGCATCTCCCACGCGATGACCGCTTCCAGCGCGGCGCCGGTCAGGGCCGCCTGCCGCGCGGCCCAGCGCAGCGCCTTGAGCGACGGTTCCGAGCCGTCGACCCCGACGACGATCCTGCCTGCGGCCGTGCCCGTACCGGAGCCGATACCGGAGCCCTCGCCGGAGCCCGTGCCGGAATCGGCGCCTGATCCTGTGCCCGAGCCTTCGGCGGAGCCCGAGCCCGTGCCGGAGCCCGTACCCGCGCCCGCTGCCGTGCCCGTCCCCGTGTCCCGCGCCGCCTCGCCCATGGCCGTCTCCCTCGCCTCGCTTGCCCGTCCGACCCCGGAAACGGTCGGCCCACACGCCAAGCGTGCGTGACAAGCGGTGCGTGGCGGGGCATTTCGGGCGGTCGCCGGTCCGCGTCGGATACGCGTCCGGCTTCCGGGCCGGGGCGGCGCGCGCGGCTCCGAGCCGTCGTGGAAGCGGAGGTGCGGGGCCTTCGCGCCTTCGCTGGATACGGAGTTGGCGCCCGCGCGACTCACCGCTGCGGCCGTGGGAAACGGCTACTGGCGCAGGTAGCGGTCGCGCACCAGGGTGAACCGCATGGCCCACTCGGTCAGTTCGGCCAGGCTGCGGCTGGACACGCGGCCGGTGCGGATGGTGCCGTTCGTCAGGACGACGGCCATCCGGAAGACGGATTCGTGGTCCTCCACGACGCACTCGGCGAAACGGATCATCGGCCAGGGGAGGTCGACGGTCTGGCCGTTCTCGCCGAGGGAGATGCCGTAATCGTCCGCAAGTAGTGCGTTCTTCCGGTCCATCGCCAGGAATTCGGGGACGTCGTCCTCTGGCGACCAGGCCGGGACGCCCGGGACCGGGGCGGGCGAATGCGCCGGGTAGGCCGTGGCCAGCGAGGTCGACGGCGAGGTCGACGGCGAGGTCGACGCCGGGATCGACGGCCCGGGGACGCTGGGCGCGTACGAGGGAGGCGGCGGAACGACCCCTGAGGCGTACGGGTTGGCGGCGGCCGGATGAGGCGTGGGTACGGGAGTCCGCGGGTCCGAGGTACGGGGGGCCGCGTCCCCGGTGCGGTGCGGGGCGTCGCCCGTACCCGCCTCGGCCGTACCCGAATCGCCGAACCAGTCGAGGAGTTGGTCCGTGCTCGGGCGGTGGGACGGCTCCTTCGTGAGGCAGGCCGCGACCATCGGGCGGATCGCCTCCGGGACCGCGGAGACGTCGGCCTCGTGGTGCACGGAGCGGTACATCAGGGCGACCGGGGTGCCGCCGCCAAAAGCGCTGCCGCCCGCGGCGGCCACCAGGACCGCGCCGAGCGCGAAGATGTCGGCGGCGCCGTCCACGTCACGGCCCTCGGCCTGCTCGGGGGCGAGGAAGCCGGGGGTGCCGAAGGAGGTGCCCGTGGTGGTGATCCGGGTGTTCTCGACGGCGCGTGAGATGCCGAAGTCCAGTACGCGCGGGCCGTCTTCGGCCATGATGATGTTGCCTGGTTTGAGATCGCGATGCACCAGACCGCAGCGGTGGATCGCCTCCAGCGCCTCGGCGAGCGCGGCGCCCAGCGCCTTGAGCTGTACTTCGCCCATCGGGCCCCGCGCGGCGAGCAGTTGGCCGAGCGTCGGACCTTGCACGTACGCCGTCGCCAGCCACGGGGCCTCCGCGTCCGGGTCCGCGTCCACCACCGGCGCCGTGTGGAAACCTCCCACCATGCGCGCCGCGGCGACCTCGGCGCGGAAGCGCTCCCTGAAGGACGGGTCCGCGGCCAGTTCCGGCCGCGCCACCTTTACCGCCACGTGGCGGCCTCCCCGCGAACGGGCCAGGTAGACCAGGCCCATTCCGCCTTCGCCGAGCTTGCGAACGACGACGTAGCTTCCGATGCGGGTCGCTTTCGCGTCGGCGCCTGTCGCTGTGCCGTTGGAGCCGTTCGAGGCGCTCGCGCCGTTCGTATCGCTCGTGCCGCTCGTGTCGTTCGGGCCTTGCACGCCCAGCCGCCTCCTCGCGTCCCCCGTCTGGCCAGGCGCCCAGTATGACGGCCCCTCTGCGGGGTGCGGTCCCTCATTTCGCGCGGGCGCGGGCCCCGCCCTACGACAGCAGGGAGCGGATTGCGGCGCGGTCGACGGTGGTGAGGGCGCGGACGAGGGGCGGGGTGAGGAAGACGAGGAGGAGGCCGAGGAGGGAGGCGCCGGCGATCTGGAGGGGGGAGGAGAGGTAGTAGGCGTGGTGGACGCCGCCGGAGGTGTACTCGAAGAGGCGGTAACCGGGCCAGTCGACGTAACGGGGGAAGACCCAGGCGTAGGCGGGGTAGAAGGCGACGGTCCAGCCGGTGACGAGGAAGGTCAGGGTGAGGACGAAACTCGCGACGCGCCAGGGGAACATGAGGACCTGGAAGAGGAGGGCCTTCCAGGCCGAGGCGTCGCGGAGCCTGGCGGTCATGGCGGCCCAGCGGCCGGGGGTACGGGGCGCGGGTACGGGGGCGGGCTCGCCGACGCGGAGGGAGAGCCGGCTCCTGGCGCGGGCGCGTTCGGCGCCGCCGAGCGCGCGGGCCCCGGTCAGCATCGCGGCCAGGACGGGCACCCCGATCGCGGTGAGGACGAGGCTGGTGCCGACGGCGAACATCGTGACGGCGAAGACGAATCCGGCGATGGCGATCGGCAGCGACGTGAGCGCGTAACCGACCTCGCGGAAGGTGACGGCGGAGAAGGGCGCGCGCCAGAAGCCGGGCGGGACGCGGCCGGGTCCTGGACCCTTCGCGGGCGAACCGTACGCGGGATGCCCGGCGTCCGGAGCCGACAGCAGGCCGGACCGGGCCTGCGACGCGGCGGCGGGAGGAGAGGAGTGCGGCTGCGCGGTGGACGCCTGAGTGGCGGACGCCTGAGCGGCGGCGCTCTGAGTGGCGTGGGGGAATGTGCTGGCGGTCATCGCTGGCCTCGAATCATCGCGGTGGGGACCGTTCCGTCCTGATGCCTAGACGATCCCGCTCGGCACCCCTCTCGCGGCATCCGGCAGCCCGGCCGGTCGGAGGTGGGGCCAGCCCCACCCCCTGCCATTCTTGAACGGTGCGCGAAACAGGAGACGTCCCGCCCGAATCCGGCCCGTCCGGCCCATCCGGCCTCTCAGACCCCGCCGACCTGTCAGACCCCGCGGCCCCCGCCGCCCCCGTCGTCATGAGCGGTACGCCCGGCTCCTTCGCCAGGAGCGTGCTGGCCGACCGCCACCCGGCGCTGATCAGGCAGGTAGCGGACGCCTTCCCGTACCCGCCCGAGCAGCGCCGCGCACTCGACGCGCTCGCGGAGGAGACGGCCGCGCCCGCGTCGGCCGACGCGACCTCGGGCCCGCCGATCGGCCCGCTGTCGACCCACACCGGCACCCACACCGGCACCGACACCCGCACCGGCACCGACACCCGCGCCGACGGCGTCCGACGGTGGGCGGAATGGGGCGCGGAGGCGTACGTCGGCCGTGCGTCGTGGTACGAGGTGCCCTTCCTGTGGGCCGAGAGCTACTTCTACCGCAGGCTGCTGGACGCGGTCGGCTACTTCGGGCCGGGGCCGTGGCAGGGCGTCGACCCCTTCGCGCCGTTCAAGCGCGCCGAGTTGACCGGGCCCGAGGTCGCCGACGAACTGGCCGCCCTCGACGCGCTCGACGACCTCGCCCCGGACGACCGGGACCGCGCCGTCCTCCATGGCGCCCTGTGGGGCAACCGCGCGGACCTCGGCTTCCGCATCTCCGCGAACGGGCCTACGGCGCACGGGTCTCCGGCGAACGCGTCCTCCACGAAAGCGCCTTCGGCAGAAGCTCCTACGGCGGAAGCGTCCTCCACGAACACGTCCTCCGCGCACGCGTCCCCCACCCACGCCCCCACAAGCACCCCCTCCGACGACCTCCTCGCCGACGACAGCGCCGCCCTCTGGCGGCACCTCGCCGCCGCCCCGCCCGGCACCGCGGCGGTGACCGTGATCGCCGACAACGCGGGCCGCGAGCTGATCCCCGACCTGATCCTGATCGACCATCTCCTGCACACCGGCCGCGCCGCCACCGCGGTCCTGCACGTGAAGCCGTACCCGTACTTCGTCTCGGACGCGACGACCTCGGACGTCGTCGACTGCCTGCGCCGGATCGGGCAGGCACCGGGCCGCAGAGCGCGGGAGACCGGCGCCCGGCTGTGGTCGGCGCTGGGCACCGGCCGACTCGCCGTCCGCGCGCACCCGTTCGCCTGCGCGCCGCTGCCGTACGCCGACATGCCCGCCGATCTGCGGGCCGAACTGGGCCGCGCCACACTGACGGTGCTCAAGGGCGACCTCAACTACCGCCGCCTGGTGGGCGACCGCCTGTGGTCCCCGACGACCGCATTCTCCCTGCCCACCGGCTACTTCCCGAGTCCGCTGGCCGCCCTGCGCACCCTCAAGTCCGATGTGATCGTCGGCCTCGACGCCGGTACGGTCACCGCGCTCGACGCCAACAGCGCGGCGAACGGCGCGGCTTGGCGTACGAGCGGGACGTACGCCGTCGTCCAGGTGCGTACGGTCTGAACCTCCGGCCCCGCGGAGAAGGACCGTCTCCGCCCTCTTCCCCGGCACGCCCGGACACACCGGGCCGCACCCTCTAGGCTGCAACCGCCGTACGCGCATGATCAGTTGATCAGACGCGTGCGGTGCAGCGCGCACCGACAACGTGAGACGACACAGGACGACGACGTGAAGGGCGGACAGGGCGATGGGTGTGGCGATCCGGAGGGCCGGGGCGGACGACCGGGAGGTCGTGGTCGGGGTGCTGGACAAGGTGTTCAGGAACGACCCCGTGAGTAGCTGGGTCTTCCCCGACCCGGAGCACCGGCTGCGCAAGCACGCGTCGTTGATGGGCGCCTTCGCCGACCAGGTACTCGCCGACGGCTACGTCGACATGACGGAGGACGGCAAGGCGGTCGCCCTGTGGATGTCGATACCCGCGACCACCGACGCGCCCGAGGACGCCCAGGCGCACGCGGACGACGACGACCCCGCCGCCTTCCGCGAGGCGGTCGACCCGGACAACGAGCGTGTCGAGCAGATCGCCCGCATCCTCGGCGAGGGCCACCCCACGGGCCCCGCCCACGAATACCTGCTGCTCATCGCCGTGGACGCGGAGTTGCAGGGCCAGAGCCGCGGCACCGAACTGATCTCCGCCGTCCTCGAACGCTGCGACCGCGACGGCCTGTCCGCGTATCTGGAGGCCAGCAGCGAGCGCAGCCGCGGCCTGTACGAGCGGCTCGGCTTCGTCTTCACCGGCCGCACGATCGACCTCCCGGACGGGCCTCACATGTGGCCGATGTGGCGCGAGCCGCGCGCCGCGGCCGTATAGGCGTACGCGTAGCCGTACAGGCAGCCGTACCTCCTAGGTGGAGGTACGGCACCCCCGCCCGCGGGTAAGGAGCAGGAGAGGCACGGCCGTTGGTACGCGGCCGCGCGCGGGGGAGAGGCGGCGGGGCGATGACGGACGCGGGAGCGGCAGCCGGTACGAATGCGGGTACGGGTACGGATACGGGCGGCGGTTCGCGGGACGCGGCGGGGACGAACGGCCCGGCCACCCTGCGCGAAGTCGCCCGACTCGCCCAAAGGCACGGCTTCGGCGAGTCCCGCGCCGTCCACGCGCTCGGCGGCGGTGACGTCGGCTGCGTCGCCTTCGGCCTCGCGGTCGTCCTGCTCGCGCCCGGCATCGGCCTGGTCCTCCACCCGTACAACCCGGTGGTCACCTCGATCGGCGTCACCTTCCTCGTCCTCGCCCTCGCGCTGCCGATCACCGCGTTCCGTTACGAGAAGCGCCGCGACAACCGCATCCCGCGGCTGCACGTCTTCGACGGCGGCATCGTCATCACCCGCCCGGCCCGGATCGACGTCCACGCCTGGCCGGACATCCGCGTCGTCGAGCGCGAGGACTCCGTCGCCATCGGCCAGGGCGGCACGACGCGTCAGGTCCACCGCCTCGAACTGCACGCGATAGACGGCGACGTGCTGTGCTCCCTGGGCGACGCCTTCGACACCGCCACCGTCGTCAGAGCCGCGATCGCGGGCGGCGCGCATACGTCATAGCGGCGCGCGACCGAGAGCGCGCAGGGCCGTCAACTCGGCACCCCTATCGCACCGTTCGCACACCCGCGGCCGCCGTCACGAAGGCCGGCCCCCGACGGCGGCCTCCCGGTCGGTCAGCCACTCCAGGTACCAGCTGCGGAAGTTCGCAGCGGCACACGTGATCCCGTCGCAGGGCAGGGCAGGGGCGTGGGGCATGGGGGGCATCGTGGCGGATGGGCGGGGTGGTGGGCTTGTGGTTTTTTGAGGGCGGGGGTGGGGCTAGGCCGTGTATCGGAAGTGGATCGTGCGCATAGGGTGTCGGCATGTCACTGGGTCGCATAGTCCTGTTGTCCGGTCGATCGATCCGGCTTACCGAGCTACGGATGTCTTCGACCTACGGGGGGATGCTGGAGGGCTACCCGTGCAAGCGCATCAACGACCGGAAGGTCAGCTGGGTCCAGCGGCAGGCCGAGCTTGCATTTCCCTCCATGCCGGTCTATCTCGTTCCGCCCTCGCGCGAGTACCCGGACGAGACCGGCGGCGCCTTCGGTCCCGTTGAAGTGCTGCCTTCCGTGGCCTGCGTCGGCGTCTTCAACTCCACGGCGCTCGACCCGGCAATGGACGGCTCCACCCTCATCATCGCCTGGTTCCAGCCAGCACCGGCGGTACCGGCGGGTGAGGATGCTGACCTTGCGCTTCGCAGCATTCGCTGGGAGGAACTGGCCCAGGACTACGAGCTGTAGCAACGTGCGCTGATCACAGCCACTCGTTGATGGCCGCGACGAGGACTGTGGCCTCGAAGCGGACCGCGAGCTTGTCGTAGCGGGTGGCCACCGCCCGGTGGCGCTTGAGGCGGTTGATTCCACACTCGAGAGCGTGACGCTCGCGGTAGTCGACCGAGTCGAAATGCGGCGGCCGGCCGCCGCGGGAGCCGGGCTTTCGGCGGTTGAGGGCCTGGTCGGCCTTGTCGAGGATGGTGCAGAGGATTCCACGGCGGCGTAGGTAGGCGCGGTTCTTGCGGGAGGCGTAGGCATTATCGGCCCGCACGCGATCGGGGCGGACGCGTGGCCGGCCCGGTCCGATGCGGGGCACACCGTGGAGTCGACATTCAGGTCCCACGTGATCGCCCCCTTCGCGTCGGCCAGGGACTGGAGCCGGGTGACGATCCGGTGCCAGGTGCCGTTCCGCAGCCATCGGCGGAACAGGTCGTAGCCCCGGCCCCACGGCCCGTACTCGGCGGCCACGTCCCGCCACGGGATACCGGTCCGGACCCGGAACCGTATGCCGTCGATTAGCTGCCGACGAGGCCAGACGGGCGGCCGACCTGCCTTCGTCCCCCTCGGCAACAACGGCTCTAGCACTGCCCACTGCTCGTCTGTGAGATCTCCCCGCCCCATAAACCGTGATCATTCACCACTCAAGATCCACTTTCGACACACGGCCTAGGAGGGGAGGCGGTCTTGGAGGTGGACCGTGACGGTGTCGCCCTCTTGTTTGCTGATGGCTTTGCGCAGTTCGGCGGTGACGGGGAGTTTGTGGGTGCCGTCGCCGAGGGCCATGAAGGAGCTCTGGAAGGGGTGGCCGTCGATCGTGCCGCGGACCTTGACGAGGCCGCGGGTGCCGAAGAAGGCGGCGGACTCGGGCCAGACGACGTAGGTCCAGCCGCCCTTGTTCGGGCTTTTCAGCAGGGTCGCGGTGAATCGCTTGTCCATCGTGGATACCGCCTGTTCAGCAGCTTTCGGTGGCGCGCCCCGGCCGGGGACGTCCGCGGGCGTTCACCAGGTAGGACCGGCGGCGAGGCGGAAACTCATCGCGGGCCGCGAAGGCTGACGTGCGGGCGGCGGGGGCTCATCTACAGTGCTGCGGTCAGTGCCTGTCAGCCGGTGATGTGAGAAGGAACAGCGGACCATGCCGACCGAGACGTTCGAGTTCCAGGTGGAAGCGCGTCAGCTTCTGCAGATGATGATCCACTCGATCTACTCCAACAAGGACGTGTTCCTGCGCGAGTTGGTGTCCAACGCCTCGGACGCGTTGGACAAGCTGCGGCTCGAAGCGCTGCGGGACAGCGAGTTGGACGTGGACGTGTCGGACCTGCACATCGGGCTGGAGGTGGACCGGGAGGCCCGTACGCTCACCGTGCGGGACAACGGGATCGGGATGTCCCGGGAGGAAGTGGTCCAGCTCATCGGGACGATCGCCAACTCGGGTACCGCGAAGTTCCTGCGGGAGCTGAAGGAGGCCGAGGGCGCGGGCGCCGCAGAGGGCCTGATCGGCCAGTTCGGGGTCGGTTTCTACGCGAGCTTCATGGTGGCGGACGAGGTCACGCTGCTGACGCGGCGCGCGGGGGAGACCGAGGGCACGCGGTGGACGTCCAGCGGTGAGGGGACGTACACAGTGGAGACCGTCGAGGACGCCCCGCAGGGGACGGCGATCGTGCTGCGGCTGAAGCCGGAGGACGCCGAGGACCGGCTGTACGACTACACCTCACCGTGGAAGATCAAGGAAATCGTCAAGCGGTACTCGGACTTCATCACCTGGCCGATCAGGATGGCCGCGGAGCCCGCGCCCGGAGGCGACACCGACGCCGACACCGACACCGGCGCCGACACCGAAGGCGACGCCGAGGACGGTACTGACGCGGCGGCTCCCAAGCCCGAGCCCCAGCTCGAAACGCTGAACTCCATGAAGGCCCTGTGGGCCCGCTCCCGCGACGAGGTCAGCGACGCCGACTACCACGAGCTGTACAAGCACATCAGCCACGACTGGAACGACCCGCTGGAGATCATCCGCCTCCACGCGGAAGGCACCTTCGAGTACCAGGCGCTGCTGTTCATCCCGGCGCACGCGCCGCAGGACCTGTTCATGCGCGACTACAAGCGCGGCGTCCAGCTCTACGTGAAGCGCGTCTTCATCATGGACGACTGCGAAGCGCTGATGCCGCCGTACCTCCGCTTCGTCAAGGGAGTCGTCGACGCGCAGGACCTCTCGCTGAACGTGTCGCGCGAGATCCTCCAGCAGGACCGCCAGATCGAGCTGATGCACCGGCGGCTGGCGAAGAAGGTGCTGTCGACGGTCAAGGACATGATGGCCGCGCGGCCCGAGCAATACGCCACATTCTGGCGGGAGTTCGGCCGCGTCCTGAAGGAGGGGCTGCTCGGCGACTTCGAGAACCGTGACGCGATCCTCGGCGTCAGCTCCTTCGCCAGCACGCACGACAAGGACGCGCCGACGACGCTCGCGCAGTACGTCGAGCGGATGAAGGACGGCCAGGAGCACATCTTCTACGTCACCGGCGAATCGCGGCAGGCCGTCGAGAACTCCCCGCACATGGAGGCGTTCCAGGCCCGCGGCATCGAGGTGCTGCTGCTGACCGACCCCGTGGACGAGGTCTGGGTCGACACGGCACCGGAGTTCGGCGGCAAGCAGTTCCGCTCCGTCGCCAAGGGCGAGGTCGACCTCGGCACGGAGGAGGAGAAGCAGGAGGCGGGGACCGAACGGGAGAAGCAGCAAGAGGAGTTCGCGGGCCTGCTCGCCCGTATGACGGAACTGCTGAGCGAGCAGGTCAAGGACGTACGCCTCTCCTCGCGGCTCACCGTCTCGCCCGCCTGCGTCGTCTCGGACACCAACGACGTGTCACCGGCGCTGGAGAACATCTACCGCGCCATGGGCCAGGAGATCCCGCACGCCAAGCGGATTCTCGAACTCAACCCCAAGCACCCGCTGGTCGTCGGCCTCAACCGCACCCACGCCGAGCGTCCCGACGACCCGGCCCTCGAAGAGACCACCGAACTCGTCCACCAGCTCGCCCTGTTGGCGGAGGGCGCCGAACTCCCCGACCCCTCCCGCTTCGTGAAGCTGGTCGCGGACCGCCTCGAACGCACCTTGTGAGACGGGGTTCTTGAGGGCGCTGGGGCCGGGGGCCGTACGGATCGCCGCACGGCCCCCGGCTCCACGCGTGAGCTCCTGTACGCGTGGACCCCTTTACATGAGCCGCCGTACGCGCGACCCCCGTACGGCGAACCGCCGTACGCGCGCCCTCTATACGTGCGGCGTCGCCGCGACCGCCTGCTCCGCCGTCCACCGGTCCATCCGCTCCCACTGCCCGAGCAGCCACTCGCTGCGCGCCGCGTCCCCGACCGGGACCTCGGCCGCCGGTATCCGCCACCAGTGGACCCGCACCGGGCGGCGGAACGGCAGGAAGTCCCAGGCGGCGCGCGCGGACGCGATGACGTCGAGGCCGGAGTGGACGACGAAGACCACCTCGGCGGTGGGCGCGGCCGCCAGTACGGCGAGGCTTCCGGCGTCCCGCGGCGGCAGCACGTACCGCAGCCGGGCCGCGCGGGCCGCGCGCCGGTACTGGCCGAGGCGGCGCAGGCTGGCGATGGCGCGGCGGTGGCGGCGCGGGGTGAAGTTGCCGCCCTCGGGGAAGATCACGAGCGCGTCGCGCGACCGCAGCCCCGCCGCCAGTTCGGTGATCGCGTCCTCGGCGGTGCCGTGCGCGGGGGGCAGGAAGCAGTGCGGGACCCGGCCGAGCAGGACGTCGAGGCACGGATCGGCGCGCAGGACGCCCTTCAGAACGGTGTGCGGCAGCAGGCGTACGTCGGTGAGCAGCGTCTGGAGGAGCAGGAACGAATCGCCGACACCCGCGTGCCGGACGAACACCACGAGCGGTACGTCCGGCGGCCGGTCGCCCACGGGCAGCGCGGGCGTCATCTCCACCTCCAGCCGGAACAGCCGGTCCGCCACCTTGCGCAGTACGGCCAGCAGCCGCGCGAGGAGCGCGAACGCCTCGGCCGCCCGCCGGTCCCGGTCCGCCCGGGGGTGGTGCAGGAAGAGCGCGGAGGCCGCCAGCACTCCCGTGAGGTCCACGACGAGGTAGACGAGCAGGAATCCGGCCATACGCGTGGGCCGCCACGCGCCGCGCGACGGGATCGACACAGGCGCGCTGAGTACGGTCACGGTGATGAGGAGGGCCGCGGCCACCGGTATCAGCGCGACCACGAGCGCGGTGGTGACCGTACGCCGGGCGGCCGTGACCAGCGCGGCGCCCGCGGCAGCGGCGGCGGTGCCGGTACGGGTACGGGTACGGGTCGACGGCCGGACCCGCGCGGCCGGGTCGGCGCTCGCGAGCGCGTCCGTACCTGCACCCGCCGGGCCCGTACTCGCTGGACCCGTAGCTGGACCCGTGCCTGAACCCGCCGGACCCGGCCCCGCGTTCAGGCCCGAGTCGAGGCCCGTCACGCCGGACCCTCGGCGGAGTGCGGGTCCTCGGCGCCGGAGCCCTCCGGGACAAGGGACTTGGGGGCGGCCCCGTCGAGCGCGCTCTCCAGATACCGCGACGACGCGGCGTAGGCCCGCTCGATACGGTCCGCCGTCTGCCCGAAGGCCCGGTGCCGCAACTGGCCCAGCGCCCCGGCCGCTTCACCGGACGCCGCCCCGCTGGGCAGTACGTGCACGGTCACGTCCGACGGCAGGTCGGCCATGTCGCGGGCGAACCGGTGCCTGCGGGCGATCTCGAAGGCGACCATGGCGACGTCCCACGGCAACTTCGGTGGCGTCAGCGGCCGTTCGATGCGGCCGACCTGGAGGACGTAGATCTCGCGCGCGCCCAGGGCGACGGCCCTGCCCACCGGGATGCTGTTGACGAGGCCGCCGTCCACGAAGTGCTCGCCGTCGACGTCGACCGGCGGCAGCAGTCCGGGCACGGCCGACGAGGCGAGCACCGCCTCGATCAGCGGGCCGCGGTCGAACCAGTGCTCGGCGGCGTTCTCGATGCTCGCCGCCACGCACTGGAAGGGCACCTCCAACTCCTCGATGAGCGCGACCTGTACGTGCTCACGCAGGAGGTCGACCAGCGGCGCCGGGGTGTAGAGGTGCGTACGGCTCCGCACGGCGGTGCTCACGCGGCCCATCAGCGAACCGGCGAACACCCCGGCCTTGCCCAGCCCCGTCCACAGCTCGATCAGCCGGCCGACGGCGGTCTGCGACGGCTCGGCGGCCACGGCGGCCCCGTTGATCGCTCCGACGGAGGTCCCGAGCACCATCCCCGGCTTCACCCCCTGCGCGAACAGGGCCTTGAGCATGCCCACTTCGTACGCCCCGAGGGCCCCGCCGCCCCCCAGCACGAACGCCGGTCCCCCCGATTCACCCGCACTGTGGTCCATGCCAGAACGCGTGCCCCCGCTCCTTCCCCCCAATCAGCCGCCCGAACTCGCCACAGGCGCGGTGCCGCCTCGGCGGCCGGGCGCTTTCGCGGCGGACGGCGCGGGCCGTAGCGGACCGGCGTACGCCGTCGGGGCGGCGGCTGCGTCCTTGCGCCGACCGGGGCTTGGCGAGCGGGGGGTGGCGGCGGGGCGGTTGGAGCAGACTGGTGGGCCGCGTCGCGTCGGGGCGAGCCGGGCGGGCCGAGCCGGTGCCTTCGTCCTCCTTCCGCCGAGCCGGTCCGGTGCCGACCGCCACGTCACGGCGAAGGGCGTACACCGATGACCGAACCCCCGACGACCGAAGAGCCTCCGACGACCACCGTCCGGCCGGTGGCGTCCCCGACGATCGACCGGTCCCCCACGGCCACGGCGCGCACCGCTGCTGCCAGCGACGACGAAAAGGCCGTACCCGACGAGGAGTTGCGCCTGACGTTTCCTGGCGACCGCAGCGAGGAGGCCGGTTACGCGATCACGCTGCGCGCCATGGCCCGCCGACTGCCCCAACTGGTGCGCCGGGCGCTCGGCATGGCCTGGCACGTGGACCGCAAGGCGGTCACCGCGCTGCTCGCCTGCCAGGTCCTGTCCGGCGTGCTGGAGGCGCTCGGCCTGCTGGCGGTGACCGGCACGATCACGGCCGTCATCGCGTCGGGCCACATCGACGAACGGCTCCGCCAAGCCGCGCCCTCCCTGGCCCTGTTGGCCTCGGCGGCGGGCGTACGGGCGGTGCTGGGCATCGCCGTCACCGGTCTGTCCACGCGCCTGGCCCCGCGGATCTCGCGGGAGGCGGAGCTGCGGCTGCTGGACGCGGCGACCCACGCGGAGCTGACGGCGTACGACCACCCTGGCTACAACGACCGCTGGGACGCGGCCGACCGGGGCGTCGAGGTCTCGCAGGACATGCTCAACCAGTCCCAGAACATCCTCGCCGCCGCCGCATCGTTGATCGCCGCCGCGGCCGTACTGACCAGCGTCCACCCCGTGTTGCTGCCGCTGCTCGTCCTGGCCGCGCTGCCGCAGGCCATCGCGGGCGTACGGGGGGCGCGGCTGAACTACCTCGCGTCGCTGGAGACGATGAAGGACCGCCGCCTGCTGAGCGTCCTGCGGTGGAATCTGGTCGACAAGCAGCACGCCGACCAGATCCGTTCCGGCACGATGGCCGACTTCCTGCTCGGCAAGTACCGGGCGGCTGGGGCGCGGGTGGACGCCGCGACCGACCGGGCCGCCTGGCGCGCGGCGAAGATGTCGCTCGTCGGGAGCCTGGCCGGGGGAGTCGCGGCCGGAGCGGTCTGGGCGGCGCTGCTCTTCCTGATCAGCACCGGCCGCGTGTCCGTCGCGTCCGCGGGCACGGCGACGTTCGCACTGCGCACGGTCGCTTCAGGACTGCGCGGCATCATCGGCTACGGCGCCATCATCTTCCGTACCGGGATGTACCTTGACGACTGGTCAGATTTCCTGGACGAGGCCGGTGGCCACCGGATCGCCCGCGGCGAGACCGTACCGACCGGCCCGGCTGTCGTACGCGCCGACCGCCTCACGTACACCTACCCGCACGCCGACCGGCCCGCCCTGCTCGATGTCAGCCTCGACGTGCGGCGCGGCGAAGTCCTCGCCCTGGTCGGCGAGAACGGCTCGGGCAAGACCACGCTCAGCAAACTCCTGTCCGCCCTCTACCTCCCCGACCGCGGCGCCGTCGTCTGGGACGGCGCCGACACCCGCACCCTGGACGCGCACGCCGCCTGGTCACGCGTGGCCGTCGTACCCCAGGAGTACGCGAAGTGGCCGCTGACCGCCCGCGACAACATCACGCTGGGCCAGCCCCGAACCGACCACCCGCACAAGGCGGTTGATACGGCCGCCCACGCCTCCGGCGCCGACGAGGTCGTCACGTCCCTGCGCTCGGGCCTGGACACCCTCCTGGCCCGCGAGTGGTGGGGCGGCCAGGAACTCTCCGGCGGCCAGTGGCAACGCGTCGCCCTCGCCCGCGCCTTCCACCGCGACGCCGGACTCCTCGTCCTCGACGAACCCACCGCCGCCCTCGACCCCCGCGCCGAACACCGCATCTTCACCGGCCTGCGCACCCTCGCCGCCGACCGCGCCGTCGTCCTGGTCACCCACCGCCTCACCAATGTCACCGTCGCCGACAAGATCGCCGTCCTCGACCAGGGCCGCCTCGTCCAGTACGGCACCTTCGCCCAACTCCGCGACACCCCCGGCCTCTTCCACGACCTGTGGCTCCTCCAGAACGACCGCGCGCCCGGTATCCCCGCCCAGCCCTCCGGCCCCGTGGAGCAGCAGCAGACGGCCGACCTCTGAGGCCGAGAGACGACTACGGAGGCGCCGGAATTGCCGACACGCCGCCGGTCCGGCCGCACTTCGCCCCGGCCGACGCCCCCTGCCGCTTCGTAGCGGAGCGTCCTATGATCGTCGCGCTACGTGGGAGGGGGTGGGCCATGGCGGCGGGGGGATCGGCTTCGCGGCGGGCTCAAGAGGCGCGTCGGCAGGAGCGGTTGCTGCGGGAGCAGTGGCAGGCGGCGCGGCGGCAGGCGCGGCAGTGGGAGAGCGCGAGCGAGGGCGAACAGCGGGTCAGCGCACAGTTGTTGGTGCTGACCGAGCGCGGCTGGCGGCTTCTGGTGGACCGGCGGTGGCCGGGTACGCGGTCCGCGAACGTGGACATGCTGCTGGTCGGGCCCGCCGGTGTCTTCGTCGTGGACGTCAAGAACTGGCGCGCCGACCCGGAGGTCGAGGACGGCCGGCTCCTCGCGGGTGGTGAGGTGAGGGACGAGCACGCGCGCAAGCTCTCGGCGGTGACCAAGACCGCCGAGACGGCGGTCGCCTCGTTGGGGATGTCCCCGGTCGCGGTCCGGCCGCTGATGGTCTTCGCCGACAAGCGCGTGGACACCGCGCTGGGGAGAATCCGGCTCCTGGGGGAGCGGGAGGTCGGTCCGTATCTGCTGGCGGAGCGTCACCGGCTCAACGCCGCCTCGGTGCGCGTCATAGCCGACCACCTGGGGCGGGTGTTCCCCGAGTACGAGGGATCGTCCGTCACCGAGCCCGCCACAGGGCCGGTCACGGAGCCGGCCACCGAGCCGGCCACAGAGCCCGTCACCGAGCCCGCCACAGCGTCGACCACAGCGCCGTCCACCGTGCCGCGCTCCGGACGCCAAGAACAGCCCGCCGCAGGGCTGTTCGACCTCGACGGCATGCGCGAGGCCGCACTGGACGCCGCCATGCGGGCACCGATCGAGCAGTGGATGACCTTCCTCGCCCAGGACCAGGTGGCCCTCGTCCGCCGCAACTGGTCCGGCCCCGCCCGTATCAGCGGACCCGCCGGTACGGGCAAGACCGTCGTCGGTCTGCACCGCGCGTCCTACCTCGCCCAACGCACCACGGGACGCGTCCTGTACGTGACCTTCGCCAGCAACCTCCCGCGCGTGCAGGAGACGTTCCTGCACGCGATGTCCCCCGCGGTCGCCGACCGGGTGGAGTTCCGCAGCCTGCACTCGTGGGCGCAGCAGTACACGCAGGACCGCGGTGTGCCGGTGAATCTGAACGGGGACAAGGCCGAGACGGCCTTCAGCCTCGCCTGGACGCACGCGGGACGCGACAGCCCGCTGACCGAACTCGACCCGTTGCCGCGCTACTGGAAGGACGAGATCGACTACGTCATCAAGGGCCGCGGGATCACCTCCTTCGAGGAATACGCCGTCCTGCCGCGCCGCCGCCGTCGGGTGGGCCTGCGAAGGCCCCACCGGCAGGCGGTCTGGGGACTCTACGAGGCGTACGAGTCGCTGCGCGTCCAACGCGGCGTGCACGACTTCAACGACGTGCTGACCCTCGCGCTCGCCGAGGCGAGCAGCTCCACCGAGGCAGCGCCGTACGCGGCCGTCATCGTCGACGAGGTCCAGGACCTGACCCTCGTCGGGGTCAAGCTGCTGCACGCCCTGATCGGCGACGCTCCCAACGGCCTGCTGCTCGTCGGGGACGGGCAACAGGCCGTCTACCCCGGGGGATTCCGGCTCTCCGACGCGGGCATCGACATCCGCGGCGAGCGCGGGCAGGTGCTCAGCACGAATTACCGCAACAGCAAGAACATCCTCGACGCGGCCCTCGCGGTGGTCGCCGACGACGCCTTCGAGGACATCGACGGCGTACGCAGCTCCGGCGCCAGGGAAGTCGACCTGACCTACCACGACGGCCAGGTGCGGCGCGTGGACCGGCCGACCGTCGAGGACCATGACCGGGCCCTGCTGGAAGCGCTGTTGGCCCTGACCCCCGCCGAGCGGGCCGACTCCGCCGTGCTCTGCCCCTCCGTACGGGCCATCGGCCGCTACCGCGACCTCCTCACGGCTTCCGGCCTCCCGGTCTGCCCGCTGGAGCGCTACGCCGGTCACGCCGTCGAGGGCGTCAAGCTCGGAAGCTACCGGCGCGCCAAGGGACTTGAGTTCAAACGCGTCTACCTTCCGCGGTACGACACCTCCCTGCTGACCGGCGCCGAAGGGCTCTCCGAGACCGAGCGCGAGCGCCGCGAACTCGGCCGCAGCCAGCTCTTCGTCGCCATGACCCGCGCCCGCGACACCCTCTGGCTGGGCAGCGTCACTCCCGCCGCCCAGGCGTGACGCGTCTACGGACGCTCGGCGCGCAGCCTCCGCAGGAGGTCACGGCTCGCGACGGTGAAGGGGTGGTCTTGGCCGAGGCTCTGGGCGCGGCGCGCGACGACGTCGTCCATGAGCGCGATGCCTTCGTCGGTGTGACCGAGCGCGGTGCGGGTGCGGGCCTGGAGCTGGCGGGCGGCGAGGGCGATGGGGTAGTCGGGTCCGAAGCGCTGCAGATAGGTCTCGGTCACCTCGCCGATCTCGCTGTCGGCTTCCTCGAGGCGGCCCAACTGGAAGAGCGCCCAGGCGTGGTTGTGGCGGGCCCCCACGGAGACGGTGTGGTCGACGCCGAGGTGTTCCGCGCACTGCCCCGGCAGCGACAGCAGGCCCGTGCGTCCGTCCTCCGCGGTCAGTTCCGCGGCGCCGAGCGCGGCCAGGATGCTGGACCGGGAGCGCAGCGTCAGCGGATGCCACGGCCCCAGCGCGGCCTGGCGGCCCGCGGCCGTGGCGTAAAGGAGCGTCAGCGACTCCTCGGCGTGGCCGAGATTGCGCAGGACGAGTTGGAGCCCGTGCGCGCTGTCGAGGCTGTCCGGGTCGTCGGCTCCGAACCGCTGCCGCTGGGCGGTGAGCGTGCGCCGCAGCGACTCCTCGGCCTCGGTGTAGCGGCCCAGCCGGAACAGGACCCGTCCGGCGCGTGAGCGTGCCGCGAGTACGGCCCGGTGTCCGTCGCCGAGCGTCCGCGCCGCGATGTCCGCCGCCGCGCCGACGGTCTCCCACGCCGACGGGTAGTCGCCGGTGCGGTGCATCGCGGTGGCCAGCCGGGTGGCCACCTCCAACACCTCGGCGACGACGGCGGGTTCGCCCGTCCGCCGGAGCAGTGCGCGTACGTGGGGCGCCAGGAGCCGCAGCCGCGGATCGTACGGGCCCGCGTCGGGCACCTCCGGCAGCGCGGCGCCGAGCAGACGGCCGGCCGTCGCGTCCAGCACAGGGGCCTGCGCCGCCGGAGTGGCGGCCACGACGCTGTCGAGCAGTACGCCGTGGCCGAGAACGCAGCGCAGCCCCGCGTTGTCGCCGACGTCGACCCGTTCGACGAGCGAGTGGTCGAGCAGGGCGCGCAGCGCCGACTCGGCGCGACCGCGGGGCAATACGGCGCTGATGCCGTCGTCGTTGAGGACCGACAGCGGCAGCGGCTCGGGGGCCAGCCGGGCGATCAGACGCAACAGGTCGACCGCTTCGGGCAGTCCGCGCGCCGCGAAGGCGTCGAGCGTCAACTGCCAGGTCTGTCCCACCAGATGGCGGGGGTCCGCATCACTCAAGGCATCGGCCCCTCGGTCGAGCAACTGGACTGGGAGTTCTTCCTCCAGATGGCGTCCGTACACATCCATCGTCCAGGGCTCTATGACCTGGTGGGAGAGGAAGCCGCCCGCGAGGGTGAGCGCGAGCGGGAGTCGGCCCAGGCGGTCGGCGATCTCGGCGGCCTGGGCGAGCGTGCCGGTGTGCGGGGCGAGGTCGCGCAGGACGCGCGCCGCGTCCTCGCGCGGCAGGACGCCGATGTGCTGGAGTTCCGCGCCGGGCCACCAGCGGGGTGCGGCTCGGCGCGTGGTCACCAGCACCGTGCCCCGCGGGCTGGTGCGCAGCCAGCTGCCGTCGCTGAGGATCGCGGGGTCGTCCGCGTTGTCGAGCACCAGCAGCCAGGGATCGGGGGAGCTCGCGAGGTACCGCCAGACGAGGTCGGCCGCGGGCCGGTAGCCGTTGCGGGCGGCCAGCAGTTCGCCGTCGGCCGCGCCGCGGTCCGCGGCGACCGCGAGCATCCCGGAGCGCAGGCTCGCCCGGTCCGTGGCGTTCACCCAGAGCCCCACCCGCCCGTACTCGGCGGTGGCGGTCTGGAAGAAGGCGTGGGCGACCGCGGTCTTGCCGCAGCCACCCATGCCGTACAGCACGAAGATGTCGTCGCCGCTCTGCGCGGTGAGGGCGCTCCTCAACCGGTCGAGGACTTCGGTGCGGTCCCGCAGGACCAGGGGCGGGCGGCCGACGGCGGGCCGGCGCACCGAGTCGGGACCGGCCGGGGCCTGCGGTCCGCCGTCGTAGTGGTGGTGCTCGCTGATGTGCTGATCTCCCGACGCCTGGTAGACCCGGCCGTCGTCCTGGGCGCGGCCGTCCATGGACCCGCCGGTCGTACCGCTCACCGCTCGGTGACGCGCTGGTCGCGGCGGGTTTGGGCGCGGCCGGGCGGGAAGCGGCCGGTCCGGAGGCGAGCGGGCTGGAAGCGAGCGGGCTGGAAGCGGCCGGTCCGGAAGCGGCCGGTCCGGGCGCGGCGCCCTTGTGCCAGGACGCGGTGACGCGTGGTCCGCCAGGCGTCGGTCGCCATCGGGGCGACCACGGGGGCTCCGGCGGTCCGCGTGAGCACCGCGAGTTCCGGATCCACAGCTCCCCCTACCATTCAATAATCTGATCATATTGGCTTTGAGCCAATTCGAGGACCGGTCACGTCCGGTGTGGATCATTATTGCACCGGGAGTCGAATTGCGATAGGCATCCGAAGGCGGTCGCCGCCGTCGTGGCATATGCCAGACGGCTGGTTATCGGGTACGCTCCGGCTGTAGTGACGCCGATGCGGGTACGATCCGCACGCGGTACGACAGTACGCAGCCGATCCTGGGGGCAACCATGACCAGACCATGGGAAGCAAATCCCGACACCACATTCTTAAAGCGCCTCGGTAAATCACCTCAGGAGCTGGGGAATACGACCGACACCCCCGACTGCCCCGACATCTGGGAGCTGGAGAACGGCGACATCGCCGTCATCGGCCGGGATCTGACGGCCTCCCTCGGGCGGAATCTGCCCGCCGGGGTCTCGGTCGGCTCCGACGAGCGACTCGTCGTCATCCCGAGAAACATGCTGATCGCGGCGAAACCGGACATTCCCAGTGTTTGACTCCTTTCCCAACGGCACCTTCGAACGCCTCGCCCGGCCCGCCTACCACGAGGAATTCTTCCGGATCCTCAAAAGCGGCGTCAGGAGCCAGGACAAGCTGGAACGCGGCCAGCATTTCCAGGAACGCGGTTTCGCGAGCTGGGAGGCATTCGCCGCCGGGCGCTGGGAAGAAGCACTCGCGCTCATCGAGGAAAGACGTCCGGCCTACGCCCGGCAATTCGCCGAGGCGGAGGAGTTGGGCGTCGCGCAGCGGCGGCTCCGAGTCGTCGAATTCCCCGTGACGCCGTACGTGCAGTGGGAATTGCACGTCCTGCGCCTGCGCGCGGCCGTGGGCGACCGGATCAGGGTCCTGGACGCGCGGACGATCGCGGACATCGAGCGCGAGCGCACGGTGCCGGAGGTCGTGATCCTCGGTGACGTGGTGATGTACGAGGTGCAGTACGACGACGAGGGAAACGCGGACGGGGCCAGGCGGTACGCGGAACCCGCCCTGATCGCCGAGACCAGGGCGGGGTTCGCATCGCTCTACGCGCGGGGCGAGCCCTTCGGCGACTTCTTCGACCGCGAGATCGCCACGCTCTCACCGCCGGTCATCGACGGCGTCGGCTAGTCGGCCGCCGACCGCCGGGCGGCCCCTAGGCGTTCGCGAGGACCACGCAGGCGGTGAGGTGCCAGGTGGGGGCCGCGGAGCGGACGCGTCCGTCCGGCGTCTTCGCGCATCCGTCAGGGGTCGACTGCCGCGCGGCGGACGGGCGTTGGGGGCCGGGGCGCGGCTGGCGCCGAAGGGTGAATGTCCATACATATGTGCTTGTGGTGGCGCGAGCGCGTCCCGGCCTACCGTTGATTGTTGCCCGCTGTCGCCGCGCGGCGGCGGGCACGGGTGCTTCGTGGTTCGGGTCGAGGTCGAGGGGGACCGCTCATGGCCAGCGCGTTTCAGGAGCAGAAGCTCAGGGGGATGTTCGGCGCGTTCGACGCCGACGGTGACGGCTACCTGCGCGAGGAGGACTTCAGGGCGCTCGTCGCCCGCTGGAACCGGCTGCCCGCGGTGGCGCCGGGCACGGAGTTGCGCGCACGCGTCGAGACGCTGCTGATGGGCTGGTGGGCGGCGCTGCTGGAGACCGGCGACACCAATGGGGACGGCGCGGTCGACTGGGGTGAACTGCTCGCGCTCGTCGACCGGTTGCCCACGATGATCGCGGACGTCGTCGCCACCGCCGACACCGTGTTCGAGGCCGTGGACGCCAACGGTGACGGCGTCATCTCCCCGGAGGAGCACCGCACGCTCGTGGAGACCTGGAACGGTCGCCCCGTCGACATGACCGGCGTCTTCGAACTCCTCGACCTCAACGGGGACGGCCACCTCAGCCGTGAGGAATTCACCCTGCTGTGGCGCCAGTTCTGGATCAGCGACGACCCGGCGGAGCCGGGCAACTGGCTGTGCGGACGGTTCCCGACGCAGCGGCACTGAGGTCGCCGCCGCGGGCCCGTGCGTGAGGTGCCGGGCCGGCGTCACGACGGCGGGCGCGATCACCTCCGGCATTCCCGGCAAGTGCGTCGACATCGCGAACAGCGGCACCGCGAACGGCACGGCCGTCCAGCTCTACACCTGCAACGGCACGGCCGCGCAGAAGTGGACGGTCACTCCCGGCGCGGGCGGCGCGGTCCGCGCGCTGGGCGGCTGCCTCGACATCACCGGGGCCGCCACCGCCAACGGCGCCCTCGTGGAACTCTGGGACTGCGACGGCGGCGCGAACCAGGCGTGGACGCTTCCGGGCTGAGCCCGGCCCGGCCTCGGGCGGGTGGGCGGCCGGGTGCATCGAGACGCCGGTACGCGGGGCCCGGCCGCGGCGGGAGGGGCGTACGTGCCCGCGTACGTACGCCCCCGCGGTACGTCTCTACGCCCGCCCCCGACGCCCGGCCTCCCCGACCGGGCCCGGACCAGCCACCGGCCGCTCCGGGTTCAGGCCCGGATCAGGCCCCGACCAGGCACCGACCGCGCCCCGACCAGGCACCGACCGCGCCCCGACCAGGCACCGGCCGCGCCCGCGGCCCCTGTGCTCACGATCACACCACTCGGCGTCGCGGTGCCCGTGGCCGTGGCGTGCCCGGCTCCCCGCCGCCGCCCGGCCTCCCGCGGCGGGAGAATGTGGCCCGCACGGCCGCTCCCCGCCCCCGTCCGTGGTTATTGTTGCCATACGTCAAATGTTTGGCGTCCGTCGGTGTGCGCGGCGGCTCCTCTCTGGCCCCCGGTCGCGGGTGGCCGGGATCGTCCGGGAGGGCGCTGCGATGCAGGGTGTGGCTTTCCGGGGCGGGCTGCGGGCGGACGGGCTGCCCGCCGCGCTCAACGATCCGAGGCGGCTGGCCGCGGTGGCGGCGACCGGCCTGCTGGACACCGGTCCCGAGCCGGAGTTCGAGGACCTGGCGGCCCTGGCCGGTGCGGTGACCGGCTGCTCACGGGCGTTCATCACGCTGGTCGACGAGCGCCGCTCGTTCTGGAAGTCGTGCGTCGGGGTCGACATCACGGAGATCGCGGGGCGGCAGAATCCGGTGCGGGAGAGCTTCTGCTACTTCCTGGTCGGCCTGGACGGCGAGCCCTTCGCCGTCGAGGACGCGGCCACCGACCCGCGCACCCGCGACCACCCCTCCGTACAGCCGATGAAGATCGGCGCGTGGGCGGGTTACCCGATCCTCGGACCGGGCGGCGAGGTGCTGGGCAGCATGTGCGTGATCGACGACCGCCCGCACGCCTGGCGCCCGACGGAACTGGCCACGCTGGCCACCCTCGCGCGGGCGGTCGGCAACGAGATCAATCTGCGGACCTCGCTGGAGACGGCGCGCACCGCGCTGGCCGCGACCACCGACCTCGTACGCAGCCTCCAGGACAGTTTCCTGCCGCCCGTCCTGCCGACGGTCTCCGGTCTGGACGCCGCCGCCTCGTACACCCCGGCCGACGGCGGCATGGTCGTCGGCGACTTCTACGACCTCTTCCAGGCCCGCGGCCCCTGGTGGTGCGCCACGATGGGCGACGTGTGCGGGAAGGGCCCGGAGGCCGCCAAGGTCACGGCGCTGGCCCGGTACACCCTGCGCGCGCAGGCCACGCAGCACCTGTCGCCCGCCGTGGTCCTCGACCACCTCAATTCCGCGCTGCTCGACCAGCGCACGGACGGCCGGTTCCTGACCGCCGTGCACGCCACCTTCCGTACCACCGCCACCGGCGTGTCCGGCCGGCTGTGCACCGCCGGGCACCCGCCCGCCCTGATCCTGCGCGCCGACGGCCGCGTCCAGGAGTCGGGCCGCCGCGGCAGCCTGCTGGGCGTCCTGCCCGACGTGCACCTCACCGACGTTCGCTTCCGGCTCGCGCCCGGCGACACGCTTCTGCTCTACACCGACGGCGCCACCGAGGCCCGTCCCCGCCCCATCGTCCCGGGAGCCCCGCGGCCGCTGTTCGGCGAGGAGAATCTCGCCGCCGCCCTCGCCGCCTGCCACGGCATGGACGCCCCTTCCGTCGTCCAGCGGATCGGCCGCGTCCTCGACGACCACAGCGGTGGGTGGGCGAGCGACGACACCGCCCTGCTGGCGCTCCGCGTCCCGCCTCGCGCGGCCGGTCTCTGACCTGACCGCCCCGCCCCGCGCGGCCGGTTCTCTGACCGTGACCGGCCCCCCCCGCGCGGCCGGTTCTCTGACCGCTCGCGCCGCCGGGCCGCCGCCCCCTGTTCACCTCGGCGCTCACCTCGGCGTTCATCTCAGCCATTCACCTCGGCACCCCGAGGACAAAAGCCGCATAGCGCCCTAGCCTCGTCTCATGGCTGACCTCCCTTTCGACGACGTCCGGGACTTCGCGAACGCCGACCGCGGCTTCGTCGCCGCGCCCGCGTCCACCGCGGTGACGGCCGAGGACGGGTCGGTGGTGTGGGACTGCGGGGCGTACGCGTTCATGACGGCGGCGCAGTGCCCGCCGACCGCGAATCCGTCGCTGTGGCGGCAGGGGCAGCTCTGCGCCCGGTACGGCCTGTACGAGGTCACGCGGGGGATCTACCAGGTCAGAGGGTTCGACCTGTCGAACATGACCCTGGTCGAGGGGGAGCGCGGCGTCGTCGTCATCGACCCGCTGATCTCGACGGAGACCGCGGCGGCGGCCCTGGCGCTGTACCGCGAGCACCGCGGCGACCGCCCGGTCACCGGATTGGTCTACACCCACTCCCACGGCGACCACTTCGGCGGCTCGCGCGCCATCGTCCCGCACGGCAGCGAGCAGGACATCCCGGTCCTGGCCCCGGCCGGATTCCTGGAGCACGCGGTCGCGGAGAACGTGTACGCGGGCACCGCGATGACCCGCCGCGCGGTCTACATGTACGGGGCGGAGCTGCCCAAGGGACCGGCGGGCCAGATCGGCGCCGGTCTCGGCGCGACGACCTCGACCGGCACGATCAGCCTGGTGCCGCCGACGGTGCACATCACCAGCACCGGGCAGGAGGAGACGGTCGACGGCGTACGCATCGCCTTCCAGCTCACCCCCGGCACCGAGGCCCCCTCGGAGATGAACTTCCTCTTCCCCGACCACCGGGCCCTGTGCATGGCCGAGAACGCCACCCACACGCTGCACAATGTGCTGACCCTGCGCGGCGCGGTCGTCCGCGACCCCCGGATCTGGGCGCACTACCTCTCCGAGGCCCTGGCGATGTTCGAGGGCAAGGCGGACGTCGTCTTCGCCTCGCACCACTGGCCCACCTGGGGCCAGGAGGAGATCACCGCGTTCCTCACCGGGCAGCGCGACCTCTACTCCTACCTCCACGACCAGACCCTGCGGCTCATCAACCAGGGCCTGACCGGCCCGGAGATCGCCGAGGAGCTCACCCTCCCGCCCGCTCTGGAACGTACGTGGGCGGCCCGCGGCTACTACGGCTCGGTCTCGCACAACGTCAAGGCGGTCTACCAGCGCTATATGGGCTGGTTCGACGGCAACCCGGCCCACCTGTGGGAGCACCCGCCGGTCGAGCAGGCCCGCCGCTTCGCCGCCGACTACGGCGGCACCGACGCCCTCGTGGCCAAGGGCCGGGAGTACGCCGACGCCGACGACCTGCGGTTCGCCGCCACGCTCCTCAACCACGCCGTGTTCGCCGAGCCCGGACACCAGGGCGCGCGCGAGGCGCTGGCCGCCGTCTACGACCGCCTCGGCCAGGGCGCGGAGAACGGCACCTGGCGCAACTTCTACCTCACCGGCGCCATGGAGCTGCGCGGCCGGCTCGCCAAGGTCCGCCTCGACACCGCCAACCCCGAGATGGCCATGGCCCTCACCGTCGACCAGCTCATCGACTCCCTCGCCGTCCGCGTCGACGGCCCCCGCGCCTGGGACACCCGGCTGACGATGGACTGGCACGTCACCGACCACCGCCGCACCTGGCGCCTGACCCTGTCCAACGGCGCCCTCACCTACCGGTCCACTCCCGGCGCCCCCACCGCCACCACCGCGGACCTCACCCTGACCCTCACCCAAGCCCAGCTCCTCACCGCCCTCGCCACCCGGAACCTCGACAACGTCACCACCGAGGGCACCCCCGACACCCTCTCCCGCCTCCTCTCCCTCCTCGCCACCCCGGACCCGGACTTCCCCCTCGTCACGCCGTGAGCGGCGCCCGTCGTTCTGGGTGATGAGAGCGCACTGGTACCGCGGTACCAGTGCCGTGCCGAAGGGTCTCCCACGGTTCCAGGGATCGCCCCGCCCGCCCTCGTAACGTCGAAGGTGCGGGTCGCGCCGCGTTCTCGACGAGTGCGAGGAGCGCGACGAGCGCGATGAGTGTGACGAGCGCGACGACTGCTGCGAACGCGGTGAGCGCGTGAGTTCCGTACGCGAGGCGTGCGCGCGGGACGTGAGAGGACCAGGGGACCAGAGGCCGATGATCGAAGTGCGTGAACTGACGAAGCGGTACGGGGACAAGACGGTGGTCGACCGGCTGTCGTTCTCCGTGAAGCCCGGTGAGGTGACGGGCTTCCTCGGGCCGAACGGGGCGGGGAAGTCGACGACGATGCGCATGATCGTCGGCCTGGACGCCCCGACCCGGGGCTCGGCGACCGTCGGGGGCCGCCCATACGCCCGGCACCGGGCGCCGTTGCGCCAGATCGGTGTCCTGCTCGACGCCAAGGGGGTCCACCCGGGGCGCAGCGCGTTCGGGCACCTGAAGGCGCTCGCGCTCACGCACGGCATTCCGCGCGGCCGGGTGGACGAGGTCATCGAACTGGCGGGCCTCGGCAGCGTGGCGGGCAAGCGGGTGGGCGCGTTCTCGCTCGGCATGGGCCAGCGCCTCGGCATCGCCGCCGCCCTGCTCGGCGACCCCGAGGCCGTCATGCTCGACGAGCCGGTCAACGGCCTCGACCCCGAGGGCGTGCTGTGGGTGCGCAATCTGCTGACCGGGCTGGCCGCCGAGGGCCGGGCCGTGATGCTCTCCTCGCACCTGATGAGCGAGATGGAGCTGATCGCCGATCACCTCGTGGTCATCGGGCGCGGACGGCTCCTCGCCGACACCTCGCTCAAGGACTTCACGCACCAGGCCGGCGGCGGCGGGGTGCGGGTCGTCAGCGGCGAGGCCGCCCGGCTGCGGGACGCGCTGGCCGCGCCCGGCGTCACCATCACGTCCTCCTCCGACGAGGAGTTGCTCGTCCACGGCTGGGCGGCCCGCGACATCGGTACGGTCGCCGCGCACTGCGGGATCGCGCTGTACGAACTGGCCCCGCAGACCGTCTCGTTGGAGACGGCCTTCATGCGCCTCACCCATGACTCCGTGGAGTACCACAGCGACCCCGCGGGCACCGAGCGGAAGGCCGCCTGATGACCACCGACACGATCGCCGTCGCCGTACGCGCCGACCGGGACGGGCAGGGGGTGACCGGCCGCCGCGTCCTGCGCTCGGAGCTGAGCAAGTTCCTTTCGCTGCGCTCCAGTTGGATCACCCTGGGGGCCTCGGTCGCCGTACTCGTCGCCTTCGGCGTGATCGCCGCCGCCGTCTACCGTCCCCCCGGCGCCGACGCGACCGGGACGCCCGACGACCCGGTCGGCCTCGCGCTGACGGGCGCGGGCGTCACCGGCCTGATCGTCGGCGTGCTCGGGGTGATGATGTCCGCGGGCGAGTACAGCACCGGCATGGTCCGTTCGACCTACGTGGCGGTGCCGCGCCGGTGGCTGGTCCTGGCGTCGAAGAGCGCCGTGATCGGCTCGCTGGTCCTGGTCCTCACCGCGGTCGCCGCCGTGGTCACCTTCGGCCTGGGCGCGGCGAGCCTGCGCGGCGACGACATCGCGCTGTCCCTGGGCGACGAGGGCGTGCTGCGCGGCCTGGTCGGCGCCGGTGTCTACCTCGCGCTGTTCGCCGTGTTCGGCGTGGCCCTGGGGACGCTGATCCGCTCCGCCTCCGGGAGCATCGCCGCCCTGGTCGGCCTGCTGATGCTGCTGCCCGGCCTGACCTCGCTGCTGCCCGACTCGCTCCAGGACGCGGTCGAGCGGTACACCCCCGGCAACGCGGGCTCGGCGATCTACGCCCTGCACAAGGCGTCGGACTCCCTGTCGCCCGGCGCGGGACTCGCCGTCTTCGCCGCCTGGGTGGCCGTGGCCCTGGGCGCCGCAGCCATCCGGCTGAAGCGGTCCGACGTCTGATCGTCGCGGCGGCCGACCGTTCGTCGTTCGTCGGAAGGGTCACCAGCGGTGACAATGAGGCTTATGCACCGGGACCGGGACTTCAGGGCCACGATCGCGGCTCGTGGCCGGGATGTCAGGGACGGGCTTTCGGCTCGGGGCCGGGATGTCCGGGACGGGCTCGCGGCGCGGGGCCGGGATGTCAGGGCGCGGTTCCTGGCCGGGAGGCGGGATCTCAGGGTCGGGTTTCTGGCCAGGAGGCGAGACCCCCGCGTCGAGGTCTCCGCCTGGGACCGGTGCGCCGGGGCCGGATTCTCCGACCGCGACCCCCGAACCGCCTTCGCCGCCCCGGACCGGGGGACGCCGGTGCCGTCCCTCGGTCCCGAGGCCGCCCTGGGGCACCCGGTCCTGAACCTCATGCTGCGAGCCAGCGGCCTCCTGCGGGAGTACGACCGGCGGCACCCCTGGCTGCTGGACACCGCGGTCGTCCTGCTCTTCGCGGGCGTCTGCCTGCCCAACCTGCTCTCCGGCGGCGCGCCCGCGGCCGTCGCGGCGGCCGACGCGCACGGGGCGCCGTCGACCGCCACCCTCTACGTGCTGTTCGCCGCGCTCGTCCTGCCGCTGTGGTGGCGCCGCCGCGCCCCGGCCACCGTGCTGGTCGTGACGATCGCCGCCTTCCTCGTCCAGTCCGCGATGGACGCCGGGCTCGTCGCCTCGTTCAGCCCGCTCATCGCCCTGCACAATGTCGCCCGGCACAGCTCCCCGCGCGTGCTGGGCTGGGCCACCGCCGTGGCCGCCGCCGCGAACGTGGTCGACGTCTTCGCCCTGGAGCCCGCGGGCAGCGAGTTCCTCGTCCTCTTCTTCCTCCTCGGACTGGTGACCGCCGCCGTCGCCACCGGTCTGACCCTGCGGACCCGCAGGTTGTACCTGACCGCGCTGGAGGACCGCGCCCGGCGCCTGGAGGTCGAACGGGACCAGCGCGCGAGGCTCACCGCCGCCGCCGAACGCACCCGTATCGCCCGCGAGATGCACGACATCGTCGGCCACAACCTCTCCGTCATGGTCACCCTCGCCGACGGCGCCTCGACGCTCGCCGCCCGCAACAACGAGAGCTCGACCCCGGTCCTGCGCATGGTCGGCGACACCGGGCGGCAGGCGCTGGGCGAACTGCGCCGCGTGCTCGGCGTCCTGCGCGGGGACGACGACGCCGCGGACCGGCGGCTCAGACCGCAACCGGGCATCGGCGACCTCGACATGCTCCTCGCACGGGTCCGCGCGGCGGGCCTCGCGGTCACGTACCGCACCACGGGCGAACTCGCCAAGCTGGGCGAGGGCCTGCAACTCACCGTCTACCGCATCGTCCAGGAAGCCCTGACCAACACCCTCAAGCACGCCGGTACGGCCACCGCCTCGCAGGTCACCGTGACCGCCGACGCGGGGACGGTACGCATCCGCGTCACCGACACCGGCCCCCCGTCGCACGCCGCCGGCCCCGCGGCGCCCGCCACCGGGGACGACGAGCACGGCCACGGCCTCGTCGGCATCCGCCAGCGCGTCGCCCTGTACGGCGGTACGGTCACCATCGGCCCCACCACCGACCAGCCCGGATGGACCGTCGACGTCCAGCTCGACGCGACCGTCGACCCCACCGACCACAAGGCGGAAAGCCACCTGCCATGACCACCTCCGTGCTGATCGTCGACGACCAGCCCATGCAGCGCTTCGGCCTGCGCATGCTCCTCGAGGGCAGCCCCGGCGTGACCCCCGTCGGCGAGGCCACCCACGGCGCCGAGGCCGTCCGCATGGCCGCCGAACTGCGCCCCGACGTCGTCCTCATGGACATCCGCATGCCCGGCATGGACGGGCTGGAGGCCACCCGCCAGATCATCGCGGCCGGCGGCCGTACCCGCGTCCTCATCGTGACCACCTTCGACCTCGACGAGTACGCCTACGAGGGCCTGCGCGCCGGGGCCAGCGGCTTCCTCCTCAAGGACGCGGGCCCCGAGGAACTCGTCTCGGGCATCCAGGCCGTGGCCACCGGTGACGCCGTCGTCGCGCCCAGCCTCACCCGCCGCCTGCTCGACGCCCACGCCCACCACGTCCTCACCCCGCCCGACTCCCCGGCCGCCCAGGACCCCCGACTCCGCGAACTCAGCGCCCGCGAACGCGAAGTCCTCGTCGCCATCGGCAACGGCTGGACCAACTCCGAGATCGCCCGCCACCTCGTCCTCTCCGAGTCCACCGTCAAAAAACACGTCGGCCGCGTCCTTGCCAAGATCGGCGCCCGCGACCGCATCCAAGCCGTCATCCTCGCCTACGACGCCGGCCTGGTCCGCTCCAAACGCTGACCGCCGGAACGTACGGATTCCGCCGCCCTCCCGCCACGTCCCACGTCCCACGCTCGGCTCGGCCCGCGCCCGGCCCCGAGGTCTCGCGGGACGGCGGCTTCCGGCACGGAACCGATCCACCCGTACGCGCCCGGCGACGCGTACGGGCAACGGGAATCCCCGGGGCGCGGGCCCGAAACCTCGGGGTGCGGCCTCGCGCTTCGTGACCACTAGGATCCCGCCATGTCTGACGATCTCGGCTTCACGTGTTCGTGCTGCGGAAACCATCACGCGGAGCTCCCCATGAGCTACTCGACCCCCGCCCCGGACGTCTGGGACCCCGCCTTCGAGGCCGATACGAACAGCATGCTGTCGTCGGACCAGTGCGTCATCAGGGGCCAGCACTTTTTCATCAAGGGCCTGATCGAGATACCCGTGATCGGCGGCGAGGACGTCTTCTCGTGGGGCGTCTGGGTCTCCCTGAGCAAGGACAGTTTCACCCGCGCCGTCGACCTGTGGGACACCGAGGGCCGCGAGACCGAGAAGCCGTACTTCGGCTGGCTCAGCACCGAGCTGTCCCTCTATCCCGAGAGCACCACCGACCTCAAGACCAACGCCCACACCCGGCCGCTCGGCACCCGCCCCTTCATCAAGCTCGAACCCACCGACCACCCCCTCGCCGTCGAACAGCGCACCGGAATCACGCCCGCCCGCGTCCGCGAGATCGCCACGGCGGTACTCCACCCGGCCTGACCACACCCGAGGCAAACCGGCAATGGCCCGGCGCCCGCGTTCCCGATCGCGTCAAGTACCCCACCACCGCCGGGCATCGGCTCGCCGGATCGGTGTCCCGCCAGCAGCCCGGCAGTGCGGGGGAAGGCGCGGGTGGTTCGTATCTGCGGACGATGAGCTCGCTGAAGTTCTTCAAGACCGAGCGCGAGTGCACGGAGCCGTCCTACGGTTGGTGGCTGGCGGAGAAGAGCCCGGTGGAGGCGGGGTTCGGGGACATCGACGGCGACCGGTACGCGGACGTGCTGTCCCGCGACCTGGCCGGTCGGCTGTGGTTCGTTCCCGGCAGCAGCGGTCGCGGACGGCTGATCGGCCCCGGCTGGAATTCCATGAAGGCGATGACCCGGCACGGCGACTTCACCGGTGACGGCATCGAGGACCGGCGCCGAGTGGTACGGCCTCAACGGCACCTTCTGACCCCGGCACGCGCCAACTCCCGGCTTGCGCACCGCAGTTGATCACCAGGTGGGAGGTGTCACTGTCGGCGTCGGCTGGGGCGCGGAGCCGCAGATCAGTCAGGCTGTCGAGGTCCGGGCCCGCCGCGCGGACCTCGGCGATCGAGACCGCGGACTGCTACGATCCTGGCGAATTCGAACGTGGGGGGCCGCCGGAGGATTCACGTTCCCGGCGGATCAGTACCGTTCGAACCGTCCCTCCTCACGCCTCGCGCCCCGCGCCACGCCGCCGTTGCCGGTTCCGGCGGATGTCATCAGCGCCGGTACGACCGGCTTCCTCTCGATCGGCCTGGACTCGGACCTGCTGTGGACCCGGTACGCGGGCGGCGCCACCACGCCGCTCGGCAGGGACATCGGCCGGTCCACCGCGACCTTGATGCACGGGTCGGTGTCCGACGTCGTCGCCCTGGAGCACGGCACCGAGTACGACACGGACCACCGGGTGGAACTGCACGACATGGGGACCGGTGACATCTCGGTCGTTCCGTTGGGGAGGAACCGCTCCCTGAAGGGGGTCGTCGGATCGACGGTGGTGGCGTGCCGGGTGCCGTATCCCACGGATGACACGTGCACCGAGGCGCACTTGATGAGTGTCGCTGACGGAGTCACGACCGACCGGGTGGTCACGGGCCTGCCCAGCGGTGCCTTCGGACTGCGGGCGGCGGCCGCCACGACCGGCGCGCTCGCGCTGTCCTACAAGACCTCCGCGGCGGGCGGGACCACGGCCGACGGTCTCGCGGTGGTCGACCTCGCGTCCGGTACCGCCACCACGTCGCACCTCGCCTCGGCCGGATTCACGACCGCCATTTCCCCGGCGTACGTGTCCAGCGTGAGCACCGGGAACGCTCCGGTGCTGAGCGTGGAGAACCGGGCCACGGGCACGGTGACGCGGCTGTCCGCGCTGGGTCCCGGCTACCCCCTGACCGGCCTGGCAGGGAACTGGGCGGTGTTCGGTCCGGACACACAGTTCGGGGCGGGCTCGGCCGACTGGGACTTCTCCTTGCGGGCCGTCCCGGTGGGCGGCGGCGCCGTGCGCAAGGTCCTGGACCACGCCACCACCGTCGTCCCCGCGCCGGACGGCGCGGTGCTCGTGACGGGCGGCACCGTCGCCAAGGGCGAGGGCGTGTACCGAATTTCCGTCGGCCCCGACGGCGGCCGGTCGCCGACATGGTCGCCAGCAAGGGAGCTCCGACCAAGCTCGCTCTCCTCAGCTCCAGCGTCCCCGCGGTGGCGACTCTCGCCCCGGCGCCGTGGAAGGCGCGGTGGCAACTGTCCCGCAGTAACGCCGAAGTGACCGTCACCCTGCGCCACACCGCGACGGGAGCCGTGGGCCGGTGGCATCTGGACCGGACCGACAACACCACCGATTGGGTGCGGATGGACTGGACCGGGCGGATCTTCATGGACTGGACGGGGGCGATCGACAGCGGCTCCGCCCCCAATGGCGCCTACACCTGGCAGATCACGGCGAAGCCGTACGACAACCTCGGGCCGACGCTGAACGTGAGCGGCGGCTTCACCGTCGCGCGCCCGCCCGCTCCGCACGACTACACCGACAACGGCTCCCCGGACATCCTGGCCCGCGACAGTTCCGGCGTCCTGGGGCGCGAGGACACCGTGTACTACCCCGAGAGCCACCAACTGACCGGCTCCGACCGGGTCAAGGTCGGTCCGGGCTGGAACATCTACAGCCGGATCGTCGCGGTCGGCAACGTCGCCGGCTCCTCCGCCGGTGACCTGATCGCCCGGGACAACGCGGGCGTCCTGTGGCTCTACACCGGTACGGGCAAGGGCACGTTCGCCGCGCGGACGAAGATCGGTCCGGGCTGGAACGTCTACACGCAGATCACCGGAACCGGAGACTTCACCGGCGACGGCCGTGCCGACCTCGTGGCCCGCGACGGCTCCGGTGCGCTGTGGCTCTACCGGGGCACCGGGAACGCCAAGGCGCCCTACGCCACCCGCACGAAGATCGGTCCGGGCTGGAACGTCTACAAAGAGATCGTCGCGGTCGGCAACATCGCCGGCTCCTCAGCCGGTGACCTGATCGCCCGGGACAACGCCGGTCTGCTGTGGCTGTACACGGGCAGGGGCAAGGGCACGTTCGCCGCGCGGACGAAGATCGGTCCGGGCTGGAACGTCTACACGCAGATGTTCGGCATCGGCGACAACAACGACGGCAAGCCCGACCTCATCACCCGGGACAGCACCGGCACGACATGGCGCTACCGCGGCACCGGAAACGCCGCCGCCCCCTTCGCCAAACGAGAGCTCACCGGAGTCCTCCCCGCCCACCAATACAACACCGCCCTCTGACCGCCAGCTCCCCGCCGCGTAGCAACTCGCGCGCTATCCGCGTGATCCATGGGGGACGATGACCCGGCTGGATGCCCTCCGAGCCACGGCCGGCCCGGTATCGGCGACCGAGCCGGCGGAGTCCGTCCCCGCACTGGTCCGCTCCGCGGCACCGAACACGCCGACGAGGCGGACCAGGAACTCCTGACGGGCCCCACCCCGCCCCCCGCCGACCACGTCATCACGGCCTCCCTGACAGCCGTTGTCAAGGACATGGCCGGCGGCGTCGCCAACGCCGAACTCCATTGTGGCTGTCCCTCCGAGCAACCTCGCTGTGATGACCGAACCGTGGACCGCCGCATACGGCTCAGCGAAGTTCCTCAGGGCATGGGCCCAACAGCCGGGCTTCCGCCTCCTGAAGCAGCCGGACTCAGTCCCCCCGCTGATCGCAGCCCCATCCTTCGAACCTGCCGTCAGCACATACCGCATCTGTGCCGCCCCCGCCTCCACCCTCGACCACCCGGGAGGCTCCCACAACGCCGTGGGGGGCGGGTCTTCCGCATCGGAAGACCGCCCCTCAACTGCAGTTTCACCAGTCGAAGCGGCGGGATTTGAACCCACGACCTCTTCGTCCCGAATGCGGCGGAACCTGCCCCCTGACCTGCGGGTTTCGGGAAACCGCAGGTCAGGGGTGGGTGGGGGTTGGTCTGAGTGGGTGAGGGGAGGTGGCTTTTCCATGATCGTCTCCCAATTTTCTCCCAGGGGAAGCGGGCTCTTCCTGCAGCAACACTGCGCTGCCTCGCCGGAGCGGCAGCTGATGCGGCTGCCACCCCGTCTCCTTGTCTTCGTTTGCCTTGGTCAGGTCGACGATGGCAGACCGTCGGTTGCTCCTGCTGCCGGCAGCGTGTCGTCATACCGCATGCCCTGCTGGCCGGGGATGGAGGTCGAAGAAAGGGCGGAAGCCTTGCGAGGACCGAACATCAGATTCGACGGCTGCTGCGTCCGCCGGTCGGACACCACGATCCCGCCTCGCCACTTCCCTCCGGCGTCCTGGTAACGGAACTGCAGCTTCTTCAGCCGTTGACCGAACTGCTCTCGCAGCGGCCGATAAGCGTCGTCGCAGTGCACGTTCCACGTCACGTCGCTCAGGTAGGCATGACACGCGATCGGAAACAGGAGGGAGGACACCACCAAATCAGCGACTTGGAGAAGCGTGTGAGTGTCGCTGTGCCCGAAGACCGGGGACTCGACGACCCCGCGCAGGCTGTCCCCGCCCGCGCGGTACTTGCGGGTGGTCACACAATGCACGTTGGGGGCGTTCTTCACTTTCGTACGGCTGTCCAGCACCATCATGCCGCGCGAGTGCTCATGGGCGAGCTGAGCCTGGAAGGTCTCGTTCAGCGCGGCGACGGAGGCCGGGTAGACCCCGGACTCGTCGAACGCCAGCCCCTCTTCCTTGATCCACACACGAGCGAGGATGCGCGCTTCGTGAGCCTCCAGCATGTCGAGGAGTGAAGCGATCAACTCCATGGCCGCACGCCGCCAGCCGTGGTTGCCGGCGCGGAGGTTCTTGCGAACGTCCGCGCCCTTGATCTCGTGCTGGATCACGTCCGAGAGCTGGTCCGCGTTCAGTAGCTGCGGCCGGTAATGCTTCTTGACGTCGAGGAAGGCCCAGGTGAGGGACCTGATGTGGTTCCGGGGCACGGTGAATCCGCCGACGACGAGGACTGGAGGGGCGTCACGCCGCGCAGGATCAAGTGTTTGCCCGTTGCCCGCCTCGTCGATGTAGCAAAGATGCACCGAACCTCCGTAAACACGTCTGTGGCCGCCCCCGAAGGGGCGGCCACAGGGTCTGCGCAGCCATATGCGCGATGTTTTGCTTGCTGAGCCCGATCCTGCCAAGGCAGCGACGGGCGGTCAAGACGGGCGTCACACTCGGTTGACCGGTGAGGGGGTTTCAGCCACCCTGACGGCGAAGCTGGGAACGCCATCCAAGTGCACGGCGGCTTGTGCGTGTGCCTGGCTGGTCCGCGGAAGATCTTGAACTGTGCCCGCCGCTCGACCGGCCGTAGGGGCTCATGGAGGCGGAAATGACGGACACCCGGGACGGTGACATGCCGCCGAAGACACCCTCGCTGCTGTCCGAGCTGGAGCAGAGTCTGGTCGCGCGGCCTGTTCTTGGCATCAGCCCTGGCTGGCTTTGCGGTGGTGCCGCGTGTGCGCGGTGGTTCGGGCGCGATGGGGCGCGCGGACGTCGGTGTCTGAACGGCCGGGGGCCGTCTCGGAGAACGCAACGTGGCCTTCTCGGGGGCTCCATGGTCGTAGGATCCACGGTGTGATTACGGGCGAACTGAAGAGCAAGGTGGGGCGCGTCTGGGACGCGTTCTGGTCCGGCGGCATCTCCAACCCGCTGGAGGTGATGGAGCAGATCACCTACCTGCTCTTCATCAAGCGGCTGGACGAGATCCAGACCCGTAAGGACCGCAAGGCGACAGCAACGGGCAAGCCTGACCCGGACCCCTTCTTCTCTGGCGACCAGCAGGATCTACGCTGGCAGAACTTCAAGGTCAAGGACCCCGAGATCATGTACGGGCTCGTCGCCGATGGCGTCTTCCCGTACTTGCGCCGCATGGGCGGGGACGAATCGACCTACTCCCACCACATGAAGGACGCCCGGTTCACGATTCCCGGGCCGAACCTGCTGGCGAAGGTCGTCGACCTCCTCGACGGCATCTCCATGGACACCAGCGACACCAAGGGCGACATCTACGAGTACCTGCTCGCGAAGATCGCTACGTCAGGCCAGAACGGCCAGTTCCGCACGCCGCGGCACATCATCGACCTGATGGTCGAGATGACCCAGCCTGGACCTCGCGACGAGATCTGCGATCCGGCGTGCGGCACGGCTGGATTCCTGGTGCAGGCGGCGTCATACGTGCAGCGGGTGCATCGCGACGCGCTGCTGGGGGTGGAGCAGCGCGAGCATTTCAACGAGTCGATGTTCCACGGCTTCGACTTCGACAACACGATGCTCCGCATCGGCTCGATGAACATGCTGCTGCACGGCATCGAGAACCCGGACATCCGGTACCGAGATTCGCTCGCCGAGAATGCGGCCGGAGAGGCCGAGCGCTACTCCCTGATTCTTGCGAACCCTCCGTTCGCGGGGAACCTGGACTACGAGTCCACGGCCGTAGACCTCTTGCGCATCGTCAAGGCGAAGAAGACGGAACTGCTGTTCCTGGCACTGTTTTTGCGGCTCCTGAAGCCCGGTGGCCGGGCCGCTGTCATCGTGCCCGATGGCGTGCTCTTCGGCTCGACGAAGGCGCACAAGGAGTTGCGCCGCATTCTAGTGGAGGAGCAGCAGGTCCAGGCAGTAGTCAAGCTACCGAGCGGAGTGTTCAAGCCGTACGCCGGTGTCTCGACGGCGATCCTGTTCTTTACTAAGACAGACTCGGGTGGCACCGACCACGTTTGGTTCTATGACGTGCAGGCGGACGGTCTGAGCTTGGACGACAAGCGTAACCCGCTGCTTCCGGAGGAGCGCTTGGGCGTCCGCCCGCAGGGCGATCCGTTGGCGGCGGACGAACTCCTGAAGAACAACCTCCCCGACATCCTGGCCCGCTGGCAGGAACGGGACGGCACGGAGAGAGACCGGGCACGGACCGAGCAGAGCTTCTGCGTACCCAAGTCGGACATCGCGGCCCAGGGCTACGACCTCTCCCTGAACTGCTATAAGGAGATTGTCCACGAAGAGATCGTGACACGGACACCAGCGGAGATCCTGGCTGATTTGGAGCAACTCAACGAAGAAATCGCTAAGGGTACGGCGGAGCTGAAAGGGATGTTCGCATGAGTTTCACATCCCTGCCGTTGGGTGAGATTGCCGAGATTAATCCGTCACATAAAAAGGCCATCGATCCTGAAATCGAGGTGTCGTTTCTGGGTATGGCAGAGGTTTCTGAGCTCGGAACCACGACTCATGGTGTAACGCGGCGGTACGGTGAAGTGCGTACCGGTTACACGCCTTTCTGTGCTGGCGATGTTCTCGTCGCGAAAATCACGCCGTGTTTCCAGAACGGCAAGATCGCGCAGGCACAGATTGAGCACGAAATCGGTGCAGGTTCTACGGAATTCCATGTTGTTCGACCTAAACAAGACGCGGACGCGCGATACTTGCTGCGATTCCTTCGACAGTATTGGATCCGTATCGAGGGTGAGCTTCGGATGACTGGCAGCGGCGGTCAGAGGCGGGTTCCTGAAGCCTATTTGCGACGCCTCATGGTCCCGTTGCCGCCACTTGCGGAACAAAAGCGCATCGCCGCTGCCCTTGACCATCTGGACGCGCTTCGCGCCAAGCTCCGCCAGGCCATTGCCCTCCTCGACGACCTCGCCCAGTCCGTCTTCGTTGACATGTTCGGTGATCCTATCGTTAATTCGAGAGGCTGGCCGTTGCGGAAACTGGGGAAAATGGGAACCCTGGATCGAGGCGTCTCCAAGCATCGCCCTCGGAATGATCCGGCCTTGCTGGGTGGAGAGTTCCCTTTGATTCAAACAGGAGACGTTGCCGGCTCCGGTGGATATATCACAAGGTTTACTTCCACCTATTCTGACCTCGGTCTGAATCAAAGTAAGATTTGGCCCGCAGGAACCTTGTGTATCACCATTGCGGCAAATATTGCCAGGACGGGCATTCTTACATTTGGTGCATGTTTTCCTGACAGTGTGGTTGGATTTACCGCAAATCCGGCGAAGGTTGAATACGTTCGAGCCTGGCTGTCGTTCCTTCAGGAGACGCTGGAGGCTTCCGCCTCTGAGTCTGCGCAGAAAAATATCAATCTTGCCGTCCTTCGCGGTCTGGAAATTCCTTACCCTGGCGAGGATCTTATCCGAGTGTTTTCGGAACGCGTAAAGGCTGTTGAAGCGTCCAAGAGTGCCAACCGTACCCACCTAGCAGCCCTTGACGAACTCTTCACCTCCCTGGAACAGCGTGCCTTCACAGGCGTGCTCTGGGATCATGAAGCGACCGGCGACGCGGCGTAAGCAGCCCCCGCCGTACCGGGGCTCAGCACCGACTGCACCACACGACCGCGGCCACCGCCACGGCCGGGCAGGGGGCTCGACCCAGGGGGTCTGCCGTAGGAGACGGGCAAGATGCGTTGGCCTCGTACCGGCTGGGACGTCCAGGGAACGTACGACAGGCCCGCGCAACAGGGGAGGGACACCGGCATGGGTAGCGAGCAGCACAGCGACGACCAGGGGCAAGCCGAGCAGAACAAGCACGCCCGCGATCGTGCCGCCGCCGGCAGCATCGGCCGTGCTGCAGGTGGCAACTTCGCCTTCCTCCGTGCCGAATGGCCCGCCCTCTACGACGAAGCGATCCGCGCTGAGCGGCTGATCCACCACGACCCCCGAGCCGCCTGCTTCTACTCCCGCCGTGCCATCGAGATCGCGGCCCGCTGGATGTACGACAGAGACGGCAGCCTCAGCCAGCCCTACAAGAAGGACCTCGCGGCGATGCTCCACGAGCCGACCTTTCGGCACCTCGTCGGGCCGACGGTCAACGCCAAGATGGACCTCATCCGCCGGCATGGGAACGATGCCGTGCACAAGGCCGCCCCGGTACCGAAAACCATCGCTGAGGCAAGCGTCAGGGAGCTGTTCCACTCCCTCTACTGGTTCGCCCGGACCTATACTCTCCGGCCCGCCGCACTGCCCCCCGCCGGCCTGGAATTCGACACCAGCGTCGTACCGCGACCCCTCTCCCCTCAGGCGCGCGCCCTAAGGCAGGCCGAACTCAAGGCCAAGGAGGCGGAGGACGAGGCGCGCTTCAAGCAGCAGGCCGAGCAGCTCGCGGCCGAGCACGCCCAGAACGCAGACCTGGCCCGGCAGCTCGACGAGCTCAAGGCACAGATCGCCGCCGCAAAGGCCGCCAACCAGGCTGTGCAGGACACCCACGACTACGACGAGCAGGCGACCCGCGATGCGTTTATAGACCTGCTTCTCAAAGAAGCGGGCTGGGCTCTCCTCACGCCCGGAAAGGACACGGAGTACCCGATCGCCTCCGGTATGCCCACCAAGAGTGGCAAGGGCTTCGTCGACTACGTGCTTTGGGGCGACGACGGCAAGCCTCTCGCCGTGATCGAGGCCAAGAGGACCCGGCGTGACGCCCGGGACGGGCAGCAGCAGGCGAAGCTGTACGCAGACGCGCTCGAAAGCCAGTTCAATCGCCGCCCGGTGATCTTCTACACCAATGGATACGAGACCTACCTCTGGGACGACGGCCTCGGCTACCCGCCCCGCCAGGTGCAGGGCTTCTTCACGAGGGATGAGCTGCACTGGCACATCCGGCAGCGCGCCGGGCGTCTCTCCCTGACGACCACACCGGTGAACGAGAAGATCGCTGGCCGTCCCTACCAGCTTCGTGCGATCAAGCGTGTGGGCGAGACCTTCGAGCGGGACCGGGGGCGGCAGGCGCTGCTCGTCATGGCGACCGGTACCGGCAAGACCCGTACCACCGTGGCCCTCGTGGACCAGTTGATGAAGGCGGGGTGGGCGCAGCGTGTGCTGTTCCTCGCCGACCGGCAGGCACTGGTTAACCAGGCGATGAAGGCGTTCAAGGAGAACCTGCCGAACACCCCGGTGGCCAGCCTCCTCGACGACAAGGGTGCGGCGGCCCGTGTCTACCTCTCCACGTACCAGACGATGATGAAGCAGACCGATGTCATCGACGGCGCGGGCCGTCGCCGTTTCGGTCCCGGCCACTTCGACCTGATCGTGATCGACGAGGCGCACCGCTCCGTGTACGCGAAGTACGGCGAGCTGTTCCGCTACTTCGACTCGCTGCTGCTCGGCCTGACCGCCACGCCGAAGGACGAGATCGACCACAACACGTACAAGCTGTTCGCCATGGAGGACGGGGTCCCGACCGACTCGTACGACCTCCAGGAAGCGGCCGCCGAGCACTATCTCGTCCTGCCCAAGGCGGTGAAGGTGCCGCTGAAGTTCATGGAGCACGGCATTCGTTACGCCGAACTCTCGGACGAGGAGAAGGCCGAGTGGGACGCCATGGAGTGGACCGAGGACGGTGACATCCCAGACGCGGTGAGCCGTGACGAGATGAACACGTACCTCTTCAATGACAACACCGTGGACAAAATGCTGGAGACGCTTATGACGCGTGGTCACCGCGTCGAGGGCGGCGACCGGCTCGGCAAGACGATCATCTTCGCCAAGAACAACGAACACGCCCGCTACATCGAGGCCCGGTACAACGCCAATTATCCGAAGGGTGCCGGCCATACGGCGCGCGTGATCACGTACAAGGAGACCTACGCACAGTCCCTCATTGACGGCTTCTCCAACCCGAAGAACCCGCCGAACGCTCCCGACATCGCCATCTCCGTCGACATGCTCGACACCGGCATCGACGTGCCCGAGGTGGTGAACCTGGTCTTCGCCAAGCCGGTCTTCTCCAAGACCAAGTTCTGGCAGATGATCGGTCGCGGCACCCGCCTGCGTCCGGCCCTCTATGGTCCCGATTCCACCAACCCCGCGCACAACAAGCAGAACTTCTACGTCTTCGACTTCTGCGGCAACATCGACTTCTTCAACAGCCAACTCGATCGGTCAGAGGGACGCAGGGCCGTCACCCTCACCGAACAGCTCCTACGGCGCCAGCTTGACCTGGTGCGGGTCCTGGACAAGCGGCAGCAGCCCGATCCTGCACGCGATGCTGGCCCCGATGCGATCAGTACCGAGGCCGAGATCCGCTGGGCGCTCGCCCACCGGCTGCATCGGACTGTCACCGGTATGAACCTGGACAACTTCCTGGTACGCCCGCACCGTAGGGAGATCGAGACCTTCGGCGAGTTCGGCAGCTGGCACCGGGTGGACGACGCCGCGGACACCGAGATCCGTGACCACCTGCTCGGTCTCCCCAGCGAGTTCCGTCCCGATGAAGAGACGGGTGAGGAAGCCAAGCGGTTCGACCTGATGGCGTATGGTCTCCAGCTCGCCGCGCTGGAAGGCGGCAATGAGTTCGCCAAGCTGCGCACGAAGATCCAGGACATCGCCTCCAACCTGCTCACCAAGACCAACATCCCGGTGGTCGGCGAACAAGCGGAACTTCTGGAAGCGGTGTCCGGCGAGGAGTGGTGGAACGACGTGACGCTCCCGATGCTGGAGGATATGCGGCGACGTCTGCGCCAGCTCGCTCGGCTCACCGACCCCGCGGTCAAGCGAAACATCGTCTACACCGACTTCGTCGACGAGTTCGGCGACATCAGTGAGGCGGAGATCCAGGGCATGCCTCAAGGTACGGACGAGCAGCGCTTCAAGCAGAAGGCGCGGGCCTATCTCCTTTGTCATGAAGATCAGCCGGTGGTGCGGAAACTGCGTCTCAACGAGCAGGTCACCGAGCTCGATCTTGCAAGTCTGGAGGAGGTTTTCCTCGCGGAGGCTGTAGCTTCGCCCGAAGACCTCGACGACGTGCGCTCATCCGGAGGGCTCGGCCTCTTCGTGCGCGGGCTGTGCGGGTTGGATCGGCAGGCCGCACAGAAGGCGTTCGAGGCATTCTGCGCGGGCAAGGAGCTCAGCTCCCGCCAACTCGACTTCCTGACGCTCGTTATCGACACGGTTGTCAGGCGCGGAATCCTCAGCCTGGGAGATCTCTACGAGGACTCGTTCGCCGACCTTGCCCCCGGGGGTCCGGACGACCTATATACGGGTGACGAACTCGAACGGCTCAAGGTCATCTTCAAGGAACTGGAACAGACGGCCAAGCCGATCACCCTCGCGGCATAGGCTCGGCGCCGCGGTGATCAAGGACGCCGGCTGAACGTCGATACGGGACCGTCGTGTAGCTGCGGCTGCAGGAACAGAGACCAGCACCACCGACTGTCGCCGCGGCCTTGGCTCGGCAAGTCGTTTCCCAGCGGCCGGTTCACCCGTGGCCCATACCTCCACGAGCGGCCTTGCCAGCTGCAAGCAGGGCGGCCAGCGGCCTCTCAGATGTCGTGAACATCCATTGCCCATATGGCAGATGGTGTTTACTTCCTGTCAGGTGGACTGGTCATGCATTACGAGCGGGAGGCCGCAGTGGAGCAAGTAGGAGGCAGCGAGGGCGCCTTCCCGAAACCGCCTAGTGTAAGGAACGAGCTCTCCGGGACGGTGGCTGGCCCGGCCATTCAAGCTGGGGCGATCCATGGCGACGTGAACATCACAATGACGGGCCAATCGTTGGTAGCCGAGCCCACCGATGATGCCCTCGCCGAGGAACTGCGCAGGTCGTCGCAGATTTGGCGAGCCCGGTTCTCTAGCGTTGACTTGGTCAACCTGCCACGGATGGCGATGCTCGCGCAGAATAATGCAGTAGCGGCTGCGGCAAGGAAAGCGGGACTCGACAGCACGAAGCCGTTTGGCGGGCAGGGGATGGCACCGGGGGAGTTCGTTCGGATCGTTCGCCCCTTGTTTGAAACCTGGGACGCGGAGGCGGTGACGCTCTCTGAGAGCACGGTGGGGAAGGTGCATCGTGGCATTCTGGTCTCCTTCGAGAGCGTTATGCGCTGCAATAACCCGCCCGAGGTTCCGCTGAGGGAGCCGACTGGAGTTCTGGCCAAGGATCCTCACCTAGTCTTCACCATCGGGACGAGGAGGGTCGTTATCACCTTCGACCCACGTTGGCTGACGACGGCGACGGCGACTACAACGCTCCATGACGCTGCCGAGGAGCCACTGGCCTTCTCGGGCATCGGAACGGTGGTGTCAGTGTCGAATGGAGGGCAAATCCGAATCTCCGCCCTTGTGTTCGGGCAGCCGCAGACCCTGGTGCAGGCGCAGTTCGAATATGCGAAGAACTCTCTTCTGCCGGACCCACCCGGTTTGACATGGACGGACTTCCAAAACGAATTGTCACACTCTGAGCTACCGCAGCTCCAGGGGAATCAATCACGAGAAAGAGAGGGAGCTGTGCATCGCAAGCGCATTGCTCTGCTATTCGATGAGGACGCAGTGTTGCCCGGGCAGATCGATCAAGATGTGCTGACCCACGTCTCGCGGGTTGTCCCCGAGTATCGGCGTGATCTGGGCGTGGCCGTCGCAAGTCTATTCTTCAACGGCAACGGTGCTGCGCCCGCTGACCTCGCTGCTTATTTCCTTGCACGGGAACCCGCGCTGTGGAAGTCTCTCACAGTGCCCGGGCTTACTACCCTCATCCGTTCCCGCAACCTCGCCGTCTGTACAGTTTCTGGGCTCAGCGAGGAACAGACGGCGGACCTGCACCAGGCGATGCATGAAGCAGTTAATAGTTATCTCGGATGCGTCGAGGTAGATAGGAACTTGCCCTTGCATAAGCAAGTTCTTCCGGCGCATGATGACTACCATGTCGTTGGGGCAGAGTTGCGACTGATCTATAGCGCAGCGAGGCGTGCTCTAGATGAAGCCAACGGCGAAGACCTCGAAGCTCCGTTGGATGAATGGCGCCAGAAAGGGATGTTTCGCAGCGTGGAGTGGGAAGAAGACTTGGAGCAATCTGCGACTGAGGAAAACGAGGCGTCGTTGCTTATCGAGGCTTGGTTGAACGCGCAGTCTGAATGATTCTCCTCGGAGTGATCAATCAGTCCCTTTCGGAGGGGGCTGCAGTGCGTTTGGTGTTGAAGGTGATGCTAGAGAAATCCCGCCCCTGAAGCACTGGACCATTCTGGGTGCCACCGCTGATACTGTTTTGCACGCCGCTGCCCGAGGGGGCGGCCTGTGCCCGCTCCCACCACTCATCGAGCAGCACGCGGAACTCTCTATCCAGGGCTGCTCGTACCCCGAGAGCGGTGGCCAGTGCCTGCGCGCGCATAGGGTCGGCAGGCTCTGCTTCCAGCCCAGCGACTTCCAGTTCGCCGGAGCTGACCTGGGGCGTCCCGTCGTCCCGTGTTCCCTGTGCCGCGGCTCGCCCGAACGGGCGCCGCACCAGCGCGGTGAGTCCTAGCCATGCCTGACGTCCGGCTTCGCCGCCGAGTCCGCCGGCCAGCGCGGCGAGGGCGGCTGCGGTGATCGGGTCCATGTTGTCGCTCCCTCATGCGGTGACGGATCCCACCCTAGGTTGCCGCGCCGTCTCCGCGAACGGTTCCGGCACGAACAAGGCTCAGCTACAGAGTAGAAACTGTTCATGGTCCGTCGGTGCCGTACTCCAGGTAGACGGTCTTTCCGTCCGCTCTCACCGCGAGGGTCGCGTGGATCCGGAGGGCGAAGCGAGGGATCGGGACGGCGTCGAGTCGTGCCTCTTCGTAGAAGGCGTACTCGCCGATCTCCACGCTGTCCGAGGTGTTCTGGGTGCGGTCCGCGTTGGTGATGAGGCCGTCGGCGAATACGAAGAGGAGCGTGTCGGCCTCGCTTGGGTGGGGCCCAGTCGGAGACGAAGAGGCGGCCGAGGGGGGCGGTGAGGCCCAGTTCCTCCTGAGCTCGGGGCGGCGCCTTCGCTCGGGTCTCTCCGGGGTGGAGGAGGCCGCCGGGAATCTCCCAACCGGGCTTGTAGGTGGCGTTGACGAGCAGTAGGCGTCCGGCCTCGTCAAAGAGCAGCACCCCGGCCGCCGTACGGGGCTGGGCTACCGTTTCTTGGGCTTGGGGCTCGCTCATGCCGCCGACTGTAGTTGCTGATCTGCGAGGTGCTCTGTGAGCTGGGCATGGAACGTCGCCGAGCATGAGTTGGCGCATCCCCTTCCGCGGCGATGGGCGCATTCTCAGGGCGTGGCCGCTCGCGCGTCGACACTTGCCGAGCTGCTCGGCAGTCAGGCCGACCTGCTGGGATCCGCGGCGGTGCTGCATGACGTCGGGTACGCGCCCCGGCTCGCGATCACCGGCTTTCACCCGCTGGACGGAGCACGTTTTCTCCGGGACGAGCTCGGCGCTGATACGCGGGTGACGCGACTGGTGGCCAACCACTCGTTCGCGCTTTTGGAGGCGGAGGAGCGGGTCTGCGGGAGGTTCTGGAGGCGGAGTTTCCGCTGTTGGAGGACCAGTTGTTGGTGGATGCGCTGGTGTATTGCGATATGACGACGACGCCTGACGGGGAGCCGACGACCGCGCCGGAGCGGGTGGCCGAGATCGTAAGCCGATACGGCGCCGACAGCGTTGTCGGACGGTTCATTCGGCGGGTCGAGCCTGAGATCTACGCGGCCGTGGCGCGGGTGGAGGCGGCGCTCTCGGCAGCTCAGCCGAGGTAGGGGTAGGTGCCGGCGAGGTAGTCGCCGATCTGCTGGCGCATGCTCGCGTGGACGTCGTAGGCGTCGAGGTCATCGGGCTGGACCCAGCGGACGCCGTCGGCTTCGTCGTTGATGGTGGGCTCGCCGCCGACCGGGCGGCCGATGTAGGTGTTCTCGTACTGCTGGCGGATCTCGCCGTCGGTGTAGGCGACGATGTGCTGGGGGTTGGTGTAGACGCCGAGGAAGCCGGTGATCTCGGCGATGATGCCGGTCTCTTCGAGGCATTCGCGGATCGCGCACTGGGCGGCGGTTTCGCCGATATCCTGGGCTCCGCCTGGCAGCGCCCATTGGCCGGTGTCGCGGCGGCGTTGGAGGAGGATCGCGCCGGACTCGTCGACGACCAGGAGGTTGCTGGCGGGGATGAGGGTGTTCGCCTTGGGGGCGTTCGGGTCGTTGTAGTACTCAGTCCTGCCCATGTGTGGTGGCCTCTTCCTGGTAGGGCGTCCAGGGGCGTGCGCCGGCCCAGACGGCGTCGAAGCTGTGAGCGTACGTGTCGAACCAGCCGTTGGTCTCTGCCCACTTGAGGTGGAGGACGGGGTTGGCGCTGGCGGGGTGGCCGTAGATGTGCGGGTTGGCCAGCAGGGTGTCGTCGTAGCGGAAGAGCGAGGTGTAGAGCGTGGTGTCGTGCAGCCGCACCTCGCATCCGGCCACCGTTAACAGCGAGCGGTAGTAGGTGAGGGAGGCACGAATCTTGGCGGCTAGGGTGTCGCCGATGCCTTCTTCGTGGCCCCGGATGGTGACGGCTTGTCCGCCTGGGTCGCCGAAGCACAGCCGTACGCGGATGCCGTCGGCGGCGCGGGCGGCGAGCATGCGGGCGACGTGCGGGTTGCTCTGGGCGAAGAAGGTGCCGGAGAAGACGAGCACGTCGATCTGCTCCTGGGCCTGTTGGAGCAGGCCGAGCCAGGTCTCGCGCGGGACGCTGGCCCGGTTCGGGTACGTGCCGAGCAGTTCCGTGCCCTGGGCGCTGGCCGCGGGCCTGCTCAGAGTCTGCGTGGCGGGCCAGAGGAAGGTCTCCTCCACACGGAGGTGCTGGGCGACGCGGTCGCGATGCCGGGGGTGGGGGATGCGTCCGCCGAGCCAGCGGCCGACGGTCTTGGGGTCCACTTCGCACGCTTCGGCGATCGAGGCATCGGCGTTCCTCGTCGATGCTGGTACGTCGCCCGGTCCGGGAGTACGCGACTGTTGCGGCCGCCGTGAAGCCGCCGGGCATGAGGCCGCACTGCCCGGCGGCCTCGGTGATCTCGCTCCATTCGGCGTCGCTGAAGCATGGGTTGACGCGGTGGCGGCGCGGTACGGCGAGACGTCGTCGGTGGTGCTGCGCTACTGCGTGGGCGACGGTGCTGGTCGGGGCGTCGGACAGGTCGGATTTTGTGCGGGCAGCGTCGTCATACGTCCCACTCGGCACCCCTGGGCCGAGAGTCGCCGTCGCCGACCGCCCCTGGGGCGGGCTGAACCCCGGAATGACTCATCCCGGGACAACTTGCTCCGCCGCACGGTGGGCTGTTGCGGTTGTGGGGGGACGTGTGTGCGCCGTCGCGGACAGGGTGCGCGGAGGTGGCCGGGCTGTGGCTGCTGGCGGGGTTCGACATGGCGAACTCCGTGGCTGTGGGCGGCTCCGGGGCGTTGGGAGGGTCGGCGGTGCGGGCGCTCGGGGGCTGGTTGCGCCGGATCTACGAGTACCCCCACCGCCTTCGTCGGCTCAGCCCTTGGGCGACGCAGGCTGGTCTTGGGCGATGTGGTCGTTGCCGGCGGACAGCCCGCTGCCTGGATCGCCTCGCGGGCGGCGGCACGGCTCACCTGGCCGGGATCCGGGTGGGCGTGGGCGATGACGGCGGCCAGCTCATCGATGGAGGCGTCGGCTCGGCGGCCGGGGCGGCCGGTGCTGCGTGCGGCCGTGGCGGGTGACCAGGATGTGGAGGTGGGGGGTGCCGCCGAGGGCCATCGGGGCGATCGTCGAGAGGACGGCGACGGTGTGGTTGCCGAGGACGAGGACGTGGGTGCCGGGGGAGTTGAGCCGCACCGAGTGCAGGGAGTTGGCCCCAGGCTGGCGGCGGTGGCGGCGCCGAAGAGGGTCCAGGCGTAGAGGCGGGCGCTTCGGGGAGCGTCGCGGAGCAGCAGGATCGCGCGGACGCCGTACGCGATGAAGCCGTCGATCACGATGGGGAAGAGGTAGCTCAGGTCGGGGCAGACGTGGGTGGCCAGGGCGACCTGGCGCAGCGAGTCGAAGGACAGCACGCATCCGCAGGCGCCGAGCAGGAGGATCACGAGGCGGTCGAAGGGGAGCGATTGGTGGCGCGGCCGGTCCGGTATCGGAGCGTGGCGCTCGGGCTGGGGCGGGGTGGACGTGGACATGCGGAGCTCCAGGCGTGGCGGTGGGCGGCGCGGCGCGCGGGTCAGCGCGGGCAGGCGGCATCAACCGGTGGGTCGGGGTGGGGCGCGCGTCAGGACGGGGACGGGCGTGGAGCTGCGTCAGCCGCGAGAAGGCGAGGTCAGGCTCTCGCGCCGGCCAGCGGGCGCGGGTGACGGTCGCTGAGGGCGGCGCGGACCAGGGCGCGGCCTCGGGCGACGGTACGGGCACGCTCGTCGACGGCGTGGGGAGGTGCGGTGTCCGCGCCTGCGCAGGTGCGGCAGATGCCCTCGTACGGAGTCGGGCGCGCACATGCCGAGCACTCGTACCGGCGGGGCCGCGACGATACGGCCGCCGGTTCGACGGCCGGAGGCAGCTTGCGGGTCAGACGGTCGCACAGGAGGGCAGACGCGCTGTGGACGCGTTCGGGCAGGCCGCCCAGCAGGGCGAAGCCGAGATCACGCGGACCCAGGCCACGCTCCAGCCAAGGCTTCACCAGCGGCGCGAGCGTCATGGCCTCTGCCGCGCCGAGGCGTAGGCGGGGCTCAGCCGAGGTCACCGTGTGGAGCACTGCTGCCGCCTCGGCGAGTGCCGGACTTGGTGGTGCGGGCGTGGTCTCGCGCCGCCCGCCCAGTGCCACGCGCCGGACGGGGAGGGTGGGTTCTTTCCCACGGTCCTTTACGGGGTGGGCGTCACGCGTGCCATCGGCCGGTCGACCGGAGCCCGGGAGTACGGCACCCGGCGCCACCTGGGCGGCGGACGCGTACGCGGTGTGCGGGGCGTCGTAGACGTGGGCCTGGCTGACGAAGGTGCCGTCCGGCTGGCGTACCCGCTCGACCCGGTAGTACCCGGCGGCGGTCAGTTCGCGCAGGGCCTTCGCGACGGCGAGGCGGCCCTGGGGGCTGGTGTCGGCCATGTGGCGGCCGTCCTCGCGCCAGCCGTCGGGGCGGGAGAGGAGGTCGGCCAGCAGGCCGCGGGCGGTGTAGGACAGCCGCCGGTCCTGCAACAACGCGTTGGGCAGGACCGTGAAGCCGCGCGTATGGCGGCTACGATGAATCTGCATGGGGAGCTTGGACTCCTTGTGCCGGACCCCGGAGCGTTGGCGCGCTGCCGGGGTCACCCTATTGAGTTCGTCGGTGACAGAACGTACCACGCGGTTCGCCCAAGATCGACTGCTCTTGGGCGACTTGCGATCAGGCGGAACGTTCCTCCGGAGGGCGGGGAAGTCGGCGCGGGCGTGAAGCGAGTACACGGCGTCCTCCCTCGGTCAGCGGTCCGAGCTGCGCCCGGCGGTGGGAGCGGACGGTACGCCCTTTTCCCGGATGGGCCTGCGACGCCGATTCCCGTATGGTCCTGGCGCCCCGCGGGATCACGGTCCGGCGGGTCAATCCGTGGTGAAGGGCGCGTAACCCACCGGCAGCTCGCTGACCTGCAGATCTGAGAAGACCAGGGTGAGACGGTGGGCGTTGGTCTCGATGCGGACCTCATGGAAGTCGATCCCGATGCTCTGCTTCCAACGACGTGCGGTCTCGGACTCGGAGAGGACGGTGGCGCCCGGGTAGAGGGCGTGCCACTTCACGCCCCAGACGTATCCATCGAGGTCGACGCCTTTCTCGTGGTCGATGAGGCGCTCGTCGAGCGAGATCCGCCAGATGTCGGGCCGCACCGTGGTCTCACACCGGGCCTCGACGCAGTACCTGAAGAGGTATCGGAGATGGGTCGGCTCGATGCCGCTGCTGGGAGCCGCTGTCGCGTAAACGATCACCTCGTAGTCGCGCATGTAGCTGGTGTAGCCGTGGTGCACGACGGCTGTGTCGAAGGCGTCGTCCAGTAACTGTTCGAGGAGCACGGGATCCATGTCGCTGTTCTACTGCACACGATCCCGTCCTCCCGGGGCGCGTCCAGGATTCCGTGCTACCGTCCCGCCACGACCGCCCGACCAGGGCGAAGTCGTACACGAATACGCTTCCGCAGGGCCGCGACGACGAGGTACAACAGCACCTCCGCCTCCTGACCGCCGCGACCGACCAACCGAAAGAGGAGGGCTCATGCATTCGCCAGTCACGCGCCGCTGGGCCCTCAACCAGTCTCGTAGAGCGATGCACTGACGCTTCGTCAGTCTGAGTGAGCACCCGGTCCGACCGCGCCGCGCCGCCGCGCCCGGTCGCCGGGGCCAACGGCACGCATCCGCACGCCCTCACGAGGACCCCGCCATGCCTCCTCCCGATCCCGTCAATCTGCCCGTCCTCTACCGGCCCGCCCAGATCGCCGACGTCCTCGGCTGCTCGGAGTGGTGGGTCAAGGAGCAGGCCCGGCGCCGCCGGATTCCGTTCACCCGGCTCGGTGGCAGCTACCGCTTCACCGCTGGCCACCTCGCGGAGATCATTCGGATCTTCGAGGAACGGCCGCTCGCCCCGCCCGAGGCCAGCACCCTGCCCTCCACGAGGTCGGCGTACCGGCCGGCCCGCGCCGCGCCCGTCGCGGCCGAGCCTCGGCTCAACGCCCGGCCGCCGCGGCGACCCCGTTCACCCGCAGGACCCCAGACCACCACCCCGGAAGGAGCCAGACATGGGATACGGCGAGAAGCGCGGCGACTACTGGCGAGCCCGCTACAAGATCGCGCCCGGCAAGTACCGCACCCTCGCCGACGGCAACGGCGAGTTGCTGCGATTCCGGACCAAGCGAGCCGCTGAGCAGGCCGCTGACGAGGAGGAGGCGAAGGTACGTGGCGGGCGGTGGCATGACCCGGCGGCAGCGCGGATCACGTTCGGGGAGTACGCCAACCGCTGGTACGCCGCCCAGGACCTCGCAGCCTCCACCATGCAGAACTACCGGCGGCACATTGAGGAGCATTTGCTGCCGTACTTCAACGACCTGGAGGTCGGCGAGATCAACCGGCACCACGTCGAGCAGTGGGAGCGGCAGGAGCGGGGGCGAGGCTACGCGCCTGCCACCTTGAAGACCTGGCGCAGCACCCTGCACCTGATCCTCTGTGACGCCGTGGACGACGGGCCGCACGAGACGAACCCCGCTGCCCGGCGCAGGGGTCGCGGCAAGCGTGCCGGTCGGTCGCGCAACCGCAGGCCGGAGAAGGTGATCACGGATGCGCTCGGCATCCTGCTCATCGCCGAGCGCGCCGCACTGCTGACCGGGCGGGACGACGAGTTCGTCGCCGTCGTCACCAAGGGCTACACCGGCGTCCGGTGGGGCGAACTCATGGGCCTGGAGACGCAGTTCATACGTCCTGGCTCACTCCGCGTCGAGTGGCAGCTCTACGAGCTGGACGGCGGCGAGTTCCACCGGTGCCCGCCCAAGGACGACTCCTACCGGACCATCGACACCCCGGACTTCCTGTCCGGGCTGCTCTCCGGGCACGTCGCGGCCAAGCGGCCGGAGCCCTGCCGCTGCCACGGACTGCGGTACGCCTTCAACGGCTACAGCGCCGCCAACGGGGCAGCTCGCCGACCGGGCGCGAAGGTCGTCGACGTCGCCCGCAAAGCAGGGGTCTCCGCCGGGACTGTCTCCAACGTGCTCAACTGGCCGGGGCTTGTATCGGAGGACAGGCGGCTCCGGGTGGAGGCCGCCATCGCCGAGTTGGGGTACGTCCGCAACGCCAGTTCAGGGGAGCTTGCGCCCCCCTGACGGCGCAGCGGCTTCGCCTCCTGGCTCTTCTATCCGGCGACCACCGGCTCGTACCCGACCCGGGCGCCCTATGACGCCCACCCGGTGCCGCTGCTTGCCGAGCCCTGGCCCGGCATCCCCGCCCGAGGCAGGGGCGCCGCGCAACGCGCCCAAGCCTGCTGGGTGCCGATCGCCCCTGGCCTGACACCCCACGGCCTCCGCCACACCCACCGGACGATCATGGAAGAGGCTGGCACCCCGCCGAAGCTCATGGACGAGCGCCTCGGCCACGAGGACGGCTCCGTCCAGGCCCGCTACTCCCACGTCACCCCGCGCATGCGCGCCCGCCTCATGGACGCGCTCACCGAGCAATGGGAGGAGGCACTCGACATACGCCGCGCAATGAACTCCGGCTCCCCGGTCGCGGCGCTCGACGCGCTCCTCAGATCGGGAGAAAGACCAGGCCAGAAGGCGGAAGAAGAGAGCCCCCGACCACGATCTTCTCCCAAGACCCCCCCGCAAACGCCGTGAGGGGCGGTCTTCCGAATTGGAAGACCGCCCCTCACGTGCAGTGTCACCAGTCGGGGTGGCGGGATTTGAACCCACGGCCTCTTCGTCCCGAACGAAGCGCGCTACCAAGCTGCGCCACACCCCGGTGCAACGGGGTTTACTTTAGCGGACGGGGGGCTGAGGGCGAAATCCGGTTTCTTCGGGGGGAGGGGCGGTGGTGGTCGAGGAGGATCAGGAGGAGGGAGAGGGCGGCGAAGGCGAGGGCGAGGAGGAGGGCGGTGAGGAGGGTGGCGGGGTAGCCGCGGGTGTCGACGTCGAGGAAGGGATAGGGGTAGCCGGAGAAGGGGCCGCGGATGAGGGCGAAGGCGAAGTAGGCGAGGGGGAGCAGGAGCCATTGGCCGGCGTAGCGCCAGGGGAAGCGGCCGGGGGCGGTGAGCAGGAGCCAGTCGAGGACGACCGTGAGGGGGGTCACGGTGTGGAGGAGCTGGTTGGAGAAGGCGAGGGCGCCGGTGCGGGCGCCCAGGGCCTCGGACTCGGAGAAGTCGCTCGCGTCATTGGCGAGGACGAGGTGGTAGACGAGGCCGGTGATCACGATGCAGAGCAGGACGGCGCCGTGGATCAGCGGGGGGATCGGAGGACGCCGGGTCCAGGTGCGGTACGCGGACCAGGCGAAGGTCAGCGCGATCGCCGCGTTGGTGAGGACCGTGAAGTACGTGAAGACCCGCAGCGGCGGGAAGTGCGCGCACTCGATGGTGATTCCCGTCACCGCCGCTGCCGCGATCAGCAGCCGGAAGGCCGCCACGTACGAACGGGGGATTGCAGGCATGCCTCACCGTACGAGACGGCGGACGGCGGGACGGGTCAGCGGCTGGTGAGCGTCAGGAGTGTCGCCTCGGGCGGGCAGGCGATGCGGACCGGGGTGAAGCGGTTGGCACCGCAGCCCGCGGAGACGTGCAGGTAGGACGTGGAGCCGGTGGCCGTATGGGTGGACAGGCCCTTGACGCGGTCGGTGTCGAGGTCGCAGTTGGTGACCAGCGCGCCGTAGAAGGGGACGCAGATCTGGCCGCCGTGGGTGTGCCCGGCGAGGATCAGCGGGTAGCGGTCGGAGGTGAAGGCGTCCAGGACGCGCAGGTAGGGCGCGTGGACGACCGCCAGATTGAAGTCGGTGTCCGGGTCGGGGCCGCCCGCGACCGCGGCGTAGCGGTCGCGCTTGATGTGCGGGTCGTCCAGGCCGGTGAGGCCGAGCACGGGGCCGTGGTCGAGCTTGAGCTGCCCGCGGGAGTTGCTGAGGCCGACCCAGCCCGCCGCGTCGAACGCGTCGCGCAGCTCGCCCCAGGGGTTGCGCAGGACGCCGTGCGCGGCGCGGTCCTTGCCGTTCAGACCGTGCTGGCCGCGCGCCTTCTCCACCAAGTACCGGGCGGGATTACGGAACTTGGGGCCGTAGTAGTCGTTCGACCCGAAGACGTACGTGCCGGGGAACTGCATCAACGGGCCCAGCGCGTCCAGGACTTCGGGTACGGCGGTGGGGTCCGACAGATTGTCGCCGGTGTTGACGACCAGGTCGGGACGCAGGCCCGCCAGCGACTGGAGCCAGCGGCGCTTCTTGTTCTGGCCCGACACCATGTGGATGTCGGAGACCTGGAGGATACGGATCGGGCGCATGCCCTCGGGCAGCACCGGGATGTCGACGCGGCGCAGGCGGAAGGACCGCGCCTCGAAACCGGCCGCGTACGCCAGGCTGGCCGCGCCGGCCGCCGTCACACCGAGGGGAATTCCGTATCGCGCGCGCATACGTCCATCGTGTCAGAGTCCGGGCCGTACGCGCGCCAAGGCCCCTCGACCGGTGCCGGGCGCACCCTTCAGCTGGGCGCACCCTTCAAACGGGCGCCCTTCAGCCGGGCGCGCCCTTCAGCCGGGCGCACCCTTCAGACAGGAGCCCCCTCCAGACGGGCACCCTTCAGCCACGGCGCACCCTGCCACGGCCAGCCGCACAGACCCCCCGACGGGCAGTCGCCCCCCGCCTCCCTCGTATATGCGGCGCGACCGCCGCGCAGGGATGCGAAACTCGGCGTATGACCACCACGCTCAAGCAGCGACTGCACGACGACCTCACCAAGGCGATCAAGGGACGCGACGAACTGCGCTCCGCCACGCTCCGGCTCACCCTCACGGCCATCACGAAGGAGGAGGTCGCGGGCACCACCGCGCGCATCCTCTCCGACGACGAGGTGCTGAAGGTGATCACGCGCGAGGCGAAGAAGCGGCGGGAGGCGGCCGAGGCCTTCGCGCAGGGCGGCCGGGCGGAGTCGGCGGAGCGGGAGCGCGCCGAGGGCGAGGTGCTGGCGGAGTACCTGCCCAAGCAGCTCGGGGACGAGGAGCTGACCGCGATCGTCCGGGACGCCATCGCCGAGTCGGGGGCCGAGGGACCGCGCGCCATGGGCGCCGTCATGAAGATCGTCAACCCGAAGGTGGCCGGGCTCGCGGAGGGCGGCCGGGTCGCCGCCGAGGTGAAGCGCCAGCTCGCGGGCTGATCCGCGCACTCATCAGCAGACCTCACGCGTAAGGGGCGCCCTCCCAGGAGGGCGCCCCTTACGACGTCACTTATGCGCCGGCCGACGCCTCACACCTGCGTCGGCCCGCGTCGACCCCTACGTCGCCCCCGTCGTACCCCCCGCCCGGCCGTTCCCGCCGCCGGTGGTCAGGCCGGGGAAGGTCGGGAAGGGGTTGGGGCTGCCGTTGGTGGCGCCGTTGGCACCGGTCGCGCCCGCGGTCGTACCCGTCGTCGTACCGCCGTTGGTGCCGCCGCCGGCGGCGCCCGCCGTGATGGCGCCGGTGGTCGTGCCCATCGTGGTGACGCCGCCGGGGCCGTGGCCGCGGCCCTTGTGCTTGTCGTCGGTGTTGGTGGCGTTGCCCGGGTTGTTCGGATCGGGCGACGCCGGGGGGTTCTTGCCCTTGTCCTGGATGTTGAGCGGCACCGTCACGAAGCTGAGCACCGGCTTGCCCTCCAGGGACGCGGAGACGGCGTCCTTCCAGATGGGGGCGGGACCGTCGGCGCCGTACACCAGCGGGTAGTACTTGCCGCCGATGGTGATGTTCTTCATCTTCTTGGAGTGCTTGGGGTCACCCATCCACACGGCCGCCGCCATGTTCGGCGTGTAGCCGGCGAACCAGGCCGCCCACCGGTCGTCGGTCGTACCGGTCTTACCGGCGGTGTCCCGGCCGTCGTCCAGGTTGGCCGCCTCGCCCGTACCGTCGTCGACGACGCCCTTGAGCATCGTGTTGATGGTGTCGGCCGTGTTCTGCGACATGGCCTGCGAGCAGAGCGACTTGGGCACCGTCAGCTTCTTGCCGCCCGCGGCCGTCACGGACTGGATGGCGATCGGCGTGCAGTAGACGCCGCGGTTGGCGAAGGCGGCGTACGCGGCGGCCACATTGAGCGGCGACACCTCGTTGGTGCCGAGGGTGAGCGAGGCGATCTGGTTCAGCGGCTTGCCGTCGGCGCGGTTGAGGCCCAGCTTGGTCGCCATGTTGACGATCGGGCAGAGCCCGGTCTGGCTCTCGAGCTGGAGGAAGTAGGTGTTGATCGACTTCTTCAGCGCCTCGGGCATCTGGTACGGGCCCACCTCGGACGGGTCCTCGTTGCCCGTCTCGTCGGTGCCGTGGATCGTGTTGTTGTCGCAGGTCGTGACGTCGGGGTACGTCATCTTGTTCGGCGACGGCTCCGACTGGTCCGGCTTGTAGCCCGCTTCGAGCGCCGCGGCGGCCGTGATGGGCTTGAACGTCGAACCGTTCTGGAAGCCCTGGCCGCCGCCCATGTTGGCGTTGACCGAGAAGTTGATCTGCGTCTCGTTCTTGCCGAAGCCGTACGGCTTGCTCTGGCCCATCGCGACGATCTTGCCGGTGCCGGGCTCCACCAGGGTGACGGCGGCGGCGATGGCGTCGCTCTTGTAGACGTGCTTGCTGATGCCGTCCAGCACACCCGCCTGCGCCTTGGGGTCGAGCGTGGTCTTGATGGTCAGACCGCCGGTGTCCCAGGTCTTGGCGCGCTCCTCCTTCGTCTTGCCGAAGGCGGCGTTGGTGAGGAAGGTGTTGCGCACGTAGTCGCAGAAGAAGCCCGCGCCGTTGACGGCGGTGATGCAGCCGTTCTTCGGCGAGCTGACCTTCAGGCCGAGCGGCGCCTTCTGCGCGGCGGCGGACTGCTCAGGGGTGATGTCCTTGAGCTGCGCCATGCGCGCCAGCACCGTATTGCGGCGCTTGAGGGCTTCCTGCTCGTCGTTGATCGGGTCGTAGCGGCTCGGCGACTGGACCAGGCCCGCCAGCAGCGCGGCCTCGGTGAGCGACAGGTTCTTGGCGTGCTTGCTGAAATACCGCTGCGAGGCGGCCTCGACGCCGTACGCCTGCTCGCCGAAGAAGGTGATGTTGAGGTAGTTCTCCAGGATCTTCTTCTTGCCGAGTTCCTTCTCGACCTGGATCGCGTACTTCATTTCCTTGATCTTGCGGCCGATCGTCTGCTGGGTGGCGAGGGCGACCTTGTTGGGGTCGTCGCCCGCCTCCTCCACGAAGACGTTCTTCACGTACTGCTGCGTCAGGGTCGAGGCACCCTGGGTGCCGCCCTCCGACGCGTTGTTGCTGAGCGCGCGCAGGATGCCCTTGGGGTCGAGCGCGCCGTGCTCGTAGAAGCGCGAGTCCTCGATGGCGACGATGGCGCTGAGGACATTGGGGCTCATGTCCTCGATCGGGACGACGGTGCGGTCGCGCGAGTAGACCGTGGCGATCAGGCCGCCGTGCGCGTCCAGGATCTTCGACGCCTGGCTGAGCGGCGGGGTCTTCAGCTCGCCCGGCAGGTCGTCGAAGCCGGCCGCGGTGCCCTTGGCCGACAGGCCGAGCGCGCCCACGGCGGGCAGCGCGATGCCCGCGAGGACCACGCCGGAGAGCACGCTGACGCCGAGGAACTTGGCGGCCTGCTGGGCTGTGCTCAGCCCCCCGCCCGATCGCTTGTGTGCCATGGAGGCAGCCTACGTTGCGATTCCCCGGACGTGCGCCCAACTGTTCGCCTACTCTGTAACGGACAGGGCGCGATCGTCGGGCGCGTTCCTGCCTTCCTTCGTCACTCTTGTGAGTGATGAGAACTGCCCGAAATTCGGCATATGCCGAGGGACTTGTCCCTTATGGCGAGACGATGTGTGCTACTTCGCCTCTTAAGTCCGATATTGGTGCCGCATAAGCCCGCCTCACTCCGTTGGGTGATCTCCCGCGCACGCATAGTCCGTTCGGGCCATGCAAGATTGGGCCGGAAAGGGCTGTTGCGCCGCGCCTACCTTCCGTAACGTCCTCAACTGGCAACGGTGAATATGCCGCTTGCCGCCGTGGGGGAGCCTCGATTCGGGAGAGGACGGCGCCAGCATGAGTAGCTGGGTAACCGACTGGAGCACGCAGGCGGCGTGCAGGACCACAGATCCGGACGAGCTGTTCGTCCAGGGCGCGGCTCAGAACAGGGCCAAGGCGGTGTGCACCGGCTGCCCGGTGCGGACCGAGTGCCTGGCGGACGCGCTCGACAACCGGGTGGAGTTCGGCGTGTGGGGGGGTATGACCGAGCGTGAACGCCGTGCGCTGCTGCGACGGCGCCCCATGGTGACCTCGTGGCGCAGACTGCTGGAGACGGCACGCACCGAGTACGAGCGCAGCACCGGCCTCATCCCGCTCGACGACGAGGACGACTACGCCGCCGCGGGCTGACGACCGGTCAGAACCGCACCATCACGTACGGGTCCGGCCCCGCGTCACCGCGCGGTCCGACCTCGCACCACTACGCGGCCGCGGGCCGACCGTCCGCCAACTGCTCGCCGATCGCCCGCAACCCGGTCAGATCGTGTACGTCACCGGGCAGCGCTGTCACGTCCACCATGGGCACCTCCGGGTGGACGGACACAAAGCGGTCGCGCGTGCGTCGTTCACGCGCGACCACCTGCATGCGTTCGGCATGGAGGCGCAGCAATCCGGCGGCCAGCCGTTCGGTACCGGCCGCGGTCGCTGTGCTGGACGTGCTCGCTGTGCTGCCCGTGCTCGCAGTGCTGGACGTGCCTGAGCCGCTGGCGCTCGAGCTGCCGGCGGTGCTTGCCTGACTGGCCGCGGAGGCCCGCTGGGAGTCAGCCTTCCCGGTCGGATGATCCACAATGCCGCCGTCCGCAAGATTTTCTTCCAGCGCCTCCTCCAGGGCCTCGGCGGCGGCCAGCGCCCGCTCCGCGGTGAGGTGCGCGGCGCCGCTGCCGTGGACGCGGTTGAGGACGAGACCGGCGAGCGGCATGTCCTCGGCCGCCAGGCGTTCCACGAAGTAGGCCGCCTCCCGAAGGGCGTCCCGCTCCGGGGCGGCGACCACCAGGAAGGCCGTGCCCGGCGCCTGGAGCAGCCGGTACGTGGCGTCGGCGCGGGTCCTGAAGCCGCCGAACATGGTGTCCATGGCCGCCACGAAGGTCTGCACGTCACGCAGCAGTCCCGCGCCCATCACCTTGCTGAGGGTGCCGGTCATCATCGACATCCCGATGTTGAGGAATTTCACCCCGGCCCGGCCGCCGACCTTGGCCGGGGCCATCAGCAGCTTGATGAACTTGCCGTCGAGGAAGGAGCCGAGCCGCTTGGGCGCGTCCAGGAAGTCCAGCGCGCTGCGGCTCGGCGGGGTGTCGACGATGATCAGGTCCCAGGCGTCCTGGGCCCTGAGCTGGCCCAGCTTCTCCATCGCCATGTACTCCTGCGTGCCCGCGAAACCGGCCGACAGGGACTGGTAGAAGGGGTTCTCCAGGATCGCGCGGGCCCGCTCCTGATCGGAGTGCTGGACCACGACCTCGTCGAAGGTCCGCTTCATGTCCAGCATCATCGCGTGCAGCGAACCGCCGGCGGACCGATCGATTCCGGCCACCTCGCGCGGGGTGTTGTCCAGTTCGGTCAGGCCCATGGACTGGGCCAGCCGCCGCGCCGGGTCGATCGTGAGTACGACGGCCGTACGGCCGCGCTCGGCCGCGCGTACGCCCAGGGACGCGGCGGTCGTCGTCTTGCCGACACCGCCGGAACCGCAGCACACGATGATCCGCGTCTTGGGGTCGTCGAGCAGCGGGTCGATCTCCAGCACGGGGCTCTCCAGGCTCATGGGTCAGGCCTCGTCTCCGGTGTCGGTGTCTTCGTCCGGGTGAGCGGCGGATTCTCCGCGGGCGCCGTCCTTGGCGAAGGTGCCGCCGAAGCCCGGCACGGCCTGCTTGCGCAGGCTGTCGGCCAGCCGGTAGAGCCCGCCGAGGTCCACGCCCTCGCCGATCAGCTCCAACTCCCGTACGGGAAGGCCGAGTCCGCCGATCTCGGCGCGCTGCTCGCGCTCCAGGACCACCCGCTCGGCGTGCTCGTACGCCTGGGCGAGCAGCGGGTCGACGAGCCGCTCGGCGACCCCGCCGCGCCGGGCGCCGCCGAGCCCGGCCTGGGACAGCGCCTTGGCGACGGCCGTGCGCCGCTTGCCGACGCCGCCACCGCTGCCGCCCGCCGGGAGGTCGGTGACCTGGGCGAGGGCGGCGTCCTCCAGGAGGACGGGGCGCACCATGTTGACGATGACGGCGCCCACCGGCAGCCCGGCGGAGCGCAGGTCCGCGACGCCGTCCATCGTCTCCTGGACCGGCATCTCCTCCAGGAGCGTCACCAGGTGGACGGCGGTCTGCGGGGACTTCATCACGCGCATCACGGTCTGCGCCTGGTTGTGTATGGGGCCCATCCGGGCCAGCCCGGCGACCTCGTCGTTGACGTTGAGGAAGCGGGTGATCCGCCCGGTGGGCGGGGCGTCGAGCACCACCGCGTCGTACACCGGCCAGCCCGCCTTGTCCTTGCGGCGGACGGCCTCGCAGACCTTGCCGGTCAGCAGCACGTCCCGCAGCCCGGGGGCGACGGTGGTGGCGAAGTCGATCGCGCCGAGCTTCTTGAGCGCGCGCCCGGCGCGGCCGAGCTTGTAGAACATGTCCAGGTAGTCCAGCATCGCCAGCTCGGCGTCGATGGCCAGCGCGTGCACCTCGCCGCCGCCGGGTGCGGAAGCGATTTTCCGCTCCTGGTACGGCAGCGCCTCGGTCTCGAAGAGCTGGGCGATGCCCTGCCGCTCCTCCACCTCGGCCAGCAGCACACGCCGTCCCTCGGACGCGAGCGCGAGGGACAGCGCGGCGGCGACCGTGGTCTTTCCCGTGCCGCCCTTGCCCGTCACGATGTGGAGCCTGACGGCGGAAGACTGTTGAGGGCTCACCTTGCGAGCCTAACCACTGAAGGCACCACGTACTCGGGCGGCCGTGCGGTTGGGGTGACGGCGCGATGACCGCCGGGTGTCGATCCGGGGCGGCGGCGCGCGGCCGAACGGGGGGCGCGGCAGTGGTCCGCGGGTGGTCCGCGTACGGTCCCCGCCGGTCGGGGAGCGCCGTGCCGGACGGCCGCCGGGGAGGCACTACAGTCGCCGTATGGCGAAGAAGTGGGAATACGCGACCGTGCCGCTGCTCGTGCACGCGACGAAGCAGATCCTCGACACGTGGGGCGAGGACGGCTGGGAACTGGTGCAGGTCGTGCCGGGGATGAGCCCCGAGCAGCTCGTGGCGTACTTCAAGCGGGAGAAGGCCGCGTGAGCGGCGCCGTCGACGCGAGGCTCGCGGAGCTGGGGCTGACGCTGCCGGACGTGGTCCCGCCGCTGGCGGCCTACCAGCCCGCGGTGATCTCCGGGCGGTACGTCTTCACCTCGGGGCAGCTCCCCATGGTCGAGGGCAAGCTCGCGCTGACCGGCAAGGTCGGCGCCGAGGTGACCGCCGACGAGGCGAAGGACCTGGCCCGCATCTGCGCGCTCAACGCGCTGGCCGCCGTCCGCTCGGTCATCGGTGACCTCGACCGGATCGCCCGTGTGGTCAAGGTCGTCGGCTTCGTCGCCTCCGCCCCCGACTTCACCGGCCAGCCCGGTGTGATCAACGGCGCCAGCGAGCTGCTCGGCGAGGTCCTCGGTGAGAAGGGTGTGCACGCGCGCAGCGCCGTCGGCGTGGCCGTCCTCCCGCTGGACGCCCCGGTCGAGGTCGAGGTCCAGGTCGAGCTGACGGACTGAGTCCGCCGGTCCGCCGCCCGCGGGGGAGGCCCCCGCGGGCGGCGGCTCTCGAACGTCGCGGGGAGGTCCCTGCGGGCGGCGGCTCTCGAACATCGCGCCGGATGGACGTAGCATCCCGCCCATGACCAGGACCGACGGACAGATGTTCCCCGCCTCGTGGCCGGACCGCATCCGGGCGCTGACGAGCGGGGAACTGCTCCCCGTCACGCCGCGGCGGGCGGCGACCGTACTGCTGCTGCGGGACACCGACGCCGGCGGACCGGCCGTCCACATGCTGCGCAGACGCGCCTCCATGGCCTTCGCCGGGGGCGCGTACGCGTATCCGGGCGGCGGCGTGGACCCGCGCGACGAGCGTCCGGTGGGGTGGGCCGGGCCGTCGCTGGAGGCGTGGGCGGCGGCGCTGGGGGCGAGCGAGGCGGTCGCGCAGGCCGTGGTGTGCGCGGCGGTGCGGGAGACCTTCGAGGAATCGGGGGTGCTGCTCGCCGGGCCCGACCCCGAGACCGTCGTCGCCGACATCACCGGGGCGGACTGGGAGGCGGACCGGGCCGCGCTGGCCGCTCACCACCTGTCCTTCGCCGACTTCCTGGCCCGCCGCGAACTCGTCCTGCGCTCCGACCTGCTCGGCCCCTGGGCGCGCTGGATCACCCCGGAGTTCGAGGAGCGCCGCTACGACACCTGGTTCTTCCTCGCCACCCTCCCGGCCGGGCAGCGCACGCGGGACGTGTCGGGCGAGGCGGACCACACCGTGTGGCTGCCGCCCGCCGAGGCCGTCGCGGGCTACGACCGCGGCGAGCTGAGCATGCTGCCGCCGACCGTCACCACACTGCGCGACCTGCTGCCGTACGCCTCTGCCGCGGACGCGCTCACCGCCGCGGGTGACCGGGACCTCACCCCGGTCCTGGCCCGCGCCGCCCTCGACGAGCACGGCGACGTCGTCCTGACCTGGCCGGGACACGACGAGTTCACCCGCTTCATCCCGGGCACGGCGGGTCCGCTGCCGGACCGGGGCCAGGTCCAGGGTCAGGGCCGGGACCCGGACCCGGCTCAGGACCAGGGCCAAGGCCAGACTCAGGACCAGGGCCAGGCTCAGGACGCGGCGCGGAGCGAGGACCCGGACCGGGCCCAGGACGAGGGAGCGGGCCGATGACCGCCGCGAAGCCGCCCGGCGAGCCGCGGGCCACCATCGGCGGCCGGGCCACCGCCCGCGCCCTGTGCGTGCTGGCGCCCAACCCCTCGGCGATGACCCTGGACGGCACCAACACCTGGATCGTGGCAGAACCCGACTCACCGCTGGCCGTCGTCATCGACCCCGGCCCGCTGGACGAGGGCCACCTCGCCCACGTGGTGGAGGTCGCCGAGCGGGCGGGCAAGCGCGTCGCCCTCACCCTGCTCACCCACGGCCACCCCGACCACGCGGAGGGCGCGGCCCGCTTCGCCGAACTGACCGGCACCCGCGTACGGGCCCTGGACCCGGCGCTGCGGCTCGGCGACGAGGGCCTGGCCGCGGGCGACACCGTCACCACCGGCGGCCTGGAACTCCAGGTCGTCTCCACACCCGGCCACACCGCCGACTCGCTCTCCTTCCACCTCCCGGCCGACGGCGCCGTCCTGACGGGCGACACCGTGCTGGGCCGCGGCACCACCGTGGTCGCGCACCCCGACGGGCGGCTCGGCGACTACCTGGATTCGCTGCGGCGGCTCCAGGCCCTGACGGTCGACGGCGGGGTGGACACCGTGCTGCCCGGGCACGGCCCCGTGCTCACCGACGCCCGCGGCGCCGTCGAGTACTACCTCGCCCACCGCGCGCACCGGCTCGCCCAGGTCGAGACCGCTGTCGAGTCGGGGCTGCTCACCGCCGCCGACGTCGTCGCCCATGTCTACGCCGACGTCGACCGCTCCCTGTGGCCCGCCGCCGAGCTCTCCGTCCAGGCCCAGCTGGCCTACCTACGCGAACACGGACTCATCGATCTGCCATGACACCCACCCCTCCCGCGTCACCCGCCGCCCCTTCGTCCGGACCCGCCTTCGAGCCCTGGTCGCCCTCCTTCGTCGCCGACCCCTACCCGGCCTACGAAGCCCTGCGCGCGGCCGGCCGCGCGCACTGGTTCGAGCCGACCAGGCAGTGGCTCATCCCGCACTACGACGACGTCAACGCCCTGCTGCGCGACCGCCGTCTGGGCCGCACCTACCTGCACCGCTTCACCCACGAGGAGTTCGGCCGCGAGGCGCCGCCCGCCGAGCACGAGCCGTTCACCACGCTCAACGGCAACGGGATGCTGGACCTCGAAGCCCCCGCGCACTCCCGCATCCGCCGCCTGGTCGCCAAGGCCTTCACCCCGCGCACGGTGGAGAATCTGGCCCCCACCGTGGAGCGCCTGGCCGCCGGACTCATCACCTCCCTGCACGCCGACGGCGGCGGCGACCTGCTCTCCCGGGTCGCCGAGCCGCTGCCGGTCGCGGTCATCGCCGAGATGCTGGGCATCCCGGCCGCCGACCGCGGTCTGCTGCGGCCCTGGTCGGCGGCGATCACCGGGATGTTCGAGCTGAACCCCACCGAGGAGAGCGCCCGCCGCGCGGTCACCGCCAGCGAGGAGTTCTCCGCGTATCTGCACGAACTCATCGCCGCCCGGCGCACCGACCCCGGCGAGGACCTGATCAGCGCGCTGATCGCGGCCCGCGAGGACGGGGACGTGCTCAGCGAGCAGGAAATGATCTCCACCATCGTGCTGCTGCTGAACGCGGGCCACGAGGCCACGGTCAACACCACCACCATCGGCTGGCTCACCCTCTTCCACCACCCCGACCAACTCCAACTCCTCTACGACGCCCCCGAGCGGCTGCGGGACGGCGTGGACGAGATGCTGCGCTACGACACCCCCTTGCAGATGTTCGAACGCTGGGTGCTGGACGACATCGAGGTCGGCGGCACGGTCATCCCGCGCGGCTCCGAGGTCGCCCTGCTCTTCGGCTCCGCCAACCGCGACCCGGCCCGCTTCACCGACCCCGACCGCTTCGACGTCACCCGCCCCGCCGCCGACAACCGCCATGTCAGCTTCGGCGCGGGCATCCACTACTGCCTCGGCGCCCCGCTGGCCCGCCTCGAACTCGGCGCGTCCTTCGGCACCTTCCTGCGCCAGGCACCCGGCCTGCGGCTGGTCGCCGAGCCCGCCTGGAGCCCCGGCTATGTGATCCGCGGACCGGAGGAGCTGCTGGTCACCTGGTGACGGCGCGGAACCACGCGCAGGCCGCGGGGCGGACGCGCGCAGGGCCGCGGGGCGGACGGGCGCAGGGCCGTGGGGCGGACGGGCCCAGGACCGTACGGGCAGCCGCGCGCGGGACCGTATGGCGGGCCCGCGCGCACGACCCCCTGCGCGGATCGCCGCGGGTCAGCCGGTGACGAGGTCGCGGCGGCGCAGCCCGGCCAGGCCGGCCGCGAGGGTCCCGGCGGCCACGAGTATCAGCCAGGCGTACGGCGTCGCGGTGATCTCGCCGCCGGGCAGCTTCGGCACGTGGGTGAACGGCGACAGGTCGAGCAGCGGCTGCGGCAGCCGCAGCACCGGGCCGAGCTGGCCCATCATCACGAAGAGCCCGAGCAGGCCCCAGGCGGCCGTGGACGCCCTCGGCAGCAGGCCGAACAGCAGGGTGCCGAGCCCGATCAGCACCCACACGGCGGGCGCCTGCGCGACGGCCGCCCCGATCAGCCGGGGGACCTGCCCGCCGATGTCGTCGATGGCGCCGCCGTAGGCCAGGCCCATCAGCAGGCCGCCGGTGGCCAGCAGGACGACCGTCCCGAGCAGCGCGTGGACGAGGTGGCTCGCGGCCCAGCGCACCCTGCCGACCGACTGGGCGAGCACGGCCCCCGCGCCCTGCCCGGTCTCCTCGGTGCGCAGCCGCAGCACGCTCTGCACGGCGAAGACGGCGGCCATGATGCCGAGCAGGCCCATCGCGGTCGACAGGAACGCGTCGGTCAGGCCCTGGTGGCCGCCCATCCGCTCGAAGATGTCGTCCACCTGGCCGTTGCCGCCGATCAGGTCCCCGACGGAGTCGGTGACCGAGCCGTAGACCCCGCCCGCGACCGCCAGGCCCGCGGCCCACGCGTACAGGGTGCCGCGCTGCAACCGCCAGGCCAGGGCGAGGGGTCCGTTCAGCGAGCGGGCCGCCCGCGCGGGTCCCGGACGGGCGGGCAGCAGACCGGCCCCGGTGTCCCGGCGGGCGACCAGCGCGTACGCGGCGCCGCAGGTCAGTGCGGCGAAGGCGGCGGCGGGCAGCAGCACCCACCACGCCTCGTCGGCGTACGGATGGAGGTGTTCGAGCCAGCCCAGCGGTGAGATCCACACCAGGGGCGAGGAGGAGTCGGTGGTCGCGGCGTCCCCGGCGGCGCGCAGCAGGAAGGCGCCGCCGAGCACGGCTCCCGCGACACCCTTGGCGAGCCGCGCGGTCTCGGTGAGCTGGGCGGTCACCGCGGCGACCCCGGCGAACATCATGCCGCCGACCGCGAGGGCGAGGGCGAGCGCGACCGAGCCCGTCAGGCTCTGGCCGAGCACGGTCATGCCGCACAGCACGACCAGGGCGACGGCGACGTCGGCGGTCGCGGCGGCCGACAGGGCGGCGGTGAGCGGGGCCCGGCGGTCGACCATGGTCGCGCCGAGCATGTCCTGGCGGCCGGTCTCCTCTTCCTCACGGGTGTGCCGGACGACGATCAGCATGCTCATCAGCCCGGTGAGGGACGCGCCGAGCACGCCCATCCGCCAGCCGGTGAGCGCGCCGATCGTGTCCCAGTCGTAGATGGGTCCGAACAGCGCGCGCAGCGGCGCGCTGGCGTTGGTGCTGCGCGCGAGGTCCGCGCGTTCGGCCTGGTCGCCGTAGAGCGTGCGGAAGGAGGCGGCGGTGCCGATGACGGACGCGGCCAGCACGTACAGCCAGGCCGGGATCATCAGCCGGTCGCGGCGCAGGGCCAGTTGGGTGAGGGCGCCGGTGCCCGCGAAGCCGCTCATCGGGGCGTCGCCTTACGCGGACCGGTCGCGGACGGCGTACCGGATGCGGACGGCCTGTCGGGTCCGGACGGCGTACCGGATGCGGTAGTACCGGTCGCGGGCGCCCCGCCGGGTCCGGACGGCGTAACGGCCCGGCCCTCGGCAGCCGACGCGCGACCGTCGGCGTCCGGGTCCTCGTAGTGCCTGCGGAACAGCTCCTCCAGGGTGGGCGGGCGGCTGGTGAGGCTGCGGACGCCGGTGTCGGCGAGGGCGCGCAGCAGGGCGTCGAGCTTGTCGGTGTCGGCCTGGAGGGTGACGTGGTGCCCGCTGACGTCCACGTCGTGCACGCCGGGCAGTTCGTCGAGGCCGCGCGGTGGGGCGGCCAGTTCCGCGGTGACGCTGGTGCGGGTCAGATGGCGCAGCTCGCCGAGGGCGCCGGTCTCCACCGTGCGGCCCTGGCGGATGATGCTGACCCGGTCGCAGAGCGCCTCGACCTCGCTGAGGATGTGGCTGGACAGCAGCACGGTCGCCCCGCGGTCCCTGGTCTGCTCCACGCAGCCCTGGAAGACCTCTTCCATCAGCGGGTCGAGTCCCGAGGTCGGCTCGTCCAGGATCAGCAGGTCGGCGTCCGAGGCGAAGGCGGCGACCAGGGCGACCTTCTGCCGGTTGCCCTTCGAATACGCGCCGCCCTTCTTCGTCGGATCCAGCTCGAACCGGTCGAGCAGTTCCCGTTTCCGGCTCGCGGCACCGCCGTCGGCCCGCTCGCCGGTCTCCCCGCGCCCGCGCCACCGGCCGCGCACAGCGCCTCCGCCGCCCCCGCCGCGCAGTCTGCCGAAGAGGTCGATGATCTCGCCGCCGCTGAGATTGGGCCACAGCGTGACATCGCCCGGCACGTAGGCGATCCGCCGGTGCAGGGCCACCGCGTCCCGCCACGGGTCGCCGCCGAGCAGCCGGGCCTCGCCGCCGTCGGCTCTGATCAGGCCGAGCAGGACGCGGATCGTGGTGGACTTCCCCGCCCCGTTGGGACCCAGGAAGCCGTGCACCTCGCCGGTGCGGACGGACAGGTCGAGTCCGTCGAGTGCGTGTGTGCGGCCGAAGGTCTTGTGGAGCCCGGCCACCATGATTGCGTCCGTCATGCTTGTGAAGCTACAGTACATTCAGAAATTTGTGAAGATGACGAAGCGGATAAACTTCACTCAGCGTGACGTGATCGGATCGGACGAGGGAGGCGGCGGCCATGGCGGACCCGCGGGACGAGGAGAGACCTGCGGAGGTGCTGACCTTCATCGAGCGCTTCGCCGCCGAGATGGTCGAGGCCGGAATGCAGCGGATGGCCGCCCGGGTCTTCTCCGCGCTGCTCGTGTCCGAGAACGGCGCGCTCAGCTCCGCCGAGCTGAGCGAAAGGCTCCAGGTCAGCCCGGCCGCGGTCTCCGGCGCCGTGCGCTACCTCGCCCAGGTCGGCATGGTGCACCGCGAGCGCGACCCCGGCTCGCGCCGAGAGCTGTACCGGGTGCACCACGACCAGTGGTACGAGACGTTCACCAGCCGCAGCGGCGTCCTCGCCCGCTGGGAGAACACCTTGCGCACCGGAATAGACACCGTCGGCGAGGAGACGGACGCGGGTCAGCGGCTCGCCGAGACCGCCGCCTTCTTCGACTTCCTGCAAAGGGAGCTCGGCGCGATGATGGACCGCTGGCGGGAGCACAAGGCCACGATGTGACGCGCGGCCCGCTGAAACGCTCCTGCCGCCCTCAGCGCGGCACCGTCAGCCGCCACGCCGACCGCTCCACCGTCCACGTACGGCTGCGCACCGGCCCGGTGACGGCGGAGTCCGCGCGGTAGCGGAAGTCCCGGCCCGAGACGGTGATGGTCCGGGCCTGCGCGCGTACGTGCTCCGCGCCCTCCGTACGGCGGACGAAGACCTCCGCCACGCCCGACGGCGAGGTGCGGACCGAGATCTCCTGCACCGGCTGGTCCAGATCGGCCAGCAGCACACCGTCGGCCTCCACGCGCAGCCGTTGCCGCGGCTGCTGACCGTTGACCGGGATCGGCGCGGTGAGGGTGCGGACCAGGGAGCGGGCGGTCTTCTCGACCGGCGTCCACCAGTGCGCGGCGGTCTGCGAGACCGGGGTGCCGCACGGGATGCTCAGCGTGCCGAGCACGATCCCGCCGCTCTCGTCGACCAGCAGGTCGAGCTCCCGCTCGACGCCGTCGAGCACCGCCCGCGCCGCCGCCAGCACCTGGCCCGGCACCCCGAGGCCGCGGGCCAGCGCGGACCGCGGCCCGATCGGCACCAGCGCGACCGGCGCCTCCCCGAGCGTGCGGTCGCGGTGCAGCGCGCGCACCATCCGCAGCAGCGCCGCGTCGTCGCCGAGCACCACAGGGTGACGGCGACCGCGGTGCGCCAGCGCGCGCTCCGCCTCCTCCGCGGAATCCGGGACGCAAACTTTTACGGAGTACGCGCCCGCGCACAGGACATCTTTGGCGATCCGCACGGATTCGCCGTCGACCGCGCGTGCCGCGGGGTCGATGACCAGGAGCAGGGGGTGCCCCCGGTCGGAGTCCGGGGGAGGATGCCCAGGAGACACGGCCGACACCTTGGTCCTTCCTCAGGTAAAATCTCGGTGCAAGAGCCCCTTGCGCCTTTGCGTCAGGGGCTTCGTCTATTCCGGGGCAGGTTCGACGGCTCTCTGCACGTTGGACATGCCCCGCCCGGAAGGGGTGTACGCCTGTGCCCGCACTTGTGCTGCTCGGTGCTCAGTGGGGTGACGAGGGCAAGGGGAAGGCCACCGACCTGCTCGGTGGCTCCGTGGACTATGTGGTGCGATACCAGGGCGGCAACAACGCCGGCCACACGGTCGTCGTCGGCGACCAGAAGTACGCACTGCATCTCCTCCCCTCCGGAATCCTGTCACCGGGGTGCACCCCGGTCATTGGGAACGGTGTCGTCGTCGACCCGGCGGTCCTGCTCTCCGAGCTGAGCGGGCTGAACGAGCGCGGTGTCGACACGTCCAAGCTCCTGATCAGCGGCAACGCGCACCTGATCACGCCGTATCACCAGACCATCGACAAGGTGACGGAGCGGTTCCTCGGCAACCGCAAGATCGGCACCACCGGGCGCGGCATCGGCCCGGCCTACGCCGACAAGATCAACCGGGTGGGCATCCGCATCCAGGACCTGTTCGACGAATCGATCCTCCAGCAGAAGGTCGACGCGGCGCTCAGCGAGAAGAACCAGGTGCTGGTCAAGCTCTTCAACCGGCGCGCGATCAGCACCGACCAGGTCGTCGAGGAGTACCTCGGCTACGCGGAGCAGATCAGGAGCTACGTCGCCGACACGACCCTGATCCTCAACAACGCGCTCGACGAGGGCAAGGTCGTCCTGATGGAGGGCGGCCAGGGCACGCTCCTCGACGTCGACCACGGCACGTACCCCTTCGTCACGTCGTCCAACCCGACGTCCGGCGGCGCCTGCACCGGCAGCGGTATCGGCCCCACGAAGATCAGCCGGGTGATCGGCATCCTCAAGGCCTACACCACGCGTGTGGGCTCCGGACCGTTCCCCACCGAGCTGTTCGACGCGGACGGCGAGCGACTGCGCACCGTGGGCCACGAGTTCGGCGTCACCACCGGGCGCAACCGGCGCTGCGGCTGGTTCGACGCGGTCATCGCCCGTTACGCGACCCGGGTCAACGGCCTCACCGACTTCTTCCTCACCAAGCTGGACATCCTCACCGGCTGGGAGCAGATCCCGGTCTGCGTCGCGTACGAGATCGACGGCCGCCGGGTCGAGGAACTGCCCTACAGCCAGTCCGACTTCCACCACGCCAAGCCGGTCTACGAGTACCTGCCCGGCTGGACGGAGGACATCAGCAAGGCCAAGTCGCTCTCCGACCTGCCGAAGAACGCGCAGGCGTACGTGAAGGCGCTGGAGGAGATGTCGGGCGCGCCGATCTCCGCGATCGGCGTCGGCCCCGGCCGTACCGAGACGATCGAGATCAACTCGTTCCTCTAGAACGGCCCCAGGTCCCGGGCCCCGGTTCCGGTTCCGGTTCCGTAGGTAAGCCCCGCCCACCCAGGTGAGCGGGGCTTACCTGTGTCCGTACGCGGTCACTGGTCGACCTTGGTGTACGTCAGCGGCGCCTTGCTCGTGTCGAGGTTGTCGCGGCGCAGATGGGTGCCGTCCACCAGGGTGAGCGTGGTGCCGTCGCCGGGGCTGCACGAGGACGCGGGCGTCCCCGTCACCACCTGCGACGGGCTCAACTCGACCGGCGGGCCCACCGAGACGACGTGCATGGACCAGAAGCAGGCGTAGGAGGCGCTGTCGCCCGACAGTTCCACGGAGCCGTCCGCCTTCACCGTCAGCGTCCGGGTGTTGTCGCCCGCATCGTCACTGGTGAAGGAGGTCCGCCAGGTGCCGACCATGCCGCTGGGCACCGCCGCGTTCGCGGGGTCCGCCTGGCCCGGCGACGTCCGCGCGGGACCCGAGACCGGCGGGGACGTCGGACCGGTGGGTGTGCTCACACCGGGGTCCGGATCGGCCGTGTTCTTCGTGCCCCCCTGGCCCGCGATGTACGCCGTCACGCCGCCCGCGACGACCACCAGGGCGACGATCGCCGCGATCAGCGGCCCGCGCCGCGTCTTGCGCGGCCCGCCCGCGTCCGGCCCTGCCGCCTGCGGTTGCGTGTACGTCGGCGGGGGCGGCGTCGGACCGGCCGGTGCCGCACCGGCCGGGGGCGCGTACGAGCCGTAGGTCGGTGAGTACGCGGTCGGCGGCGGTTGCCTGACCGGGGTCGCGCCGTCGGTGCGCGCGCCGGTGCCCGAGAGGTGGCCGGGGTCCGCCCGTGTCGGCGTGGGGGCGCCCGGTCCGCCCGCGGCCACGACCCCCACGTCCAGCTCCGTGGGCGTGGGGGACTCCGCCGCCGCCTCCACCTCCAGCAGCCGCACCGCGTGCCGTCCGAGCTGCGCCACGATCGCGCCGGACAGCCACGGCTCGGCGGTCGAGTCCTGCGCCGCGCTGTCGTCGCTCCCGCCGTCCGCCTCGCCCAGCCGCTCCAGCACCCGCGCCAGCGAGGGCCGCTCCTCGGGCTCCTTCACCAGGCAGGCGGCCACCAACTCGCGCAGCCCGTCGGGCACTTCGTCCAGGTCGGGCGGCTCCTGCACGATCCGGAACATCTGGGCGTGCACACCGCTGGCCGCCGCGCCGAACGGCTGGAGACCGGTCGACGCGTAGGCCAGCACCGAGCCGAGGCAGAAGATGTCGCAGGCGGGCGTCACCCGGTCGCCGCGCACCTGCTCGGGCGACATGAAACCGGGGGAGCCCACCATGGCGCCGGTATAGGTGAGGGAGCCGCCGTCGACGACCGTCTCCAGGGCGCGCGCGATTCCGAAGTCGATCACCCGCGGACCGTCGATGGTGATCATCACGTTCGAGGGTTTGAGATCGCGGTGCACCAGACCGGCGGCGTGGATGTCGCGCAGCGCGTGCGCGAGCCCGGAGGCGAGCACCCGCACCGAACGCTCCGGCAGCGGACCGTACTCCTTGACCACCTGGCTGAGCGAGGGCCCCGCCACATAACCGGTCGCCACCCACGGGACCTCGGCCTCGGTGTCGGCGTCCAGCACCGGCGCGGTCCACTTCCCGCCCACCCGGCGCGCGGCCTGCACCTCACGGCGGAAACGGGTGCGGAACTCCTCCTGGGAGGCCAGTTCGTCGCGGACCAGCTTCACCGCCACCGTGCGCCCGCGCTCGGAACGCGCCAGGTAGACGATGCCCATCCCGCCCACCCCGAGCCTGCCCAGGAGGCGGTACGCGCCGATCGACCGCGGATCGCCGGACCTCAGCTCGTCCATCGTCGCTCTTCCCCGTCCCGCTCCGCACTGTGCGGCTCCGTCCCGGCACCGCGCCGCCGCCCACCCGTACGGCGAAGAATAAGCGTATGAACGGCAGGGGGTCAGAGGTGTTCCCCGTTCCGCTCGCCGCGCATACGCGTACGGGCTTCGCATATCGTGTGCGGCAGTCACCCGCGCGTACGAACGTACGAATCACCGGAGTACGTGGGCGCGCGCGACGCACAAGGACGACGAAGGAGACGGCATGCCGGACGGCGGCGTATCGCCTGTGCGGCGCAGCAGTCTGCGCCAGCAGATCGCCGACGCCCTGCGCGACGAGGTGCTGACCGGACGGCTCCAGGCCGGCCGCCACTTCACCGTCAAGGAGATCGCCGAGCTGTACGGCGTCTCCGCGACCCCCGTCCGCGAGGCCCTGGTCGACCTCGCGGCACAGGGACTCCTCGAAGTCGAGCAGCACCGCGGCTTCCAGGTCCGCCGTTTCACCGCGCAGGACTTCCGCACCCTCACCGAAGCGCGGCTCTTCGTCGTCGAGGCGTCCTTCCGGCGGATGGCCGAGGTCGGCATGGGCGACGTGCCGCCCGACGCCATCGCGTCCGTGCGGCGCCGCGCCGAAGCCGCCGCCCGCGCCGCCCGCTCCGGTGTCCTCGACATCCTCATCGGCTGCGACCTGCGCTTCTGGCGCGAGTTGACCGCCCTCGGCGGCAACCCGCACATCTGCGAATTCCTCGACCGCGTGCGCACCCAGACCTGGATCTACGCCGTCCCCCACCTGCGCGCCCTGCACGACACCGCCGGGGTCTGCTGGTCCGACCACGTCGCCCTCGTGGACGCCGTCGCCGCCCGCGACACCGCGACCGCCCGGCACCTCACCCTGGAGCACAGCGACCACACCAGCGCCCTCATCGAAAAGCTCGTCCCCGCCCGGCCATGACGCGACCGGCACGGGCGTTTTAGGCTGTACGCCCCCGACCGGATGGAGTGTTCGTGGCCTGCGACTTGTGGCTGGTGCCCCTCGTGGACGTGCTCTGCCACAGCCCGGAAAACCCCTTCTCCGAGGAACTCGCCCGATACGACAAGGCGTTGAACGACGCCGGACAGCCGCCCGTCCCCGTCTACAACTACATGCCGGGGCTGTCGGGCGACGTCGGCCCGATCGCGTGCTTCGACTACGACGCCCTGCACTTCCTGCGCCGCGCCTATCTGCTCAGCCTCCAGGGGCTCGAGGTCACCCCGGTCGACGCCCTCGGCGGCGACTACGAACAGCTCCTGGAGATGTTCGAGGCCACCGCCCAGCGGTCGCACCTGGTCTGGCACTACGACCACGCGGGGGCGTACGTCCCCCTCGACTTCCCCCAGCCCGTCGTCAACGACGAACTCCTCGAAGGCGGCGGCCCCCTCGGCTCCAGTCACGGGCTGCTGCGCGAACTCGAATTCGTGGCCCCCGTCATCGGCATCGACCCCGCCAACCCGCCGCTGCCGCCCGCGCCGCCCGAACACCACACCACTCTTGAGGAGCCGGCCGTCTCACCGGTCGTGGGCAACGGGCCGTTCGCGCGGGAACACCACGTGTGGCTCGGCCTGCACGCGGCGGCGACGCGGAGCCTGGGCCAGGGCTCGATGATCGTCTTCAGCTAATCGCACCGGGCTACTTAGCGAGCCGCACCGGGCTCCTTGGTGAGCCGCACCGCGCTGCCTGGCGAGCCGCACCCGGCCACCCCGGCTACTTGGCGAGCCGCCCCCGGCTACCTCGGGCTCTCCGGCGGCCGTTGGCGCGGCATGTTGGGGCGCGTGCTCGGGTGCGCCAGGCGCGGACCCGGCGGCGGCTCCTGGCGGCTCGGCCACCAGGCGGCGGACTGGGTGCGCAGCGGAGCGCCGGAGGTGTGGCCGCCGAATTCGACGATCCAGTCGGACGTCTCCATCCGGACGAGGTCGGCGAGGTCGTCGCAGAAGCGGCGCAGGATGGCCAGACAGCGTTCCGCGGCCTCGGCGGCGGTGCCCTCGGTGGGGCCGAGGACCTCGCGGACGCTCTCGGAGGCCCAGTCGAAGCGCAGGGACTCCAGGCGGCGCTGGACGGCCTGCGCGGTGGCGACGTCGCGCATCCACCCCGAGGTCAGGCCGAAGAGGCGGTCGGTGCCGAGGCAGACACCCGCCAGGAGCAGCGCGAGATAGCCCCAGCTCGCGCTGGTGTCCGCGGTGCCGGTCAGCTCCACCAGCGGCAGGGCGGCGCCGGCGGTGCCGAAGAGGACGGCGCCCAGACGCAGGGCGCGGGCGCCGCGGCGCTTGCGGATACGGTCGTCGAGGTACCAGTCGGCGGTGCGCAGGGCGCCCGTCTCGGCCCAGCGGTACAGCTCCGCCAGGCGTTCCGCGGGCTCGCCCCAGTCGCCGAGCGGGAACGGCAGCGCCCGTAGGTCCTCGTGCTGATGATGCAGCGCCCGCCGCTGAGGCTCGTCCCGAGGTGCTTCCTCGGGAAACATGTCCGGCTGGCTCACTGCACGCTCCCTCGTATGGCCCCAAGGGCCCCTCGTGGACCTCATATGCGGCTTTCGGCGCCGGATGTCCGGCCCGGTGGTGAAGCACTCTTCTTACCGCCGAACGGCTGAGCGCGGGGTAGCGATCTCCGGATATCCGCCCATACGGGCAGCGTGATCAGGTATAGGCCGATGAATGCGGTCGCTCGAAAGAGTGAGGGCGGCCCGCCGCCCCGCGGCCCACTACCCTGGTGCGCGTGAAGGTCCTTGTCATCGGCGGCGGCGCCCGCGAACACGCCCTGTGCCGCTCCCTCTCGCTCGACCCCGACGTCACCTCGCTGCACTGCGCGCCCGGCAACGCCGGAATCGGCGAGGTCGCCGAGCTGCACCAGGTCGACGCCCTCGACGGCGCGGCCGTCGCAGAACTCGCCGTCTCCCTCGGCGCCGACTTCGTGATCGTGGGGCCCGAGGCCCCGCTGGTCGCCGGGGTCGCCGACGCGGTACGGGCCAGCGGCATCGACTGCTTCGGCCCGTCGGCGCGGGCCGCGGAGCTGGAGGGCTCCAAGGCGTTCGCCAAGGACGTGATGGCGGCGGCCGGGGTGCCGACCGCGCGCAGTTACGTCTGCACGACGGCCGACGAGGTCGACGTGGCGCTCGACGCTTTCGGCGCGCCCTATGTCGTCAAGGACGACGGGCTCGCGGCGGGCAAGGGCGTGGTCGTCACCGGCGACCTGGCCACCGCCCGCGCGCACGCGCTGAGCTGCGACCGGGTGGTCATCGAGGAGTTCCTCGACGGCCCCGAGGTGTCGCTGTTCGCGGTCACTGACGGCGAGACGGTCGTACCGCTCCAGCCCGCGCAGGACTTCAAGCGGGCGCTGGACGACGACGAGGGCCCCAACACCGGCGGGATGGGCGCCTATTCGCCGCTGCCGTGGGCCGACCCCAAGCTCGTCGACGAGGTCGAGCGGACCGTGCTCCAGCCGACCGTGGACGAACTGCGCCGCCGCGGCACGCCCTTCGCGGGCCTGCTCTACGCCGGTCTCGCCATCACCTCGCGCGGTGTGCGGGTCATCGAGTTCAACGCGCGCTTCGGCGACCCCGAGACGCAGGTCGTACTCGCCCGGCTCAAGACGCCGCTGGCCGGACTGCTGCGGGCCGCGGCCACCGGGCAGCTCGCCGCCTTCCCGCGGCTGCGCTGGAGCGACGGCGCGGCGGTGACCGTGGTCATCGCCTCGTACAACTACCCGGACACCCCGCGCACCGGCGACCCGATCTCCGGGCTCGCGGACGTCGCGGAGAAGGACGAGCACGCGTACGTCCTGCACGCGGGCACCCGGGAGGACGACGGGCGGATCGTCAGCGCGGGCGGCCGGGTGCTGTCGGTCACCGCGACCGGGTCCGACCTCGCCAAGGCCCGTGACCGGGCCTACCGCGCGGTCGACCGGATCGGTCTGGACGGTGGCCACCACCGTACGGACATCGCCGCGAAAGCGGCCGGTCTCTGACCAAAGCCACTCCAAGGAGTGATGACTCGGCCATAAGGCTGACTCCTTCCCGGCGCCGAACTAGGGTGCCCCGAAAGCGCACTGCGGGACATTGCGGCAATCAGCCGTACGGCCATTGCGATGTCCGTGGGCGGTGCGACAGTGGGGGGAGGCCGCCATCGGGGCGGTCACCACAGCGCAGGGGGTGAGTCGCCGATGGCCGGAGAAGCAGGTGAGGCGGTCGCGCGCTCCCGTGCCCTGGCGGTGCTCCGGGTCCGGGGCGCCGCGCTCGGCGCGGCCCTGCTGCCCGCCGCCGTCGCCGTCGTCCTGCACGCGGGCGGCGCGACCGGCCGGATCGGCTCGCGCTGGGACGGTGTGCGCTGGGGGATGACCGGTGGCGCGCTGGTGGTGCTGCTGGTCGCGGCGGCCGTCGCGGCGGTGATCGTACGGGCCAGGCCCGCGGTCAGTCCCGCGGTGCCGGTGGCCGAGACCGCCGCGCCCGACCTCTACCGGATGGTCCGCGACCTGGCGGAGCGGATGGAGGTGCCCGCGCCGTCGGCGATAGAGCTGACGCCGGACTGCGACAGCTGGCTGGAGGAGCGCAGGGCCGACCGGCCCGCGGGCCGCAAGGCCAGGAAGGCCGCCAGGGAAGAGGGCAGGCGGACCGCGCCCGTGCTGGTGATCGGCTCGCCCTTCATGTGGTGGATGCGGATCGCGGAGCTGCGCGCGCTGCTCGCGCCCGTGGTGGCGGGCACGGGACCCGCCGCCGATCCGGAGATAGCGGCCGCCCGCCGCTTCGTGCGCGGCCTCGACGCGGCGGCCGGAGTCGCCGCGCACGGCCGCGAGCGCACTGTGCTGCTGCGACCGGTGTTCGGCGTCCTCGGCTGGACGGTCCGGCTGCTGCTGAACGGCTGCCGTGTCCATGTCGCCGAGATGGAGCGGGGCGTCGCCGCCTCCGCCTCCGAGCGCGCGCAGGCCGTCGACTACGGGCTGCGGATCGTCGCCCAGGAACAGGTGGGCCTGGCCTACGCGGGCTGGGACCGGCTGCTCACCCGCGTCGCGCTGCCCGCCTGGCGGATGGGCCGCTGGCCGTCCCGGCTGGACGCCGGGGTGGTCGCCGCGCTCACCGAGCTGTCCCGGCGCGACCGGCTCGCCGACGGCTTCGAGACCCGGCTGGGCGAACGCCCGGCCTGCGATCTCCTGGAGGAGCCCGGCGCGATGGACGAGGCCGTCTCGCTGCTGGCCGCCCGGCTCTTCCACGCGGGCCCGCAGCGGCCCGGCCCCGACTGGGCGCCGGTGAGCTGGAACGGCTATCCGGACGAGGTCGTCGACCGCATCTGGCGCACCGAGGCCGCCCGGTTGATACGCGTCCTGGACGAGGTGCCGCCGCCGGAGCCCGGCATCGCCGCCGCGGCCGAGGAGGAGGACGAGGGACCGGCCGCGATCGGCGGCGGGCGCCGCAGCGGCCTGCTCCTCGGCGACCGGGCCATGACCGGGCCGACCGCCGCCGCCCGCACCTCGGCGGCGGAACGGGCCGCCGCCGCGCTCGCCGACGAGCCGGGCCGCGCCACCCTCACCCGCGTCATCGACCGGCTCTCGCGCGGCGGCAGCGAGGAGCTGGCCGCCAGGATCGGCGCGCTCGCCGCCCGCGACGAGGCGGCCCGGCACGCCGCGACGGCCGAGAACGCCAAGGGCGGCGGCGGAACCGGCGGCGGAAACGGTGGCGGAACCGGGGGCGGAACCGGCGGCGGTACGGAGGAAACCCCCGTGCCCGTCTCCCCGTTGCTGCCGCCCCGTACCGGCCGTGAGCTGCTGACCGATCACGTCACCGCCGTCGTCTGCTGCGCCGCCGTGGACACCGCGGGCGCCGACGCGGGCCTGGACTGGCTGGACGGCCCCACGCTGCTCGTCGGCGGCGCCCGTCGGGCCGATCTGACCTGGCCGGTGCTCCGCCTGGTCGAGAACGGCGACGCGGCACCGCTGCGCTCCTGGCTCAGGGCCGTCGGCGTCCGCCCCGACAAGCCGATCCGGCTGGTGTGATCAACCGACGTAATGCGCCGTCGTGATCGACGGGCGTGACCCGCCGTCGTGATCGACCGACGTGACGCGCCGTCGTGACCAACCGACGTGACGCGCCGTCATGATCAACCAATGTGACAAGCGCCACGTCGCCCCCGCGCGAGCGCCGTCCGGGGGCGACGCGTTTCGGCCACGACCGCACACCGCCCGGCACCGCCTCGCGCACAGCCCCGCGGCGCGCCACACGGCGTGGAACCCGCCCGGCTTCTGGCCCGTACCGCCCGCTCCCGACCGCTCGGAGCGCGCGGCGCGACCGCTTGACCTGGGTCATGTGACGTTCACCACACGCCGGTTGACCGAATCTGCTTCACTCGTCGCCCGATCCGTTCCGATAATTCACCACGAACGGTAACCGGTGCGGTGCTTTCTGTGATGTGCTGGGTATGTGCGCCGCACTATTGCACCGCATGGGTGAACCACGGGTGGAGCGGGGAACCGCGGGAGCCAGCGCGGCCGGGGATCGGGTGAGGGAGGGGCTTCGATGAGTACGGACCAGATCCGACGGTGGGAGTCCGGAGCGCATGCCCACGGGGTCTCCGACCCCTTCGGCCAGGGCCCGCTGCCCTGGCTGCGCGGCGCCTCCCAGTACCTGGACGACGACGGCCAGGTCGTCCCCTGGTACGTCGACCTGGCCGTGAGCAGCGGCGACGCCGCGCACCGCCCGCGCTTCCCCGGACCGTGCACCGCCGACGACGTACGCCGTCAGATCAAGGGCTTCGCCTCCGCGGGATCCGTCGTGCCCGGCGAGGCCATCGACTTCCGGATCACCGTGGACCCGCCGCAGGAGTTCACGGTCGACGTCTACCGGATCGGCCACTACGGCGGCGACGGCGCCGCGAAGATGTCCGCGAGCCCCCGGCTGTCCGGCATCGTCCAGCCCGCGCCGCTGGCCGCCGGAAGGACGGTTTCCTGCCACCACTGGTGGCAGTCCTGGCGGTTGCAGATTCCCACGTACTGGAACACCGGCGCGTACGTGGCCGTCCTCACCACCGCCGACGGCTACCGCAGCCACGTCCCCTTCACCGTCCGCGCCACCCACGAGGCGGACCTGCTCCTGCTGATGCCCGACGTGACGTGGCAGGCGTACAACCTCTACCCCGAGGACGGCAGGACCGGCGCCAGCCTGTACCACGCGTGGGACGAGAAGGGGCAGCTCCTCGGCGAGGAACAGGCCGCCACCACCGTCTCCTTCGACCGCCCCTACGCGGGCGCCGGGCTCCCGCTGCACATCGGCCACGCCTACGACTTCGTACGCTTCGCCGAGCGCTACGGCTACGACCTCGCGTACGCCGACGCCCGCGACCTGCACGCGGGCCGTATCGACCCCACGCGCTACCGCGGCCTGGTCTTCCCCGGCCACGACGAGTACTGGTCCAAGCCGATGCGCCGGGCCGCCGAGACCGCGCGCGACGCGGGCACCTCGCTGGTCTTCCTGTCGGCCAACACCATGTACTGGCAGGTCGAGCTGGCCCCGTCCCCGGCCGGGGACGCGGACCGGCTGCTGAGCTGCCGCAAGCGCCGCGGCGACAACAAGGGCCGCACCGCGCTCTGGCGCGACCTCGGCGAGCCGGAACAGCTCGTGCTCGGCGTGCAGTACGCGGGCCGCGTCCCCCAGCCGTCGCCGCTCGTCGTCCGCAACGCCGAGCACTGGCTGTGGGAGGCCACCGGCGCCACCGAGGGCGACGAGATCGACGGCCTGGTCGCGGGCGAGGCCGACCGCTACTACCCGCGCGCCCCGCTGCCCGAGAGCATCGAGCGCATCCTGCTGGCCCACTCGCCGTACGAGTCCACCGACGGCCGCCGCTGCCACCAGGAGACCTCGCTCTACCAGGCCCCCAGCGGCGCGTACGTCTTCGCCTCCGGCACCTTCGCCTGGTCCCCGGCGCTCGACCGCCCCAACCACGTCGACCCGCGCGTCCAGCGCGCCACCGCCAACCTCCTCGACCGCATCTGCAAGCACGACTGAGGGGTGGGTCCGCCGGTGGCCGGCGCGCCGGAGGCGGCGCGCCGGGTCCAAGCCGCCGGAGGCGAGCGGGCGGCGAAAGGAGGAGCCCCCGCGCGCTCCGCCTGTCCCGATAAGCGAGAATCGGGAGCTGAACCGCCGAGTGGGGAGGACGACCCGTGTCCGGATTCGTCGAGAAACCCGAGCCTGTCCAGGTGCCGGGACTGGTACATCTGCACACCGGCAAGGTGCGCGATCTGTACCAGAACGCGGAGGGCGACCTGGTGATGGTCGCCAGCGACCGCACCTCCGTCTACGACTGGGTGCTGCCCACCGAGATCCCCGACAAGGGCCGGATTCTCACGCAGCTCTCGCTGTGGTGGTTCGACCTGCTCGCCGACATCGTGCCCAACCACGTGATCTCCACCGAGCTGCCCGAGGGCGCCCCCGCGCAGTGGGCGGGCCGCACCATGGTGTGCCGTTCGCTGCGCATGGTGCCGGTCGAGTGCGTCGCACGCGGCTATCTGACCGGCTCCGGCCTGGTCGAGTACAACCGGGACCGTACGGTGTGCGGCCTCGCGCTCCCCGAGGGCCTGGTGGACGGCTCCGAGCTGCCCGCGCCGATCTTCACCCCCGCCACCAAGGCCGAGGTCGGTGAGCACGACGAGAACGTGTCGTACGAGGAGGTCGCCCGCGAGGTCGGCGCCGAGACCGCGACGCTGCTCCGGCAGACCACGCTGGCCGTCTACGGCAGGGCCCGCGACATCGCGCGGGAGCGGGGCATCATCCTGGCCGACACGAAGTTCGAGTTCGGTTACGACGAACAGGGCACGCTGGTCATCGCCGACGAGGTGCTGACCCCCGACTCGTCCCGCTTCTGGCCGGCCGACCTGTGGGAGCCGGGCCGCGCGCAGCCGTCCTTCGACAAGCAGTTCGTCCGCGACCACCTCACCGACCCGGCGCTGGGCTGGGACCGCAACGGCGAGGAGCCGCCGCCCGGCCTGCCCGCCGAGGTCGTCGAGCAGTCCCGCGCCCGCTACGTGGAGGCGTACGAGCGCCTCACCGGCACCGCCTGGTCGTAGCACCCCGGCGCGGAAGCGGAGAGACGACGAAGGCCCCGGTCGTGGTGACCGGGGCCTTCGCGATGCTGGAGCGGACGACGAGATTCGAACTCGCGACCCTCACCTTGGCAAGGTGATGCTCTACCAACTGAGCCACGTCCGCAGGCCGTGCAGACACTGTACCCGATCGGACGCGGCCATTAGAAACCGATATATCCCGCCGCCCCGTGACGCGCCGAGCGGACGCCCGCGTACGACGAAGGCCCCGGTCGTGGTGACCGGGGCCTTCGTGACGCTGGAGCGGACGACGAGATTCGAACTCGCGACCCTCACCTTGGCAAGGTGATGCTCTACCAACTGAGCCACGTCCGCATTGCTGCGGCCACTCTACCCGATCCATAGGACCGGCCGGAGCGACCAGAGCGGGCGACAGGAATTGCACACTGCCCCTCCCCCCTGGAAGGGGGGCGCTCTGCTACTGAGCTACACCCGCGTGACCTCCGCTGACCTGGCCTTTTCGGCCCTGCCCTCGGCGTGCTCCACACACTAGCGGAAGGGTGGGGGTGGCTGTCCAGTCGGCACCACCGCCCCCGCCCGTTCGCCCGGCGGTTGTCAGTGAGTTGTCGCGGAACCGTCAACTGGCCTTGTTGAACGCTTCGTAGACCTTCTTGGGGATGCGCCCGCGGGCCGGGACCTCGAAGCCGTTCGACTGCGCCCAGGCGCGGACGGTGGCCGGGGTCGGGGCGATCGGCGTGCGCTTGTAGGCGCGGCCCGAAAGGGTGCGGCGGCGGCCGGCCTCCACGTAAGGAGCCAGGTCATTGCGCAGCTTGTCCGCGTTCTGGGACGAGAGGTCGATCTCGTACCACTGACCGTCGACGCCGAATGCGATGGTTTCCGCCGCTTCTCCGCCGTCCAGGTCGTCGGCGAGGGTGACCAGTACGCGTTGCGCCATAGGGATGTGGTCCTTTCGTACGCCATCGGCCTTGCCGGGGCCCGGCGATCGCACGCGGCCCGTGTGTCGTGGCGGTCGCGAGCGGGAACGGTCGCGACCGGACGCCGGGCCCCGGTGTCACGGGTGGGCCGACAAGTCGAGTGTCGACAAGTTTTCATTTGTACGATGCCACGAAATGGGCACCGCGTGATACATCGTGACACCTGTTAATTCCCCCGGGTGCCGCTTCGTAATCGGGACCCTATGTTTCACCTACGGGTTTCCCCAAGCATTTCGGCGGCCGATACATAAACGTGATCAGTGATCTAGGGGTGCGCTAGGGGTCGCGTTCATATCTACTCGCGTAGATTTTCGCACCGGGTACGCTGAGAGAACCTCACGCACCACACCACCGGGAGTGCAAGTGGCACGCGTCGTAGTCGACGTCATGCTCAAGCCGGAGATCCTCGACCCCCAGGGCCAGGCGGTGCAGCGAGCACTGCCGCGCCTGGGCTTCGACGGGATCTCCGACGTCCGCCAGGGAAAGCGCTTTGAACTAGAGGTCGAGGGGCCGGTCGACGACGCCGCCCTCGCCCGCATTCGCGAGATGGCGGAAACCTTTCTCGCGAACACCGTGATCGAGGACTTCGCCGTAAAGGTGGAGTCGTGACTGCGCGCGTTGGCGTCGTCACATTCCCCGGCACGCTCGACGACCGTGACACACAGCGCGCCGTCCGGGTCGCGGGCGCCGAAGCCGTACCGCTGTGGCACCGTGACAAGGATCTCCAGCAGGTCGACGCGGTGGTTCTGCCGGGCGGCTTCTCGTACGGCGACTATCTGCGGGCCGGCGCGATCTCGCGTTTCTCGCCGGTGATGGAAACGATCATCGAACAGGCGAAGGCCGGAATGCCGGTTCTCGGCATCTGCAATGGGTTCCAGGTGCTCACCGAGTCGCATCTGCTGCCAGGCGCGATGCTGCGCAACAACCACCTCCACTTCGTCTGCCGCGACCAGAAGCTGCGGGTCGAGACCAGCGCCACCGCCTGGACGTCGCAGTACGCGGACGGCCAGGAGATCTCCATCCCGCTGAAGAACATCGACGGCCGCTACACCGCCGCCGAGCGGGTGCTGGACGAACTGGAAGCCGAGGGCCGGGTGGTCTTCCGCTATCTGGACGGCAATCCGAACGGGTCGCTCCGTGACATCGCGGGCATCAGCAATGCCGCGGGCAATGTCGTCGGCCTCATGCCGCACCCCGAGCACGCCGTCGAGCCGCTGATCGGCACCGGCCGCACCGACGGCCTCGGATTCTTCACCTCGGTCCTGAAGAAGTTGGTCTCCGCATGACCCTCGATACCGTCAAGCACGCCGCCGAGACGCCCGAGGCCGGGCAGCCGTGGAAGGAACTCGGCCTCAAGGAGGACGAGTACGCCCGGATCCGCGAGATCCTGGGCCGCCGCCCGACCGGCGCGGAACTGGCGATGTACTCGGTCATGTGGTCGGAGCACTGCTCGTACAAGTCGAGCAAGGTGCACCTGAAGCAGTTCGGCGAGAAGGCCCCGCAGACCGACGCGCTGCTCGTCGGCATCGGTGAGAACGCGGGCGTCGTGGACGTCGGCCAGGGCTACGCCGTCACCTTCAAGATCGAGTCGCACAACCACCCGTCGTACATCGAGCCCTACCAGGGCGCGGCCACCGGCGTCGGCGGCATCGTCCGCGACATCCTCGCGATGGGCGCGCGGCCGGTCGCCGTGATGGACCCGCTGCGGTTCGGCGCGGCCGACCACCCCGACACCCGGCGCGTCCTGCCCGGCATCGTCTCGGGCGTCGGCGGCTACGGAAACTGCCTCGGCCTGCCCAACATCGGCGGCGAGGTCGTCTTCGACCCCTGCTACCAGGGCAATCCGCTGGTCAACGCGCTGTGCGTGGGCGTCATGAAGCACGAGGACATCCACCTCGCGCAGGCGTCGGGCCCCGGCAACAAGGTGATCCTGTACGGCGCCAGGACCGGCGGCGACGGCATCGGCGGCGTCTCGGTGCTGGCCAGCGAGACCTTCGACTCGACCGGCCCGTCCCGCCGCCCGGCCGTCCAGGTCGGCGACCCCTTCCAGGAGAAGCTGCTCATCGAGTGCACCCTGGAGATCTTCCGCGAGCAACTGGTCGCGGGCATCCAGGACCTCGGCGGCGCGGGCCTGTCCTGCGCCACCAGCGAGCTGGCCTCGGCCGGCTCCGGCGGCATGCGCGTCGAACTGGACACCGTGCCGCTGCGCGACGCGACGCTCTCGCCCGAGGAAATCCTCATGAGCGAGTCGCAGGAGCGCATGTGCGCGATCGTCGAGCCCGACAAGGTCGAGCGCTTCCTGGCGATCTGCGAGAAGTGGGACGTCATCGCCACCGTCATCGGTGAGGTGACCGAGGGCTCGCAACTGGAGATCTTCTGGCACGGCGAGCAGATCGTGGACGTGCCGCCGCGCTCGGTCGCGCACGACGGGCCGACGTACCACCGCCCGTACGCCCGGCCGGACTGGCAGGACGCGCTCCAGGCCGACGACGCGGGGAAGCTGCCGCGGCCCGGCACCTCCGCCGAACTGCGCGAGCAGGTGCTCAAGCTGGTCGGCTCGCCGAACCAGGCGTCCAAGGCGTGGGTCACCGACCAGTACGACCGCTTCGTGCAGGGCAACACGGTGCTGGCGCAGCCCGAGGACTCCGGCATGATCCGGATCGACGAGGAGACCGACCTCGGCGTGGCCATCGCCACCGACGGCAACGGCCGCTTCGCGAAGCTCGACCCGTACACGGGCGCGCAGTTGGCGCTCGCGGAGGCGTACCGCAATGTCGCCGCCTCCGGGGCCAAGCCGCTGGCCATCTCGGACTGCCTGAACTTCGGCTCGCCCGAGGACCCGGCCGTGATGTGGCAGTTCGCCGAGGCCACCCGCGGTCTCGCCGACGGCTGCCTCCAGCTCGGCACCCCGGTGACCGGCGGCAATGTGTCGCTGTACAACCAGACCGGCGACGTGGCGATCCACCCGACCCCGGTGGTCGCGGTGCTCGGCGTGATCGACGACGTCAACCGGCGTACGCCGATGGCCTTCAAGGACGAGGGCCACCTGATCTACCTGCTCGGTGACACCCGCGAGGAGTTCGGCGGCTCGGCCTGGTCGCAGGTCGTCCACGACCACCTCGGCGGTCTGCCGCCCGCCGTCGACCTGGACCGCGAGCGGCTGCTCGGCGAGATCCTGATCTCCGCGTCGCGCGACGGCATGATCGACGCCGCCCACGACCTCAGCGACGGCGGTCTCGTCCAGGCGGTCACCGAGTCCTGCCTGCGCGGCGGGCACGGCGCGCGGCTGGTCGTCCCGGACGGTCTGGACGCCTTCACGTTCCTGTTCTCCGAGTCCGCGGGCCGCGCCGTCGTCGCGGTGCCGCGCTCCGAGGAACTGCGCTTCACCGACATGTGCGGGGCGCGGGGGCTTCCGGCGGCGCGGATCGGCGTCATCGACGGCGACGAGATCGACGTGCAGGGGGAGTTCAGCATTCCGCTGGGCGAACTGCGCGCCGCGCACGAGGGGACGATTCCGGCGCTGCTCGCCTGAGCCTCCCGCTGATGTGACGGGAAAGTCCACCGGGTGCCCCGGCCGCGATGACGCGGCCGGGGCATCTGTGCGGTGTGGCGTGGACCGGCGATGGTCTTAACGGTGTGACGAACGGCTTGACGTTTTACGGGAATCGGGCGTCGTGGCAATTGCCGGAGGCGTCATAAGACGGCATGTGCCGGATCCACCCGTATGGCGGTGCTCGGGGCTGTGCGCCGTCACCCATGATCGTTTCGCGCGCTCGCACGTTGGCGCACGAAACGAGGGGAATGTGCAGTGATTACACGTAAGAACATCGCCGTGCTGCTGTCCGCCGCCGTGATGACGGCGGGTCTCGCCATGACCGGCGGGGCCTCGGCCACGGCCGCCGCCGCCGCTCCGGCGAAGGAGAAGGTCAGGCCGGCCGCCGAGTGCGGTGTCCGCTCCGACGGCCGTCTGTACTGCGGCAACAAGGTCGGGGCCAGGGGCTTCGCGGACCGCTCCTACCGCTCGGCGACCCGCGGCACCCTGACCACCGGCTTCAACTGGTTCGTCTGCTGGGGCCACGGCGACCCGCACGCGGGCCAGAACGACATCTGGTACTGGACGCAGCTCGACAACGGCGCCTGGGGCAACGTCCCGGCCGTCGACCTCTACACCGGCCAGGACCCGGCGCCCGGCCTGCGGGAGTGCTGAGACCGTTCGCCACTCGGGGATGACCGCCTCCCGGTGCCGCGGGCACCGGGGGGCCGGGGGCCGGGGTGCCGGGGGCCGGTCAGAATGGACCGTGACCTCAGAGCAGACCGAGACCCCCGACCCGCGCACCGGCCCGCCGACCACGGGCGGTGAGCGCGAGACGCTGCGCGGCTTCCTCGACTACCACCGCGAGACCCTCGCCATGAAGTGCGACGGCCTCACCGACGACGAACTGCGCCGCTGTTCCATGCCGCCGTCCACCCTCAGCCTGCTCGGGCTCGTCCGGCACATGGCCGAGGTCGAACGCGCCTGGTTCCGCCGGATCATCGACGGCGAGGACATCCCTCTCGTCTGGTCCGCCACCGGCGACTTCCAGGAGGCGTACGACGCCTCCGGCTCCACCCGCGACGAAGCCTTCTCCGCCTGGCACGCCGAGGTCGCCCACTCCCGCCGCATCGAGGGCGCCGCCCCTACCCTCGACCTCGTCGTCCACAACTCCCGCCACGACGAGGACGTTTCGCTCCGCCTGGTCATGCAGCACGTCATCCTCGAATACGCCCGTCACAACGGCCACGCCGATCTGCTCCGCGAGGCCATCGACGGCACCGTCGGCGCCTGACGGCGCCGTTCCGCGTGGGCGCGCTCACCCACGGCGCTCCCGCAGGTCACCACCCGCCCCGGGCGGGGCGGTTCGGTTGTCCCCGGACCACCCGCCGGTGGTGGGTTGCTCGCGCAGTTCCTCGCGCCCCTGAAATGCCCCGCCTTGCGCAAGGCCAGCGACCCTCGTCCTCATCCGCGAGGGCCCGCGCCCGTGGCGGGGCGGACCGATTTTCGTCCGGGCGGTGAGCCGATCTTTTTAGGGGCGCGGGGCTGTGTTTGATGTGCGGCTGCCGCCGCGTGGGCGCGCTCACCCATGACGCTCCCGCAGGTCACCGGCCGCCCCGGGCGGGGCGGTTCGGTTGTTCCCGGACCACCGACCGGTGGTGGGTTGCTCGCGCAGTTCCTCGCGCCCCTGACGGGGCGCACTGTCTTTTTGTCCGGGCGGTGAGCCGATCCTTTGAGGGGCGCGGGGCTGTGTTTGATGTGCGGCTGCCGCCGCGTGGGCGCGCTCACCCACGACGCTCCCGCAGGTCACCAGCCGCCCCGGCGGGGCAGTTCGGTTGTGCACGGACCACCGGCCGGTGGTGGGTTGCTCGCGCAGTTCCTCGCGCCCCTGACGGGGCGGACTGTCTTTTGTCCGGGCGGTGAGCCGGTCTTTTGAGGGGCGCGGGGAACTGCGCGACCGGCCACGGGGTTGGTGCGCCTTTGAGAACCGGCCCCAGTGGGGCAGATGCGGTTGTTTTCGGGCTGGCAGCCCGGCGGGGGTGGGTCGCGGCCCATGGCGGGGCACGTCGTGGGTGAGGGCGGCGGAGTTCACGGGGCCGCCCGCCACGCCCCCCGGTGGTGCCGCCGCTTTCGGTGCGGCGGCACGGGAGTTGGGGCTACCGTCAAAGAGTGACCGGTGTGGAGATTGCGATCGGGTACGTGTGCGCGTGGCTGGTGGCCAAGGCGCGGCGGGTGGCGGGGCGGGCGGACGCGGAGGTGGACCGGGGTCTGGACGCCGGAATGGACCGGCTGCACACGCTGGTCTCCGGTGCGCTGGGGGAGGACCCGGCGCTGGAACGGGCGGCGCGGGAGGCGGACGCCGGGGAGGTGTCCGCCAGGACGCGCCGTCGTCTGACCGACGCGCTGGACGAAGCGGTCGAGCAGGACGGGGAGTTGGCGGAGGCGCTGCGCCGCGTCGTTGACGAGGTACGGGCGTTGACGCCCGCCACGGCCTCGGCGGAAGGCGATGGCGTCGCCATCGGGGGGAACGTCGAGATCCGCGCGGACGGCGGCTCGGCCGCCGCCGTACGGATGGGTGACGTGACGATCGGGAACCCCCCGGCGCCGGACCCTCAGGTGCCGGGTCCGCCACAGGGCTGAGCGCACCCGGCGCTCCACCCGAAGAGCCCACGAGGACGCCAACGGCCGTCACGATAACGGCCGTTGACGGTTCCGTCGCGGCCCACACCGTCCACGGCGGACTCCACCAGCACCACCACCCGCCCCCGCGCCCGCCCGCCGCCTGGCCCGTACAGATCGGCGTCGTCCCGCGCGAGGCGGACTGCTTCCAGGACCGCGCGGCCGTCGGCGCCCTGGACGCGGCGCTCACCGACGCCGGTACGGCCGTGGTCGGCCAGGTCCTCACCGGCATGGGCGGCGTGGGCAAGACCCAACTCGCCGCGCGGCACGCCCGGGACGCGTGGCGGTCCGGCCGCCTCGACCTGCTGGTGTGGGTCACGGCGACCAGCCGCCAGGCGGTGGTGGACGGCCTCGCGGAGGCCGCGCAGACGCTGCTCGGGGCGGACCGCGAGGACCCCGAGCGCGCCGCCCGCGCCTTCCTGGCCTGGCTTGAGCCCAAACCCGCCCCGCAAGCGCCGCGTTGGCTCGTCGTCCTGGACGACGTCACCGACCCCGCCGACCTCACCGGCCTGTGGCCGCCCGACAGCCCCACCGGCCGTACGGTCGTCACCACCCGCAGCCGCGACGCCGCCCTCACCGGCCGGGGCCGTAGACAGGTCACCGTCGGCGTCTTCACCGAAGAGGAGAGCGAGGGCTATCTGACCACCGCCCTCGCCGCCCACGACCGCGAGCCGCTGCGCGAACTCATGGCGCTGGGCGGCGCATTGGGCTGGCTGCCGCTCGCCATGTCCCAGGCCACGGCGTACGTCGTGGACGCCGGAATCACCTGCGCGACCTACCGCGCCCGCCTCGCCGACCGCGCCCAGCGCCTCGCCGACCTGCGCCCCACCGCCCTGCCCGACGACCAGACGACCGGCGTCGCCGCCGCCTGGACCCTGTCGCTCGACCGCGCCGACCACCACGCCCCGGTCGGCCTCGCCCGCCCCATGCTCCAACTCGCCTCGATGCTCGACCCCAACGGCATCCCCGAGGCCGTCCTCACCGGCGCCCCGGCGCTCAACTGGCTCGCCCAAGAAGCCCCTTCCCAGGACACGGTCTCCTCCGACGACGCCGTTCGCACCCTCCGCGTCCTCCACCGCCTCAGCCTCCTCGACCACAGCCCCCGTACGCCGCACCGCGCCGTCCGCGTCCACCGCCTCGTCCAGCGCGCGGTGCGCGACACCTTGACCGAGGCGGAACAGGACGCGCTGGCGCGGGTGGCCGCCGACGGGTTGGTGGAAGCCTGGCCCGAGGTCGAGCGGGACACCGAACTGGCGCAGTCGCTGCGGGCGAACACGGCCGCCGTGATCGGGGTCGCGGAGAAGGCGCTGTACGAGCCCGCGTCGCACGTCGTGCTGCACCGCTACGGCAGGTCGCTGGGAATGGCGGGCCAAGTCTCCGATGCCATCGCCTACTACGCGAACGTCGTACGCGTGTCGCACACGCTTTTGGGCCCCGCCCACCGGCACACCTTGTTCAACCGTGCCGTCCTCGCCAACTGGTACGGGCGGGCGGGGGACGCTGCGGGCACCGTCGCCGCGTTGACGGACGTCCTCAACGACATGGAGCATCTGCTGGGACCCGGCCATCCGTACACGCACCTTGTCCGTCCCCTTCTCGCGCTGTGGCAACGCGCGGCAGGAGACGGTACGGCCGCCGCCGCGCTCGGGGAGTGGCTGGAGAGCCCGCATCTGAAGGTGAGCCCCGACGATCCGCTCACGTTCGCCGTCCGCAGCGACCTCGCTCACCAGGAAGGCGGCACAGGCGATCCGTCCTCAGCCGTCGCGACGTACGTCGCACTCCTGGCGGACGCCACGCGGGTGCTCGGCCCCGATCACGATCAGACGCTCGCCATCCGTGGGCACCTCGCCGAATGGCAGGGCAGAGCGGGTGCTCCGTCCGGTGCCGTGGCCGCGTACGAGGCGCTGTACGAGGACTACGCGCGGGTCCTCGGCCCCGATCATCCGCACACCTTCCTCCTCCGTGCCAGGCTCGCCAACTGGCTCGGCGTGGACAGCAGCGCCGCCGCCGCTGTCACCGCTCTCAGATCGGTGCTGGACGACATGGCCAAGGTGCTCGACCCCGAGCATCGCGACCTCCTTCTCGTACGCGAGCGGCTGGCCCACTGGCAAGCGAAGTCCGCCACTGACCGGACGCGTTGAAGCACCCGCTCCCGCCCCCTCTAGAACGTGCTGTGAAGTCCTTGTGAGGACCCCGCGATCCCCGCCCCGCACAAGGCGACAATTGGTGCTCCTGTGACTCCCGCCCCGGCGGCCGAGAAGGAATGAGCGCCGTGGAGCCGCTACAACCGGAGGACCCGGAGCAGATCGGGGGCCATCGGCTGCTGGCGCGACTGGGCGCGGGCGGAATGGGCGTGGTGTACCTGGGGCGTTCGCCGGGCGGGCGCGCGGTGGCGGTCAAGGTCGTCAAGGCCGGGTTCGCGCGGGACGCGCGCTATCGGGCGCGCTTTCGCAGGGAGGTGGCGGCGGCCCGTACGGTGACGGGGGCGTTCACCGCGCCGCTGCTGGACGCCGACGCGGACGCCGCCGTGCCGTGGCTGGTGACCGAGTACCTGCCGGGCCTGTCGCTGCGGGAGGCGGTCGGCGCGTACGGCGGTCTGCCGCCCGCCGCCGTACGCCTGTTGGCGGCGGCCCTGGCCGAGGCGCTGGTGGACATCCACCGCGCGGGCCTCGCGCACCGGGACCTCAAGCCGGAGAACATCATGCTCACGGTGGGCGGCCCCCGCGTGATCGACTTCGGGATCGCCCGCCCCGACGGCGCCGCGTCGATCACCGCCCCCGGCGCGCTGCTCGGCACGCCGGGCTTCATGTCGCCCGAACAGGCGTCCGGCGGGCTCGCGGGCTCCGACAGCGACATCTTCGCGCTCGGCGCGGTGCTGGTGTTCGCGGCGACCGGGCGGGAGCCCTTCGGCGACGGCGACCGGGCGGCCACGCTGGAACGGGTACGGCGCGCGCGGACGGATCTCACCGGGGTGACGGATCGGGGGCTGCGGGCCCTCGTCGCGTCCTGCCTGCGCCGCGAGCCCGGCGAACGCCCCTGCGCCGCCGCCCTGTTGGACCGGCTCGGCGAGCCGGAGGCGTCCGTGCAGGGCACGCGGTGGCTGCCGCCGTCGATGGCCGAGGCGGTGGACCGGCGGATGACGGGAGCGGAGCCGCCGCCGTACGCCCCGACGCCGGGGCGGGTGCGGCCCGAAGGAGCGCCGGGACCGCAGGCCGTGGCGCCGGGCCAGACGACGGCCGACCCGACGGCCGACCCGCCCGCCGGTCCGCCGCCGCTGCCGCCCGGGCCCCCGAAGCCACCCGGCACCCTCCGCGACCCGAGCCGCCGCACACTGCTGCTGACGGTGGCCGCCGTCGCCGCCGTACCCGTCACGGCAGGGGTCGTACTGGCCGTGAGGGGCACCGGCTCGGGCCCGGGCCCCGGTCCGTCCGGCAAGGGCCGGGCGTCCGTCGGGCCGAAGCCGTCGAGCGGCCCGGCCTCGCCGCCGTCCCCCGCCGCGCCCCCGGAGGCCACCTCGCGGTGGAAGACCAAGGTGCCCGCCAACGGGCAGGGCTACCCCGACATCTACGCCACCGGCGACGTCCTCCTCACGGCGAACGACACGGGCACCGCCGTGGCCCGCGCCCTCGACGCGCGCACCGGGAGGCAACTCTGGTTGCGACCCATCGACGTCGCCACCCAGGCATCCAAGATCACCGTCGGCGACGGCGCCGTGTTCGTGATCGACGAGCGCGAGAACGACACCTCCACGCTGCGCGCCCTCGACCCGGCCTCGGGAGCCACCCTGTGGACCTACCGGGTGCCGCTCATGAACTTCGTGTGGGGCGCGGCGGCCACCGGCTCGATGGTCTGCGTCACGGGCGGCGACGCGGTGACGGCGTTCGACGCCAAGAGCGGCAAGGTCATCTGGCGGACGACCGTGGAAGGGCAGTACGCCACGGCGGGCGCCGGGCTCGTCCTGGTTGAGAGCACCGCGCGGGGCACCAACGCGATCACCGCCCTGTCCGCGACCACCGGCCGCGTCCGCTGGACGCACAAGCTGGCGGACCAGCCGATGGACACCGTCATCGGCGGCGACGGCTTCGTGTTCACCCACGACGCTTACGGCAACCTGTTCGCTCTCCACTCCGCCACCGGCAAGGCCGCGTGGAACAAGACGGTGGACACGCGGAGTTCGTACCGCCGCACCGGCGGCGGCCTGCTCTTCGCCGACGACGTCGACGGCCACATCCGCGCGCTGCGGGCCAGTACGGGCGCGGAGGTCTGGTCGCGCCGCATGGGCCAGGACACGGCGAGTCCGTACGGCGAGTCGACGGCGATCGGCCTGTCGGGCGGCACGCTGTGGGTCGGCACGACCGACTCCGTCGTCCACGCCCTCGACGCCGCAGACGGCAGCGTCCTGTGGACCTACGGCGCCGACGCGATGAACGAACCCGGCGCCTCCGCCGATCCGGCGTGGGGCGCGCTGGCAGTCGGCGGGCTCGTCGTCCTGGGCACACGGGACGGCTACCTCGACGCGGTCAGCCCGCCGGACGGAATCCGGAGCGGAACGCAGGACGGAAGCCGGAACGGAACGCCGGGCGCGACGTCAGGCGGCGTGGCACCGACCGTCGCGCCGGGTGGAGCACCGACCGTCACGCCGAGTGGAGCGCCGAGCGTCACACCGAGTGGATCACCGAACGGAGCCCCGAATGCTGCGGCTTGAACCCGGCGACCCCGGTACGGTCGGCCCGTACCGGACCCTGGCGCGCATCGGCACGGGCGGCATGGCCACCGTCTACCTGGCCCGTTCCCGGGGCGGCCGGTCCGTCGCCGTCAAGGTCATGCACGCCGACCTCGCCCGCGAACTCCCGTACCGCGAACGGTTCCGGCGTGAGATCGCCGCCAACTCCGCCGCGGGCGGCGTCCACAGCCCCTCCGTCCTCGGCGCGGACCCCGACGCGGCCACGCCCTGGATGGCCACCGAATTCCTGCCGTCGCTCTCCCTGCGCGACACCGTCGAGCGCTTCGGCCCGCTCCCGGCCGCCTCCGTCCGCCGCCTCGCCGCCGGTCTCGCCGAAGCCCTCGCCGACCTCCACCGCAACGGGGTCGCCCACCTCGACGTCAAGCCGGCGAACGTCCTGCTGACGGCCGACGGCCCCCGGCTGATCGACTTCGGCATCGCGACGACGGCCACGCCCGCGCCGCCCGGGACGCCACCCGGACCCGGCCACGTATCCGTCAACGCGTCCGGCCACGCGGGCTCTTGGGGCTTCATGTCCCCGGAGCAGGTCGCGGGCGCGGCCGGTCCGCCGAGCGACGTCTACTCGTTGGGCGCGACGCTGGCGTACGCGTACGGGAGCGCCGACGGCGGGGTCGAGGACGGCGGCGGTACGGACGCGCTGCGTGCCCTCGTCGCCGACTGCCGACGGCCCGACGCCGCCGCGCGCCCGACCGCCGCCGCGCTGGTCCAACGGCTCGCCCCGGCGCCGGACGAGAGCGCGGTCCCCGCCGCCCACTGGCTCCCGCCGCAGGTCGTCACGGCCATCGACGCGAACGCGAGCGCCGCCGACAACCCGCCCGGCCTCTCGCCGCCGTCAACCGGGCCGGGGCGGCGCCGCGTCCTGCTGGGCGGCGTGGCGGCGGCCGTCGTGGCCGTGGCCGGGGGCACGGCGGCGGTGCTGGCCACGCGCTCGGACGGCTCGTCGTCCGGTGAGGGACCGGGCGGTGACGGGAAGTCGCGTACGACGCCCACGCGTTCGCGCGCGGGCGCCACCCCCACGGCCACGGCGGCCCCCACGACCCCCACGCCCTCGGCGAAGCCGGTCTCCCTGGTCTTCGAGGTCACGGGAACCGGCACCCTGACGACGGTCTCGTACGCCGTCAACGGCAAGGTGACCAGGAGCAGGAAGCCGCAGAAGCTGCCCTGGCGCAGGACGGTCGAGGTGCCGGGGGTCGCGGGCTCCGTCGGCTGGGAGATCAGGCTCACCCTCGGCTCGGGCACGGCGCACTGCCGCATCCTGCTGGACGGCAGCGCGGTGTTCGACCAACGCGCTCCCACCAAAACGCCGTTCGGTCCGACGTATCCCACCGACATCGCGGGGGGCGGGTCCAGTTCCCTGCCGGGACCCCTCCCGGGGCTCGACGGTTAGCGTGTGCGCCCCGGCCGAGGAGAAAGGCATTCACCATGGTGAGCAAAGTCAGCTTCCTGCCCAAGGACATCGGCAGCCTCAGCCGGGGAATTCCCGCCGCCGCGCCCGGCACGCTCTTCGTGCTCGGCCCGAGCGGCGGCATGAGCGTCGCCCCGGACGCGGACTTCGCCGTGATGTTCGGCCGCAACGAGCTGGACGTCCACGTCTGCGTCGGCACGGGCGACGCGTGCGTCAGCCGCCGCCAGGGGATCATCACCTACGCGCACTCCCGCTGGACCCTCGGCAACACGGGCAAGCTGCCGATCCGCTTTCCCGGTTCACGTCTCGTACTCGGCGGTGACCAGGCCGAGTTGAGCACCGGCTACACCCCGCTCTTCATCGTCGCCCCGCGCCAGGAGCACCTGCTGGAGGTCCGGATCGCCTCCGCCGGCCCGCAGCCCGGCGCCGCCGTCCGGGGCTCGGCCTCCGTCGCCCACGAGCGCGAGACCAGCGACCGCGAGACCCGCGACCTCACCGACGAGGAGAAGCTGGTCCTCACCTGCCTCGCCCAGCGCTACCTCCGCAACGACCCCCAGCCCCAGCCCCTCACCTGGTCCCAGGTCGCCTACGAACTCACCGACCTCCACCCCGCCGACCCCTGGAGCGCCAAACGCGCGGCCCACGTCGTCGCCAAGCTCCGCCGCCGTCTCCACCGCGAGACCGACATCCGCGGCCTCCTCGAACACGAGGTGCCCCCGCCGGTCGGCAACGCGCTCAACCACAACCTCATCACCGACCTTCTGCTCACCACCACGATCACCAAGGCCGACCTGGACCTCCTGGGCGACTGACGACGGCGATTGAGGATGACGGCGATTGAGAATGACGGCGATTGAGGACGGCGACTGACGACGGGCGACTGACGACGGCGAATAACGACGCCCGCCCGGTGAAGTGGCGTGGTCAGCCCGCCAGTTCGCCGAGGAGCGTCCAGGTGCGCAGGCGGTCCGCCTCGCCCGCGATGTCGGTGCCCGAGAACACCACCTCGGTCGCGCCGGCGTCCCGGTAGCGCCGTACCTCGGCCGCGACCGTCTCCTCGTCGCCGATGACCGCGACGTCGGAGGCGCGCCGGCCGCCGGAGAGTTCGATGGCGCGCGCGTAGGAGGGGATCTGCTCGTAGAAGGCCAGTTGCTCGGTGGCCTTCGCCCGGACCGCGTCGACGTCGTCCGTCACCACGCCGGACACCAGGGCCACGATCCGGGGCGCGGGGCGGCCCGCCGCCCGCGCCGCCGCGGTGACGGCCGGGACGATGTGCTCGCTCAGGGCGCGCGGCCCGGCCAGGTAGGGCAGGATGCCGTCGGCGAGTTCCCCGCTGACGCGCAGGGCCTGGGGCCCCATCGCGGCGACCAGCAGCGGAACACCGCCCTCGGCGCCCGGCACGCGCGCGGGGACCGGGGTGGCGGCGGTGAGCAGTTCGCCGTGGAAGTCGGCGGCGCCGGTCTGCGTCAACTGCCGCAGGGCGGTGAGGAATTCGCGCAGGCGGGCCACGGGCCGCTCGAAGGGGATGCCGAATCCGGCCTCGGTCAGCAGCTTGGTGCCGAGCGCGAGCCCGAGGTGGTAGCGGCCGTGCGTGGCCGCCTGGGCGGTCTGGGCCTGGCTGGAGACCAGCAGCGGGTGCCGCCCGAAGACCGGGATCGCGGAGGTGCCGACGTGGAGGCCGGGCACCTCACGTCCGACGATCGCGGCGAGCTGCGGCGAGTCGGCGCCGAAGGTCTGCCCGAACCAGGCCGAGCGCAGGCCGTGGGCCGCGGCCTCACGGGCGAGTTCTACGGTGGCGTCGACCTGGTTCGCCGCCTCGGACGCGTGGAGTGTCACTCCTACAGTCATGGTGGTGAGAACCCCGCGCTCCTGACCAGGTATTCCGCCGAGTGTGACGGCGTCGTGTCAGGTGTGTGAACCGGGGGCGGAAGGACACCGGGCCGGGTCGCGGTCGGCCGGCGTCCGGCCCCGCCGGCCCGCCCGCGGCGCGCGTCCGCACCGGCCGACCGGCTCACTTGTGGCGAACCGGTGCCGGGCGCGCGCCCGGCTGTGACACGATCCGGTGAGACCGTGTTCTGGTGGGCGCGGGAACGGACGCCGGGGGGTGGCGGTAGTGCGGTTGAGTATTGCGGCGGTGGACGAGGACGGGGCCGCTGAGCTGCGGGAGCTGTCCGAGTGGCTGCGCACCGACGAGGACGGTCCCGACGAGGTCCGGCTGGCGACGCGGACCGGCGGTACGGCCGGGGAGATGGGCCCCGTCGAGGTCATCGACCTCGTGCTCACGCACGCCGTGGCCCTCGCCAACCTCGCCGTGGTGTACGCCGGTTGGTGGAAGTCGCGGGCTCCGCGCCCGCCGGGATCGGGCTTCACCTTCACCCGTGAATCCGACGGGCTGACCGTGACCGTGTCGGGGCAGGACGGTTCAGAAGAGGCCGTACGCCGCCTGCTGGCCGTCCTCGCGGAGCCGCAGCAGCCGCCCGCGGGGCCGCCCGAGGTGGAGTAGGGCCGTGGAACTCGCCGACCCGCTCCGCTCGTACGCCGTCCTCATCGGCTCATCGACCTTCGCCGACCCGGGCCTCGACGACCTGCCGGCCGTCGCGAACAACCTCGCCCGCTTAGGGGAGTTGCTCGAAGACCCCACCGTCTGGGGCCTGCCGCCCGACCGCTGCGTACGGGTCCCGGAACCCGCGTCGCCGGGCGAGGTGCTGGACGCGGTCCACGACGCGGCCCGCAGGACCGAGGACACGCTGCTCGTGTACTACGCGGGCCACGGCCTCAGCGACGCCGACGGCCTGCTGCTGACGCTGCCGTCCACCGACCCCCAACGCCCGTACACCTCGGTCGGTTTCGACTCCGTGCGCCGCGAAGTCCTCACCGCCCGACGGGACGCGAACCGCATCGTGATCCTCGACTGCTGCTACAGCGGCGGCGCGCTCGTCGGCGGCATGAGCGGCGGCGGCGCGGCGAACGCGCCGGTCGAGATGGCCGAGCAGACCCGTATCGCCGGGTCGTACCTCCTCACCGCGAGCGCCGCCACCCGCAAGGCGCTCGCCCCGCCCGGCGAGACCTACACCGCCTTCACCGGCGAGCTGATCCGCCTCCTCGACCAGGGCCTGCCCGGCGGCGACTCCCTGATCGAGGTCACCAGCGTCTACGAGCGGCTGCGCGGCGAACTCCTCGCCAAGGGACGGCCGTTGCCGCAGCAGCGGCTGAGCAACACCGGCCGCACGCTGGCCATCGCCCGCAACCGGTACGGGGCGGCGCACGCGGCGCCGCCGCCGTCCGAGACGCTGCCGGGCCCGAAGCCCGCCCCGCCCGCCCTCACGATCCCGGACGACCTGAAGGAGGCGCTGCGAGGAAAGCCCCGCGCCCTCGCGAGGGAGTACGTGCGGTGGGGGCAGACCGAAGGCGGACGCGCGCACGCCCGGGAACTGCTGCGCCTCGCGGGCGCGTTGCGGCCCCCGCAGGAGGTCGCGGCGCTCGTCGCCCTTCTGAACGGGGACAGTTGGGGCATCCCCTTCCAGGAAGTCGCCGCGCGCGGCCCGCAGGCGGTCGTGGAGTGCCTGGAGGCGCTGTACGCGGTGGACGGCGCGGAAGAGGCCCCGCACGGGCTGATCGAGGTGGTGACCACCCAGATCCCCGAAATCGTCGTGGGCACGGTGCGGGCGCTGCGCGCCGCCGGATACCCGGCCGAGGCGGACCGGCTGCTGTCCAGGACGGTCGCGGAGAACGCGTACACCGAGTACGTCCTCGGCCTGCTCGGCGCCCTGTGGTCCGCGGAGTTGGACGCCGACGCCGACCGCGTCCTGGCCGAGGCCACCACCGAGTCGGACGAGGAGGCCGTACGGTTCGCGGACGCGCTGCTGACGATGGGCCGTCGGCAGAAGGCGTTCGAGCTGTACGTGCGGGCCGCCGCGGTCGTCGTCCGAAGGTCGCCGGGCGACCTCATCCGCGTCCTGAAGGCGTTGGACGAGGAGCGGGAGGAGGAGCGGGAGGAGGAGCGGACCGGGGGCCGGCCGCCCGAGGCGGCGGACGCGCGGATCGTCCTGCTCCAGGGATTCGCGACCACCCTGCTCGACACCGCCGTCGCGGAGGCCGAAACACCCGCCGGGCTGGCCGAGTTGTGCGAGGCGCTGTGGAGCGCGGGCATGGAGGGCCGCGCGCTGATCGCGCTCGCGGCAGCCGCCGAGTCGTACGACGCCCCTGCCGTCGTGGAGCTGGCCGACGCCCTCCGTGAGAGCGGCCACGCGGACGGCGTACGCCACCTGATGCGCGCCGCCGCTTTCACGCATCCCGTCGAGACGACCCCCTACTTCGTGGAGGCGCTGCGCGACATGGGCTGGCCGGTGGACGCCAACCGGCTGCTCGCCACCGCCCTGACCCGCTCGCCCGAGGAGATCGCGGCGCTGCTCGCGTCGTTCGGGCCGGGCCGGGAGCGGGACCGCGCCCAACTGGTCACGGCCGTCAACAGCCGCCCGGTCGCCGACCGGCTCCGGCTCCTCAGCGGTCTGCTGGCAGCGCCGGGCGACTACGAGGACTTCCTCGCCTCGGTCGCGCTCCTGCCGGACGAGGACTTCCTGGAGGTCCTGGAGGCGCTGCGCGCCGCCGACGACCCGACCGCCCTGGTCACGCTGTTCCGCTTCCAGATCCGCGCCGACCCGATGGGAGCCGCGAGGCGGCTGCTCTTCCTCATCGACAACGCGGAGGCGTTCGGCGTCGAGAGGGCCGTGCTGGCCGCGCTCGCCGCCAAGGAGCGGGACGGCGACAGCGAGCTGTCGGTCGCCGAGGTGAGCCGTCTGGTCGGTCCGACCGTCGCCCTCGAAGCGCGCGTCTACGCCACCGCCGCGCTGTGGGCCGCCGGATACGGCGAGCAGGTCCGCACCGCCCTGTCCCGCCAGCACTACGTGGCGACAGGCACCTACCTGGTGAGGTGGCTCGTCGCCCTGCACGACCACTCCCTGCCGGAGTGCGTCAACGCGGTCATCGCCAGCCGCTCCCTCACCGAGAGCAGCCCGCCCATCCTGGCCGACCTCGTCGCCGGTCTCGCCGAGGCGGACATGAAGGACGCCGCCACCTTCGCCCTCAAGCGGTACGCCTTCGCTCTCGGCCCCCAACAGGTCAGCGCCCTCGCCCGCCGTCTCGCCCTCATGCCCGCCCTCCCGGCCCCGTCCCGCCGATGACCGTCGCTGTCAGTGGGCCCGTATAACCTCGGGCGCATGCCCGTTGAACGGCGCCGACGCGCGCGGACGTATGAGCCCGACCGGACATGGGGGGCGCTCACCGCGCAGGCGGGGCATCTCCGGTCGGCCGTGAGCGCCCTGACGGGGGAGCGGCTCCAGCGGGAGAGCGGGCTGCCCGGCTGGGACGTACGGACGCTCGTCGCGCATGTCGTACGGCAGACCGTGGTGCTGCCGCGTTACGTGGCCGAAGCCGTGCCCGCCGGGAAAGGGCAGCTGACCGACCTGGACACCTGGGCCGTCTCGACGGCCGGGATCGCCGACCGGCTGGACGCCACGACCAAGGAGGCCGCCGCGGCCATGGGGGACCCGGCCGAGGCGATGGCGGCGGCGGCCGAGGAACTGGCCGGGTGCAGGGAGCGGGCGCTGCGGACGGATCTGGTGGTGCCGGACGTGTTCGGCGGTATGCGGGCGCTGGACTTCACCGTGACGCGGCTCGTGGAGCTGGTGGTGCACAGCGACGACCTGGCGCGGGCGACCGGCGTGGACGTGCCGCTGGACCGACACGCCGTCGCGGCCGTCGTCCGGCTGCTCGCGGACGCGCTCGCCGCCAAGGCGCCGGGCAATTCCGTGGAGGTCCGCGTCCCGCCGTACGCGGCGGTGCAGTGCGTCGAGGGCCCGCGGCACACCCGGGGCACGCCGCCGAATGTCGTGGAGACCGATCCGCTGACCTGGATCCGGCTGGCGACCGGCCGTACGACCTGGGCGCGGGAAGTGGACGCCGCGACCGTGAGCGCCAGCGGCGAGCGCGCCGACCTGGACGCGTACCTCCCCGTCCTGGGCTGACCTCCCCACCGGACGACGACCCGGCCCCCGGGACCGGCGGCACCGGAGCTGCCCCGCCCGGACCGGTGGCACCCGAACGGCGGGGCCCACGTCACATGCCCTTGCCCCGCAAGGCACTACGCGCATAGAACCTGGAGATGCAAGGGTCGCCCGTTCGGACGATGGGCAATCCTGCCCTAGACTCGTGAACGTGCCTCGTGGTGATGGACGACTCAGCCACGACCTGCTCCCCGGTGAGAAGGGCCCCCAGGACGCCTGCGGCGTTTTCGGTGTCTGGGCCCCCGGTGAAGAGGTCGCCAAACTCACCTATTTCGGGCTGTATGCCCTGCAGCACCGCGGACAGGAGTCCGCGGGCATCGCAGTGAGCAACGGCTCCCAGATTCTGGTCTTCAAGGACATGGGCCTGGTCTCCCAGGTCTTCGACGAGACCTCCCTCGGCTCGCTGACCGGCCACATCGCCGTCGGCCACGCCCGCTACTCGACCACCGGCGCGTCCGTGTGGGAGAACGCGCAGCCCACCTTCCGCGCCACCGCCCAGGGCTCCATCGCCCTCGGGCACAACGGCAATCTGGTCAACACGGCCGAGCTGGCCGAACTGGTCGCCTCCCTCCCGCAGGGCCCGGGGCGGGCCACCAAGGTCGCCGCCACCAACGACACCGACCTGGTCACCGCGCTGCTCGCGGGCCAGGTCGACGACGAGGGCAACCCGCTCTCCGTCGAGCAGGCCGCCACGAAGGTGCTGCCGCAGGTCAAGGGCGCCTTCAGCCTCGTCTTCATGGACGAGCACACCCTGTACGCGGCCCGCGACCTCCAGGGCATCCGCCCGCTGGTCCTCGGCCGGCTGGAGCGCGGCTGGGTCGTCGCCTCCGAGACCGCCGCCCTCGACATCTGCGGCGCCAGCTTCGTCCGGGAGATCGAGCCCGGCGAGCTGATCGCCATCGACGAGAACGGCCTGCGCACCTCCCGCTTCGCCGAGGCCGCCCCCAAGGGCTGCGTCTTCGAGTACGTCTACCTCGCCCGCCCCGACACCGACATCGCCGGGCGCAACGTCTACCTCTCCCGCGTCGAGATGGGCCGCCGTCTCGCCAAGGAGGCCCCGGTCGACGCCGACCTGGTGATACCGACTCCGGAGTCCGGCACCCCGGCCGCCGTCGGGTACGCCGAGGCCAGCGGTATCCCGTACGGCTCCGGGCTGGTCAAGAACAGCTACGTCGGCCGTACGTTCATCCAGCCGTCGCAGACCATCAGGCAGCTCGGCATCCGGCTCAAGCTCAATCCGCTCAAGGAAGTCATCCGCGGCAAGCGCCTGGTGGTCGTGGACGACTCGATCGTCCGCGGCAACACCCAGCGCGCCCTGGTCCGGATGCTCCGCGAGGCGGGCGCCGCCGAGGTGCACGTACGGATCTCGTCGCCGCCCGTGAAGTGGCCCTGCTTCTTCGGCATCGACTTCGCCACCCGCGCCGAACTGATCGCCAACGGCATGACCGTGGACGAGATCGGCACCTCGCTGGGCGCGGACTCGCTCGCGTACATCTCCATCGACGCCATGGTCGAGGCGACCACCATCCCCAAGGACAACCTCTGCCGCGCCTGCTTCGACGGCGTGTACCCGATGGACCTGCCCGACCCGGAGCTGCTGGGCAAGCAGTTGCTGGAGACCGAACTGGCCGGTGGCGCGGACGCCGCGGACGCGCTCCGCCGCCCGTAGGCTCCGCGGCAGCCACGCAGCCCTCCGCACGAACGACACGAAGGTTCCCCAGCTATGTCTGAGTCAACCGGCGCCGCCTCCACCGGCGCTGACTTCTCCGGTGCCAGCTACGCCTCCGCGGGCGTCGACATCGAGGCCGGCGACCGTGCCGTCCACCTGATGAAGGAGTGGGTCCGCAAGGCCACCCGCCCCGAGGTGGTCGGCGGGCTCGGCGGCTTCGCCGGACTCTTCGACGCCTCCGCGCTCAAGCGGTACGAGCGCCCGCTGCTCGCCTCCGCGACCGACGGCGTCGGCACCAAGGTGGACATCGCCCGCCGTATGGGCGTCTACGACACGATCGGCCACGACCTGGTCGGCATGGTCGTGGACGACCTCGTGGTGTGCGGCGCGGAACCGCTGTTCATGACCGACTACATCTGCGTCGGCAAGGTCTACCCCGAGCGGGTCGCGGCCATCGTCAAGGGCATCGCCGAGGGCTGTGTGCTCGCGGGCTGCGCGCTGGTCGGCGGCGAGACCGCCGAGCACCCGGGGCTGCTGGCCGCGGACGACTTCGACGTGGCGGGCGCGGGCACCGGAGTGGTCGAGGCCGACCAAGTGCTGGGCGCGGACCTGATCCGGCCCGGTGACGCGGTCGTCGCCATCGAGTCGTCGGGGCTGCACTCCAACGGCTACAGCCTGGTCCGGCACGTGCTGTTCGACCGGGCGGGCTGGTCGCTGGACCGGCAGGTGCCGGAGTTCGGCCGCACGCTCGGCGAGGAGCTGCTGGAGCCGACGAAGATCTACTCGCTGGACTGCCTGGCGCTGACCCGTACCACCGAGGTGCACGCCTTCTCGCACATCACCGGCGGCGGGCTCGCCAACAACCTGGCGCGGGTCGTCCCCGACCACCTGCGGGCCACCGTCGACCGCTCCACCTGGGAGCCCGCGCCGGTCTTCGGGCTGGTCGGGGAGCTGGGCGGGGTCGAGCGCCTGGAGCTGGAGAAGACGCTGAACATGGGCGTCGGCATGATCGCCGTCCTGCCGCAGGAGTCCGTGGACGTCGCGCTCGCGACCCTCGCCGACCGGGGCGTCGGGGCCTGGGTGAGCGGCGAGATCACGGCACGCGAAAGCGGCACGGCGGCCGTCGAACTGACCGGCGACTACGCGCGGTAGAGCGGTGGGGTCCTCAGCGCCGACGAGCCGACGACGAAACCCGGTCCGGGGCGGGACCCCGGACCGGGCCGACGTGACATGCGGTGATGTGCGTCTACGTGACAGGTGTCAAGCGTGACGGCGCTGGGGGGATGACTCGGACTCGTCGTCCTCGTCCCCGTCGTTGTTGTAGCGATCCGCGTACTGTGCGTACGGGTCGTCATCCTCGTCGTCATCGTCCTCGACAGGCTCCGGATTGACCGGAAGCGGTGACGATGCGCCCAGCTCGTCGGCCAGACGTGAGAGATCCGTGCCGCCGCTGTTGTACTTCAGCTGGCGGGCGACCTTCGTCTGCTTGGCCTTGGCCCGGCCGCGCCCCATGGCTCGACCCCCTTAACGGCGGGGCTCAGCGGCCCCGAGTCTTGACACGCGTTCATGATTCGGAGCGGCCTCCCCGGAGAGAGACCGGTCCGTAGGCCCACAACGGTACCTGCTTCCGACGCCGCACGGTACGTCGCCCGCACGACACGCGTCGGAACAGGGGTCGTTCACGGCCCTGTTCTGCCTGGTCAGGGCCGATTTTACCTTCTTCTAGCGCGAACTTGCTATCGGGCCGTGCTGTCGGTCACGCGGACCCCTCCGGACGCAGCCATTCCGAAGCCGGTGTACGGTCCGCGATCCGCTGTTCCGCGAGCCTGTCCGCGGCCACGGCCGGGGGGACGCCGTCGGTCCTGGCCCGGTCGAAAATGGCCAGAGTCGTGTCGTAGATCTTCGTGGCCTTGGTCTTCGCGCGGTCAAAATCAAAACCGTGCAGCTCGTCCGCGACCTGGATCACGCCACCGGCGTTCACCACGTAGTCCGGCGCGTAGAGGATGCCGCGGTCGGCGAGGTCCTTCTCGACGCCGGGGTGGGCGAGCTGGTTGTTGGCCGCGCCGCAGACCACCGTGGCGGTCAGCGCGGCGACCGTCGCGTCGTCCAGGGCGCCGCCGAGCGCGCAGGGCGCGTACACGTCGAGCGGGGTGCGCACCAGCACCTGCGCGTCGCTCACCGAGGTGACCCGCGGGTGACGGGCGACGATCCGGTCGACGGCGTCCGCGCGGACGTCGGTGATCACGACCTCGGCGCCGTCCTCCAGCAGGTGCTCCACCAGGTGGTGGCCGACCTTGCCGACGCCGGCCACGCCGACCCGGCGGCCGCGCAGCGTCGGCTCGCCCCACTGGGTCTTCGCGGCGGCGCGCATTCCCTGGAAGACACCGAAGGCGGTGAGCACGGAGGAGTCGCCGGCGCCGCCGTTCTCCGGCGAGCGGCCGGTCGTCCAGCGGTTCTCGCGGGCTACGACGTCCATGTCCGCGACATAGGTGCCGACGTCGCACGCGGTGACGTACCGGCCGCCGAGCGAGGCCACGAACCGGCCGTAGGCGAGCAGCAGTTCCTCGGTCTTGAGCGTGTCGGGGTCGCCGATGACGACGGCCTTGCCGCCGCCGTGGTCGAGCCCGGCGAGCGCGTTCTTGTACGACATGCCGCGGGAGAGGTTGAGCGCGTCCTCGACGGCCTCCTCGTCGGAGGCGTAGGCGTGGAAGCGGGTGCCGCCGAGGGCCGGGCCCAGGGCGGTCGAGTGGAGCGCGATGACGGCCTTGAGGCCGGTTGCGCGGTCCTGGCACAGGACGACCTGCTCGTGCCCGCCCTGTTCCGATCGGAACAGTTTGGCGAGGACGGTCGACGCGGTGGAGCCGGTCGACTCGACTGACGAGGAGCGGTCGGTCTGTCGTACGTCGGTCACGGTGGTGACTCCCATAGTCCAGTTTTTCCGGGCGAACCCGGTTGGCCTTGCTGGCCTCCGGCTCCCCGTGCGGGTGGCGGGAGGCCGGATATGCAGAAGGGTAGGCCCTGGGCGGGCGATCATGGGACCGCGTACATGTGTGGGTTTCCGGTGATCCCGCGACGGTTTTTCACAGTGGCCGGGATCACCTCCGGGGCGGGGGGTCGCGTGGGACGATCGGAGCATCAAGGCCGTGACGAGGGAGCGGGTGTGGGCGGTTCACCGGTACTGGTCCCGTACGCGGCCTATTTGCGGGTCTACGAGCCCCTGGCGGCCTTTCCAGAGCCCGAACGCACCCACTGGTACCGGTATGCGTCGGCCGGGCTGACGCGTACCGCTCAGGACGAGCTACGGCAGTCCCTGGCCGACCTCCTGCCGGTGCCCCCGGTGGCCGTCCCGGTGCACGAGAGCGGCGACGCCTTCGTGGCCGTGGTCTCCGGTGTCACCCACATCTGCCCCTGGCGCACCCGGCTGCGCGGCTGGCTCGCCCTGGAGAACGTGGGGGAGCTGCTGCCCGAGCCGGTGCTGGACGCGATGCTGCCGCCGGTCGTACGCCGGCAGGCCGCCGCCGACCACGAGAGCTGGCGGGAGCGGAATCCGGACGCCCGGCCGTGGATCCGCTCGGCCACCTGGCACGTGCCGGTGCGCTGGTTCGCCCTCGTCGGGGACGACGAGCGGGAGTACGAGCCGTCGGGCGCGGGGGAGTCGAAGGAGCCGCTGCTGCGGTACCGCACGCCCATGGTCCAGGCCAGGCGGCGGGTCGCGCGGGCGCTGCGGGTGCTCAAGGACGCCCTGGACGAGGGCCCGTTGATCGACGGGCTGATCGATGTGGGGCGCTGGCTCGAGGAGTTCCACCCGCGTTCGCTGGTCGAGCTGGACTACGGCGGCCTGGTGCACGTGATGGGCCAGGACACGCTCGCGGAGGACCGCTCGGCGGCCGATGTGGCCGAGGGGCTCGCCGCGCTGCGGGCCGGGGACTCGGCGGCGGCCGGGGTGGCGTACGAGCGGCTGACCGACCGGTGGCGGGCGGTCAGGGAGCTTCAGTTCTCCAGTTGAGGGCAGGCGGGGCGTGACGCGGGTCACGGTCGGGGCTCCGGCGGAAATGTGCGCCGAAGCTCTGGCCCTGGCATCGACTCCGCGTTCGACGCATGGGCCGATGTGACCTTCGGCGCAGGGTTCGCGGGTCCTCTGTTGTCTCGTTGTGTCTCTTCCGCCTCTCAGCTTGCCTTTTGGCATCGAGAGCGGCGGTAATGGCCCAAGCGTGACGGAGAGCACGTAAGCGGACTCTTGCCTGCATCACCATGTCTCGTGTCAAAATGGGACATCGGGTCCTCCTCGGACTCGTTTCGAAGGTGGGGATGGGGCAGATGATCAGGTTGTGACTGATCGTCACGTTGGTGTGACTGTCCGCTATGGCATGGTCCATCGGCTTCCGCCGAGCTTGAACACCTGAGAGGGCAATTCCATCGGTTTGGCCGACGAGGCTGGACGGATGGTGTAGTTGTAGTGCCGAGGACAAGCCGTTCGTCCTATTACCGACTCGGCCCGCGTCTGCCATTTCGGGCAACGTGGGTCAAGGTGCAGAATTTAGAGGAAAGAACCGCGTTGGTTCGGTTCTCTCGAGGAGGCCGCTCATGACCGCTCGCACCCCTGATGCCGAGCCGTTGCTAACCCCTGCTGAGGTCGCCACCATGTTCCGCGTCGACCCGAAGACGGTCACGCGCTGGGCAAAGGCCGGCAAGCTCACATCCATCCGCACGCTCGGCGGGCACCGCCGCTACCGCGAGGCGGAGGTCCGCGCGCTGTTGGCGGGCATTCCGCAGCAGCGCAGCGAGGCCTGACAGCCCTTTTGGGCGGCTAACGGGGCCCCCACCCCATACGTCGCCCGGCCCGAAGGCCACCTGCCCCCATCAGGGACGCCGGAGGGAGCTACGAGCTCTACCAGCTCCACCCAGCTTCACCAAGACCGCATCGGACTCCGCCGGGTCCGATGCGGTCTTTTTCGTGCCCGCGGCGGCCCGGGGCGGCGCCGGGGCGGCGCGGGGTCATGTGGGGCCGCGCGGGCGGTTTGTGGGCGTTCCGTGCGCGCCGGGGGCGTGGTCTGTGGGGTCCTGGGGGCGGTTGCGTGCTAGCGCCGGAGTCGTCCCCAGGGAGGTGCAATTGCACATATTAAATCGAGAGCCTTCCGGAGGGCGTCGAGTTCCCCACTCCCGAAACGGGTTTCCGTGACTCCCGTCACACGCCGGGCTCTTGTGGATCTTGATCCCCGTGCGCTAATGAACTCCCCGCGGCGCGGGGGGAGTAGGCCGAGAGCGCTCTCCGCGCCGACGCCGGTGCCCCGCCCGCGGCGGTACGAGGAGGCCGTAGCGGGCGCGGTCTGCGGGGGACAGCGAAAGGGCCCGCACCTTGAGGAGGCACGGGCCTTGCGACGTACTGTTGTGCGGTCTGCGGGGACAGCGAAAAGACCCGCACCTGAGGAGGTGCGGGCCTAGTGGCAGACGGTACGGCGGTCCTGACGGGATTTGAACCCGCGGCCTCCACCTTGACAGGGTGGCGAGCACTCCAAACTGCTCCACAGGACCTGGTGTCACAGCCTGTTGGGCTCGGCTGCGAGACAGACTGTACAGCAGGTCAGGGGGTGGGGTCGAACTCGTTGCCGGGGGGCGGCCGGGCGGTGCGGGGCGGTCAGGCCCAGGCGTCGTCGAGGGCCTTGAAGACGCGTTTGTCGGAGACCGGGAACGCCGTGCCCAGCGCGTGCGCGAAGTAGCTGACGCGCAGCTCCTCGATCATCCAGCGGATGTCCCGCACCGCGGCCGGCACCGGCCGCCCGGCCGGCTGGGCGGCCAGCAGCTCGCCGTACTCGGCCTGGATCTCCCGGACCTTCTCCATCCGCGTGGTGTCCCGCTGGACCCCCGTCGGCATCTGCTGGAGGCGGCGGTCGACGCCGACCAGATACCGCATCAGGTCGGGCAGCCGCTTGAGCCCCGCCTCGGTCACGAAACCGGCGTGCACCAGGCCCGCGAGCTGCTCCCGTACGTCCTGGAGGTTGGCGACCAGCGCGAGGCTCGTGGTGTCCTTCAGGCGCCGCTCGCAGGACTGCCAGGCGGCCAGCACCTGCTGGACCCGCTGGACGCTGCGCGAGGTCAGCTCGACCAGATCGGCGCGGACCGCGTCGTACAGCTTGCGGAAGGACTCCTCGTCCCACGCGGGCCCGCCGTGGTCGGCGATCAGCCGGTCGGCGGCGGCGGTCGCGCAGTCCTCGAAGAGCGCCTGCACGCTGCCGTGCGGATTGCGCGAGAGCGCCAGCTTCTGCTGGTTGGACAGCTTGTCCGCGGCGAACTTCGCCGGATTCACCGGCACGTTGAGCAGGATCAGCCGCCGTGTGCCCCGCCACATCGCCGCTGCCTGCTCCGGCTCGGTGTCGAAGAGCCGTACGGCCACGGTGGCGCCCTCGTCGACGAGCGCCGGGAACGCCTTGACGGGCTGGCCCGCGCGCCGCGCCTCGAAGGTGCGCGGCAGCGCGCCGATCGTCCAGTCGGTGAGCCCGGTGCGCTGCTGGACCGAGGCCAGCGCGGGGTCGGAGGCCGACTCGAAGGCCCTGGTGATCGCCTCCCGCGTCTTCGGCTTCAGCCGCAGCCGCAGCGCGTCCAGGTCCTTGTCCTCGGCGAGCTTGCGGCGCCGCTCGTCCACCACCCGGAAGGTGATCTTCAGATGCTCGGGCACCTTGCCGAGGTCGAAGTCCTCCCCGGTGACCGGCACCCCGACCATCTTCTGCAACTCCCGCGCCAGCACGGACGGCAGGGGGTCGGGCCCGGCGACCGCGCGCTCCAGGAACTTCTTGGCGTAGTTCGGCGCGGGGACGTAATGCCGGCGGATCGCCTTGGGCAGCGAGCGGATCAGCTCGGTGACGACCTCCTCGCGCAGGCCCGGGATCTGCCAGTCGAAGCCGTCGGCCGAGACCTGGTTGAGGACCTGGAGCGGGATGTGGACGGTGACGCCGTCGGCGTCGGCGCCCGGTTCGAACTGGTACGTGACGCGGAATTTGAGCGCGCCCTGCCGCCAGGAGTCCGGGTAGTCGTCCTTGGTGACGGCCTCCGCGTTCTCGTTGATCAGCATGGAGTGCTCGAAGTTCAGCAACTCCGGCTCTTCGCGCCGCTTCTGCTTCCACCAGGAGTCGAAGTGGGCGCCGGAGACGACGTCCTCCGGCAGCCGCGCGTCGTAGAAGTCGAAGAGCGTCTCGTCGTCCACGAGGATGTCGCGGCGCCGGGCGCGGTGCTCCAACTCCTCGACCTCGCCGAGGAGTTTGCGGTTGTCGTGGAAGAACTGGTGGTGGGTGCGCCAGTCGCCCTCGACCAGCGCGTTGCGGATGAACAGCTCGCGGGAGACCTCGGGGTCGATCCGGCCGTAGGTGACCTTGCGCTGGGCGACCAGCGGGACGCCGTAGAGGGTGACGCGCTCGTACGCCATCACGGCCGCCTGGTCCTTCTCCCAGTGCGGCTCGCTGTAGGTGCGCTTGACCAGGTGCTGGGCCAGCGGCTCCACCCACTCCGGCTCGATCCGCGCGTTGACCCGCGCCCACAGCCGGGAGGTCTCCACCAGCTCGGCCGACATGATCCAGCGCGGCGGCTTCTTGAACAGCGCCGAGCCGGGGAAGACGGCGAATTTCGCGCTGCGGGCGCCCAAGTACTCGTTCTTGTCGGTGTCCTTGAGCCCCAGGTGCGACAACAACCCCGCCAGCAACGACTGGTGGACCCGTACCGGATCGGCCGCGTCGTCCTCGGACCTGGGCTCGGTGACTGTGATGCCCAGGGACTTGGCGACCGTACGGAGCTGGCTGTAGATGTCCTGCCACTCGCGGATGCGCAGGTAGTTCAGGAACTCCGAGCGGCACATGCGGCGGAAGGCCGACGAGGACAGGTCCTTCTGCCGGTCGCGGACATAGCCCCACAGGCTGAGGAAGGACAGGAAGTCGCTGGTCTCGTCGCGGAAGCGGGCGTGCTGCTGGTCGGCCTGCGTCTGCTTGTCCGCGGGGCGTTCGCGCGGGTCCTGGATGGACAGCGCCGCCGCGATCACCATGACCTCGCGCGCGCACCCGTTGCGGTCGGCCTCCAGCACCATACGGGCGAGCCGCGGGTCCACCGGGAGCTGCGAGAGCTTGCGGCCCAGCGGGGTCAGCCGCTTGCGCGGGTCCTTCTCCTTGGGGTCCAACGCGCCCAGCTCTTCGAGGAGTTGGACACCGTCCTTGATGTTCCGGCTGTCCGGCGGGTCGATGAAGGGGAAGCGCGCGATGTCGCCGAGCCCGGCCGCCGTCATCTGGAGGATGACCGAGGCCAGGTTGGTGCGCAGGATCTCGGCGTCGGTGAACTCCGGCCGGGACAGGAAGTCGTCCTCGTCGTACAGCCGGATGCAGACGCCGTCCGACGTACGGCCGCAGCGGCCCTTGCGCTGGTTGGCGCTGGCCTGGCTGATCCGCTCGATCGGCAGCCGCTGCACCTTGGTGCGGTGGCTGTAGCGGGAGATCCGGGCGGTGCCGGGGTCGATCACGTACCGGATGCCGGGGACGGTCAGCGACGTCTCGGCGACGTTCGTGGCCAGCACGACGCGGCGCCCGCTGTGCTGCTGGAACACGCGGTGCTGCTCGGCCGACGACAGCCGCGCGTACAGCGGCAGCACCTCGGTCGAGCGCAGGTTCTTCTTGGTCAGCGCGTCCGCGGTGTCGCGGATCTCGCGCTCGCCGGAGAGGAAGACCAGGATGTCGCCCGGCCCCTCGGCCTGGAGTTCGTCGACCGCGTCGCAGATCGCGGTGATCTGGTCGCGGTCGTCGGCCCCCTCGTCACCGTCCGCGCCCTCGTCGGCCAGCGGCCGGTAGCGGACCTCCACCGGATACGTCCGGCCGCTGACCTCGACCACCGGCGCGTCCCCGAAGTGCCGGGAGAAGCGCTGCGGGTCGATCGTCGCCGAGGTGATGATCACCTTCAGGTCCGGGCGGCGCGGCAGGAGTTGGGCCAGGTAGCCGAGGATGAAGTCGATGTTGAGGCTGCGCTCGTGCGCCTCGTCGATGATGATCGTGTCGTACGCGCGCAGCTCGCGGTCGGTCTGGATCTCGGCGAGCATGATGCCGTCGGTCATCAGCTTGACCAGCGTGGAGTCGCCGACCTGGTCGGTGAAGCGGACCTTCCAGCCGACCGCCTCCCCGAGCGGTGTCGCCAGCTCCTCCGCCACGCGCTCGGCGACGGTACGGGCCGCGATCCGGCGCGGCTGGGTGTGGCCGATCAGGCCGCGCACCCCGCGGCCCAGCTCCAGGCAGATCTTCGGGATCTGCGTCGTCTTGCCCGAGCCGGTCTCGCCCGCGACGATCACCACCTGGTGGTCGCGGATCGCCGCCAGGATGTCGTCCTTCTTCTGGCTGACCGGCAGCGCCTCGGGATAGCTGATCCTCGGCACGGCGGCGCGGCGGGCCGCCAGCCGCGCCTCGCCCTTGTCCATCTCGGCGGCGATCTCGGCCAGCACCGCGGCCCGCGCCTCCGGCTTGCGGATACGGCGGGCGCCGTCGAGTCGGCGGCCGAGCCGCTGCTCGTCGCGCAAAGTCAGCGACGGCAGCCGTTCGGCGAGATCAGCGGAGGTGGGTTGGGTAGACATACGCGGTCCAGGATCGCATCTGCGGCGGGCGCGCGGCGAACGCATTTCCCCGCGGCGGTACGCACGGTGACGGTGGGGCGCATGGCGCACGGGAACGACGTAGGCCCCGTCCGGAGACGGGGCCTACGTCGTGCGGTGGCTGGGGCCGGGGTCGAACCGGCGACCTACCGCTTTTCAGGCGGTCGCTCGTACCAACTGAGCTACCCAGCCGCAGCGGTCCTGACGGGATTTGAACCCGCGGCCTCCACCTTGACAGGGTGGCGAGCACTCCAAACTGCTCCACAGGACCAAGCTTGTGCGGGATAATTCTCGCACAGGATCTCGGGTGCTCCGTACCGCTTGTCCGCCGCTGATCCGGGACCAGAAAGTGACCGCAGGATCACGCTGGGACAGGGGCACGTCGCTGGATCAGCGTAGCAGACCCCCGAGGTGGTCCTTTTCGGTGAGCGGGCGGAGCGGGGTGCCGGTGAGCAGGCGAGGGCGAGGCCGTCAGACCGTCTCGTCGCGGAACACCGCGCGCACGATCCGGCCGATGCCGTCGCGGCCCGGAGCCACTTCCCACTCGTCGCACACCGCGTCCACCAGCAGCAGCCCGCGGCCGTTGACCTCATGGGTGCCGCTGTCGCGCATCACCGGGCCCTCGCCGACGTTTCCGTGGTCCTCGACCTCGATACGGACTCGTACGCCGTCCCGCCGGACGGAACAGATGACGGTCGGGCTCGTCGTATGACGCACGGCATTGGTGACGAGTTCACTCACCAACAGAGCGGCCGTATCGCAGGCGTCCAGCCCGCATCCGCGCGCGGTCAGATATGCGCGCGCACGGCGCCGGGCCTCGGAAACCGACGCGCCGCATGCCAGCAGTTCGAATGTGCAGCCGTCGGCACGGGGGCGGGGCGTACGGGAAGCGGAGCCAATGCCGGGAGTAGTCAGACGGGAACTCACGGTATCGGTGGTAGGTGAACCCACAGCGGAGATTCCTCTCCATCGCGTGTGCGTGAACGTGGTCACCTGGCCACTATGCGCCCCGACGCGCTCAGTGGGCAAGGTTAATCTTGATAATTTCACCGAGAAGGCAATCGAGGTGTGGATATCACTGAGGGGGTGGCACACTTCTCCCATGGACTCGGTGAGAGGAGCCGGGGCGTGACCGCTGCGCAGTCGTCGGGCGGCTCGACCGTTCGGCTGATGGTGCTCGGCAGACGATTGCGCGACCTGCGGGTCGCCGCCGGGAAGTCGTTCGAGGACGCCGCCGTCGTCCTCGACGTGGCTCCTCTGACGATCCGACGCATGGAGCTGGCCAAGGGCAAGTGGAAGCTCCCCTACGTCAAGACGCTGCTGGAGGAGTACGGCGTCCCGGGCGACGAGGCCAGGACCTTCCTCGCCCTCGTCCGCGAGGCCAACCAGCCCGGCTGGTGGCACCGTTACCGGGACGCCCTGCCCACCTGGTTCAGCGGTTACGTCAGCCTGGAGGAAGAGGCCAGCCTCATCCGGGCCTACGAACCCCACTACATCCCCGGCCTGCTCCAGACCGAGGAATACGCGCTGACCGTGCTGCGGGCCGGCCTCCACGACGCGGAGGAGAAGGCCGCCCAGGAGGTCGAGCGCCGGGTCGCCGTCCGCAAACAGCGGCAGCAACTGCTCACCTCCGCGAATCCGCCCGAATTGTGGGTGGTCATGGACGAGACCGTGTTCCGCCGTCCCATGGTGCCCGCCGAGATCATGCGGGCCCAGATCGACCGCCTCATCGAAGCGGCCGAACAGCCGAACATCAAGCTTCAGGTGATGCCTTTCGGCATCTGCGCGCACGAGGGCATGTACGGGTCGTTCCACATCTTCCGATTCCCGCACGAGGAGATCTCCGACATCGTCTATGTCGAGAATCTCGTCGGCGCCGTCTATCTCGACGAGTACGACGATGTCACGACGTTCCAGGAAGCCCTGGACCGTATGTGCGCCCACGCCCTGCCAGTACAACGCACCGGAGAATTCCTCGGTGCCATTCGCAAGGAGCTCTAGGCCAGTGAATCGCATACACAACGCTGTTCTCACGCTGGGAGCGGAAGGCTGGCACAAGCCGTGGAGCGGGAGCAACGGCGGCAGTTGCGTGGAGGTCCGCAGGCTTCCCGACGGCCGTTACGCGGTCCGCCAGTCCACTGATCCGGAAGGTCCCGCGCTGATCTTCACGCAGATCGAACTCGACGTCTTCTCCCAGGGCTGGGAGGCTGGACAGGCCAGCCTCCCGGTTTCCTGACGCTCATCACTTACTTAACGCAGGCGTACTCAGGAGGAACAGCGGATGCCCGACGACATGGCCTGGACGCGGCGGCCTGCGAACTACGAGCCGCCCGAGATCGACACGAGCGTCGCGCACTCGGCACGCGTGTACGACTACATTCTCGGCGGCAAGGACAACTACCCGCTGGACCGCGAGGCCGCCGAGCAGATGCTGAGCGGCTGGCCCAGTCTGCGGATATCGATGCGTGAGAACCGTAAATTCATGCACCGGGCCGTCCGCTTCATGGCCGAGCAGGGCATCGACCAGTTCCTTGACATCGGCACCGGCATTCCGACCTCGCCGAATCTCCACGAGGTCGCGCAGGGCGTCACCCCGAGCGCGCGCGTGGTCTACATGGACAACGACCCGATCGTGCTGGCCCACGCGGGCGCCCGGCTGACCAGCACGCCCGAGGGCCGTACCGCCTACATCCACGCGGACATGAAGGACCCGGCGGCGATCCTGGGCTCGGCCGAGCTGGCCGAGACCCTGGACCTGTCCCGGCCGGTCGCCCTGTCGATCATCGCCGTGCTCCAGTTCGTCACGGACGACCAGAAGGCGTACGACCTGGTCAAGCAGTACGTGGACATCCTGCCGTCCGGCAGCTACCTGGCGATCTCCACGGTCACCACCGACTCCAGCCCGAAGCCGATCGGGGGTGTCGTCGCCGAGTACACCAAGCGCGGCATGCCCGCCCGCAACCGGACCCACGCCGAGGTGCTGCCCTTCTTCGCGGGCCTCGACCTGGTCGAGCCCGGTGTCACCCTCGTCCACAACTGGCGCCCGGACCCGGCCGCCGAGGGCACGGTCGACGACTCGCAGGTCGCGATGTACGGGGGAGTGGCGTACAAGCCGTAACGGCTCGTCCGTCCTCGGCTCGTACGTCCTCGACTCGTACGTCCTTGGCTCGTACGTCCTCGGCCGGTGCAGGTTCCCGCGCCGATACCCTCCCGCGCCGATACGTTCCGCGCGGATGTGTCCCGCCCGGCCGCTCCCTGAGCGGCCGGGGGGACGGTGACGCCGACGGCCGCCGATGAGGCGCCGCGGCCCCAGCGGGACAAGGTTTCCCGCCACCCAAGACGGCGCTCCCGACGATAACCACAGGTCGGCGGGGCGCGCGGGCGTGGCCGGAAAATGCGGTCCATCCTCTTGACGTGACGCGTGGCAAGGTCCACAGTGCTCGTTAATGCGCATTACTAATGCGCATTAACGAAGGAGGAGCACAGGTGGACGAACCCAGGAAGCGATCCCGGCCGGGCCGGGCGCCCTCGCCGACCGGGCGTACGTCACGGCCGCGCCAGGCGGAGGTCGCGCGGCTCGCGGGCGTCTCGCAGGCCACGGTCTCGCTGGTGCTCGGCGGCAAGCGGGAGGGTGTCGCGATCTCGGAGGAGACCCGGCGCAAGGTGCTCGACGCCGCGCGCAGCCTCGGATACGTCCCCGACCCGGCCGCCCGCAGGCTGGCCGCCGCCCGCAACGACCTGCTGGGCGTCTTCAGCTTCACCGCGACCTTCCCCACCGACGTGCAGCACTCGTACTACCCGTTCCTGGTGGGCGTCGAGCAGGAGGCCGCCGCGCGCGGCTACGACCTGGTGCTCTTCACCGGCTCCAGTTCCGGCGGCGCGGGGGCCGCCGGACCCGAGGCGCTGAGCCGGGTCCGGCTGGCGGACGGCTGTCTCTTCCTCGGCCGTCACGCGCCCGCGCAGGAGCTGAGCCGCCTGGTCGGCGACGGCTTCCCCGTGGTCCACATCGGCCGCAGGGACGAGCTGGAGGGCCTGCCCTGGGTCGGCGCGGACTACGTCAACGCCACTCGTGAGGTCGTGGCCCGGCTCGCGGAGCTCGGCCACCGCCGGATCGTGCTCGTACGCGAGGACGACGAGGCGCCCGCGTCGACCGACCGTGAACACGGCTTCCTCAAGGGCCTGGAGGCGGCCGGGCTGCCCGGCGGCCCCGCGGCCGTCTTCCGCTCGGCGGCGCCCGAGCGCGAGCTGACGCCCGAGCGGCTGCGCGGCTGGCTCGCCGAGGGCGTCACCGCGTTCGTCGCCGAGGAGACCGACACCGGCAGCGCGTGGCGGGCCCTGCGCGGCGCCGCCCGCGCCGCCGGGATCGAGGCCCCGCGCGACGCCTCGCTCGCCCTGCTCGGCAGCCCGCCGCCCGACCTCGCGGGCGAGCCGGTGCCCACCGGATTCGACATCCCCCGGCCGGAGTTGGGCGCCGCGGCCGTCCGCATGCTGGCCGCCCTCGTGGCGGGCGAGGACATCGCGGCGGCCACCGAGCCGCTGGTGGCCTGCCCCTTCCGGCCGGGCGCCAGCGCGGGACCGCCTCCGGCGCGGCCCCGGGACCCACGCCCATGACCCCCACCCGCCCTGCCCGCCGCCCGCGAGCCCACACACCGGTGGCCCGGTGCTCGGCGGCCCGCTCGCCGTGGGCCGTCGCCCTGGGGGGCCGGTGCTCGGCGGCCTGCTCGCCGTGGGCCCTCGCGCCGGTGGCCCGGTGCTCGGCGCCCCGCTCGCCGCGAGCCCACGTCCCGGGGGGCCGGGGCCTTTGGGGGCGGAGCCCTTAACGGGTGAGGGCCCCGCGGCCGGTCGGCGTCAGAGCACGTGGCCGTAGGGCGTCCTCGGCGAACCGGACGCCGGAGGGTCCGGGGTACCGGGCAGAGCCGTCATCCGACGCACCGCGCAATCTTTCGACAGCACCGCCGCAGGCGGTACGCACCACCTCAAGGAGACTCGTGAAACCCGGACCGGACATTCTCATCGTCGGCGGCGGCCTCGGCGGCGTGGCGGCGGCACTCGCCGCGTGCCGCGCCGGGCGCGGCGTCGTACTGACCGAGGAGACCGACTGGATCGGCGGCCAGCTCACCTCGCAGGCCGTCCCGCCGGACGAGCACCCGTGGGTGGAACAGTTCGGCACCACCGCCTCGTACCGCCACCTGCGGGAATCCATCAGGTCGTACTACCGCCAGTGGTACCCGATGCGCTCGGAGGCGCTGGCCCTCACCGAGCTGAACCCCGGCGCCGGACGCGTCAGCAAGCTCTGCCACGAGCCGCGCGTCGGCCTCGCCGTGCTGGAGTCGATGCTCGCGCCGCACCTCGCGTCCGGCCGCCTCACGCTGCTGACCGAGCACCGCCCGGTCGCGGCGGCGGCCGAGGACGACACCGTACGGTCCGTCACGGTGGAGAGCCTGCGCGACGGCAGCCGCCGCACCATCGCGGCGCGGTACGTGATCGACGCGACCGAGACCGGCGAACTGCTGGAGCTGGCCGGTGTCGAACACGCCGTCGGCGCCGAGTCGCGCGACGAATTCGGCGAGCCGCACGCCCCGGAGACCGCCGACCCGCTCAACCAGCAGGGCATCACGGTGTGCTTCGCGCTCTCGCACCACGAGGGCGAGGACCACACCATCGACAAGCCCGCCGACTACGAGTTCTGGCGGGACTACCGCCCCGACTTCTGGCCGGGCCCGCTGCTCGGCTTCCTCGCCCCCGACCCGCGCACGCTCGAAGCGGTGCCGCGCACCTTCGTCCCCAACCCCGACCTCGACCCGCTCGACGTCAACGCCGACCAGTCGGAGGACGCGGGCGACAAGGAGCTGTGGGGCTTCCGCCGCATTCTGGCCCGCCGGTTGCACCGGCCCGGCGCCTTCGACTCCGACATCACCCTCGTCAACTGGCCGCTCAACGACTACTGGCTCAAGCCGCTGATCGGCGCGGGCCCCGAGACCTCGGCCCAGGCCGTGGCCGAGGCGCGGCAGCTGTCGCTGTCCGTCCTGTACTGGCTCCAGACCGAGGCGCCGCGCGCCGACGGCGGCAAGGGCTTCCCCGGCCTCAGGCTCCGCCCCGACATCACCGGCACCGCGGACGGCCTGGCCAAGGCGCCGTACGTCCGCGAGTCCCGCCGGATCAAGGCCGTCACCACCATCACCGAGCAGGACCTCGCGATCGACCTCGTCGGCCCGCACGGCGGCACCACGTACCGCGACTCGGTCGGCGTCGGCGGCTACCGCATCGACCTGCACCCGTCCACCGGAGGTGACAACTACATCGACATCGGCTCCGTGCCGTTCGAGATCCCGCTCGGCGCGCTCATCCCGCGCAGGGTCCGCAATCTGCTGCCCGCGGGCAAGAACATCGGCACCACCCACATCACCAACGGCTGCTACCGGCTGCACCCGGTGGAGTGGAACATCGGCGAGGTCGCCGGTGCCCTCGCCGCCCACTGCCTCGCCGAAGGCGTGGAACCGCACCGGGTCCAGGCCGAGGACAAGCGGTTCGACGCGTTCGCCGCCGTGCTCGACCGCGCCGGGATCCAGCGCCACTGGCCCGACGTGCGCGGCTACTGAGCGGGACCTGCCGCCCCCAAGGGAGAACGGCCGGACGGAAGCAGCTCCACCTGCCCCGCCCGGCCCACCGCCCGCGTATTCGCCAACACTGCACAAGGAGGTGCCCAGACCATGACCACCCACCGTATCCGCGTCGGCATCGACGTGGGCGGGACCTTCACCGACGCCGTGGCCGTAGACGCCGCGACCCTCGAACTCCGGGGGCAGGTGAAAGTGCCCACCAGCCACCACCACGAGGACGGCGTAGCCCACGGCATCGTCGAAGCGCTCGACCGCCTGCTGGAGCAGACCGGGAACGCCCCTGAGGACGTTGCCTTCCTGGCCCACGGTACGACCCAGGCTACCAACGCCCTCCTGGAGGGTGACGTCGCCACCGTCGGCCTGATCGGCATCGGTACGGGTCCGGGGGCCGCGTTCACCCGTCGGCTCGCGTCCTTCCGCAACCTCGAACTCACCCCCGGCAAGCGGCTCCCGCTGCACTACGCCCATGTCGCCGACCCCGACGACGCGGCCGATGTGCGCAGGGCCGTCGACGAGGTCGTACGGGAAGGCGCCGAAGTCCTCGTCGCCAGCCAGCCGTTCAGCGTCGACCGCCCCGAGGGCGAGGAGGCCGTGCTCGAAGCGGCCCGCGGCAAGGGCCTGCCGATGACGGCGGCCCACGGGATCACCTCGCTGTACGGACTCCAGAAGCGGACCCGTACCGCCGTGGTCAACGCCGCGATCCTGCCGCGCATGCTCGCCACCGCCGACCTGGTCGACGCGGCCATCACCAAGGCGGGCGTCACGTCCCCGCTCATGGTGATGCGCTGCGACGGCGGCGTGATGTCGCTGGACGAGATGCGGCGCAGGCCGCTGCTGACCGTCCTGTCGGGACCCGCGGCCGGCGTCGCGGGCGCCCTGATGCAGGAGCGGATCAGCGAGGGCCTGTTCCTGGAGACCGGCGGCACCTCGACCGACATCAGCGTCGTACGGCGCGGCAAGGTCGCCGTCCGGCACGCCACGATCCTCGGCAAGACGTCCTATCTGTCCGCGCTCGACGTGCGGACGGTCGGCGTCGGCGGCGGGTCCATGGTCAGGATCAGCGGCGGCACGGGCGGCACGGGCGGCACGGGCGGTACGGGCGGGACCGGCGGCTCCGGCCGGAAGGTCACCGCGGTCGGACCGCGCAGCGCCCACATCGCGGGCCTGCCGTACGCCTGCTTCGCCGACCCAGACGACCTGCGCGACGCCGCGCTCGCCACGGTCAGCCCGCTCGCCGACGACCCCGCCGACTACGCGGTCCTCGACGCCGCGGGCGGCCGGTTCGCGATCACCATGACCTGCGCGGCCAACGCGCTCGGCCGGGTCCCCGAGGGCGACTTCGCCCGCTCGGACCAGGAGACGGCCAAGGCCGCGCTGGCGCCGCTGGCCGCCGCGCTCGGCGTGGACGTCGCCACCGCCGCGACCCAGGTGCTCGACGCCGGTACGGCCCAGGTGAAGGCCGTGGTCGACACCCTGATCTCCGAGTACCGCCTGGACAAGGACAACGCCGTCCTGGTCGGCGGGGGCGGCGGCGCCGCGTCCGTGACACCGCACCTGGCCGTCGTCTGCGAACGCGAGGGCAGGATCGCCGCCCACAGCGAGGTCATCAGCCCCATCGGGGTCGCCCTCGCGCTGGTCCGCGAGCAGATCGAGCGGATCATCCCGGGCGCCGGACAGGAGCAGATCCTGGCCGTACGGGCCGAGGCGGAACGCGCGGTCGTCGCCCAGGGCGCGGCCGCCGACGGCGTCGAGGTCGAGGTCACCGTCGACCCGCAGACCAGCACCGTACGCGCGGTCGCCACCGGCGCCACCGAACTGCGTACCCAGGACCGGGCCCACCGCGCCGACGACGGGGAACGGCTGCGCGCCGCCGCCGCCAGCCTCAAGGCCGACCCCGCCGAGGTGCGGGTGCTCGCGGGCACGCCCTCGCACACCGTGTACGGCACGGAGCTGCGCCGCCGGTACCGCGCCACCCGCCACCCCGTGCGGGTCGTGGACGCCGACGGAGTCGTCCGGCTGCACTCGCCCGACGCCCGCGTCGAGACCACCACGGCGGGCGCCGCGCCCCAAGTCCTCGCCACGCTCGTGGACGAGGTCACCTCGTACGGCGACGGCGGGGTCCGCGCGCCCGCGCTGCGGCTGCTCATCGGGTCCCGGATCTCCGACCTGTCGGGCGTCGTGGAACCCCAGTCGCTGCTCGCGCTCGCCCGCAGCGAACTGAGCAGCCGCGCGGCCGACGAGCCGGTGGTGGCCGTTGTGGAGGCACGGACATGACGGCATCCGTCCTGACCCGTACGCCCGACCTGGCCGCGCTGCGCCGCCTCGCCGACCTGGACGACGTCGAGTTCGGCGTGCGGCTGCTCGCGGGCACCCCGACCCACGAGGGCCGCGACCCCGCGCTGCTGCGTCAATGGGCCCGCGCGGCAGCCGAGTTCGGTGCCGCGCTCGCACCCGTCGCCTGCGTGGCGGACGTCGTGGAGAGCGACGGCGGCCTGGAAATGGGCCTGTTGGCGCGCTACACCTCGCGGCCCGACGCCATCGAGCTGTTCACCGACACGATCGCGGCGGCCGACGGCCTCGCGGAGCGGCTCGGCTGGCGCGACTGGTACCCGGCCGGTTCCGTCCGCGCCGCGGCCGTCGCCCACGAGGCCGCGCACGCGCGGCTCCACCACGGGCCGGCCAAGGCCGAGTTGAGGCGCGCGCTCGGCCATGTCGTGCTGCGGCTCGGCAGCCGCCGCTGGTACGGGCACGTCGCCGGCGCCGACGAGATCGCGGCGCACGCGTACGCCCGTACGGTCTGCGGTCTCGGCCGCAGTCCGCTGCTGCTGACGGCGGCGCTCGCCGAGTGGGTGACCGCGTCGCCGCAGACACGCGCCCTTGGGGCGACCACCCCGCAAACACGGACCCCGCAATCACGTACCCCGCAAACACGGACCCCGCGGAGACGCACACCGCACGGAAGAGAGAAGTGACGCCATGGGTGTCGTCATTCTGCTGATCATGGCGGCGGGTGTCGCCGCGATGCTCACCCGCAAGCTCCCCACGGCCTTCGCACTCATCCTGCTGGCCGTCGCCATCGCCCTGGTCTCCGGGGCGCCGCTGACCGGCAAGAACAGCGTGCTGGACACGGTGCTCCAGGAGGGCGCCCCGGCGCTGGCCGCCACCATGATCGCGATCCTGCTCGGGTCGTGGCTCGGCAAGCTGCTGGACGAGACGGGCATCGCGGGCACCCTCGTCCGCAAGATCGTCGAATTCGGCGGCGACCGGCCCGTGGTGGTCGCGCTCGGCGTACTGGCCGTCTCCACGCTGGTCGGCACGGTCACCGGCTCGGCGCCCGCCGCGATGCTCGCGGGCATCATCGGCATCCCCGCGATGATCGCCGTCGGCATCCCCAAGGCCACCGCCGCGGGCACGATCCTGATGGGCATCGCCGCCGGCATGCCGTTCGAACTGCCCGTCTGGCAGTTCTTCTCCACGGCGCTCGAACTGCCCGTGCACACCGTGCGCGGCTTCATGATCAAGTTGTTCCCGTTCGCGCTGGTCGCCGCGGTCCTCTTCGTCCTGATCGAGAACCGCCGCAAGGGCGTCGAGCACTCCTGGTCCCTCAAGTCGGTGGCCGAGCGGCCCGGGCCGAACTCCGGCACGCGCCGCAAGCAGCTCGGCGACGCGCCCTGGTACGCGCTGTTCACCCCCGCCGTGCCGCTGATCCTCGCCCTCGGCTTCGACATCGCGATCATCCCGTCGCTGCTGGCGGGCGTGCTCTACGCCCTGGTCACCACCACCCGGCCGCGCGAGATGAACAAGCGGCTGCTGCGTACGCTCTACGCCGGATTCGAGGTCGCGGCGCCGCCGATCACGCTCTTCATCTCCATCGGCATCCTGCTGGCGGCGGTGAAACTGCCCGGCGCGGTCGACGCGCTCGAACCGCTCGTGAAGGCCGTCAGCCCGCAGAACGCCGTGCTGTTCGTCCTGGTCTTCACCGTGCTCGTGCCGCTGTGCCTCTACCGCGGGCCGCTGAACGTGTTCGGCCTCGGCGCGGGCATCGCCGGGGTCCTGATCGCCGCGGGCGTGTACCCGGCGATCGCCGTCCTCGGCCTGACCACCTCGTACAACCAGGTCTTCGGCGTCGCCGACCCGACCAGTACGCAGACGGTCTGGGCCGCTCAGTACGCGGGCGTCACCCCGCAGACGGTGATGGTCCGCACGCTGCCGTACGTCTGGTGCGTCGCGCTCGGCGGCTTCTGCGTCACGGCCGTGCAGTACCTCTGAGCGGCTCGTCCGCGTTCCTTCGTACTTCCCGTACTTCCTTCCCGCTTCCCGCACTTCTGCCCTTTCCGACATCCCTCCGGGACGGAGTTCCCCATGTCAGAGCAGCAGAACCCGCAGAGTCCGCAGAGCCCGAGCCGTCGCGTCATCCTGCGCGGGGCCGTCGCCACCTCCGCCGCCCTCGCCGTGGGCACGACGGCGGGCACGGCGACGGCCTCGGCCGCCACCCCCGGCGGATTCCCCGACTACCGTTACGTCAAGACCCTTCTGACGCCGTCTCAGCTCGCGTACAACCCGACCGGCGAGATCATCTTCCCGTGCATACGCGGCACGGTCGGCCGCCTCACCGCGCCGCTCGGCCGCTACTACCTCTACTACGCGCCGCACGACGCCCCCGGCGGCGTCTGCCTCGCCTACGGCGACCACATCGAGGGCCCGTTCACGGAGTACGCGGGCAACCCGGTCGTCTCCCGCACGTGGTCGCCCCACTACTCGGTCAGCCATGTCTCGTCGCCGCACGTCATATGGGTCGAGGGCGCCAAGGAGATGTGGCTCTACTTCCACGGCGAGAACACCACGACCCGGCTCGCCCGGTCCAAGGACGGCATCCACTTCACGTACGACAAGGTGGTCCTGTCGACCTCGATGCTGCCGTCCGGCACCACCGAGACCTCCTACGCCCGGGTCTTCGCCCACGAACTCCCCGCGAAGAACGCCCACTTCGTCATGCTGTTCATGCTGAACAACACCACCAACCACCGTGACATCGGCTGGGGCTGGTCGGCGGACGCCCGCAACTGGACCTTCTCCCAGACGCCCCTCATCCGCCACACCGACGTCGGCGCGGGCGACGTCGGCGGCCCCCACCTGCTCACCCGCGACGGCAGCGCGTACGTCACCTACAACAAGGACAAGGCGCACGGCGGCGACCTGATGATCACCGAGGTCGGCAACGACTTCAGCCTCCGCAAGCACCTCGGCGTCTTCTTCAACTCCTCCGACGGAGCCCCCGACAACGGCCGCAGCGCCGCCCCCAGCTTCGGCACCGAGAACGGCGTCCCCTACATGGTCTACGAGTCCGGAGAACGCCTGGCCGGCAAAATCGCCGTAGCCCGCGGCTGACCCCGCCCCTCACCCGCCCCCACCCCGAACCGAGCCCGGCCCCGACGCACATCGCGCCGGGGCCGGACTCGCACGGTCACCGCCCAGCATCGTGGCCGCGGCAGATGGCTGATTCGCGTGAGCATCGTGGACGCTCTGATAGCGCGTCCGTACGCTGGGTGGTCAACTCGGGGAACGTGCAGGGGGGCGAGGTATGGACAGTACGTGGGATGCGGATCCGCAGGCGCGGCTGGCCCGGCGGATCGGGAGGGCGCCGTCCGAGCTGGGCACCACGGGGGGCCGAGACGGATGTCCCGACATCTGGGAGCTCGACAACGGGGATTTCGCCGTGATCGGCCGCGATCTCACGTCGGTCTACGCCGAGGGGCTGCCCGAGGACGCGGTCATCGGCGGCGGTGAACGACTTGTCGTCATTCCCCGCGCCACGCTGCTGGCCGCCAAGACACACATCCCGGATGAGTGACCTGCTGGATGCCTCGCACGGCGTGCGGCTGGGGCTGGACGCCTACCGGGCGGACTTCCGGCGCAGGGATTTCGCTGTTGACGGCTGTGATTCCTGGAAGTTGGAGCGTCGCCAGGATTTCCGCGAGCCGGGTGATCCGAGCTGGAACGCCTTCACCCAGGGAGACTGGGAGGGGGCGCTGCGGCTGATCGAGGCCCAGCGGGAAGAACTGCTCGACCTGTCCCGCCTGGCTGCGAGCCACGGCTGCCGCCTGTTGCGCGTCCGCGCGGTGGAGTTCCCGCTCACCGCTTACCTGCGATGGGAGTTGAACCTCCTGCGTGTGCGGGCGGAGTGCGGTGAGCTGATCCGCGTCATCGGACCCGAGCACCTCGCGGAGTACGAGCACGAGGGCCCGGTTCCCGAATTGGTCACGCTCAACGACGACACGGTGTACGAGATCCTTTACGACGCCGACGGCGTACTGGAGGGGCTGTGCGGTACCTCGATCGGGGAACGAGGGATCGTGTCGCGGCGCGGGTCGAAGGGCTGTACGCGTCGGGGGAGGACATCGGCACGTTCTTCGCCCGCGAGGTCGCCGATCGCACGCCCCCGACGGGTGTCTGAGCCGCGAGAGGAGGTCAACTCCTCTCTGTCGGGCTCTGCCCGTGACGTGGTGCAGGGTCGTGACATCCACGGCGGGATACATTTCCACGCCCCGGCAACTGACCGCGTTTCGCTTCCGGTCCCGCAACAACTCCCCTTGGCCGGGGCGGGTTTCGTCGACCGGCACACCGAGCGTCGAGCGCTCGACCGGTTTGTACGCCGACCTGCATGGCTACGACCGCCGGGCCCCGGTCACGTACGAGCGGGTCCTTGAGGGTTTCCTGCGTACGCTCGGTGCCCCCGCGGATGTCCTTCACGCCGACGGCGAGCAGATGGCCGGGGCCTTCCGCTCACGGCTGGCTGGCCGCAGGCTGCTGATCGTGCTCGACAACGCCGCCGGCGCGGCCCAGGTCAGGCCCTTGCTTCCGGCCACTCCCGGGTGTCTGGTCATCGTGACGAGCAGGCACCGTCTGCCCGGCCTGAGCATCCGGGAGGGAGCACGGCGCATCACCTTGGACGTGCTCGACCAGGACGGCTCCGTCGCCTTGCTGCGCAGTGTTATCTCGGGCTACCGGGACGGGGACGATCCCGTCCACGTGGCGGAGCTCGCCTTCCTCTGCGCGCGCCTGCCGTTGGCGCTCAGGATCGCCGGCGAGCGGGCGACGAGGCGGCCGTTGACACACCTGGGGGAGCTGATCCGTGAACTGCGTGACGAGTCCGGCCGGTGGGAAGTTCTGTCAGCAGACGACGACCAGGAGTCCGAGGCGGTGCGTTCGGTGTTCATGTGGTCCTATCGGGCGCTGCCCTCGGATGCCGCCCGGCTGTTCAGGCTGCTCGGACTGGCTCCAGGACCGGACGTCAGCGATGCGGCCGCGGCGGCTCTGGCAGGGATCGATGTCCGCACCGCGAGGCGTCTCCTCGATGTCCTCGCCGCCGCGCACATGGCGGAGCAGACCGCGTCCGACCGCTTCCGCCTGCACGACCTGCTGCGCGCCTACGCCGCCGACCGGGCACGGCTGGAAGAGACCCCACAGGGGCGTGAGGACGCGCTGCGCAGAGTGCTGATCTGGTACTTGCACACCGCCGACGCGGTCCAGGCCCGTATCGCACCGCAGGAGCCTCGTGTGGAGTTGGTACCGGCCGACGGAGGGCCGCCCACGCCCGCGTTCACCGACGAGGCGCAGGCGATGCGCTGGTACGCGGCGGAGCGGGACAACCTGGTGGCCGCGGTGCGAGCCGCCGCGAGCGGCGGATCGGACCGGATCGCATGGCAGTTGGCGGTGGTTCTGCGCGCCGTTTACATGACCACCAATCCGTTCCAGGATTGGCTGGCCACTTCCCGGACCGGTCTTGAGGCCGCACGCCGGGACGGCGACCGCCGTGCCGAAGCCGAACTGGAGGAGAGCCTGGGCATGGCGTATGCCCAGTCCCAGAGCCTGGCCGCCGCGGCCGAGCACTACGGGGCGGCGCTGACCCTGCGCCGGGCCCTGAAGGACACCCTCGGTGAGGCACTGACACTCAACGGTCTCGGACTGCTCGAACTACGCCGCCGCAACCTGGCGCAGGCACGGGAGGCGTTCGAGAACAGCATGGGACTGTTCGCCGCGCGGAACGACGGATTCTGGGAGTCCCGCGTGGCGGTCAATCTCGCTCAGGTGGACATGGAACTCGGTCACCCCGAGCGTGCTCTCGGGCCTCTACGTCGAGGAATCGAGGTGTTCCGGACGTACCGCGACCGCCGCGCCGAGGGAAACGGCCTCAGACTCCTCGCCGCGGCGGAATTGGAGAGCGGGGACGCGGACACGGCGTTGGCACACGCCGAGCAGGCCGTAGCCATCGCCACCGAGATCCACAGCACGGCCGCGGAGGCGTACTGGCTCATGGCTTTGGGCGACGCTCAACGCGCCACCGGCCGCCTCACCGGTGCGCTGGCCTCCTACCGGCGCGCCGCCGCGCTCCAGGAACCGTTGGGCGACCGCGCTCGTCAAGCAGCGGCATGGGACGGTCTCGGGCAGGCGCTGCTGCAACTCGGCCGTGCGCGGGAAGCCGTCGACTGCCACCGTCGGTCCGCGAGCGTCTATCGAGACCTTCGGCAGACATGGGAGACGGCGCAGACGCTGACACATCTGGCGGCAGCCCTGGACGCTGCCGATTCCCGGCAGGAGGCCGCCGACGCCCGAGCCGAGGCACTCGATCTGCTCACGGCGTTCACCGACCCGCGGGCGCTGCGGCTACGCGACGAGATCACCCGGAGGTGACTCGACGGTGCGAGCGGCTAAAATGCCGCCTGGCCTGCGGCAAAGATCAACTGTGGTGCCCCCAACGGGATTCGAACCCGTGCTACCGCCTTGAAAGGGCGGCGTCCTGGGCCACTAGACGATGAGGGCTGGATGGCCGACCGTGGGCGCCGAGGCGCACGTCGGGGACGGGTGCAGCATATGGGATGGGCCGGGGGTTCGCCAAAACGCTTTTCGCGGCGGGGTGGCGGACAATGGGCAGCGTGCTGGAGATGACGCGTGAGGAGTTCGAAGAGCTGGTCGGGGAGGCGCTCGACCGGATTCCCGGCGAGCTGACCCGGCTGATGGACAACGTGGCGGTCTTCGTGGAGGACGAGCCCGCGCCGGGGGAGCCGGACCTGCTCGGGCTGTACGAGGGGACGCCGCTGACCGAGCGCGGCGAGTGGTACGCCGGGGTGCTGCCGGACCGGATCACCGTCTACCGGGGCCCGACGCTGCGGATGTGCGCCACGCGCGAGGAGGTCGTCGCCGAGACGGAGGTGACCGTCGTGCACGAGATCGCCCACCACTTCGGCATCGACGACGAGCGGCTGCACGCCCTGGGGTACGGGTGACGGTTTCGGGGGCCCTTTCGCGCTGACGGCCGCGGGCGGCGGCCCGGCTGCGCGCCACGGGTGACGCCAGGGACGCGGGGCGTGTCCTGGCGGGAGGCGCGGCGTTGGACACGGCGATCCGACCGCCGACCGGTGCGTACGGACGTGCGGCGGTACGACGACCGTACGACCGTACGCGTCCGCCTGTACCGAGCCCGAGGTGCGTACACGTGCTCCCTGCCCCAGACCGCCCCCGCGACCCCCGCCGCGACCGGGCCCGAGCCGTCCGTACGGGGCTGCGGTCCGCCGTCCTCGTCACGCTGGTGGCCGCCGGGGTCGCGGCGTGCGTGAGCGCGGGGAGCGAGTCCGACCCCAAGGCGCCGAAGCACGCGCCCGGCGTGAGCGCGGGGACCGTCGCGGACGGTGCGCGGGTCCCGCAGGGCGCGGGCGACCCGCACCGCGGCGGCGGCCCGATGTCCCCGTCCCCCTCCGTCACCGGTACGGCCTCGCCTGGCGACACGCGGGCCCCCGCGACGGCCCGGGCGGGCGGCGCGGGCGGCGGCCCGGCAGGACCCGGCGGCGTACCGACCGCGTCCGACGGCACCTCGGCGCCGCAGCCGACCGCCCAGCCCTCGCCGACGGCCTCCCAGCCGACCGGCCAGCCGACGACGGACGCGCCGACCGCGCCGCCGACCACCGACCCGCCGACCGCCAGCCCCAGCTCCGACCCCAGCGGGTCGCCCGACCCGAGCGCCGAACGGCGCGGGGACCGCCGCGACCGCTGACCGCATCGTGGCGGTATCGCCGCTGGTCAGCGCCCGGTCCGGAAGGCGATTGGCAAAGGCGCCGACAGATGCGTATGCTGGTAGATCGTTTGATCCCACTGCCTGGCGCCTGATCCGATGTGCGCCGCGTGGCGCGTTCCTTTTCTCCTGTGGCTGACCGCATCGAGGCGGTTGTAAGCAACCTACGGAGCTGGCGCGTGCCGTAAGTCTCCGAGAGGTTTAGCTTCAGCATGTCCATTGACAGTGCCGACCGTTCCGTCATGCCCGAGAACGACGAGATCCTCGCCGTAGCGGACGTGGTGGACATCACCACCGCCGACACCGCAGAGAACACCGACACCACCGGCGCCGACGACGCGACCGACGTCCTCGACGCGGACACCGAGGCCGACGTCCTCGACGCGGACACCGAGGCCGACGCCGAGGACGACACCGACGCCGACGCCGAGCCCACCGTGACCTTCGCCGACCTCGGCCTCGCCGACGGCATCGTCCGCAAGCTCGCGCAGAACGGCGTCACCACCCCCTTCCCGATCCAGGCCGCGACCATCCCGGACGCGCTGGCGGGCCGGGACATCCTGGGCCGCGGCCGTACCGGCTCCGGCAAGACGCTCTCCTTCGGCCTGCCGCTGCTGACCCTGCTGTCCGGCGGCCACACCGAGCGCAAGCGCCCCCGCGGCGTCATCCTCACCCCGACCCGCGAGCTGGCCATGCAGGTGGCCGACGCGCTCCAGCCGTACGGCGACGTCCTCGGCCTGAAGATGAAGGTCGTCTGCGGCGGCACGTCCATGCAGAACCAGATCTACGCGCTGGACCGCGGCGTCGACGTCCTCGTCGCCACCCCCGGCCGGCTGCGCGACCTGATCAACCGCGGCTCCGCCGTGCTCGACCAGGTGCAGATCGCGGTCCTCGACGAGGCCGACCAGATGGCCGACATGGGCTTCCTGCCCGAGGTCACCGAGATCCTCGACCTCATCCCGGCGGGCGGCCAGCGCCTGCTGTTCTCCGCGACGCTGGAGAACGAGATCGACAGCCTCGTCCGGCGCTACCTGGTCGACCCGGTCACCCACGAGGTGGACGCCGCCCAGGGCGCCGTCACCACCATGAGCCACCACGTGCTCGTCGTGAAGCCGAAGGACAAGGCGCCGGTCACCGCCGCCATCGCCGCCCGCAAGGGCCGCACGATCATCTTCGTCCGCACCCAGATGGGCGCCGACCGCGTCGCCGAGCAGCTCATCGAGGCCGGTGTCCGCGCCGACGCGCTGCACGGCGGCATGACCCAGGGCGCCCGTACCCGCACCCTTGAGGACTTCAAGGCCGGTCAGGTCAACGTCCTGGTCGCCACCGACGTCGCCGCCCGCGGCATCCACGTCGACGGCATCGGCCTGGTGCTCAACGTCGACCCGGCCGCCGACCACAAGGACTACCTGCACCGCTCGGGCCGTACCGCCCGCGCGGGCGAGTCCGGCACGGTCGTCTCGCTCGCCCTGCCGCACCAGCGCAAGCAGATCTTCCGGCTGATGGAGGACGCGGGCGTCGACGCCTCGCGCCACATCATCGGCGGCGCGGGCGTCTTCGACGAGGACGTCGCCAAGATCACCGGCGCGCGCTCGCTGACCGACGTCCAGGCCGACGCCGTACAGAACGCCGCTCTCCAGGCGGAGCGCGAAGTCGCCGACGTCACGCGTCAGTTGGAGCGGCTCCAGCGCCGCGCGACCGAACTGCGCGAGGAGGCCGACCGCCTCACCGCCCGTTCGGCCCGCGAGCGCGGCGAGGACCCGGAGGAGGCGGTGGCCGCCAAGGCCGCCGAACTCGCCGCCGAGGCCGCCGCGTTGGCCGCCGCCGCCCCGGCCCCCGTGCCGGAGCAGCGCGAGGACCGCCGCGACGACCGCGGCAACTTCGACCGCCGCAACGACCGTTCGTCCTACGGCAACCGCGACTCCCGTCCCTCGTACGGCAACCGTGACGACCGTCGCGACAGCCGCCCGTCGTACGGCAACCGTGACGACCGCCCCTCGTACGGCAACCGTGACGACCGCCGTGACAGCCGTCCCTCGTACGGCAACCGCGACGGCAACCGCGACTCCCGTCCGTCGTACGGCAACCGTGACGGCAACCGCGACGACCGCCGTGACAGCCGTCCGTCCTACGGCAACCGTGACGACCGCCGCGGCGACGACCGCCGTGACTCCCGCCCCTCGTACGGCGAGCGCAGCGGCCGTCCGTCCACCCCGTACACCAGCCGCGACAGCCGCGACTCGCGTCCCTCGTACGGCAACCGTGACGACCGCCGTCCCGCGTACAACAGCCGCGACGACCGCGACCGCCCCTTCAACCGCGACCGCCGCGACAGCAGCCGTCCGTCCACGTCGTCCTCGTACGACCGCCGCGACAGCCGCCCCTCCTACGGCGACCGCGACTCGCGTCCCTCGTACGGCAACCGTGACGACCGCCGCGCCCCCGGCGCCGCCCCGGCCGCCGGCTCCTCCTACGACCGCAAGCCCCGCTGGAAGCGCAACGGCTGACCGCTGACCGCTGAGCCGCAGAACGGGCCCGCCCGGTGTGATCACTTCACACCGGGCGGGCCTGTTTGCGCAGGTGGGGCGGGTGTTAGAGTGCGGTCACTTGCATGGGGGGGTACACCCGGGGGGCTGGGGGGCTTCACCGCAGTGCGCTGACGCGGCCGGACAGGCCGGGGTCCCGCCATGCCGTGTTCTTGATGACCTCAGGAGGAACGGGTGGCACAACGCCCCCGCGCGCACGGTGCTCTCGCCGCGCTCGCCACTTTCGCTCTGGCCGTGTCGTTCGGGGCGGGGACCGGGACGGTGACCACCGCGGCGGCGGCCGACGTACCCGCGGGCGGCGCTCCGACGTCGTTCCAGGCGGCGGTGCCGTGGTCCCCCGACGCCCGGACCGTCTTCGCGGGCGCGTCGGGCGTGCTGCGCAAGTCCCAGGACGGTGAGCACGAGTTCTGGACGCGCTACGCGGACGGCTCGTCCACCGAGGTGCCGCCGGTGGCCAACGACTGGGTCACCGCGAGCCGCGTGTCCATGGGCAGCGACATCCTGACCACACTGAACACGGCGAACGGCGGCAAGCGCCTGCTGCTGCGGGACATGGCCGACGGCGGCACATCGGAGATCGCCATCCCGGCCGGGCAGAATTTCCGGGCGATGGCGGGCAGCGCCGCACTCACCGATTCGGGCGACCGTACGGCGGGGACCTGGCGACTGCACATCCTGCGAGCGGGCGAGCGAGCGGGGGACGCCACGACCGACACCACGGTGGCCCTGCCGGACGATGTCAACGTCTTCAGCGTGGACGGCGGCGACGACCGGGGCGCGGTGCTCACCTACCGCATGCCGTCGGGCGCGCTCCACATCGGCTACGTCGATCTGGCCGCCGCCGCCTTCCACGCCCTCGGCGACGCTCAGACCGGCACCGCCCACCCCATGCCCCTGCTCACGCCCAACAGGCTTGCCTGGTACTACGGTTCCACCATCCGGTCCGTCGGCCGGGACGACCTCGGCGGCCCGCGGACGACCGCCACGCTTCCCGCCCAGGCGCAGTCGACGCGGCGGTCCGTGAGCCTGGTCGGCGACTCCGCCCTGGTCTCCGACGCCCCGACCGCGACCGCGACGCCGACCGACACCCTCACGCCGTGGGGCGTTCCGGTCGTGGCCGTACCGCTTGCAGGCGGCGCGCCGGTGACCGTACTGCCGCGCTCCACCGGCCGCCTGCTCGCCACCGGCGACGGGCGGGCGCTCGTCGAGGGCGGCGCGGACGCCGCCGACTGGGCGGTACGGGTGCTCGCGGCCGACGGTGGGCCGATCGGCACGGGCGTTCCCGTCCTGCCCATGAGCCCCGCCGCGGTACGGGTCGACGGCATGACGATGGACCGCGGTGTGGTGCGGTACGCCACGGCCGCCGCCCGCTACGACGGCTCGCTCGGCCGGAATCTCTACAGCCAGGAACTCGGCCTCGCCGATGGCCTGCCCACCGGCCCGGCGGTCCCGAAGGGCGCCGTCGCCGCAACCGCCGTCCCCTGCGAGCCCGGCTCGTCCTGCGTCCGGCTCTTCGGCGGCAGTCAGCAACTCAGCTATCTCTCCACCGGTCCCGTCACGGACGGCGGCTACGACACGATCGGCCCGCGTACGACCCCCGGCAAGGGCGGCCGACTGGTCGACGCCTGGGGCCCTTACGTCGCGTACGCCAGCGGCACTCCCGCGCGGCTCTACGTCTTCGACAACAACAGCTCGAACCACACACCGGTCGACCAGCCGCTTTCCGCCGCCACTGTGCGCGGCGACATCCTGTGGCGGCCCACTGCCGCCAAGGGCGTGCTGACCGCCGATGTGATCCGCGAGTTCGGACACGGCCCGAAGCGGACCGTCGTGACCAACGCCCCTTGCGTTCCGACGGAGTTGCAGAGCGCCGGACGCTGGCTGTACTGGTCCTGCGGCCCGACCGGCCCGGCGGGTGCGTACGACCTGACCGCCAACAAGAACGTCGCGCTCCCGAGCGGCACCGCGCTGCTGGGCGACGGCTACCTGGTGCGCCACATCGGCGACCACCTGGTGCTGAACGACTTCCACGGCGGTACGGCCGCCGGCCCCGACCGGACGATCGCCGACCTTCCGGCGGCCTCGCTCACCGACGACCGCGGCTGGCACTGGACGGTCGACCGGTTCGGCGGCGGCGTGGCCTGGGCGGACGACGCGGGCACCTTCCACGTCCTCGGGACCGGGGTGCCCGGCTCGCCGCTGGAGAACGTCGGGGCGGGGGGAGCGTGGTACCCGAGCAGGCCGGTCGGCTCGTGGAAGGTCGACTACATACGGAAGGTGACCGGCGCGCGGGTCGCCACCCGCAGCTTCGGGGCGGTACGGGAGTACTACCTGGCGGCGAACTGGGACGAGCGGACCGACGCCGGCGTCCCCGTGCCCGACGGGCTGTACCGCAGCGAGGTGACCGCGAGGCCCGCCGACGGTCAGGGCCCCGACCTGGCCTTCGACGGGGGAACGCAGTTCGCCCAGCACGGCGCGCCCGTGCCGCACGACTACACCAAGGACGGCTTCCCCGACCTCTTCCTGACGGGCGTCGAAGCGAACCTCGACACCGTCTTCCGGGGCACGGAGAAGGGCGACTTCACGCCGTACCCGCTGCGCATCGCGGGCTGGGGCAAGGGCTCGCTGCTCGTCCCGACCGGTGACGCCGACGGAGACGGAATCAACGACCTGCTGATCCGTACCACCTCCGGTGAACTGCGCCGCCTCCCGGGCCGGTCGGACGGGACCCTTCCCGACATCTCGGGTCCGTCCGTCCTGATCGGTCCCGGCTGGAACATCTACAACGCGATCGTCTCGCCGGGCGACCTGAACCGGGACGGCTTCCCCGACGCGGTGGCCCGGGACGCCGAGGGCGTGCTGTGGCGGTACGACGGCACGTCACGCGGGACCTTCGCCCCGCGGGTCAGGATCGGTCCCGGCTGGAACATCTTCAACAAGATCGTCGGAGCCAACGACCTCAACGGCGACGGCGTGGCGGACCTTCTCGCCCGTGACACCGCGGGCGTGCTGTGGCGCTACGACGGCTCCGGCCGCGGCACCTTCGCGCCGCGCGTGCGGATCGGCGCCGGCTGGCAGATCTACAAGGACATCGTCGGCATCGGCGACCTCTCCCAGGACGGCCGCAACGATGTCCTCGCCGCCGACGCCTCCGGCGTTCTGTACCGCTACGACGGCAGCGGCAAGGGGACGTTCGCGCCGCGGAAGAGCCTCGGGGGGCCGTGGAGCACGGTGAAGGCCCTGTACTAGACGACGCGTGCATGTCATGCCCTGGGTGCGGGAAGCCTGGGGCATGACACCTGAGGACGTCCCTCTCTCCGCCTCTTCCGTACCCCCGGATTCCGCTCCCGTCTCCTCCTCCGTCCCCTCTCCCGTCCCCTCTCCCGTCTCCTCGTCCGTCTCCTCGTCCGTGTCGGACGAGGAGCGGCTCGCGCAGCTCGGCTACACGCAGAATCTGGCGCGCCGGATGTCGGCGTTCTCGAACTACGCGGTCTCGTTCACGATCATCTCGGTGCTGTCCGGCTGTCTGACGCTGTACCTGTTCGGGATGAACACCGGCGGTCCGGCCCTGATCACCTGGGGCTGGGTCGGGGTCGGCCTGATGACGCTGGTCGTCGGGCTGGCGATGGCCGAGATCTGTTCGGCGTACCCGACGTCCGCGGGCCTGTACTTCTGGGCGCACCGGCTGGCTCCGGAGCGCAGCGCCGCCGCGTGGGCGTGGTTCACCGGCTGGTTCAACGTCCTCGGCCAGGTCGCCGTCACCGCGGGCATCGACTTCGGCGCGGCGTCGTTCCTGGGCGCGTATCTGAACCTCCAGTTCGACTTCCGCGTCAGCCCCGGCCGGACGATCCTGCTCTACGCCGCGATCCTGCTCCTGCACGGCCTGCTCAACACCTTCGGCGTACGGATCGTCGCCGTCCTGAACAACGTCAGCGTCTGGTGGCACGTGCTCGGCGTCGGCCTGATCGTCGGCGCGCTCGCCTTCGTTCCCGACCACCACCGCTCGGCGAGCTTCGTGTTCACGCACTACGTGAACAACACCGGCTTCGGCAGCGGCATTTACGTGGTGCTGATCGGCCTGCTGATGGCGCAGTACACCTTCACCGGGTACGACGCCTCCGCGCACATGACCGAGGAGACGCACGACGCCGCCACCGCCGGTCCGCGCGGCATCGTCCGTTCCATCTGGACGTCCTGGATCGCGGGCTTCGTTCTGCTGCTCGGCTTCACCTTCGCGATCCAGTCGTACGACGCCGAGTTGGGCTCACCGACCGGCGCGCCGCCCGCGCAGATCCTGCTCGACGCGCTCGGCGCGACCAGCGGCAAACTCCTGCTGCTCGTCGTCATCGGCGCCCAGCTCTTCTGCGGCATGGCGTCCGTGACCGCCAACAGCCGTATGATCTACGCCTTTTCACGCGACGGGGCGCTGCCCTACTCGCGCGTCTGGCGCACTGTCAGCCCGCGCACCCGTACCCCCGTCGCCGCCGTCTGGCTCGCCGCGGCCGGCGCGCTCTGCCTCGGCCTGCCGTACCTCATCAACGCCACCGCCTACGCCGCCGTCACCTCGATCGCCGTGATCGGCCTCTACATCGCCTACGTCATCCCCACCCTGCTCCGCCTCCGCAAAGGCCCCGCCTTCGAGCCCGGCCCCTGGCACCTCGGCCGCTGGTCCCGCCCCATCGGCGTCGTCGCCGTCGCCTGGGTCGCCCTCATCACCGTCCTCTTCATGCTCCCCCAGCTCTCTCCCATCACCTGGAAGACCTTCAACTACGCCCCCATCGCCGTCCTCGTCGTCCTCGGCTTCGCCACCACCTGGTGGCTCGTCTCCGCCCGCCACTGGTTCCTCCGCCGCCCCACGGACACCCCCCAGCCCTAGGGCCTGTCCGGCGCCAGCCGCCGCCTGGACCGCCCATGATCCGCCGGACAGGCCCTAACCGGTTCGGCCTCCCCCGCAGGTCCCAGCTATGCTGCGGGGAGCGGGCCCTTAGCTCAATTGGCAGAGCAGTGGACTTTTAATCCATTGGTTGTGGGTTCAAGTCCCACAGGGCCTACGGGGTCAGGTCTCGTGACGAGGCGCTGACCTGCGGTTATGGTGCCCCGGTCGCCTGATGGCGGCCGGGGTACCGGCGTGCGGGGGCCGTGCGTGAGCGGGAGCGCGACTGTGAGGTTGTGGTGGCCGCAGTCACGCGAGGCTCTGCCGCGGTGAGGACAGGTGACGGCTGTACCGCACCGCGACGGGTACCTACAGTTCCTGTGGCCGCCGACGGCGCGGCCAGGCGTCTACAGCCTGCTCAGGTCGGTGTCGCTGCAGCCATTTGCGCGCGGCCTCTTCGTTGAATCCGTGGGACCGGAGGACATCGAGGGCGGCTGCTCGCACGGCCCGCGCGTCGTCTGCCCGGTTAAGGCGGGCCTTCATGCGTGGCACCACGTCGTCGAGTTCGTACTCGTAGCGGCCGTTGACCTTCTGAGCGAACAGCGGCAATAGCTTGTAGTAGCGACGTTCGCTGATACCGACCTGCGTCCAGGGGTACCGTTCCGGAGCCTCCCCTTTCCTTCGCAAACCTCCTCCATGCTCGATCAACGGGGCGTTGAACTTGCTCGGTCCGGATGCGCGCGACGAATGCCCCGTCTGCGCTGTCCCTGGAGCCGACGATGGGATCGGGGACGTCCACAAAGGGCAATCCGGCCGCGTACAGCGAAAGGCTCCGGCCGTTCGGCGGGGGCGACGTGGGCTGGGCCCGGCGTCACGCCTGGGCGCGGACCAGGAGCGTACCGATGTGGTCGGGTTCGGGGGCGTCGAGGATGCGGGCTTGGGCATCGGTGAAACCGGCCCGGGCCAGCAGGCGTTCCCATACGGGCGGGCGGTAGCTGTAGCGGTAGGTGAACATGGCCTTCCCCGCGAAGCCACCCTTGTACATGCCCTGTGGGCCGTAGGCGCCCGGGATCGCGGGTGGCTGGGAGAAGACGAAGGTCCCGCCGGGATTGAGCCGGCGGCGGACGAGCGGGAAGAGCTTCGACGGGTCGGCGAACCAGGCCGCGCCGAAGATCGAGTACACCGCGTCGTAGGTCTCCGCGGTGGAGCCGAGGTAATCCAGCACTTCGGCGCAGTGGAACTGCGCTCCCGACGGGGCCCAGCGCTCAGAGATCTTCTCGACCATCACCGGAGACAGGTCCACGCCCGTGGCCTTCACGCCGCTCTGCGCCAGGTGCGCGAGCGCGCGTCCGGTGCCGCAGCCGATCTCCAGGACGCTGCCCGGGTCACCCAGGAGCTCAGGGCCGGGTCCGTGACCGGCGTACTGCGTCCAGCGGAAGACCGGCTCGGCTTCGTCCTTGAAGGCAGTGCGGGCGTAGGTGTCCCACAGTTCGGTCTCGGCGACGATGTCGTGTTGCGCAGGCATATCTGTCCTCTGCTTGCGGAAGAAGGCGGCGCCCCGCCCCATGATGCCCGTAGGCACCGGACGGGCGAGGCACCGTTCGGTTCAGTGGCTGTCGGGGACCTTGTTGTCGCACGGCGAGCAGTCCGTGCCGTCGATCGCCCACAGCTCGGTGTCGATCTCGAAGCCGATCGAGGTGAGGAAGTCCGCAGTGCGCAGGCACAGGCCGTCGCTGCGGCGCTCGATGAACGGAGCGTGGTGCTTGTACCGACCGCCGTTGTAGAGATCGCAGAGGGCGAACCAGACAGGCGTGTCGAGGATGAGTTGGTGGACGCCGATGTCGACGAGTTTGCCGACCCCGAGGTGCACCTCGGGGTGCTCGATGCAGGCGAGGGTGTACATGACGGCGTTGCCGAGGATCCGTTCGGCCATGTCGCGGACCATGGTGTGGTCACGCAGCAGGAGGGCGATCTCGCGGTCCCAGAGCGTCATGCCGCTGTCGCGGATATTGACGGTCAGGTGCGCGATGTGCGGCTGGACGGCGTTGAGGAGTTCCTTCGGGTCCCGAGTGCGTGACTCGACACCACTGTCGATCTGCGTGGCTGTGGTCATGATGCTGTCCTCCTGATCTGGGGAATCGATAAGGCTTCTGGTTCGCCCGTGACTGCTGGGGACCCCCTCGGCACCCTGAAGGCGTGACGTCGTGCAGTCCGGGGTCCGGTAACCGATGACGTCCACTGGCGCCGGGGGCTCTCCATGGGCGCTCGCACAGCCGCGCCAACAGGGAGGGGGAAGGGCCGGGGCGCCGAGTGTGCGGGTTATGTGCGGCCCGCCGGGCCTGAGGCTGGCGAGCGATGCTGGGCTGACGGTTGGTGGGCGGCCCAGTCCTCGCGGGCGGCGATGAGCGCGGGGCGTACCTTCTCGTCGAGGAAGTTGGCGTGGGCGCGGAGCTTCGCGGCGGCCTCGGCGACTCCCGGTGGGTCCAGGCCGAGGATCCAGCGCCCCACGCAGACCTGGAGGTTGACGACTGGCACTCGGAGGTGCGGGTCCTCGTCGTACGGGTCGCAGTCGATGCTTCCCTCCAGGACGGCGTCCTCCTCGGCTCCGTCCCAGTGGTCCGGCGCGACGATCGGCATCATCAGGCCCTCGAAGAAATTCCGGTGGTTGATGTGTGCGAGGCGGGACGGGAGTTGGTCGGAAGGCACCCCAACCTCCGACGGGTCGTCCTCGGCCCACGCGGGCAGGTAACCGGAGGTCGCAGAGCCGTCGGTGGTGGTGATCCTCCACAGCCCCGGCGTGCTCCACGGTTGCGGCTGATCCCGTGACGCCGCCGCGAGGCTGTGGTGGTCATCCGGCCCGACCTCGAACCAGACGACCTTGCCCGCCGGATCAGGACTGCTGCCCCACACAGCGGACAGAGTCTCCACCAGGAGCAGGCCCCGCCCGTCCTCGGCGTCCACCGAGCCGTGGCGTGGTCGCGGACGGACCGGGTCCGAATCGGTGACCTCGACCCGGATCCGTACCCCGGTCCATCGCACGGCCACCGCACACGGGGCTCGGCTGTAGCGGATGGCGTTCGTGATCAGTTCCGTCGACAGCAGTTCCAGGTCTTCGAACGCCTCCTCCGCGAACGGCACGCCCCAACTCCGCACCAGCGCAGCGATCTTGCGCCGAGCGTCGGGCACCGCCTCGGACTCGGCTTCGACCCGGAATCCGAATGTAGGAGGGCAGGTATCCGAGATCGTGTCGGACATCGCTGGGGACCTTTCGAGACGCTGGATGCCGTGCCATGCCGCTGACTTCGGTGCGGCACGGGGCTTGTCGTTTCCTCCGGCGGCCGGCTCCCGGAGGGAATCTCAGACTGCTCCAGGGAGCCGTTCTGGGATAAGGCCAGCGTGGACACCCACGGTGGGTAAACTCGCAGTAAGTGATCTCGTGTGACGGTGGGCGATCACACTCCCGTACGAGGGGGCGCCGGACATGACTGAACCCATGGCAGTGGTCGGTCTGCCCGCTCGCCTGCTGGTGGACCCCGAGATGCTCGCGGCCTGCGCGGCGCGTGACTTCAGGACGGTCTTCGGCTTGGCGAAAGCGAGGGGCGGATTTCACGTCTCACGCATCGCTCGCCAGTGTGAGCTGACACCGAGCAGGGTCGGCGAGGTCATTTCTGGTCGCCGGACCATCACGAACATGAGCGTGATCGAGCGCATCGCTGACGGGCTACGGGTTCCCGGTCACATGCTCGGCCTCGCGTCGCGGGACTGGGAGGGACGAGCCCCGGCCGCAAATCCGTCTGCGAGCAAGTCTGTTCAGGAAGTCTCCGGGCCCAATGCCATCCCAGGCCACTCAGAGGATCTGGACGGCATTCTCGCCATCGCGGCGGCCACTAAGGCAACGCCGAGCACGCTTCGGTCCTTGCAGACCTCAATCGAGGACTACTGGCGGCGGGACGACGAGCACGGTGGCGAGGCCCTACGGCCAGCGGTGATGGGGCAACTCAGGTATGTCATGGGCTTGCTGGCCGACGGCACGGATCCGAACTACCGGCGTAGCCTGCACGGCATCGCCGCGGAACTCGCCCGGCTGGCCGGTTGGACTCTTTTCGACGCACGGCAGTACAGCACGGCGAGGGCGTACTTCACCCAGTCTCTCCGTCTGGCCCGAGAGATCGATGACCGGGCCTTCGTCGCCAATGTCCTCGCCTGTCTGAGCCTCCAAGCCACTTATCAGGATCGGGCCGAGGAAGCCGTCACCCTGGCACAGACCGCCCAGGACGTTGCCCGCCACGACGGCGGCACTCCGAGACTGATGGCGATGCTCTACGTCCGCGAGGCGTTCGGACATGCCAGCGCACGCGACCGGCCGGCGACCCACGCGGCCATCGCCGAGGCGCAGTTGCAGTTCGGGCAGGTCGGATCCGCGGACGACGACCCGCCTTGGGTGAGTTACTTCGACCGGACCAAGCTCACCGTGGATATCGGAATCGCGCTCGGGCAGCTCGGGGACGTGGATGCCGCCGAGCCGTTGATCGCGGAGGCGCTGCGCGATGAGCCGGAGACCAATCTGCGCGGCCGGGCCTTCCATTCCTTCTGGCTGGCGAGGACCCGGTTACAACGCGGCCTGGTGGAGGAGGCCTGCCAAGCGGCCAGTGACGCCCTGAACCTGTCCGCGACCATCGACTCGCCCCGTGTGACCTCACACTTGCGGGACTTCCGTCGCCTGCTCACACCATTCCGCACGTTCCGGCCGGTCGCGGAACTGGACGCCCGGCTGCCGGGGGCAGCGGGCTGACTAGAGTCCGGCCTCGTCCAGCAGCAGGTAAAGGACTCCCACGAGTGTTCCGCTGCTGACGATTTCGCGGCGGTCGATCATGCCGCGCAACGTGGACAACGGGACCCACTCAAGCCGGTCGGACTCGTTGAGTTCGGTCGGCGGACCGGCGTACTCCACCGCGTCGGCGCGGAAGACGAAGTGCTCCGAGTCGGTGATCCCGTTCGCCGGCTGGGCGTAGATCAGGGGCGTCATCTCGCCGGTGCGCCAACCGGTCTCCTCCATCACCTCGCGGGCGGCGGCCTCGGCCGGGGTCTCGCCGGGTTCCACCAGACCCATGGGCAGTTCCCAGGCCCAGGAGTCCGTGATGAAGCGGTGGCGCCACATCATCAGCACCTGCTTCTCGCTGTTCACCACGGCTGCCACTGCCAGGTGCCGCAGCTTGAGCACATGGTGCTCCCACCGCCGCCCGTCCGGCTGCTCGACATCGACCAACCACACGTTCACCCAAGGGTTCTCGTAGATCGGACGTTCCCCGTGGATCTTCCACTGCATCGCTGCGGCCCCTCTCGATCGCCCTCAGCATCCCAGATCCGGGACTGTCGGGCCGCTGTTCAGGGCGACTTCACGTCACGCTGACGAGTACCGGGCAAAGCGACGGCCGGGCAAGGGGGCTGGCCTTGTGGCGCGCGGGTGCGGTGGAACTTCGCGGACGGGCTTCGAGTGGAAGGGCTAGGCGTTGGCGTCGGTCTCGGGCTCCTCGTCCGAGGCGCCGTACATCGCTTCGACCAGCCGCTGTCTGGCTTGGTCCAGCCTGAGGTTGTAGTCCGGCATGAAGAGCTCTACGAGAGCCTTTTCGAGCGTGCCCGAGATGGCGTGCAGCGGAGACCAGACCGCTCGGTCGTTCACGATGGTGTCGAGAGCGCCGGAGCTCTCCACCTCGTAGAGCCAGTGGGACAGCACGAACGCCTGGTCACGCGACAGCTTGATGGTCACCTCTTCGTCCACCTGGGCACCGTAGCGCGCGGGATCAACGGCGTCGCCCGAGTAACAAGCGTGGAGCCCAGCCCGACAGGTCGCACCGGTCCGTGCGGCCGGCGTGGAATCTGCCGCTCGGGGCTCGGGGCTCGGGGCTCGGGCTCGGGGCCGGGCCCGCTTCGGTACGGGGCGGGGGCGGGGGCGTTGGCGGGAATTGGGGGGAAACCGTCGTCGTACGGGAGGTGTCACATGCCAGGCGTTCCGCCGCCCACGGCGCGGTAGCGGATGAACGCCTCGCGTCCGTCGGGCACGAACTCCGGTCCCTCGGCGAGGGATTCGAGTTCGGAAGCGGTCAGCCAGGTGTGCCAGGGGACTTCGTACGGGTCGGGCCGGATCGCCGTGGTGACGACGGTCTCGTGGATGCCGAGCCAGTAGGGGCTGATGGCCCCGGCGCAGCGGAACTTGAGGACGAAGCGGGGCGCGGCCCGCACGCCCAGCTCCTCCAACAGCTCGCGGGCCGCGGCCTGTTCGTACGACTCGCCGACGTCGGCGGCGCCGCCGAGGAGCCAGTTGTACTGGCCGGGGAACCGCGAGGAGTCCCGCGGGCGGCGGTGCACGAGGAAGCGCCCGGCCGGGTCGCGGCACACGATGGTGGCCACGCGGTGCAGCCAGCCCTCACGGATCGCCTCCGCCCGGTCGACGACCGCCAGGAAGCGGTCCTGCTCGTCGACCCGGTCGACCAGTTCACTCATGCGACGTCACGCCTACGCGGTCACGCATGCGACGTCCCCCACCCGGTCCGCGCTCACCGGAGCGTGAAGACGGCCACGTCGTAGCGCTCGTCGACCGGGGCCGGCTCGTCGTACGGCTCGCGGTCCGCCGCCGCGGCCAGTCGGTCGAGGCCGGACGCGAACTGAGTCGGCGTCAACAGGGCGAATTTCGACTGGGGTTGGGTCGTCATGCGGGCGTGGTAGTCGCGCAGGCTGCGGGTCACGGGCTGGACGAAGGAGCGGATCTCGCGCAAGTCGAAGCCGGCGGCGGTGAATTCGGCCGTGACGTCGTCCTCGGCCGGAAAGCGGAGGGCGTCGGTGGCGCGCAGGGGCGGCCAGTAGTCGTAGACGACGGCGTCCAGGCGCTCCTTGAACGTGGTGCGGACGACGACCGAGCCGCCGGGGCGCAGGACGCGGGCGAGTTCGCGGGCGGCGGCGGTGCGGTCGGGGAAGTGGTGGATCACCCGGGAGAGCAGGGCGAGGTCGAAGGCGTCGTCGCCGGCGGGCAGCGCTTCGGCGGTGCCGTGCGCGTACCGCACCGACGGGTGCGGGTGGTGCCGCCGGGCCTCGGACAGCATGACCTCGGAGGCGTCCACGCCCAGGACGCTCGCGCCGTCGATCCACCGGGCCATCGCCGCCGCGAACATCCCGGTCCCCGAGCCGACTTCGAGCACGTCGGGCGCCGGGCGGTCGACGTAGGAGCCGATCAGGCCGACCCACGCGCGCAGGGCGTCGTCGGGCATCTCGTTGCCCGACTCGTAGGAGAGGGCGAGCCGTTCGTCGTCGTAAGCACGCTTCATGCGGAACCGTCCTCAGGGTTGGCGGGCAGCGGCGTCGTACGTGGCCTGGCTCTGTTCGATCGCCGGATTGTTGTCGACCGCCCACTCGGCCAGGGCCACGGCGGGGGCGATGAGCGTGCGGCCCCGCGGGGTCAGCTCGTACTCGACGCGGGGCGGGACCTCGGCGTAGACGGTGCGGGAGACCAGCCCGTCGCGTTCGAGGTGGCGCAGGGTGCGGGTGAGCATGCGCTGGGAGATGCCGGGGACGCGCTGCTGGAGCTCGGTGAAACGCAGGCGCTCGCCGTCGAGGGTGGCGACGACCAGCAGCGTCCACTTGTCGCCGACACGGTCGAGGATGCCCCGGATCGCACGGCCGCCGTCGCCGCGGATGAGGCAGGAGTGGCGGTACTTCGACATCGGCGCCCCCCGTCGCGTGGTCACACAGCACAAGCCCACAGCACAAGCCCGGAGCACACAGCTCGTCGTACAACAGCCGGCACCGCGGCCGGTCCGTGTGCGTAAGGCACACCCATGTGCCTTTTGTAAGCGCCTCCATAGTCACCGATCATGTGCTTACTTACAAGTCGTAACCATGACGGAGGACGCACCCATGGAGACCGCCTACTGGATCCTGGCCGGGCTGCTCGCGGTCTTCTACCTCTACGCGGGCGGCAAGAAGACCGCGCAGAGCAAGGAGCGGCTCGCGCCCATGATGGGCTGGGTCGACACCGTCCCGATGCCCGCGGTCCGCGCCGTCGGCGCCGTCGAGATCCTGGGCGCCGCAGGGCTGCTGCTCCCGCCGCTCACCGGCGTCGCCCCCGTCCTCGCGCTGGTCGCCGCGCTCGGCTTCCTCGTCCTCCAGGTGCTGGCCACCGCCCTCCACCTCTCCCGCGGCGAGGCCAGGGTCACCGGCCTCAACATCGCCCTCATCGCCCTCGCGGCCGTCACCGCCTGGCTCGCCACGGCCTGGTGAGCGACGGCGCGCCGCCGTCCCGGCCGGTGATGTTGGCGAGTTGAAGCGGGTGGGAAATGTGGGCGTCACAGTCCGGGGTTAAGGTGCGCTCACACATGATCGGGGAAAGGCGCGCGGCCTCGGGGTTCCAGGGCCGTCGGCGGCTCGCGCCCGCATGGTCGGACGGCGGGCTCTGGGGGGTTCGCACGGAGGGCGAAGGAGTATCGCGATAGCACTTCGGATATGGCTCAGCAGCGCGGGGGTGGCCACGACCCAGGTGATGGGGATGCTGCGCGACAACCCGGACGCGGTGGACGTACGGATCTACGGGACCAATGTGCTGCGGGACGCGCCGGCGCTCGCGGCGTGCGATGTGGGGGAGTCGGAGCCGCGGTACGTCGGCGACGACGAATACGCCGCCTTCGCGGTCGAATTCTGCCGGCGGCACGCGATCGACGTGCTCATCCCGCCCAGACGGCTGGCGGCGCTCGCCGGGCGGGCGGAGGAATTCGCGGCGGTCGGCACGCGGCTGATGTGTTCACCGCCCGAGGCGGTCGACGTGCTGACGAGCAAGGGCCGTACGTACGAGGCCGCGCGGGCGGCCGGGGTGCCGGTGCCGCCGTGGCGCGTGGTGTCGGACGCCGAGGGGTTCCGGGCTGCGGTCGGGGAGTTGGGGGAGACCGGGGAACGGATTTGCGTCAAACCCGCCGGTGAGTTCTCGGCGTTCGGCTTCCGCATCCTGGAGGACCGGCCGCTGCGGCTCAAGGACCTGCTGGCCGCGCCTGTACCGCTGGCGTCGGTGGCCTCGGTGGCGGGCGCGCTGAAGCGGGCGGCGGACGAGGGCGAGGCCGTACCGGAATTCCTGGTGATGCCGTATCTGGACGGGCCCGAGGTCAGCGTGGACTGCCTGTCGGCTCCGGGCGGCGCCATGCTCACCGGCATCGCCCGCTCCAAGCAGGGGCGTTACCGGCTGCTGCTGGACGATCCCGCGCTGGTCGCCATCGCGCGGCGGCTGGTCGGGCACTTCCGGCTCGCGTATCTGTCCAACGTCCAACTCCGTTACCGCATGGGGCGACCGGTGCTCCTGGAGGCCAACCCCCGTGCCTCCGCGGGCATTTTCCAGACCGCCTTCACCGGGGTGAACCTGCCGTGGTCGGCGGTACGGCTGCTGCTGCGCGGTGACGCGGGCGCGCTTCCGGCGCCACGGCTCGGCGGGCGGATCGCGATCACGGAGAGCGCGACGGAGATGGCGGCGGCCATCCAACTCCCCGAGCCAGCACCGCTTCTGGAGCCAGCACCGCTTCTGGAGCCCGCGGCGCTTCTGGAACCGGCGGCGCTTCTGGAACCCGCGGCGCCGCTCCCCGAGCCCGTACGCGTCCTCACCGGCATCGACGGCGCCCGCAGCGCCGCCCTGCGCACCGCCGCACGGGACGCCGTCCCGCCGGCACCGCTCCTCGGAGAGACGGCCACAGCGGCGAGCTGAGCCCCCTCCAGGGGCGCGCGCGAGGCCCCGCGTAAAAGGTCCCGCCCCAAGGCCCCGTGAAAGGGGCCCGCCCAAGACCCCCCAAGGCCCCCCGGCCCCCGACCCCGCGTCAGTCGATCGTCCCGCCCGACCCGTCCGACCGCCACAGCACACCGGGCGCCGTCTCCTTCGGCTCCTCGTACCACCCTTCCGGCCGCTGCGGCCGGGGAATCTCGCCGCCCTGCCGCAGCATCCGCCCGTCCCGCACATGGCGCCCGAGCAGGGCGCCGCCGAAGACGACGAAGCCGACGCCGACCAGCCAGGTGACGACGGTGAGCACGGTCCCGACGGGGCCGTACGTGACGGCGTTGGAGACGATCATCGGGGCGAAGAAGAGGTGCGAGAAGAGCCGGAGGCCCGCGAGGCCGAGCATGGTGAACACGGCGCCGGGCAGGGCGGTGCGGACGTCCACGCCGCCGCCGAGCAGGAAGCGCTGGCCCCAGGCGAAGAAGACGACGCCGAGGACGAAGGTGAGGACGATGCGTACGCCGCCGCGCAGCAGCCCGCTGCCCATGAGCGCGGCGCTCTGCGACTCGCAGAACAGATAGGCGGTGAGCACCGCGAGCCACACCGCGCGCCGCACGTCGCGGTGCCAGGGCCCGGACGGCAGGTCCCAGATCTTGCGGTAGCCGGTCTCGACGCTCGCCACGAAGGTGAGGCCGAAGTAGGCGAGCGAGGCCAGGCTCCACGCGCTGGTGGCGCTCAGGATGTTGCGCGGCGCCGCGAACAGGCTGCGGACGCTGTGCGAACCGTCCGCGTTCAGACCCATGCCGTCGACGACCCACTGCGCGAAGCCGGGCCGGTTCTCCCACGGCGTCGCGGCGGCGACCACGACCAGCAGCGGCATCAGCGTGACGAAGCCGAGCGCGGCGAAGCCCATCGAACGGTGCATCAACTCTATGTGGGTGGCCTGCTTCCACAGCCGTCCCGGCGCGGACCGCTTCCAGGCAGCCGTCAGTCCAGCCATGGCCATGGTGTCACCTTCCCCCGCAGCATCACCGCTTGTGGATACCTGGCGGAGGACCCCGCGCGCAACTCGGGCCCCACAAAGCGCCGTTACGGGACACCGAATCGGGACAAGTGGCAGCGGCGGCCCGAGGGGCGGGGCCGCCGGGGGCTACTCCGGGGCCGCGTCCGCCGCCACCGCGTCGTCGATGGCCTGGTGCACCTTCGACACCAGGGTGTCCGTGTCCAGCGCCGGATTCGCGGTGGCCAGCGCCTGCGCGAGGGTGTTGACGGTGGCGGTCAGCGCGGTCACGCGCGTGATCAGCGTCTTCACGTCGGCGTTGGTGCCGCGCAGATAGCTGTACGCGTCGTGCGGGTCGGCCTTGCCGTTGATCTGGCCCTTGTAGGCCCACAGGTCCTTGGGATCGGGCATGTCGTCCTCCGGGGTGCCGCTCGCCCACGCGCGCAGGGCGGCGGGGGAGAGATAGGCGAGATTTCGGTCGGTGGGAGTGCTGGTGAACTGCCAGAACAGCGGGCGCAGTCCGGACGGCGACGGCTGCGCGCGCTTCTCCGCGTCGGCGTACGACATGGCGCCCGCCGGATACGCCGGGTACCAGAGGAAGGCCGAATTGGCGGGCAGGTGCTTGGCCGCGATGTCGTCGGCGGAGGTGTAGACGCCGACGCGCTGTCCGGGGAACGCCTTCTGTACGGCGGTGATCCAGGTCTGCGCGTAGGCGCGGATCTGGGCGGCGGTACGGCCCGAGTAGTTGGCGCCGTCCGAACGGCGCTCCAGGTCCAGGACGTGCAGGAAGCCTTTTCTGGCATGGGACTTCACGGCGCCGACGTAATTGGCGGCCTCCGTGGCCGCGTTCTGGTTCGGCCAGCCGAAGTGGTAGGCGCCCGGCACGAGTCCGGCGCCGATGATGCCCGCGATGTGCGTGGCGAAAGCGCTGTCCTTGGTGTGCTCGCCCTCGCTCGCTTTGGCGAAGGCGAAGGTGATGCCGCTCCGGGCCAGGGACTTCCAGTCCTGATTGCCCTGGTACGACGAGACGTCGAGACCGCGAGACGTCGGCATGAGCCCTCCGGGTGGTCGTGGCGGGGCAGGCGTACAGTCCACCGTCACTCGCGGTGTCCGCGCAAGCGGAACGGGAAATGCCGCTCCACCAGAGGGCGTACGCGCAAGGGCTCGCGCCGGGCGCACTCCGCCGGTGACATCGCTCACCGCCCGTCACACCGGATGCCTCAGGTCGCGCCCTGCCTCATGCGTCACGGGTACGTACGCGTCAGCCGCCCGGCCGCTCCAACAGCCCGCGCGCCGTGGCGAGTCCGTACGCCGACAGCGTGTAACCGTCCGAGATCGCGCCGTCCACCAGCATGGTGTGGAACGCCTCGGGGGTCAGCGCCAGCCTCCGGGCGATGCCCTCCTCCAGCGCGCCCTCGTCCGGCTCCTCGCTGAAGTCGTCCGCGTCGACGCGCGCGAGGTACAACTGGTCGGCGATCGAGCTGAGTCCGGAGTCGGAGACGAAGGCGCCGAGGTGCACGACCTCGCGCACCTCGCAGCCCAGCTCCTCGCGGGCCTCGCGCCGCGCGGTCGCCTCGCCGCCCTCGCCCGCGTCGCCAAAGCCGCGCGGGATCTCCCAGTGCCAGGCGCGGGTGGCGTGCCGGAAGTGGCGGAGCAGGACGATCCGCCCGTCGCTGAGCACCGGCAGCGCGGCGGCCCCGCCGATCGCGGTGTCGCCCACCGCGCGGATGTACGTACCGAGCCGCCCGCTCCTGAACCGGACCGCGTCGCGCACCAGCCGCAGATACGGGTCCCGGTAGACCACGCCGATGTCCCCGACGTCCTCCGACAGGCCGAAGGCGACCGCCGACTCGGCCGTCCGCCGGGTCACTTCGTCCTGGTCCGCGCTGTCGAGCAGGATCTCGACGGCAGCGCCGGGCGGATTCTCGAACAACTCGGGTCGCAGGGCGCGCAGTTCGTCGTACGCCGCCAGCCGGGCGCGGCGCCGCTCACGGACCCGGTCGGCCTCAGGGACCCGGTCGGCCTCCCGGGCGGCGTCGGCCCTGTCGGCGGCGGACCCCTCCGCGCCGCTGGAACCGCTCTCCGACGTCTCGTCCTCGGCGATGCCCATCCCCGTCTCCTGCCCCGTCGTCGGTGATCGGCGGCCTGCCGGCCGTCGCCTGGCCCGATCATAGATTCACAAGTACAGCGCCAGCGGCAGGCGTTCGACGCGCGCGGCGAGCCCGTCGTACGTCTCGATGTCCTGCCGGTAGTGCCGGTGCAGGGCCTCGACCACGTCGAAGACGCCGGTGCCGGCCGGACCGGGGCCCAGCACGCGGCGGCTCTCGCGCAGCAGGGCGCGCACGGTGGCGACCATCGTGGTGTCGAGGACCTTCCACAGCGGGACGCCGATCGCGCCCGCCCCGCTGACCATCAGCGACCGCATGAAGCCCAGGACGTCGCCGCCGTCCGAGCGCATGCCCTGGCCCGCGAGGCACGCGCCGAGCACGGTCAGCTTGTTGCGCGGCAGGCTCAGGTGCAGGGCGAGGTCGAACTGCGTGAGGACGTCCTCCTGGCCGAGGTTGAGCAGCGGCCCCGCGCCCTCGGCGGTGTCCACGTACGTGCCGTGCCCGGCGTAGACGAAGAACTCGGGCTTGCACTCCACGAGCGCCGCCACCCCCGACCAGTCGGCCGGGTGCCGCTGCGCGGCGCCGGGGGCCGTCGTGGGGTCGGGGAAGCCGCCGAAGACGTCACCGGCCAGCACGATGTGGTCCGGCGGCCAGCCGGTGCCGACGACCTCGCGGCCCGTCGCGTGCGCGTCGGTCACCAGCAGCGCCGCCAGGTCGTCGTCCCGCTCCGCCAACTGCCGCTTGAGCAGGTGCCGTCCACGGGTCACGAAGGCCGCGACGCTCACCGAGTGCGACAGCGGTACGCGCGCCGCCAGCGGCCGGGCGTCGCCGCGCTCGGTCGCGACATGCAGCGGCATCGCGAAGAGGTCGTCGGTCGGGACGATCGTGAGATGCGTCAACGGGCCGCCGCGCGTGGCGTGTTCCCAGACCGGCGCGATCAGCAGGTCCCAGATCCGGTGGCAGGTCTCGGCGCCGGGCGCGCCCGCCTCCAGGTCGGCGGTCACCTCCCGCGCCAGCGCGGTCACGTCGTCGTACGGGACGGCGGGCAGCAGCGTCAGCAGGCCGTCGCGGCACACCATGACCCCGAGCCGGTCCGCGACGGCGGCACCCGCCCCGCCGTCGCGGCGCACCCCGTCCGGCGCCACGTAGCTGAAGTACCGCACCACACATGACCCTTGGTGATTGAGGGTGTACTGCACGAGCTGGTGGGCGATGTCCTCGTCGTGCGTGACCGAGGTGAGCGGGTGCTGGAGGAACCACTCCTCGTACTCCTGCTCGCGCCGCACGATCAGCGTCCGCAGCCGCTCCGCCTCCTCGTCCGCCAGGGTGCCGGGAGCGGCGCGCCGCCCCGTGCCAGGCGACGGCTCCGCACCGGACCCGCCTGCCTCGGCGCCCGCCTGACGGTCCGTCGGCGGCGCGAGCAGCGGCGGCCGTGAGGAGCCGAGCAGGTCGAGCAGTTCACGCCCCGAGGACTCCTCGACCAGCGACAGGATCTGCTCCAGATTCTCCCGCGACCCGTCGCCCGTCTCGACCCGCGCCGCGATGGCCTGGAGGTACGCGGGCCGCATGTGCCGCGCGTAGGCCCGCTTGTAGACCGGCAGCGCGACCGCGCCGCGTACGGTCCTGGCCATCGTCAGACGGCGGTCCAGGACGTCGGCGGGACGGCGGTCCTCGGGGAGCTGCCCCGCCACCCGCGCGTAGCCGCGCACCGTGTACGCGTAGAAGTCGACGTCCATCCCGGTCTGCCGGCCGATACCGCTGTCGTCCTGCTCCAACTCGTCCAGCAGCGCGGCCAGTTCGGCCAGCCCCTCGGGGCCGCCCCTCCTGATCGCGAGATTCTGCCGGGCGATCCGGGCACCGCGCGCCCAGGGCTGGTCGAGCAGGTCCTCGTAGTACGCGACGGCGTTCGCGGGGTCGCACTGCGCGCTCAGATTCGCCGACTGGGCGACCCGGTAGGAGTCGCCGAGGGCCCGACTGACGACCAGCGACTCGCCGATGACCTCCAGCGCCCGGCCCGCGTCGCCGTCCTGCCGTACCGCCGTCGCCAGATTGTGCAGGGCGTTCGCGTAGCCGCGCAGGAACTCCCGGTGCCGGGGCGGCGCGTCGGGCGAGGTGGGCAGCGCGATCCCGAACTCCGCCAGACCGGCGCGGACATCGGCGCACAGCGCCTCCAGCTCCGGTACGAGACCGTGCGCGTCGGTGCCTCCCGGACGGTCGCGCGCGGTCTGGCTGCGCTCCTCGAAGGCGGCGCGCGCCTGATTGCTCCGCAGGTCGGGCAGCACCCACCACAGCCCGGCCGTCACGGCCGTGCGCACGGCCGTACCGAAGGCGATCCTGGCCGGGGTGAAGTCGCCCAGCCGGTACCGGATACGGCCGACGCCGTCGTACCAGCGGGCCACCGCGTAGGAGGCGAACTCGTCGGGCGCCTGCGCCAGGCGCGCCAGGAGGCCCTCCGCGTCGGCCCTGGACGCGTCGATGAGCTGGAGGCCGGTCAGCGGCTCGTACGCCATGTCCGCCCGGACGATCTCGCACCAGTACGCGCCGACGCGCCGCGCGGTCGTCCGCGTGTCGCCGCCGGGGGCCGGGCTGTGCGCGTCCGCGAGCCGCAGCATGCCGACGGCGTCGGACTGGCGCATGGGGATGTCGAAGTCGACATCGAAGCGGGTGATCAGGTCCTCGACGTCCAGCGTCTCGACGAAGGCGCGGATGGCGGAGGAGGCGGATCGGCCGCCGGGGGCGTGGGCGGGGCGGGACGCCGGGCCTAAGGCGCCTTCTGGGGAGGGTGACGCGGATGTCATGGGAAACCTCAGTGCCGTCGGGTGAGCCAGCGGGATGCGCCGTACGCGATCAGCCCCGACACCACGGCGCAGGGCAGTGTCACGGCGACGGGGAGCGGTCCGAGATCGAGGTGGCGGCGGACCAGGACGGTCACCAGCCAGCACAGGGACGCGCCGACCAGCCCTGCCGCCCAACTGACCAGCCACGCGTAGGAGGTGGTCGCCCTGACCCCCGCCCAGCGCAGCACGGTCAGCGGCAGCGCCAGGGCGAGCGCGGTGAGCACGGCGATGGTGGGGGACTGGAGGAAGCGGGAGAGCGGTACGTGGTACGAGAACGACTGGACGGCGGCGAGCGCGGTGGCCGCCGCGCCCAGCACCGAGCCCTGGATGAGCGTCAGCTTCCCGCGCCGGTCGTCGAAGGCGCGGTCCACGATGGTGGTCGCCAACGCCCGTGCCGCCTCGGCGCGTTCGCGCGTCGTCTCCAGATACACCTGGTCGCTCTCGGCCTGCGCGATCAGCGCCTCGGCCGCCGCGAGGTCGGCCTCGGGCCAGGACGCGCCCGGGCCCCGGCGGTGGACGACGGGCGCGTGGATGCGCATGTTGGCGGCGGCGATGGCGACCGTACGGCTCAACTGCCGCAGCCCGGTGATCGTCCACGTCATGCCCTGCGCGCCGAGCTGCGTCCCGTCCAGCAGCGCCGCCGCGCGCAGCACCCGGCCGAGCGCGATCGGCTGCCCGGAAGCCGCGGGCTCCAACTCCCGCAGCAGCTCGCGCGTATGACGCTCACTCACTTCCACCGGTACGTGCACCGGCTCGTCGGCCGCGTACTGCCGTGCCTCGTACCGCAGTTTCGAGGCGTGCAGCAGATAGCGGGTCAGCGGCCGCAGTCCACTCTCGCCGTCCACGGCCCAGGCCCAGGCGTCCAACTCGGCCTCCAGCGCGGCCGGGGCGAGCACGTAGAGGTGGGAGACGGCGTCGTGCGCCGGGTCCTCCTCGGGCCGCCACACGTCGAAGCCGTGGTCGGTACGGTCGAAGCCGCGCCACCAGGCGCCGTCGCGGCCCGAGCCCGAGGCCGTAGCGCCGAAACCCGTAGCGCCGGAGCCCGTACCGCTGACGGAACCCGGTCCCGGCACCGGCGGGCCGTACCGGCGTATCTCCTCGCACACCGTGTGGTCGTTCACGCCGACAGTGCGCCGGCGCAATGCCTCGAAGACGCGGAATTCGCCGAGGATTCCGTCCGGCGGGGGCCCGGCGGCCGGCCGTCCGGTGCTCGCGACCGCCGTGTTCCATTCGGTCAGCAGGTCATTCCACTGTTCGAGGCCGGAATGGGTGTCATTCGGGGCGAGCAGCGCGATCAGGCCAACGGTGTCGTGTTCCGCGAAGACGAAGGCGGAGTGAACGGAGGTCGCGCCGCCGCGTTCGGCCGCCGCGAGGATTTCCAGGTCCTTCGTATGGCCGGGAATGGCCGGTAAGCGGGCCGCGTGAAACGGAAGTCCGGTAATCGGCGATGTCATGCCGAGCGCTCGGCACGCCTGCCAGAGATCGTTGAGATAGGCGTGTGCGGATTCGTCGTCGGCGGAAGCGGTGGGGGCGAAGCAGGCGATGAGCAGGGCCGGTTTGACGATGCCGCGCATCAGGCGGCGGGGCCGGTCGACGAGGGGCCGCCGCCCGTCGAAGGCCCGGCCGCCGGGCCCCGGTCCTCGCTGCTCAGGTCCAACGTGAGCCGCCGCACCAGGATGTTGCGCTGCTCGCGCTGCCGCTGCGGGATGAAGGACTTCACCGGGCCGGGACGCGCCAGCGCGCGCCGCGACTCCTCCAGCCTCTGGAGCGCGCCGAGCGCGTCGCGCACGCCCTCCTCGCTCCCGTCCGCCAGCGCCGTACTCAACGCGTCCAGCGCGGCCCCCACCGCACCCCATTCCTCCGAGGTCAGCAGCCAGTCCTCAATGGCCTCGACCCGCCCGAGAACGCTCCGCACACTGAGCCGGTCCGTCATGGCCCTCCCCCCTGCCCCGAGAATGCGAAAGCCCCCCGGCACGCGCATCCGTTTCGGCGGAAGCGTATACCGGAGGGCTGACGGCGCACCCGGGAAATACCCGGAAGGATCTCTCCGCGGATCTCGGTACGGATCTCGATACGGATCTCCGTACGCCGATCGCCACGGGATCAGTGCCGCGACGCCAACGCGCGATTGAGGTCGAGGACATTGACGTGCTTCTGGCCGAGAAAGCCCAGCTCGCGCCCCGACACATGGTCGGCCACCAGTTCGCGTACCGCGTCAGCGGAGAGCCCGCGGGCCTTGGCGACCCGGTTCACCTGCTCGTACGCGTACGCGGGCGAGATGTCCGGGTCCAGGCCGGAGCCGGAGGCGGTCACCGCGTCGACCGGGACCGAGGCCGGGTCGACACCGTCGAAGGCGGCGACGTCCTTGCGGCGCTGCTCGATCGTCTTGACCAGGCCCGGGTCGTTGGGGCCGAGGTTCGACGCGCCCGAGGCCAGCGGGTCGTAGCCGCCGGCCGACGGGCGCGGCTGGAACCACTTGGGGTCCGGACGGGCCGCCTCGTCGGCGTCGTCGGGGTTCTTCTTCGGCAGGTCGAAGCTCTGCCCGATCTGCCGGGACCCGACGACCTGGCCGTTCTGCGTGACTTCGGAGCCGTTCGCCCGGTCGCTGAAGGCGACTTGGGCGACGCCCGTGACGGCCAGCGGGTAGACGATCCCCGCGATCACGGTCATCAGCAGCAGGACGCGGAGCGCCGAGAGGTGCCTGCGGACCGCGCTGGAGTGGAACGTGAACATCGTGTCGCACCTTCCTTTCGTGAAGAGGTGTCGCTCGCCCGGAGGCGGCGGTCAGCGCAGTCCGGGGATGAACTGGATGATCAGGTCGATGAGTTTGATGCCGATGAACGGCAGGGCGAGGCCGCCGAGTCCGTAGACCCAGATGTTGCGGTTGAGCAGGGCGGCGGCGGACGACGGCCGGTAGCGGACACCGCGCAGCGCGAGCGGGATCAGCGCGACGATGATCAGCGCGTTGAAGATGATCGCGGAGGCGATGGCCGACTGCGGGCTGTGCAGGCCCATGACGTTGAGCTTGTCCAGGCCCGGATAGGCGACGGTGAACATCGCGGGGATGATCGCGAAGTACTTCGCCACGTCGTTGGCGATCGAGAAGGTCGTCAACGCGCCACGGGTGATGAGCAGTTGCTTCCCGATCTCGACGATCTCGATCAGCTTGGTCGGGTTGGAGTCCAGGTCCACCATGTTCCCGGCCTCCTTGGCGGCCGAGGTGCCGGTGTTCATGGCCACGCCGACGTCGGCCTGCGCGAGCGCGGGCGCGTCGTTCGTACCGTCGCCGGTCATCGCGACGAGCTTGCCGCCCGCCTGCTCCCGCTTGATGAGCGCCATCTTGTCCTCGGGGGTGGCCTCGGCGAGGAAGTCGTCCACGCCCGCCTCCTCCGCGATGGCCTTGGCCGTCATCGGGTTGTCGCCGGTGATCATCACCGTGCGGATGCCCATCGTCCGCAGCTCCGCGAAGCGTTCGCGCATCCCGGCCTTGACGACGTCCTTGAGGTGGATCACGCCGAGCACGGTCGCGGTCGTCCCGCCGTCGCGGCGCACGATCTCGCCGACGACCAGCGGTGTGCCGCCGCTCGCCGAGATGCCGTCCACGATCTCGCCGACCTCGGGGCTCGGCTGTCCGCCCGCGTCGCGGATCCACCGGATGACGGCGGAGGCCGCGCCCTTGCGCAGCGACCGCTGGCCGCCGTCCTCGACGAGGTCGACGCCGCTCATCCGGGTCTGCGCCGTGAACGGCACGAACTCCGCGTGCGGCAGCTCCCCTTCGGCCCGCGCGCGCAGCGCGTACCGCTCCTTGGCGAGCACCACGACGGACCGTCCCTCGGGCGTCTCGTCCGACAGCGACGAGAGCTGCGCCGCGTCGGCCAGCCGGCCGATGTCGGCGCCGCCCAGCGGCAGGAACTCGGCGGCCTGCCGGTTGCCGAGGGTGATGGTGCCGGTCTTGTCGAGCAGCAGGGTGTTGACGTCGCCCGCCGCCTCGACGGCCCTGCCCGACATGGCCAGCACATTGCGCTGCACCAGCCGGTCCATGCCCGCGATGCCGATCGCGGACAGCAGCGCCCCGATGGTGGTCGGGATGAGCGCCACGACCAGCGCGACGAGGATCACGATGGACTGCTCGGCGCCCGCGTAGATCGCCATCGGCTGGAGGGTGACGACGGCCAGCAGGAACACGACGGTCAGCGAGGCCAGCAGGATGTTCAGCGCGATCTCGTTCGGCGTCTTCTGCCGTGACGCGCCCTCGACCAGGGCGATCATCCGGTCGATGAACGTCTCGCCCGGCTTGGAGGTGATCTTGACGACGATACGGTCGGACAGCACGCGGGTGCCGCCCGTCACCGCCGACCGGTCACCGCCCGACTCCCGGATGACGGGAGCCGATTCACCGGTGATCGCGGACTCGTCCACCGACGCGATGCCCTCGACGACGTCACCGTCGCCGGGGATGATCTGCCCGGCCTCGACCACCACGTGGTCGCCGAGCCGGAGTTCGGCGGCGGGCACCGGCTCCTCGGCGACCGCCCCCGCGGACCCCGCGGCAGAAGTGCCCTGCCCGTGACTCCAGTTGGCCAGCCGACGCGCCACCGTCTCGGTCTTCGTACGCCGCAGCGTCTCCGCCTGCGCCTTGCCGCGGCCCTCGGCGACGGCCTCCGCCAGATTGGCGAAGACGGCGGTCAGCCAGAGCCACGCGGTGATCACCCAGGCGAAGATGCTCGGGTCCTTGATCGCGGAGAGCGTGGTCAGCACCGCGCCCGCCTCGACCACGAACATGACCGGGTTCCTGGCCATGACGCGCGGGTCGAGCTTGCGGCACGCGTCGGGCAGCGAGATCAGCAACTGCTTGGGATCGAGCAGCCCGCCGGAGATCCGGTGCGACGGCTGCGCCGCCGCGGCGCCGTGGCCCCCCGAGGGGGACGGCGGCCTGTCAGTGGTGACGGACATCAGTGCAGACCTTCCGCGAGCGGGCCCAGCGAGAGTGCGGGGAAGTAGGTGAGGCCGACGACCACGATGATCACGGCCGTGAGCAGGCCGACGAACTGCGGCCGATGGGTGGGCAGCGTGCCCGCGGTGACGGGCACCGGTTGCTGTCCGGCGAGCGAACCGGCCAGCGCCAGCACGAAGATCATCGGCAGGAAGCGGCCGAAGAGCATCGCCAGACCGAGCGCGGTGTTGTACCACTCGGTGTTGACGCTGAGGCCCGCGAACGCCGAGCCGTTGTTGTTGGCGGCCGAGGTGAAGGCGTACAGCACCTCGGAGAAGCCGTGCGGACCGGAGTTGAGCATCGCGGCGCGCTCGCCGGGCAGCGCCATCGCCGTACCGGTGCCGATCAGGACGACCGCGGGCGTGGCCAGGATGTACAGCGACGCGAATTTCATCTCGCGCGCGCCGAGCTTCTTGCCCAGGTACTCCGGCGTGCGGCCGACCATCAGCCCGGCCACGAACACCGCGATGACCGCGAGGATCAGGATGCCGTAGAGACCGGAGCCGGTACCGCCGGGCGCGATCTCACCGAGCATCATGTTGAAGATCGTCATGCCGCCGCCGCCCGGCGAGAACGAGTCGTGGAAGGAGTTGACGGCGCCGGTCGAGGTCAGCGTGGTCGAGGCCGCGAAGAGCGTCGACGCCCAGATCCCGAACCGCTGTTCCTTGCCCTCCATCATCCCGCCCGCCGCGTGACCGGCCGAACTGCTCACGCTGTGCAGCTCGTTGACGGTGATGAGCGCCACCGACGCGGCCCAGATCAGACCCATCACGGCGAGGATCGCGTACCCCTGGCGGTGGTCGCCGACCATCTTGCCGAAGGTGCGCGGCAGCGAGAAGGAGATCACCAACAGCAGGTAGATTTCCAGGATGTTGGAGATCCCGTTGGGGTTCTCGAAGGGGTGGGCGGAGTTGGCGTTGTAGAACCCGCCGCCGTTGGTGCCCAGTTCCTTGATGACCTCCTGCGAGGCCACGGGACCGCCGGTGATCGACTGCTTGTCGCCGATCAGCGTGGTGATCTCGTGGACGCCGTGCAGATTCTGCACCGCGCCCGCCGCGACCAGCACGATCGCGAAGACGAACGCCATCGGCACCAGCAGCCGTACGACGATCCGCGTCAGGTCCACCCAGAAGTTGCCGACCCGGTCCGTCCTGCGGCGCGTGAAGCCGCGGATGAGGGCGGCGACCACGGCGATGCCGACGGCGGCCGACACGAAGTTCTGCACCGCCAGACCCGCCATCTGGACCAGGTGACCCATCGTCACCTCGCCGGAATACGACTGCCAGTTGGTGTTCGTCACGAACGAGGCGGCCGTGTTGAACGCCTGGTCGGCCTTGACCGGCGCGAAACCCAGCGACAGCAACAGGTGGTTCTGAAGCCGCTGGAATGCGAAGAGGAAGAGCACGGACACCACGGAGAACGCCAGCACGCCCCGCAGATACGCCGACCACTTCTGGTCCGCGTCGCCGTCGACACCGCCGAGCCGGTAGATGCCGCGCTCGACGCGCAGGTGCTTGGCGGTGGTGAGGATGCGGGCGATGTAGTCGCCCAGCGGGCGGTAGGACAGCGCCAGTGCCGCGATCAGGACGGTGATCTGGAGCCAGCCCGCGAGAGTGTCGTTCACTAGAACTTCTCCGGGAAGATCAGGGCCAGCACGAGGTAGACGAGCAGGCAGGCAGCCACGACGAGGCCGACGACGTTCTCGGCGCTCACAGCTTCTCGACCCCCTTGACCACCAGGGCGAGCACGGCGAACACCGCGACCGTCACGAGGACGAAGACAACATCGGACATGGGCGAGAACCCCGGATCGTGTGGAGAGGTGAACGGAAGGACATCGCTCATGAGACGGCCTGACCGGGGCCCGTCCGGCGCTGTTAACGCTTCCCTGGCGCGGCGGACGGCCACGTTGACACCGTCTTGACGGCGCAGGCCGTGTCCTGCCGGGCTCTGCCGGGGTGTACGGCCGCGCCGCAGGTCAGCGGGGCGGCGCGCGAACGATTACGGCAGCCGGGTGAGCGGCGGCGGGCTGGCGTCCGGGGCCCGGCGTCAGGGGCGCGGAGGCGCGGCGGGCTGGCGTCGGGGTCGCGGCGGCCTGGCGGCCCGGCGTCGGGGTCTCGGGGTCGCGGCGGCGCGGCGGCGCGGCGTCAGGGTCGCGTCAAGACCGCGGGCGGGGGCGTCAGGGCCACGTCAGCGGTCGGTACGGGGCCGCCGGACGCTCGTAGCGTCGGAGACATGGGATACGGCGAGGCGGTCGAGACGGCGCGGTCGGGGGCTTCCCCGGTGTCGGCCGGGCACGCGCCCGCGGCCGGGCACGGGTACGGGCCCGCGGCCGGGTACGGGCACGGGCCCGGTTCGGCGTACGGACGCCCGCGCCCGCGCGGCGCCGCGCACGTATCAGCGCACGTATCCGCGTACGGGCGGCTGCCCGGTCAGGTGCGCGTCCATCGGCCCGCGACGGCGTACGACCACGGATGGCGCGCCGGATTCCGGGTCGCCGTCGGCGTGGCGGGCGGCCTGCTCGCGGCGCTGACCGCGGCGGACTGGGCGCTGGGCACCCTCGACCCCGTGCGGGCCGCGTTCTGGACCGCGCTGGCCGCCGCCGTCTTCGGGGCGCTGTGTCCGCCCCTGGTCACGGCGGGTGACGGCTGGCTCCGGGTGCGGGGCATGCTGCGCGGCCACCGCGTCCGTACCGACCGCCTGGTCCGTATCCACCTCTTCCCCGGCCGCACCCCCCGGCTCGTCCTCATCGACGCCGAGGGCGGGCGCGCCGCCTTCGACCCGCGCGTGCTCGCGGCCAACCCCGGCCTGTGGCGCCTGCTGGAGGCGGGCGGGCGGCGGTCGTACGGCAGGGGGCTGCTGGTCGCGGGGCTGCCGGTGCTGGACGGGCTGGCGGCCGAGGCCGCAGGGGGCGCGGGGCGGGAGCCGGGACCGGAATCGGGCGCGGAACCGGGTCTGGAATCGGGTGCGGAATCGGGTGCGGAATCGGGGCGGGTGCCGGGTCCGGGGTCGGGCGGCGGGCCGGGCCGGTCGGGTCGCGGCTGATCCGGGGTGCGGACCCGGGGCAGGCGGGGCAGGCTGGTGTCATGGACACTCCGCCGATCACCGTGCACCCGCCGGGCCCCGGCGGCGGGCGGCGGGTCACCATCCGCGGCACCGACGTGGGCCGCGCCCACCGCATAGCCGACCTCGTCGAATTCCTCCGCCGCGCCGGTCTGGACGACATAGAGGTCGAGGAGACCGACCTGATCCAGTGGGTCGGCGGCGACGCGGACACCTGGTCGTAGCCGATACGAGGCCGTCGGCCGTACGGCCCACGGCGCACGTGTCGGTGCGGGTAGGTTCGGACCCGGCGTAACGCCCAACGGGGGCGTCGGCGACATCCTGGAGGACCGGGCCGGTGTCAGAGCGAGTCGAGCGCAATCAGTTAATCATTGATCAATTCCGCGCCAATGGAGGCCAGTTGGGCGGCGGAGGTCTCCCTCTGCTGCTCCTCACCACCACCGGCGCCCGTACCGGCCGCCGCCTCACCTCCCCGATGGCCTACGCCACGGACGGCCCGGACCTCGTCGTCTTCGCCGCCAACGGGGGCCGTCCCACTCACCCCAACTGGTTCTACAACCTCCGCGCCGACCCCGCCGCCCACGTCGAGGTCGGCACCGAGTCCTTCGACGTCACGGCCACCATCACCGAGGGCGCGGAGCGCGACCGGCTCTGGGCGCAGCAGTTGCGCGCGGCGCCGTTCTTCGCGGACTTCCAGCAGCGTGCGGGGCGCACGATTCCGGTCATCACGTTGAGCCGCTGATGTCGCTAGGGCGCTGAGCCGCTGAGCCGCTGAGCCGTTGGCCCGCTGGATTTCGGGCCCGCGCCGCCGAGGCCCGACGTGCGTCCTTCGGGGTGTTCCGTGATCGCCGCCGCTGCGTGTCAGTTCCGGCGGTGGCTCGTTGACCAGGGCGTGGCCCCGCGAATATGCGGCGGGCATGGTCGGTGTCAGCGGCGGGACTCGGTCCCGGACCAAGGAGGTACGTGATGGGCGCAGAGGTGCGGGACATGGTCGGCGGCGTGGGCAAGCTGGGTGCGCGGGCCGCCGTGCTGGGCGCGGTCGCGGGAGCGGCGCTGCTCCCGGCCGGTGTCGCGCACGCGAGCGTCCTCGGGGTCGGCGACGCGGTGTTCGGCAACGCCTGCGTCAACCAGGACCACGGCGTGCGGTCGGCGGGCGCGACGGTCGCGGGCAGCGGGGTGGGCGGCGGCAACCAGACCGGTCTGCCGCTCAGCCTGCCGCGCAACCACTGCGGCGGCAGCGGGATCGTCTGCACCGCCGTCTTCATGTCGTCCGTCTGACCCGGGCGGGAGCGGCGGAGCGGCGAGCGGCGGCCGGTCGGATGACGGCAACGGCGGGCACAACGGTGGTCACGGTGGCGGGCGTTGGTACGGGCGTGGGTACGTGCGCTGCGCCGGGTGTCGGTACGGGTGTGGCCGCGAGTGCCGCGCCGGGCGACCGGGCGGTGGCCGAACTGCTCGCCCTCAGCGGGCAGGCGCTGCCGTCGCTCCGCCGGTGGGCGGCCTCGGAACCGGACTGCGGCCTGGCCCGTGCGCTGCTCACCCTGGCGACCGGCGACGGCCTCGGCGACGCGGAGCTGAAGGCGGAGTTGGCCGTCGCGTACCGCGACGCGCAGGCGGCCGGCGAGCGCGAGGCGAGCGTGGTGTACGGCGTGTTCCTCTTCACGCACCGGCAGTACGCGCTCACCGCGGACCACTTGGTGGCGCACTTCGCCCGGTGGCCGGCCGACGAGGTCGCCGGGCTCATGCTCGGCGCCTTCGCCGCGGACGCGGACCCGGCCGGACGCGCGCGGGGCGAAGCCCTCGTCGAGGAACAGGCCGCCCTCGCGGGCCCCGCCAACTGGCCCTGGACGAGCTGGCTGGCCGCCGCCCGAGCGGAGCAGGGGCGGGTACGCGACGCCCACCGGCTCGCGGTACGCGCCCTGGAAATCTGCCCGCGCTCGGGCGTCGCCGCCCACGCCCTCGCCCACGCCGAGCACGAGTTGGGCACCGGGCGGGCGGGCACGGAATTCCTCGACGCGTGGCTCGCGGCGGACCCCCGCGCGGTGCAGTCGCGCCATCTCACCTGGCACGCCGCGCTCCACTCCATCGCCTGCGGCGACTTCGCCGACGCCCGTCGCCGCGCGGACGCGGCCCTGTCCAGGTCCGACGTCGGCATGCGGGCCGCGACCAACTGGCGCCTGCTGCTGGCCGGACAGGAACCGGCCGGGCGCAACGACCGCGCGCACGTACGGGAGTTGCTGGCCGGACCGGGCGGCATGGCGGAGGTCTTCCACACCTTCAACCTCGCCCTCGCCCTGGCCGTGGAGGCCGCGACTGACGACCTGCACGCCCTGGCCCGCCGCGCCGCCGCCGACCCGCGCACGGAGTTCCGCGACGTACTGGCCCCGGTGGTACGGGCGTTGGCGGAGATCACCGCGGGCCGCCCCCGGGCGGCGGCCGACCTCCTCGCCGACCTGGGCGAGGCGGCGGACCGGATCGGCGGGGTGCGCGTGGAGCGCGAGATCATCCACGACACCCTCGCCCGCGCCCTCGCGGACGCCGGAGAACCCGCCCGCGCCGCCGCCCTGCTCCACGACCGCGTCACGGCCCGCCGCCACCACGTATACGAAGACCTTCTCCTTACGCCGGGCGGCCCGGTCGTCTCCGCTGACCCGGCGGCCGACCGCCGACCGCCACCTACTCCGGCGTGACCGCCACACCGCCGACCGCGTACCCCCGCGCCGTCCGTGGCCGTCCCGTCCGCCCGGGCGGCCGACCGCCCCTCGCCCCGCGCGTCCCCGTGCGCCGCACGCCTGGCCGCGTCCCGGTGGCCTTACGCGTGCGTGCGCGCCACGCCCAGGGTGGCTCCGACCGGGCGGCCGCACCAGCCGCGCGGGTGCGGGCGCGGGTGCGCCCCGTACGTCGGCGAGGCCCGCGTACGGGTGGCCCGTCGCGGGTGGCGACGCACCGTTTGCCCGCGCACCCGCGTGCGCGACGCGCCACGTACGTCGGTGCGGCCCGCATACCGGTCGGTCTCACGCGTGGTCACGTACCCGCGACCGGGCCTCGTGGCCGTGAGCGCCACGCGCCCACGTACCCCCGCCATGCCGTTCATCGCCGGGCAGCAAGCCCGGCCCGCCCCGACTTCTTCGGAGAGTTACATGTCCGCTGCCCACTTGATCGTCGTGTCTTTGCCGGGCAGTGGGACGCCGGTGGTGGCCGGGATCACCGGCGCGCTCGGGTATGCCTCGCTCGGCACGATGAGCGGAGATCAGTCGGCCGGGACGCGGCAGCCCGGTCCTGGCGAGGTGTATTCGCTGCTCACGGCCGCCTACGGTCCCGAGAGGGCCGCCCGCCTGCTGAACCCGAATCCGAGTCCGAACCCGAATGCGGAGCCCGCTTTTCACGAGGCGGTCAGCGCCCTGTGGCGGGTGTGGTGGACGCGCCTGGGCCAGCCGGTCACGCACGGCTCACCCGTGGACCCCGGCGCCGAAGCCCGGCTGGCCCGGCTGCCCGCCGCCGAACTGCTCGATCTGCTGCCGGGCAGGGGCTGTTGGTACGTCACCGGCCTGGACCTGCGCCGGGCCGACGCCGACCTTCTGCGCGTCTGGCACTCCGGCGGACGGCCGCCGATCGTCTTCCACCACCGGGACATCCGCGACCGGATCATCAGCCAGATCCGCGCCCTCACCCGGCCCGAGGGCCAGGTGGGCTCCCTGCCGGAACACCTCGTCTACCGCGACATCCTCACCGCCCTGCCGACGCTGGACGCCCGCATCACCCTCGCGCTGACCGACCCCGGCTTCCCCGGCATGCACGAGGCCCGCCGGAGCCAGTGGCTCCTCCGCCACCCGGCGGTCTGCGTGATCACCGACGAGGAACTGGCGGGCCCCGCGCGCGAAGAGGCACTCGCCCGCCTCCTGCGCGCGACGGGCCACACGTCCCTCCCGGCCACCGCACTCCCCCCGCTGGCCGCCCCCGGCGACGTACCGCCGGACACCGGCCGCGCGCTCTTCACCCCCGCCCACGACCGGCTCCTCCGCCTCCACCACGGCGACCTCCTGCCTCCCCTGGACGCGGCCACGTCCACGAGGTGAAGGCCGCCGTGCGCTCGGGCACCGTCCCCCGAATCCGCGCCGATTCCGCGCCGATTCCGCGCCGATTCCGCGCCGGAGGCGTCAGGTGCCGTTGACCAGGCGGATGTAGCGGACCCAGTCCCAGTTGGGTCCGGGGTCGGTGTGGTCGGTGCCGGGGACCTGGACGTGGCCGATGATGTGGTCGCGGTCCTTGGGGATGCCGTACTTGTCGCAGATCTCGGCGGTGAGGGCGGCCGAGGAGTGGTACATCGCGGTGGTGAAGTAGGCGGGCTGGTCGACCCAGCCCTCGTGCTCGATGCCGATGCTGCGGGTGTTGTAGTCCCAGTTGCCCGCGTGCCAGGCGACATCGCGCTCGCGGACGCACTGGGCGATGGCGCCGTCGCCCGAGCGGACGACGTAGTGGGCCGCCGCCGCGTGGGAGGGGTCCTGGAAGAGGCTGATGGTGTCGGTGAAGGACTCCTGGGTGACGTGGATCACCACGAGGTTGATCGGGTAGGTCGAAGTGCGGTTGGACGCCGTGTAGTTGCCGGAACTGGCCGGGGTCCAGGAGGCCGACGGGTAGTCCACGGTGGCGGCCGACGCGCGGCCGATCCCGGACGTCAGGTCCGCCGTGACGCCGACGGTGACGGCGGCCCCGAAGGCGAGGGTGCCGCGCAGCAGCGAGCGCCGGGTGGGCGTCTCCGCCGCGAGCGGGACCCCGGCGGGGGCGCCGGGTATGCGCCCGGGTGAGCCGGTGGGTTCGGCGCCGGAGACGACCCCGGACGGGACCGGGACCCCGGACACGACCCCGGACGTACCCGTGGACGTCACGCCGGGCGTGCCCGCGGACGTACCCGTGGACATAACGCCGGGCGTGCCCGCGGCGTCGACTTCGCGCCCAACCTGGCCGGATTCACCGGCCGGGCTCAACGGGCTTGACGGCGCGGGTACTTGGGGGTCGCTGGGGCGTGCCATGAAAAGCTCCCTTGGGCGTCATGGAGAGGACGAGTGCATGACAGATGTACGGGGCCTGCTCATGGTGGGGTCCGGGTGCGTGACCTGCCAAGCGATTCGCGAATTGGCAGAGGTCCACACCGGTGGCGAGACCGCAGCGGCCCCGTCGCCGCCCGTTGCTTGGCTGCCGGACCCCGGCCGTCGGCCGACGCCGTACACGGCCGTGCACACGGAATCGGCGCCGCGCCCTGACCGTACGTAATCGAACCGTCCCCCTGTGCATAACAACTGACACACACTCACATCACTACCCGGCCACATCCGGTGCCGGGTTTACCCGTATCACGCACTCCGTGACTGTTTGGTTCCCGACGTCAACTCTTTGATTCGGCTTGGAAAACGACCCCGGCTCTATTAACGTTCGATAACGCAGCGCGGTTGTCACCACCGCCACAGAGGCGGCACCGCGCGCTTGCCGAATCCCGTCCGCGGGAACCGGGGACCCGCCCTCCTGCTCGCCACACCCTGGCGTACGGGAGGGGTCCAATGGGGTGAATCGGGCAGCATCCAGGCCCGTAGGAGACCTTCCTGCTCCGAACCCGTCAGCTAACCCGGTAGGCGACAAGGAAGGAAAGGAGTGCGCCCGCGTGGCGTCCAACCAGCCTGCCTACGCTCCCGCCCCGGCGGCCCCAGCGGCCGATCCCCCCGGCGAGTGGGACGACTGGAATTCTCCAGGGGATTCCGCCGCCTCTGCCGAAGCCACTGCTTCTGCTTCTGTTGCCTCTGTCTCTGCCACTGCCGAAGCCGCCGCGTACGTCGCGGCCCAGGGCGACGCCGGTGCCGTGGGCGCGCAGGGCGGATACGGCGCGTACGGCGTTCAGGGCGCGAACCGTCACCGGCTTCCGCGCCAGCGCTCCGTCGGCTCCGTGGCCCGTGGCTCGACCGTCCTCGGCGTCGCCGCGATGGCCGCCGTAGGGGCCGGGGGCGTGGCCGTCGCGGCCGACGCCGTACCCGCGCCCATAGCGGTCCCGGATCTGCCGGAAATTCCCGACTCCCTTGACCTGCCCCCGAGTTCGACCGGGGTCTCGCCCGCCGGTTCCCCCGGCGTGTCGGCGCTGCCCACGGCCGGTGACTTCTTCGGCGCGGCGGTACGGGACGTGTCGGCCCCCGACACCTCCGTGAGCACGACCTCCGTGAGTACGACCTCCGTGAGTACGACCTCCGTGAGCACGGCCGCCGATACGGCCACGGACTTGGTTCCGGACCCCGACTTGGCTCCGGCTACGGACTTGGTTCCGGCTACGGACTTGGCCCCAGCTACGGACTTGGCGCCGGTTTCGACCACGGCTCCGACCGCCGTGGTGGCCGCCTCCTCCGTCGACGTCGCGCCGTCCGCCGCCCCCGTGCCCACCGACCCCGGTGAGGCCCTGCGCGCCCGCATCATCGACGAGGCCACGCGGCAGCGGGACGCCGCCGCGCGGGCCGAGCGCGAGGCGGCCGAGAAGGCGGCGGCCCAGCAGGCCGCCCGCGAGGCCGCCGCGCAGAAGGTACGCGAGCAGGCCGCCGCCGCGAAGGCCGCGGCGGAAGCACAGGCCAAGGCCGATGCCGAGGCCGCCGCCAAGGCCGAGTCCGAGCGCCTGGCCCACCTCGCGGTCTCGTACCTCAAGCCGCTCGCCTCGTACACGCTCACCGACAGCTTCGGCGAGGCCAGTTCCCTGTGGGCCAACACCCACTCCGGCCAGGACTTCGCCGCTCCCACCGGCACCCCGGTGCACGCCATCCACACCGGTACGGTCACCTCGGCCGGGTGGGCGGGCTCGTACGGCTACCGCGTGATCCTCACCCTCGATGACGGCACCGAGCTGTGGTACTGCCACCTCTCCACCATGGTCGTCACCTCCGGCGAGGTCATCACCGGCGACACCATCGGGCGCGTCGGCGCCACCGGCAACGTCACCAGCCCCCACCTCCACCTGGAGGTCCGCCCCGCCGCCGGGGCCGCCCCCATCGACCCGGCCGTCTGGCTCCGCGCCCACGACATCGCCGTCTGAACCATCTGGGACGGTCCCGCTCCACCCGGGACCGCTCCTCCGGTTAACCCCGACGGCCCTGGCGCTCCCCCCCGACGCCAGGGCCGTTGGCATGCGGCCGGTTCGGTCAGCCCTTCCGGTCCAGCGTCGCCGACAGCACGGCGATACCCGTCCCGCCCTCGTCGAACTGGCGCAGGACATCCGCCAGCGTGGCGGCGGCATCGGTGTGCTCGATGACGAGCAACGGCTGCGCGCCGTCGTCCTGGACCGCCGGCACGAAGTCGGTGACGATCTCGCCCCGCAGCAGCACCAGACGGTCGGCGTCGAGCGGATCGCGGACCAGCCCGGCGAGGTGCGTCCGCAACTCGTCCGTCTCGCCCAGATCGGCGTCCAGCACCGCGTGGTGCGACAGCACCGTCACGGCCAACCGCTCGCCGATCCGCTCATAACGCGCCGAGAGGTCGTCCGGCAGCAGATAAAAGACGCCCTCCTCGCCCTCGTGCCCCCGGTTCAGCAGCAGACGGATCATCCGCTCCGCCGGGTCGGGCGAGTCCAGATCGAGGTCCAGAATCACTTCCACGCCGTCCGGATCCACCGACGGGATCGCGCCGATCCATATCCGCGCCGACCCGGAACCGGCGGCCCCGCCGCCGCTCGTGACATCGTCGTCGTCCATGCGCGGCATTCAAACACGCGGCTCTCAGCCGCGCGGGCCCGTCACGGCCGGGGCGTGGTCTCAGGGGTGGCGGCGATGTCGGCGTCGGCCCGCGACCGCCCTGGACGGGGCGCCCGCGTCGGCGTTCATACGCGCGGCTCTCAGCCGCGTCGGCCCGTCACGGCCGGGACATGGTCTCAGCGGCGTCGCCCGCGTCGGCGTTCAAGCACGCCGCCTCAGCCGCGTCGGCCCGTCACGGCCCAGGACGCGGCGGCCACGCCACCGGCGACGGTGAAGACGGCGGGCCAGGCGCCGAGCTTACGGGCGAGAGGGTGCGAACCCGCGAAAGCCGCCACGTAGACGGTGGTCAGCGTCGTGGCGACCGCCGGTCCCGAGCGCGCGTGCCACTCGCGGGCCGCGAGCGTGCCCGCCGCCGCGAGGGCCACGCCCCCCAGGGCCCGCTTCCGCGTCCACCGGGCCACCCCGTAGCCGCCGATCAGCCCGCCCGCCGCCACCACACTCGCCGGAACCCCAGCCATCCCGTCCTCCTCCTCACGCACCAACCCCGAAGCCTTGCCTCCGAGGCTAACCGCCCCTCGTCCGCCGCCTCCGCGAGGGGGTCCGCGACCAGGGGCGGCGAGTCGCCCTGTCCGGTGTTTGGGGACGGGCGCCGGGGTTGGCGGGTGTGCCAGTGGCGGTGGGTCAGCCCGTCCGGTGTTTGGGGACGGGAGCCGAGGCTGGCGGGTGTGCCAGAGGTGGTGAGTGAGCCCGTCCGGCGTTTGAGGACGGGAGCCGAGGCTGGCGGTGTGCCAGATGCCATGAATGAGCCCGTCCGGCGTTTGAGGACGGAGGCCGGGGCTGGCGGTGTGCCAGATGCCATGAATCAGCCCGTCCGGCGTTTGAGGACTAGCCCCAGCGGCAATGAGCGCCCACCCGTCGGCCACGCCCCGCCGTCCGGCACCCGAGGGCGGATAGGGGACGGTTCCCCGGGCGAGACCCCCGCCGCCCCTACCCTCGGGGAATGACCGACGCCGACCTCCGTACGGAGGGCCGCCCGGAGGGCCGTACCGAGGCCCGCCCGGAGGGCCGTACGCCCCGCGACTGGGCCGTGGACGCGGCCGCGCTCTGCTTCGCCGTACTGGTCGGCATGGTGGTGTACGGCGTCGCGGCGCAGCACGAGGACCGGCCGGTGTGGATTCAGGCGGTCGACCTGCCGCTCGGCGCGCTCGCGTGCGTGTCGCTGTGGTGGCGCAGGCGGTACCCGATGGCCGTGGCGCTGCTGGCCGTACCCGCGTTGGCGCTGTCCAACAGCGTGTTCGGCGCCGGGATGGTGATCACGGCGAGCCTGGCGCTGTACGAGCCGCTGCGCCGTTCGCTGCCGGTGCTCGGACTGTTCGTGGCCGCGTCGGTGCCGGACGCGCTGCTGCTGTCGGACCCGCACGGCACCGACTGGACGGCGGCGGCCTTCTCGGTGGCGTACTACCTCGTCTTCTTCGCCTCGGGCAGCGCCCTGCGCAGCCGACGCCAACTCCTCGTCCGGCTGCGGGAGGACGCGGTACGCGAGCGCGCCGACCACGCGCGGCGGCTCGCCGACACCCGCCGCGCCGAACGGACCGCCATCGCACGGGAGATGCACGATGTGCTGGCGCACCGCATCTCGCTGCTGTCCGTGCACGCGGGCGCGTTGGCGTACCGGACGAGGAGCGCCGGCGGCCCCGCTCTGGACGCCGCCGAGATCGAGGCGAGCGCCCGCGTCATCCGGGACAACGCCCATCAGGCGCTGGAGGAGTTGCGGGAAGTGCTGCTCGTGCTGCGGACGGAGGACGAGGGCACGGCCGCGCCGCAGCCACGGCTCGCGGACGTGGCCGTACTGGTGGGCGAGGCGCGGGCGGCCGGCCAGGACGTGGAGTTCCACGACGACGTGGACGCCGCGCTCGCGTCCGACCTGCGCCCGCAGGTCCAGCGCACCGCCTACCGCGCGGTGCAGGAGGCGCTGACCAACGCCCGTAAGCACGCGGCCGGTTCACCCGTGACCGTACGGCTGAGCGGCGCGCCCGGCGCGGACCTCACCGTCGAGGTGACCAACCCGCTGGCGTACGAGGCGACTTCGGGGCCGCCGCGCCCGATCCCCGGTTCCGGCACCGGTCTCGTGGGCCTCGGCGAGCGCGTCGCCCTGGACGGCGGGACCCTCGAACACGGCCGCGCCGACGGCGTGTTCACCGTACGGGTACGGCTACCGTGGCCCGCGACATCAGCGCGTGATCCCCGGCAGCGGGGGAAGGGCGAGGCGTGAGGGGCGACGGCATGATCCGGGTACTTCTGGTCGACGACGACCCGCTGGTGCGCGCCGGGCTGAAGATGATGCTGCGCGGCGCCGACGGCATCGAGGTCGTCGGCGAGGTGGGGGACGGCGCTGCCGTACCCGGGGCCGTACGGCAGCACGGTCCCGACGTCGTCCTCATGGACATCCGCATGCCGGTCATGGACGGCATCACCGCCACCCGCGCCCTCACTGGGCGCGACCCCGCGCCCCAGGTCATCGTGCTGACCACCTTCGGCGCCGAGGACACCGTCCTGGAGGCGGTACGCGCGGGCGCGGCGGGCTATCTGCTCAAGCACACCGAGCCGGAGGAGATCGTCGAGGCCGTACGCCGGGCGGCTCGCGGCGAACCCGTCCTGTCGCCGTCCGCCGCCCGTGCCCTCATCGCCCACGCGGCTACCGGCTCCTCTTCCCGCGCCGACGCCGCCCGGCAGCGGCTCGCCGACCTCTCCGAGCGCGAGCGCGACGTCGCCCGGGCCGTCGCCGAAGGGCTCTCCAACACCGAGATCGGCGCGCGGCTGCATGTGTCGGTCGGGACGGTCAAGGCGCATCTGTCCAGCGCGCTGGGGAAGGCCGGGGTCGAGAACCGGATTCAGCTCGCGCTGCTGGCGCATGACGCGGGGGAGGAGTGAGGGGGCGGTGCTCTCGGCGGTCCCGTCCCGTAGCGCCTCCGGCGGGGATGCGGGCCGGTGGGTGTACGGGGCCGGTCGGTGTACGCCTCCGGGCGGTCGGCCGACGGGGCCGGTCGGTGGTTGACGGGTCTGGCCGGTCGGACGGCGGGTCTGGCCGGTCGGCCGAGGCCGTGAACGGGGCGGGTGCCTAGCGTCGGAGGTATGCCTTCCGATGACGCAGTACGGACGTCTTTGCCGCGGGCCGCCGCTTCCGCCCCGGACCCGGGGGCCGAGGCTGGCCGGGTGACCGTATCCGAACCTGGGGCCGACTCCCGGCCGGGGACCGTATCCGACCCCCGGACCGTATCCGCGTACCGGCCGCCGGCCGACCCGCGCCCGCACGACCGGCGCCCGCATGACCCGCGTCCGCAGGACCGGCGCCCGTATCACCGTCTCCGGCTCGCGGTGGCCCTCTTCTTCCTCTCTCCCCTGATCGGGGAGTTCCTGCTCGGCAACCAGCCGGTCACCGCGCTGCCGTCCGTCCTGATCCTCGCGCCGATGTACGGCGGCGGCACCGTACTGATCCGCGAGTGCGCGCGGCGCCTCGGCCGGGGCTGGCCGACGATGATCGTGCTCGCGGCGGCGTACGCCCTGGTCGAGGAGGGGCCGATCGACCAGATGCTGTGGAATCCGCACTACGGCGGGTTCGACATGGCGGGCGCGTACGCGGGGACGTACGTGCCGTTCCTCGGGACGAGCGTCGGGATGATCGAGGACGTGCTGTCGATCCACACGGTCTGGAGCGTGTGCGTGCCGATCGCGATCGTGGAGACCTTCGCGTGGGGCGGCGGGCGCGCGGGACGGGAGATCCGGCCGTGGCTGGGCAACATCGGCCTGCCGCTGGTCGCCACGGCCTTCGTCGCCGACTCGCTCTTCCTCGCCGTCGCGCAGCAGCACAGCGAGCACTTCATGGCCTCGCCCGCGCGGCTCATCGGCTGCGGCGCCGTCATTCTCGTACTGATCGCGCTGGCCTTCACGCTCCCCGCCCGCCCGGCGACCCGCCCGACGGCCCGTACGCCCCGCCCCTGGCTCGTCGGCGCCGCGGCCTTCGCCGCCACGTCCCTCTACTGGGCGCGCGGCGGCCTGTTCCCCTCCGGCGTCCCCGACTGGACCGACCCCGCGCTGTGGCTGCTGGCCGTCGCCGCCTTCGTATGCCTCGCGCTCCGCTGGTCCCGCAGCCCGGCGTGGTCCGCCGACCACCGCTTCGCGCTCGCCGCGGGCGCCGTCCTCACCTACGCCTGGGTCGGCTTCACGCAGTCCCCGACCCTCGACGTCCCCCTGTCCCTCGCTCTGACGGGCAGCGCCGTCTTCGCCCTCGCCGCCCTCGTCCTCCTGGCCGCCGCCGCCCGCGCCCTCACGCGTCGCGCAACTCCCGGTCGCCCCGCCCCCAGAAACGCCGGTACACCCGCCGGGCCAGCAGCGGACCGAGAATCCACAGCACCCACGCATGCGTCGTCGCGAAGAACACCGGAATGGACAGACCGAAACCGACGATGACCCCGTACGACCCCTCGTTCCCGTCCACCCCGGCGCCCGTCCCCGTGGGGTTCAGCGTCTTCAGGTAATACGTCAGGGCGAGCAGCGTGACATTCGCCAGCACCTGCAACAGCGCGTAGAAACCCCACCGCAGCGCATGCGTGGCGACGGTGTCGTGCCCCTCCTCGATCAGCATCTTCGTCGCGAACGGATTCAGGATGATCATCATCAGCCACACCATGTTGATCTTCCGCAGCCGCGTATCGACCCGCAGCGCCGTCCTGAACACCCTGTGGTGCTCGCCCCACGCCATCGCGATCACCACGAAACTGATCAAAAACGCCAGGTAATGCCCGTCATCCGCCCGCACCGAGTGCCAGAACTCCGACACGTCGTGCCCCTCCGGCACCGGCAACTCCAACGCGAGCAACGTGATGGCGATCGCCACCACCGCGTCCGAAAACAAAATCAGCCGCTCCGCCGCCCGCGTCTCATGCCCTTGCTCGTTCTCCGAAATATCCGTCTCCCCACACACCGCGACGCCCCAAAGACCCCGCACTCACCACTAAAACCGCCCCAGTAGACCACCCCACCCCACCCCCCACAGTGCGATGCCGCACCTACGCAAGGAGGGTCAGTTCGTCAGAAGTGCGCGGAGAGCCGTCGGGGTCCGCCACGGCTCCTCGGGGCTTGCACTGCGGTGGCACATGCGGTGGCAGTTCGAGCAGAGCAGGGCGAGGTCGTCGAGCGACGTGGTGGTCTCCCCGGAAACGTGGAGCGGGAGCGTGTGATGCACCTCGATGTAGCCGTCGCCAAGGCTGCCGTATGTCTCAGCGAAGCTGAAGTCGCACACTTCGCAGCGCAGGCTGCCGCCGGCTGCGAGCACGGACTTGATCTTCCTGGCCCGGAGCTTCGGATCCCGCTCCCTCGCGTGGTGGAGCCGAGCGAGCAGCCGGCCTTCCGGCGCGGCTTCGTCGTCTGGATCCGGTGGCTCGGCAGGGAGCTGAAACGGACCGTTGACGGCTACATTCCGAATCCGCTCGGCGGCGGCCAGCATCTCCTCGGGCCGGGCGATGAAGGCGGCCACGACTTCCTTGTCCAGGCGTCCGCCCCGGGTCGGCGGGCCCTGGTAAGACGGGTGAGCCGTGGCCAAGTCCGCCGTCTTGCGGCTGACGCTTCCCGTGGAGCGGAACTTGACGCTGCGGGTCTCGACCGGGTGGAGGGGGAGCACTTGCAGCAGGTCGGACAAGTCCATTACCTGGAGGTCGTTCTCGCGAAGTTCCTTCCAGCCGTTCTGCACGACGAGGGCGCACGCGAGGAGGAGTTCATCCCGCTGCCAAGAAGGGTTCCGCATGCGCCTTATCGTAGGACTGCTCGCTGTGGCGTGACGGGTGCCCGAAGACTGCCGTCCGCTGCGCGACACTTGAGCGGATTGTCAGTGGGGTCTGCCACCCTCTGTGACAGTGAGATGCAAGACGCTCACACGGCGCGACTGGGATGAGGGTGCATGACGAGCATTGAGCCACAGTTCACCTCGGTGGAGATCTGCGCCGGAGCAGGCGGCCAGGCGGTGGGCCTGCACCGGGCGGGGTTCAAGCACCTTGCCCTGATCGAGATCGACCCGCATGCCTGCCAGACGCTCAAGGACAACGTCGAGGGCAATCCGAAGTGGGACGGCTGCAAGGTCATCGAGGCCGATCTCACGAAGTTTGACCCACGCCGGTTGAAGCTCAAGCCAGGAGTGCTTGACCTGTTGGCGGGCGGCGTCCCGTGCCCGCCGTTCTCGGCGGCAGGCAAGCAACTGGGCCACGAGGATGAGCGTGACCTCTTTCCTACGATGCTTGACCTGATCGGCTTCCTGCAGCCGAAGGCCGTGATGATTGAAAACGTCCGGGCACTGCTGGAACCGCCCGAGAAGTTCCGTAAGTACCGCGAAGACGTCATCGAGCACCGCCTCAAAGAGGCTGGATACACGATCTGCTACTGGAAAGTGCTGGAAGCACGGGACTACGGGGTTCCGCAGCTTCGGCCGCGGGCGATTCTCGTAGCGATGAAGCCGGAGTATGCGAAGCACTTCGCCTGGACTGAACCGGAGCACACCAAGCTGCTCACGGTTGCGAAAGCCTTGGCGAAGTCCATGCGTGAGCGCTACCAGGCCAGCGGGCAGGACCCTCGCTGGAAGGGTCTTTACACCGCCCGCTGGGAGACCGCTTACAAGAAGTGGCTCAAGGCCGCGAAGACCGGCACCGTGGCGCCCACGCTGGTGGGCGGATCAAAGAAGCACGGCGGAGCGGATCTCGGCCCCAGCCGGGCGAAGGAAGCCTGGCGGAAGCTCGGTGTGTGCGGGCTGGGCGTCGCGAACGATCCGTCGGACCTTCAGGATCCGGAGCGGGACCTCTACGCGGAGCGCGGTCCCAAGCTGACCGTGCTGCAGGCAGCGACCATCCAGGGATTCCCCGAGGACTGGAAATTCTCCGGCCGGAAGACGGCGGCATACCGCCAGGTGGGGAACGCCTTCCCGCCGCCTGTCGCCGAAGCCGTGGGCAAACAGATCGTCGCCGCCTTGGCCGCGGGGAAGCGTGAGAAGGACGCGCAGATCGAGAAGGACTCCGCTCTCTTTGAAGTCTCCGCCCCGTCAGCTCCTGCTCGCACGCATCTTGTCAACCGTGGCGGCGATCGTGAGCGCGCAGGCGTCCGGTGACTCGTGCTCCCAAAAGCGCAGCGCCGTCCAGCCGGCTTCAGCGAGCCGTTCGTTCGTATCCTGGTCCCGCGCCATGTTCCTGGCGACCTTCTCTGACCAGTAGCCCGAATTGGTCTTCGGCGACACATAGTGCTCCGGGCAGCCGTGCCAGTAGCAGCCGTCGATGAAGACGGCGACCTTTGCCGGCCGGAACACCAGATCCGCCGTCCGGCGAAGGTCGGGCAGGGGGCGCGCTGAGACGCGATAGCGCAGCCCCCGCGCATGCACCAGGCGCCGTATCAGCCACTCCGGCCCCGTATCCCGGCTCCGGATAGCCTGCATGTTCCGTCGGCGGCTCTCAGAAGAGGCCCAGGAACCCGGCGGTGGGGACCAGTCGTCCGTCAACCTGCTCTCCCCCTTGAGGCGCGTACGCTCCGGACGCACAGTTCGGCCTTCAGTTGTCCAGAGGCACTCAACGGTACCGAGCCTACGGGTGGGCTGGCCGAAGACATTGCGCTGGCAGTCAGCCCGTTCACTTGGTGTGGGTAGGGAGCAGCGGAGCCGCCTGGGGCGGTTCGCCCGGCAGGGCGCAGGCCCAGCGGCGTTCACTGAGAATGACGGTGGGCCGGAGGGTCTCCGCCGGTCCGACCTCAACGACACGAACGCTGACGAACTCGCCTTCGCGGGGTACCGGTATGCCCAGTTGCTCGGCGATCCGCCTGTGGCTCTCGTAGTCGCCGATGATGAGAATGCCGTCCCTGCGCAGTGCGCTCCGCGAACCCCCATTGCCGCGGACCCGCTTCATGTAGTCCTTCTGCTGCGCTACCGTCCGCACGACGTTCCGTCCGATCCGGCGCTTCTGGACTCTGCGGAAGAGTTCGTTCAAGCGCGCCTGCCCAGATGAGGATGCGAACACTGCTTTCCGGTCGGTCGGATCCATGTGGAGCAGCACATTCTCCGGGAGTTCCGCATCGCGCCATAGCCACGTGATCTTTTCCCGTTGCTTGGAGTTGACCGTCTGCTTGAGGTCCCGGTTGTTGCCCTGGTTCAGCAACTCCGCCCTGATGCGCACCAGGCCGGCGCTCCACCGGCTCTTGTAGTCATCAGCCCAGACGAGCAGGCACAGATGGCCAATTGCCTCCGGCGGAATCATCCAGCCGCCGAAGGTCTGGGAATACTTGCAGTCCACGTCGACGCCCGCGATTTTGTAGTCCATGGCGTCACCGTCAGCAAACCGGAACTCCCGCTGGAGATTGATCTCTACGACCGTGCCCGCATGCGTCTTCTCCGTTTTGAAGAGCGTCTTCCAGTCGTAACGGCCTGTGCTCTCCCCGTCGAGGAGTTGGTCGATGGTGTTCCGGAGCACTGTTGCGAACCGGAAGCCCGAGGGATCCGCCGCCCGGAGCGCTTCCACGACGGCCGCAAGCTCGGGGTCGTCCTGGTCGGCAGACGCGATGTTCGTGGCAGCCGAGTGGTCGAGGGGGAGCAAACGTATACCTCCTTCAGCCTGAGCGGCTTGCGAACGGCCGGGGCCGACGGGGACGTTGCCGTCGCCGAAGGCGCAGTCGTGCTGGGCGCGCTAACGGGGCCGTCAGCCTACCGATGCTCCGGGCCCTGCGGGTAAGGGCGCGAGACGGCGGCGGGCAGCGGCAGGTTGGCGCCTTGGGCGACCACGGTGGAGTTGTCGCCCGTACCCCGCTCGACGATCACCACGGCCGTCCCCGACGGCGCGGGGTTGACCACGAGGTGCGTGGTGGCGACGCACGCGGCGGCCAGGTCGGCGCGCAGGAACTCACCGGCGTTCGTCGTCCCGCGTGCCGCACAGCAGGACCGCGTAGCACGACCTTCGGCCAGGACCTGGAAAAGGGCTCGAGAGGTCGGGCAGCAGGGCGGCTACGGTGTTCGACGCCTTGCGGGCCGAGTCGCTGGAGCCAGGCTCTTGCGCAGGCTCGCGCGGAGATTAACGGTGCTTGCCGGGTCCGGGGGCGCCCCACGTGCCCGGCGCCTGCGCGTGCCATCCGCCGGGCGCACCCCACTGGCCGGGCGCCTGGCCGTCCCACGGCCGGGGGCCCCACATCGGGGCCTGGCGCGGATGCGGGAAGGGCGCCGCCCAGGCGGCGGGCGGGAGGTGCGGCGTCGCGGCCTGGGCGAGCGGGATTCGCACCAGGGACTTGCGCTGCCAGAGATGATGGAGGAGTTCGGCTTCGCGCGCGGTGAAGTCCGGCGCGGGCATGCCGCGGGTGGCCGCCGCGCGCAGGAAGGCGAGGTGCGTGGCGAAGGCGGTGTAGTCGCGTACCGCGCGCGCCCCGCTCTCGCCGTAGTAGCGGCGCGCGGTGTCGCGGGCCTGGCTGCGGGCCTTCATCGAGGCCAGGGCGGTCGGCTCTGGGAGCGTCAGCCAGCCGGCGGCGGCGTAGACGGGGAGGTTGGTGCGGATGGTGCGCAACTCGCGGGCGCGGGCCCAGAAGGCGAGCCAGACGACGAGGCCGAAGACCGGGATCATGACGGCCACGTAGACGGTCAGGAAGCCGACGGGCGAGAGCATCGAGGAGCTGTTCCACAGGCCGTGCAGCACCATCGCGAGCAGCCAGCCGCCGAGCGGCGCGAGCCAGCGCCACACACTGCGCGGGCGGCTGGTGGCGGCGATGGCGAAACCGATGCCGGTCATCGCCGTGAAGAGCGGGTGCGCGAAGGGCGTCATCAGGACGCGGACGAAGAAGGTCGCGGCGGTCGCCGAGTCGAGTACGGAGGAGCCGAGCGCCTTGTCCTCGCCGAAGGCCGAGCCGATGTACAGGATGTTCTCGGTGAAGGCGAAGCCGGTCGCGGCCAGCCCCGCCAGCACGATGCCGTCCACGACGGACTCGATGTGACGGCGCCGGAAGAGGAAGAGCAGCAGGAGCGCGGCGCCCTTCGCCGTCTCCTCCACCAGCGGCGCGACGAAGGTCGCACCCCAGTGGTCGGTCTGCGTCGGAGTCGCGGAGAAGGTCGTGGCGATCAGCTTGGCGCCGTACTCGTTGGCGAACAGCGCGACGAGGGTCGCCGCGCACGCGCCCCAGGAGAAGGCGAAGACCACGTTCTGCCAGGGGCTCGGCGCCACATGGTCGAGCCACAGGAACGCCCAGACCAGCAGCGGCACCGGCAGGACGGCCAGCACCAGGCCGACCAGGAAGCTCTCGGTGCCTATGTGCTGGCGCACGACCGCGAGGATGATCACACCGCAGACGGCCAGCGCCGTGAACAGCGCGCCCGTACGGACCGCCCGGCTCTCCCAGAACGGACGGCGGGGCGCGTACTGCCAGGTCTCGGGAGCGGGCGCGGGCGCGAATCCGGGCGGCGGCCCGGCGGTCCCGGACTGCGGTCCCGGCGCGGCGGACCCGGGCGGCGGCCCCGACACGGGCAGGGCAGCGGCCTCCTGAGGACCCGCGGCCCCGGCAGCCGGGTGCGAAAACGTGGACACCCGTCGACAGTACGGGGGCCGGGCGGCCGTACGCGAGGGTGCGTCGGCATCGGTTCGCGCAGGTGACCGCCGCTGCCCGGCCCGAACGGGCGGGTCAGGGGCGGTTCCGGCGGCGGCTCAGGGACCGGGCCAGGGACGGGGCCAGGGACGAGACCAGGGGCGGGCCAGGAGACGGTTCCCGGAGCGCGCGCCGGTCGCGTACGCCGGACGTCCCCGCGCCCGTACGCGCCCCGCGCCCGTACGCCGGTCGCGCCCCGCGCCCGTACGCCCGTCGCGCCCCACGCGCCTACGCAGCACGCCCCCCGCCGCCTCCCTCAGATACGGGTGAACAGCAGGTCGCGTACGACGTGCCCCTTCGCCAGCCCCTGCCGCTCGAACTTCGTCATCGGCCGGAAGTCCGGCCGGGGGGCGAAACCTTCCGCCGGGTACCGGTTCGCCAGCCCCGGCTCCGCCGCCAGCACCTCCAGCATCTGCTCGGCGTACGGCTCCCAGTCCGTCGCGCAGTGCACGACCGCGCCGGGCCGCAGCAGCGGCAGCACCATGGCCAGGAAGTCCGGCTGGATCAGCCGCCGCTTGTGGTGCTTGGCCTTCGGCCAGGGGTCGGGGAAGTACACGCGCAGCCCCGCGAGCGAGGCGGGCGGCAGCATGTCCCGCAGCAGGACGACGGCGTCGCCGTTGGCCACCCGGACGTTCGTCAGGCCGAGGCGGTCGGCGAGCGCCAGCAGATTCCCCTGGCCGGGGGTGTGCACATCGACGGCCAGGATGCCGGTCGCCGGGTCCGCCGCCGCCATCGCGGCGGTCGCGTCCCCCATCCCGAAGCCGATCTCCAGCACCACGGGCAGTTCGGGGTCGCCGAAGAGCGCGCCCTGGTCCAGCGGCGCGCCGTCCAGCTCCACCCCCCACGCCTCCCAGTGCCGCTCGATCGCCGCGGCCTGCGCCTGCGTGATCCGCCCCCGCCGGGCATGGAACGACCTGATCCGGTGCTCCTCCCGCGACCCCGCCGGATCGGGCGCGGGCCCGCTGGGAAAGCGCTGCTGCTTGCCGACGCCGGAGACGGCCTTTCCGGCAACGGCTTCCGTGACGGATACGGCGTCGGCTTCCGTGACGGATGCGGTGTCGGCTTCCGTGTCGGCTTCCGCGACGGAGACGGCTACGGCTAGGGCTACGGCATCGGTCTCGCGTACGGCGGGCGCGCTCGTACGCGTGGCGGGGGGAGTGGGTGACGTGGACACAATGCCGTCGATTCTACGGGGCGCCCGCGGCCCCCGGAGCGGCTGCCAGCGGCGTACGGGCTCACGTACCGGTGCGCGGACGCGCCGCGTAAGGCCAGGTCCGGGGCCGTACGGCGGCCGGGGGCGCAGGCGCGAACCGTGAACGCCGTCCGCGGGGCTACGCGGCGCGCAGGGCCTCCAGGGCCCGGCGGGCGACCTCGCGGCCGATCGGGAGCGAGGCGGTGGCGGCGGGGGAGGGGGCGTTGAGGACGTGGACGAAGGGGGCGGTCCCGGCGAAGAGGAAGTCGTCGACGAGGGTCCCGTCGGGGAGTACGGCCTGGGCGCGGACTCCGGCGGGGGCCGGGACGAGGTCGCCGGGGCGCAGCGCGGGCAGCAGGCGGCGGGCGTCGGCGGTGAAGGCGCGCTTGGACAGCGAGCGGTGGATCTCGCCCGCCTCCTGGCGCCAGTGGCGGCGGGCGATCCGCCAGGTGCCGGGGAAGCGGGCGGTCGCGGCGAGGTCGCGCAGTCCCACGGTGCCGCGCCGGTAGCCCTCGCGGGCCAGCGCGGGCACCGCGTTCGGACCGAGGTGGACGCCGCCGTGCACATCGCGGGTCAGGTGGACGCCGAGGAAGGGGAAGTCCGGGTCGGGCACCGGGTAGACAAGACCGCGCACCAGCCCGCGGCGGACCGGGATCAGCTCGTAGAACTCGCCGCGGAAGGGCACGATCCGCATGCCCGGGTCGTCCCCGGCCAGCTCCGCGATCCGGTCGCTGTGCAGCCCCGCGCAGTTGACCAGCACTTTCGTACGGATCTCGGGGCGCGGGCGGCCCTCGGCGTCGCTGCTGCGGACGGCGACCAGGCCGTCGGCGCGGCGCTCGATCGTACGGACCCGCTCGCCGTAACGGACCCGGCAGCCCGCGTCCCCGGCCAGCCGGGCCAGGGTGGCGGCGACCTCGCGGAAGTCGCAGATGCCGGTGGTGGCGACGTGGATGGCGGCCAGCCCCGCGACCTTCGGCTCGTACTCGGCGATCTGGGCCGGGCCCAACTCCCTTACCGGGATGCCGTGTTCGCGGCCCCGCTGCACCAGGGCGTGCAGCCGCGGGAGTTCGGCCTGGGCGGTGGCGACGATGAGCTTGCCGGTGGTCTCGTGCGGGATGCCGTGCTCGGCGCAGAATTTGCCGATCTCGGCCGAACCCGCCAGCGCGTACTGGGCTTTGAGGGAGCCGGGGCGGTAGTAGATGCCGCTGTGGATCACTCCGCTGTTGCGGCCGGTCTGGTGGCGCGCGGGGCCCGGTTCCTTCTCCAGGACGGTGACGCGGATGCCGGGGGAGGCGCGGGTGAGCGCGTAGGCGGTGGAGAGGCCGATGATGCCCGCGCCCACGACAAGGACATCCTCCGGGCGGGAGGCGGGTGCGGTGCTGCGGGTCATGACGCCTCCTGCCTGTGGGGCCCTCATAGCCCGGCGGCCCGCTCCTCAAACGCCGTACCGGCCGGAAACCGCCGGACGGCCCGGAATTCGCTGCTGGCGCATCCGTGCTTCTGGGCACACCTGTCCTGCTGGCGCATCCGCGCTGCCGGTACGCCCGTGCTGTCGGCCTTCCCGCGCTTCTGGCGCGGCCACGCTGCCCGCCCGCCCGCGCCGCCGGTCCGCCCGCCCTCGCCGCCGGTCCGCCCGCCCGCGCCTGCCGTCCCGCCCGGCTGAATCGTTTACGCCGGGGCCGCGAGCAAGGGCCTGGCCCGTTCCCGCAGCTCCAGCACCCGCGGCTCGTCGTTGTACGGCTCCAGGCGGTGCAGCAGGTCGCGGACGTACTCCGTGGTGCGGGCCGAGGAGATGCGGCCCGCGACCTCGACGGCCTTGGTGCCCGCGGCGCACGCGGCGTCCAGGTTCCCGGACTCCAGTTCGGCGACGGCGGAGACGACCAGGCGCAGGCCGTGGGAGCGGACGAACTCCTCTGTGGGCCGGGCGAGGGCCTGCTCGGTGAAGCGCTGCACCTGGCGCGGGACGCGCAGGTCGCGGTAGCACTCGGCGGCGTCGGCGGCGAGCCGGTCGTAGGAGTAGAAGCCGAGCCACTGCGGGTCGGCGTCGCCCTCGCGGGAGCGTTCGAGTAACGCCTCCGCGGCGGCCAGCGAGGCCCCGCAGGCGGCGGCCTCGCCCGCCTTGGCGTGCGCGCGGGCCTCCACGAGGTGGAAGAAGCTCATCGTGCGGGCGGTCGCCAGACCGCGGTTGCGCTCCAGCGCGGCCTGGGCGAGGTCGACGCCCTCGTCGGAGAAGTTGCGGTACGTGGCCTGGAGCGACATCGAGGCGAGCACGTAACCGCCGAGCGGTACGTCGGCGGCGGCGCGGGCCATCCGCAGCGCCTGGATGTAATACCGCTGGGCGGCCTCCTGTTGGCCGGTGTCGAAGGCCATCCACCCGGCGAGGCGGGTGAGTTCGGCGGTCGCGCCGAACAGCGCGCGGCCCACGTCGTCGCTGTAGGAACCGAGCAGCAGGGGCGCCGCCTCGACCCGCAGGCACTCCGGGACCATGCCCGAACGCCAGTCGCCGCCACCGTACTTGGAGTCCCAGCGGCGGGCGTCCTCGGCGGCTTCGCGGAGCTTGGTCACGTCGTTGTGACCGACGTGGTTCATGCCCGGCGCGGGCGCGTCGCGGGCCACGGTGGCGTCCGCGGGGGTGATCAACCAGCGCGAAGCGGGGGTCACGTAAGCGCTCACTGCGAAAGATCCGGCCAAGCTCTGCCAGATGCCGGTGCCGCCGGGTCCGCGCCGTCCGGCAAGATCCAACCGCCACAGATCGGTGGCCGATTTCACCGCCTCGCCGACATCGCGCGGGAAGGCGAGGCCGACCTCGGGCGCCGGGTCCGCGTCGGCCAGACCGATCTCGTGCAGCGGCACGGGACGGCCGAGCTTGGCGCCTATCGCCGCCGCGATCAGATGCGGCGCGGCGCCCTGCGGGACCATGCCCTTGGCCACCCACCGGGCGACCGACGTCTTGTCATAACGCAGGGTCAGGCCGCGTTGGGCGCCCAAGTCGTTGACCCTGCGGGCCAGTCCGGCGTTGCTGATGCCCGCCAGAGCGAGAAGGGTGCCGAGCTTCTCGTTCGGCCCGCGGTGTTCTCTGTTCACTGCGGTTCACCTCGTGATGCCGCTGGGGGGCAGGCCGGCCGGCCTGGTCTTGTCGTGGGGTACGGGGGTCACCCTCCCCTGGAGCCCGATTCAGCCACCGCGGTGACCGCTCGGCGGCCGGTGCGGCGCATGCGCCGGACACCCGAGCCGCGCGTACGTGTGCGAACCGGGTACACCCAGCGTAGTTCGCCGCATCCCGACCGTTAAGAGTCTCGTCCCGGATGGCGAGATTCCTGCCCCTTACTCGCCACCTCATTGGACCGTGCTCCCGGTATATGTGGCCGTGCGCCCGGCCGTGCGCTCTGTGCCGTCCGGGACGGCGGCGCTTGCATGGGGTCCGTGGGTCGGCCCGCGGCCCCGGCAGGCGGCTATGGCGGTGGTACGGCGGGCCAGGGGGTTCCGTTGCCACAATCCCCGCGGGCGGCGGACCGGCCCGGGAGGTGCGTCAGCGCCCTCCCGGGCCGTGGACCTCCCCTTGCGCCGAAGCCTCCCCGCGACGGCGCGCCCGCGCCCGGCCCCGCCCGCGCCGCCCGGCGTCCGCGGGAGGTGCTCCACCAGCGGTCCACACCTGCTCCACACCTTCTCCACGGCCCTCACCACTGTCTCCTTCACCACATTCACCGCCCCCGCCCGCGCCGGAACGTGCCCTTAATGTCCCGCATGCCGACCTCGAACGGTCCTCAACCGGTCCCTGGTCGCGTACGTGGCTTTCCGGCATATCAACTCCGGCATGTGCCGCAGACTTTGGCGCGAATCAGACGTTTCGGCTGATGCGTGTTTCACACTCGCCTCGCGGCTGCCCTCAGCGCGCGACCCGGCGCTCCTTGGTGCACCCATGCGCCGCTTTGCGCGCCTTCACGTGGCAGCATGGTCTTTCGGACGTCAGACGTGGCAGCGAAGCGGTAGAGCAGTGGGGCGGCGGCAGAGCGGCCCCCCGCGTACCGGCTGTCCACAGCCTGTGGAGGCGGCGATGCGGTGGTTGGTGGGGTGGAGCAGTGCCACCGCGGGTCCCGTTCCCGGCAGCAGGACCCGTACGCTCCTGCCCGTCGGTGCCCAACTCCTGTGGTCGGAACCGGATCCGCTGTGGGCCGTCGGTGACTGGCGGCCCGACGAGGTCCGTGTCGTCCAGGCCGATCCGGGCGGCGGCGCCGCGTACGCCTTCGGCGGCGGCAAAGGTGCGGCGTACGGCTCCGCGGGCGCGGCCTACGGGGACGGTTACGGCGACACGTACGGCGGGGCGGGTGCCGCGTACGGCGACGGCGGCGCGTACCGCAACGGCGGCCGGGGCGGCGGCGGTTCGAACGGCTCCCACAGCAACGGCTCCCATGGCAACGGGCACGGCGGGGGCGCCCCGCACACCGTCGCCCGGCTCGCCGTACTCGGCCGATGCGGCGCCAGCGACGCCGAGTTGCGGCTCGGCCTGGTCGCCGCCCGCGGCGGCGCGCTGCGCCATCTGACGGCCTGGTCGGGCAGTTACACCGCCGTACTCCAACTCGGCCGCCGCATCACCGTGTTGGGCGACCTCGCCGGGGCCAGGCCGGTCTTCCACACCCGTTGGGCGGGCGGTACGGCGTACGCGACCGCCGCCCTCCCACTCGCCGACCTCATCGAGGCCGGGCTCGACGTCACCCACCTCGCCGCGCTCCTCGCCTGCCCCGACTCGCCCGAAGCGCTCGGCGACGGCACCCCGTACCTCGGCGTCCGCCGCGTCCCGCCCGGCCACGCGCTCATCCTGCGCGACGGTGCCCCGGAGATCAGCGGCTACGAACAGACCACCTCGCTGGCCGTCGGCCACCAGCCCACCAACAACGCCGACGCCACCGCGGCCGTCGAGGGCATACGGGACGCGCTCGTCGACGCCGTACGCGCCAGGCTCTCCCAGGCCCGCTTCGTACCCGACCCCGGGGACGGGCCCGCGCCCGGCATCGGCGCCGACCTCTCCGGCGGCAGCGCCTCCGCGACGCTCGCGCTGCTCGCCGCGGGGCTGCCCGGCAACCCCGGCATGCTGCCCGGCGCGCCCGGCTCCCTCGCGGGCGAGCGGCTGCTCGCCGTCACCTTCAACGACCTCGCGGGCGGCGGACCTCCGGGGTCCTCCGGCGGGGAGCCCTCGGGCGGCGGACTCCACTCCAGGGAAGCGCAGTTGGAGCGGGCGCGGATCATGGGCGCCGACCCGCGGCTGCGGCACGTCGTCGTCCCCGGCGGCCCCGAGGCGCTGCCGTACGCCGACCTCGGCGGCGGCGCGCTCACCGACGAGCCCGCCCCCTCCCTCGTCGACGCCGAACGCAACCGGCGGCGGCTCGCCGCGGGCGGCGCCGACCACCTCATCGGATACGGCGCCCGGCAGGTCCTCGACGCGCATCCCGCGCGGCTCGCCGACCTCCTGATGGACCGGCGCCGCCGCCACCTCGTACGGCCGGTGGCCGCGCTCACCCGCGCCGACGGGGCCCTCGGGCACCCGGCGCTCGTGCCCTTCACCGTGCCGATCACCGTCTACCGGGCCGCCCGGCGGCTCGCCCGCACCCCGTATCAACAGGGTGTGGAGGACGCGGCGGCGCGGCTCCAGCGACACGAGTTCGGCTCCGCCAGCAGTGGGCCGCTGGCCGCGTCCCTCGCCGCGATGACCTGGGTACGGCCGGGGCCCGCCGCCCGCTGGCTCACCGGGGAGGCGCTGGCCGAGGTGTCGGTACGCCTCCAGGACGCCGCGCGGCGGCCGTGGCCGATGGACCGGCCGGGGGAGCGGCGCGCCCGCGCCGTGCTGGCGCGTACCGCCGCGGATTTCCGCGCCTTCGAGCAGGCCGCGGCGGTGCCCAGCCAGCGGCTGCACGCGCCCTTCCTCGACAACCAGGTCGTCCGGGCCTGCCGGGCGCTGCCCGGCGCCCTTCGCGTACGGCCCGGCGCCCGGGCGGACGTCCTGCGCGACGTCCTCGAAGGCGCCGGGGTCCGTGACCTGCCGCCGGGGTGGGGCGCCAACTCCCACTCCACCGCTGCCGCGGCGGCCCGCACGGGGTTGCGTTTGGCGCTGGACGACCTTCTGGACCTTTTTGACGCGCCGCTGCTTGCCGATGCCGGGCTCATCGACGCTCGGGTGGTGCGCTCCGCGCTGGTCGCTGTCGCGGACGGGAGTGGGGTGCCGGCGGATCTCGACGGGTTGGGCGACCTTGTCGCCACTGAGGTCTGGCTGCGGCGGCTGCTTGCGCGGCGGGGGTCGTGCTGGACCGATCCCGCCACTCCCACTGATCCCCGCGCCCTCTCTTCCGGCGTCCAGCGCCTCTCTCTCTGACCTCGCCTTCTCCCTCTTTTCCTTCTCCTTTCCCGCCCGCCCACCCGTGCGGGTGTTTTCTTCGTCTGCGGGTGCCGCTTGTGCCTGGTCGGTGCCGGTCCGGGGCACCTCCTCGAAATGCGGCTACCTGCTCTTTGCTCATCCGGCACCCTTCTTGTCACCGCATTTCTGCGGGGGCACCCCGGCCCGTCCCCTCCCGGTACGTCGGCGTCCGCCTGTCCGGTGGGGGTTGCCGGGGAGGGTAGGGGGTCTTTTCGGCGTGCCGCCCTGCGCCGGTAACCCCTCCCGGTGGGCCGCGGAGCTTGGGCCCTTCCCCAAGCGCCCAACTACGCCCCTGCGCCCACCCCACTCCGACACCCCTCACCCCTTAGGTCCCGCACCTCCCCCCACCAGGCTGGAGGGGGTGGTGTGAGGCCCCCTTCCGCCGCCCCGCCGGAGGGGGTGGCGTGAGGGGCCCGACTCCACCCACCCCCTTCCGCCCGCCCCGCCGGGAGGTCGGGGGGCGCAGGGGTCGGGCTCCCACCCACCCCCCCTGCCCGGCCACCCCAACGGACCGTCTTGCGTACAGGTCCGGCACCCCACCCACCCCCCCTTCGCCCACCCGCCCCCTCCTCCCGCCCCGGCTGGACGGTCGGTCGCGCGGGGGCCGCACCCCCTGCCACCCCCTCCCCCCAGCCACAGCGGACAGGCGGGCGCCGGCGGACCGGAGGGGACGGTGCGGGGTGCCCCCGCAGGGGGACGAACGGGCAAGGGCAGAAGCGAGTGGAGGTGGCCGCAGGTTCGTCGCCCGAGGAGGTGCCCCGGGCCGGGACCGACCAGGCACAGGCGGCACCCGCAGACGAAGAAAGCACCCGCACGGGTGGGCGGGCGGGAAGGCCCAGGCACCGCAAAGGCGCCCACCCCTGTCAGTGGGGTGACGCAGAATGGTCCTCGGGGAACCGACGGGGACAAGGCGAAGGGAGGTCGACATGACGGTATGGGACGACGTCGTCGGCCAGCAGCGCGTAGTCGCGGAGCTATCAGCGGCGGCGGCAGACGCAAACGCCTTGGTGACGGCCCACGAAGAAGGCCGTCCACAACCCGAGGCGTCAAGAATGACGCACGCCTGGCTGTTCACCGGCCCCCCCGGCTCGGGCCGATCCACCGCCGCCAGAGCCTTCGCCGCCGCACTCCAATGCGTCAGCCCCGACCGAGCCCTCGGCGCCGCCCCCGGCTGCGGCTTCTGCGACGGCTGCCACACCACGGCCGTCGGCACCCACGCCGACGTGGAATTCGTCCGCACGGACCTCCTCTCCATCGGCGTCAAAGAGACCCGTGACCTGGTGCGGCGCGCCGCGCTGTCCCCGGCCGGAGGCCGCTGGCAGGTCATCGTCATGGAAGACGCGGACCGCCTGACGGAAGGCGCGGGCAACGTACTGCTGAAAGCCGTCGAGGAGCCCGCCCCCCGCACGGTGTGGCTGCTGTGCGCGCCGTCGGTGGAGGACGCGCTGCCGACGATCCGTTCGCGGTGCAGGCTGTTGAGCCTGCGTACGCCCTCGGCCGAGGCGGTCGCGGACGTACTGATGCGGCGCGACGGCATCGACCCGGCGCTGGCGGAGCGGGTCGCGCGGGCGACCCAGGGCCACATAGGGCGTGCGAGGCGGCTGGCGACGGACGAGCAGGCACGGTCCCGCCGCGCCGCGGTGCTGCGCGTACCGCTGCGGGTCGCGGACATCGGCGGGTGCCTGCGCGCGGCGCAGGAGTTGGTGGACGCGGCGCAGGAGGACGCGAAGGCGGTCGCGGAGGAGGTCGACGGCAAGGAGACCGAGGAGATGCGGGCGGCCCTCGGCGCGGCGGCGGGCGCGGGCAGCCGGATGCCGCGCGGCACGGCGGGCGCGATGAAGGAGCTGGCGGACCGGCAGAAGCGGCGTTCGACGCGTACGCAGCGCGACACCCTCGACCTCGCGCTCACCGACCTCGCCGGTTTCTACCGCGACGTGCTGTCGTTGCAGCTCGGCTCGGCGGTCGGCATCGCGAACACCGAGGTCCGCGAGGGCATCGAGCAGATCGCGTCGTCGTCCCGGCCGGAGAACAGCCTGCGCAGGATCGAGGCCGTGCTCGCCTGCCGCGACGCCCTGGACCGTAACGTCGCCCCGCTGCTGGCGGTGGAGGCCATGACCCTGGCGCTACGAGCGGGCTGAGGGCCGAGCCGCGGCTCGGGGTCCGTCCGCCGGAAGGGTCCCCGGCGGCCGGAGGGTTCATCCGCCGGAAAGGCACCCCCTTGGTCCGTCCGGGTGATCCCGCCCCCGCCCCCGTAACGTCTCCCACCCCACGGCCCGCAGCCGTTGCAAGGTGCAGACAGCGTTCCCGCGCTTCCGCCGCCGTACGGAATCACCAACCGCCCCGGGGGGCATCCCACCCCGAGGACCGACCCGAGGACCCGACCAGGCCCAAGGGTCCGGCCCAAGGCCCCGGTCCAAGGCCAAGGCCAAGGCCCAAGAACCTGGTCCAAGGCCCCGGCCCGAGGACCAGCCCCCCGTACCCGGCCGCACCGTCCCAGCGGGAGCGCACCCGCACCCGAGGGGTTCCGCCGTGGCCGACGTCGTCCTGTCCGTCCTGCTGCTCGCGGCGACCGCCGCCGCCGTACTGCTGGCCCACCGCGCCCTGCGGCACTGGTGGTCAGAGCGCGCCGGGCGGCCGTACGAACTGCCCGCCGACCGCCTCGGCACCGCCCTGCGCGCGGGTGCGGCCGGGGTCGCGGCGCTCACCGCCCTGTCGCTCGCCGTGCCGCTGCTCAGCGACTCCCGCGACACCGGCCGCGCCGACCGGGCCCCCGCCGGGGAGTCGGCCGAGGCCACGGCCACCGTGCCGCCCGCCCCCAGCCGTACCCCCGCCCCCGCCCCGCCGGCGCCCGAGATGCGTACGGTCGGCCACCCGGCGGGCGGCACCCTGATGGAACTGCGCGACGGCATCCGCGTCTGGCTGCCGCCGCGTTACGAGTCGGCGGGTGCGGCGAGCCTCGCGTACCCCGTCGTCCTCGCGCACCTGCCCGCCACCGGCGCCCCCGACCTCTTCGAGGGCTTCGCCGTACAGGCCAAGCGCGGCCTGGCCAATCCGTTCCTGCTGGTCATGCCGCGCGACTGCGGTCAGGACCCGGTCGCCGTCCTGGCGGAGGCCGCCCGCCACTTCCGCGCGCTGCCCGCGAGCGGCGCGCACGCCGTCATCGGCCTCGGCGCGCAGGCGCCCTGCGCGGTGCACGAGGCGCTGAGCCACCCGGGCCGGTACCGCGCCGCCGCCGGGATCTCCGGTACGTATCCGCCGCTCGCCCCGGCAGCGGGCCCGCACCCGGCCCTGCTCCTGGCCGCCACCACCGGCGAACTGGCCCCGCGCGCCTCGGCGTTGCGCCTGCGCGCCGCCCTGCGCCCGCGCGGCGACCAGGTCCGGATCATCGACGGCGTACGGGTGCGGCGCGAGATGTACGCGCTGGTCGCGGGGTATCTGACGGAGAAGCTGGAGGGGCCGAGCCGTAAAGCCGCCTCGGCCGTATCGAAGCCGCGCGGCACCTCGGCCGTACCGGAGGCGCCCGGCACCTCGGCCGTATCGAAGGCCGGTCACGCGACAGCCGTACCGGAAGCCCACGCCGCGACCGGGGCGGCGCCCACCCCCACCCCCCTCAAACGCTCATAATCGTGCGTATCACTCGTAAGGGGACAGCTTGAGCGTCTGTCCCCGCCCCCCGGCCGATACGCTCGCAAGCACCCGACGGGAGGATCCGAGCCGCCGATGCACTCCAAGCGCCTGCTCCGCATCCCGGCCACCGTGATCGCGGTGACCGGACTGCTGCTGTCCGCATGCACCTCAGAGGGGGGCGGGCACAAGGCCGCGGCGTCGTCGCCGGTCCCCGCCACCACCTCGCTCAAACCGCTGCCGTCCGAGAGCCCCGCGGACCTGGCGCCGTACTACGGACAGAAGCTGTCGTGGCACGACTGCGGCGTCCCCGGCTTCCAGTGCTCGACCATGAAGGTCCCGCTGGACTACGCGCACCCCGTCACCGCCGACGACCTCAAGCTCGCCGTCGCCCGCAAGAAGGCGACAGGCCCGGGCAAACGCCTCGGCTCGCTGCTGGTCAACCCCGGCGGCCCCGGCGGCTCGGCGATCGACTACCTCCAGTACGCGGCCCTCGGCTACCCGACCGCGGTCACCTCGCGGTACGACATGGCCGCCGTCGACCCGCGCGGCGTCGCCCGCAGCGAGCCCGTCGAATGCCTCAGCGACCCGCAGATGGACGCGTTCACGGCCGTCGACACCACGCCCGACGACAACGCCGAGGTCAACAAGCTCGTCACCGCCGACCGCGGCTTCGCCAACGGCTGCGAGAAGCGTTCCGCCAAGATCCTCGGCCACGTCTCGACCGTCGAGTCCGCCCGCGACATGGACATCCTGCGCGCGCTGCTCGGCGACCAGAAACTGACGTACGTCGGAAAGTCGTACGGCACCTTCCTCGGGGCCACCTACGCCGGGCTCTTCCCGCAGCGCGTCGGCCGTCTCGTGCTCGACGGCGCCATGGACCCCTCCGTCGGCGCGCTGGAGAGCAGCCGCGCCCAGGCCGGCGGCTTCGAGGTCGCCTTCAAGGCGTTCGCGGCGGACTGCGTCAAGCGCTCCGACTGCCCGCTCGGCACGACGTCCACCGACGACGCGGGCAAGCACCTCGACGCGTTCTTCGCCTCCCTGGACAGCCACCCGCTCTCCACCGGCACCAGCCGCCCGCTCACCGAGGCCCTCGGCACGACCGGCGTCATCGCCGCGATGTACGACGAGGGCGCCTGGCCGACCCTGCGCGGCGCCCTGGCCAGCGCCCTCAAGGACGACGGCGGCCCGCTGCTCAAGCTCTCCGACAGCTACTACGAGCGCGACGACAAGGGCAAGTACAGCAATCTGATGTACGCCAACGCCGCCGTCAACTGCCTCGACCTGCCCCCGGCCCTGTCCTCCCCGGCCGACGTCGAACGCGCCCTCCCCTCCTTCCGCGCCGCCTCCCCGCACTTCGGTACGACCCTGGCCTGGTCCTCCCTCATCTGCGGCTACTGGCCCCTGCCGTCCACCGGCCACGCCCAGCGCATCGAGGCCAAGGGCGCCGCCCCGATCCTCGTCGTCGGCACCATCCGCGACCCCGCCACCCCGTACGCCTGGGCCGTCTCCCTCGCCTCCCAGCTCTCCTCCGGCCACCTCCTCACCTACGACGGCGACGGCCACACCGCCTACGCCCGCGGCTCCGACTGCATCGACACCGCCGTCAACGCCTACCTCCTCGACGACACCGTCCCCCCCAAAGACCAGAAGTGCACCTAACCCCTGACCTGCACCCCCCTTGATCCCCCAACGGTCCGAACCACCCCCCGGAACCCTGTAGACTTGGCGCCGCTGCGCCTGCCACCCTTGGCATCAAGGCGCAGCGCGCCGCCTTAGCTCAGTTGGCCAGAGCAACGCACTCGTAATGCGTAGGTCTCGGGTTCGAATCCCGAAGGCGGCTCCCGAAAAGGCCAGGTCACATAGCCCGTGACCTGGCCTTTTGGCTTTTCTAGCGCGCGTTACGTCTGGCCGCTCGGACGGCGGTGGACGGCTTGCGTGAGCGATGCGTGAGCGGGGCGCTTTTGGATCTACGTTTTGGGCTTCTTCCGCTTGCCCTTCTTCTTTGCCCTGGCCTGGGCTTCCTTCGCCTTCTTCGCGACCTTCCGGGCCTGCTCCGCCTCGGCCTTGCGTTGGAGGGGGACGAGCTTGGCGGTGGCTTCGGCGGCGTTCTTGCCGACCTCGGGCAGGACGCTCTGGTAGATGTCCCGCGTGATCCGGGTGTCGCTGTGCCCGAGCGTGTCGGAGACGACCTTCACGTCGACGCCAGCGGCGAGCATCAGCGTGGCAGCGCCGTGGCGGAGGTCGTGCAGCCGGATCGGCGGCAGGCCGGAGGCGGCGACGAGCCGTTCGAAGAGGTCGGTGACCTTGCCGGGGTGCAGCCAGGAGCCGTCCTCCTGGGTGAAGCTCGGAGGGGTCCACCATGCGGTGGACCCCTCCGAGAGAAGGGCTGCTCAGCGGACCTGACCGCAGCCGTTCCATCCGGGCCGGGCGAACCGATGCCAAGTCAAGCCCGGCGACATCGGTGCCGCGCGCCACCGGCCCTCACTGGCGAGCGTCCCGGCTCCGGCGGTGGGACTGAACCGGGCTGCGCCGGGCCGTCGGTGAGAAGGATTGCCTGCCAGACCCGTTCCTGGAGTTCGTTGATGCAGGGGCCGCATGCGTACATCGGTGCCTGGGCTCCGGCGACGTTCGCCGGGCCGATCCACAGGACGCGGGTCCACTGCTGGCCGCAGAACAGCTAGCAGTAGCTGTCGGTCCAGTCGTTGCCGTCGTCTGTCATCGCTGGCTCCGGGAGGCCGCCGCGGGCGAAGGCAGCTATCCCGGGGATGACGCGATGCTGGAGGGAGAGCTCCGTCAGCACGGCTGTGCTCCGGCAATTACTGATGCTGCGAGGCCGCCGCGGGCTCCGCGGTCTTGCTGGCGTCGGCGAAGAGGAGGGTCGGCTCGGCGAGGATGTCGCGGCTGGCCTCGGTCTTGTAGATAGTGTCGACGCTGCCGAAGCGGGCGTTCGCGTAGTCGAGGCCGAGGCGGGCCGCGGCGTCGCGGACGGACGGTTCGTCGGGTCCTTCGATCTCCAGGAAGGTGGGGAGGTCGGGCCAGGTGTCGAAGTCGAAGGCTACGTCGCCGAGCTGCCATTCCTCGCGGAAGTTCTCCTGGTAACGGACCTCACGCAGGCCGAAGTTGGTGAGGATCTCGGCCATGGCGTGGAGGTCGCCGACCTCGGTCTCGATCTCGGTCGTCCCGTGGATGGACGTGGCGTCGGTGACCTGCTTGAGGGTGAGGGTCGTGCGGGTGCCTTCGTGGCGGAGGCGTACCCATTGGGAGCCGTCGAGGACGTCGCTCTCGAAGATCTTCCTGGTGAGTAGGGTGCGGGGGAACGCCTGGACCGCGCCGAGGGCCGCGAGCTTGGCTTGGAGTCCGGCGACGTCGACGGCGAGGAACTTCGCTTCGTACTCGTGCTTCATGATCGCTTCATGCCCTTTCAGAGGTCACGGGAGAGGTGCGGGTCGCCAGGAGTACGCCCATGCGATGGGTGTGCGGGTGGGGTTGGCCGATGTGCGGCGTTCGACGTACTGGCCGGATCGCAGGGTTAGTTGGATGTTCCAGCCGTCGGAGAAGAGCGGGCTGAGTCGTTCGGGGGACGTGTAGTGCTCACTCAGGTGGTGCCGGGCCGTGACGGGCATCATGAACTCGGCGCCGAACAGGCCGTGGACGCGCACCAAGCCCTGCATGCGGGTGACGAAGTCGGCCAGGGGCCGGTGGTGGTTGGCACTGTAATGCCAGGAGCAGCTTGTCCAGACGGCGTCGTATTGCGCGTCGGCGGGCAGCCCGGCGTCGAGGAAGTCCCCTTCCACGATGTCCACGCGATCGGACAGCCCTTCCTGCTGAAGCCGCTCGATCAGGCCGGGGGCGTGGGCCTCGGTGCCGTCGGGCAGGCTGACGAGACCACCCCGAAGAGCGACCGGGTCTCGTTCGATCGCAGTGACACGGTGGCCGGTTGCCGCCAACGGCATCACCAGCCTGCCGTCGCTCGAGTGCGGCCGGGCAGGGCGGACGAGATCCACAGGACCCCGCGGCGGGATCCGTGACGACCTGGACGTTCACGCCATGGCGGCGATGCTTGGCCGAATAGTCGGCGCGGCTGTCGCCTACGCGATCGCACTCGGCGAGGGTCCCATCGAGGAGGACGAAGTCCGGGTCGTTGTCGCGCAGCATCTTCAGCAGTCCCGGGGCACGATCGGCAAGCAGGCCGGTGACGGCGGTGACGTATCCATGCGCGGTGCCGACGGATATCCCGAAGGCGACTGCAAGGCGGGCGAGGGTCTCGTGACGGGAGCCCTGTCCGTTGCGGCCCCGCCCTCACGCCGCCCCCGTCCCCCGATCGGTGACCCGCTGAAAAGGCTCAGTTAATGCTCCTCGTGACCATTACCTCAGGGCTGGGATTTTGACTTCACCCGCATGATGTAGAAAAAGGGACCTGATAGCATAAGAATGAACGCCAGAAGGAACCACCCGCCTTTGTTTCCCATGGCGATAAGTGCGATTGAAAGCACCAGCCCAAGGAATACAAATACACTAGTGAAGATGACCGAACGTCGCAGTGCCGCACGCTGTCGAATGTTCCATCCGAGATCAGGCATGCAGTTGCCCCCTCTGACTCTACTTTCATGAAGGGGCTGAGGCGACTGCGTCGCCTCAGCCCCAGAAATCTTGCGCAGAACTCAAATCAATTATCCTGAGACTTCACCTGATACATATTGGCTCCCCGTGTTGGAAAGTGCGTAGCACCTCAGTCCCGCTACAAGGGAAATTCCTTCAGTCTCAGGAGCTCCTGCCACGGCAAGGCTAGTGCACATACCTCCTACGATTCCACCAGCCATAACACCAGCCAAGTCTCCCCACAAAGCTTTTGTGTCGCCTTGGTATGCGTGATAGCCAGCTTGAGCGAGGTCGCCAACCGGTCCAGCCCACTCGCTAACGGCATCGAGGAATCCGAGCCCGTTGGGGTCGGTTTGGGTGAAGCGTTCGGTGACGGCGTCGTAGTAGCGGGCGCCCATTTTGTACAGGCCGGTGGGGTCGAGGTAGGCGCCGTAGTAGCGGTAGGGCTGGGGGACGGTCTCGCTCACGCCGCCGGTGCGGGGCATGCCGGTGGGGTTGTAGGTGTAGGTGTTCACGCGGTGCGCGGCGTTGTCGACCAGGCCGAGGACGGAGCCGTCGGCGTCGGTGAGGTAGTAGTAGCTCTTTCCCCCGGTCCTCATGGAGTTGAGTGTGCCCCCGGGCTCGCGGGTGAATCCGGTGTCGGCGCCGGTGGCGGTGGAGGCGGCGAGTCCTTCGGGGCCGTTGTGGAAGGCCGTGGCGCCGAGTTGGGTGCGTTCGGCGTTGTCGGTGCCGGCGTAGGCGGCGGTGTAGGCGGTGCCGGCGGCGGTGAGGGAGGTGAGCTGGTTGAAGTCCGACCAGGTCTCGCCTGTGCGGATGCCGGTGGTGGAGGCGCCGTTGGTTTCGTCGCCGGCCGGGTTGTAGGTCCAGCCGGTGGCGGAGCCGTTCTTGGAGGTCAGCTCTGAGGCGTCGTTGTAGGTGTAGGTGGTGGTGCCGGGGCAGGCGTCGTCGGAGCCGGCCGTGGCTGACACGGTGTTCCCGGCGGCGTCGTAGCAGTACAGCCAGATCGCGGTGGCCGACTCCTTTGCCTTGGCGAGGCGGTTGTGGGAGTCGTAGCTGTAGGTGATGGTCTTTCCGGCCTGGTTGTCGGTGCGGGTGTGCCGCAGGTCGCCGTCCGTGCCTGACTTCCCGGAGGTGTAGGTGTAGGAGAGGTCGACCAGTGTCGTGGAGCCGGCGGCGGTCTTGATGTTCGAGGGGCGGCCGGAGTTGTCCGGGGTGATGGTCTGCGTGGTGCCGCCGGGGTAGGCGACCGAGGTCAGGACGTCGTCGTTGTTGTACTGGTATGTGGTGGTCGACCCGGAGGGGTCCTTGAGCGTCTTGAGGTAGTTGGCATTGTCGTACCCGTAGACCACCGGTCCGGTGGGGTCGGTGTAGGTGACGACGTTCCCGGCCGGGTCGTACGTCAGCAGCGTTGCCGAGCCGTCGGCCAGGGTGCGCAGCGACTCGCGGTTCAGGGCGTCCGGCAGGTACGTGGTGGTGCCGGTGGCATCGGTGCGGGAGGTCTGGTTGCCGTCACCGTCGAACACGTAGCCCACGGTCGCGCCGCCGGAGGCGGTCACGCCGGTGGTGCGGTCGCGGTCGTCGTAGGCGTCCGTGGTGGTGATGCCGCGCCCGTCGGTGGCGGTGTGCGGGCGTCCGAGCGCGTCGTAGGTGTACGTCGTGACGTTCCCGCCGACCCCGCCCACTCCCATCGCGTCGGTGGCGCTGGTAGTCGCCGGGCCGGCTGTGGAAAACCGTTCGACCTCGAGTGCGGCCGCGATCGGCGGCGCTGGTCTCGTGCTCCGCGCGGATGGAGAGCATCTCGCGCCGAAGGTCGAAGACGAAAGCGCAGCAAGGGCGGGGGCTGGTCCGGCCGTCGTACACCGGACCGCAGTTGACCATGTCCGCCGCGATCTACGGCGTGCGGGAGCCGGTGCACTGGCTGCTGGAGCAGGTGGACAGCGCGTTCATGCAGCGGCAGATCGCCCGGGAGGCCGGGCGGCAGCTGCGCACCGGCACCGGCACCGACCCCGAGCGGCTGGCGGCACGGCTGCGCGCCAGGTTCGCCGCAGCCGTCCCGGCCGACATCCGGGAGCCGGGCCGGTGGCTGCTCGGAGTGGCACTGCCGCGGTGGGGCTGTGGCCTCGAGGACTGCGAGGCCGGCGTGCTGTGGTCGATCGGCGCGCGCTGCGAGGTGTGCGCCTCGATCGTCGCCGACCGCCGCCGGCCCGCCGCATCGAGCAGGGCATGTGCCCGGACCACGGCGCCGCCGCAGATCGGTCCGGGGCCTGTCCGGGCTGCGAGGACGACCGTGTCCCGCGCCATGCCGTGCAGATTGTCCCGGGCGGGTTGGACAACCGGCGGCGCGGCGCCTGCTGCAACCGCGGTGCGCGGATCTTCCTGACCGGTGCCGCAGTGTTCGACGGGCTGTGCAAGCCATGCCGCCAGGAGCAGGAGGGCCGGGTGATCGACCCGGCGCCGGGCATGAATCGGGTGACGTGCACAGGGCTGGACGGCGTGCCGTGCGACCGGCCCGCGCTGCCGACCCAGCCGGTATGCCGGGTGCACCGCGCGCAGCAAGTCGCCCTCGCCGAACGGGCCAGCCTGTGACCGCGATGCCGGGCCCGCCGTGGCCGGGGTGACGCAGCCGGTTGCGCGGCGCAGCCAGGGTTCAGGACTGCTGATCGTCGGACTCGCTACCGGGGCGCCGGTCCAGCGCGCGGATCAGGATCTCGGCTCGGATCAGGCGAACGTTGCCTGATGCGGCGCTAGCAGTGGGGCAGACCACCAGGCGACATCCAGAACCTCTGGTCACCATCCACGTACGGCCCGTAGGTCCAGCCGGGGCCCCCGGAGGAGGTATATACATCGAGGTAGGTGCCGTTCACCGTGATCCCCGAGGTGCGGTACCAGACGTCGCCGGTGGTGCCGACGGTGCCGCCGGACACCCAGCAGTCCACGTAAGCTTGCTGCCCCGGCGCGAGGATGAGGCCGTCGATCTTCTTGGAGTCCGCCCGGGGGGAGCTGTAGACCCCCGCGTGGTACTGGGTGATCAGCGTGGCCATCTGCGGGTTGGAGTCGTGAACGTTCGGATTCGGATCCGCAGACGCCTGCGAGGACGCGCCGAGGATCGATGCCCCAGCCAACACAAGCGCGCCGAGAGCCGTGATCACACGAGCCATTGAGTGTTTCTCCCAGTCCTCATAATTGTCAGTATCCGGCGATGGGTGATGCATCCCGCTCGGATGCCGTGCGGGGCCGTGGCCCGGCCACCAGGCGGCCCAGCCGACTGTCACCCTGCTAATCGAGGCTAAGAGCTTCCGTCCTGGATCCGTCCTAGATCCGTCCTTGCGCACTCGTCTGGCGGGGCTGGTGCTGGCGGGCTGCCAGCCGAAGTCCGATAGCGCGAACGGGAAGGTGCCCGCGCGGAGCGCGGGTGTCGCCCGCTCCATCAGCAGCGGGTCGGCACTGGGGGCGCTGGCGAAGCTCGCGGTGAAGCCGGACGGGCCGATCTCCGGCTACGACCGGATCGCCGACTTCGGCGCGGCGTGGACCGACGGCCGAGGCGCGTCCGACGGCCAAGGCGCGTCCGACGGCCAAGGCGCGCCCGGCGGCCACAACGGCTGCGAGACGAGGGACGACATCCTGCGGTGTGATCTCACCGAGGTGAAGCTCGAGGGCAGGTGCGAGGTCGAGTCCGGTGTCCTGAAGGACCCCTGCACCGGCCGGACGATCCGCTTCACCCGGGGCCGGAAGACGAGTCCGGCGCTGCGGATCGACCATATGGTGGCGCTCGGCAACGCCTGGCAGACCGGCGCGAAGGCGCTGTCGAAGCCGGTGCGCGAGCAGTTGGCCAACGATCCGCTGAACCTGACCACCGCGGACGGCCCGGCGAACGACGACAAGGGCGACGACGACGCCAGCGGTTGGCTGCCGCAGGCAGCGGCCGGATTCCGGTGCGAGTACGTGGCACGGCAGGTCGCGGTGAAGACGAAGTACAAGCTGTGGATCACCTCGGCGGAGAAGACCGCGATGGGCAGGATCCTGGGAGGCTGCCGCGGCCGGGTGCTGCCCACCGAGTCCAGCCACGAGGTCGCGCTGAAATCCTGACCTGCAAGCCCCGGGGCTTCGGTCGACCGGGTCGAGCGCTATGACCCGCCGAAGTCACCCGCCGTCGTCGTGGAACGCGGGCGCGGCGGTCCGGCGCGGCGCCGGTGCCACGTCCGGTTGACGGATCAGGAGCAGGCCTCGCTGCGGCGCCGGGTCGGGCTGGCGCCGACCCCCACGGAAAATTCAGTCTGGTGACCGGGGTGCTCGTAGATTCTGCCGCGGCCCCCTCGCCCAGGACGAACCCTCGTGTGCCCTTGGGGAAGGGACGGCAGACTTCCTGCGCGGGCCGGTCGTAGATCCCCACCGACGCCCCGAGCCGCATCTCTTCGCCGTCGAAACCCACGTCGGCGGCGGTCACAATGACGTCGGTGGCGTCGCCGCAGGTGAGCAGGGGCTGAGGTCGGCCCGGGTCGCGGCGTGGACGACCGCGACCCGCTCGCCCGGCAGCCAGCCGCGGGCCAGGGCGTCGCAGACCGCGTCGTCGGCAGCCGCGAACGCGGCCCGCACGTAGCGGGTGTGGCCCACGTCGGGATCTCCACCCTCGGGTACGCGCGCGAACCAGCATGGGTCGGGGAACCGTCCGCCGAGACTGGGATGCAGGCTGGCGCTGGAATGGTGGTGCGCAGGGGTCGGCCGGCCGGTCAGCGGCCGGGGCGGTCCAGGGCGGCGCGGTGGCCGCGGGCGACGGTCACGCCATGGCGGCCGTCTGCGCCGTGCGCGTCGCTGCTGCTCCCGTAGCCGCCGTGCTCGCCGCCGTCATCGGGTGGGCAGCAGGTCACGGTGTTCGTGACGGTGGCGTGCTGGTGGTGTGCCGTGAGGGTGGTCTCGTACGGCAAGGGCAGGTCCACGGGCGTGCCGTCGATCTCGGTGATTTCGGAGCGGGTGAGCGTGCAGGCGTCGTTGCCCAGGTGGACCTGTTCACCGATCGTCACCTGGTCGCCCACTGTGTAGCCGGGGCGGGCGACGCCCCAAGGCTGCGGTGTCGGTGACGCGGTGTCGGGGCCGGTGAGGGTGAGCTGGGCGTCGAGGCCGTCGGGTTGGGTGCCCTCGGGGTAGAGGTGCCCGTCGACGTCCCACTCCTTGTCGACGGTCAGGTCGGCTTCGCCGTCGTCCTCCGCGGGCCGGTTGTAGACGGTGCAGGTGACCGCGTCCTGGCGGGGAGCGTCGACGGCGAAGCCGGGGCCGGCCGCAGACGCGGTGTTCTCCACCGGTACGCGCCGGCCGGTGTCGAGGTCGGTGCACACCGCGTTCTGGCCGCCCTGGGTGACCAGCTGGTATCCGGGGTGCTGGATCTCGTCCACCGTGACGTCAGCAGAGGGGTTGGCGCCGTAGCCGGGGGTGAAGGTGACCGTGCCGGTGCCGTCGGCGGTGGTGGTCCGGGAGTCGGGCAGGCCGGTGACTCCCGGTGTGGTGGTGGAGGCAGCGAAGGTCCACCCCGGGCCGGCCGGAACCGAGCCGGTCACGTCTTCGCCGGTGGTGTCGGCCGGTGCGATCTGCTTGACCACGTTGATCGTGCCGGTGCACTTGTCCACTGCCAGGTCGTGCAGTTGGCGGCCGGCCTGGCCGAAGTCAGCGGTCTGGAAGTAGTCCGCGGCCACGGTGTTGGACCCGTCGAACGCGGTCGGTCCGGAGATCGCCCGCAGGTTCAGCCCGGACACCCCCGCGACGCCGCTGCCCACACCCAGCGCGATCACCCGGGTGTCCTTCGCCTTCACGGAGTTGGCGGAGAAGACGCCGTTCTCCACGTCAATGAAGTGGGTGTTCGACCCGTCGCCCCGGCGTTCGCCGAAACGGGTCGGGTTGCCGTCGGTCAGTACCACGGTCGCGTCGTAGTGCTCCGGTGCCTGCGCCACCGCCCACAGCGCCTGGTCCCAGTTCGTGCCCTTGCCCAGCGTCCAGTCGGCGTACAGGTCCTTGAAGGAGTCCGCTCCGGCCTGCGTGGACACCGAACGCAGCTGCGGATAGTTCACGCCCACGCTGGTGGACGGCGACGCCTCGTCGAAGGAGAACAGCGCCATCCGCGAGGGCGTGCCGGTCAGCGCGTCGGTGAAGGCGTCCGTCGCGGCCTTCAGCGCCGGCAGCTGGCTGCCGACCGAGGCCGACAGGTCGAGCACGACCGCGACGTCCAGACCGCACGACGGCGGCAGCGGCGGATTGTCCCGCGAGGACTGCCATACCCCGCCCGACCGTGTGGGCAGCCCGTTGTTCGAGCTGTACATGAACTCGCGCGTCGACCGGTAGGTGTTCCCCGCTTGCAGCGGCGGGGTCTGGAACCGATAGGGCGAGGCCACCGACCCCGAGCCGCTGCCCGGTCCGGTGCGCAGCACCGGGTTGGTGTACCACCCGGTCGGCGCCGCCGTCTGGCGCACCGTCATCACCGCGGAATGGTTCGCCTGGCCCGCGGCGGTGTCCGGGACGACGAAGCTGCAGTCCCCCTCGGCGTCGGACGTGCACCGGGCCCACGCCTGTCCGATTGGATCGGTCGCGTCCGGACTCGCGTACAGCGCGAGGCCCACTCCTGCCAGCGGCGCCGCCGCGTCCTCAGAGACCCGGTCTCCCCCGGTCCGCACCGTCACCACGCTGCTGTCCGAACCAGGTGCCGGCACAAAACGCGCGGCCTGTGGGCTCGTTGCCGCGGCAGTCACCGGAGCGGCGGCCAGTACCAGCGCGCTCAACGCGATCCAACACAACCTCTGCCTCATCGGCCTCTCCTCGACGACCAGCCACCGCCCACTGCGGCAAACCGGGATCAAAGGCACCCTAGGCACGCCGTCGGTGACCTCCGCCCGGACGCGCCCAGCACACGGGGCACACCAGCCACACGGGTCACACCGGGGACGACGGCTACCGACTACGCCGGGGGATCCGACCAGCACCGAAGCCCGACTGTGCTCGATCCTGGTGGGCGCCGTGCGCCGGCCGCGATCCGCGCCTCCTGGCCCGCCGCCGCACCGGCAGGTGACGGCGCGGCCGCGGGGGTCGTCGATGTGGACCTGGCGGCCGTGGACATCGCTGCGACCGTCCACATCCACCGCGAGCACCTCCGCCACCGGCACCTGCTCGCCGCGGCCCGCCGCGATCCCGCCGCGATCCCGCCGCGACCCCGGCGCGGCTCCGGCGCGCTCTGGTGCGGAAAATGAGCCGCGTTGCTCGATATGGCCATGTTTCGAGCTATTGTGCTCACGAATGGGACTGGCTAGCCTGCGCTGCGCAGTGATCGGGCCGTCTCAGCGGGGCCCCGCCCGGCCCTGGGATCGGATACTGAAGGCCATGTCCGTTCGACAGCCGCACCATCCAATGCAGCGACTCGACGCTGCTCACCAGGAGGAGCACCATGGCTGAACAAGGGATGCCTCGAAGGCGTTTGCTCGCCGTCGGCGGAGCGGTCGGCGTGTCGGGTGCGCTTTTGACGAGTGGTCAGTCGGCTGCTCGTGGCGAGTCGCGCGCGACCGGGCAGCCGGGGAACGGTGCGACCGGAGCCCCGGCGCCCACGCGGTTCGAGGACACCGTCGACAGCGTCAGACTTATTGTGTCGGCCGCGGCGAAGGCCCCGGGCTACACCGTGGTCGTCACCAAGTCGCCCTTCCAGATCACCACACTGCGCGATCGCAAGGTGGTGTTGCAGACCGATGCGGGCTCGTCCGCGTCGTCGGGGTCCGGCCCCGCGGTCTTCCGCACGGCCCAGGGAGCGTGGGCGACCGCCACGTCCGTTACGAGCGCGCGGTGGAGCGACGGTGTGCTCGTACTGACGCTGGCGACCACCGTACCCGGCAGCACCGTGACCTACCGGATCACTCCGGCCGCTGACCGGTACCGGATGACCTGGTCGGTCCAGGGACAGGTGGCCGCGACCAAGGTGGCCAGCCATTATCTGGTCGAGTCTGCCGGTCACTGGTACGGGCAGGGCGAGGCGGTGACCGCGACCGGTGCGCCGTACATCGACCAGCCGTGGCCGTTGGACTCCGGCAAGGTCCGGGACAAGACGATGGCGCCCGCGGAGTATCTGGTCACCGAGCCGTTCTGGTTCACCCAGCGGGGCACCGGCTTGTGGGTCAACACCGAAGACGTCATGGATGTGTCCATCAACGACGCGCAGCAGGGTGTCTTCGGCTACACGCTCACCCAGAGTTCCACGATGGACGCCACCGTCTTCGTGGAACGCAACGCCAGAGACGTCTATGAGAACTACATCGGCATCACCGGCACGCCCGCCAAGAGCGACGCGTCGAGCGCGCAGTTCGCCAAGCCGTTGTGGAACTCGTGGGCGCAGTTCTACTCCGCCGTCTCACAGGACTCGCTGCTGGGCTGGGCCAGGAGTCTGCACGACGCGGGAGTGCCGGGGCACACGGTCCAGATGGACGACGGCTGGATGAGCCATTACGGCGACTTCACCTTCAACAGCAAATTCCCGGCGCCGAAGGCGATGTCCGACGAGATCCACGCGATGGGATACGACTTCGGGATCTGGGTCACGCTGTGGATCAACACCGACGCCGACAACTTCTCCTATGCCGCCGACCACGGCTACCTCCTGAAATCGCGGACCGACCCGGCCGAACCGGGCCTGGTCAAGTGGTGGAACGGCACCGCCGGCATCGTCGACATCGCCAATCCCGAGGCCCGCGCCTGGTATGTCGGGAACCTTCAGAGCCTGCGGCAGGACTACGGCGTCGACGGGTTCAAATTCGACACCCGCTTCTACGACGAGACCTGTGCGCCGTATCCCGGTCACACCGCGCTCGACTACCTCAAGCTCGGCGCGGAACTGTGCGACCAGTTCGACCTGCAAGGCGCCGGCGTACGGATCCACTGGACCGGCTCGCAGCGGTACGGCTTCGTCACCCGGCAGATCGACAAGGGAACAAGCTGGGTCTCGCTGCGCGCGGCGGTGGCGCAGAACCTCTCGATCAGTACCGTCGGCTACCCCTTCGTCGAGACGGACATGATCGGCGGTTCACTGAGCAAGGCCCCGCCTGCCAAGCAGGTGCTCGTGCGGTGGGCGCAGGCGGCGTCGCTGATGCCGCTGATGTACTCCTCCACCTCGCCGCTCGGAGTGTCCAACGCCTACGGCAGCCAGAAGTACGATCAGGAGACGGTCGACCTCTACGTCGCCGCGGTCCAGGCGCACGAACGCCTCGCGCCGTACATCGAGTCGCAGGCCGAGCGGGCGGTGCGCACCGGGGAACCGATCATGAAGCCGCTGTTCTTCAACTACCCGCAGGATGAGGCGGCCTACACGATCGCCGACCAGTGGCTGCTCGGCGACTCGCTGATGGCCGCGCCCGTCCTCACCGATCAGACGCGGCGCGACATCCATGTCCCGCCGGGCCAGTGGTACGACGTCCTGCACCGGAGGACGATCCACGGACCCGCCGAGCTGACGGGCTACGCCGCCGACCTGAGCCGGACCCCGGTGTTCGTCCTGCTGGGCACGCACGACACCGACGCCCTGATGCATGCCGTCTCCCGCTGACGCGTCTCCGCGGGGGGCGCTCATCGGCGCAGTGTGGATGAGGGCCGTGCCGATTCACCACTGGGTTTTCGCATGCAGTTGGCCGTCGGCGTGCGTGAGCGGGTGGCCCGGTGCCGCGCCACGGCAATGAGGCCGGCCCGGAGTCGCGGGTGGGGACTTGGGCGACTCCGGGCCGGCTCGTGCGCGGGGGAGGGGGTCAGCCCTTGGCGCCCTTGGGGATTGCCTTCAGGGTGGAGAGGTCGCTGCGCAGGACGTCCTTGCAGTAGGAGACGTTGCCGGTGTTGTCGACGTACTTCGCCGAGACCCAGTTCGAGTTGTCGCGCAGCAGGTACCAGACGTCGTTGCCCGCGATGTTCTGGGCGCGGACCTTGCAGCGCAGGCCGACCTGCTGGTGGTAGCGCAGCGAGCCCTTGACGGACGAGTCCGTGCTCGGGAACTGGCGCTGGACCACGCCGTCACCGGCGACGACCGTGCCGTACGGGCGGGCCGGGGTGGCGGTCGGGGCGGCGGCCTGGGCGGCCGTCGCGCCGAGCAGCGTGGTGCCGAGTACGACGGCGGTGGTCAGCGCGCTGGCGCCGGTGATGATGCGGCCTCGGAGGGAAGGAAGAGCAGCGAATGTCGCCAAGGGACTTCTCCTGTTCCTGATGTGCAATGACACGCATGGGCACCGCTGAAAATACGCCGGACAATCTCCAACAACTAGGATAAATTGCCACGTTGGGCCGAACGTGCGCAGCCCTCACCCGTCTGCGGGTGCCGCCGCCACCCGGACGGCGGCCTGTGCGCGCAGCGGGTCCGCCGCCGGGGGGCCGGTCCAGAGGTGCTAGAGGCGCTAGAGGTTCTAGAGGCGCTAGAGGTTGTAGCCGCCCGAGACCTCGATGGTCTGGGCGGTGACCCAGCGGGACTCGGGGGAGGTGAGGGCGGCGATCATGGGGCCGATGTCGGCGGGTTCGCCGAGGCGGCCGAGCGCGGTCTTCGCGGCGAGGGCCGGGATGACCTCGGGGAACTGGGTGAAGGCGTCGTTGGCGATGCGGGTGCGGGTGGAGCCGGGGGAGACGGCGTTGACCCGGATGCCGCGCGGGCTGAATTCCTTGGCCATGTAGCGGGTCAGGACGTCGAGGCCGCCCTTCATCGAGGCGTAGACGGAGTAGCCGGGTTCGAGGCCGGCGGACGCGGTCGAGTTGCTGCTCGTGTTGACGATGGCGCCGCCGTCGGCCATCAGGGGGAGCAGCTTCTGCGTCAGGAAGTACGGACCCTTGAGCAGGACGCGCATGAGCCGGTCGAAGGTCTCCTCGGTGGTGTCCTCGATCAGCGAGGTGAGGGAGAGACCGGCGTTGTTGACCAGGTAGTCGAAGGTGTCGCGCTGCCAGGTGTCGTGCAGTACGGCGGCCACGGTGTCGCGGAAGGCGGCGAAGGTGCCGGCCTCGCCGACGTCCAGGGGCAGGGCGACGGCTGTGCCGCCTGCCTTCTCGATGGCGGCGACGGTCTCCCGGCCGCCGGCCGGGTTGTTGGCGTAGGTGAGGATGACGCCGGTTCCGCGTTTGGCGATCTCGATCGCGGCGCTCTGTCCGATGCCGGAGCTGGCCCCGGTGACGATGGCGACGTTCATGGTGGTCCTCCAGATGGGGGTGGGCTTACGTGACCGGGTGGGCCTACGCGGCCGGATGGGGTTACGTGACCGGGCCGGATTACGCGACCGGGCGGGATCACCCGGCCGGGCGGGCCTACGCGGACAGGGCGCGGGCGAGCCAGTCGGTGCGGGTCCTGCGGGCGGTGGCCGCGATACGGGCCTGCGGGTACAGCGCGTCGAAGCCGTGGAAGCCGCCCGCCCAGACGTGGAGCTCGGCCTGGCCGCCGGCCGCCCAGATCCGGGTGGCGTAGTCGGTGTCCTCGTCGCGGAAGACCTCGGCGGAACCGGTGTCGATGTAGGCGGTCGGCAGATTCGACAGGTCGTCGGCCAGGGCGGGCGATACGTACGCGGGTACGTCGTCGCCGACGAGGCCGCCGAGCAGGCAGCTCCAGCCGAACTCGTTCATCTCGCGGGTCCATACGCCGGGTTCGTTCGCGTACTGCCGGCTGGAGGCGGTGGTGTTGCGGTGGTCGAGCATGGGGCCGATCAGCACCTGGGCGGCGATGGCCGGGGCCTGCCGGTCGCGGGCCGCCAGCGCCACCCCGGCGGCGAGGCCGCCGCCCGCGCTGGCACCCGCGACGACGATACGGGCGGGGTCGATGCCCAGCTCGGCCGCGTGCTCGGCGACCCAGAGCAGCCCCTGGTAGCAGTCCTCGACGGGGATCGTGCCGCCGGACTCCGGCGCGAGCCGGTACTCGACGGTGACCACGACGGCGCCGCACGCGTCGAGCCACTCCAGCGGAATGTCTATCTGGGAGAAGCGGTCGCCCATGACCATCCCGCCGCCGTGCATCCAGTAGACGCAGGGCGCCGCGGTGGTACGGCCGCCGGTGGCCGCGGGGCTGAAGACCGACAGCGCGATCGGTTCGCCGTCCCGGCTCGGGACGGTCACCTCGCGGCGGTCGATCGCGCGCCCTTCCAGGAGCGGTTCGACGGGCGCCGAGGAGAAGGGGCGGACCTGCGCGAGCACCTCCGGGCTGAGCCCGGACATCAGCGGCAAGTCGGCGAGCAGGTCGTGCAGTTCGGGGTCGAGGCCGGGGCGGGGGCGGGGCGTGGTCATGGGCGGTGCCTTTCTCAAGAGGTGGAGAGGGTGGTGGTGGCGGACTGGCGCATCAGAAAGCGGGAGCCGACGGATGAGCCGGTAAGCGGGAGCCGGCGGATGGGAGGTCGGAGCAGGCGGATCAGAAAGCGGCCTTGCCCCGCACCGGCACGTAATCCGTGTAGTCGGACTCCTTGGCCAGCAGCGGGCCGATCCGCGCCACGATGGCCTGCGCGGCCTCGCCGGCGAAGACGCGGTGGTGGTCCTCCTCGCTGGTCCAGCCCTCGGTGACGTGGACGACGTCCGGGTCGGAGGCGGAGCGGGAGACGAGGTAGACGACGCAGTGCTCGCTCGCGCCGGGGCTGCCCTCGTCCAGACCGGTCAGCAGTAGCTCGACGAGCTGGTCGCTCATTCCGGCCTTGGCGGTCAGCGTGGCGTTGAAGCCGTAGTTCGCGTTCATGGAATCCTTCTTCTCTCCGTTGGAGTGCGGTGATTCCATTGAACCGCTCTGACCTGCGGAAACGTTAGAACGTTCCTCGCTCGTACTTGCACGATCCTCGCCGCCACGGGAGCCAGGGCACGGTGGGGTGGTGCAATGGACGTATGACCCGTGAAGAACACCTGGACGAGCTGCGCGGCCTGCTGGCACGGCACGCGCCGCGCTCCGGCTGGACCACCGCCATCGACGGCGTCCTCGTCTCGAAGGTCGACCGCCCCGACCCGCCCGCCCCCTCGATGTCCGGCACGGTCCTGGCGGTCATCGCCCAGGGCGCCAAACGCCTGGCCCTGGGGGAGCGGGTCTTCGAGTACGGGGCCGGGCAGTACCTGATCGCGTCCGTGGATCTGCCGGTCACGGGACAGTTCCTCCAAGCCGACGCCGAGGAACCGGCGTTGGGGTTCGGCCTGGTCCTCGAACCGTCCGCCGTCGCCGAACTGCTGCTCCAGGCCGGGCCTGGCAACTCCCCCCGCACCGGGGGCGGTACGCCGTCGGGCATCGTCGTCAGCGACGCGCCGCCCGCGCTGCTCGACGCGGTCGTCCGGCTGCTGCGCCTGCTCGACGAGCCGCACGACCGGGCCGTCCTCGCGCCCCTCGTCAAGCGCGAGATCCTGTGGCGGCTGATCACCGGCGAACAGGGCGCGGCGGTACGGCAGTTCGGTCTGGCCGACAGCAGCCTCAGCCATGTCTCGCGCGCCGTGCGCTGGATCCGCGAGCACTACGCGCAGCCCTTCCGCGTCGAGGACGTGGCGCGGCAGTCCGGTATGAGCGTGTCCGCCTTCTACCGCAACTTCCAGGCGGTGACCGCGATGAGCCCGATCCAGTTCCAGAAGCAGATCCGGCTCCAGGAGGCCCGGCTGCTGCTCACCACCCACCCGGGCGACGTCACGGGGGTCGGGCAGCGCGTCGGCTACGACAACCCCTCGCAGTTCAGCCGCGAGTACCGTCGCCAGTTCGGCGCGCCCCCCAGCCGGGACGCCGCCCGCCTGCGCCGGACCGTCGGTACCGTCCGCACCCCGGCGGGCGTCCTCCCCTGAGCGGGGAAGCCGCCGGGCCGGGGCGCGGCGGGATGGCCCCCGGGTGAGGGCGCTCACCCCAACGGCGTGGGTCAGGGCGCCTGTTGGACCCAGGGCAGCGTGAAGGCGGCGAAGACGATGCCGCCCGTGTCGCCGATTTCGTAGAGGTCGGCGATCGAGCCGCCCTGGAGGACGGCCAGGGTGGAGTAACCGGCGGCCTTGGACTTGATGAGCGCCTGGTGGGGCCAGGTGGCGCCGTCGTCCTGGCTGACGCGGACGGTCAGTTCGGAACGGGCGGTGGAGGCGTTGTTGCTGAGGAGCGCGACCGAGGTGGTCGTGGGGGCTCCGTTCGCGCCGAGTTGGGAGGGCTGGAGGTAGGAGATCTCGTCGGCGTTGCAACCGGGGTCGACCAGGCCGGCGTTCCAGGCCGGGCCGAACGCGCTGGCGACGTCGGTCGCTCCGGCCGGGGAGGCGTCGCCCGCGGTGGCGTACCAGCGGTTGCCGCCCGCGTTGGAGCGGAGGTTCTGGACGACCTTGCCGTTGCCGCGCTGGACGACCTTGCTCTCGTTGACGCCGGTCGCCGCCGCCGGTCCCGCGTGCCAGGTGGCGCCGTGGTCGTCGGAGTAGATGTCGCCCGCGTGGTCCACGCCGTTCTCGCGGTACACGATGGGCTGCACCAGCCGCCCGCTGGCCAGTTGGGTGCCGTGGCCCGAGGAGGCGAAGAGCCCGGCCCAACCGGTGCTCTTGACCTGGGGGTTGAGGTCGACGGGGGCGCTCCAGGTGGCGCCGTTGTCGGTCGAGGCGATGTAGCGGATGTGCATCGCGGTCGTGTCGGTCGCGGAGTTGGAGCCGGCCGCGGAACCGTAGTAGCCGATGCCGGGCGCCGGCGAGTAGTTGATGAAGGCGAACACCTTGCCGTTCGCGCCGACGGACCGGTCGACGAGCAGGCTGCTGTCCCCGTATCCCTCGTGCGTGGTGGGCGCGTGGGCGACGACGGCGGGCGCGGTCCAGGTGGCGCCGCCGTCGGAGCTGCGGCGCAGGGCGACTTGGATGTTGTTGCTCGCGCCGCCGAGGTCGGCGCTGCTGTCGACCCGCGCGTCGGCCATGGCGATGACGGTGCCGCTCCTGGTGACGGCCATGGCCGGGATGCGTACGGAGGCGGCGGTGCCGGTGTACGTCTCGTACGTGCTGCCGTCCGCCGAGAGCCGGTTGAGGCCGCTGATGGGCGTGGCCGGGCTGAACAGCGTCTGGGCGTTCAACCCCGGTGTGCCGGAGGCCAGTCCGCAGGTGGCGGTGCCGGATTCGGTACGGCTGTAGCCGGTCGGCGTGGTCGTGGTGAACGTGTACGGCGTGCCGTTGGCGACCGTCCAGTACAGCGAGTCGTCCGAGGCTCCGGCGGCGACGGTCCTGGTCCAGGGGGAGCCGCCGCGGCCGGGCCAGGCGACGGTGAAGGTCTGCTGGACGGGGGAGCGGTTGACCAGCGTCACGCGCAGGGCGTGAGTGGCGGGCGGTGAACCGTCGGCGGCGCGCGGGCAGTCCATGCCGACCTGGGAGCCCAGGGCTCCATCGCAGTTCAGCGTGCCGGACAGGGTCGTGTCCAGGCCCTGGGGCGTGGTGACGCGGAAGGAGTACGCCGTGCCGCTCGCCTTGGTGAAGAACAGGTCCGAGCGGTCGCCCGCCGCGACGGCCGGCGTCCAGGTGCCGTTCCCCGGCCACGTCACGGTGAAGGTGGTGCTCGCGGCGGTCGGATTGCCGAGGGCGACCCGTATCCGGCTGCTGACGCAGTCCTGGCTGACGACGGCGGTCTGGGCACCCGGGGTGGCCGGGTACCCGGGCGTCGCCGTGGCCAGCGGTGCGGCCGCCGCCGCGACGACGACCGTCACGGGGAGCAGCGTCCGGCCGACCGCCCGCGCCGCTCCCCTCCGGCCCGATCCCCTTCGCGCTGATCGGGCGTACGGAGACACAGGCGGCACGACCGGTACGGACGGCACGGATGCCACAGACGGCACGGGTGCCACGGACGGTACGGGCACTTCGGGGGAGGCGGGCGGCAACGGCGGCGGCACAGGGGACTCCTCAGCTCGCGGCGGACACCGCGCTCGACAGGACGTATCTCAGGTCTGACACCTGACGAACGACATCAGATGTCTGCTGTCGAGGGACCCTAGGGCCGGGGTCCGACCCCGTCAAGATCCGGAGCGCCGCCTCGGCGCGATGACCGCACGCTCCCGTGCCTCCGGCGTCCCCGCCTTCCCCTCCGCCGCCGCCCGCGCCTCGGCGATCCGCCGCCGGACCGGCGCGTAGTGGTCGGAGACGGCCGCGGCGAAGGCCGCCGCGTCCCGGTCGCGCGCGGCCTCCACGATTCGGTGGTGGTGGTGGACGGTCTCCACCTCCTCCGCCCTGCTGATCCCGGTGAGCTGCGGGGCCACGACGATGTAGACGTCCCAGAACGCCGCCGAGAGCTGGCCGATCAGTTCGTTGCCGAGCGGCGCGACCAGAAGGGCGTGGAAGGCCCGGTCGGCCTCGACGAAACCGGTCCCGTCGCCGCTGCCGGACGCGTTCATGTCGTCCACCAGCGCGGCGAGGGCGTCCAGGTCGGCGGAGTCGAGCGCGGCCACGATGCGGTCGGCCATGCCGCGCTCGAACAGCTCGCGCATGTCGGCCAGCTCCAGCATGAGCTGCATGTCGTCGTCGCGGTCGAGCATGCCACGGAACGTGAGGCTTTCCACGAGCGCGGACAGTCCGAGGCGGCCGACGTAGGTGCCGTGCCCCCGGCGCACCTCCACGATGTCGAGGACGTCGAGGGTCTTCACGGCCTCGCGGACGCTGGAGCGGCTGGCGTCCAGGGCCTCGCACAGCTCGTTCTCGGTGGGCAGGACGTCCCCCGGACGGAGCCCATTGTCCAGGATGTAACGTTTGATGCCCTCGCTGACCTCGTGCATCAGCAGGCGACGACCCCGTCCGTTGCCCGCATCGCGAGTTCCGTCCACCTCTTGACCCCTCTCGTTCCAACGACTACGGTCCAACCCTATCAGCCATCAGACATCTTATGTCTGATGTTGCACAGAGTGGTCGTCCCACCGGCGTACTCTGGCCGCCCGCGCCCCACTCCCGCCCGCGGAACCGCCCTCCCGGCGTCCGCGGCGGCCCGGCCGGGCACACACCACCGGCCGGGCATACGACGGCCGCACCACCGGCCGGGCACGCGACGGCCGCACCATCGGCCGGGCACGCGACGGCCGGTCCGCAGTCCGCCGGGCCCCGCGACCGGCTTCCGCTTCGCCCGTCTCCACCGTCCACCTCATTCCTGCTCACCCCTGCCCGGAGGTTCCCCGTGTCTTCTCGACGGACACCCGCCAGAGTCGATCGCCGCGCATTCCTGCGGTACACCGGCGCGGTCGGCGCTGCCGCCGCCTTCACCGGCGCCCTCGCCGCGTGCGGCGGACCCTCCTCGACCAACGCCCCCGACTCCGCGGCCAGCAAGGGGACCGGCGGCGGGACCGGCGGCGCCACCATCACGGCGGGGATCTCGTACGCCCTGTCCACCGGCTTCGACCCGATGACTTCCTCCGGCGCCACCCCGGTCGCGGCCAACTGGCACATCTTCGAGGGTCTGGTGGACCTCAACCCGGTCTCGCTCACCGCCCGCCCTGCCCTCGCCACGGCGCTGCCCGTCCAGGTCGGCCCGACGACGTACCGCGCCACCCTGCGCGACGGGGCCACCTTCCACGACGGCTCCCCGGTCACCGCCGATGACGTGGTCTTCAGCTTCGAGCGCATCCTCGACCCGAAGAACGCCTCGCTGATGGCGCAGTTCCTGCCCTTCCTGCGCTCTGCGCGGGCGGTGGACGCCCACACGGTCGAGTTCGCGCTGAAGTACCCCTTCGCGCTCTTCCCCTCCCGCATATCCGTCGTCAAGATCGTGCCGAAGAAGATCGTCCAGGCCGACGAGAAGGGCTTTGACGCGAAGCCGGTCGGCTCCGGACCGTACGCGCTGGTGTCGGCCACCCGCGAGGACAAGATCGTCTTCAAGAAGTACGCGCGGTACAACGGGCGCTACCCGGCCAAGGCCGAGGCGATGACCTGGAATCTGCTCTCGGACGCCTCCGCGCGGGTCAGCGCCGTGCAGTCCGGCCGGGTCGCGGCCATCGAGGACGTGCCGTACATCGACATGGCCGGCCTCAAGCGCAAGGTCACCGTCGAGTCGGCCGCGTCCTTCGGCAACCTCTTCCTGATGTTCAACTGCGCGAAGAAGCCGTTCGACGACCAGCGGGTGCGCCAGGCCCTGCACTACGCGCTGGACACCGACAAGATCATCGCCACCGCCATGTCGGGCCAGGCCACCCCGGCCAGCGGCTACCTCCAGCCCAGCCACCCCGACTACGTCAAGGCCGCCACGGTCTACGGCCACGACCCCGCCAAGGCCAAGGCGCTGCTCCAGGCCGCGGGCGTCAGCGACCTGAAGGTGACCGTCCTGACCACCGACACCTCCTGGGTGCAGGACATCGCCCCGCTGGTCAAGGAGAGCTGGGACGCCGTCGGCGTCAGGACCACGCTCAGCATCGGCCAGTCCTCCGCCCAGTACGCGAAGATCGACACCGGCGACTTCGACCTCCTCGTCGCCCCGGGCGACCCCTCGGTGTTCGGCAACGACGTCGACCTGCTGATGCGCTGGTTCTACGTCGGGACCTGGCCCGAGACCCGCTACCGCTGGTCGGGCACCGCCCAGGGCAAGCAGGTCGTCTCGCTGCTCGACCAGGCCGCCCGCACCACCGACGACGCGACCCGTACGAAGCTGTGGTCCCAGGTCACCGACATCGTCGCCGAGCAGGCGCCGCTCTACCCGATCCTGCACCGCAAGCTCCCGACCGCGTGGGACGGGCACGCGCTGGCCGGCTTCAGCCCCGTGCCCACCACCGGTCTGTCGTTCCTCGGCGTGTCCCCGGCGTGAGCCGCCAGGACCGGGGCCCGCGCGCCCGGTGCGTGAGCGGCTCGTACCTCCCGCGTACGAGCCGCCCGCGCTCCCCGCGCGGGTCCCGGACCCGCCAGTCGTCCAGGACCTACTGCTAGGAACGCCCGATGTTCGCTTTCCTTCGGCTCGCGCTGCGCCGCGTGGCGATCATGCCGGTGATGATCCTCGGCATCACCTTGCTGGTCTTCGTCGTGCTCCAGTTCTCTCCCGTGGACCCCGCCTACAACGCCCTGGGGGAGAACTCGACGGCCGCCGCCCGCGCGGCGTTCGCGCACGCCAACGGGCTCGACGACCCGCTGCCCGTCCGCTACGCGCACTTTCTGAACCAGTTGCTGCACGGCGACCTCGGAGTGACCGTGCCGCCGAGCCAGCCGGTGGTCGACCGGATCACCGTCGCCTTCCCGCTCACCTTGCAACTGACGCTGCTGGGGCTGCTGATCGCGATCGTGCTCGCCGTCGCGCTCGGCGTGGTCGGCGCGGTGTACCGGGACCGCTGGCCCGACCACGTCTTCCGCGTGGTGTCGATGGCCGGTGTCGCGGTGCCCTCCTTCTGGCTGGGCGTGCTGCTGATCCAGCAGTTCGCCCTGGACAGTTCGCTCTTCCCGACCGGCGGATACGTCAACCCCGGTGACTCCTTCACCGGTTGGCTGCGCTGCATGACGCTCCCGGCGGTCTCGCTCGCGGTCCCGGTCGCGGCCTCGCTCGCCCGGCTCATCCGCACCTCGATGGTCACCGAACTCGACCGCGACTACGTCCGCACAGCCACCGGCAACGGCCTGCCACGGCTGCTGGTCATCCGGTCCGTGCTGCGCAACGCGCTGGTCACCCCGCTCACCGTGCTGGGCGTCAAGGTCGGTTACCTGCTCAGCGGCGCCGTCGTCATCGAGACGATCTTCGACCTTCCCGGCATGGGCAAGCTCATCCTGGAGGGCGTCACCGGCGGCGATGTGGCCCTGGTGCAGGGGACCGTCCTGATGATCGCGCTCGCCTTCCTGGTCGTCAACGTCGTCGTCGACCTGCTCTATCTGCTGGTCAACCCGCGCATCAGGACGGTGTGAGATGTTCCTGTTCACTGGCCCCCAACGCGTCGTCGCCAAGCTGTCGCGTCCCGGCATCCGTTTCCGCGCGCTGCCGCTCGCCGCACGGATCTCGCTCGTCGTCCTGGCCGTCGTGGTCCTGGCCGCGGTGTGCGCGCCGCTGGTCGCGGACAATCCGCTGACCACCGGCATACCCGTCCAACCCCCCGGCTCCCGGCACTGGTTCGGCACCGACCGGATCGGCCGGGACATCTTCGCCCGGGTCGTCTACGGCGCCCGCTACTCGCTGGTGATCGGCCTCGGCTCCACGGCCGTCGCCGTCGTCGTCGGCGCGGTCCTCGGTTCGCTCGCGGCCACCTCGCCCAAGTGGGGCGACGAGTCGGTGATGCGGGTGCTGGACGTCGTCATGTCCTTCCCGCCGATCGCGCTCGCCGCCGTCCTGGTCACCGTCTTCGGCTCCAGCGTGCCCGTCCTGATCTTCACCATCGCCGCGGTGTACGTCCCCTCGCTCGCCCGCGTCGTACGGGCCAACGTCCTCGCGCAGTACGGCGAGGACTACGTCGCTGCGGAGAAGGTCATCGGCGCCCGTCGCGCCTACATCGTGCTGCGGCACGTGGCCGTCAACTGCGCCGCGCCCGTCATGGTCTTCGCCACCGTGCTGGTCGCCGAGGCGATCATCTTCGAGGCGAGCCTGTCCTTCATCGGCGCCGGCGTGAAGGACCCCGAGCCGAGCTGGGGCAACGTGCTCTCGTACGGGCGGCAGATCCTGCTGTCCGGCGGATGGTGGGCCACCCTCTTCCCCGGCCTGGTGCTGCTCGTCACCGTCCTGGCCCTGAACATCCTGTCCGAGGGACTGACCGACGCCTCGGCGGCGCCGGGAGCGGCGGCCGGAGCGGCGCCGGAGGCCGTACCCGCGGCGGCGGCCGTATCGGGGGCGGCCGTACCCGCGGCCGCGGCCGGAGTCGCCCCCGCGGCCACCGCCTCCGGTACGGACCGCCCGGCCGGTGACACCGCGCCCCAGGACACGCCGCTTCCCCGCCGGACGCGGGCGGACGACGACGAACGGGCCGCCGCCGTACAGCGCAGCCTCGTCCTGCTCGCCGAACGCATGACGCGGAATCCGCCGCCGCTCGCGGCGGTGCCCGCCACCGCCGCGGAACTGCTCTCCATCCGGGACCTGTCGATCCGCTTCCCCGACCGCTACGGCGACGTGCCGGTGGTCGACGGCATCTCGCTCACCGTCAGGGAGGGCGAGACCCTCGGTCTGGTCGGGGAGTCCGGCTGCGGCAAGAGCATCACGAGCCTGGCCGTCATGGGCCTGCTGGCCCGCAACGCGCGGGTGAGCGGTGCCATCGACTACCGCGGCGAGGACCTGCTCGGCATGTCGCCCCGCCGCCGCAGGGTGCTGGCGGGGCCCGAGATCGCCATGGTCTACCAGGACGCGATGTCGTCGCTGAACCCGTCGGTCCTCATCGGCCGCCAGCTCAAGCAGCTCACCTCGCGCGGCGGCACGCAGAGCCCGGCGGAACTGCTCGAACTCGTCGGCCTCTCCCCGGAACGCACGCTGCGCAGCTACCCGCACGAGCTGTCCGGCGGCCAGCGGCAGCGCGTACTGATCGCCATGGCGCTGTCCCGCAGCCCCCGGCTGCTCATCGCCGACGAACCCACCACCGCGCTCGACGTCACCGTCCAGGCGCAGGTCGTCGAACTCCTCACCCGGCTGCGCGACGAACTGGGATTCGCGATGATCCTGGTCTCGCACGACCTCGCGCTGGTCAGCGGGCTCGCCCACCGGGTGGCGGTGATGTACGCGGGGCAGGTCGCCGAGACCGGCGACACCCGGGCGCTGCTGTCCGACCCCGCCCACCACTACACCCGCGGCCTGCTCGGCTCGGTCACCTCGCTGGAGGCGGGCGCCGACCGGCTGCACCAGATCAGCGGCGTGGTGCCCGCGCCGCGCCAGTTCGGCGCCGGATGCCGCTTCGCCTCCCGGTGCGGCGCGGCCACCGAGGTGTGCGGGACCCGCGCCCCCGAGCTGACGGGGCGGCCGGCCCCGGCGACGGACCCGCGCGCCGCAACCGCCGTGTCCCCCCTGCCCGTCGCGGCGCACGGCGTCGCCTGCCACCACGCGGCCGAACCCGTACTGCTGCAAAGGAGCGGACGATGATCCGCGTCGAAGAGGTCCACGTCAGGCACCGGGCGCGCGGCGGCGGCCTGTTCCGGCACGACGCCGTGCACGCGCTGACCGGGGCGTCGCTGACGGTGGAGCGCGGTGAGATCGTCGGCCTGGTCGGTGAGTCCGGCTGCGGCAAGTCGACGCTGGCGCGGGTGCTGACCGGTCTGCAACGGCCGACCGAGGGCCGGGTCATGTTCCGCGGCGAGGATCTGTGGGAGCTGCCGGCGGCCAGGCGCCGCCAGGAGTTCGGCGCGTCCGTCGGCGTGGTCTTCCAGGACCCGTCCACCGCCCTCAACCCGCGGATGCCGGTCGGCCGCATCCTGCGCGACCCGCTGGACGTGCACCGGCGCGGCACCCCGCGCGCCCGCGAACAGCGGGTGACGGAACTGCTGGAGCTGGTGGGCCTGCCCGGGCACACCCGGCAGGCGCTGCCGGGACAGCTCTCCGGCGGGCAGCGCCAGCGGGTCGCCATCGCCAGGGCGCTCGCGCTGGAACCCGAGCTGATCGTCGCCGACGAACCGACCAGCGCCCTCGACGTCTCGGTCCGCGCGCAGGTGCTCAACCTGCTGATGGACCTGCGGTCCCGGCTCGGCCTCGGCATGGTCTTCATCTCGCACGACATCCAGACGGTGCGCCACCTGTCGGACCGGCTCGCGGTCCTCTACCTCGGGCGGATCGTGGAGGAGGGCCCGGCCGCCCAGGTGTCGGCCGCGCCCGCCCACCCGTACACCCAGGCGCTGTTCTCCGCCACACCGAGCCTGCTGGGGACCACCGAGCGGATCGTGCTCAACGGCCCCGTGCCGTCGGCCACCCACCCGCCCTCCGGCTGTCCGTTCCGCACCCGGTGCTGGAAGGCGGACGACACCTGCGCGACCGCCTTCCCCGCCGCCACACGGGACGGCGACCACCAATGGCACTGCGTACACCCCAGGACCACCGCGGCGGCGACCGCCGCGCACCACGGCACAAGGAGCACTTCGTGATTGCCCGTACACCCCGGTTCTCCGGCGTCGTCCCGCCCGTCGTCACCCCGCTGACCGACGACGGCGCGGTGGACGTCGCGTCGCTGGAGCGCGTGGTCGGCCACCTCATCGGCGGCGGTGTCGACGGCCTGTTCGCGCTGGGGAGTTCTGGCGAGGTCGCCTATCTCACCGACGAGCAGCAGGAGACGGTGCTCGACGTGGTGGTGAAGGCCGCGGGCGGCCAGGTGCCGGTGCTGGCGGGCGCCATCGAGACCACCACCAACAAGGTGCTGGAGCGCGCCCGTACCGCCGTCGCGCGCGGCGCCAGCGCGGTCGTCACGACCGCCCCCTTCTACACCCGCACCCATCCCACCGAGATCGACCGGCACTTCCGGACGGTCGCGGCCGCGATCGAGGTGCCGGTACTCGCCTACGACATCCCGGTCTGCGTCCACAGCAAGCTCTCCCGGCAGCTGGTCGGCGCACTGGCCGCCGACGGGGTGCTGGCCGGGGTCAAGGACTCCAGCGGCGACGATGTGACATTCCGTCAACTCATCCTCGACACCAGGGACGTGCCGGACTTCGCGCTGCTCACCGGGCACGAGGTCGTCGTGGACGCGATGCTGCTCGGCGGCGCGCACGGCTCGGTTCCCGGCCTCGGCAACGTCGACCCGCACGGCTACCGGCGGCTGCACGACGCCGCGGCGCGCGGCGACTGGACGGCGGCCCGCGCCGAACAGGACCGGTTGGCCCGGCTCTTCGACATCGTCGCCGTCGCCGACCCGGCCACCGCGTCCGGTACGGCGTCCGGCCTCGGCGCGTTCAAGACCGCGCTGACGCTGCTCGGCGTCATCGCCCGCAACACCGTCAGCCCGCCGATGCGCCCGCTCACCGACGCCGAGACCGGCCGTATCGGCGCGATCCTGGAGCAGGCGGGCCTGCGATGACGCTGCTCGCCGGAGTCGACATCGGCGGGACCAAGACGGCGGCCGCCCTGGTCACCCCCGAGGGCGTGCTGCTCGACCGCGCCACCCTGCCCACCCCGGCGCGGCAGGGCCCGGCCGCCGTGCTGGACACCGCGGCCCGCGCGGTGACCCTGCTCGGCAGGCCCGTGGACGCCGTCGGCGTCGGCAGCGCGGGCGTCATCGACCCCGGTACCGGCCGGGTACGGTCGGCCACGTCCGCGCTCCCCGGCTGGGGCGGCACCGACCTGCGCGGGCTGCTCGCCGCCCGGCTCGGCCTGCCGGTCGGCGTCGACAACGACGTCAACGCCCATGCGCTCGGCGAGCATTGGCGCGGCGCCGCCGCCGGGCACGCCTGCGTGCTGCTCCTCACGGTCGGCACCGGCGTCGGCGGCTGCGTCCTGATCGACGGACGCGTCCACCACGGCGCCGGTGGCGCTGCGGGCGAGGCCGGTCACCTGCCGGTGCCCGCCGCGGCCGGGCTGCCCTGCCCCTGCGGGGGCGTCGGACACGTGGAGGCCGCGGCGTCCGGACCGGCGATGACGGCGGCCTACCGCGAACTGGCGGGCGCGCGGCCCGGATACGAGACGGGCGCCGCGCCCGCGACCCTCCGCCTTGTCAACTCCCGCGCGCAGGACGGCGATCCGACGGCGCTGACCGTCCTGCGCGCAGGCGCCACCGCGCTCGGCGAAGCCGTCGGCGGCCTCGTCAACGTCCTGGCCCCCGACCTCGTCCTCCTCGGCGGCGGGGTGAGCCGCTGCGGACCCGTCTGGTGGGACACCCTGCGGACGACCGTCGCCTCCCACCTGGTCCCGGCCGTCGCCGGGACCCCGCTGCGGGCGGGCTCGCTCGGCGACGACGCCGCGCTGTACGGGGCCGCGCTCCTGGGACGGGAGGCGCTGGCGTGAACGGCCGTGAAGGTCAACCGACTTCGGGCGGTCGGCCCACGTCGGCCGCCGACCCCGGCGGCGTCCTGGAACGGCTGCGCGGCCGGCTCGTCGTCTCGTGCCAGGCGTATCCGGGGGAGCCGCTGCGCGACCCGCTGATCATGCGTCAGATGGCGCTCGCCGTCCGGGAAGGCGGCGCGGCCGGTATCCGGGCGCAGGGCCTCGACGACCTGCGCGCGATCCGCGCGGTCACCGACGTCCCCCTCATCGGCCTCTGGAAGGACGGCACTTCGGGCGTCTACATCACCCCGACCGAGCGGCACGCCCTCGCCGTCGCCGCGACCGGCGCGGATATCGTCGCGGTCGACGCCACCTTCCGCCCGCGCCCCGGCGGCGAGACCCTGGAACGTACCGTCACGGCCGTGCACCGCGCGGGCCGCCTGCTCATGGCCGACGTCTCCAGCTACGAGGAGGGCGTCGCGGCGGCGGACCTCGGCGCGGACCTGGTCGGCACCACGCTGTCCGGCTATACGGGCAGCGGCCCGCACCCGGACGGTCCCGACCTCGCCCTGGTCGCCCGCCTCAGCGCGGACCTGTCGGTCCCCGTCGTCGCCGAGGGCCGTGTCCACACCCCCGCCCAGGCCCGGTCGGCCCTCGCCGCGGGAGCCTTCACGGTCGTGGTCGGCACCGCGATCACCCACCCGACGACGCTGACCCGGTGGTTCGCCGAAGGGCTCGGAGCACAGCGGCAGTTGGGGTGAATGCCCTCTGCCGCGACGGCGCCCCCCGGAACTCTCGGAGGGCGCCGTCGCCGCGACGGCCGGGCCGGGTGCCTGGAACGGGTACGAGTTCAGCACCAGCGTCGCCGTGTCCGGCTTGTCGGGGCTGGTGAACGCGGAGACATC